>NZ_CP009458.1:0-1241359 GCF_000758305.1 Cedecea neteri | reverse complement strand
AAGCCGCTTTCGAAGCCGCTTCGCCGTGTCAGTGGAGGCGCATTATAGGGAGTTCTCAGAGCCTGACAACCCCTAATTTGAAAAAAACTTTCAAGCGTCGTTTTTTTACTCAAAATGGCGCTAAAGTGCCAGTTTTTCGAGCCTTTCAAAGCCGTAACGTTGCAAAACGGGCATTAATTGCGCAGTTTCAGGCGTAAACGCCATACAATAAGCAATATTCGAATCTGCAGACGCCGCTTCAGGCGCTTCATGTTCCAGTAACCAAACGGTACGCCTTGCAATCGCGGCACCGGAATCAATCAGCCTCGTTCCCTCAGGTAACACTTCCAGCAGCTCTTCCTGTAATAGAGGGAAATGCGTGCAGCCTAATACAACGGTATCCGGCGGCTCCGACATCCGTAACCACGGACGCAGGATTTTACGCAGCTCGTCCAGCGGCACAGGCTCACCATGAAGCTTCGCCTCAGCCAGCTCCACCAGTTCGGCAGAACCCAGCATCTCAATTTTGCATTCGGTAGCAAATCGGGAGATAAGCTCGTGGGTATAAGGACGCTTGACCGTGCCGCGTGTGGCCAACAGACCCACAACCCCATTTGTCGTCAAACGCGCAGCCGGTTTAATAGCAGGCACAACGCCAACAACAGGGAAGTCGAACTTTTCGCGTAAAGCAGGGAGGGAAACAGTGCTTGCAGTATTACAGGCAATAACAGCGAGGGCTAAAGGATAATGCTGCTGGACAGCAGTCACTATTGAGACCACCCGGTCGACGATAAACTCTTCGCTCTTTTCGCCGTAAGGAAACGCCACGTTATCGAAGGCGTAGATGTAATGAAGATCCGGCAGAAGCTGCCGAATCTCATTGTAGACGGACAGCCCACCAACGCCGGAGTCAAAAACCAGCACGGTGGGATGTGCATCAGAAGGTGTAGCTGCCAGACAAGTAGTATTCCCGTCCTGCAGTATGGTAGCCATAAACCGTCTCGTAATCTTTATCGAACAGGTTAGCTATTCTACCACGAACGGTCAGCTGTGACGTGACTGGATACGACAAGGCAACATCCCACAGGCTGACACCGCCCATTTTCACGGTTTGATAGGTATTGAAATCGGTGTCGTAGCGTGAGCCCAGGTAATGATAAGTTACGCTCCAGTCCAGATCGTAGAGCGCCCAGTCAAGCTGGTACTTCACCTGTTGTTTAGCGCGACGCGCCAACGGCGCATCGGTCAGGCCATTGCGAGCATCAACATAGTCATAACTAACGCTGTGCTGCACGGGCCCGGTATCAAAGGAAGCCGTCCCTTCAATGCCTTTGATGTTGGCCTTGCCGACGTTGTAATAGCTATTCGTCCCGCTGTTGAAGTCGATCAGGTTATCAACAAGGTTGCGATAACCCGAAACGCGCCAGTTCACGCCGGAAGTTAACCCTTCAAATGCCCCTTCCCACTGACGGCTTTCTTCTGGGTTCAGATCTCTGTTCCCGTAGAAGCCAAACAGTTGCCCCTGGTTTGGCGCCTTAAAGGCCGTACCGTAGGAGGCAATAAAGCGATACCCCTCAACGAATTCCCATGCGGCGCTACTCTGCCAGGTACCGTGATTACCGAACTCTGAGTTGTTATCGTTACGCGCGGCGCCTTCAAAGGTGAAATCACCCACCTTTTGCAACGCCGTCAGATAAACGCCGGTATTACGCTGATCGTAGCCGTCAGTCACATAGTTTGTGCCTGGCTCAGTACTCTGTTTCTGCCAGTCGACGCCTGCGCCAATATTCCCTGTCCCCACATCGACGGAGTTCGTCCATTGCAGGTTGTACTGCTTGATTTCATCCAGAGTAGCGCTTGAGTCGTAGCGACCCAGGCGAGGATCGAAATTGTAATCTTTGCTGTGTCCGTAGCTGGAGATCAGCTGCGAATGGAAGATATCGTTATTAAAGCGCAGCCCCGCGTCCCATGTCTGGCTGTAAAGCTGACGGGTATCCACCAGCACGCCGGGGATATAGCTGCTGCCGTCATAGGCCGTGCGGTTATCATAACCGTAGCCACGTACAAAACCGCTCCATTGCTCAGAGAAGTTGTGTTCAAGCGCCCCATACAGAGATTTACTCATAAAGCCGTCGCGATCGGGCTGACGCAGGCCGCCGGTATTACCATCAGCCACAACGTCAAAGCCTTTGGTGTACTCATAGTTGCCAGCCAGAGTCACGCGAGTGTTATCCCCCAGCTTTTGCTGTGTGCTAGCGTCATAGTTCTGGTAGCCGTTTGAGCCCACTCCCGCCGTCAGCGTTGTGCCGTCTTTATCACGAGTAGTGATAATGTTGATGACCCCGCCAATAGCATCAGAGCCATAGACAGCTGAACGAGGCCCACGGATGTACTCTACGCGCTGCACAAGAGAGACTGGGATTTGGCTGAGATCGGAAGAGCCGGTCACCCCGGCCTGATTCAGACGGATGCCGTCAATCAGGACCAGCACATGGCTGGAGTTGGTCCCACGAATAAATACGGAGGAGAGCTGACCAAGGCCACCGCTTTGCGCAATATCTACCCCCGGCAGGCGGCGCATCACGTCCATCAGAGATTTTGACTGCCAGCGGTCGATATCTTCACGCGTAACCACCGACGTCGGCGCAAGTACGGTTTCCAGGGGTTGCTGAAAACGATTTGCAGTCACTACCAGGGTATTGTCAGTATTGCTGTCCTGCGCCCAAACTGAAAAAGCCGTTGCGGACAAAGCCGTCAACAGCGAAACCTTCTTTATCATCATTTATATAAGCATCCGCTTTCGAATAGGATGCCGCAGATATGGCAAATAGCACGCGATAGCCATATCACTTGCGACGTCGTTCCGGCAGGTCTTCGGGCTTGGAGGCTTAATTAAGATGAGGACTTCCCGCTTATATAAGAAAGCAGTGTCTGCATAATGCGTTCATCTTGCCGTTCCTTACCGCTGCGCGTCAGCCCCAGAATCACACTGGGTTCCCTTTTAACTCTCAGGAGGCCGGAAAAGCCATGCTACCGTTAGGCTTATATGGATGTCCAGACTTCCGGCTGAACTTCTTAACGCGATCGGGCTGGACATCCCGGGTCGAATCCCTACAATCGCCGCGTAGTTTGTATTCATTGACCGACTGGATGGCTAGCCATGACCCCTGAACACCTCCCGACAGATCAGTACGACGCGCAACTGGCGGAAAAAGTCACTCGCCTCGAAGGCATGATGGCGCCTTTTGCCGCACCGGCCCCGGAGGTATTCCGCTCACCGGTAAGCCACTACCGCATGCGAGCTGAGTTCCGCATCTGGCATGAAGGTGACGACCTGTATCACATCATGTTCGATCAGCAGACCAAAAGCCGCATCAGGGTCAACAGTTTCCCGGCGGCCAGCGAGCTTATCAACGCTCTGATGCCCGCCATGCTGGACGGCGTCCGCGATATTCCCGCTCTGCGCCATAAGCTTTTCCAGATTGACTACCTGACGACGTTGAGCAATCAGGCTGTGGTGTCTTTGCTCTACCACCGCAAACTGGATGATGAATGGCAAAAGCATGCCGAGGCGCTGCGCGACAGTCTGCGTGCCCGTGGTTTTAACGTGCACCTAATTGGCCGCGCGACGAAAACCAAAATTGAGCTGGACCAGGATTTTATCGACGAAAGCCTGCCGGTTGCCGGTAAAGAGATGATTTACCGCCAGGTTGAGAACAGCTTTACTCAGCCAAACGCGGCCATGAATATTCAGATGCTGGAATGGGCACTGAGCGCGACAGAAAATTCAAGCGGCGACCTGCTGGAGCTCTACTGCGGGAACGGCAACTTCTCGCTGGCGCTGGCCCGCAACTTCGACCGCGTGCTGGCGACCGAAATCGCTAAACCGTCCGTGGCTGCGGCACAGTACAACATCGCGGCCAACAATATTGAGAACGTGCAGATCATCCGCATGGCGGCGGAAGAGTTTACCCAGGCAATGAACGGCGTGAGGGAGTTTAACCGCCTGCAGGGAATCGATCTCAAAAGCTATCAGTGCGAAACCATTTTTGTCGATCCGCCCCGCAGCGGCCTGGATGCTGACACGGTAAAAATGGTGCAGGCCTACCCGCACATCCTTTATATCTCCTGCAATCCACAAACGCTTTGCGAAAATCTGGAGACATTATCCCAGACTCACAACATCACCCGCCTCGCGCTGTTTGACCAGTTCCCGTACACGCATCACATGGAATGCGGCGTACTGCTCACGCGTAAATAGAAAAAGGACGCCAAGGCGTCCTTTTTACTTTTTATCGGGATTACTCAGCCGCTTCTGATTTGCGGGAGCGAACTTTAAACAAAATCCAGAACAGCACAACCACCGACAGAATCGAAGGGATAAAGTTAGAGCCAATCGCCGGGTATTCAACGCGAACGACTGAGCTAAAAAGCAGCACGCCTAACACAAAACAGGCCGCCGCAAGACTCGGTAACCCAACAGGCATCGTACGATTCTGATAGCGCTGATGCAGGCAATAAACCGCCAGCACCAGAGCGATAATAGGAAATAGCGAGAACGGAACAACCGAGCTGAACAGCGCGGCAAAAGATCCGTTAATCGACAGACCAGCGATAAACGCCAGCGCCAGCGTACCTCTATCTTGTAACTGTTTCATTGCTCGTTCCTTCACTCTTCGGATAAATGAGCCAGTGCCATTTTTTCTTGTTCCCGGCGATACCAGTAGTACGCCCCTTTCGAGATCATACGTAGCTGCAACACCAGTCGCTCTTCGAGCTGACGACGCTGTTCAATATCAACGTCCAGCGCTTCGGCACCTGCACTAAACACAATCGTGACCATCGCTTCCGCCTGCGCTTCGGTGAAGCTGCGAGGCATGCGATTTTCGAGTTCTAAATAGTCGGCAAGTTCCGCGATGAAGTGCTGAATTTCACGAGCAACTGCGGCACGAAACGCCGCAGACGTGCCCGAACGTTCACGCAGCAACAGGCGGAAAGCGTTAGGGTTATTGCCGATAAACTCCATGAACGTTGACACTGAGGTACGAATCACGCTGCCGCCTTTGGCGATGCGCTGCCGCGCCTGCCGCATTAACTGCCGCAGCATCAGGCCACTTTCGTCTACCATTGTAAGACCGAGTTCATCAACATCGCGGAAATGGCGATAAAATGACGTTGGCGCAATACCGGCTTCGCGGGCAACTTCACGCAGGCTCAGGCTGGCAAAGCTTCTTTCGGCGCTTAGCTGGCTAAATGCTGCCTCGACTAAAGAACGCCTGGTTCTCTCTTTTTGTTGCGCTCTTACACCCATCATATTGCCTGAATCCTTCAAACAGAGCTGGAACTATATCAGAGAATCAAGCTACCGCTTTTATAGTGTATTGTGAATGATTGTTTACGGAACATTGACCTGCCCAGGCGGGAAAAAGCACAACGAGAATTGGGGAAATTCCTGGTTGATGTTACCATCGTGTTGCCTTTATGTATAAAAACAGGTAAGCCTTACCATGCCACAAACCTACGATTATGACGCAATAGTGATTGGTTCCGGTCCCGGAGGCGAAGGTGCCGCCATGGGGCTGGTGAAACAAGGAGCCAGGGTAGCGGTGATTGAGCGCTACCACAATGTCGGCGGCGGTTGCACCCATTGGGGCACCATCCCTTCGAAAGCCCTCCGCCACGCCGTCAGCCGCATTATTGAATTCAATCAAAACCCGTTATACAGCGACCACACTCACCTTCTCCGCTCCTCTTTTGCCGACATCCTGAACCACGCCGACAGCGTGATTAACCAGCAAACCCGCATGCGCCAGGGCTTTTACGAGCGTAACCGCTGCGAGATGCTGCAGGGCGATGCACACTTTGTGGATGAGCACACTGTCGAGCTTCTGTGCCACGATGGGTCGGTCGAAACCTACACCGCCGAGAAATTTGTGATCGCCTGCGGTTCTCGCCCTTACCGCCCGCCAGAAGTTGATTTTACCCACCCACGTATCTACGACAGCGACTCCATTCTCAGCCTGCATCACGAACCGCGCCATGTGATCATCTATGGTGCCGGGGTGATCGGCTGTGAGTACGCGTCGATCTTCCGCGGGATGAACGTCAAAGTTGATCTGATCAACACTCGCGATCGCCTGCTGGCTTTCCTCGATCAGGAAATGTCGGATTCGCTCTCCTATCACTTCTGGAACAGCGGTGTGGTTATTCGCCACAACGAAGAGTTTGAGAAGATTGAAGGCGTGGACGACGGCGTGATTGTTTCTCTGAAGTCCGGCAAAAAAGTGAAGGCGGATTGCCTGCTTTACGCCAACGGACGTACCGGGAATACAGATTCACTGGCGCTGGAAAATATCGGTCTGGAAGCGGACAGCCGTGGGCTGATCAAGGTCAACAGCATGTATCAGACCGCGCTGCCGCATATTTACGCGGTGGGTGACGTTATCGGCTACCCAAGTCTGGCTTCAGCAGCCTACGATCAGGGTCGTATCGCCGCTCAGGCGCTGGTGAAAGGGGAAGCCACGGGGCATCTGATTGAAGATATTCCAACCGGCATCTACACCATTCCAGAAATCAGCTCCGTGGGCAAAACAGAACAACAGCTGACCTCGATGAAAGTGCCTTACGAAGTGGGCCGGGCGCAGTTTAAACATCTCGCGCGGGCGCAAATCGTGGGTATGAACATCGGGACGCTGAAAATTCTGTTCCACCGTGAGACGAAAGAAATTCTGGGGATCCACTGCTTTGGTGAGCGCGCGGCCGAAATTATTCACATCGGCCAGGCGATTATGGAGCAGAAAGGTGGCGGTAACACCATTGAGTACTTCGTTAACACCACCTTTAACTACCCAACAATGGCGGAAGCCTACCGGGTAGCGGCGCTTAACGGCTTAAATCGCCTGTTTTAACGCTGAGTCGAAATGGCCATCCATCTGCGTGCGGATGGCCTCTGCCAGCTGCTCATAGCGGCTACGCAGCGGTGACCCCGGACGATAAACCAGGCCGATGGTACGACGCGGTTCTGGTTTATAACACGGCAGATAAACCACACCGTCGCGCTGGCGCTCATGCGGCACGGCCAGGGCTGGCAAAAGCGTGATGCCACTTCCTGCAGCTACCATGTTACGCAGCGTTTCTAAGCTTGTTGCCCGGAAATGGGTATCTTCATCCGCGCCCGCTTCAAAGCAAAAGCCCATAGCCTGATCGCGCAGGCAATGCCCGTCTTCCAGCATCAGCAGCTTTTCACCGGCCAAATCGGACATCGGCACGCGGTCGCGGTTCGCCCACGGGTGATCCTGATAAACCGCCAGCACCATCGGCTCATCAAACAGCGGCACCTCAATAAACGCTTCGCTCTCTTTTACCAGCGCCAGAATGGCGCAGTCCAGCTTGCCGCTGTCGAGCTGCGCCAGCAGCTGATGGGTCTGAGCTTCATGCAGATACATTTCCAGCTTAGGGAAGGTCTGATGCAGCATAGGAATAATTTGCGGCAGCAGATAAGGCCCCACGGTTGGGATCAGGCCAATGTGCAGCGGGCCGGACATGGCTTCGCCCTGCTGGCTGGCCATCTCTTTCAGTACTTTGACTTCACGCAGCACCGTCCGCGCCTGATCCACCAGCAGCAAACCTGCCTGGGTGAACAGCACTTTACGGCTGGTACGCTCCAGCAGCATAACGCCCAGCTCATCTTCCAGCTTGCGAATCTGGCCGCTCAGGGTCGGCTGGCTAACGTGACAGGCATCCGCTGCCCGGCGAAAATGGCGGTGCTCGGCCAGCGCCACCAGGTATTCAAGATCTCGAATATTCATTCTCTATCCTCCTGCGCCACGATAGTTCATGGCGATAGATAGCATAGCAACGAACGATTATCCCTATCAAGCGATGTTGGTGAATAATAGCCAGCAACAGCAAGGCGCATCGCTCTGACTTACCCCAGAACGACGCGCGGCTGCAGAGACTCTCTGTTCTCTGAACCTGACGAATTATTAAAGCCAACGTGAACTTTTAGCGGACAGTATGTCCGCTTTTTTTTGTTCAAATTTCGAGGGGATTAGACCAGGCGCTGTTTCGCGTCAGCGATAGCCTGAGCAACCTGCTTAGGTGAAACACCACCTTTCGCGGCGCGCTTGTCGAGGCAGGACTGCAGCGACAGGATCGGATACACATCGTCGCCAATAACCGCGCTGAACTTCTGCAGATCGACAAGGGTTAAGGCTTCCAGTGCCTTACCTTGTTTAATCGCTTCGACGACAGCCTCGCCGACAATGTGGTGGGCTTCACGGAACGGCACGCCTTTAGCAACCAGGTAATCCGCCAGCTCGGTGGCGTTGGCATAGCCTTGCTCAGCCGCTTCCTGGCAACGAGGACGTTTAACCTGAATGCCGTCCAGCACCAGCACGGACATATGCAGACAATCAAGCCAGGTATCGAGGGCATCGAACAGACCTTCTTTGTCTTCCTGCATGTCTTTGTTATACGCCAGCGGCAGGCCTTTGAGGGTCATCATCATACCGGTCAGGGCGCCCTGCACGCGGCCACACTTGCCGCGAATCAGCTCCAGCGCATCCGGGTTTTTCTTCTGCGGCATCAGGGAGGAACCAGAAGTCACGCGATCGGACAGCTCAACAAAACCTGCTTCCCCGGTATTGAAGAAGATCAGATCTTCTGCGAAACGGGACAGGTGAACCATGCCGATAGAAGCGTTAGATAGCAGTTCCAGCACATGATCGCGGTCAGAAACGCTGTCGAGGCTATTGCGGGTCGCGGAAGCAAAACCTAACCAACCGGCAAGCTGCTCGCGATCAATCTCATAGGCGGTACCTGCCAGCGCGCCGCTGCCCAGCGGGCTGACGTCCAGGCGCTGCAGAGTGCTTTGCAAACGACTTTCATCGCGCGCCAGCATCTCAACATACGCCAGGCACCAATGCGCAAAAGTAACCGGCTGCGCGCGCTGCAGGTGCGTATAGCCCGGCATCACCGCATCCTGATTAGCTTCAGCTGTTTCAATTAACGCCTGCTGCACCTGGCGGGTAGCTGCCAGCAGTTCGCTGATTTGCATTTTGCACCACAGTTTCAGGTCGGTGGCGACCTGATCGTTGCGGCTACGGCCAGTATGGAGTTTTTTACCCAGCGCACCGACTTTATCGATCAGCTTGCCTTCCACCCAGCTGTGAATATCTTCCGCATCGCTTTCCAGAATAGCCTGCGGGTTAACCTGCACTTCTTCCAGCAAGACTTTCAGGGCCTGCTCAAGCTGCTGTTGCTCAGCTTCAGTCAGCACACCCACGGTGACCAACGCTTTGGACCAGGCGACAGAACCTACGATGTCTTGCTCAGCCAGGCGATAGTCAAAGCGTAAAGAGTCATTGAATTGCTTAAACCGTTGATCGGCTGCCTGAGTAAAACGCCCACCCCAAAGTGCCATAGTCATGCTCCATTCATCATATTGATATTCGTTTGCCCCTCACGCATTCCCGGTCTGGGAACACGTGAGGGTAAAAAATTACTTCTTAAGTTCGTTCAACGCACGGATACGGGAAGAGAGCGAGAACAGACGGATAAAGCCGCCCGCGTGGCTGTGATCGTAAACTTCATCTTCGCCAAAGGTCGCAAACTCTTCGCTGTAGAGGCTGTTCGGGGATTTTTTCTGAATCGCCGTCACCTGGCCTTTGTACAGCTGCAGCACAACTTCACCGTTCACTTCTTCCGCCAGCGACTCGGCAGATGCCTGCAGAGATTTACGCAGCGGTGCAAACCAGCGGCCATCGTACACGACGTAGGACATTTCGAGACCCAACTGCTCACGCCATTTGAAAGAGTCACGATCCAGCACCAGCTGCTCAACGCCACGCAGCGCAGCCATCATAATGGTGCCCCCTGGAGTTTCATAGCAACCACGAGACTTAATACCCACCAGACGGTTTTCAACGATATCGATACGGCCAATACCGTGCTTAGCCCCGATAGCGTTCAGGGTTTCCAGGCACTTGAACGGGCTCATCGCTTCCCCGTTCACGGCCACAACTTTGCCCTGCTTAACGGTCACAGTGACCTGCTCAGCCTGATCCGGCGCTTCCTGCGGGTCAACGGTCCACACCCAGCAGTCTTTGTTCGGGGCATTCCATGGGCTTTCCAGCACGCCGCCTTCGGTAGAAATATGCCAGGCGTTTTCGTCACGGCTGTAGATTTTTTCCAGCGAGGCAGTCGTCGGGATATCACGCTCTTTCAGGTAGTCGAGCAGCGCTTCACGGGAACGCAGGTTCCACTCACGCCACGGGGCAACAACCTTCAAGTGAGGAGCCAACGCGGCCCAGGTAGATTCAAAACGCACCTGGTCGTTACCTTTACCGGTTGCACCGTGGCACAGCGCATCTGCGCCCACTTTATTCGCCACATCCACCAGCGCTTTAGCGATCAGCGGACGTGCCATAGAAGTGCCGAGCAGATAGCTGCCTTCATACAGCGCCCCGGTCTGCAGCACAGGGTAAACATAGTCGCTGATAAACTCTTCACGCGCATCGACCACGTAGCACTCAGACGCCCCGGAGCGCAGCGCTTTCTGCTCAACGCCTTTCAGATCTTCACGATCCTGACCGATATCCACCACACAGGCGACCACTTCGCAGCCGCCGTAGTTCTCTTTCAGCCATGGAATGATGGCTGAAGTGTCGAGGCCGCCAGAGTATGCGAGAACGATTTTTTTGATGCCGTGATTTTGCATTGTCTTGTCCTTGTTAAAACTATTCTTTGTCTATGCCAGAATCCGGGTGCCGATAGCCACACCGTTGAATAAAGAGGGTAGCTGATCCGCGTGGCGCCACGAGGCAATATCCACCGGACGCCCCAGGGTACGGGCCGCATCCAGCGCCGCATTCACTTTCACAATCATGCCGTCGGTAATAATGCCTTGCTCAATCAGCTGCTCAGCTTTGGCCGCTGTCATCTCGGCGATGCGCTGACCTTTACCGTCCAGGATACCGCTCACATCAGAGAGCAGGATTAAATCCGCGCCGAGCGTTGCGGCCAGCGCCGTTGCCGCCTGATCCGCATTGACGTTCATTAGCTCGCCTTCAGTGGTCACACCGATGGAGCTGACAATCGGCAGGAATCCATTTTCCAGCAGCGTATTAATCAGTTTTGGCGAACCCGGCTTAGCCAGACCAACATGGCCAAGCGCTTCATCAAGCTGGGTCACAGTGACGCTATCTCCGTCGCCAAGGCTCAAGCCAACGCCGTTAATGCCATGCTTCTTCGCCCAGGCCAGCAGCGTCTTGTTGGCCGTGCCAGCCAGCGCACCGGTAATAATGTCAATCTGGTCGGCAGGCGTCACACGCAGGCCATTTTTCTTTTCCACCGGCAGCGCCAGCTTTTTCATCAGCTCATCCACCAGGCAACCGCCACCGTGGACAATCACCAGCGGACGCTGATGGGACTGACGGTAATTCACCAGCGCGGTAAACAGGCGCTCCAGCGCTTCTTCGCTATCCAGCAGCACGCCGCCCAATTTGATAATTAAAGGATTCATCATTTCACCCGACCGACGGTTAAATAAGGGACTGCGTTTCGGCGAAGCCAAAACGAATATTAAGACACTGCACTGCCTGCGCCGCGGCACCTTTCAGCAGGTTATCCTCGGTGGCAACAACAATCAGATGCTCATCCTGCACGGCAAAGCCGATGTCGCAGAACGGCAGGCCAACCACATTTTTCAGCGCCGGCACGCCTTTTTCGTACAGGCGAACCAGCGGCTTGTCGCCGTAGGCCTGGGTAAACGTCTCCGCGATCTGCTGCTGTGTAACGCCAGCTTTCAGGCGGCAAGTAATCGTCGCCAGAATGCCACGCGGGAAATTGCCGAGGTGCGGGGTGAAAATCACTGGCGCGCCAAGATGGGTGGCAATTTCTGGCTGATGACGGTGATTAAACACGCCATAAGGCTGCAGGCTGACTTCGCAGAAGCTGTTGGAAATCGCGGCCTTGCGCCCGGCACCGCTGACGCCGCTGGTGGCGTTGATCACCGGCCACTGGTTCAAATCCAGCAGATCGGCGTCGATCAGCGGCTTCAGCGCCAGCTGAGACGCCGTCGGGTAGCAGCCCGGCACGGCGATTAAATTGCTCTCTTTGAGCGCAGCGCCCTGCCATTCGGCCAGGCCATAAACCGCTTTTTCCAGCAGATCAGGATGCTGGTGAGTAAAACCGTAATAACGCTCATAGAACGCCGCGTCGTTAACGCGGAACGCGCCGGAGAGATCGATCACCACGCAGCCTGCCGCCAGGAACTGCGGGGCCAGGTTGTGGCTGACTTCGTGGGCGGTGGCGAGGAACACCACATCCATGCCTTCGCTGAACTCGCTGATGTCGGACATCGCCTGCAATGGCAGATCAACAATGCCCTTTAACTGCGGATGCAAATCAGATATCAATTTTCCTGCATCTGAACTTTGCGCTGAAACCGTCAAAGCGGTTATGTTCATATCAGGATGGCGATTCAAATAGCTTACAAGCTCTGCGCCTGCATAACCGCTTGCACCCACAATCAGCGTATTCAACATCTGGGTCGTTCACCTTGTCTTTTCGGTCTGCTCAGAGTGCCAGCCTGACGCTTTCACCCACGTCCGTTAGCGTGGTTTTTTATTCACCGGAACGCTTAACTGTTCCTTTACGCTCAACGTTATTGTATTTTTATTCACAATTAATGCATGAATATTGATACTATCCTAACCTAAGGCCTGTCAACAGTGAAGATGAAATTACCGCCTTTTATCGAGATCTACCGCGCCCTGATCGCGACACCTTCCATCAGCGCCACCGACAGCGCGCTGGATCAAAGCAATGAGTCTTTAATCAATTTACTGGCCGGCTGGTTCCGCGACCTCGGTTTTAACGTCGAAATTCAGCCAGTGCCAGGCACTCGCAATAAATTCAACATGTTGGCGAGCAGTGGCCAGGGGGCTGGCGGCCTGCTGCTGGCGGGGCACACCGATACCGTGCCGTTCGACGATGGCCGCTGGACGCGGGACCCGTTTACCCTGACCGAGCACGACAACAAGCTTTACGGCCTGGGTACTGCCGATATGAAAGGGTTTTTCGCGTTCATTCTGGATGCGCTGCGCGACGTGGATGTGACAACCCTGAAAAAACCGCTCTACATCCTGGCCACCGCCGATGAAGAGACCACCATGGCGGGTGCACGCTATTTCGCTGAAACAACCTCACTGCGCCCGGACTGCGCGATCATCGGTGAGCCAACATCTTTACAGCCGGTACGCGCGCACAAAGGCCACTTGTCTAACGCCATTCGTATTCTGGGGCAGTCCGGCCACTCGAGCGATCCCGCGCGCGGCGTCAACGCTATTGAACTGATGCATGATGCCATCGGCCATATCCTCACGCTGCGCAATACCCTGAAAGATCGCTATCACCATGATGCCTTCACCGTACCGTATCCAACCCTCAACCTCGGGCACATTAACGGCGGCGACGCGGCAAACCGCATTTGTGCATGTTGCGAACTTCACATGGACATTCGCCCACTGCCGGGCATGACATTAAACGATCTGAACGGTTTACTGACTGAAGCATTAGAACCCGTAAGCCAGCGCTGGCCTGGCCGCCTGACGGTCTCTGAACTTCATCCGCCGATTCCAGGCTACGAATGCCCGCCGGACCACCAGCTCGTGCAGGTCGTTGAGAAACTGCTCGGCGCGCAAACGGAAGTGGTGAACTACTGCACTGAAGCACCATTTATCCAGACTGTGTGCCCAACGCTGGTGCTTGGTCCAGGCTCCATCAACCAGGCGCACCAGCCGGATGAATACATTGATACCCGCTTCATCAAGCCAACCCGGGAGTTAATTACTCAGGTAGTACATCATTTTTGCTGGCATTAATTAATCGCGGTAAAAGGGGGTTTTACCCCCTTTTTAATCTGGAATAATCGCTATTCCTATAAGAAATGCTTATGAGCGAAGTTGGTAATTAAATTTCATAAATTCGCGTCATTTCCTCGTTTGCTGAAACGATTTCGTAGCAATTGACGAATGGTTTATGACGTGGCTTTATAAAAGGCGGTGTTGAACCTTCACGGGTGAAATTAAGTTACATAATAGATTGGGCTGGAGTCATATGAACGAACGCTATTCTGCTTTGCGAAGTAATGTCAGCATGCTCGGAAAACTGCTCGGAGATACCATCAAAGATGCGCTGGGGGAAAATATTCTCGACCGCGTAGAAACGATCCGTAAGTTATCCAAGTCCTCCCGCGCAGGTAATGAAGCCAATCGTCAGGAGCTGCTGAGCACGCTGCAGAACCTTTCAAATGATGAACTGCTCCCCGTCGCCCGCGCCTTTAGCCAGTTTCTTAATCTTGCCAACACCGCTGAGCAGTACCACAGCATCTCCGCGACGGGCGAAGCGGCCAGCAACCCGGAAGTTATCGCTAAAACGCTGCAAAAACTAAAAAACCAGCCGGGCATTGGCGAAGCGGACATTCGCGCAGCCGTTGAGTCTCTCTCTCTGGAGCTGGTGCTCACAGCTCACCCCACTGAGATCACCCGCCGCACCCTGATTCACAAACTGGTCGAAGTAAACAGCTGCCTTAAGCAGCTCGACCACAGCGATCTCGCCGACTACGAGCGCAACCAAATCATGCGCCGCCTGCGCCAGCTGGTTGCTCAGGCATGGCATACCGACGAAATTCGTAAGCATCGCCCTTCTCCGGTCGACGAAGCCAAATGGGGCTTTGCGGTGGTAGAAAACAGCCTCTGGGAAGGGGTGCCAAACTACCTGCGTGAGCTTAACGAACAGCTCGAAGAGAATCTGAATTACAAGCTGCCGGTGGATTTCGTTCCGGTACGCTTTACCTCCTGGATGGGCGGCGACCGCGACGGTAACCCGAACGTAACGTCCGACATCACCCGTCACGTCCTGTTGCTCAGCCGCTGGAAAGCCACTGACCTGTTCCTGCGCGATATCGCGGTGCTGGTTTCCGAGCTGTCGATGGTGGAATGCACGGCTGAGCTTAGCGAACTGGCAGGGCCGGATGCTGGACAGGAACCTTACCGCCACATCATGAAAGGCCTGCGCCAGCAGCTGCTCTCCACCCAGGCCTGGCTTGAAGCCCGACTGAAAGGCCAGCGCCTGCCGAAGCCGGAAGGCCTGCTCATTCAAAACGAGCAGCTTTGGGATCCGCTCTACGCCTGTTATCAATCCTTGCAGGCCTGCGGCATGGGCATCATTGCTAACGGGCAGTTGCTGGACACCCTGCGCCGCGTGAAATGCTTCGGCGTGCCGCTGGTACGTATTGATATTCGTCAGGAAAGCACCCGCCACAGCGAAGCGCTGGGCGAAATGACCCGCTATCTTGGCATCGGCGACTACGAGAGCTGGTCAGAGGCCGATAAACAAGCCTTCCTGATCCGCGAACTGAACTCCAAGCGCCCTCTGTTGCCTCGTCAGTGGGAGCCAAGCGCTGACACTCAGGAAGTGCTGGAAACCTGCAAAGTGGTGGCCGAAGCGCCACGCGGTTCCATTGCTGCCTACGTTATTTCGATGGCAAAAACACCGTCCGACGTGCTGGCCGTTCACCTGCTGCTGAAAGAAGCGGGCTGTACCTTCGCCCTGCCGGTTGCGCCGCTGTTCGAAACCCTCGACGACCTGAATAACGCCGACGATGTCATGACCCAGTTGCTGAACATCGACTGGTACCGTGGCTTTATCCAGGGCAAACAGATGGTGATGATTGGCTATTCCGACTCGGCGAAAGACGCAGGCGTAATGGCTGCATCCTGGGCGCAGTACGAAGCACAAGATGCGCTGATCAAAACCTGCGAGAAAGCAGGTATCGCCCTGACGTTATTCCACGGGCGCGGCGGCTCCATCGGCCGCGGCGGTGCGCCAGCCCACGCAGCCCTGCTTTCTCAGCCGCCGGGAAGCCTGAAAGGCGGCCTGCGCGTCACCGAGCAAGGCGAGATGATTCGCTTTAAATACGGCCTGCCGGAAATCACCATCAGCAGCCTGTCTCTCTACACCAGCGCGATTCTTGAAGCTAACCTTCTGCCGCCGCCGGAGCCGAAGAAAGAGTGGATTCAGATCATGAACTCACTTTCCGCGACATCGTGCGAGATGTATCGCGGCTATATTCGCGAGAACAAAGACTTCGTGCCGTATTTCCGTTCCGCCACGCCGGAGCTGGAACTGGGCAAACTACCGTTGGGCTCTCGCCCAGCCAAACGTCGTCCAAACGGCGGGGTAGAATCTTTACGTGCGATTCCGTGGATCTTCGCCTGGACCCAAAACCGCCTGATGCTGCCAGCCTGGCTGGGCGCAGGTGCGGCGCTGCAGAAAGTCGTGGAAGAAGGCAAGCAAAGCGAGCTGGAAACAATGTGCCGCGACTGGCCGTTTTTCTCTACTCGCCTCGGCATGCTGGAGATGGTGTTTGCCAAAGCCGACCTTTGGCTGGCGGAATACTATGATCAGCGCCTGGTGAAGCCTGAGCTGTGGAAGCTGGGTAAACAGCTGCGTGACCAGCTGGAAGCCGACATCAAAGTCGTGCTGGATATCGCCAACGACTCGCACCTGATGGAAGATTTACCGTGGATTGCCGAGTCCATTACCCTACGTAATATCTATACCGATCCACTGAACGTCCTGCAGGCCGAACTGCTGCACCGTTCACGCCAGTCGGAAGAAAAAGGCGAAGCGCCTGATGCCCGAGTAGAGCAAGCCTTGATGGTCACCATCGCCGGGGTTGCCGCCGGGATGCGTAATACCGGCTAAGACTTTTTAGCTTCATCAAGCCCCCGCAAATGCGGGGGGTTTTTATTTCTAACCAGTGAAAGCGCTCATCGCTATTAAGCGTACTTAACACGTTTATTTACCCCGCCATCTTCAACAAATAAACAACAAAAAATCCAAAAGTATTGGCCGCATAAATATCCCCGGAACAAGCTCGAAATTCCGCTGTCATTATTCCGACACATTTCTATATTGTGCGCAAAAGTCACCCAGTAATGGGTGGCTTTTTTCGTGAGTACAAGCCACCGTAGCGTTCATAACTAAGGCTTACTTAAGGTTTTCTCATTACGGTTAATGATAATTTTATAGCACAGGCAAGAGTATGCACTTCACACTGAAACAGTCTGAACGCAAGTTCAGCATTAAAGCCCTTGGATGGGTTTTACTCTACTTTTGGTATTTTTCCTCGGTTTTGCAGATTGCCATATTAACGACAGGCTACAGTGGTACAACGGGTCTTCGTGACTCCTTGCTGTTTAGTTCCCTGTGGTTTATTCCTGTTTTCCTGTTTCCACAGCGCACGCGCATTATTGCCGCCGTTATCGGCGTGATCCTTTGGGCAGCCTCAGTTGCCGCTCTGGGCTATTACGTTGTCTATGGCCAGGAGTTTTCACAAAGCGTTCTGTTTGTAATGTTCGAAACAAACGCCAACGAAGCCAGCGAATACCTTAGCCAGTATTTCAGCCTGAAACTGCTGTTGATTACGCTTGCCTATACGCTGGTCGCCATCTTTCTTTGGACACGCCTGCGGCCGGTCTATATTCCAAACCCGTGGCGCTGGCTGGTTTCATTCGCCATTCTGTTTGGCCTGGTGTTGAATCCGGTGGGTAAAGAGTGCCTTATCAATAAACGCAGCATCGCCGACTCGTTCTCAAGCATTTCTTCTCGCCTTGAGCCTGCGGCACCCTGGCAGTTTATCGTTGCCTATACCGAATACCGCCAGCAGCTGGACAGCCTGAATAACCTGCTAATGTCCAACAATGCCCTGCCGCCTTTAGCTAACCTGAAAGATACTTCCGGTAACGCGCCGCGCACGTTGGTGCTGGTTATTGGGGAGTCAACACAGCGTGGCCGCATGAGCCTTTACGGCTACCATCGCCAGACCACGCCGGAATTGGATGAGCTGCATAAAACTGACCCGCAAATGACAGTGTTTAATAACGTCGTCACTTCACGTCCTTACACCATTGAAATTCTGCAGCAGGCGCTGACGTTTGCCGACGAGAAAGATCCTGACCTCTACCTGACTAAGCCTTCGCTGATGAACCTGATGAAGCAGGCCGGGTACAAAACATTCTGGATCACCAATCAGCAGACCATGACAGAACGCAACACCATGCTGACCGTGTTCTCAAAGCAGACCGACAAACAATACTATATGAACCAGCAGCGTACCCAGAGCGCACGCGAATACGACACCAACGTCCTCGCGCCGTTTAAAGAGGTTCTGGCCGACCCTGCTCCGAAGAAATTCATTATCGTGCACCTGCTCGGCACGCACATTCGGTACGACTTCCGCTACCCTGAAAACTGGAACAAGTTTGATGGTAAAACGGACGATTTACCGGCAGGGCTAACCAAAGATCAGCAAGAATCCTACAACAGCTACGATAACGCCAACCTGTTTAACGACCACGTGGTTTCCACGCTGATCAAAGACTACAAGGCCAGCGATCCTAACGGTTTCCTGCTTTATTTCTCCGATCACGGGGAAGAGGTTTACGACACGCCGCCGCACCAGACTCAGGGCCGTAACGAAAGCAATCCAACGCGCCATATGTACACCATCCCGTTCATCGTCTGGACGTCACCGACCTGGCAGCAGGCCCACCCGCGTGACTTCTCGGGAGATATAAACCGCAAATACAGCAGCTCAGAACTGATTCATACCTGGTCTGATTTGGCCGGTTTAAGCTATGACGGCTACGACGCGACGCGAGCCATCGCCAGCCCGCAGTTTGTCGAAGCGACCCGCTGGATTGGCAACCCGTATGAGAAAAATGCGCTGCGGGATTACGATTCACTGCCTTACGGCGATAGCGGCAGTAATCAGTAACGCTCTTAGCCCATAAAGCAAAAAGCCCCGCTCACTTATGAACGGGGCTTTTTTTTATGTGAAATCAATGTCTACAGCTTTGGTCGAACGCCTAAAGTGTGGCAGATCGCATAGCTCATTTCCGCCCGGTTCAGCGTATAGAAGTGGAAATCCTTCACGCCTTCCCGGCTCAGGATTTTCACCATATCCATGGCGATGTTCGCGCCCACCAGTTGACGGGTTTCAGCATCGTTATCCAGGCCTTCAAACATTTGCGCCATCCACGACGGAATACGCACGTTAGTCATATCGGCAAATTTCTTCGCCTGCCTGAAGTTTGAGACCGGCAAAATGCCCGGGATAATCTCAACATCAATGCCTGTGGCCGCACAGCGATCGCGGAAACGAAGATAGCTTTCAACATCAAAGAAGAATTGAGTGATCGCGCGGTTAGCGCCGGCTTCAATTTTACGACGAAGGCTGAGCAAATCCGCCTGGGCGCTTTTGGCTTCGGGATGGACTTCCGGGTAGGCCGCAACGGAAATATCGAAGTCACCCACATCTTTGAGCAGCCCGACCAGGTCAGAAGCATACATATCCGGCTTACCGCTGCCTGGCGGCAGGTCACCCCGCAGCGCAACGATATGGCGAATGCCGTTGTTCCAGTAGTCTTGCGCAATCGAGCGCAGTTCATCGCGAGTTGCATCGACGCAGGTCAGATGCGGGGCCGCTTCAAGGCCGGTACGCTCTTTGATGCCTTTGATAATGCTGTGGGTACGGTCACGCTCGCCGGAGTTTGCCCCGTAGGTCACAGAAACAAATGTTGGCTTCAGGATGCTCAGTCTGTCGATAGACTTCCACAGGGTTTGTTCCATTTCACTGCTGCGCGGCGGGAAAAATTCAAAGGAAACATGAATATGCCCGGCCACTTCGGCCAGACTCTGGTTCAGCGCTTCCCGCTGATTCGCGTGAAAAAAGCTCATACCCTTACCTCGTCAATCGCATCGTTATCGTGTGGTGGCGTTTTATTGCTATCCAGACGTTTAGACGTCCAGATAGAAAGATGACCGAAAAGGCGAAAGCCGTCAATGAAAATGTCACCACAAAATGTGGAGGAATTCTCACATAAGATGAATTTTTTTCAGGAGAAGCGGAGAAAAAGACGTACAGACAAGCGCACTCTCTCACGAAGCAAGAGAGTGCGGGCAAGAAACTACAGCAATTGTGCCAGACGGTTCAGATCGGACTGGATGGCCCCGGCGGTAACATCGCGACCGGCACCAGGTCCGCGGATCACTAGAGGGTTGTCACGGTACCAGCGACTTTCAATCGCAAAGACGTTGTCACACGGTAGCAGAGCGGCCAGCGGATGCTCTGCCCGCACGGCTTCAACCCCTACGCGCGCCTTGCCGTTCGCATCAAACCGGGCCACATAACGCAGCACCAGTCCCATCTCCTGCGCGGCCTCAAGCCGCTGCAGCATTTGCTCGTTCAGCTCATCACCATTTTCAAAGAAATGGTCAATGGAGCCGCCTTCACAACCTGCAGGCACCAGCGATTCCACGCGAACCTGATCCGGCTCGATGTCATAACCCGCTTCGCGGGCCAGGATCACCAGCTTACGCATGACGTCTTTACCTGACAGGTCAACGCGCGGATCCGGCTCGGTTAGCCCCTGTTGCCAGGCCTGATCAACCAGTTCAGTAAACGGTACGGTGCCATCAAACTGCAGGAACAGCCATGAAAGCGTCCCCGAGAAAATACCGCTGATAGCCAAAATAGCATCGCCGCTGTCGCGCAGGTCGCGAACCGTATGGTTAACCGGCAGCCCTGCGCCCACCGTGGCGTTATACAGCCAGTGCCGGCCCGTTTTCTCAAACGCATCACGAATCTGTCGATACTTCTGGCCGTTCCCCGCGCCGGCAAGCTTGTTGGCGCTGATCACATGGAAGCCATGACTGGCGAAGTCCAGGTATTGATCGGCGAGTTGCTCGCTGGCGGTCACGTCCAGTACCACTAAATCATCATACGGATGAGCCCGCATCCAGAGGAACAGCGACTCTTCGTCCTGCTGAACGGCCTCATCATTGAAGAAGGCCAACGCGCGACTGGCATCCAGACCTTCGTAATTCAGCAAGCTACGGCTGCTGTCCACCACGCCAGCCAGCACAAATTCAAACCCGGTACGGGCGGAGAGTATTTCCTGTTCGCGGGCAAACAGTTCAAGCCAGCGGGAACCGATGTTGCCTTTACCAAACAGCATCAGACCAATACGCTTCTCCGCACGAAACAGCGACTTGTGTAGCCCCTGAATCAGGCTTTCCGTTGGGCCTACGCGCAGCACGGCCACCAGGCTAATGCCGTCTTCCGACTGCCAGATAAACTCCACGGGATGATCTTTCAACTGCTGCCAGAAGCGGTGGCTATGCAGCGGGTTGCGGCAAACGCCGGCCCCGACCATCGCCACCAGCGCCAGGCCTTCACGCAAGCGAAGCTCGCCCTGCAAACTGGCGTTCTGGAGAAGTTGCAACACGCTGTTGGCAACTTCCGAGGTGTAGCAAAGCTGCAGCAGATTACGATCGGGGTGCACGCCAATCGACAGCGGACGCACTTGACCACGCTTGAGGATCAGATCCAGCTCTTTTTGCGCCAGCTTGAAATCCTGATGCGACGGCACCTGATATTCGATCAGGCAAACATCGTCGTGACTGGTCACAATTCTGGCACCTGTGCCGGACGCCAGAACGCGTTCAATGCGGGTCGAACCTTGCTCTGGCGAGTAGCTGCAGCGCAGTTGCAAGTCGATATCACTGCCGGATACAGGCTGTAATGTACGGGCGTGCAGTACCGGCGCGGCGAGACGGGCCAGCTCGCTGGCTTCATCCAGACGCAGCAGAGGCAACAGGCAGGCATCTTTCACTTTACGCGGATCGGCGCTGTAAACCCCAGCCACGTCGCTCCAGATAGTTACGCGAGAAACCCCAGCCAGCGCACCAATCTGCGTCGCTGAATAGTCAGAACCGTTACGTCCCAGCAGAACAGTTTCACCAGCTTCGTTGCTGCAGATGAAGCCGGTCACGACCAGGCGTTTATTCGGGTGCTGGGCAAGCAAGTTTTGCAGCAGCGGCCAGGAACGGCCTTCGTCAACCTGTGGCTGAGCCGCACGTTCAGCGCGCATAAAATCACGGGCGTCCAGCCACGCGGCTTCAACGCCCTGCTGATTCAGCACAGCGGCCATCAAACGCGCCGACCACACTTCCCCATGGCCAACCACTTCGGCATAAACGGCATCGGTCATTTTGCCGTCGAGCAGAACAGCAAGGCGCTCAAGGTCGTGGATAAACCCGGCAATCAGGCCATCGGCCACTTCCGGCGGCAGCAGGCCGCTGATCAAATCGCTCTGATAGCGGCGCAGCGTTTGCTGCACCTGATGCGCGGAAAGCCTGTCACTCTGGCTCAGCTTGAGCCAGTTAATCAACTGGTTAGTGGTACTGCCGGCGGCCGAAACCACCATCATGTCACCCGGTCTGGAATATTCGGTCATGATACCCGCCACGCGCAGGTAACATTTCACATCGGCAAGACTGCTGCCCCCAAACTTGTGCAGTTGACGAACCGGCGTCCCTGCTGGTGCTGAAACACTCATGCTTACCCCTCGGCAGCGACCCGGAAGGCATTTTCCAGATCGGCAATTAAATCTTCACTATCTTCTATACCTGTTGAAACGCGTAGCAGCGTCTCAGAAATACCGGCAGCGGCTCGTGCCTCCGGCGCCATGCCCGCATGGGTCATGGTTGCGGCGTGAGAAATCAAACTTTCCACGCCCCCCAGCGATTCTGCAAGGGTAAACAGCGACAGCGCCCCCAGGAAACGACGCAGCGTTTGCTCGTCACCATCCAGCTCAAAGCTCAGCATTGCGCCAAACCCTTTTTGCTGACGGGCGGCAATCTCGTGGCCCTGGTTTTCCGGCAGTGAAGGATGATACAGCTTTTTCACCAACGGTTGCTGCTTGAGAAACTCAACAATGGCCTGAGCATTACGCTGAGCCACTTCCATACGCGGCGACAGAGTGCGCAGGCCACGCAACAGCAGGTAGCTGTCAAATGCGCTACCGGTGACGCCAATGTTATTCGCCCACCATGCCAGTTCGGTGACCGTGGCCGGATCTTTTGCAATCACCACGCCAGCAACGACGTCCGAATGGCCGTTGAGATACTTGGTGCAAGAGTGCAGAACCAGATCGGCCCCCAGCGCCAGCGGGTTTTGCAGTGCCGGGCTCAGGAAAGTGTTATCCACCACGCTGATTGCGCCCGCTTCACGCGCTGCGGCACAGATTTTCGCAATATCCACGACGCGCAACAACGGATTACTTGGACTTTCTACCAGAACCAGCTTTGGTTTTTCAGCCAGCGCAGAGTTTAAAGCTTCTTCATCGTTCTGATCGACGAATAAAACGCGATAAGCCCCACGTTTTGCCAGACTATCGAACAGGCGGTAGCTGCCCCCATAACAGTCGTGAGGCGCCACCAGCAGATCGCCAGGTTTCAGGAATACGGTGGTGACCAGGTGAATGGCCGACATGCCGGTATTGGTCATGACTGCCCCAGCACCGCCTTCCAGTTCCGCTAACGCCCGCTGTACTACGTCGCGCGTTGGGTTACCCCGGCGTGAATAGTCATGGGCACGCGGTTCATTAAAGCCGGTAAAGTTATAGGTGCTGGAGAGGTGGATAGGTGGAACGACGCAGCCGTATTGCTCGTCATCATTCAAACCGCTACGAACTGCGATGGTTGCCTGTTTACGCGTCATTGTATGTCCGATCCTTGCTGGTCGAATAAAAGTCAGGCCTCAGAGTAAACAACCGCAGTATAGACGTCAATACATCTGGACATCTAAACCTCTTTGCGTATAGATTGAGCAAAAGGCAAATAGCCGTTAAAATTATGCGTTTTAGAGTGTATATGTCTGAGTTTCGCGCTCAGGAAAGGGTTATCCTGTGCTGTACACTACAAGAGATAATCGTCAACGCCGCGGATTTACCCGGCTTTGGCACGTTTTCATAGATTAAGAGGATTAAGGTATCTCATGGCTGAATGGAGCGGCGAATATATCAGCCCCTACGCTGAGCACGGTAAGAAGAGTGAACAAGTAAAGAAAATTACGGTTTCCATTCCTCTGAAAGTGTTGAAGATCCTCACCGACGAGCGCACGCGTCGCCAGGTGAATAACCTGCGTCATGCGACCAACAGTGAATTGCTGTGCGAGGCTTTTCTGCACGCCTTCACCGGCCAGCCGCTGCCGAACGATGCTGACCTGCGTAAAGAGCGCAGCGATGAAATCCCGGAAGATGCTAAGGTCATTATGCGTGAACTGGGGATCGATCCGGATACGTGGGAATATTAAGATCTGGTGTTAAGGCGTCTGCGGGCGCCTTTTCTCATTGCTTTACCGGATAACAGACACAAAAAAGGCGCCTTCAGGCGCCTTTCTCTTTCCAGAGTGCGAAACTTATTTTTTCGCGCCTGGTACGCTGAAGCGCTTGTTGAAGCGATCAACACGGCCGCCGGTAGCAACATCACGCTGTTTACCAGTGTAGAACGGGTGGCACTGACCACATACGTCCAGGTTCAGATCGTGACCTACGGTGGAGCGGATCTTGATAACATTACCGCAAGAACAGTTTGCAGTAATTTCTTCGTATTTAGGATGGATATCTTTTTTCATGGTAAACCTCGGTAAAGGCCGCGTCGCTCTTCCAGCCCTAACGCCAGACACCACGCGATGTTAATAAATTAGGTTTTTTGATACCAAAACTGCGCATCAAAGGCGGCGAATCATACAGAAATTGCTCACCCGGTGCAAACTGATCCGCAATTTTGCAAGCGCACAGTGTACACTAATACGTCATTTTTTTCAGCCTGGATGCTTTCATGCCCGTAGCCCACGTTGCACTGCCGGTTCCGCTGGCCCGTACCTTCGACTATCTGCTGCCAGAAGGCGTGCAGGTTAGCGCAGGCTGCCGCGTACAGGTGCCGTTTGGCAAGCAACGCGAAGCTGTCGGTATCGTCATGTCGGTCAGCCAGTCGAGCGATTTGCCGCTCGAAAAACTCAAACCCGTTGGCGAAGTTCTCGATGGCAGTTCGCTGTTCACGCCGTCACTCTGGCGCGTGCTGCTGTGGGCAGCGGAATATTATCACCACCCAATTGGCGAAGTGCTCTTTCACGCTCTGCCGATCCTTCTGCGCCAGGGAAAACCTGCGCACCATGCTCCGCTCTGGTACTGGTTTGCTACTGAAGAAGGCAAAGCCGTTGACCTGAACAGCCTCAAACGTGCGCCTAAGCAGCAGCAGGCGCTGGCGGCATTGCGGCACAATATTGTCTGGCGGCATCAAATTGGCGAGTTGGAAATCAGTGAGCCTGGGTTACAGGCGCTGAGAACAAAAGGCCTGTGTGATTTAAAAAGCGCGGCGCCTGCGGAAGAAGACTGGCGGGTAAACTATGCCGTGGCCGGTGAGCGGCTGAGACTGAATACGGAACAGGCCACCGCCGTGGGCGCAATCCACAGCGAATCGGACCATTTCTCTGCCTGGCTGCTCGCCGGCATCACTGGTTCCGGCAAAACTGAGGTTTACCTCAGCGTGCTTGAAAATGTGCTGGCGCAGGGCAAGCAGGCTTTAGTGCTGGTGCCGGAAATTGGCCTGACGCCACAAACTATCGCCCGCTTCCGGGAGCGCTTTAACGCGCCGGTTGAAGTCCTGCACTCCGGGCTGAATGACAGCGAAAGGCTCAGCGTGTGGCTAAAAGCACGCAGCGGTGAGGCAGCCATCGTCATTGGTACCCGCTCCTCTCTGTTCACGCCGTTCTGCCGTCTCGGCGTCATCGTCATCGATGAGGAGCATGACAGTTCCTATAAACAGCAAGAAGGCTGGCGTTATCACGCTCGCGATTTAGCCGTTTACCGGGCACATGCTGAAAACATTCCGATCATTCTCGGCTCGGCAACGCCAGCATTAGAAACCCTGCACAATGTTCAGGTGGGAAAATATCGCCAGTTACGCCTGACCAAAAGAGCCGGAAACGCGCGCCCGGCTCATCAGCAGGTTGTCGATCTGAAAGGGCAGCAGCTCAAAGCAGGTTTAGCCCCTGCACTTATTAAAAAGATCGGCGAACATCTTGCCGCAGATAACCAGGTGATCCTTTTCCTTAACCGCCGCGGCTTCGCTCCTGCCCTGCTCTGCCACGAATGCGGCTGGATTGCGGAATGCGCAAGGTGCGATCATTACTACACGCTGCACCAGGGCCAGCGCCACCTGCGTTGCCACCATTGCGACAGCCAGCGCGCGATCCCGCAGCAGTGCCCACAGTGCGGCTCCACGCATCTGGTTCCAGTAGGAATGGGGACCGAACAGCTTGAACACAGCCTTGAGCCGCTGTTCCCGAACGTACCGATTTCTCGTATCGACCGCGATACCACCAGCCGTAAAGGCGCGCTGGAACAACAGTTGGCCGAAGTGCACCGGGGCGGCGCACGAATTCTTATCGGCACACAAATGCTGGCTAAAGGCCACCACTTCCCTGATGTCACGCTGGTCGCCTTACTTGATGTAGACGGCGCGCTTTTCTCCGCAGATTTCCGTGCCGCTGAGCGTTTTGCCCAGCTTTACGTCCAGGTGTCTGGCCGGGCGGGCCGAGCCGGTAAGCAAGGTGAAGTCCTGCTGCAAACACACCATCCCGAGCACCCTTTGCTGCAAACGCTGCTGACCAAAGGCTACGATGCGTTTTCCAGTCAGGCATTGAACGAGCGCCAAACGGTATTTTTGCCGCCGTATACCAGCCATGTGTTGATCCGGGCCGAAGATCAGAACAACCACCAGGCACCGCTATTTTTGCAGCAGTTACGTAATCTGCTGGAAGTCAGCCCGCTGCGCGATGAGCAACTGTGGATCATGGGGCCGGTTCCTTCGCTGCAGCCAAAACGAGGTGGACGTTTCCGCTGGCAAATTTTGCTACAGCACCCTTCGCGCGCGCGCCTGCAAAAGCTGGTCAGCCACTCGCTCACGCTGGTCAATACGCTGCCTGAAGCCCGGAAAGTGAAGTGGATGCTGGATGTCGACCCTATCGACGGGTAGCACAATCGGGCTGGTTATGCGAAGCCGATCGAAAAATCTAATACTCATCACATTTCTTGTGAAAAATTTGTAACCGCTTACAGCCAACTTCTGCTAAGAATGTGATGACTGTCAGACACACAGGAGTGTTGACGATAGCGGCGTGCATGTGAGGAGAAGAAGTGAAGCCCAAGAAACCGGTGGTGAATGCCACTATGAAAGATGTCGCCGTGCAGGCAAAAGTGTCTACTGCAACGGTATCCCGCGCCTTAATGAACCCGGACAAAGTTTCACAAAGCACCCGTAATCGCGTAGAACAGGCGGCGATTGAAGTGGGGTATTTGCCTCATTCTCTGGGGCGTAACATCAAGCGCAGCGAATCACGCACTATTCTGGTCATCGTGCCAGATATCTGCGATCCGTTTTTCAGCGAAATCATTCGCGGGATTGAAGTCACCGCAGCTTCACACGGCTACCTCGTGCTGATTGGCGATTGCGCCCACCAAAATCAGCAGGAAAAAACCTTCATCGACCTGATCATCACCAAACAAATTGATGGCATGCTGCTGCTGGGCTCACGCCTGCCGTTTGACGCCAGCAAAGAAGAGCAACGCAATCTGCCGCCGATGGTCATGGCCAATGAGTTTGCCCCTGAGCTGGAACTGCCCACGGTGCATATCGACAATCTGACCGCCGCCTTTAACGCCGTTTACTATCTGCAAGAGCTGGGGCATCAGCGCATCGCCTGTATTGCCGGGCCTGAAGAAATGCCGCTTTGCCATTATCGCTTACAGGGATACGTTCAGGCGCTTCGCCGCAACGGCATCGTCGTCGACCCTCACTATATTGCGCGCGGCGATTTTACCTATGAAGCAGGCGCCACAGCGCTGGCACAGCTTATTGCTCTGCCCGAACCCCCAACGGCTATTTTCTGCCATAGTGACGTAATGGCGCTGGGTGCGCTTTCTCAGGCGAAACGCAGCGGGCTTAAAGTGCCGGAAGATTTATCGATTATGGGCTTCGACGACATTGCCCTGTCGCAGTTCTGTGACCCGCCCCTCACCACCGTCGCGCAACCCCGTTTCGATATTGGTAAGGAAGCTATGCTGCTATTGCTGGACAACATGAACGGCCAAAACGTTAACAGCGGTTCACGCCTGCTGGACTGCGATCTTATTGAGCGAGGCAGCACCGCCGCGCCCGGCAGCAGAAATTGAGCCGTTTTTAAGACTGCATAAACTGGTCAAAGCCCCGCCCCTTAAGTAACATGGCGGACTGATAAACGAATAAAGACAGCGAAACGATAGTGGCACAACGAGATTATGTAAGCCGCGGGCAATCGGCAGGGACGCGGCGCAAAAAAAGTACACCCCGCAAAAAGCAACGTAGTCTGCCCTCCGTCTCTCCGACGATGGTTGCCATTGCGGCCGCAGTCGTGGTGGCCTTTGTCGGTGCTCTTTACTTTATTACTCACCATAAGAAAGAAGAGATTGACGCGCTCCCTGGCCACAAAGTGACCGGCAATGGTTTGCCGCCAAAACCGGAAGAGCGCTGGCGTTATATTAAAGAGCTGGAAAACCGCCAGCCCGGCGTCCGTGCGCCTACCGAACCTACCGCCGGCGGCGAAGTCATGAACCAAAGCCAGCTGACCAACGAACAGCGTCAGTTGCTGGAACAAATGCAGGCGGATATGCGCCAGCAGCCAACGCAGCTGAATGAAGTCCCATGGAATGAGCAAACCCCTGCCCAGCGCCAGCAAACGCTGCAGCGCCAGAAACAGATTGTCCAGCAAACTCAACCTGTACAACAGCAGCAGTGGAATACGCAAACGCAGCAGCCACGGGCACAGCAGCGTGTAGCCGAGCAGCCATACCAGCAGCCGCGCAATACGCAGCAAACCACGCAGCCTTATCAGCAGCCAAAAACCGTGCAGCAGCAACAGCCGAAAACCTCTACGGCAAATAATCAGCAGCCTTATCAGGACCTGCTGCAAACGCCACCGCACAGCCAGCAAAAAGCGCCACAGCAAACCAAACCGGTTCAGCGTGAAGTGCAGCCAGCGCCAATTACGCGTGAGCCAGAAGTGGCTAAGCAGGCTCCTGCTGCTCAGGAGAAAAAAGACGAAAAACGCTGGATGGTGCAGTGTGGTTCGTTTAAAGGCAGCGAGCAGGCGGAAACCGTTCGCGCTCAGCTGGCGTTTGAAGGCTTTGATTCCCGCATTACCACCAATAACGGCTGGAACCGCGTCGTCATTGGGCCAATCAAAGGTAAAGACAATGCCGATGGCACCATCAATCGGCTGAAGATGGCTGGACATACCAGCTGTATTCGTCTTGCTGCCGGGGGTTGAAACCCCAAAATTGCCCCCCATTTATAATGGCATTAGGCCCTGCGCACCGCGCAGGGCTCCTGTTTAGCTGATGCAAAAGGGGTCCGATCGTGACAACAATAGTAAGTGTACGTCGTAACGGCCATGTGGTTATTGCCGGCGATGGCCAGGCCACGCTGGGTAATACCGTCATGAAAGGTAACGTCAAAAAAGTACGTCGCCTGTACAACGATAAAGTGATCGCAGGCTTTGCCGGCGGCACTGCGGATGCCTTCACGCTGTTCGAATTGTTTGAGCGCAAGCTGGAAATGCATCAGGGTCACCTGGTGAAAGCCGCTGTTGAGCTGGCGAAGGACTGGCGTACCGATCGCATGCTGCGCAAGCTTGAGGCGCTGCTGGCCGTGGCCGACGAAAGCGCGTCGCTGATCATCACCGGTAACGGCGATGTCATCCAGCCTGAAAACGATCTGATTGCCATTGGCTCCGGCGGCCCGTACGCCCAGGCCGCAGCCCGTGCCCTTCTGGAAAATACCGAAATGGGCGCGCGCGATATCGCTGTGAAAGCGTTGGATATTGCAGGTGATATCTGCGTTTATACCAACCACTTCCATACCATCGAAGAATTACCGTCTAAAGCGTAAGGATCTCCCATGTCTGAAATGACCCCACGCGAAATTGTTAGCGAGCTGAATAAACACATTATCGGCCAGGACAACGCTAAGCGCTCCGTCGCTATCGCCTTACGTAACCGCTGGCGCCGTATGCAGCTTGATGAAGAGCTGCGCCATGAAGTTACCCCTAAAAACATTCTGATGATCGGCCCGACCGGCGTGGGTAAAACCGAAATTGCCCGCCGCCTGGCAAAACTGGCCAATGCGCCGTTCATCAAAGTTGAAGCGACCAAATTCACCGAAGTCGGCTATGTGGGTAAAGAGGTGGATTCTATTATCCGCGATCTGACCGATGCCGCAGTCAAAATGGTACGCATGCAGTCTATCGAGAAGAACCGCTACCGCGCTGAAGAGATGGCCGAAGAGCGCATTCTCGACGTGCTGATCCCGCCGGCGAAGAACAACTGGGGCCAGGCGGAAGCCCAGCAGGAACCTTCTGCAGCTCGCCAGTCGTTCCGCAAGAAACTGCGCGAAGGGCAACTGGATGATAAAGAGATCGAAATCGATCTCGCCGCTGCGCCGATGGGCGTAGAAATCATGGCACCTCCTGGCATGGAAGAGATGACCAGTCAACTGCAGTCCATGTTCCAGAACCTCGGCGGCCAAAAGCAGAAACCACGTAAGCTGAAAATCAAAGATGCGATGAAGCTGCTGGTGGAAGAAGAAGCGGCGAAGCTGGTGAACCCGGAAGAGCTGAAGCAGGACGCCATCGACGCGGTTGAGCAGCACGGGATCGTGTTTATCGACGAAATCGACAAAATTTGTAAACGCGGCGGCAACAGCTCCGGCCCGGATGTCTCCCGCGAAGGCGTACAGCGTGACCTGCTGCCACTGGTAGAAGGCTGCACCGTATCCACCAAGCACGGCATGGTGAAAACTGACCACATCCTGTTCATCGCTTCCGGCGCATTCCAGGTTGCCAGCCCGTCAGACCTGATTCCTGAGCTGCAGGGGCGTTTGCCTATCCGCGTTGAGCTGCAGGCGCTGACCGTGGACGATTTCGAGCGCATCCTGACCGAACCTAACGCTTCCGTGACCGTACAGTACAAAGCGCTGATGGCAACCGAAGGCGTGAACATCGACTTTACCGAGGACGGTATCCGTCGTATTGCTCAGGCGGCCTGGCAGGTGAACGAATCAACCGAAAACATCGGTGCTCGTCGCCTTCACACCGTCCTTGAACGTCTGATGGAAGATATCTCCTATGACGCCAGCGAGTTAGATGGCCAGTCCATTCTGATCGATGCCGAATACGTCGGCAAACATCTGGATGAGTTGGTTGCAGATGAAGACCTGAGCCGTTTTATCCTATAATCCGGCTAACGCATTTTCTTCATTTGAAATGGAGGGCTTATGCCCTCCATTTTTTTATCTAAACTGGCAACCAAATAATGAGCGATTCGCAATCTACAAGTGTCACCCAGGCCTGGCTGGAAAGCCTTCGCCCACGCACGCTGCCTCTGGCGTTTGCTTCAATCGTCTGCGGTTCAGCCCTGGCCTACTGGCAAGGCGTATTTGACCCCGCCGTGGCGCTGCTGGCGCTGTTGACCGCCGGCCTCTTGCAAATCCTGTCCAATCTCGCCAATGACTACGGCGATGCGGTTAAAGGCAGCGATAAAGAGGATCGCATTGGGCCGCTGCGTGGGATGCAGAAAGGGATGATTACTCAGGCGCAGATGAGACGTGCGCTGGTCATCACCGTCATCCTCATTTGTCTGTCGGGCCTGTCGCTGGTCGCCCTCGCCTGTCACACTTTTGCTGATTTCATGGGCTTCCTGCTGCTTGGCGTAATGTCTATCGTCGCCGCCATTACCTACACCGTCGGCACCCGCCCTTACGGTTATATGGGGCTGGGGGATATTTCTGTGCTGGTGTTCTTCGGCTGGATTAGCGTCGCAGGGACCTGGTACCTGCAGGCTCATTCACTCGCACCGCTGGTTATTCTGCCCGCTACCGCTTGCGGTCTGCTCGCAACGGCCGTACTGAATATCAATAACCTACGTGATATCGACAGTGACCGTGAAAACGGTAAAAGTACGCTCGCCGTGCGCCTGGGCCCCACTGTTGCACGCCGTTATCATGCCGCTCTGCTGATCGGTTCTTTGGCCTGCCTCGCCCTGTTTAACCTTATCTGGCTCAAGAGCCTGTGGGGATGGCTGTTTGTTCTGGCTGCGCCGCTTCTGCTCAAGCAGGCTGCCTATGTCCTGCGGGAGCAAGATCCCGTGGCGATGCGCCCGATGCTGGAACGCACCGTCAAAGCCGCGTTGCTGACAAATCTGCTGTTTGCTCTGGGCGTCGTCCTCAGTACCGTCGCGTGATGACTGACAAATATCAATTAACAATTGATGATTTTGCCAACAGTTAACAGAACGCGATATACTGACAACTCCTGCAGCAAATGAACCTTAATCCTATGAAATACGATACTTCTGAGCTTTGTGACATCTACCAGGAAGAGGTCAACGTCGTTGAGCCGTTGTTCTCTAACTTTGGTGGCCGCTCGTCATTTGGTGGGCAAATCATCACGGTGAAATGTTTCGAGGACAACGGGTTGCTGTACGATCTGCTCGAAGAGAATGGCCGTGGTCGAGTCCTGCTGGTAGACGGCGGTGGTTCGGTACGTCGCGCGCTGATTGATGCGGAACTGGCTCGTCTTGCGCTGCAAAACGAGTGGGAAGGCATTGTGGTTTATGGCGCGGTGCGTCAGGTGGACGATCTGGAAGAGCTGGATATTGGCATTCAGGCGATTGCCGCTATCCCGGCTGGCTCCGCGGGAGAAGGCATTGGCGAAAGCGATGTGCGCGTCAATTTTGGTGGCGTGACCTTCTTCTCCGGCGATCATCTGTATGCCGACAACACCGGCATCATTCTCTCCGAAGACCCGCTGGATATTGAATAATCCAGCCGGTAGATAGTAAAACGGGCGCCTGAGGCGCCCGTTCTGTTTTGTCGGAAGCGGAATTACACTTCTTCCATTTTGCCCAGCAGCGCGTGCAAACGCTCCTGCCAGACATGCTGTTGTTCTTTCAGGCTGCTGTTTTCACGCACCAGCTCTTCATGGTTGCTTTGTGCCTGCTGAACTTCCTGAGCCAGACCGTTATTTTTCTCTTTCAGCTCTTCGATTTCCATCTGTAACAACGTAATCGTGTCAACCGCCTGCTGAACTTTTGCTTCCAGTTTCTCAAACACTTCAAATGACATTTCGAACTCTCCTGAATGGCAAGGCGTTGATGGATGGCTATCCTCGTCCCGATTCTTCGGCGACGCCTTTATGAACGTATGCGCAACACGTAGCGTAACTCGATTGTAAGTAGCCCGGATGCCCGTGTCCAGCGGCTTACCGCGCTCTTTGCGTAACATGACGTTTTTCAGCCTATGCTGAAAGCCAGGGTTCACGGTCGATTCGAATTGTTAAAAAACACGTTAACAAAACGCGTAATTCCCCCTGCGTTCACATGAAGCACCGCTCATTTTTTAGCGCGAAAACGCTCATTTTCTTGACGCACCACGCACATTTTAAGTTCGATATTTCTCGTTTGTGCTCGTTAACGATAAATTAACACCATGCCTACATGGCATAAAGGTGACAAGGATGCTCGACAACAATAATCATCAATTTGCCTTCAGGACCCCACTATGAGTCAGACCGCTACAACAACCTTAAAAGGCCAGTGCATCGCCGAATTCATGGGTACCGCGTTGTTGATCTTCTTCGGTGTGGGATGTGTTGCTGCATTGAAAGTGGCCGGTGCCACCTTCGGGCAGTGGGAAATCAGCATCATCTGGGGCTTAGGGGTGGCGATGGCCATCTATATGACCGCAGGGGTTTCCGGCGCACATCTTAATCCGGCAGTAACGATCGCACTCTGGCTGTTCGCTTGTTTTGACGGACGCAAAGTCGTGCCGTTTATTATTTCACAGTTCCTTGGCGCATTCTGCGCCGCCGCGTTGGTTTATGGCTTATATTACAATCTGTTCCTCGACTACGAACAAACGCACCATATGGTGCGCGGCAGCGTAGAAAGTCTGGATTTGGCCGGCATCTTCTCCACCTATCCGAACCCACACATTAACTTCGTGCAGGCATTCGCCGTAGAAATGGTGATCACTGCCATTCTGATGGGCGTTATTCTGGCGCTGACCGACGATGGCAACGGCGTGCCGCGTGGTCCGTTGGCTCCGTTGCTGATTGGCCTGCTGATCGCGGTGATCGGCGCTTCCATGGGGCCACTGACCGGGTTTGCGATGAATCCAGCACGTGACCTTGGGCCGAAGACCTTCGCGTGGCTGGCTGGCTGGGGCGACGTCGCCTTCACAGGTGGGAAAGATATCCCTTACTTCCTGGTGCCGCTGTTTGCGCCTATTCTCGGCGCCTCCCTTGGTGCATTCGGCTACCGTAAATTGATTGGTCGCCACCTGCCATGCGACGTCTGCGTTGTCGAAGAAGACAAACCAGACAGCAAGGTGACCTCTCAGCAAAAAGCACTGTAATACTGACTTCAGGACTTGATTATGACTACAGAAAAAAAGTACATCGTCGCTCTCGACCAGGGAACAACCAGTTCGCGTGCCGTCGTCCTGGATCATGACGCCAACATTATTAGCGTTGCGCAGCGTGAGTTTGAACAAATCTATCCTAAGCCAGGCTGGGTAGAGCATGACCCGATGGAAATTTGGGCCACCCAAAGCTCCACGCTGGTAGAAGTGCTGGCGAAAGCCGACATCAACTCCGACGAAATCGCGGCCATCGGTATCACCAACCAGCGTGAAACCACGGTGGTATGGGAGCGTGAAACCGGCAAGCCAATTTACAACGCTATCGTCTGGCAGTGCCGCCGTACCGCTGATATCTGTGAAGAATTGAAGCGCAACGGCATGGAAGAATACGTCCGTCACAACACCGGCCTGGTGGTAGACCCGTACTTCTCCGGCACGAAGGTGAAGTGGATCCTCGACCACGTCGAAGGTTCCCGCGAGCGTGCTCGCCGCGGTGAACTGCTGTTCGGTACCGTCGATACCTGGCTCATCTGGAAGATGACTCAGGGGCGTGTACACGTCACCGACTACACCAACGCCTCTCGTACCATGCTGTTTAACATTCACGAGCTGGACTGGGATGACCGCATGCTGGAGGCGCTGGATATTCCTCGCGCTATGCTGCCAGAAGTACGTAAGTCTTCTGAAGTCTATGGCCAGACCAACATCGGCGGTAAGGGCGGCACGCGTATTCCTATTGCCGGGATCGCAGGTGACCAGCAGGCCGCGCTGTTTGGTCAGCTGTGCGTGAAAGAAGGGATGGCGAAGAACACCTACGGGACCGGCTGCTTTATGCTGATGAACACCGGTGAGAAAGCCGTGGCCTCCACCAATGGTCTGCTGACGACCATCGCCTGCGGCCCGAAAGGTGAAGTGAACTACGCACTGGAAGGCGCGGTGTTCATGGCGGGTGCGTCCATTCAGTGGCTGCGTGACGAAATGAAGCTGATTGGCGATGCGTTCGACTCTGAGTACTTCGCCAACAAGGTGAAGGATACCAACGGCGTATACGTTGTGCCTGCGTTCACCGGCCTCGGCGCACCTTACTGGGATCCGTATGCACGCGGGGCTATTTTCGGTCTGACCCGTGGCGTGAACTCTAATCACATCATTCGCGCCACGCTGGAATCGATCGCCTACCAGACCCGTGACGTGCTGGAAGCAATGCAGGCAGACTCCGGTATTCGTCTGCATGCACTGCGCGTGGACGGCGGGGCGGTAGCCAACAACTTCCTGATGCAGTTCCAGTCCGACATTCTGGGCACCCGCGTTGAGCGTCCTGAAGTTCGCGAAGTCACCGCGCTGGGTGCGGCTTACCTGGCCGGTCTGGCCGTGGGCTTCTGGCAGAACCTCGACGAACTGCAGGAGAAATCCGTCATCGAGAAAGAGTTCCGTCCTGGTATCGAAACCACCGAGCGTAATTACCGCTACGCCGGCTGGCAAAAGGCGGTTAAACGCGCTCTTGCCTGGGAAGATCACGAAGAGAAGTAATCCCTACAAGGCCCCTGAATAGGGGCCTTTCAGTCTCTGTCTTTCCCGCCCCTTTCCTCGCCTGTGCTAAACTCCCCGGCAATTCTGTTTGCTAAATGAGTCAGCTATGAAACGTGAACTTGCCATCGAATTTTCCCGCGTGACCGAAGCCGCCGCCCTTGCTGGCTACAAATGGCTTGGCCGTGGCGATAAAAATGTCGCCGACGGCGCAGCGGTAAACGCCATGCGTATCGTCCTTAACCAAATCAATATTGACGGCGAAATCGTCATCGGCGAAGGTGAAATCGATGAAGCGCCAATGCTCTACATCGGCGAAAAAGTCGGGACCGGCAAAGGCGACGCGGTCGATATCGCCGTTGACCCCATCGAAGGTACGCGCATGACTGCGATGGGCCAGGCCAACGCTCTGGCAGTGCTCGCGGTGGGCGACAAAGGCACCTTCCTCAATGCGCCCGATATGTATATGGAAAAACTGATTGTGGGGCCGGGAGCCAAAGGCGTCATCGACCTTAATCTCAGCCTCGAGGACAACCTGCGCCGCATCGCCGCTGCGCTGGAAAAACCGCTGAGCGAATTGACCGTGACCATTCTTGCCAAACCACGTCATGATGACACGATCAAAGAGATGCAGAAGCTTGGCGTGCGCGTGTTTGCTATTCCCGATGGCGACGTGGCAGCTTCTATCCTGACCTGCATGCCGGACAGCGAAGTTGATGTCCTCTACGGCATCGGCGGTGCGCCGGAAGGTGTGGTTTCAGCGGCAGTGATCCGCGCGCTGGACGGCGACATGCAGGGCCGTCTGCTGGCCCGTCACCACGTAAAAGGCGACAGCGAAGAGAATCGCCGCATCGGCGAGCAGGAACTGGCGCGCTGCAAAGCAATGGGCATCGAAGCTGAACGCGTGCTGAGGCTTGATGAAATGGCGCGTAACGACAACGTTATTTTCTCTGCTACCGGCATCACTAAAGGCGACCTGCTGGAAGGGATCACCCGTAAAGGCAATATGGCCACCACGGAGACGTTACTGATTCGCGGTAAATCCCGCACGATTCGCCGTATTCAGTCTATTCACTATCTCGATCGTAAAGATACCGAGGTACAGAAGCATATTCTGTAACGTTTCTCGTTTGTTGGTTCGAGCTTTCCGGCTCGTTTGGGCTGGAAATGCTGCCACATTCTGGTGAAGATAGGTAAAAAGCGACGACGGGAGTACAACATGGCGGAGTGGGTTACAGGTAAAGTTACCAGAGTTCAAAACTGGACGGATTCTCTCTTCAGCCTGACGGTTCATGCGCCGGTGCATGCGTTTACCGCCGGGCAATTTACCAAGCTTGGGCTGGAAATTGACGGCGAACGCGTGCAGCGCGCTTACTCCTACGTTAACGCCCCAAGCAATCCCGATCTCGAGTTCTACCTGGTCACTGTGCCGGAAGGCAAACTCAGCCCTCGTCTGCATGCACTCCAGCCTGGCGATGAAGTGCAGCTGGTCAGCGAGGCCGCCGGGTTCTTCGTGTTGGAAGAAATCCCTGAGTGCAAAACGCTCTGGATGCTGGCAACCGGCACCGCACTAGGGCCTTATCTTTCTATTCTGCAGGAAGGCAAAGATCTTGAGCGCTTCGAGAATATCGTGCTGCTCCATGCGGTTCGCTACGCCAGCGATTTAAGCTATCTCCCGCTCATGCTTGAGCTGCAAGAGCGCTATCAGGGGAAACTGCGTATTCAAACCGTGGTCAGCCGTGAAACGGTCGCAGGTTCGCTTACCGGGCGCGTTCCGGCGCTGATTGAAAGCGGTGAGCTTGAGGCGGCCGTAGGTTTACCGATGGATACCGAAACCAGCCACGTGATGCTATGCGGTAACCCGCAAATGGTGCGTGACACGCAACAGCTTCTGAAAGATACCCGGCAAATGGCCAAACACCTGCGCCGCAGGCCTGGCCATATGACCGCCGAGCATTACTGGTAAATCAGCGGAATTTAACTTCGCTGGTCTCTTTTCCGAAACGGTTTTCGCCCTGGGTGCCCACAAAAGCGCCCAGGTCCATCAACACCATGACAAAAATAAGAGTCGGGATAAAACGCCCCAATCCCCACTGCCACAGAGTGCCAAAGGTTTCCCAGTTTCCCGCCACCAGCAGCCAGGCAGGAATAAACAGCAGCGCCCACCAGCCTTTTTTATCCCTGTCGTGCAGGCGCTTCACAATCACCGCCGCAGTTGGAATCAGCGAGCCGGTGAGGAAGAAGCCCGCCGTGGAATACGGCATGATTTCGGCTCCAGCCAGGGTAAACAGAATAATCAGTCCGACTATCCATGCGCCGATCCAAATCCAAAAATCGCGGCGTCCAATACGCCCTTTAAAAGAGAACAACCATTGCTGTATGGTCATGGGTAAGGTCCTTATTATTTTATCGCGGCGTAGTGTACCCTGGTCACCGCCCGTTTTGACAAGCCAACGGATTGCCGATTTAATCGGGATGATGAACCCATCAGGAGAAGTGTGTCGATGAAATACCTGCTGCCTGCCCTCGTGCTGCTGGCGCTGCCTTTGGCGGTGAGCCGGGCAGATCCTGCGTCAGACGCAGCATCTCAGCTTCCGGCGGCGCCCTATCTGCTGCCAGGCGCGCCCACTTTCGACCTGACCATTACCCAGTTTCGCGGCAAATTTGATATCGATAATCCTTCGCTGCCGCTGAACGAATTTCGCGCCGTGGAGAAGAGCCGCGATAAAGCCAACCTGACCCGCGCCGCGACCAAGATCAACGAAAACCTCTATGCTTCTGCGGCGCTGGAACTCGGCACCCTAAAAATTAAGTCGATGCAGATAACCTGGCTCCCCATTCAGGGACCGGAGCAAAAAGCCGCCCGTGGCAAGGCGCTGGAGTACATGGCCGCGATTATCCGCAGCTTCACGCCAACGCTTTCCAAAGTACAAAGCCAGCAGAAACTGACCAAACTGCTCAGCGACGGCAAAAATAAGCGCTATTTCGCTCAGAACGACGGCGCCATTCGCTATGTCGTGGCAGATAACGGCGAAAAAGGGCTAACTTTCGCCGTTGAACCGATTAAGCTAACGCTATCTGAGACGCTAAACAGCGGCGAATAAATGACAAAAAGCAAAGCCTTTCGCCCGCCGACTCTCTATACTGTTTCACAGACCAAGCTGCCCGACGGGCAGTGATTCTTTTTATTGCTTACCGCGTGGAGAATTAAAATGCGACATCCTTTAGTGATGGGTAACTGGAAACTGAACGGCAGCAAACACATGGTTAACGAGCTTGTTGCTAACCTGCGTAAAGAGCTGTCTGGCGTGGAAGGCTGCGGCGTGGCTATCGCCCCACCAACCATGTACCTGGACCTGGCAAAACACGCTGCTTCCGGTAGCCACATCATTCTTGGCGCGCAGAACGTAGACGTTAACCTGTCCGGCGCGTTTACCGGTGAAGTTTCTGCAGACATGCTGAAAGATATCGGTGCTAAATACATCATCATCGGCCACTCTGAGCGTCGTACCTATCACGCAGAGTCCGACGAGTTCATCGCTAAGAAATTCGCCGTGCTGAAAGCAGCAGGCTTGGTGCCAGTTCTGTGCATCGGTGAAAGCGAAGCTGAGAACGAAGCGGGCAAAACCGAAGAAGTTTGTGCACGCCAGATCGACGCCGTGCTGAAAACTCAGGGCGCAGCAGCGTTCGAAGGCGCGGTAATCGCTTACGAACCAATCTGGGCTATCGGTACCGGTAAATCTGCAACCCCAGCTCAGGCTCAGGCAGTTCACAAATTTATCCGTGACCACATTGCTAAAGCAGACGCGAAAGTAGCAGAGCAAGTGATCATCCAGTACGGCGGTTCCGTTAACGATAAAAACGCAGCAGAGCTCTTTGCTCAGCCGGACATCGACGGCGCTCTGGTTGGCGGTGCATCCCTGAAAGCGGACGCTTTCGCGGTTATCGTTAAAGCAGCAGCTGAAGCGAAAAAAGCGTAATTACGCGAACAGTATTGATGAACGGCTCCGCTTGCGGAGCCGTTTTTTTTACAGTTTATGCAGCAACTGGAACCAGCCATAATCCAGCGGCAGTAAAATCAAAAACGTCACCACGGCCAGCGCCAGGCAAAGCTTCATCCCTTCCCTTGCCGGCACTTTTCCCAACCCCATAGCCACCACAATCGGCGACGCCATATACGGCAGGAGCGGCGTTGAGTAGCCCAGCACCTGGATCATAATCACCGTCAAAAGTGGGAAGCCGGTCGCCTGCGAAAAACTCTCGGCAAACGTGGTATAGAGCGCTGGAACGCCGTTCGCAGTGACGATGAAGTTGAGCAGGCTGGTGATACCGGTTAACGCTGCAAAGCTGGTGAACGGCATGCTGATATCCAGCGGCATAATCGCCATTAGCTTTTCGCCCACAAGCGCCCCAAGGCCGATATGCGTCACGGTCGTGGCCAGAGCCAGAATGCCCGCGACATAAAAACAGGTGCGCACATTCACGCCGCTGGCAAACTCCTCGCCGCTGATAAATCCAATACGCGGCAAGAGCGTCACGCAGGCGGCCATCAGCCCTATCCATGCGGGACCAATGCCGTGCCAGCTTTCCGTCACCCATAACCCGAGCACCACAGCCAGCAGCCACGCCAGCCGCTTTTCTTCGCCACTCATCGGCCCAGGGTGCTCAATTTGCGTTGGTGGCAACGGCTTGCCGGGAAATAACCAGGCAATCAGGCCGATCAGCACGACGCCTTTAAGAATGCCGAGCACCGGCGTGTGTAGCAGCAAATAAGGCAGATAGTTAAGATGCAGGCCATAAGACCCTTCCGCCGCCCCACTCATCACCAGATTCGGCACGTTCGCCGGTAAAATCGTCGCCGAGAGCTGGAAAGTACCAAACCCCACGGCCAGCGCCAGGCCGTACCAGGCTCGAGTACCCTCGCCGACGGACGCTCTTTTCGCCATCGCGGCAACAATCGGCATCAGCAGGGCAATACGTCCCATATTTGAAGGCATAACAAATGCCAGCGCATAGCTTAACAGTACAACACTGCCTACCATATGGAGCCAGGAGTCCGTCAGCCGGGCGGAAAGTCCCCGCGCAACCCGATCGGCCAGACCCGTTTTGCGAATCGCTATGCCTAACACAAAACCGCTGAATACCAGCCAGAAAGCCGATGAGGCAAAACCGCTAAAAATCGCTTCGGCCGGGGCTATCTTCGCCACCATCGCCGCGGCGAAAAATAACAGTGCAGTCAGGTATTCAGGCAGCGCAGATGTGGCCCAAAGGACAATAGTGATGAGGATAATAATGCCGGGCAGGATCAGAGGGTCTGACAACCAGAGCGACATACCTGTCTCCTGTAGAGTTTTTCAGCACTCTACGGGAAGATATTCTGCGAGTAAATGTCAGACCGTGGAAACAAAAATGGCCCCGTAGGGCCATTTAACGTTAACGCTTGCTGATTTGGTCGAAGCTGCCGCCGTTGGAGAAGTGGTCCTTCTGCGCTTTCGCCCAGCCGCCAAACTCTTCATCAATCGTGTAGAGCTTCAGTTTCGGGAATTCTTTTTCGTATTTCTTCGCGACTTCAGGATCGCGCGGACGGTAGTAATTCTTCGCCGCAATCTCCTGACCTTCAGGTGAGTAAAGATACTTCAGATAGGCTTCCGCCACGGCCTGAGTCCCTTTCTTCTCAACAACCTTGTCCACTACGGACACTGTCGGTTCCGCAAGGATAGATTCGCTCGGGGTCACAATCTCAAATTTGTCTTTGCCCAATTCATTGGTAGCCAGTAACGCCTCGTTTTCCCACGCAATCAGCACATCGCCAATGCCGCGCTCAACAAAGGTGTTGGTCGAACCACGAGCGCCGGAGTCCAGCACCTCTACGTTTTTGAATAAAGCTTTAACGAAGTCCTGCGCCTTCGCCTGATCGTTATTGTTGTGGTGCAGCGCATAACCCCATGCAGCTAAATAGTTCCAGCGCGCACCGCCGGAGCTTTTCGGGTTTGGCGTGATGACAGAAACACCCGGTTTAATCAGGTCGTTCCAGTCATGAATTTGTTTAGGGTTGCCTTTGCGCACCAGGAATACGATGGTGGAGGTATATGGCGCAGAATTGTCCGGCAGGCGCTTGATCCAGTTTTTATCAATGCGCCCGCGCTCAGCGATGGCATCCACGTCATAGGCCAGCGCCAGGGTTACGACGTCGGCTTCAATACCATTGATGACTGACGTTGCCTGTTTCCCGGATCCGCCGTGTGACTGGCGCACGGTGACCGTATCACCGGTTTGCTGCTTCCAGTGAGCACTGAACGCTTTGTTGTATTCTTCATACAGTTCACGAGTCGGATCGTAAGACACGTTGAGTAACTGAATATCCTTCGCCAGTACGCCACCAGAAGCCAAAAGTAATGTTAAACCCACGCCCCACTTGTTCATCGCCCGCTCTCTTTATGAAGTTTGATGCGACCAGCCTGCCAGAAACTATTTCAAGGATTAAAGAATAAAAAAAGATTGGCTATAACTTTTGGCGATATAACAGGCAATAAAAAAACCGGGCAATGCCCGGTTTTCGCTAACAAGAGCTCTACTTAGTACAGTTTTTTAGCGCAATCCAGCCAGTCACCTTTGAACGGACGCTTCATATTTTCAATCGCGTCGATAATGTCATGGTGAACCAGTTTTTCGTTCTGAATACCGACGCAGCGACCGCCAAAGCCCTGTAGCAGCAGCTCGATGGAGTAAGCCCCCATACGAGATGCAAGGATACGGTCATACGCTACCGGGGAACCACCGCGCTGGATGTGGCCCAGAACAGTAGCACGGGTTTCGCGTTTGGTTTCGGTTTCGATGTATTTAGCCAGTTCATCAACATCGCAAATGTGCTCGGTGATAGCCACAATGGCGTGTTTCTTACCCTTGGCAATACCGGCTTTGATTTCTGCCACCAGGTCTTCACGGCTGAATTCAACTTCCGGCAGAACCACAAACTCACAGCCACCGGCAATAGCCGCCGCCAGGGTCAGGTCACCGCAGTAACGCCCCATCACTTCAACAATGGAAATACGCTGGTGTGAAGAGGAGGTATCGCGCAGGCGGTCAATCGCTTCAACCACGGTTTCCAGTGCGGTGAAGTAACCGATCGTGTAGTCGGTGCCTTTGATATCGTTATCGATGGTGCCCGGCAGGCCGATACAAGGGAAGCCCATTTCGGTCAGGCGCATCGCCCCCATGTAAGAACCGTCACCGCCAATAACCACCAGCGCATCAATGCCGCGTTTTTTCAGGTTTTCGATAGCCACGGCGCGAATGTTTTCATCGCGGAACTCAGGGAAGCGAGCGGAGCCGAGGAATGTACCACCACGGTTGATCATGTCGGACACGCTATAGCGGTCCAGCTGCACCATGCGATCTTCGTACAGACCCAGGTAGCCATCATAGACACCCATGACTTCCAGACCTTCTGACAGCGCTGCACGCACCACACCGCGGATCGCCGCGTTCATGCCCGGCGCATCACCGCCACTCGTCAACACACCAATTTTTTTGATCATGACTACCTCTGAACTTTGAAAGCAAAATTAATCCTGTTGCCGGAAAACGCTGCGGGCAATCCGAAGCTTCGACGCTGCCCAAATAGTATAACAACGGCTTCCAGCTGAATTGATTCAGGTCAGGCCAAATGGCGGTACATTATGCAAAAACTGCCAGTCAGCGCCAACTTTCCAACGTAAAACTAAAGCTCGAAATGCCCCTGCCGTCCCGTCGGGACAACAGAGCAAGGATCCTGGTGGATAATCACATCCGATCCTGGGAAACGCTGCAGAATCGCCTGCTCCACCTGTTCAGCCACAACGTGCGCCTGAACCAGCGGTAAATTATCTTCCATCTCAATATGAAGCTGTATAAAGCGGGTCGGCCCTGACTGCCGCGTTCGGAGATCGTGGGCTCCTCTGACGCCGGGCCACGCATTCACGATATCAATAATAGCCTGACGTTCCTCGTCTGGTAACGCCCGATCAAGCAGCGATTGCACGGCTTCATAGCCCATTTGCAGCGCGCTATACAAAATGTACACGCCAATACCCAAAGCAAACAGCGAATCAGCACGATGCCAACCATACCAGGATAAGCCTAACGCAATAAGAATTGCGCCATTCATCATAACATCAGACTGATAATGAAGCATATCGGCCCGGACGGCCTGGCTTTGCGTTTTTCGCACTACCCAGCGCTGGAACGTCACCAAAACTAAGGTGCTTATCAGGGCCACAACCGTTACCGCAACGCCAATCCCAGGCTCTTTCATCGGGGAAGGCTCAGCCAGGTGCTGAATACCGGTTAAAAACAGGAACAGTGCCGATCCAGAAATGAACATGCTTTGTGCGAGAGCGGCCAGCGATTCCGCTTTGCCGTGGCCGAATGTATGTTCTTCGTCTGCGGGCTGAAGTGAATAACGCACCACAAGCAAGTTCGTCAATGAAGCTGCGATATCAACCAGCGAGTCCACCAGTGCCGCCAGAATACTGACCGAGCCGGTATACCACCAGGCGAAAATTTTTATTAAAAGTAGCAACGACGCCATAACGGTCGCCGCGATTGCAGCCCGGCTAACCAGCTGCCCATATTGTTGATTCATGGGGGCTCCCGCAGGTGAATGCCGGTAGTATAGCGGACAGGCCTGAGCGTCGGGCAAAAAAAACCCGCCTGGTGAGGCGGGGAAGACAGGGATGGTGTCTATGGCAAGGAAAACAGGGTTTGTTACTGGTTACTACGGGTACTGCTACTACTCATGGCCTGCAGCGAAACACCCTGCTGCAGTTCCGACAGTTCACGGAGATGGTCCATGCGCTGCTGGTGTTTCTCATTTAAAGCGGCTTGCTGCTCTGGACTGAGTAAGTGGTACATTTGGTTGCGTACTTTTGCCATCTCGACCTGGCGGGCAACCTGTTCTTGTGCCATTTTTTCAGCCTGAGCTTTCACTGCCACTTCATCAAATTTATCAGCGGTGATCAGGCGATGCATGATCTCCATTTCGCTAACATTAACGGGTGGGCTATCATGCCTTGCCCGGTGCATAAGATCTCGCATCTGTTGGCGTTGTTGCTCAGTCAAACTTATGCCGTCAAACATGTGATTCTGAGCGTTGTTTCGTTTCGCCAGATTGTCGCTTTGTGGCCAGTTAACGCCGGTCGGCAAATCAGCGGCCTGGCTGGCGAACGAGATAAATGCCAGTGTTGAGGCCATGACGGCAGCGGTAACATTGCGCATCACTTGCTCCCGAAATCTGTGTGTGCTGCGATTCAACGAGAGCCAGTCTACGATTCCCGCTGCAAACTAGCGTCAGGGGGTGTAAAACAACGTAAAGTCATGGATTAGCGCGCCTTGATGACGTAATTTCTGCCTCGGAGGTAATTTCACAATGAATAAAATCCTGTTAGTTGATGATGACCGAGAGCTGACTTCCCTGTTAAAGGAATTGCTCGACATGGAAGGTTTTGACGTAGTTGTTGCTCACGATGGTGAGCAAGCGTTGACGCTTCTGGACGACAGCATCGACCTGTTATTGCTTGACGTAATGATGCCCAAGAAAAACGGCATTGATACGTTGAAAGAACTTCGCCAGACACACCAGACACCCGTCATTATGCTTACCGCACGCGGTAGCGAGCTTGACCGCGTACTCGGCCTTGAGCTGGGTGCAGATGACTATTTACCAAAACCTTTTAACGATCGTGAGCTGGTTGCCCGCATTCGCGCCATCCTGCGTCGTTCACACTGGAGCGAGCAGCAACAAAACAGCGATAGCAGTTCACCGACGGTAGAAGTCGATGGACTGAGCCTCAATCCAGGCCGCCAGGAAGCCAGCTTCGATGGGCAAGCACTGGACTTAACCGGTACCGAGTTCACGCTACTATATCTCCTTGCCCAGCATCTGGGTCAGGTGGTGTCTCGTGAACACCTTAGCCAGGAAGTCCTGGGTAAACGCTTAACGCCGTTTGACCGTGCAATTGACATGCATATTTCCAACCTGCGTCGTAAATTGCCGGATCGCAAAGACGGCCATCCGTGGTTTAAAACGCTGCGTGGCCGTGGCTATCTGATGGTTTCCGCTTCATGATAAGTAGCCTTACCGCGCGCATTTTTGCCATCTTCTGGCTGACGCTGGCTCTGGTACTGATGTTAGTTTTGATGCTGCCGAAGCTGGATTCACGCCAGATGACCGAGCTGATGGAAAATGAGCAACGTCAAGGCTACATGATTGAGCAACACGTCGAAGCTGAACTGGCAACCGATCCACCGAATGATTTGATGTGGTGGCGGCGCTTGTTCCGTGCAATCGACAAATGGGCACCTCCTGGCCAGCGTCTGCTGCTGGTCACCAGCGAAGGGCGCGTCATTGGCGCCCAACGCAACGAAATGCAGATCATCCGTAACTTTATCGGCCAGTCCGATAACGCCGATCATCCCCAGAAAAAGAAATATGGGCGAGTTGAGCTAGTTGGCCCATTTTCGGTGCGAGATGGAGAAGATAACTACCAACTTTATCTGATTCGCCCGGCCAGCAGCTCGCAATCTGACTTTATCAACCTGCTGTTCGATCGCCCTCTTTTACTGCTAATTGTCACAATGCTGGTAAGTTCTCCGCTGTTACTTTGGCTGGCCTGGAGCCTTGCGAAACCTGCCCGTAAGCTTAAGAATGCAGCAGATGAAGTCGCCCAGGGCAACTTGCGCCAACATCCGGAACTCGAGGCTGGACCACAGGAATTCCAGGCAGCGGGCGCGAGCTTTAACCAAATGGTGACTGCGCTGGAGCGAATGATGACGGCACAACAGAGGCTGCTGTCGGACATCTCCCATGAGCTCCGCACGCCGTTGACCCGACTGCAGCTCGGTACAGCGCTACTGCGCCGCCGCAGCGGCGAAAGCAAAGAGCTTGGGCGCATTGAAACCGAAGCCCAACGCCTGGACGGCATGATCAATGATCTGCTGGTGATGTCGCGCAATCAGCAAAAAAACGCGCTGGTTAGCGAGACGATGAAAGCGAACCAAATCTGGACAGAAATGCTGGATAACGCCGCTTTTGAAGCCGAACAAATGGGCAAGTCGCTGGAAGTCACCTACCCGCCGGGTCCGTGGCTGATGTACGGTAACCCAAATGCACTGGAAAGCGCGCTAGAGAACATTGTCCGTAACGCCCTGCGCTACTCGCACACCAAAATAGCGGTCAACTTCTCAGTCGATAATCAAGGTATTACCGTCACCGTTGACGATGACGGCCCGGGCGTCAGTCCGGAAGACAGAGAGCAAATTTTCCGTCCGTTTTATCGTACGGATGAGGCGCGCGACCGCGAGTCCGGTGGTACAGGTCTCGGTCTGGCTATCGTGGAAACGGCCGTGCAGCAACATCGTGGCTGGGTAAAAGCTGACGACAGTCCACTGGGTGGCCTGCGTCTGACGCTCTGGCTGCCGCTTTATCATCGCTGACAAACAAGATTAACATTATCAATAACAGGCTCTACGGAGCCTGTTTTCGTTTCTGCTCAGGTGCTATTCTGCGCCCCTAGTTGATGGGGGTTGTATGTTAAATATCGTTTTGTTTGAGCCAGAAATTCCACCCAATACCGGGAACATTATCCGCCTGTGCGCCAACACTGGTTTCCGCCTGCATATCATTGAGCCAATGGGCTTTCCCTGGGATGATAAACGCCTGCGTCGTGCCGGGCTGGATTATCACGAATTTACGACAGTGCTACGCCATCGCGACTATAACGCCTTTCTGGAAACCGAAAACCCTCAACGCCTGTTTGCCTTAACAACCAAGGGAACACCCGCCCACAGCGCTGTGAGTTATCAGGCAGGAGACTATTTGATGTTTGGTCCGGAAACCCGTGGGCTGCCAGCGGAGATACTGGACGCGATGCCACCCGAGCAAAAGATTCGCATTCCCATGATGCCGGACAGCCGCAGCATGAATCTCTCTAACTCGGTGTCCGTGGTGGTCTATGAGGCCTGGCGCCAGTTGGGGTATCAGGGCGCCGTTCTCAGAAGCTAAATGCCGTCACCGTATTCAAAGCCAGCGCCGTTGAAGTGCTGATCCATATCTATCGCTGGCTTGTCACTTCCAGGCGTGCCCACGATGCGTGCCGGTACGCCGGCTGCCGTAGTGTGCGGCGGAACAGGCTGTAGCACGACGGAGCCTGCGCCAATTTTTGCGCCGGTTCCGACCTCAATATTACCGAGGATCTTAGCACCCGCACCAATCATCACGCCTTCACGGATTTTCGGATGGCGATCGCCACTGGTTTTACCGGTACCGCCCAGGGTGACCGATTGCAGAATAGAGACATCGTTTTCAACGACCGCCGTCTCACCAATGACAATCCCGGTAGCGTGGTCGAGCATGATCCCACAACCGATTTTTGCCGCAGGGTGAATATCAACCTGGAAAGAAACGGAGACCTGGTTCTGCAGGAAGATAGCCAGTGCCTGTCTTCCCTGCAGCCAAAGCCAATGGCCAATGCGATACGCCTGCAGCGCATGAAAGCCTTTAAGATAAAGCAGCGGCGTTGAATACTTGTCTACTGCAGGGTCACGCGTGCGCACCGCCTGGATGTCGCAAGCTGCAGAGGCAATCATCTGCGGATCGGCCGCGTAGGCCTCTTCAACAACCTCACGAATGGCGATGGCCGGCATAATCGGCGAAGCCAGCTTATTGGCCAGCATGTAGCTGAGCGCATTCCCAAGATTATCGTGTTTGAGGAGCGTCGCATGATAAAAACTGGCCAACATGGGTTCACAATCCGCAAGCGCTCGCGCTTCGGCTTTAATATTGCTCCACACCAAATCCAGTTCTTCTGACGACATTGCTCTCTCCAGACATAAAAACAACGCCCGACACCAGGGTCGGGACGTTTCAGTTATTGCGGTGTATTAGGCGATCCTTCATTTGCCGCTTCGTTCATCCTTACGAGTACGACCAAGCAACGTTAATGCTGCCTCGCGCGCATTTTTTCCGCAATACAATACCTGATAAATTTCCTCGGTTATTGGCATTTCGACGCCTACCCGAGCCGCCAGCTCGCGAACTTCTTTGGTATTGCGATAGCCTTCAACCACCTGGCCAATCTTCTGCTGTGCGCCATCCACATCCATTCCCTGACCGAGCATCATGCCAAAGCGACGGTTACGAGATTGATTATCGGTACAGGTCAACACCAGATCGCCCAAGCCGGCCATGCCCATAAAGGTTTCCGGAGAAGCACCGAGTGCACTGCCAAGGCGAGTCATCTCCGCGAGACCACGGGTGATAAGCGCGGTACGAGCATTGGCACCAAACCCGATGCCGTCCGACATCCCTGCGCCAATAGCGATAACGTTTTTAACCGCCCCACCAAGCTGAACTCCGATGAAATCGGGATTGCTGTAGACACGGAAGCTTTTACCGCAGTGCAGAAGATGTTGGAGATCATCCGCAAACTGGTCATCGGTTGCCGCAAGCGCAATCGCCGTCGGTAAACCTGCTGCCAGCTCTTTCGCAAATGTCGGGCCAGAAATGACCGCCAGAGGAACATCATCTCCCAGCGCCTCACGGGCAACATCCTGCAATAGACGACCCGTTTCAGCTTCCAGCCCTTTTGTCGCCCACACAATACGTGCATCTGGGCGCATCAGCGGCTTGATTTGACGCAACACTTGCCCGAACACATGGCTCGGTACGACCACCAAAATATTACGGCTGGCAGCCAGCGCTACGGCTAAATCACTCTCAAGATGCAAGGTATCGGGAAAAGGGACATCGGGCAGGAAAGCAACATTGCAGCGATCGGCCTGCAGCGTAGCGATATGTTTAGCGTCATGACCCCACAGCACTACGTGGTGGCCATTTCTCGCAAGGGTGATAGCGAGAGCGGTGCCGTAAGAGCCGGCACCGATAACAGTCATTGAAGCATTAAGGCTGTTCATCAGGCATCCTGATGGTTTTCAGCACCTTCGCCAGCTTGCTGCTGCAGATAGTTCATGAACAACGCATCGAAGTTAACCGGTGCAAGGTTCAGCTGAGGGAAAGTACCGCGAGAAACCAGGCTAGTGATACATTCACGCGCATATGGGAACAGAATGTTCGGGCAGTATGCGCCCAGGCAATGCGCCAACTGCGTGCCTTCGATACCGTCAACGGAGAAGATACCCGCCTGCTGAACTTCGCACAGGAAAGCGGTGTCTTCGCCCAGCGTAGCGGTCACGGTTACGCGCAGCACAACTTCATAAACATTTTCAGCCAGCTGGCTGGATGCAGTATCCAGATCCAGTTTTACTTCTGGCTGCCAGTCTTTCTGGAATACGTGCGGTGCGTTAGGTGCTTCGAAAGAGACATCCTTGGTGTAAACACGCTGAATCTGGAAACCCATTTCTGTATTGTTTTGTTCTGACATTGTTAACCCTTAAATTTAAACGTCCTTACTCTGCGATACACGGCAGACAAACCGCACTAGCTCAGCAGGGGATCGAGTCCACCACGCGCATCCAGTGCGTACAAGTCATCGCAACCGCCAATATGCTGTGCGTCAATAAAAATCTGCGGTACCGTGGTACGGCCACTGCGTTTGATCATCTCTTCCCGCTTAGCGGCATCACCATCAATAGGTAATTCCTGGAACGCCACGCCTTTTTCGTTCAGCAGGGCTTTTGCACGGTGGCAAAAAGGACAAGTCGCTTTGGTATAGATCTCAATATTCGCCATGGTTTACCTCAGTGTTCCAGATTATTTACCGCGAACCAGCGGCAGGTTTTCCCCGCTCCAGCCAGCAATACCTTCTTTTAACAGCGCAACCTGCTCAAAACCAGCTTTGTTCAACAAAGCCGCTGATTCTTGTGAAGAAACACCGTTAGCGCACACCACAATAATGGGTTTAGCTTTGTGTTTTTCAAGTTCACCCAAGTTGCCGCTTTTGATTTCTGTTGGCAGCACGTTCAGTGAATTCGCAATGTGGCCTTTACGGAAATCATCACGCTGGCGCACATCAACAACCACTGCATCTTCTTTGTTAATTAAGCGAGTGGCTTCACCGCGTGTGATCACTTTGACTTTAGAGGCCAGGCCTTTAAAGGTCATGAAAAGTACCGCGGCCAGCAGACCAACCCACGCCAGACTAAGTATGGGGTGGCGACCAACGAATTGCATAATTTCTTGCATGGGGGGTAATAACTCCCGACTAAGTAATGATGAGAAAACCAGGTGGGGAGTATACCTTCGCGTTGTGGCAATTACAGCCAGTCTGAATAATGTTATGTGGATTCTGCGGGCTGTTACGAAAAAAAAGAACCAGACTGATGCAATCCGATCGCGCTCCAGCCCCTTTCTTTGATCTTCTGCGGCTATTCGTCGGGATCGGCTGTAGTAAAATTACGCAAATTTTGTCTTAGACTCAGAGGTTGTTGCAATGTCGGTTACTAAAAAACCTATGGTCCTGGTGATTCTCGATGGCTATGGCCACCGCGAAGAGCAGCAGGATAACGCGATTCTTAATGCTAAAACGCCGGTGATGGATAGCCTGTGGGGCCAGCGCCCGCATACTTTGATCAACGCATCAGGGCTGGAAGTCGGTTTACCAGACGGGCAAATGGGTAACTCCGAAGTCGGCCACGTCAACCTCGGTGCAGGCCGTATCGTTTATCAGGATCTGACTCGCCTCGACGTTGAAATTAAAGAACGTAGTTTCTTTGCTAACCCGGTATTGACCGGGGCAGTAGACAAAGCCGTTGCCGCCGGTAAAGCGGTACATATCATGGGCCTGGTTTCTCCTGGCGGCGTTCACAGCCATGAAGACCATATTCTGGCGATGATAGAGCTGGCGGCCGAACGAGGTGCGGAAGCTATTTATCTGCATGCTTTCCTTGATGGCCGTGACACGCCGCCACGCAGCGCAAAGTCCTCCCTGAAGAAATTTGCCGACAAGTTCGCTGAGCTGGGCAAAGGCCGAGTTGCCACCCTTATTGGCCGCTATTACGCAATGGATCGTGACAACCGCTGGGATCGTGTTGAGCTGGCTTACGACCTGATGACTCAGGCCAAAGGTGAATTCCAGGCAGACAATGCGGTTGCTGGCCTGGAAGCCGCTTACGCTCGTGACGAAAACGATGAATTCGTTAAGCCAACCGTGATTTGCGCCGCAGGTGAAGCCGACTCGACTATGAATGATGGCGATGCGCTGATCTTCATGAACTTCCGTGCTGACCGTGCCCGTCAGATCACCCGCGCCTTTGTTAACGCCAATTTCGATGGTTTCAGCCGCAAAAAAGTAGTGCAGTTTGGCGACTTCGTGATGCTGACTGAATATGCCGCAGACATTAAAACGGCCTGCGCTTACCCACCAGCGTCACTGACCAATACTTTCGGCGAGTGGATGGCGAAACACAATAAAACCCAGTTGCGCATCTCCGAAACCGAGAAATACGCTCACGTAACCTTCTTCTACAACGGCGGCGTTGAAGAGCCGTTCGCGGGTGAAGACCGCGTGCTGGTAAATTCTCCGAAAGTGGCGACCTACGATCTGCAGCCTGAAATGAGCTCTGCTGAACTGACCGATAAGCTGCTGAGCGCCATCAACAGCGGCAAATACGACACCATCATCTGCAACTATCCGAACGGTGATATGGTTGGCCACACTGGCGTCTATGATGCTGCGATTTCCGCCGTTGAAGCCCTCGACAACTGCGTCGCTCAGGTGGTTAAAGCCGTTGAGGCCGTTGGCGGTCAGCTGTTGATCACTGCAGACCACGGTAACGCAGAGCAAATGCGCGACCCGGCTACCGGCCAGGCCCATACCGCGCACACCAGCCTGCCGGTTCCGCTGATCTACGTAGGTGAAAAAAACCTGAAAGCTGTCGCTGGCGGCAAGCTTTCTGACATCGCGCCAACCATGTTGAGCCTGATGGGAATGGAAATCCCGCACGAGATGACTGGCAAGCCGCTGTTCATCGTGGAATAATCCCTCCCCATGAGGGGAAAGGTGATTTTTTCAAAGACATGGGCTGTGAAGCCCGTTATCTACGCCAGCGTGTTTAGCGCTGGCGTCTTGTTATTGCCTTTTTCCAGCCACGCTGACGACAAGCAGCAGCTGCAATCCATTCAACAGGATATCGCGGCCAAAGAGCGCGCGGTGCGTCAGCAACAGCAGCAACGTTCCGTTTTACTCGCTCAGCTAAAAGCGCAAGAAGAAGCAATTTCCGCGGCCAGCCGTAAGCTGCGCGAAACCCAGAACACTCTCGCGGATTTAAACAATCAAATCGCGACGCTGAACAACTCCCTCGCAAAACTTCAAAAACAGCAAGCGACTCAGGAACGTAACCTGGCCGCTCAGCTGGATGCGGCGTTTCGTCAGGGTCAGCATACCGGTATTCAGTTGATTCTTAGCGGCGAAGAAAGCCAGCGTGGCCAGCGCCTGCAGGCCTATTTCGGTTACCTTAACGCTGCGCGTCAGCAGACTATCGAAGAGTTAAAACAGACCAAAGCGGAAGCTGCACAGCAGAAAACCGAGCTGGAAAGTAAGCAAAGCGAACAGCAAACTTTGCTGTATGACCAGCAGGCGCAACAGGCCAGGCTGGAGAGCGCCCGCAACGAACGCAAAAAGACGCTGGCAGGCCTGGAATCCTCCATCCAGCAGGATCAGCAGAAGCTGAGTGAAATGCGCCAGAACCAGGCGCGACTGCAGAGCCAGATCGCCCGCGCAGAAGCAGCGGCAAAAGCTCGAGCCGAGCGTGAGGCACGCGAAGCAGAGCAGGTTCGCAATAAACAGCAGGAAGCCTCCAACAAAGGCACAACCTACAAGCCAACCGAAAGCGAGCGTTCATTGATGTCGAGAACAGGTGGCCTGGGTGCGCCACGTGGGCAGGCATACTGGCCGGTTCGCGGTTCGTTACTGCATCGCTATGGCGAACAGCTGCAAGGTGAACTACGTTGGAAAGGTATCGTTATTGCGGCGTCGGAAGGCACGGAAGTTAAAGCCATTGCCGACGGACGTGTGATCCTTGCCGACTGGCTTCAGGGCTATGGTCTTGTTGTCGTCATTGAACACGGCAAAGGCGATATGAGTCTCTACGGCTACAACCAGAGCGCGCTGGTCAGCGTCGGCACCCAGGTACGTGCCGGGCAACCTATTGCGCTGGTCGGTAGCAGTGGCGGCCAGGGCCGTCCGTCACTCTATTTCGAAATTCGTCGCCAGGGCCAGGCAGTGAATCCACAACCGTGGTTGGGAAGATAAGTTTTGCCTCAGTTCCGCACCGTTTTTTTCGCCGCCGCCAGCGGGCTAATGCTGGCAACCTCCGCCTGGGCCGGTAAGCTCTCGATAGTCATTGATGACTTTGGCTATCGTCCTCAGCAGGAAAACCAGGTGCTGGCCCTGCCAACTAACGTCTCTGTCGCCGTGCTACCCAACGCACCCCACGCTCGCGAAATGGCGACCAAAGCCCATAACGCCGGGCATGAAGTTCTGATCCATCTGCCGATGGCACCACTCAGCAAACAACCGCTAGAGAAAGATACGCTCCGTCCGGACATGAGCAGCAGCGAAATCGAGAGAATTATCCGCGACGCGGTGAACAAAGTCCCTTATGCCGTTGGGATGAATAACCATATGGGCAGCGCGATGACCTCCAACCTGTTCGGCATGCAAAAGGTGATGCAGTCGCTGGAGCAGTACAATCTCTATTTCCTGGACAGCATGACCATCGGTAACAGCCAGGCCACTCGCGCCGCAGCCGGCACTCGAGTCAAAGTGATTAAGCGGAAAGTGTTCCTCGACGATACTCAGAACGAGGCGGATATCCGCTTTCAGTTCAATCGCGCTATCCAGCTTGCTCGCAAAACCGGGTCAGCTATCGCCATCGGTCACCCTCACCCTTCGACCGTTCGCGTCCTCCAGCAGATGGTGTACAACCTGCCACCGGACATCACGCTGGTGCGGCCGAGCAGCCTGCTTAATGAGCCACAGGTAGATACCTCAACGCCGAATAATACTCAGCCGGGCAAACAGCCACCGCCACGTAACCCGTTCCGGGGCGTGAAGGTGTGTAAACCGAAACAGCCTCTTGAGCCGGTGTACGCCACCACCTACTTTAAAGTCATCAGTGAAAGCATTGCCGAGAGCGCGCTGGTGAAATATCTCCAGCATCAGTGGCAGGGTTGGGCCAAACAGGCCTGATTGAAAAACCAGAGGGCGCAATGCCCTCTGGTTTAATGATTAATCCCAGCTCAGGATAACTTTGCCCGACTGCCCGGAGCGCATCGCGTCAAAGCCTTTCTGGAACTCATCGATAGAGAAGCGGTGGGTGATGATCGGAGACAAATCCAGACCAGACTGAATAAGGGCTGCCATCTTGTACCAGGTCTCAAACATCTCGCGACCGTAGATACCTTTAATAAACAGCCCCTTAAAGATAACTTTTGTCCAGTCGATAGACATATCTGACGGCGGGATCCCCAGCATCGCAATCCGGCCACCGTGATTCATGGTATCCAGCATGGTGCGGAACGCCGGTGGCGCGCCGGACATCTCCAGACCCACGTCAAACCCTTCGGTCATCCCCAGCTCGCTCATCACGTCCTGCAGGCTTTCTTTGCTGACGTTGACCGCACGAGTAATACCCATTTCACGCGCCAGCTCAAGGCGGTATTCGTTCACGTCGGTAATCACCACGTTACGCGCGCCGACGTGCTTCGCTACTGCCGCCGCCATGATCCCGATAGGGCCTGCGCCGGAGACCAGCACATCTTCGCCTACCAGGTCGAACGAAAGCGCCGTGTGCACGGCGTTGCCGAACGGGTCGAAGATGGAAGCCAGGTCGTCTGAGATATTGTCCGGGATCCTGAACGCATTAAACGCCGGGATAACCAAATACTCAGCAAAACAGCCGGGGCGGTTCACACCCACGCCGGTGGTGTTACGGCAGAGGTGGGTACGCCCGCCGCGGCAGTTACGACAGTGCCCACAGGTGATATGCCCTTCGCCGGAAACGCGATCGCCAATCTTGAAGCCTTTCACTTCCTGGCCAATGCCTACCACTTCACCCACGTATTCGTGGCCCACAACCATAGGAACAGGAATAGTTTTTTGCGACCATTCGTCCCAGTTGTAAATATGGACGTCGGTCCCGCAAATCGCCGTTTTACGAATTTTGATCAGCAGATCGTTATGACCCATTTCCGGCTTGGGGGCATCCGTCATCCAGATGCCTTCTTCCGCCTTCAGTTTTGCTAATGCTTTCATGACCGCTCCCTTAAGCGATAACGCCTAATTGCTTACCGATGCGCGTAAACGCATCTACCGCACGTTCAATTTGCTCAGGGGTATGCGCCGCCGACATTTGGGTGCGAATACGCGCCTGACCTTTTGGCACCACCGGGTAGAAGAAACCGGTGACGTAAATACCTTCTTTTTGCAGTTCGCGCGCAAAGTTCTGGGCGACAACCGCCTCGCCAAGCATCACTGGAATAATGGCGTGATCTGCACCTGCAAGCGTAAACCCGGCAGCGCTCATTTTTTCACGGAACAGACGAGCGTTTGACCACAGGCGCTCACGCAGCTCTTCGCCAGACTCCAGCATTTCCAGTACCTTGATAGAGGCGGAAACAATGGCTGGTGCGAGTGAATTTGAGAAAAGGTAAGGACGGGAACGCTGGCGAAGCCATTCGATAACTTCTTTGCGACCTGCGGTATAGCCACCAGAAGCGCCGCCCAGTGCTTTACCCAGCGTGCCGGTAATAATATCAACGCGGTCCATGACATCGCAGTATTCGTGCGTACCGCGCCCATTGGCACCTACAAAGCCCACGGCGTGGGAGTCATCGACCATAACCAGCGCATTGTACTTATCCGCCAGGTCACAAACACCCTGCAGGTTGGCAATCACACCGTCCATTGAGAATACGCCGTCGGTGGCGATCATCACGTGACGAGCACCTGCAGCACGAGCCTCTTTCAGACGAGCTTCCAGTTCCTGCATATCGTTGTTGGCATAGCGATAACGCTGTGCTTTGCACAGGCGCACACCGTCGATAATTGAGGCATGGTTCAGTGCGTCAGAAATGATGGCATCTTCCGGCCCGAGCAGCGTCTCAAACAAGCCGCCATTGGCGTCGAAGCAGGAGGAGTAAAGAATCGCGTCGTCCGTTCCCAGGAAATCGGCCAGCTTGCTTTCCAACTGTTTATGGCTGTCCTGAGTACCACAGATAAAGCGGACCGAAGCCATACCAAAACCGTGTTTATCCATCCCCTGTTTAGCTGCTTCAATCAGCTGCGGATGGTTAGCAAGACCCAGATAGTTGTTGGCGCAGAAGTTAATAACGTGGCTGCCGTCCGAGACGGTGATGTCCGCCTGTTGGGCGGAGGTGATAATACGCTCTTCTTTAAATAACCCTTCCACACGAGCCGTCTCGAGCTGGGAGGTCAACTGCTTGTAAAAATCTTCGCGCATCGCGATTCTCCAGGCATGGCAAATTTCGGCATATATTACCCAAACCTATACCAGGAGACGAGATTACGCTTCAGGGAATATGATTTTTGCAGGATAAATCACGAGGGTGAAAAACTTCCGCTCATTAGGCGGGTCTTTAATTGTAATGGTATGATAAGAGCCATTAGTGCATCAGGTTTATGGCCTGAAAGCCCCACTTTTTAAAGGTTGAAATTATGATTATCGTTACTGGCGGCGCCGGCATGATCGGCAGCAACATTGTTAAATCTCTGAATGAGCAAGGCTACCGCGATATCCTGGTCGTGGATAACCTCAAAGACGGGACTAAGTTTGTTAACCTGGTTGATCTGGACATCGCCGACTACATGGACAAGGAAGACTTCCTGATCCAGATTATGGCCGGGGAAGAGTTCGGTGATATCGACGCCATCTTCCATGAAGGTGCCTGCTCTTCCACCACCGAGTGGGACGGCAAGTACATGATGGACAACAACTATCAGTACTCTAAAGAAATCCTGCACTACTGCCTGGAGCGTGAAATTCCGTTCCTGTATGCCTCTTCTGCCGCCACCTACGGCGGGCGCAATGCAGATTTCATCGAATCTCGCGAATATGAACAGCCGCTGAACGTATACGGCTACTCAAAATTCCTGTTTGATGAATATGTGCGCCAGATCCTGCCAGAAGCGAACTCTCAGGTGACCGGCTTCCGCTACTTTAACGTCTACGGGCCGCGTGAAGGTCACAAAGGCAGCATGGCGAGCGTCGCCTTCCACCTCAACACCCAGTTGAACAACGGTGAAAATCCTAAACTCTTCGAAGGCAGTGACGGCTTCAAGCGTGATTTCATCTATGTGGGTGATGTGGCCGCCGTTAATCTGTGGTTCTGGCAAAATGGCGTTTCCGGTATTTTCAACTGCGGTACCGGCCGTGCAGAATCCTTCCAGGCCGTGGCAGACGCTGCGCTGGCTTATCACAACAAAGGCAGCATCGAGTACATTCCTTTCCCGGACAAACTGAAAGGTCGCTACCAGGCTTATACCGAAGCCGACTTAACCAATCTGCGCGCTGCAGGTTACGACAAGCCGTTCAAAACCGTAGCCGAAGGCGTTGCGGAATACATGACATGGTTAAATCGCGACGCATAAGCTGCACAGGGAAAGTATGAAAATTCTGGTGATTGGCCCGTCATGGGTGGGCGACATGATGATGTCGCAAAGTCTCTATCGCACGCTCAAGGCGCGTTATCCCCAGGCGATAATTGACGTGATGGCACCCGCGTGGTGCCGTCCGCTATTATCGCGTATGCAGGAAGTGAACGAAGCCATCGCCATGCCTTTGGGCCACGGTGCGCTGCAAATCGCAGAACGTCGCCGTCTCGGTCATAGCCTTCGAGATAAGCGCTACGATCGTGCTTACGTCCTGCCAAACTCGTTTAAGTCCGCGCTGGTGCCTTTTTTTGCCAACATTCCTCATCGCACGGGTTGGCTGGGCGAAATGCGCTATGGCCTGCTGAATGACAGCCGCAAGCTGGATAAACAAGCCTGGCCTTTAATGGTAGAACGCTATGTCGCTTTAGGTTACGACAGGGGCGTAATGCAGTCGGCGAAAGATCTCCCGCAGCCACTGCTGTGGCCTCAGCTGCACGTCAGTGAAGGTGAAAAAACACAGGCCTGTGCTGCCTTTAACCTTGAGCCACAGCGCCCAATGATAGGTTTCTGCCCTGGCGCAGAGTTCGGCCCGGCAAAACGCTGGCCGCACTATCATTACGCCGCGCTCGCGGCAAAACTCATTGATGCCGGATATCAGGTTGTGCTTTTCGGCTCTGCCAAGGATAAGGACGCGGGTAAAGAGATTCTTGCTGCCCTCAGCAGTGAGCAACAGGCATGGTGCCGTAACCTTGCCGGGGATACCCAGCTTGAGCAGGCCGTTATTTTGCTTGCAGCTTGCCAGGGTGTAGTCACTAATGACTCTGGCCTGATGCATGTTGCAGCCGCACTCGACCGCCCACTGGTCGCACTTTATGGCCCCAGCAGCCCGGATTTCACCCCACCACTTTCCCATAAAGCGAAGGTTATTCGCCTGATCAGCGGATACCATAAAGTGCGTAAAGGCGATGCCGCTGAGGGCTATCATCAAAGCCTGATCGATATCACGCCCGAAAGCGTGCTGGTTGCATTGACTGAACTGTTAACCAGCAGCAAGGAAGACTGATGCGTGTTCTTCTCGTTAAAACATCTTCGATGGGCGATGTGCTTCATTCGCTTCCAGCCCTGACGGATGCGATGCATGCTATTCCAGGAATCAAATTCGACTGGGTTGTTGAAGAAGGCTTTGCCCAGATCCCGAGCTGGCACCCCGCCGTGGATAAAGTATTTCCGGTTGCAATCCGTCGCTGGCGTAAAAGCTGGTTTGCTTCTAAAACACGCGCCGAACGTGAAGTGTTCTATGAAGAGCTGAAGGCCAGAGAATATGACTGCATTATCGACGCCCAGGGGCTAGTAAAAAGTGCTGCACTGGTCACTCGTAAGGCGCGTGGCATAAAGCACGGCATGAACTGGAACAGCGCACGTGAGCCATTAGCCAGTCTGTTCTACAACGTAAGACACAGCGTGGCCAGACAGCAACACGCGGTGGAGCGCGTGCGTGAGCTTTTTGCTAAGAGTTTGGGATATATCCAACCCGATCGGCAGGGTGATTATGCAATCGCATCGCATTTCCTGAACTATCTGAACGCGGATAATGGTCAGTATGCCGTATTCTTACATGCGACGACACGAGATGATAAACACTGGCCGGAAACGCACTGGCGTGAGCTAATTAGCCTGCTGGAGGGTTCAGGGGTTCGCATTAAGCTTCCGTGGGGAGCGCCACATGAAGAAGCAAGGGCTAAGCGGCTGGCGGAAGGGTTTGATTTCGTTGACGTCTTACCGAAAATGACGCTTGAAGAAGTGGCTAAAGTATTGGCGGGAGCAAAATATGTGGTTTCCGTTGATACAGGATTAAGCCACCTTACCGCAGCATTAGACCGGCCGAATGTGACGCTGTACGGACCGACTGATCCGGGGCTAATTGGTGGGTATGGTCTACATCAGCAGGCGCTAAAAAATGGGGATCATGCAATGGCTTCAACATCAGCAAACGATGTCCGACAATTACTTCAACATTCAAACATACTATAATTCTTTTAAGAGTATATTTATGCCTGATAGCCCAATTATTTCTCTGCATGATAGCAAGAGAAAAGATACTTTCTTCAGCATCGTCGACGGCCTGTTTCTTGCGGGTTGCCTGCTTTCATTGGCTATGGTGCTTATTAATCCCGATCAGGCAATCAAGGTCTTCATTTTCAGTACCGTCCTTTCATTTCCTGTTATTTTCAATAACCGCCATAACTTATTGAAAAATAAAAAAATGCTAATGCTGCCGCTCGCTCTTTTTGCGTTTGGGCTAATGCAAATTATTTGGGTGGCGATCTTTAAACAACAGGGCTCACCTTTTACAGCAGCCTATCGCTCTTACCAGAATGGGGGTAAGACGCTTATTTTTGCGTCATTTGTCATAACAGCGATCGGTTGCCAAAAGGCATTTTCTCCCTGCATTAGGCAGGCTGTTAACTATCTGATCATCGCCATTGGGCTCTCGCTATATGGGTGGGCAGCTTACCAACTCTATAGTATCGGCGCGATGAACCTACTTGCATACAGGGTTTCGCTAGGTTTTGAATTTGCAACTGGCACTGCATATGCCTTGACGTTTATTGCATTACTGGCCTCGCAGGCAATACTAAATTTACGTGGTCGCTGGGTTATTCCGCTTTATTTTCTACATTTTGCGCTATCTTCTATGGCCATTGTCACCACGCAAACGCGAGCAGCTATTTTAGTTTATCCGATATTATGTATTGCCTTATTTTTATTACATTATCGTCGTAACCATAAAGTTCTGGCAGTCTCCATAACGAGTTTTATCGTCCTCGGCGTTTTGGCTCTGGTCCCGTTGAAATCGGTGCTGGAACAACGGTATATGGATTTCAAAGATGACATAGCGGCATACAAGAGTGAGAACAGTAATACGTCGATTGGGGCGAGGTTTGCCATGCAACGTGTAGGGTTTGAGACGGGGAAATTGCAGCCCGGAGGCGAGTCTCTGGAGCAGCGCAGCGCCTCACTTAATATTCTGGAAAAAACTGATCCCTCGCTCAGCGGCGCATTGATGTATATGAACATCCATCTACATAATGAAATGATGGATACGTTTTCTCTCAAAGGCGTATTGGGCGTTGTGCTCCTCGCACTCTTATATGCCTCAATGGTATATATGGCATTTGAAGAGAAAAATGCGCTGTTACTGATTGTTTCAGGTGCTATCGCTATCTACGGCCTAAGTGATCTATTGCTGTATGCCAAAGGTGAATCCTTAAGTAGCATGCTGGCACTTTCTTTTGCACTAATACTGGTTTCTAACACCAAAAGAGAGCAATCTCATGTGTGATAAAAATCATTACCTTCTGAGCATTATTATTCCGACATATAATAATGCCGAATTTATCACTTCAACCCTGACATCCCTGCAGGCCGGGATCACAGATGAAGTTGAAATCATCATCATTAATGATGGTTCGACCGATCATACCGATGAAAAGATCGCAGAATTTTACCGGTTCAGCCCCAGTGATAACGTTAAGGTAATACATCAGAGTAACCAAGGCGTAGCGATTGCCCGAAATAAAGGGCTAGAATCCGCAACGGGTGTATACATCGCTTTTGTGGACAGTGACGATATTATCAGTTCCGATTATTTCACTCTTTTACTGCCCGTCCTGCGTGAACGTAAATATGACATTGTAGAATTTGGCTTAACTCGCGATAAAGAAAAACTATACACATCGCAAGGCGCCAGCAATGAAAATATTGAAAGAAATGAACTCATTCTGCAGGATACTCAATGTTTGCCATTAATGCCTACGTTTAGCGCTGCACAGTGGCATTTAGTCACAAAAATATTTCTCCGGGATATTCTTGGCAATGACAGATTTGAAGCTAATCGCCGCTATGAAGATATTATTTTCAGCCCGTTCCAGTACTTTAAATGCCGTAACATCCTGAATCTCAACGTTAAACTTTATTACTACCGGCTAAATTCCCATAGCATCACTGAAAATCTCAGAGAAAGTGACGCTCAGCACATCTTTTTTGCCATGAGAAAAATGTGTGACTATATAAAAAACAATCCAGAAAAACGCTCGGTTGCAACGCTGATGATTGTTAATTGTTTTCTTGAAGGGCGAAAAATTGTACGCAAAAAGAAAGGCTACTATGCCTATGATGAGCAAATGTTAAGCGATATAAAAACAGTATTACAGTATTGCGACGAAAGCGTCATGAATAAAAAAATAATCTATAAAATGCGACACCCTTGGGTAGATACATTTATTTCTGCTACTCGCAATCAGGTATTTAAGCTTTGCAAGAAAAAGATCAACAAGGAAAGTTAAGATGGCTCAACAACATGTAGATCGCATTTTAATTTGCAAGCTTAAGTTTTATGGCGATGTATTGCTCATTACTCCCGTCATAGCGAGTCTGCAGGCACGCTATCCGCACGCTAAAATTGATTTGTTATTGTACAAAGATACCAAAGCCATTCTCGCGGCAGATGACCGTATTCATCAATTTTATCTGGTCGAAAAAAAGCTCGGGCTGCTCGATACAATCAAAAACTACCTCACCCTGCAGCGCGAACTTAGAAAAAATCGCTACGACCTGATTGTGAACCTGACTGAGCAGTGGCCTATTGGTGCACTGGTCGCTTCATTAGGTCGGCCTTCTGTCGCCTTTCAGCGAGAAAAAAAGCTCTGGAACAAGCTCTTTAGCCGGGTAGTGCCTATGACAGGAACTCACATCGTTGAGCAAAATTTGTCTCTACTGAAAGGCATCGGCTTTACCGATAGTGATCTGAAGCCACAAATGCAGCTGAGTTATCAGGAAAATGATGTTCAGGCGCTATGTGCTCTTGATCCCGAGCTAATGTTGCAGCCTTATGTGGTTATTCAACCCACCGCACGGCAGTCGTTTAAGTGCTGGGATGAGGATAAATTCGCTGAGGTCATTAATCATCTGCATAGCCAGGGATTGAAGGTCTATTTAACCTGCGGGCCAGCAGCCACTGAACAGGAACAAGTAAAGCGGATTGCCGGCCTCTGCGATATATCTCCAGACCTCCGTTTTGCAGGAAAAACATCATTCCTGCAGCTTGCAGCGCTGCTCGACCATGCAACCCTTTATATCGGTGTTGATTCCGCTCCGATGCACATGGCTGCAGCACTGAATAAACCTCAAGTATGCCTGTTCGGTGCAACCAACTATCAGCAATGGCGACCGTGGTCAGATAAAGCAACGCTGATTTGGGCGGGCAGTTATCATCCGATGCCCGAAAGAAAAGATTTGGATCGTTCGCAGAAGTATCTTTCCTGGATCCCAGCGCAGGCCGTCATCGACGCTGTCGATACCACGTTGAAAAATGCGGCAACCCAAGACAATGAGAACAAATAAATGGCTAATAACTCAATAATCAATGTTGCCTGGTGTACGGATGCCAATTATCTGGAGTATGTCGCTACCTCAATGATATCCGTAAAAATGAACAACCTAAATCAAGAGTTGGCATTCTACGTATTTGTTTATGATGTAAGCGATGAGGAAATCGAAAAGCTGAAAGCAACCTGTGATGGCGTTCAAGTGGTAAAAATAGAAAAAGGCGCGATTGAGAAATACAGCAATGATTTCGCTATTAAACACCTTAACCGCTCCACTTATATGCGTCTTGCAGTGCCCCGGTTACTTCAGGGAAAAGTTGAAAACTTCATTTATCTTGATGCCGATACGTTGTGTTTCGACGATATCAGCAGCATAAATGATATTGATATCAGCAATGTTATCTGCGCTGCCAGCCATGATTCGCTCGATACACAGAACGACAAACATGCCAAACGTCTCGGCCTAAAAACAAAGCATTATTTCAATGCAGGGTTTCTTTATATCAATGTCAATAACTGGATAGAACATGACGTCGAAAATAAAGCAAACGAAGTATTATTCGAAAAAGGAAACACCCTTCCCTATTTTGATCAGGATGCATTGAATATCGCGATGGATGGCAATATACGCTTCATCGATAACCAGTGGAACTTCCTTTTCAACTGGTTCACTGAGGAACAAAAAGAGACGTTTTTATATCACGAAAATACAACACCTAAAATCGTCCACTTCACCGGTGGCAGAAAACCATGGTACCGGGAACATACTGGCCTGGCCCAGCAACTCTACTCTTTCTATCATCACTTTACGCCATGGCGAAACGCCCCATTGCGTTCCTATGCACCACGGATGCGACCAACGGATTATCGAGTATATGCCCGACAGAATGCCCGTAAAAGACAGTACCTGGTTGCCGCCGGTTGGTATCTGAAGTATTTGCAGAGCAAACTGCGCAAGTAAAATGCGTATGACTCAAAAATAAAAAGCTCCCAATGGGAGCTTTTTGTTATTTACTTTTCAGTTTGGCAATAAGATAGCCGATATAACTCACAATAGATGCCAGCATTTTTCCTTGTAACCTTTCATGTCGGGACTTTTTCTTAAATTGCTTAGGTGTTCTAGGCCCAAGCAGAGGAACATTTGCCCAAGGAGATGCTTGCCAGGCCGTCGTGAAATATTGTGCTGAAGGGTAATTCGCCCAGGAATTCCATGGTTTAGTCACACCGATATAGTGGATTAAAATGGTTTCCGGCTTGATATAGTCCCGATAGCGATTAATATCCTTATTTTTTAGTTCCTGCTTAATGCCATAAATAGCATTATAAATACGCGGCAGAAATATGACTTTGTCTTTGAAAAGAATATTCAAAACATCTTGATCGGGAAATGAATGTTTTTGCTTTTCGTCTAACAACATATCAAATGCTGCACTGAGAAAATTGAATTTTCTCCACGCAACAAGATTAGTGTACATTACACCAGAATTAAAATAGTTCTCATTAAAGTCTGGTGTTCCAGCTCTTCGTGCTGGACTATCATCAACATCCCGAACAACCGCTGCCACTTTATCTTCAAAATCAATATCAATCAGATCCTGAAGAGAACCTTTACATATAACATCAGCATCAATATAAAGTAAGGCATCAACGTCTTCGCTAAGATACTCGAACGCAACAAACCGGAAGTACATTGCATGGGACCATGCGTGGCTAAAAGGTAATATTTTTAGTTCGTTCGCATCGATAACATAAATCGTGATTTTTGTAGAAAATATCTTAGATAGTTCTGCTGCACGGGTCTTATAATCATCATCAATATAGTCAGTAAAAAGATGAAAGTGAATGGGAACATTTCGATTATTCTGCAACACTGACATCATAGATATTGCCGCACCAAACATGAAATTCTTATCGACACCCCATGCAACATGTAGTTGCGGCTTATATTCAGCAGGTGCGTTGTTGAAAGCAACAATTTCCTTTATAGCCTGGCGACAATCAAAATTCATCTGACATACCTTTTAAACACAAAAATTAACGGGTTATGCTACTCAGCGCAAATGGGAACCAAAAAGTTTGCTCTTGATATACATTATATGACTCAAAACAGACAGTACATACTTGTGCTGGACTCTTTCATGTCGTGATTTTCGTTTATAAAGCTTAGCCGTATTTGCGTTAAGCAATGCTTTTCCTGACCATGTTGATTTTTCATATGCTGCTATAAAGAACTTAGAAACTGGATACTTAGCCCACCTATGCCAGGGCTTTGTCACGCCAACATAGTGAATAAGAATGGTATCGTCAGTAATAAAATCTTTATAATCGTCATTAATATTTTTATTTACTAATTCCTGATCAACACCATAGATACAGTTAAAGTCTCTACGTAATGAAATAGTATTACCCACAAACAAAATGTTTAATACATCTTGATCAAAATAAAGCAGTCCGTCTTTCTTTTCTGAAAAAACACCAAATGCTTTACTCAGTAACTTTTGTTCTTTCCAAAGAACCAGATTTGCGAGCACAACACCAGAGTTAAAGTATCCGTGTGAAAGCTCTGGAATCCCAAGACGTGCTCCTGATTTGAGACGGACTTCATCAATATCATGAATAATGGCGGCATATTCGCCGTCAAATTGTATACCTGTCAATTCGTCCAATGAGCCTTTACAGATGATATCTGCATCAAGGTAGAGAACTGAATCAAGATTGTTACTTAAATATTCAAACGCAAAGTAACGGTAGTACATTGCATATGTCCATGCTTTAGTACTTGGGAGATCACGAAATGCTTCATTATCAAACACAATAACCGTAATTGACGTATGATATTTTTCCGCTAAACGCTCTACGCAACTTATATAATCATCATCAACAAAATCGGTGAAAACATAGAAATTAAACTCCATCTCTGGATTATTGATCAGTACGGAGGTCATTGAGATGCCTGACCCAAACAAAAAATTACGATCAATACCATAAGCTATGTTAAGTTTTTTTTCTTTTGTATGGATAGAACGATCGCAAATAATTTCTTTGAGTATCGCTTTATCGAAATTAATTTTCATTCTTTTTTGCCTCATGCCTACAGAGCTTTTAATTTTAATAAATTATAATGACTTTCTTACCGTTCTTTTCTGTATTTTTTGTGCTTTTACGTGCGCGGTTGCAAACAAAGCTGACTCATTTTTAATGATGTCCCGTAGTGGCACTGAAAAATAAATACTCAGAAATCGGTAAATGTCGCGCGAAGTTAAGCCTATATGCAAAGAGGAAAAATAAAGACCGATAAGATCTTTGTCTCGCCAACGGCGAGGCACAGCGCGACGAATTTGAGCCCGATGTAAATCGATCACCGAGATTTTGAACTGTGCTTCTGGCGATTCAAACGGCAAATGCAAAAGGAAATGGCATATGTAGCAGTCCCTATGGTTCACGCCTCCTCGATGCATCTCTCTAACCATTTCGGCTACGCGTTGGATAATCGCACGTTTGACGCTAACTTTGGGTGGCTTAACAGCCCAATCAGCACAATAGTCTTCCAGGCTGATCGTCGGGGAGAGATCGTCGGTAATAATAAAAGAAGTTCGTTCTAAAGGATTCAGTCCCTTTTGGCCAAACGCGACGCCATTCATCGTGTCGACACCAAGCGCTTTGAGCCGATGAATAGCAAACCATTCTCTGTCTGCGCCCAGCACGGGCATACGTAGTGAAATCAGGTTTTTCACCACTTCTTTTAACGTTGTGCCGCGATGATACTTAAGAAAATAGCCTTTACCCTCCATCTCGAAACGGATCGTCCGGCGGGACTCCAGGGCACGGAACACTTCACCCTCCAGCTTTACAACCTCAGCAAAAGGGTCTTTTCCACGCCATCGCGTAGCAAACGGCTCTTTAAGCTCAATCATGTTCACAACCTAAAATAATATCAGCCACTTTCTCAGGCAAACTGTACAGATCCTCACTGTCGGCATAATGCCGTGCATGCTCGGCCCATTGGTTACGCAACGCCTCGTTCTCTAAAGCATTGGAAAGTGCATGATTCAACGTCGCCTGATTAAACGGCTCTGGGATGACCTCACCACAGTGAGCAGACTCGATATAATGGGCATAACCGCAAACTTCCGTAACCAGTACTGGCAATCCGGAAACGATAGCTTCTAACAGGACAATCCCAGCCGCTTCCTGAACCGCTGGATGAATCAAAATATCTGCTGCCGCCATCAACTCGGCAACGTCATCCCTTCCAGAAAAGAACTGCACATTATCTGCAATGCCAAGCTGCTGCGCCTTCGCTTCGAAACGCCCTGGTTTATCCTGCCCAACGACCAGATAACGTGTTTTTTTACGTAGGGCTTCCGGCAAGGCGGCTATCGCCTCCAGAGAACGAAATACGCCTTTTCGCTTAAAATCCGAGCCAACCTGAAGCACCACGAACTGCTGCGGATCAATGCCGTTTTTTTGGCGATATACTCGCCTGCTGTCGGCAATCTGGTTACTGTACTTTCTGTCCGGATAAATCCCCGGCGGCATAATATGGAAGCGATCGGATTCTGTCTGATAGTGTTTTTTAAAATCAGCTACTTGCGTCGGCGTTAACATCAACAGTTGAGTTTTTTTTCCTCGCAGGAACGTGGCTTTCTCAAACTGCGCATAATGTCGATAACGTGCGGTTAATTTGTAGAAAAAGCCCTTTTCACGCTCAACCTTTTCGGCATAACAGACGTCAGCCGCGTAATAAACATCAAGACCGGGCATTTTATTGAATCCGACAACCCGATCGACAGGATGTATCTTCAGCTCATTCTCAACCCATTGATGATACTGCGCATTCTTCCCATGATTTGTACGAGCTGTCACCGGAACAAGCACAATTTCAAACTGCTTAGGATGCTCTCCCTGCCACTGTTGGGTAAACACTTTAACGTGATGACCACGAGCAGCAACGGTTTGAGCTATACGCATAAAATCGCGCTGCAGGCCGCCGTAGGGAAAGTATTTGTATAAGCAAAAAGCAATGATCATGTACTCATATCCGCGAGGCCTAAACCGAAGTCAGACAAACCACAGGGAGAAACCCTTCTGGTCAGGTCGATGATGCCGGAAGGAAAATGCTCAATTTTCCAACACTGACGAGTTCCAAATTCCTTTGAAAACGTTGCATAGTGTAGCATTTATCAGAGGGCAATCCGATATGAATATCAATCGTATAAAGCGATACGCAACCATTTATAAAATAAGAAAATAAATTCCAATTTTCATCGGCACAGTACCTTGCCAGCACGGTTTGCTAACCCAAGATTCACCATCCTGTATTCAATAAAAATTGAAAAAAACATCATGGTTAATATCACCAGGAACAATCAGGGGTGATTTCAGGCAATTTCCGCAAAAGTAATGGCAAAGCTCAGGTTAAATACATAGAATCCCCAGCACATTCATAACGCCAGCCGTGTCCTATGCTCCAATTGCTTTACACCATACTGCTTTACCTCATACAGCCACTCATCTGGCTGCGATTATGGGTGCGCGGTCGTAAAGCTCCTGCATACCGCAAACGCATTGGCGAGCGCTACGGCTTCTATAAAAAGCCGCTCAAGCCAGGTGGCATTATGTTGCATTCGGTTTCCGTTGGGGAAACGCTAGCCGCCATCCCTCTGGTTCGCGCGCTTCGCCATCGCTATCCAGAGCTGCCGATTACCGTCACGACAATGACACCAACCGGCTCAGAAAGGGTCATGTCCGCGTTCGGAGAAGACGTCCAGCACGTCTATCTACCTTATGATTTACCGTGTGCGCTAAACCGTTTTCTGGATAAAGTCGATCCGAAGCTAGTGCTTATTATGGAAACCGAACTTTGGCCAAACCTGATAGCCGCGCTGCACAAACGCTATATCCCATTAGTGATTGCCAATGCCAGGCTTTCCGCACGCTCGGCAAAAGGCTACGCGAAACTTGGTGACTTTGTCCGAACGCTGCTGCAGCGCATTACGCTTATTGCCGCGCAGAACGAAGAAGACGGTGAGCGCTTCATCTCGCTAGGTGCAAAACGAAGTCAATTGACGGTCACCGGAAGCCTTAAATTTGATATCTCTGTGACGCCGCAACTTGCTGCTCGTGCCGTAACGCTTCGCCGGCAGTGGGCACCACACCGCCCAGTCTGGATAGCCACCAGCACGCATGAAGGTGAAGAAAGTATTGTCGTTCAGGCCCATCAGTCACTTTTAAAACAGTTTCCTAATTTATTGCTGATCCTTGTACCACGTCACCCGGAACGCTTCCCGGATGCTATCAATCTGGTCAGAAATGCAGGATTAAGCTACATCACCCGTTCTTCTGGAGAGGTGCCGTCTTCCAGTACGCAGGTCGTCATTGGCGATACTATGGGTGAGTTAATGTTACTGTACGGAATTGCCGATCTGGCTTTTGTTGGCGGCTCGTTAGTTGAGCGCGGTGGCCATAATCCGCTCGAACCCGCCGCACACGCTATTCCCGTGTTAATGGGCCCACATACCTTTAACTTCAAAGATATCTGCGCGCGCCTGTCGCAGGCAGATGGCCTAATCACCGTGAACGACGAACAGTCATTAGTAAAAGAGATTGCGTCTTTGCTCACAGATGAGGATTATCGTAACTTCTACGGGCGCCATGCTGTGGAAGTGCTTTACCAGAACCAGGGTGCATTACAGCGCCTGTTGCAGCTACTGGAACCTTATCTCCCCCCTAAAACACACTAAGGTCAGATATGCAAAAGCGGGCAATCTATCCGGGGACTTTCGATCCTATCACCAACGGCCATATTGATATCGTTACCCGTGCAGCCAGTATGTTTGACCAGGTGATCCTTGCCATTGCAGCAAGCCCCAGCAAGAATGCTTTATTTACGCTGGATGAACGCGTTGCGCTGGCGCAGCAGGCGCTTGCACATTTACCCAACGTTCAGGTTCTCGGTTTCAGCGATTTAATGGCAAGCTTTGCGCGCAAGCAGCAGGCAAACGTGCTGGTGCGTGGGTTGCGTACCGCGGCTGATTTTGAATATGAAATGCAGCTGGCCCACATGAATCGCCATCTCATGCCAGAACTGGAAAGCGTCTTCCTGATGCCATCTAAAGAGTGGTCATTTGTTTCTTCTTCTCTGGTCAAAGAAGTGGCGCGCCATCACGGGGATGTCGCTCACTTCCTGCCAGAGCACGTCTGTAAAGCGCTTATCGAAAGGCTTAAATAGCTATCGCTGACAGCGGCGGCAATAGTAGGTGCTACGCTGAGCGTGCTTAGCGGCAGCAATCGGCGTACCACATACCCTGCAAGGTTCTCCTTCCCGCCCATATACCTGCAGCTCCTGAGCAAAATAGCCAGGTTTGCCATCGGACTGAAGGAAGTCTTTTAAAGTCGTTCCACCTTGCTCTATTGAGCGCTGCAATACCGCTTTGATCGCCGCGACCAGAGTTTCAGACTCTTTTTTTGATAGCGACTGCGCGCTACGGTCGGGATGGATCCCCGCCGCGAACAAGGATTCGCTGGCATAGATATTCCCCACCCCGACAACCAGTTTGTTATCCATCAGCCAGGGCTTGATAGCCGTTTTCTTTTTGGCCGATTTTTCACGCAGGTATTCTGCACTGAATGCCTCGCTCAGCGGCTCTGGCCCGAGATGAGCCAATACGTTACTCCCCTCAAGCTCTTTGACCCATAGCCAGGCACCAAAACGCCGCGGATCGGTGTAGCGAAGGACTTTGCCGTTGCTCATGATCAGATCGACATGATCGTGCTTTTCCGCAGGAAGTTCTTCCGCGAGGATCCTCAGACTGCCGGACATTCCCAGGTGAATGATGATCCAGCCATCCGGTAGCTCCAGCAGCAAATACTTCGCCCGCCGCTGCACGCTCAGCACGGGCTTATCGCTCAGAGCATGTATTTCATCAGAAACCGGCCAGCGCAGTCGAGCATTGCGCACAACGGCATACAGGATGGTTTCACCCACCAGGTGCGGCTCAATACCGCGACGACTGGTTTCTACCTCTGGTAATTCAGGCATCTCTCCTCCGGGAAGCAGGCATAAAAAAACCCGGCCTGAGCCGGGTTTCTTCAACAAAGTTACCAGAATTATTTAATTTTGGCTTCTTTGTATACAACGTGCTGACGGACAACTGGATCGAACTTTTTCAGTTCCAGTTTTTCCGGCTTAGTACGTTTGTTCTTCGTGGTGGTATAGAAGTGACCAGTACCAGCAGAAGAAACCAGCTTGATTTTCTCACGAATACCTTTAGCCATGATTTATTTCCTCTAAGTACTTAGTACTTTTCGCCACGGGCACGCAGTTCGGACAGAACTGTATCGATGCCTTTCTTATCGATTACACGCATACCTTTAGCAGATACACGCAGGGTGACAAAACGCTTCTCGCTCTCAACCCAGAAACGGTGAGAGTGCAGGTTCGGCAGGAAACGGCGTTTAGTCGCGTTCAGTGCGTGGGAACGGTTATTACCGGTCGCCGGACGCTTGCCAGTAACTTGGCAGACTCGGGACATGTCTATTCTCCAAAAATCAAATTAGCTCGAGCTTCGTATAGGGTTAGGCGCCTCGTCAGGCTGCAAGCCTGGTCCCTGGCGGTTCAATGTGAACCACAGTGCCAGGCGCATAATGCCAAACCCGAGATTCTCAAAGGTGGCGTAGTATACGCTGTGTGAGGCATGTGCTCAAGTCCCGAACAGACAAAGATCCCAATGGATCGCGCCTGATGGCTTAAATCCACCCTCGTTCAGCGAAAGAAACGTATTCTCCGTGACCAATAACCAAATGATCAAGCACTCGAATTTCCATAAACAGGCAAACTTTCACGATGCGTTCCGTAATAGCCCGGTCTGCTTTACTGGGTTCGGCCTTACCTGATGGGTGGTTGTGCGCCAGTATAATGGCACCGGCGTTGCATTTCATCGCTTCACGGACAATTTCTCTCGGGTGAACTTCAACGTGACTTAGCGTTCCGGCAAACAACCGTTCACATTTAATAACCTGATGCTGATTATTCAAAAACAGCACCATAAATATTTCACGCTGCTCGGTCGTCAACTGACTCTGAACATACTCCCGCACCTTTCCTGGCGTAAGCAAAGAGAGTTCTTTGACCCCCTGAGATGAGTAATAACGCCTCGCCAGCTCGGCAATCGCGTTTAGTTGAGTGTATTTCGCTTCGCCAATCCCCTTCACGTCCTTGAAATGGGAATAATCTGCCGACAACAAGCGGTGCAGGGAACCAAACTCACGCAGCAGCATATTGGCAAAAACCAAAACGTGCATTCCCTGGTGGCCCGTACGTAAAAAGAGCGCCAGCAGTTCAGTGTCGGTAAGAGAACCTACACCGAATTGCAGCAGTTTTTCCCTGGGTAAATACGCGTTTTCAATCTCATTATCCCTGTCCATCGCACCTCTCCCTCTCTTAACTCCCCCATAATGCGACCTTTTTTATTGTCAGGCGATGAGCGGGTTTTGGTCTTGCGTAGCGCCTCGCAAACTGCAAAAAGTCGCCTGCCAGGGATTGTGATAAAATGGCCATTCGACTGTGACTTCCAACGGATAAAAATCATGATGGGACTTTCCGGCAAGAAAATTGTTCTTGGTGTGAGCGGTGGTATTGCTGCCTATAAAACACCTGAGCTGGTTCGTCGTCTGCGCGATCGCGGAGCGGATGTACGAGTGGTAATGACCGAGGCGGCGAAGGCCTTCATCACGCCACTAAGTTTGCAAGCAGTGTCCGGTTATCCGGTGTCCGACAGTTTGCTAGACCCCGCAGCAGAAGCCGCCATGGGCCACATCGAACTCGGCAAATGGGCAGACTTAGTGATACTCGCCCCTGCGACAGCAGACCTTATCGCGCGCGTGGCTGCAGGCATGGCAAACGACCTGGTCAGCACCATCTGCCTGGCAACAGCCGCCCCAGTTGCCGTTGTTCCGGCAATGAACCAACAAATGTTCCGCGCGGCTGCCACTCAACATAATCTGGATGTCCTAAGCGCTCGTGGTCTCCTGATTTGGGGCCCGGATAGCGGGAGCCAGGCCTGCGGCGATATTGGGCCTGGTCGCATGCTGGATCCGCTAACGCTGGTTGATATGGCCGTTGAACATTTCTCCGTAGTCAAAGATCTGCAACATCTGAACGTCATGATTACCGCCGGCCCAACGCGTGAACGCCTTGATCCCGTCAGATATATTACGAACGACAGCTCTGGAAAAATGGGGTTTGCTATCGCTGCGGCAGCGGCAGCGCGCGGGGCAAACGTAACCCTGATTTCAGGCCCGGTAAATCTGCCTACTCCGGCGTGGGTCAACCGCATTGACATCACTACGGCGCTGGAAATGAATGAGGCGGTCCAACAACGCGTCGCCGGGCAGCATATATTCATTGGCTGTGCCGCCGTTGCCGACTATCGAGCAGCCGTGGTTGCTGACGAGAAAATTAAAAAGCAAGGCGATGAAATTACGCTAAAAATGGTCAAAAACCCGGATGTTGTTGCGGGTGTTGCGGCACTTTCAGAAGGGCGTCCCTATGTTGTAGGGTTTGCCGCCGAAACAAATAATGTGGAAGAATACGCCCGGAAAAAGCGTGCCGCTAAAAACCTGGATCTGATCTGCGCCAATGACGTATCTCAGAATAATCAAGGGTTTAATAGCGACAATAACGCATTGCACCTTTTCTGGCAGGAGGGAGACAAAGTCTTACCGCTTGAGCGTAAAGCACTCCTTGGCCACCTTTTACTGGACGAGATCGTTACCCGCTATGATGAAAAAAATCGACGTTAAAATTCTGGACCCGCGAGTTGGTCAGCAATTCCCATTACCAACTTACGCCACCTCCGGCTCTGCCGGTCTTGACCTGCGCGCTTGCCTGGATGACGCCGTAGAACTTGCACCTGGTGCAACAACGCTGCTGCCAACCGGCCTGGCTATTCACATTGCTGACGCCTCTCTGGCAGCGGTCATCCTGCCTCGTTCCGGCCTGGGCCACAAACACGGTGTTGTGCTGGGTAACCTGGTGGGGCTGATTGACTCCGATTATCAAGGCCAGTTGATGGTTTCTGTCTGGAACCGCGGCCAGGACAGCTTCACCATTCAGCCTGGTGAACGCATTGCGCAGATGGTCTTTGTACCCGTTGTGCAGGCAGAATTTAACCTGGTTGAAGATTTTGACGCCAGCGACCGTGGCGAAGGCGGATTTGGTCATTCAGGCCGCCAGTAATACCGTTTTATCAACGTAACCCTACCGCGCAGATAACGTTAAAACAGACCGCAAACCAGGCGTTTGCGGGCGCGGTTCGGTGCTTACCTGACAAGGTATTTTTCAGGGGTATTTTAGAACATGGCAGAAAAACAGACCGCGAAAAGGAATCGTCGCGAGGAAATACTTCAGTCTCTGGCCCAAATGCTCGAATCCAGCGACGGCAGCCAACGCATTACGACCGCTAAACTAGCGGCAACCGTTGGCGTGTCCGAAGCCGCACTTTATCGGCATTTTCCCAGCAAAATGAAAATGTTCGATAGCCTGATTGAGTTTATCGAAGATAGCCTGATTACCCGCATTAACCTGATTCTGAAAGATGAAAAAGACACGCTGGCCCGTCTGCGGTTGATCGTACTTTTGGTGTTGGGTTTTGGTGAACGGAACCCAGGCCTGACGCGTATCCTCACCGGGCACGCGCTGATGTTTGAGCAGGATCGCCTGCAGGATCGCATCAACCAGCTTTTTGAACGCATTGAGGTTCAGCTGCGTCAGGTTATGCGTGAAAAGAAAATGCGCGAAGGCGAAGGGTTTAGTACCGATGAAGCCTTGCTGGCGAGCCAGCTACTGGCTTTCTGTGAAGGAATGCTCTCACGATTTGTGAGAAGTGATTTCCGCTATCTGCCTACGGATGATTTTGATACCCGCTGGCCGCTGATTGCCGCTCAGCTTTACTAGTAAATAAGGGCCGGAAGGCCCTTATTTATATCCCGACTTAGACACCGAACTCTTCGCGATATTTACGTACTGCCGCCAGCTTGTCCGCCATTTCTGGCTTCTCTTCCAGATAAGAAATCAGGTCTTTGAGTGTAATGATCGAAATGACTTTGCACTGATAGTCACGCTCAACTTCCTGAATGGCGGAAATATCCGCACGGCCACGCTCCTGGCGGTCGAGAGAAATAAGCACCCCGGCAAGGCTAGCACCGTTAGCGGCAATGATCTCCATTGACTCACGAATAGCGGTCCCGGCAGTTATCACATCGTCCACCAGCATGACGCGGCCCTGAAGCGCACTGCCCACCAAATTACCGCCTTCGCCATGATCTTTCGCTTCTTTGCGGTTAAAGCAGTAAGGCACATCGCGCTCGTGGTGCTCAGCCAGCGCTACTGCTGTCGTTGTCGCAATAGGAATGCCTTTATAGGCCGGACCAAAAAGCAGATCAAAATCGATGCCGGAGTCCATCAGAGCAGCGGCATAGAAACGCCCTAATAACGCCAGATCGCGCCCGGTATTAAACAGCCCGGCGTTGAAGAAATAGGGGCTGGTGCGCCCGGATTTCAGCGTGAATTCGCCAAACTTGAGTACCTGTTTGTTAAGCGCAAACTCAATAAACTGGCGCTGATACGGTTTCATGGATTTGCTCCTTAGCATTGTGACACGGACATAAAAAAAGCGACTTCTCAGTCGCTTTTAAAAAATTAATTTTCTAACGCCGCCTTCTGCGACGCGATGATGGAATCAATTCCCCCTCGAGCCAGCGCCAGCAGCGCCAATAGCTCTTCGTGGGAGAACGGCTCGCCTTCCGCAGTGCCCTGCACCTCAATCATGCGCCCGTCTTCCATCATGACAACATTCATGTCGGTTTCGGCTGCCGAGTCTTCGACATATTCCAGGTCGCAGAGAGCTTCACCGTTGACGATACCAACGGAAACCGCCGCCACCATCCCTTTCATTGGGTTAGTTTTCAGCTTGCCAGAAGCGACCAGGCCGTTTAACGCATCGGCCAGTGCTACGCAGGCACCGGTGATAGAAGCGGTGCGGGTACCGCCATCAGCCTGCAGAACATCGCAATCCAGGGTGATCGTAAATTCACCTAATGCTTTTAGGTCCACCGCCGCGCGTAATGAACGGGCGATGAGACGTTGAATCTCGAGAGTACGGCCACCCTGTTTTCCTTTTGCCGCTTCACGGGCATTGCGGCTATGGGTTGCACGCGGCAGCATGCCGTATTCAGCAGTGATCCAGCCCTGCCCCTGGCCTTTCAGGAAGCGAGGCACGCCTTCTTCAAGGGTCGCGGTGCACAGCACTTTGGTATCACCGAACTCGACAAGCACGGAGCCTTCAGCGTGTTTAGTGTAATGACGGGTCAGGGTAACTGGGCGCACTTGTTCGGCGCTACGACCTGATGGACGCATGGGCTTTCTCCGGCTAAAACGAATGTGGCTGCGCATTATACGGACTTCAGGCGCTTATTCCTATCCTGCAAGACCCCTGATGGCTATAATCCCCCCATACATTAGCTGAAAACGGGTACGTACTATGATCCGCAGTATGACCGCCTACGCCCGGCGTGAAGTAAAAGGTGAATGGGGCTCCGCCTCCTGGGAATTACGCTCGGTAAACCAGCGCTATCTCGAAACGTATATCCGCATGCCGGAACAGTTCCGCAGTCTTGAACCCGTCGCTCGCGAACGCATTCGCAACCGTCTCACCCGCGGCAAAATTGAGTGCAACCTGCGCTTTGAGCCTGACGCTCGTGCACAAGGCTCGCTGATCCTTAATGAAAAGCTGGCTAAGCAGCTGGTTGAGGCCGCTAACTGGGTCAAAATGCAAAGCGATGAAGGCGAAATCAATCCGGTTGATATTCTTCGCTGGCCAGGCGTGATGGCAGCTCAGGAGCAGGATCTTGATGCGATTACCGCTGAAATCCTTTCCGCTCTTGATGGCGCCCTGGACGACTTTATTGTTGCCCGAGAGACCGAAGGCCAGGCCCTGAAAGGGCTGATTGAACAACGTCTGGAAGGCGTCAGCGCCGAAGTGGTTAAAGTCCGAGCTCAAATGCCAGAAGTGGTGAAATGGCAGCGCGAGCGCCTGGTTAACAAGCTGGAAGAGGCCGAAGTTCAGCTTGAGAACAACCGCCTTGAACAAGAATTGGTGCTGATGGCACAGCGCATTGACGTCGCGGAAGAGCTGGACCGCCTGGAAGCCCACGTCAAAGAGACCTACAACATCCTGAAAAAGAAAGAAGCCGTTGGCCGTCGCCTCGACTTTATGATGCAGGAGTTTAACCGCGAGTCGAATACGCTGGCCTCCAAGTCTATCAATGCCGACGTGACCAATTCAGCTATCGAGCTGAAAGTCCTGATCGAGCAGATGCGCGAACAGATTCAGAACATCGAATAGCGTGACATAAGCCTGCGTTCAGCAGGCTTTTTCTTTTGATGTGTACTAGGTGTACGCCAACAGTTGTTCCGCAGTAATAAGCCCCATCTTTTCAAGCTGAATAGCTACCGCTCTCGGAGAACGTTCAAACTCATCCCCCAGGGTTTCGATAGTGCCAGTTTGCTCAAAGCGCTCTGCGAGGATCTGTTTCTCTTCTTCGGCCCAGGGAAAGTGAGACTTAGCCGGACGCCCTTCGGCAAGGTTACGCTGCTGCCTCTCCTCAGGTGTTAGCCTGGATTTTTTCGGTTTTTCCGGGCTCACCAACAGCTCCTCCGCCAGGGCAAACAGCATTCTTATCGCTTCCGGCTTATTGGCCGTTGATTCAGCGCCAAGCACCTCTCCAGTTTCTGGATTGACGCCATTTGCTAGCGCTTTTAACATCGCCGATATCTTCATTGCGCCTCCTTAAATAATTCTACTAATCCATTTAATTCAAAAAGAACCTGACAAAACCCAAATACAAAGGATAAATTTTATATTTCGGATAAATTAAACTAATCCATAATCAGTCAACTTAGAAAATCTCAATCGTGACGTGGTGCACAAAACGTTACCCTCTGCCGGTATTCTGAGGGGACTAACATGCTGCTACACATTCTTTATTTGATTGGTATTACGGCGGAAGCCATGACCGGGGCACTGGCCGCCGGGCGCCGTCGCATGGATACGTTTGGCGTCATTATTATCGCCACTGCCACGGCGCTGGGCGGTGGTTCTGTTCGCGATATTCTACTGGGCCACTATCCCCTCGGCTGGGTGAAACACCCTGAATACGTAGTGATTGTTGCCGTTGCGGCAGTACTCACAACCATCATGGCTCCCGTAATGCCACACCTGCGCAAACTCTTTTTGGTACTGGATGCGCTGGGTCTTGTTGTCTTTTCTATTATCGGTGCGCAGGTTGCTCTGGATATGGGCGAAGGACCAATCATTGCGACCATTGCCGCCGTTGTTACCGGCGTCTTTGGTGGGGTACTGAGGGATATGTTCTGCAAACGAATTCCCCTCGTGTTCCAGAAAGAACTGTACGCCGGTATCGCCTTTGCTTCAGCCGTGCTGTATATCGCGCTGCAGCACTACGTCAGTAGCCATGACGTCGTGGTGATAGCAACCTTATTATTCGGCTTTAGCACTCGGCTACTGGCGCTGCGTCTGCGGCTTGGGCTACCCGTATTTCATTACAAGCACGCCGATCACTGATGACCAAAACCCGGGATGTTATGCTGGCCAAGGAAGGCGGCAAGGGCGACTACCTGTGGATGCTTCATAAAATCGACTAACTGCCTGGCCCGCTTAGCCCCCACTCCGGGTAAAGTTTGCCATCGGGACTGATCCCAGCCGCCAAGCTGTTGCCAGTGTTTGTCTTTAAGAACGGCATGCGCACTTCGCGGCAGTGGCATCCCTAAGGCTAATACCCAGCGAATAAACGGCTGTTTTCGGGACAGAGAAAACTGATGCCATAACAGCTCGGCTTTTTTCACTGAAATTCCCGGTAAACCAGACAACGTCATTCTGTTCAGTTCCAGCCATGAAAAAATGTGCTGAAAGCGTGACGTCATGTGTAGATGCCGCCAGGTGCTTTGACTCACGCCGGCCAAATCCAGAACTCGCTTTTGGCTCATCCCCGTCAGACGGGCAATAAATTGTTCTGCGCATTCAGACGAAGCATAAAGGCAAGTCACCGGTGTAAAAGCCACCATTTCCGGTATGGATGTGTCTCGCTGGCTGACGCGCCAGACGACTTCGTCCATTCGAGGTATTCCCTGTCCCGCCAGACTTATTTTTACTTTATCACCGGCCACAACATCCCATTCCTGCCAGCGTTTTAGTGAACCGATATTCACCCGTCGAACACGTTTATCGTCGAGCTGAACCTCTTCCAATTCAAGCACGACGGACACCTTACCCGTTCGTCCCACGGCAAAATCAACGCTACGAACCACCGCGATTTGCTCAGCAGGAGGATATTTCCACGCGATGGCCCACTCCCCCTGCCCCGGCTGCCAGAATTTAGCCTCAGGTTCACGTTCCTGACGAATCACAATGCCATCCGTGACAAAGGGAAGTGGCTGGCGAAACCACCCCTCTCGCAAACGGGCAATTTCATCAATGTTTGCTACAGGCCGGGACCATAGAGCGGTCAGAGAAAATCCTGCGTCACGTAATATATTGCCTTTTTCAACAAGGCTTTCAGGGCCATCAGGCCAGGCCCAGATAAAAATGCCCAGCGCGTTTGAATCGCTAACCTTGCCGGTGCGAAGCATTTCCCCGGCAACTTTAGATCTCGCATTCACGCCTCCGGCCTGGCTTTGAATATGGCCCTCCCGTTTCAGGAAAAGCTCGCCTTGCAATACGCTGTTCGCAAGAGGTCCGGCAAGATGAAGGGGTATGGCATTAATACCGGCAGCTTTGTATGTCCAGTCCTCTCCTTTAACACCATTTCCACGGCTTAGCATTTTCACCAGCCGCCCTTGCTGATAGACCAATGTAATAGCCACCCCATCTACTTTGGGCTGTACCCATAAGTTCTGTCGGCCTGCAGCCCATAGCTCGACTGCGCGTTTATCCGGTAACTTTTTCAGCCCTGTATGCGCAACGGGATGGGACGAGTTTCCTGCTGTTCCCATCCTTGCAGATTCTGCCTCTTGTCCCTGTTTAATGCAGCGCCGCCAGACTGACAGTGTCTCCCTTAAGTCATCGTAAACGGCATCGCTCACCAAACTCTTACCCTGCTGGTAATAGGCGTCATCCCAAAGAGATAGCTGGTGCGTAAGGCGTTCAATCTCCTTCTGTGTTCTGACATCAGACCATGCTGGACACGATGCCGTTACCGTAGATGAAATCCCCAGTAAAATGACAAAAACTGCTAACACGCCCCCTTTCATACCACCCTCCATTTCCTTTCTCGGTGGAGGTATAACCCTGTCCCGCGTCAATCACGAGCATGAAAGATCCTACGTACGAGATACGTCCCTAAAAACTTATCTCGTTGCATAGAGAATGACAAAAAGGTGGAAAACATCACGTAAAACACGAGAAAAAACGTACCTGGCAATGACAAAACCTACGTACTGAGGCAACGGCGTGTATAATATGCCGGTAGACGCTCTTCCCTTTATGCATACCGATTAAGTTAGAACTCATGGCTCAAGGCACGCTTTATATTGTTTCCGCTCCAAGTGGCGCGGGTAAATCCAGCCTCATCCAGGCTTTGTTAAAGACACAACCGCTGTATGACACCCAGGTTTCCATCTCGCACACCACTCGTGGTGTACGCCCAGGTGAAAATCACGGGGAACATTACTTCTTTGTCAGCAAAGGCGAATTCCAGCAAATGATCGCGGAAGACGCTTTCCTTGAGCACGCGGAAGTATTTGGTAACTACTACGGTACATCCCGCCAGGCGATCGAAAATGTGCTGGCGACCGGCGTAGATGTGTTTTTGGATATCGACTGGCAGGGTGCAGAGCAAATTCGTCAGAAAATGCCGCAATCCCGCAGTATCTTTATTCTGCCGCCGTCAAAAGACGAGCTGGACCGCCGCCTGCGTGGTCGTGGTCAGGATAGCGAAGAAGTGATTGCAAAACGCATGGCGCAAGCCGTTGCAGAAATGAGTCACTATGCGGAGTATGATTACCTTATCGTTAATGATGACTTCGACACTGCCCTGTCTGATTTAAAGATAATCATTCGTGCCGAGCGTCTACGAATGGGTCGCCAAAAGATGCGACATGACGCTTTAATCAGCAAACTATTGGCAGACTGACACCAGTTTCAGTATCATGCCCAGTCATTTCTTCACCTGTGGAGCATTTTAATTATGGCACGCGTAACCGTTCAGGACGCTGTAGAGAAAATTGGTAACCGTTTTGACCTGGTACTTGTGGCCGCGCGTCGCGCTCGTCAGATGCAGGTTGGCGGCAAAGATCCGCTGGTACCGGAAGAAAACGATAAAACGACCGTTATCGCACTGCGTGAAATCGAAGAAGGGTTGATCACCAACCAGATTCTCGATGTTCGTGAGCGCCAGGAACAGCAAGAGCAGGAAGCCGCAGAACTGCAGGCCGTGACTGCTATTGCTGAAGGTCGTCGTTAATTAGCCTGCGGGTAGCCCTTGTATCTGTTTGAAAGCCTGAATCAGCTGATTCAAAACTATCTGCCAGAGGAGCAAATCAAGCGCCTCCGGCAGGCATACCTTGTCGCACGTGATGCTCACGAGGGACAAACACGTTCAAGCGGTGAACCCTATATCACCCATCCCGTCGCCGTTGCCTGTATCCTGGCCGAGATGAAACTCGACCATGAAACGCTAATGGCAGCGCTTCTGCATGACGTGATCGAAGACACCCCGGCCACCTACCAGGATATGGAACAGCTGTTTGGCAAAAGCGTTGCCGAACTGGTGGAAGGGGTTTCTAAGCTAGATAAACTGAAGTTCCGCGATAAGAAAGAGGCTCAGGCCGAAAACTTCCGCAAAATGATCATGGCGATGGTGCAGGATATCCGCGTCATTTTGATCAAGCTTGCCGACCGCACGCACAATATGCGCACGCTTGGGTCATTGCGCCCGGATAAACGCCGCCGTATTGCCCGTGAAACCCTCGAAATTTATAGCCCACTCGCGCACCGCCTCGGTATTCACCACCTGAAAACCGAACTGGAAGAGCTTGGCTTTGAAGCGCTTTATCCGAACCGCTACCGCGTCATTAAAGAAGTGGTAAAAGCGGCGCGAGGTAACCGCAAAGAGATGATTCAAAAAATCCTCTCTGAAATCGACGGACGTCTTCAGGAAGCAGGCATTGCCTGTCGCGTGAGCGGTCGCGAAAAGCACCTTTACTCCATTTACTGCAAGATGACGCTCAAAGAGCAGCGTTTCCATTCAATCATGGATATCTACGCGTTCCGCGTCATTGTCCACGACATGGATACCTGCTACCGCGTTCTCGGGCAGATGCACAGCCTCTATAAACCTCGTCCAGGGCGGGTGAAAGACTACATCGCTATCCCGAAAGCGAACGGCTATCAGTCTCTGCACACCTCAATGATTGGGCCGCACGGCGTTCCGGTTGAAGTGCAAATCCGTACTGAAGATATGGATCAGATGGCGGAAATGGGGGTTGCTGCACACTGGGCTTATAAAGAGCAAGGCGAAAGCAGCACGACGGCACAAATCCGCGCTCAACGCTGGATGCAGAGCCTGCTGGAGCTGCAGCAAAGTGCCGGTAGTTCGTTTGAATTTATCGAGAGCGTAAAATCCGATCTGTTCCCGGATGAGATTTACGTTTTCACCCCGGAAGGCCGCATTGTAGAGCTGCCCGCAGGCGCAACGCCGGTGGACTTCGCCTATGCGGTACATACCGATATCGGTCACGCCTGCGTGGGCGCACGCGTCGATCGCCAGCCTTATCCGCTTTCACAGTCGCTGACCAGCGGGCAGACTATCGAAATCATTACCGCACCGGGGGCGCGTCCTAACGCCGCATGGCTCAATTTTGTCGTCAGCTCCAAAGCACGCGCCAAAATTCGCCAAATGCTGAAAAACCTGAAGCGTGATGACTCCGTTAGCTTAGGGCGTCGCCTGCTCAATCATGCGCTCGGTGGCAGCCGTAAACTGGCTGAAATTCCGGCCGAAAATCTCCAGCGTGAGTTGGACCGCATGAAGCTTGCATCGCTTGACGACCTGCTGGCCGAAATTGGCCTCGGGAACGCAATGAGCGTCGTCGTGGCGAAAAATCTGCAGGGGGAATCGCCAGTTGCTGCTCAGCCAGGCACAGCGCCTGCAGCCAATCACAGCAACTTGCCAATCAAAGGTGCAGACGGCGTTCTGATTACCTTCGCCAAGTGCTGCCGCCCGATTCCGGGAGATCCTATCGTCGCTCACGTCAGCCCGGGTAAAGGGTTGGTTATCCACCATGAGTCTTGCCGAAACATTCGTGGCTACCAGAAAGAGCCCGAGAAGTTTATGGCCGTGGAATGGGATAAAGAGACCGAGCAGGAATTTATCACCGAGATCAAGGTGGACATGTTTAACCACCAGGGTGCACTGGCGAACCTGACCGCAGCAATCAACACTGCGGGCTCTAACATCCAGAGCCTGAATACCGAAGAGAAAGACGGCCGCGTATACAGCGCCTTCATTCGCCTGACAGCCCGGGATCGCGTCCATCTGGCGAACATCATGCGCAAGATCCGCGTGATGCCGGATGTGATTAAAGTGACCCGCAACAGAAACTAGAGTTATGAATCCTCAACGTTATGCGCGTATTTGCGAGATGCTCGCCAGACGCCAGCCGGACCTGACCGTTTGTATGGAGCAGGTGCACAAGCCCCATAACGTCTCCGCTATTATCCGTACCGCCGATGCCGTGGGCGTGCATGAAGTGCACGCCGTTTGGCCGGGAAGCCGTATGCGCACGATGGCGTCTTCCGCCGCAGGAAGTAATTCCTGGGTTGAAGTTAAAACGCATAAAACTATCGGCGAAGCCGTCCGGCAGCTCAAAAGCAACGGCATGCAAATTCTGGCCACTCATCTTTCAGATAAAGCCGTCGACTTCCGTGAGATAGACTACACGCGCCCTACCTGCATTTTGATGGGGCAGGAAAAAACCGGCATTACCGAAGAGGCGCTCGCGCTTGCCGACCAGGACATTATCATTCCTATGATCGGTATGGTGCAGTCCCTGAACGTGTCCGTCGCCTCAGCGCTAATTCTGTACGAAGCTCAGCGCCAGCGCCAAAACGCAGGCATGTATCAGCGTGAAAACAGTACGTTACCGGAAGCTGAGCAACAGAGGCTGTTATTTGAAGGTGGCTATCCTGTGCTGGCGAACGTTTCCCGCAGGAAAGGCTTACCGTACCCACATGTGAATCAGCAGGGCGAGATAGAAGCTGATGCCGCATGGTGGGCCACGATGCAGTCGGCGAAATAAGTCATGAAAGGCCGCCTGCTGGATGCCATACCGCTAAGCACGCTTGCCGGAGTGGGCGCCAGCCAGAGCGGCAAGCTGGCCAAAATCGGCCTGCACACAATCCAGGATTTGCTGCTGCACCTGCCACTTCGCTACGAAGACCGAACCCATCTTTACGCCATTAACGACCTTCAACCAGGCCTGTACGCCACGGTGGAAGGCGAAGTGCTGAACAGCAATATCACCTTCGGCGGCCGCCGGATGATGACCTGCCAGATTAGCGACGGCTCCGGCATCCTCACGATGCGTTTCTTCAATTTCAACGCCGCAATGAAAAACAGCCTTTCCGCCGGCAAGCGCGTGCTCGCCTACGGTGAAGCCAAACGAGGCAAATACGGTGCCGAGATGTTCCACCCTGAATACCGCATTCAGGGCGATCTTAGCACGCCGGACCTGCAGGAAACGCTCACGCCGGTTTACCCGACGACCGAGGGCATCCGCCAGGCCACGCTGCGTAAGTTGACCGATCAGGCGCTTGAGCTGCTGGATACCTGCGCGATTACCGAACTTCTGCCCGCAGAACTGAGCCAGGGCATGATGAGCCTGCCGGAAGCATTACGCACCTTGCACAGACCGCCGCCGGACATGAAACTGGCCGATCTGGAAACCGGCAAACATCCCGCGCAGCAAAGACTGATCCTTGAAGAACTGCTGGCCCATAATCTGAGTATGCTGGCGCTACGAGCCGGGGCACAACGCTACCATGCTCTGCCGCTGGTGAATCACGACGAGCTAAAAAACCAGTTTCTTGCTGCCCTTCCCTTTAAGCCTACCGGGGCTCAGGAACGGGTGGTTGCAGAAATAGAGCGTGATATGGCGCTGGACGTGCCCATGATGCGTCTGGTGCAGGGCGATGTAGGCTCCGGTAAAACACTGGTTGCCGCACTGGCAGCCCTTCGTGCCATCGCACACGGCAAGCAGGTTGGCCTGATGGCCCCCACCGAGTTGCTTGCGGAACAGCACGCGAATAACTTCCGTCAGTGGTTTGAACCATTAGGAATCGAGGTAGGCTGGCTGGCCGGGAAGCAAAAAGGCAAAGCCCGAATTGCGCAACAGGAAGCCATCGCCAGCGGCCAGGTTTCGATGGTGGTTGGCACTCACGCTATTTTCCAGGAGCAGGTTCAGTTTGCCGGGCTGGCGTTGGTCATCATTGATGAGCAGCACCGTTTTGGCGTGCACCAACGCCTGGCGCTGTGGGAAAAAGGCCAGATTCAGGGCTTCCACCCACATCAGCTGATCATGACCGCAACGCCGATTCCGCGCACGCTGGCGATGACCGCCTATGCCGACCTCGACACATCCGTCATCGATGAACTACCACCGGGACGAACACCAGTCACTACCGTAGCAATAGCGGACACCCGCCGCAGCGAGATAATCGAGCGGGTACGCAACGCCTGTCGCGACGAAAAACGCCAGGCATATTGGGTTTGTACGCTGATTGAAGAGTCTGAATTGCTGGAAGCCCAGGCTGCAGAAGTGACCTGGGAAGAGCTAAAAACCGCCCTGCCGGAGCTTAACGTTGGCCTGGTACACGGGCGAATGAAGCCGCAGGAAAAACAGGCGGTGATGCAGGCCTTCAAGCAGGGTGAACTGCATCTTCTGGTCGCCACCACGGTGATCGAAGTCGGCGTGGATGTACCGAACGCCAGCCTGATGATCATCGAAAACCCTGAACGTTTAGGGCTTGCGCAACTCCACCAGCTGCGCGGCCGTGTTGGCCGTGGCGCAGTAGCCTCTCACTGCGTGCTGCTGTATAAATCCCCGCTATCCAAAACGGCACAGCTTCGCCTGCAGGTGCTAAGAGACAGCAACGATGGTTTTGTGATTGCGCAAAAAGACTTGGAGATCCGCGGGCCTGGCGAACTGCTAGGGACTCGCCAGACGGGTAACGCAGAATTCAAGGTGGCCGACCTGCTGCGGGACCAGGGGATGATCCCGCAGGTTCAGCGCCTGGCGCGCCATATTCACGAACGCTATCCTGAACAGGCTAAGGCGCTGATCGAACGCTGGATGCCGGAAACCGAACGTTACTCCAACGCTTAAGCAAACAGCGGCAGCATCAGGAACAGCTTGATCACCACCGCATTCACGATGTCGATAAAGAACGCCCCCACCATCGGCACCACCAAAAATGCCATATGGGACGGGCCAAATCGCTCGGTAATTGCCTGCATATTAGCAATCGCCGTCGGTGTGGCGCCCATGCCAAACCCACAGTGACCGGCGGCCAGAACCGCTGCATCATAGTTTTTGCCCATCAAACGCCAGGTGACAAAAATGGCGTACAGCGCCATAAACAGCGTTTGTACGGCCAGAATAGCCAGCATCGGTAACGCCAGAGAGGCCAGTTCCCAAAGTTTAAGGCTCATTAACGCCATCGCCAGGAACAGCGACAGGCAAACGTTGCCCAATACGGAAACCGCCCGTTCGAAGACCCGATAGAAGCCCACGGCCGCAAGTAAATTACTAAGAATCACACCAATAAACAGCACGCAGACAAATGTCGGCAGCTCAAACGCTGTGCCCTGTAATAATCCCGCCACAACGCGCCCGGCCGTCAGGCAGATAGCAATCAATGCGATGGTTTCAATCAGCACCAAAGAGGTAATGACTCGCCCGACATCAGGCTTTTCAAACGCGCCTGGAATCTCGTTGTCTTCAGGCGCACCATTCGGTGTAGACGAATGTTTAACCAGGTAGCGAGCAACCGGGCCACCAATTAAACCGCCCAGCACCAGGCCAAAGGTCGCACAGGCCATAGCAACTTCCGTCGCATTCTGGAAACCATATCGCTCGGTAAAGAGTTTGCCCCAGGCGGCACCTGTACCGTGCCCACCGGACAACGTTATCGAACCTGCCAGCAGCCCCATCAGCGGATCGAGCCCCAACATGCTGGCCATACCGATGCCAATGGCATTCTGCATGATCAGCAGCCCAACGACGATAAACAGGAAAATCCCCACGACTTTCCCGCCCTTGCGCAAACTGGCGATATTGGCATTCAGGCCGATGGTGGCGAAGAAAGCGAGCATCAAAGGATCTTTGAGGCTCATATCAAACTCTATTTCCCAGCCCATGCTTTTTTTCAGGACAAGCAGGGCGATCGCCACCAGTAGCCCACCAGCTACGGGTTCAGGAATAGTGTATTTTTTGAGAATAGGGACTGAGTGGACCATTTTACGCCCAAGAAGCAGGACTAACGTGGCGGCCACCAGAGTAGAAAGGGTATCAAGATGAAACATTGCAGTGCTCCTTTTATTGCGCATCGATCGGTCGCGCGCTTAATTATCCTTCGCTGTTATTTCCTTCATGGATGAAATCAGCCGGCACATTTTAACCAAAAAATGCGCCTTCGTTATAACTAATGCTCAATTTATGACATTTCGCTCTTATCACCCCCGACTAGCAATCGTTTGCTTTTACCGTTCAGTCCGTTAAAATCAGCGCTTTTCCAGCCACGAGATACCTCTGATGTCCGTCAATGCCGTAGAGTCAGAAAATGCGCAACCGGTTGCGCAGACTCATCCGAGCGAACTAATCTATCGCCTTGAAGATCGCCCGCCGCTTCCACAAACGCTTTTCGCCGCCTGCCAGCACCTGCTGGCGATGTTTGTGGCGGTGATTACCCCGGCTTTATTAATTTGCCAGGCCCTGGGATTACCGGCATCGGACACTCAGCACATTATCAGCATGTCTTTATTTGCCTCTGGCGTGGCTTCGATTATTCAAATCAAAGCCTGGGGCCCGGTAGGTTCAGGTCTGCTGTCGATTCAGGGCACCAGCTTTAACTTTGTTTCACCGCTGATTATGGGCGGTATGGCGCTGAAAAACGGCGGTGCTGACGTGCCGACGATGATGGCAGCGCTGTTCGGCACCCTGATGCTTGCCAGTTGCACAGAAATGCTGATTTCACGCGTACTGCATCTTGCTCGCCGCATTATTACCCCTCTGGTTTCCGGCGTGGTGGTCATGATTATCGGTCTGTCCCTGATTCAAGTTGGGCTGACTTCTATCGGCGGTGGCTATGGCGCCATGGCCGATCATACTTTTGGCGCACCAAAAAATCTGCTGCTGGCGGGCGCCGTTCTGCTGGTGATAATCCTGCTGAACCGCCAGCGTAATCCGTACCTGCGCGTCGCATCCCTGGTCATCGCCATGGCCGTGGGTTATCTGCTCGCCTGGGCGCTGGGCATGCTGCCAGCCACGACTCAGGCCACGAACACCGACCTCATCATGGTTCCTACGCCGTTGTATTACGGGCTTGGTATCGACTGGAGCCTGCTGATCCCGCTTATGTTGGTGTTTATGGTGACCTCACTGGAAACCATCGGCGATATCACCGCCACCTCCGACGTATCAGAGCAGCCTGTTTCCGGCCCGCTGTACATGAAGCGCCTCAAGGGCGGCGTGCTGGCAAACGGCCTCAACTCCTGCGTTTCTGCCGTGTTTAATACCTTCCCGAATTCCTGCTTTGGTCAGAATAACGGTGTCATTCAGCTGACCGGCGTTGCCAGTCGCTATGTCGGTTTTGTTGTCGCGTTGATGCTGATCGTGCTTGGTCTGTTCCCGGCTGTAAGCGGCTTCGTGCAGCACATCCCTGAGCCAGTTCTTGGCGGCGCAACGATTGTAATGTTCGGCACTATTGCCGCTTCCGGGGTACGTATTGTCTCCCGCGAACCGCTGAACCGCCGTGCGATTATGATTATCGCCCTGTCGCTCGCCGTTGGCCTTGGCGTGTCCCAGCAGCCGCTGATCCTTCAGTTCGCGCCTGACTGGCTGAAAACCCTGCTCTCTTCAGGCATTGCTGCCGGTGGGATCACGGCCATCGTGCTGAACCTGATTTTCCCGCCAGAAAAAGAATAATCCTCTCACGCGCCGGCAATGATTTTTGCCGGCGCGAAATCTCCTTTGACAATCCCCTCCTTGAGCTACGCCGGTAAATCGGGCATAACACCCTTAGCGAAACTGAAAGGGGTGGAAGGCAATGAAATTCCTCGGAAAGCTGGTTCTTATCCTGTTGGGCCTTGTGATACTGGCGCTGGTTGCCTTTTACATCCTGCTGCAAACCCGCTGGGGCGCGGGCCAAATCAGCAGTTGGGTGAATGAAAAGACGAATTACCACCTCTCTTTCAATGAGATGGCGCATGACTGGTCTTCGCCCACCCATCTGGTGTTCCATAACGTTACTTTTGGCCGCGCCGGCCAGCCCGCTACGCTTGTAGCAAAGAATGTGGATATCGGCCTGAGTACGCGACAGTTCACCCAGCCTCTCTACGTTGACACCATTTTGCTCCAGCAAGGCACGCTGAACCTCAGCGCAAACGCCGTACCATTCCCACTCGAGGCAGATAGACTGCAATTGCAGGATATGGCTATTAACAGCCCTGATAGCGAGTGGGATCTCAGCGCCCAGCGCGTTGAAGGTGGTGTTTCACCCTGGCAGCCTCAAGCGGGAAAAGTGCTGGGGAATAAAGCGACTGTTGCCTTCAGCGCTGGCTCATTGACACTCAATGGCATCAACGCCAGCAACGTCCTGCTGCAGGGAAACCTGGATAATGAACAGGTCACGCTGACCACTATCGGGGCGGACGTTGCTCGCGGCTCGCTGACGGGCAATGCCCACCGCAATGCCGACGGCTCGTGGCAGGTGGGCAACCTGCGCCTCAATGACATTCGTCTGCAAACGGCAAAATCACTCACCGATTTTCTTGCGCCAGTAACATCTGTTCCCTCATTAACTATCGATCGTCTTGAAATAACCGATGCGCGGCTGGAAGGGAAAGAGTGGGCGGTAAGCGACCTCGCCCTTAGCCTGCGGAATCTGACGCTGGCAAACGGGGGATGGCAAAGCGATGACGGCCAGCTATCGATGAACGCCAGCGAATTCATCAATGGCTCGCTGCATTTGCAGGATCCGATCGTGAACGTCGATTTTGCCCCGGCAGGTGCCACACTCCGGCAATTTAGTTCACGCTGGGAGGGCGGCCTGGTTCGTGCTTCCGGGCAATGGTTACGCGACGGCAATCAAACGGTGATGGATGAAGTGGTCGTGGGCGGGCTGGAATACACACTCCCATCCAACTGGAAGACCCTGTGGATGGAGAAACTGCCTGACTGGCTGAACAGCGTCACGGTGAAAAAATTCTCCGCTAACCGTAATCTGATTATCGATATCGACCCGGCATGGCCATTCCAGCTCACCGGGATGGATGGCACCGCAACAAATATCCAACTGGTACGGGATCATCAGTGGGGTATCTGGTCCGGCAATGCCTCGTTTAATGCCGCGGCCGCCACCTTTAACCGCGTTGACGTGCGGCGCCCTTCGCTGTCGCTAACGGCGAATCAGAGCCAGGTGGCGATAACGGAGCTAAGTGCGTTCGCGGGTGAAGGCTTACTGGAAGCCACGGCAAACGTGAGCCAGACGCCACAGCGAGCAGTGAGCGTTAGCCTGAAGGGCCAGAGCGTGCCGGTGAATGTGTTGCACGCCTGGGGCTGGCCTGCTCTGCCGCTGGAGGGGAACGGAAATCTGCAGCTTTCGGCGACCGGTCAGATGGCCGCAGGCAGTGCGCTGAAGCCCACCGTAAATGGTACCTTGCAGGCCACCAGCGCCAGTGGGCAACAGATCCAGCAGACTATGCGTAACGGAGATGTGCCCGGCGCGTAGCCTGCATCCTGACCTACTCTTCTTCGTTTCCGCCCTCTTCCAGAGGGCCGAACGGTTTAGCAGGCAGCACCAGGTAGACGCCCTCAAACACCGCACCGGGCGTGTCATTCCCGTAAAGCTCGACCTCAAGCGCTACGCGAGCTTTGCGGCCCCGGGCCAGCCTGTCCAAATCACCACTCAGTGACCCGAGGTCGGCCGTTGCCCCCGGTTTTCCGGTGATCGGTTTGCTATAACGGATATGGGCATCGGCCAGAATAATCGTCCCGCCCAAATGACGCTCACGCAGCATCAGCCAGATAAGCCCCCAGCCGGTTAGCGTGGCCAGCGAGAACAAACTCCCCGCAAAGAGCGTGTGGTGCGGGTTTTGGTTGCCCGTTTCCGGCATCGTGGTGATAAATTTTTGCCCAGTGTACTGCTGAATACGCACGCCCATTTTCTCGCTCAGAGGAATATGTTCGTACCACGCCTGTTGAAGCTGCCCACACCAGTCGCCCCGGTGAAGGATATCGTCAAGCGTGGCGACCGGCTTAATCATCAGGAAGTGGCGTACCGGCGTGGTTTGCGGGGTGGTAATTTCCCCCTGGTTCACAAAGCCAAGCTTGGCAAAAAACGGGACTGCATCTTCACGTGCGCTACAGGTTACGCGCTTAACGCCTTCCTGGCGCGCCACGGATTCCAGTGCCATAGCTACCAGCGTCCCTAAGCCTTTATCCTGCACCGACGGGTGAACCGCCATAAAGCGAATCGCGGCTTCATTATCAGCATTGATATACAGGCGTCCCACGGCAACGGTGTTGCCCTCTTCATCGACCACCATCTGGTGATGCGCCATTGCATCCCAGGCATCACGTTCGGAACCTTTTGGCTGGTGAAGCGGTTTGCGCAACATTTCCCAGCGGAACTGATAATAACGATCTAGTTCTTCTTCTGTTTGTGGCACACGAAGGTGATACATACATTATTCTCTCGTTGCGCGAGCCGGATGGCGAGGCTTACACCTGCAGCCAGAACGTCACCGGCCCGTCATTAATTAGCGAAACCTGCATATCGGCGGCGAATCGCCCGGTTGGGGCGTCGATACCTTGTTGTTTGCAGCGCTCGACAAAATATTCATAAAGGGCTTCGGCCTGCTGTGGCGCTGCGCCACCGGAGAAGCTCGGACGCATCCCGCGTTCCGTGTCCGCCGCCAGCGTAAATTGAGACACCACCAACAGGCTGCCGCCCGCCTGCTGGACGTTCAGGTTCATCTTGCCCTGCTCGTCACTGAAAATTCGATACCCTAATACACGCTCGCACAGGCGATTCGCTTTCTGTTCGTTATCTTCTTTTTCGACACCCAGCAACACCAAAAGTCCGGGACCAATTTCACCCGTAACCTCACCCTCCACGGTGACGCTGGCACGGGTAACGCGCTGAATTAATGCAATCATTGTTCTTCCAGTTCTTCCTGCTCTGCAGCCTGTCGCAATTTACGGTAGTCGCCCAGCGAGGCGGTAATTTCCGCCCCCAGCAACACGATACACCAGGTCCAGTAGACCCAGACAAATAATATGGGGATCACCGCCAGTACGCCGTAAATCAGCTGGTAAGAAGGGAACATGGTGATATAGAGGGCAAAGCCCTTTTTGCCCAGCTCAAACAGTAACGCGGCAACCAGCGAGCCTATCATGGCGTCCTTTGCCCGAACGCTGGTCGTCGGCACCAGGCTGTAAAGCAGCCAGAACGCAAGCCAGGAAAGCAGCAGAGGGAAAATGCGCAGGACTTCATCAAGCATGCTGTTGAGTTCTGAGGCCCAGCGTAGAGAAAGAAGGTAAGAGCTTATTGCCAGGCTGGCCCCGGCCAACAGCGGCCCAAGCGTCAGGATCATCCAGTAAATGGCGAAGGAGTACACCTTCGGTCTCACGCGCTTACTGCGCCAGATGGTATTCAGCGCGCTGTCTACCGCATACATCAGCAGCAGCGAGGTGACGATCAGCCCGATGGCCCCCACCGCCGTCATTCTGTTGGAGTTCGCGACAAACTGTTCGATGTAGCGCTGAATCACGTCGCCGGTAGCGGGCATAAAATTGGCGAAGATGAAGTGGCGCAGCTGAACGCTGATATCAGCAAACATCGGAAATGCGGCAAACAGCGCAAAGACAACCGCCACCAGCGGCACCAGAGACAGCAATGACACATAGGCAAGGTTACCTGCCAGAGTCGTCATGTTGTCCTGGTCGATACGCTGCCACAGCAGTTTGCCCCAGGCCCAGAGCGGCCTGAGGCGATGTGCGGTTTTACGGGGCACGCTTTTGATCATCCCTGTTTAGCAAACCAGTCCGGGATAGTCTGCTTGTCGATCACCTGAATACTCGTGATGCCCAACGCTCGTGCACCGTGAATGTTGTCGGCATTATCATCAAAGAAGACGGCCTGATCGGCAGAGAAGCCTTCTTCCTGCAGAACTTTGAGGTAGATTTCCGCGTCCGGCTTGCGCATCCCCATTTCCTGGGAGAGATAGATTTTGTCGGCCGACTGCGCCACTTCCGGGTATTCATCAGGCCAGAAACCGGTATGCAGGCGGTTAGTATTGGAAAGGACCACCACGCGATGTCCCTGCTCACGAAGATTCTGCATGACGCCAATCGTCTCTTTGCGCAGGCCAATGAAAATCGCCTGCCAGCCTGCGGCAAACTGCTCATAGCTGAGCGCTACGTCCATTTCGTGGCATAAGCGTTCGGCAAACACTTCATCCGTTATCTGCCCACGTTCATGCTGATGGAAGGTTTCTCCCATCGCGAAACTTTTCTGCAGGTTGGCTAACGGCACCCGGCTGTAATCGCTCCAGACACCGAGCACGCGATTAAAGTCGATATCAACGATGACGTTACCTAAATCAAAGATATACAGCATGCGCACCTCCTTTCCGACATGGAGAAATAACTGTAGCGGGAAAGGCTGACTTTGACTATCAGAGGAAGGCGAGGTTGCGCATTCTAAGGCAGAAATAAAAAAGCCCCGCCTTTATACAGGTAGGGCTTTAGCAGACTGCAGAAAAGAAACTTAAGCTTCTTTGCTACCACGACCCGCACGTTTACGGTCGTTTTCAGTCAGGTGGCGCTTACGAATACGCACGGACAGCGGGGTCACTTCTACCAGTTCGTCGTCATCGATGAACTCCAGAGCTTGCTCCAGGGTCATTTTCTGCGCAGGAACCAGAGTGGTCGCTTCGTCAGTACCGGAAGCACGCATGTTGGTCAGCTTCTTACCGGTCAGGCAGTTAACGGTCAGGTCGTTAGAACGACTGTGGATACCGATGATCTGGCCTTCGTAAACTTCAGCCCCGTGGCCCAGGAACAGCTTGCCGCGATCCTGCAGACCGAACAGCGCAAACGCAACCGCTTTACCCTGACCGTTGGAGATCAGCACGCCGTTCTGACGCTGGCCCACTTCGCCCTGACGGATATCGTCATAGTGGCTGAAGGTGGAGTACAGCAGACCGGTACCGGAGGTCATGGTCATGAATTCGTTACGGAAGCCGATCAGACCACGGCTTGGGATAACGTAGTCAAGACGCACGCGGCCTTTGCCGTCTGGATTCATGTTTTTCAGGTCGCCTTTACGCTCACCGAGCGCCTGCATCACGGAACCCTGATGCTGCTCTTCAACGTCCAGAGTCACGTTCTCGAACGGCTCTTGTTTGCGGCCGTCGATTTCGCGGAAGATAACTTTCGGACGGGATACCGCCAGTTCGAAACCTTCACGACGCATGTTTTCAATCAGAACGGACAGGTGCAGTTCACCACGACCGGAAACGCGGAATGCGTCCGCATCTTCGGTTTCTTCAACACGCAGCGCAACGTTGTGAACCAGCTCTTTGTTCAGACGATCCAGAATCTGACGAGAGGTCACGAACTTACCTTCTTTACCGCAGAACGGAGAAGTGTTGACGTTGAAGAACATGGAAACGGTTGGTTCATCTACGGACAGCGCTGGCAGCGCTTCAACATTTTGCGGGTCGCAAATGGTGTCGGAGATGTTCAGCTCGCCCAGGCCGGTGATAGCGATGATGTCACCAGCTTCAGCTTCGGTAGACTCGATACGCTCCAGACCCAGGTGGGTCAGCACTTTACCGACTTTACCGTTACGGGTTTTCCCTTCGCTATCAATGATAGTGATCTGCTGGTTTGGCTTCACTTTACCGCGTTTGATGCGGCCGATGCCGATAACACCAACGTAGTTGTTGTAGTCCAACTGGGAAATTTGCATCTGCAGTGGACCATCAAGGTCAACGCTTGGTGCCGGTACGCGATCAACGATAGCCTGGTACAGCGGGGTCATGTCTTCCGCCATATCAGTGTGATCCATACCCGCGATACCGTTCAGTGCGGATGCATAGATGATTGGGAAGTCGAGCTGTTCGTCGGTCGCATCAAGATTAACGAACAGGTCAAAGACCTGATCCACAACCCAGTCAGGACGCGCGCCAGGGCGGTCAACTTTGTTGATAACCACGATTGGCTTCAAACCATGGGCAAACGCCTTCTTGGTTACGAAGCGCGTCTGCGGCATTGGGCCATCCATTGCGTCAACCACCAGCAGAACGGAGTCAACCATTGACATTACGCGCTCAACTTCACCACCGAAGTCGGCGTGTCCTGGGGTATCAACGATGTTGATACGGTAGTCATTCCATTTGATAGCGGTGTTTTTAGCGAGGATGGTAATCCCACGCTCTTTCTCCAGGTCATTGGAGTCCATCACGCGTTCAGTAGTTTCAGCACGCTCACTGAAGGTACCAGACTGCTGCAGCAGCTTATCAACCAGGGTAGTTTTACCGTGGTCAACGTGCGCGATGATGGCGATATTACGCAGATTTTCGATCACAACTTTGCCTCAGGCATTAGAAATAGCGCGTTATTGTACACGTATTAATCGAAGGACAGAACAGGATCACAAAGAACCTTTACAAACAATGCAGAAAGTAAGGGTTTGTGATCGCTTTCACGGAGCTAAAAAGGGAGCCATAACGTAAATTGCACCAATATGGTGCTCAGGTTTCATACTGAAGCACTATATTGGTGCAAATTATTCATCCTGGTGCAGCCCTTTTGCACTATGGTGCGCATGATAGCGCCTTTTTAGGGTGATTTAAAAGTTGGCACAGATTTCGCTTTAAACATTTTATGGCGAAAAGCCACATTAAGAAGTGTTTGATTACCTCGTTACCACGACGACTACACCAATCCGGGAGAGTTTAAGTATGTCCGCTGAACACGTTTTGACGATGCTGAATGAGCATGAAGTTAAGTTTGTTGATCTGCGCTTTACCGACACTAAAGGTAAAGAACAGCACGTCACTATTCCTGCTCATCAGGTAAATGCTGACTTCTTCGAAGAAGGCAAAATGTTTGACGGCTCCTCGATTGGTGGCTGGAAAGGTATCAACGAATCCGACATGGTGCTGATGCCAGATCCAACCACAGCGGTCATCGACCCGTTCTTCGCGGACTCTACCCTGATTATCCGCTGTGACATTCTCGAGCCAGGCACCATGCAGGGCTACGACCGTGACCCGCGTTCTATTGCAAAACGCGCTGAAGACTACCTGCGCTCTACCGGCATCGCAGACACCGTTCTGTTCGGGCCAGAGCCAGAATTCTTCCTGTTCGACGACATTCGTTTCGGCAGCTCTATCTCCGGCTCCCACGTTGCTATCGATGATATCGAAGGCGCATGGAACACCGGCACCAAATACGAAGGCGGTAACAAAGGCCACCGTCCAGCGGTGAAAGGCGGTTACTTCCCAGTGCCACCGGTCGACTCTTCTCAGGACCTGCGTTCTGCTATGTGTCTGACCATGGAGCAAATGGGCCTGGTTGTTGAAGCTCATCACCACGAAGTGGCGACCGCTGGTCAGAACGAAGTGGCAACCCGCTTCAACACCATGACCAAAAAAGCTGACGAAATTCAGATCTACAAATACGTTGTACACAACGTGGCTCACGCTTACGGCAAAACCGCGACCTTTATGCCAAAACCAATGTTTGGCGATAACGGTTCCGGCATGCACTGCCACATGTCCCTGTCCAAGAACGGCGTAAACCTGTTCTCCGGTGACAAATATGCTGGCCTGTCTGAGCAAGCGCTGTACTACATCGGTGGTGTTATCAAACACGCTAAAGCAATCAACGCCCTGGCGAACCCAACCACCAACTCCTATAAGCGTCTGGTCCCAGGCTACGAAGCTCCAGTTATGCTGGCTTACTCTGCCCGTAACCGTTCTGCTTCTATCCGTATCCCGGTTGTTGCGTCTCCGAAAGCACGTCGTATCGAAGTGCGCTTCCCGGACCCAGCGGCTAACCCATACCTGTGCTTCGCAGCGCTGCTGATGGCGGGTCTGGACGGTATTAAGAACAAGATCCACCCAGGCGAAGCCATGGACAAAAACCTGTATGACCTGCCGCCAGAAGAAGCGAAAGAGATCCCACAGGTTGCTGGCTCTCTGGAAGAAGCACTGAATGCACTGAACGAAGACCGTGAGTTCCTGACTGCGGGTGGCGTATTCACCGACGACGCTATCGATGCTTACATCGCACTGCGTATCGAAGAAAACGACCGCGTTCGCATGACTCCGCATCCGGTAGAGTTCGAGCTGTACTACAGCGTCTAATTGAAGTTGTTTTTTGTTGCCGTGGAAACTTTGGCCCATCTTCGGATGGGCTTTTTTCTCCATCGGATCCCTCTGTGACGCTGTTTTTTGTCACCCAAATACTATAATGCACTAAAACGGTGCACGGAGACTGCTGTATGGCAACTGGCGCGCTGCCCGATGCTGGGCAGATTCTGAATTCTCTCATCAACAGCATCCTGCTCGTGGATGACGAGCTGGCGGTTCATTACGCTAACCCTGCGGCACAGCAATTGCTGGCGCAGAGTTCACGCAAGCTGTACGGCACACCGCTGCCGGACCTGTTGAGTTATTTCTCGTTGAATATAGGCGTCATGCAGGAAAGCCTTATGGCAGGCCAGGGGTTTACCGACAACGAGGTGACGCTGGTCATTGATGGCCGATCGCACATTCTCTCTCTGACGGCGCAAAAGCTTCCGGAAGGGTACATCCTGATGGAAATGGCGCCGATGGATAATCAGCGTCGATTGAGTCAGGAACAGCTGCAACATGCGCAGCAGATTGCCGCCCGAGATTTAGTTCGTGGCCTTGCGCATGAGATTAAAAACCCATTAGGCGGCTTACGCGGCGCGGCGCAACTGCTGAGTAAAGCGCTTCCCGACCCGTCGCTGACGGAGTACACCAAAGTCATTATTGAGCAAGCGGACCGTTTGCGTAATCTGGTCGATCGCCTGTTAGGGCCTCAGCAGCCGGGCATGCACGTCACCGAGAGCATTCATAAAGTGGCCGAACGCGTGGTGAAACTCGTGTCGATGGAGCTGCCAGAGAACGTCACTCTTGTACGGGATTACGATCCAAGTTTGCCGGAATTTGCACACGATCCGGATCAGATAGAGCAGGTTTTACTGAATATCGTTCGCAATGCGCTGCAGGCGCTGGGTAGCGAAGGCGGCGAAATTATTTTACGCACCCGCACGGCTTTCCAGCTGACGCTGCATGGCTCACGCTATCGTCTCGCGGCACGCATAGATATTGAAGATAACGGCCCGGGTATCCCGGCACATTTGCAGGACACGTTGTTCTACCCGATGGTCAGTGGGCGAGAAGGCGGCACCGGGCTGGGTCTTTCCATAGCGCGTAGCCTTATCGACCAGCATTCGGGGAAAATCGAATTCAACAGCTGGCCTGGTCATACCGAATTTTCGGTTTACCTGCCTATTCGGAAGTAGAGGTCATTATGCAACGAGGGATAGTTTGGGTCGTTGACGACGATAGCTCCATCCGCTGGGTCCTTGAGCGCGCGTTAACCGGAGCCGGATTAAGCTGCACCACCTTTGAGAATGGCAATGAGGTGCTGGACGCGCTGGCGACCAAAACCCCGGACGTACTGCTGTCGGACATTCGTATGCCCGGCATGGACGGTCTTGCCCTGTTAAAGCAGATTAAGCAGCGCCACCCGATGCTGCCGGTCATCATCATGACCGCGCATTCGGATTTAGACGCGGCCGTTAGCGCCTATCAACAGGGGGCTTTCGATTATCTGCCAAAACCGTTTGATATCGATGAGGCGGTAGCGCTGGTTGAACGCGCTATCAGCCACTATCAGGAACAGCAGCAGCCGCGTAATGCGCCGGATAACGGACCAACGACCGACATCATCGGCGAAGCCCCGGCGATGCAGGACGTGTTTCGCATTATTGGCCGCCTGTCGCGCTCCTCTATCAGCGTACTGATTAACGGTGAATCCGGGACAGGCAAAGAGCTTGTGGCGCATGCATTGCACCGCCACAGCCCGCGGGTGAAATCGCCGTTTATCGCGCTCAATATGGCGGCTATTCCCAAAGATTTAATCGAGTCAGAGCTGTTCGGGCATGAAAAAGGGGCTTTTACCGGTGCCAACCAGATTCGCCAGGGGCGCTTCGAACAGGCTGACGGCGGCACGCTGTTTCTCGACGAAATAGGTGATATGCCGCTGGACGTTCAGACTCGTTTACTGCGCGTGCTGGCCGACGGCCAGTTTTACCGCGTGGGCGGCTACGCGGCGGTAAAAGTGGATGTGCGTATTATTGCCGCAACCCACCAGAACCTTGAGCAGCGGGTGCAGGAAGGCAAGTTTCGTGAGGACTTGTTCCACCGCCTGAACGTGATTCGAGTTCACCTGCCTCCGCTTCGCGAGCGTCGGGAAGATATCCCGCGTCTGGCACGCCATTTCCTGCAAGTGGCCGCGCGCGAACTGGGCGTAGAAGCAAAACTGCTGCATCCGGAAACGGAAAATGCCTTAACGCGCCTCGCCTGGCCCGGCAACGTGCGCCAACTGGAAAACACCTGTCGCTGGTTGACGGTCATGGCGGCGGGTCAGGAAGTGCTGATTCAGGATCTCCCGAGCGAGCTGTTTGAAACCACAGTGACCGAAAGCGGTGGAGTCACTCAGACCAACCCGGATAGCTGGGCTATGCTGCTGGCGCAGTGGGCGGAACGAGCGCTACGTTCCGGTCATCAGGATCTGCTTTCTGAGGCTCAGCCGGAAATGGAACGCACGCTGCTAACCACTGCGCTGAGGCACACTCAAGGGCACAAACAAGAAGCAGCTCGTCTGTTGGGATGGGGCCGAAACACGCTGACCCGTAAGCTCAAAGAGCTGGGCATGGAATAGCGCTTTGCGAAAGGTTAAATAACGGCGGGGCTAAACCCCGCCGTTTTTATATCACACGCGAAAACTGCTGCAGACGCGCCTTTTGCCTCAGGTAGGCATCAAAACACATGCAAATGTTGCGAATAAGCAGACGTCCCTTACCGGTAACCTGAATCCCCTGATCGCTGACCTCCACCAGCCCATCTTTCGCCAGCGGCGCCAGCAGGCCTAAATCCTCTGCAAAGTAATCCGCAAACGTCAGAGACCACATTTGTTCGATATCGGCAAAGTTCAGCTGGAAGTTGCAGATCAGCGCCTTGATAACATCGCGGCGAATGCAATCGTCCCGCGTGAGCGCCAGGCCACGCCACAGCGCATTGCCCTGCTCATCTACCTGCTGATAATAGCGCTTCAGCTCTTTCTGGTTCTGCGCGTAACAGTCGCCGATCATGCTAATGGCCGACACGCCAAGCCCCAGCAGATCGGTATCCCCCTGGGTGGTATACCCCTGGAAATTACGGTGTAGTTTGCCTTCCCGCTGGGCAATCGCCAGTTCATCGTCCGGGCGGGCAAAGTGATCCATCCCGATAAACTGGTAACCAGACCCCGTCAGCGAGGCGATGGTTTCCTGCAGGATATCCATCTTCTGCTGCGCGCTCGGCAAGTCAGCGTCTTTAATCTTGCGCTGGGCGGCAAATAGCGTCGGCAGGTGTGCGTAGTTGAAAACGCTGAGGCGATGCGGGCTTAGCTCGGCCACGCGCTTGAGCGTGAAGGCAAAGCTTTCCGGCGTTTGCTTTGGCAAGCCGTAAATCAGGTCGATATTGGTGGAAGTAAACCCTAATGCCCGCGCGCGCTCGATCAGCGCGAAGATAAACTCTTCATCCTGCTCTCGGTTGACGAGGCGCTGCACTTCTTTATTGAAGTCCTGAACGCCCATACTAAGGCGGGTAAAACCTTCCTGCCGAAGGTGGTCGAGCACATCCAGTTCAATTTCGCGCGGGTCAACTTCAATGGACAGTTCCGCGTCATCATTAAAATGGAAATTGCCACGCAGCAGCGCCATCAGGCGGCTGATTTGCGCTTTGCTCAGATAAGTTGGCGTCCCGCCGCCCCAGTGCAATTGGCTAACCTGTCGGCCCGCAAAAAGCGGCGCACGGTGGATAATTTCCTGTTCCAGAGCGTCGAGATACTGGTCAGCCTTGTGCTGCTGGCGGGTCACAATTTTATTGCAGCCACAGAAATAACAAAGCTTGTGGCAGAACGGGATATGCACGTAAAGCGACAGCGGCCGCTCCGGGTAACGGGCAACCGCCTGCAAAAATGCGGGTTCGCCAAAGGCTTCAGAAAACTCCAGCGCGGTTGGATAAGAGGTGTAACGCGGCCCTGAATAATTATATTTCTGGATCAGAGCCAGATCCCAGTCGATTAACTGCTCAGACATTCTCACTCCTTGCGGTGTTGTCGCCGGCGCCGACGAGGCGAAGCTGGCCCGCTCGCTCCACGAGCCATAACCCTTCGCCGCAGCGAATTCTGCAGCCGCGACAGCCGCCGTAGTTTAACGAATAACCACAGCAGATAACACACCAGCGGAATAACCATAAGAAGAACAGGTAATCCCATAGGAGTAAACGTCAGTTACCGCCCTTCAGCAGACGCATCAAATCATCCGCTTTTTCTTCTTCTTCCTCTTCATCGTCTTCCCAGGCGATGCCGAGTTGTTCCATCAGCGCATCAATGCGATCGAGCTTCGCATCCACCCAGGACTGCTCTTCCTTGCTCAGGGTTTCGCCCGCTTCCAGACGCTCCAGCAGCCCATCCAGGCGCTCATCGTTTTCCAGCATATCCAGCTCAGCCTGTGGTGTTAGCATAGGTTTCTCGCTCTTCGGTTTGTGCTGTTTAGCGACCGGTGCTGCATCGGTTACGCCCAGTTGAATAGGTTTTTTACTGCCAATGCGAGGGTCTTTCGCCTGACCCGATGCTTTGCCGCCTTTTGCCTGGCTTTCGCCATTCGCACGGCTCCCCGCTGCGTGGCCGCGGTGTTTTTTCTGGCGCTTACGCTCACGCGCTTCCTGGTCGATCTCTTCGCGTGATTTACGGCGTGCTTTTGCCGGTTTTTTGCCTTGTGGTGCCGAGTTTGGTTGCTTCATGATAAGTCGTCTTAAGCCATTTTATTCAGTATAGAATTGCGGCGGAATCTAGCAGAAAGCAAGCAAAGAAAAAAGGCGACAGGTTAACCCGCCGCCTTTTTCTTATTCTGGCCCCCGTAAAGGAGCAAATATTCCATGTTAGCTTGAGACAACCCTGTCCTTCCCTCGCCGACACACTCACTTTACCGCTACGCTTATCATTAACAAGATGGCCGTTCACGTTCACAACGCCCCGTACGATGAAGTAATCAGTTAATTATTTGAAAATAAACAACTCTTGAATACATAGTGACTGATATTCACCGGGATATCTGCCATTTGCCATAGCAAATGGCTTACAAAATCAATCCACTCTGCTGTAAGCCTTCTGCTTCTGGCGAGAAACACGGCGTTTTCCGCTCGTTCAGGTATAATCCCCGGCAAATGCTTACCTGACGGAGACAACCGTTTTGAAAAACTGGAACTATCAACTGACTAAGTTCGTGCTCAGCGCACCGGACATTCGCCATCTGCCTTCTGATACCGGTATTGAGGTTGCTTTCGCAGGCCGCTCTAACGCGGGGAAATCCAGCTCGCTGAACACGCTGACCAATCAGAAAAGCCTGGCGCGTACCAGTAAAACCCCTGGCCGTACCCAGCTCATTAACCTGTTTGAAGTTGCCGAAGGCAAACGCCTGGTAGACTTACCTGGCTACGGCTACGCCGAAGTCCCGGAAGAGGTGAAACACAAATGGCAACGCGCGCTGGGGGAATACCTGCAAAAGCGTAACAGCCTGAAAGGCCTGGTCGTGCTGATGGATATCCGCCATCCGCTGAAAGATCTCGATCAGCAGATGATTGAGTGGGCCGTCGCCAGCAATATCGAAGTCATGCTGCTGCTGACCAAAGCCGATAAGCTGGCATCGGGCGCGCGTAAAGCCCAGCTGAATATGGTGCGTGAAGCAATTCTGGCGTTTGGCGGGAATATCGAGGTTGAGGCGTTCTCTTCCCTGAAGAAAACCGGCGTTGATAAACTGCGTCTGAAGCTGGATAGCTGGTACAACGATCTTCCGCCGGCGGTGGAAGGGGAAGCGGCTGAAGAGTAAGCCATTCCTTCAAGGATCGTCTGCTCACTTTCAGTTCATAACGCGGCCCAGGCCGCGTTTTTCTTTTCTTTCGCGCAATAAAAAACGCCCCAGTCATTTCTGACTGGGGCGGCTAAATATTCAGCCAAATCCGATTACGTGAAGTAAAAGGTCTGAAAGATAGAACATCTTACCTCTGTACCCTACGCGAATAACTTTACTCCTTTTTAATCGCTCAAAAAAGCATTTTTTGTAGTTTTTTTTCACTTTTTGCATCACATTCTTGAAGCATCATCACAAAAAGCTATGACTTATGTTGCTTAGTTACAAAAACATGACCTGAGCAATTGTCTATTAATGCGCCTCATCCCAGTTTTTACCGCTGCCCACTTCCACCAGCAGCGGCACGTCGAGCTTCATGCTGCTTTCCATCAGCTCATGCACCTTTTTCGACACCGCTTCCACGTCGTCTTTGTGCACTTCGAACACCAGTTCATCGTGCACCTGCATGATCATTTTCACTCGTGGCTTGTCTGTCTCCAGCCAGCCGTCGACGGCGATCATCGCGCGCTTGATAATGTCGGCAGCGGTACCCTGCATCGGGGCGTTAATCGCCGCACGCTCCGCGCCGGCACGACGAGCGCCGTTGCTGGAATTGATGTCCGGTAGGTAAAGACGGCGGCCATCCAGCGTTTCAACATAGCCCTGATCTTTCGCCTGAGCACGCGTACGCTCCATATACTCCAGCACGCCCGGATAACGCTCGAAGTAGAGATCCATATACTTCTGGGACTCTTTGCGCGGAATATTGAGCTGGCGGGAAAGACCAAAGGCGCTCATGCCGTAGATCAAACCAAAGTTAATCGCTTTCGCGCTGCGACGCTGCTCACCGGTGACGCTTTCAAGCGGCAGACCAAATACTTCCGCAGCGGTGGCGCGGTGGATATCTTTGCCTTCGGCAAAGGCGCTTAACAGGCCTTTATCGCGAGAGAGATGAGCCATGATGCGCAGTTCAATTTGCGAGTAGTCCGCAGAAAGAATCACGTAATCTTCAGGCGCAATAAAGGCCTGACGAATACGACGCCCTTCTTCGTTGCGCACAGGAATGTTCTGCAGGTTAGGATCGGTCGAAGACAAACGCCCGGTGGCCGTGACAGCCTGGTGATAAGACGTATGCACGCGCCCGGTTATCGGGCTAATCATCAGCGGTAACTTGTCAGTGTAGGTGGATTTCAGCTTCGCCAAACCACGGTATTCCAGGATCACTTTCGGCAGTGGGTAATCCAGAGCCAGCTCTTCAAGCACCTCTTCGGACGTCGACGGCGCGCCGCCCGGCGTTTTCTTCAGCGGCTTAATACCCTGTTTTTCAAAGAGAATGGTTTGCAGCTGCTTTGTGGAAGAGAGGTTGAATTCTTCTCCGGCGATTTCATGAGCTTTGAGTTCAAGTTCTGCCAGGCGCTTAGTCAGCTCACCAGAATGCGCGTGCAAAATAGCCGGGTCGATTTTCACGCCATTGCGTTCAATGCGTGAAATCACCGGTACCAGTGGCATTTCGACGTTTTTAAAGATGTTCAGCGGGCCCGCAACCTTCTCGAGCTTCGGCCACATCTTCAAATGCAGCTGCAGGGTGACGTCGGCATCTTCTGCCGCATAGCGCCCGGCAGTTTCCAAATCGATCTGGTTAAAGGTCAGCTGTTTTTTGCCTTTGCCGGCAATCTCTTCAAACGAGATGGTTTGGTGCTTCAACCAGCGATCGGCCAGACTGTCCATATCATGGCGGCCTGCGACGCTGTCCAGCGTGTAAGATTCCAGCATGGTGTCAAAAGCGATGCCCCGCAGCTCAATGCCATAGTTCTGCATGATGCCACGATCGTATTTCAGGTTTTGCCCGACTTTCAGCGCTTTCTCGTCCTCCAGCAGGGGCTTAAGTAGCTCCAGCGCGCGATCGCGAGAAATTTGCTCCGGCGCATCGAGATAGTCATGTGCAACGGGGATATAGCAGGCCACACCCGGTTCGGTGGCAAAGGAAAGCCCCACCAGGTTAGCGCTGACGTTATCCAGACTGTCGGTCTCGGTATCAAACGCAAACAGCGGCGCTTTTTTCAGCCGCTCAATCCATTCAAGCAGTACGCTCTCATCCAGGACAGTGACGTAATTGTCATAAGAGAGCTGGCTGGCTGGCACTTCAGGCTCGGCTTCAACCTCAGCGGCTTTCAGAGGCTGCGCGGCCGGTTTGGCTCCTTTAGCCTGCATCCATTTGCCTGCTTCTACGTCGGTTATCCAGCGCTTAAATTCGTACTGCTTGAAGAGTGTCAGCAGTTCCTCTGCCGCTGGTTGCTGGACTTCAAGCTGCTCACAGCCCAGCTCCAGCTCAACGTCGGTCTTAATGGTGGCGAGCTTATAGGAGAGATAAGCCAGCTCTTTGCTTTGCTCTAGCTTAGCTGCCATGGTTTTCGCACCACGGAAGGTAAGTTCGGCAATTTTTTCAGGGTGGGCGTAAAGCGTGTCCAGCCCACCCAGCCCCTGAAGCAGTGCCTGAGCCGTTTTTTCACCCACGCCCGGTACGCCAGGAATGTTGTCCGAAGAGTCACCCATCAGCGCCAGGAAGTCGATTATCAGCTCCGGAGGTACGCCGTATTTGGTCAGTACCTCTTCTGGCCCAAGGATGGTATTGGTCATGGTGTTAATCAGCGTCACGCCCGGCGTCACCAGCTGCGCCATGTCTTTATCACCGGTACTGATCAGCACCGGGCGACCTGCTTTTTCAGCCTCCAGCGCCAGCGTACCAATAACGTCATCGGCTTCAACGCCTGAGACGGCCAGTAAAGGCAGCCCCATCGCTTTAACCATCGCGTGCAGAGGTTCAATCTGCGCTCTGAGATCGTCCGGCATTGGGGGGCGGTGCGATTTATAGTCCTCAAACAACTCATCACGGAACGTTTTGCCTTTGGCATCAAACACCACGGCAGCGTGCGTCGGCTGGTATTGCAAAATCAGGCTACGCAGCATGTTCAGCACGCCGTACATCGCCCCTGTTGGCTCGCCACGGCTGTTCGTCAACGGTGGGAAGGCGTGATATGCCCGATAAAGATAGGAAGAGCCATCAACGAGGATAAGCGGGTTGTCTGCGATCTGGACCATAATGTTCCGTTCCATGCCTGTGATTAATGTATTGCTAAAGGATGCCATAGCCTGGCCAAAAACATGAACTATTGGGCGCAATATGCTGAAAAGAATTCCAGGATCGGGAGATCCTGCGCGAGATCGTTTTTGTGGATAACTTTGTGTATATTTTTTTAACTAACTAATTTCATGGCATTATCTCTATCACACCATCATTAAATATATTTTAATTTCAGTAAGTTAAATGAATGCTGGTTTGGACTCGATGAATTAACTAACGATCGTTTGATGTGGATATATACTCAGACGAGTAAGAAACGATGGGCCATTGTTCTACCCATAAATGCGATTCATGAAAATCCTGTTCATTTGGCGAGTCGTCATTATAGGTTTTCTGATAAAATCCGCCTCTTATTGCCGCTAATAACAGCATTCCATATACCCCTAACCAGCAAAAATTACCTATGTCGAGATTACTCGCTGCGATCACATTGGTGTTAAGTATTGCACTCACTATTTTGGTCACGATCGCCTGCTCTGTACCTATCATTTTGGCCGGGATCGTTAAGCTCATGCTGCCCTTTCCGGCGATATGGCGCTCGATCTCGGTATTTGCTGACTTCATGATGTACTGCTGGTGTGAGGGGCTCGCACTGCTGCTGCGCCTCAATCCTCACTTGAAATGGGATGTCGAGGGATTAGAGGGGCTGAATAAAAAGAACTGGTATCTGTTAATCAGCAACCATCAGAGTTGGGCAGATATCGTGATCCTTTGCGTGTTATTCCGCAAACATATTCCCATGAACAAATATTTTCTTAAGCAGCAGCTTGCCTGGGTTCCTTTTATGGGACTGGCCTGCTGGGCGCTGGATATGCCGTTTATGAAACGCTATTCAAGAACTTATTTGCTGCGTCATCCAGAACGCAGGGGTAAAGATGTCGAAACGACACGTCGTTCCTGTATGAAGTTTCGTGCTCACCCTACCACGATTGTGAATTTTGTTGAGGGCTCGCGCTTCACCACCGAGAAAAAGGGACAGACTCGTTCGCCGTTTAACTATCTGTTGCTGCCGAAAGCGGCCGGTATAGCGATGGCAATGAATGTGCTTGGCAAACAGTTTGATAAGATGCTGAACGTCACGCTGTGTTACCCGGAGAATAATCAGCTGCCGTTTTACGATATGCTTTCAGGGAAAATGACAAAAATCGTTGTACGCGTCTCTTTAGTGCCTATTACGGAAGAACTGCATGGAGATTATGTTAACGATAAAAGCTTTAAGCGTCGTTTTCAGCTCTGGCTAAATACGCTGTGGAGCGAGAAGGATAAGCAACTGGAAACGCTACTCTCTGGGGATAAAAAAGCCGGTCAATGACCGGCTTTTTTAATCTTATTTCTTCTCAACCAGGTATTTCACCGTGTCAGCATACTGCTGCACGAAGATATCCATACTGCTGGTGTCCATGCCCTGCATGTTCAGCTGATATTTGCCGTTAACGTACATAGCCGGTACGCCCTGCAGTTGAAGATCGGCTGCCGCTTTCTCTTGTTGAGCAACCAGAGATTTCACCACAAAGCTGTTCCAGGCCGCATCGTACTCTTCCGGTTTTACGCCTGCATCGATAAACACTTTGCGGATATCGGCATCATTCTGCACGGTTTGTGTTTTCTGAACAGCTTCGAACATTGGGGAGGAGATTTTATCTTCTACGCCGAGAGCCATTGCAACAGCCCAAGCCTGAGTCAAATCTTTACCTAATGGGCCAAGGAACTCAACGTGGTACTTGGTCATTTTGGTGCCTTCAGGCAGCTTTTTCTTCACGTTGTCAGACACATGAAGAACCTGTTCAAACTGGTAGCAGTGCGGGCAGTAGAATGAGAAAAATTCTAATACCTGCGGCTCACCGGCAACCGGCTTATCCAGAGTGATAAACTGTTTACCGTCGGTAAACTGTGCTGCAGAGGCGCTAAATGCCAGGATCATGCCCGCCAGCGCCAGCCAAATCTTCTTCATAATCAACTCTCTCCTGAATTTTACTGATTAATACATTGGCGTTAATTGTAATGGAGGTTCTCGTAGAACCCGGACCTGCTCTGTAAAAGTTACAGTCTGCCTTCTCCAGAAATCCTCTTCACTAAACCACGGGAAATTTCGGGGGAATGCGGGATCATCCCAGCGCCGCATTAGCCACGCGAGATAATAGACGATGCGCATGGCACGCAACGGTTCAATCAGGGTTAGCTCGCCGGTATCAAATGACGAAAACTCTTCGTAAGCTTCAATAATGGTTTCTAGCTGCATCCGCTGTTCGGCCTTATCACCATTAAGCAACATCCAGATATCCTGTACAGCTGGGCCATTACGAGCATCATCAAGGTCAACAAACAGCGGCCCATCCCGCCAGAGGATATTGCCAGGGTGACAATCGCCATGCAGACGCAGGGGTTCAAAATCAGTGTGCCAGGTGCGTTTAACTTCCTCTATCAGCGCATCCGTTGCCGCCAGAAAATCTTTCTTAAGGGCACGGGGAATAAGCTCGCTATATTCAAATAGCTCGCGTGGCTGGAAGAGATACTCCTCCAGGCCAAAGGTTGGGCGATGCTGAAAGAGCTGCTGGCGACCCGTTTGATGAATGCGGCCAAGATAACGGCCCACCCATTCCATCTGGTCGATGTTATCGGTTTCGTATTGTCGCCCTCCCAAACTAGGAAACACGGCAAACATAAACCCTTGATGATGAAGAAGAGTCTTTCCTGCAAAGTGAAGAGGGGCAGCTAAAGGCACCTCATCGGCCTGCAGTTCCAGCGCAAATTGATGCTCTTCTTCAATTTGCGCTGCTGACCAGCGATGAGGGCGATAAAACTTCACGACAAAACGTTGGCGCTCTTCATCCTGGAACTGATAAACGCGGTTTTCAAAACTGTTTAACGGCGTCAGTCCCGAATCCACCCGAATACCCTGTTCAAAAAGAGCATCGAGGATAGTATCCGGATGTAGAGTCTGGAAATTAAATGCGCTGTCTGTCATCCCGGCAACCGGAAGTAAATACGAATGCTTCAGGATAACATTTCAAAGCCTCTTAAGTGTTTCGGCTTACAAGCTTTTACTCTTTTATTCCTTAATGACACCACGAGCGCGCAGCAGTGCCGTTTTGAAGTCTTCTTCATAATCCTTTTTAAGGCCCGGGATCGCATCATCTTTTGCAGAATCGCGCATTTTCAGATGGTAGATCAGTACATCGTCAGTGAGATCGGCCAGTTCACCGCGATAGCCTGACTCAGCAGCCAATTTCTGCAAGAATTGTATCAGGTTAAGATCTGGCTCTTTCTGCCATGCGGGCTGAAGCAGTTCAAGAAGTTCGTTCAGGCGCTTACATTTCATGTTGGTGTTCCTTATCGCATGTGAAAGGCAACACGTTAGCAGGCTAAAACCCACATTAAAAGAGGCGATATTCGTGCAGCGATTAACAGAAGTCACCGGCGTTGTGTTAGCCGGCGGCAGGGGAAGCAGAATGGGCGGCACTGATAAGGGATTGGCCCTGCTTAACGGCCAGCCACTTTTCCAGCACGTCCTCACTGTATTAAAACCACAGGTAGGCGATGTTGTAATCAGTGCCAACAGGAACCTTGAGATCTATCAGCAAAGCGGAATTCCGGTTATTCAGGATTCAATAAGTGATTACCAGGGGCCATTGGCCGGCATGTTAGCTGTGATGGAGCAAACTGAAAGTGAGTGGCTGCTATTCTGCCCTTGCGATACCCCCAATATTCCCACCGATCTTGCCTGCAAACTTTGGCAAGCGCGTGGTAACGCGTTGGCAATCTGGGCCAATGATGGGCAACGAGATCATCCCGGCGTAGCCTTGCTTCATCATTCACTTTGCTTGCCATTGAGAGAATATCTGCTCGCTGGTGAAAGGCGAGTGATGCAATTTTTACTGGGTACAGGAGGACATTCAGTCTCTTTTGATGGCCAGGCAGCTTATTTTACCAATATAAATACTCTCGATGAGCTTTCACGATGGCAGAAAAAGTAATAGTACCACCGCTACTGGCAATTGCGGCCTGGAGCGGGACAGGAAAAACCACATTGCTAAAGCAGCTAATCCCATTGTTACTCGCTAAAGGCATCAGACCAGGGCTCATCAAACATACTCACCATGATATGGATGTGGATAAACCGGGTAAGGATAGCTATGAGCTCCGTAAAGCTGGCGCAGCGCAAACCATCGTCGCCAGCCAGAAGCGCTGGGCGTTAATGACGGAAACACCCGAAGAGCCGGACCTGGACCTGCATTACCTTGCCTCAAGGATGGATAACCGCAAACTGGATTTAATTCTGATTGAAGGGTTCAAACACGAGCCTGTCGCTAAGATTCTTTTATTCAGGCAGGAAACTGGTCATAAAGCTGAAGCATTAGAGATCGATCCCTGCGTTATAGCTGTGGCCAGTAACGTACCCTTGGCCATTTCCGTACCCGTATTGGATATTAATAATACAGAAGGGATTGCTGATTTCATCTATCAGTGGGTAAAACAGCAATAACGGGCTGAAAAGATACCGCTTGCGACGTTTTTAAAATCTGTAAAAAGCAAAAAACCCCGGCCTTTCGGTCGGGGTTAATGCTAATTTGATGCCTGGCAGTTCCCTACTCTCGCATGGGGAGACCCCACACTACCATCGGCGCTACGGCGTTTCACTTCTGAGTTCGGCATGGGGTCAGGTGGGACCACCGCGCTACGGCCGCCAGGCAAATTCTGTTTATTGACCGTTATATTTTTATATAACCATCAACTAAATCCTGAACTAAGCTGAAAATTTACTTCTCTCTAAAACACCTTCGGTGTTGTAAGGTTAAGCCTCACGGATCATTAGTACTGGTTAGCTCAACGTATCGCTACGCTTACACACCCAGCCTATCAACGTCGTAGTCTTCAACGTTCCTTCAGGACTCTCAAGGAGTCAGGGAGAACTCATCTCGGGGCAAGTTTCGCGCTTAGATGCTTTCAGCGCTTATCTCTTCCGCATTTAGCTACCGGGCAATGCCATTGGCATGACAACCCGAACACCAGTGATGCGTCCACTCCGGTCCTCTCGTACTAGGAGCAGCCCCCCTCAATTCTCCAGCGCCCACGGCAGATAGGGACCGAACTGTCTCACGACGTTCTAAACCCAGCTCGCGTACCACTTTAAATGGCGAACAGCCATACCCTTGGGACCTACTTCAGCCCCAGGATGTGATGAGCCGACATCGAGGTGCCAAACACCGCCGTCGATATGAACTCTTGGGCGGTATCAGCCTGTTATCCCCGGAGTACCTTTTATCCGTTGAGCGATGGCCCTTCCATTCAGAACCACCGGATCACTAAGACCTGCTTTCGCACCTGCTCGAGCCGTCACTCTCGCAGTCAAGCTAGCTTATGCCTTTGCACTAACCTCACGATGTCCGACCGTGATTAGCTAACCTTCGTGCTCCTCCGTTACGCTTTAGGAGGAGACCGCCCCAGTCAAACTACCCACCAGACACTGTCCGCAACCCGGATCACGGGTCTACGTTAGAACATCAAACATTAAAGGGTGGTATTTCAAGGTTGGCTCCACGCAGACTGGCGTCCACGCTTCAAAGCCTCCCACCTATCCTACACATCAAGGCTCAATGTTCAGTGTCAAGCTATAGTAAAGGTTCACGGGGTCTTTCCGTCTTGCCGCGGGTACACTGCATCTTCACAGCGATTTCAATTTCACTGAGTCTCGGGTGGAGACAGCCTGGCCATCATTACGCCATTCGTGCAGGTCGGAACTTACCCGACAAGGAATTTCGCTACCTTAGGACCGTTATAGTTACGGCCGCCGTTTACCGGGGCTTCGATCAAGAGCTTCTCCTTGCGGATAACCCCATCAATTAACCTTCCGGCACCGGGCAGGCGTCACACCGTATACGTCCACTTTCGTGTTTGCACAGTGCTGTGTTTTTAATAAACAGTTGCAGCCAGCTGGTATCTTCGACTGCCTTCAGCTCCACGAGTAAATCGTTTCACCTAACGACAGCGTGCCTTCTCCCGAAGTTACGGCACCATTTTGCCTAGTTCCTTCACCCGAGTTCTCTCAAGCGCCTTGGTATTCTCTACCTGACCACCTGTGTCGGTTTGGGGTACGATTCAATGTTACCTGATGCTTAGAGGCTTTTCCTGGAAGCAGGGCATTTGTTACTTCAGCACCGTAGTGCCTCGTCATCACACCTCAGCGTTAACAGAAGTCCGGATTTACCTAAACTTCCCGCCTACATGCTTAAACCGGGACAACCGTCGCCCGGCTAACATAGCCTTCTCCGTCCCCCCTTCGCAGTAACACCGAGTACAGGAATATTAACCTGTTTCCCATCGACTACGCCTTTCGGCCTCGCCTTAGGGGTCGACTCACCCTGCCCCGATTAACGTTGGACAGGAACCCTTGGTCTTCCGGCGAGCGGGCTTTTCACCCGCTTTATCGTTACTTATGTCAGCATTCGCACTTCTGATACCTCCAGCAAACCTCACAGTTCACCTTCAACGGCTTACAGAACGCTCCCCTACCCAACAACACATAGTGTCGCTGCCGCAGCTTCGGTGCATGGTTTAGCCCCGTTACATCTTCCGCGCAGGCCGACTCGACCAGTGAGCTATTACGCTTTCTTTAAATGATGGCTGCTTCTAAGCCAACATCCTGGCTGTCTGTGCCTTCCCACATCGTTTCCCACTTAACCATGACTTTGGGACCTTAGCTGGCGGTCTGGGTTGTTTCCCTCTTCACGACGGACGTTAGCACCCGCCGTGTGTCTCCCGTGATAACATTCTTCGGTATTCGTAGTTTGCATCGGGTTGGTAAGCCGGGATGGCCCCCTAGCCGAAACAGTGCTCTACCCCCGAAGATGAGTTCACGAGGCGCTACCTAAATAGCTTTCGGGGAGAACCAGCTATCTCCCGGTTTGATTGGCCTTTCACCCCCAGCCACAAGTCATCCGCTAATTTTTCAACATTAGTCGGTTCGGTCCTCCAGTTAGTGTTACCCAACCTTCAACCTGCCCATGGCTAGATCACCGGGTTTCGGGTCTATACCCTGCAACTTAACGCCCAGTTAAGACTCGGTTTCCCTGCGGCTCCCCTATACGGTTAACCTTGCTACAGAATATAAGTCGCTGACCCATTATACAAAAGGTACGCAGTCACCCCATAAAGAGGCTCCCACTGCTTGTACGTACACGGTTTCAGGTTCTTTTTCACTCCCCTCGCCGGGGTTCTTTTCGCCTTTCCCTCACGGTACTGGTTCACTATCGGTCAGTCAGGAGTATTTAGCCTTGGAGGATGGTCCCCCCATATTCAGACAGGATACCACGTGTCCCGCCTTACTCTTCGAACTCACAGCCTGTGCATTTTAGTGTACGGGAGTATCACCCTGTACCCTGCGACTTTCCAGACGCTTCCACTAACACACAAACTGATTCAGGTTCTGGGCTGCTCCCCGTTCGCTCGCCGCTACTGGGGGAATCTCGGTTGATTTCTTTTCCTCGGGGTACTTAGATGTTTCAGTTCCCCCGGTTCGCTTCATTACGCTATGTATTCACGTAATGATAGTGTGTCGAAACACACTGGGTTTCCCCATTCGGAAATCGCCGGCTATAACGGTTCATATCACCTTACCGACGCTTATCGCAGATTAGCACGTCCTTCATCGCCTCTGACTGCCAGGGCATCCACCGTGTACGCTTAGTCGCTTAACCTCACAACCCGAAGATGTTTCGCTTCAGATTATGAAAATTTGAGAGACTCGAACATGTCTTAACCTCATTCTTTATTACGGAAGAATAAGACGACATGTCGTTTCAATTTTCAGCTTGTTCCGGATTGTTAAAGAGCAAATATCTCAAACATGACTCTTTCAAGTCAGCTTTGAGATATATCGGCACGCAACTTTCACTTACATACCAGCAAGTGGCGTCCCCTAGGGGATTCGAACCCCTGTTACCGCCGTGAAAGGGCGGTGTCCTGGGCCTCTAGACGAAGGGGACACTGAAGTCTCAATCGCAAGACGCCTTGCTTCTCTACATCTATCAGACAATCTGTGTGAGCACTACGCGGGTTGTATCTATTAGGTAAGGAGGTGATCCAACCGCAGGTTCCCCTACGGTTACCTTGTTACGACTTCACCCCAGTCATGAATCACAAAGTGGTAAGCGCCCTCCCGAAGGTTAAGCTACCTACTTCTTTTGCAACCCACTCCCATGGTGTGACGGGCGGTGTGTACAAGGCCCGGGAACGTATTCACCGTAGCATTCTGATCTACGATTACTAGCGATTCCGACTTCATGGAGTCGAGTTGCAGACTCCAATCCGGACTACGACGCACTTTATGAGGTCCGCTTGCTCTCGCGAGGTCGCTTCTCTTTGTATGCGCCATTGTAGCACGTGTGTAGCCCTACTCGTAAGGGCCATGATGACTTGACGTCATCCCCACCTTCCTCCAGTTTATCACTGGCAGTCTCCTTTGAGTTCCCGGCCGAACCGCTGGCAACAAAGGATAAGGGTTGCGCTCGTTGCGGGACTTAACCCAACATTTCACAACACGAGCTGACGACAGCCATGCAGCACCTGTCTCAGAGTTCCCGAAGGCACCAAAGCATCTCTGCTAAGTTCTCTGGATGTCAAGAGTAGGTAAGGTTCTTCGCGTTGCATCGAATTAAACCACATGCTCCACCGCTTGTGCGGGCCCCCGTCAATTCATTTGAGTTTTAACCTTGCGGCCGTACTCCCCAGGCGGTCGACTTAACGCGTTAGCTCCGGAAGCCACGCCTCAAGGGCACAACCTCCAAGTCGACATCGTTTACGGCGTGGACTACCAGGGTATCTAATCCTGTTTGCTCCCCACGCTTTCGCACCTGAGCGTCAGTCTTTGTCCAGGGGGCCGCCTTCGCCACCGGTATTCCTCCAGATCTCTACGCATTTCACCGCTACACCTGGAATTCTACCCCCCTCTACAAGACTCAAGCTTGCCAGTTTCGAATGCAGTTCCCAGGTTGAGCCCGGGGATTTCACATCCGACTTAACAAACCGCCTGCGTGCGCTTTACGCCCAGTAATTCCGATTAACGCTTGCACCCTCCGTATTACCGCGGCTGCTGGCACGGAGTTAGCCGGTGCTTCTTCTGCGAGTAACGTCAATCACTAAGGTTATTAACCTTAATGCCTTCCTCCTCGCTGAAAGTACTTTACAACCCGAAGGCCTTCTTCATACACGCGGCATGGCTGCATCAGGCTTGCGCCCATTGTGCAATATTCCCCACTGCTGCCTCCCGTAGGAGTCTGGACCGTGTCTCAGTTCCAGTGTGGCTGGTCATCCTCTCAGACCAGCTAGGGATCGTCGCCTAGGTGAGCCATTACCCCACCTACTAGCTAATCCCATCTGGGTTCATCTGATGGCAAGAGGCCCGAAGGTCCCCCTCTTTGGTCTTGCGACGTTATGCGGTATTAGCTACCGTTTCCAGTAGTTATCCCCCTCCATCAGGCAGATCCCCAGACATTACTCACCCGTCCGCCGCTCGTCACCCAGAGAGCAAGCTCTCCCGTGCTACCGCTCGACTTGCATGTGTTAGGCCTGCCGCCAGCGTTCAATCTGAGCCATGATCAAACTCTTCAATTTAAAAGTGTTTGATGCTCAAAGAATTAAAACTGTTTATAAAATCAGTAGTCACTCTTCAAGACTTGATATTTGTTTGCATCCTAAGATGCTGAGATATCAATCCTGCGAGTGCCCACACAGATTGTCTGATAAATTGTTAAAGAGCAGTGAGTCAGTCGCTTTCGCTTGCTAACTCGAGGTGGCGTATAATACGCTTTCCTCTTTCAGAGTCAAGCGTTTATTTTCGCTTTCGTCTGACTGACTTCCGGGTTGTGAAGCCGCTTTCGAAGCCGCTTCGCCGTGTCAGTGGAGGCGCATTATAGGGAGTTCTCAGAGCCTGACAACCCCTAATTTGAAAAAACTTTCTGACCGCATTCTTTTTCACCAACAGCGCGCAGAAAGCCAGCAAATCAGGGATATTTGCTGCATAAATCACCGCAAAATCACCACCGGTGGCATACTAGGGTAAGAAATACAGCTAAAGGAATTGCGTCATGTCTTTATCCACTCAACAACTCGCCGCCCAAAAAAACCTTTCTTATGTGCTGGCAGAGAAAATTGCCCAGCGAATTCTCAAGGGTGAATATGCGGCAGGCAGCATTCTTCCGGGCGAGATGGAACTGGGTGATCTCTTTGGCGTCAGCCGGACGGCCGTTCGTGAAGCCGTCAAGACGCTAGCAGCTAAAGGCATGCTGTTGCCTCGCCCAAGGATTGGCACTCGCGTCATGCCCCGCAGCCACTGGAACTTCCTTGATAAAGAACTGATAGCCTGGTGGATGACCAAAGATAACTTCAGCCATGTAGTAGAAGAGTTTTTGATTATGCGTAATAGCCTGGAGCCACAGGCCTGCGCATTAGCCGCTATTAATAGTAATGAGCAGCAGCGTACCAGGCTTGCTCAACTGATGGCGCAAATGACCGAACTGCAGACGGCCTTTGACCGCCAGCGGTGGATTGAAGTGGATATGGCCTACCACGAGCTCATCTATGAAATGAGTGGTAACCCTTTCATGACATCTTTCGCGAACTTATTCAGATCGATTTATTACAATTACTTCACCGCGATTACCGATAACGAAGTCATTAAGCTCGATTTGCACCAGGCGATTGTGGATGCCATTGCTCAGGGAGAGGGGCAGGCCGCTTTTAACGCCTGCCTGGCGCTATTAAAGGAACCCGTCACTCATCGGTAGTCTAAAGCGCACATAACCTTCAGGATAATAATGACGAAAACAGCACGCAGCATGGCCGGCCTGCCGTGGATAGCCGCGATGGCTTTCTTTATGCAGGCGCTGGATGCCACCATTCTTAACACCGCGCTCCCGGCAATAGCCCATAGCCTGAATCGCTCCCCGCTTGCCATGCAGGCCGCCATTATTAGCTACACCTTAACCGTCGCCATGCTTATCCCGGTAAGCGGTTGGTTAGCAGACCGCTTCGGCACACGCCGCGTATTTATGCTGGCCGTTAGTTTGTTCACTCTCGGCTCCTTTGCCTGCGCTATGTCTGGGTCTTTAACTGAGCTGGTAATTTTTCGCGTGATTCAGGGAATTGGTGGCGCAATGATGATGCCGGTTGCGCGTCTGGCGTTACTTCGGGCTTACCCGCGCAGCGAGCTGTTGCCTGTACTCAACTTTGTCACCATGCCCGGTCTGGTTGGCCCCATTATCGGCCCACTGCTCGGCGGCGTTCTGGTCACCTGGGCAAGCTGGCACTGGATATTTTTAATCAATATCCCGATTGGCATTCTGGGCCTGTTGTATGCCCGCAAGTACATGCCCAACTTCACCACGCCGAAGCGCGGGTTTGATATGAGCGGCTTCCTGCTATTTGGCGCAGGGCTGGTGCTTATCTCCAGCGGCGTTGAGCTGTTTGGTGAGCGAATTGTCGCCAGCTATATAGGCGTGTTAGTTATTCTGGGTGGTATTTTACTGCTGCTGGCTTATGTCTGGCATGCTCGCCGCGTCCCAACGCCGCTTATTCCCCTTCCTCTCTTTAAGACACGCACCTTCTCCGTTGGCATCGTCGGCAATATCGCCTCGCGGCTCGGCACCGGCTGCGTCCCTTTTCTGATGCCGCTCATGCTGCAGGTCGGTTTTGGTTATTCGGCGCTGCTGGCGGGCTGCATGATGGCACCGACCGCTGTAGGTTCGCTGCTGGCTAAATCGACGGTCACTCAAGTGCTGCGCTGGCTGGGCTATCGTAAAACGCTGGTAGGGATAACCGTCGTCATCGGCCTGCTCATTGCCCAGTTCTCGCTGCAGTCACCGGGCATGGAAGTCTGGCTGCTGATCCTGCCCCTCTTTATATTAGGGATGGCGATGTCGACTCAGTTTACGGCCATGAACACGATAACGCTTGCCGACCTGACGGACGAAAATGCCAGCAGCGGCAATAGCGTGCTAGCCGTGACTCAGCAGCTTTCAATTAGCCTTGGGGTGGCCGTTAGTGCCGCGGTGCTGCGTGCATGGGAAGGGGTAGAAAGCGTCAATACCATCGAGCAGTTCCACTACACCCTGTTGACGATGGGCGTGATAACACTGGTCTCTTCGGCGGTATTTTTGCTGCTGCGCCCCAAAGACGGGCGCAACTTAATAAAAGAACGTCACAAGCCTTAGACGGAACTTCGTTCCACCAGCTCTGGCGTCAGCAGCAAGCGTTGCTGCGCCAGATCGGGCTGTCCCATCCGGTGGATCAGCACATCCACGGCCAGCTCGCCGAGCTCATCTTTAGGCTGGTGAATCGTCGTCAGCGGCGGCGTCATGTAGCGCGCAAGCTCAATATCATCGTAGCCAATCACCGCCATATCCTGCGGAATGCTAAGACCAGCCTGATATAAAGCATGGTAGGCCCCAACGGCCATGGCGTCATTCCCCATGAAGACCGCGTCCGGCCTGTCTGCCAGAGTAAGCAGTTCGCTCATGGCGCTAAATCCGCCCTGAAACTCGAAGTCACCGATAATTTCATAGCCGGGGTAAATCGTCAGCCCGGCCTGGGCCATGGCTTTCCGGTAGCCTTCAAGGCGCAGTCTGGCAGGCGTTTTGTCCTGTGGCCCGGCAATGCAGGCTATACGGGTATAGCCATTGTCGATCAGGTGCTGTGTCGCCATTTCTCCGCCGAGCAGCGAGTTATCCTGAATCACATCGCTCTGCCCCTCAAACGGAGCCCAGTCCATCATTACGGTCGGAATAGTCGGGTAGCGGTTGATGATTTCAGGCGAAGGCTGATGCGTTTCGGTGCACAACAGCAGCAATCCATCGACGCGTTTTTGCAGCAGCGTTTCCAGATTTCGGTTCATGCGGTGCTCATCGCCTTCGGTGTTGCACAGCACCAGGCTGTAACCGCGCTCAAAGCAGCTGCGCTCCACGCCGCGAACCAGCTCAGAATAGAAGGGGTTGCTACTCGCGGTGATTAGCATGCCAATGGTATGCGTTTGATTCAGCTTGAGGCTGCGGGCCAACGCAGAAGGCGCATAGTTCAGCGTTTTTACCGCGTCCTCAACCTTCTGGCGAATGGCATCGCTAACGAAGCGATCGTTATTAATGACGTGGGAAACGGTAGAAGTAGAAACGCCCGCCATGCGGGCGACGTCTTTCATGGTAGCCATGGCTTACCTCTGCTGCTGCAGGAACTCATCTATTTCCTTGCGCCACGGCACGGAAGGCTGAGCGCCTTTTCGCGTCACGGCAATTGCGGCGGCAGCGTGAGCAAATCGCACGGCGTCTTCCATCATTTTTTCTTCCAGCAGCGCAGTCACCAGCGCACCGTTAAAAGTGTCGCCAGCGGCGATAGTATCGACAGCTTTTACCTTAAAGCCCGGCACACGTTTGCCGTGGCCTTTTTCGCTTAGCCACACACCACGGCTGCCGAGCGTGATAATCACTGTATCGATTCCCTTACCGTGCAGCACTTCAGCAGCTTTGGCGGCATCCGCATCGTTCTCAACGCGCACGCCGGTCAGCTTTTCTGCTTCCGTTTCGTTCGGGGTGATCATATCTAACAGAGACAGAAGCTCATCAGAGAGTTCACAGGCCGGGGCCGGGTTCAGAATCACTTTGGTCTGGTGCTGATGGGCAATTTTCGCCGCTGCCAGCACGCTCTCAAGCGGGGATTCCAGCTGCATTAATAAAGCAGAAGCTTCGGCGATTTTCTGCTGTTGCGCTTCCACCAGCTTGGGAGTCAAAGCGGCATTCGCGCCGGCGTGAATGCCAATCACGTTTTCACCTGCGCCGTTAACAAAAATAAGTGCCACGCCGGTCGCTTCATCTTTAATGGTGCTGATTGGCGAAGTATCGATGTTATCGCTGGCAAGCTGCTTACACACGCGGCTGCCGGTATCGTCATCGCCCACACAGGCAATAAACGCAATGTCTGCTCCACTGCGCCCTGCCGCAACGGCCTGGTTCGCACCTTTACCGCCGAACGCCACCTGATACCCCTGCCCGGTGACAGTCTCACCCGGCGTTGGGAAATGTTCGAGGTTGAGGATATGGTCAGCATTGATGCTGCCAAGAACGACGAGTTTGCCTGTGCTTTTCATATCTTGATATCCAGTTTGAGTGCGCCGCTCATGCCTGAGCGGCGCGTTGCCCTGCTTTTCTTTGATTCTTATTTGGTGATCAGTTTCAAATCAACCGGGATTTTCGCATCCACTTTCTCGCCTTTCAGCACTTTATCGGCGGTTTCCACACCGATAACGCCGATTTGGTCAGCCATCTGAGCAACCGTCGCGCCCAGTTTACCGCCTTCAACCGCTTTCACGCCGTCAGCTGTACCGTCGAAACCAACGACCAGCACATCAGATTTACCCGCGGTTTGCAGCGCACGCAGGGCACCCAGTGCCATTTCGTCGTTCTGAGCAAACACAGCCTGAACGTTAGGGTGTGCAGTCAGCAGGTTCTGCATAACGTTCAGACCTTTAGTACGGTCGAAGTCAGCCGGCTGGCTGGCCAGCACGTCAAATTTATGTGCCGCAACAGCCTGTTTGAAACCTTCACCGCGTTCACGGGCAGCGGAAGCACCTGCAATCCCCTGCAGCTCAATGACTTTAGCGCCATCGCCCAGTTTCTTGGCGATGTAATCACCAGCCATTTTGCCGCCAGCAACGTTATCAGAAGCGATGTGGCTCACCACAGTCCCCTGGTTTGCCATACGGTCGAGAGTGATCACCGGGATTTTAGCCTGGTTTGCCATCTTAACGGCATTGCCCACCGCATCGGAATCCGTTGGGTTAATCAGCATTAATTTGGTGCCACGAACCGTTAAGTCCTGCACGTTGGCCAGCTCTTTTGCCGGGTTGTTTTGTGAATCCAGCACCACCAGGTTGTAGCCCAGTTTATCGGCTTCTTTCTGCGCGCCATCTTTCAGCGACACGAAGAACGGGTTATTCAGGGTAGAAACCACCAGCGCGATGGTGTCTTTTGCCATGGCATTTGCGCTTACGGTGGCGCTCAGGGCGACAGCGGAAACCAGGGTAGCCAGTTTTTTCATGTTCATAGTCAGATGTCCTGTAGGGTTATGGTTTTACTGCTTTTTATTGTCCACCAGCACCGCCAGCAAAATTACCACCGCTTTGACGATCATCTGGTAATAAGAAGAAACACCTAATAAATTCAGACCGTTGTTCAGGAAGCCGAGGATCAATGCCCCGATCAGCGTGCCGACAATCCGGCCTTTGCCGCCTGCCAGGCTGGTGCCGCCCAGAACAACCGCCGCAATAGCATCCAGTTCGTATCCCGCACCCGCCGTTGGTTGCGCAGAGGAAAGACGAGCTACTTCGATGATCCCGGCGAGAGAGGCCAGCAGACCACACAGAGAGTAGACGATGATTTTTACTTTGTTGACGCTAATGCCTGACAGACGCGTTGCCGCTTCGTTGCCGCCGAGCGCATAGATGTAACGCCCCAGGCGAGTGTGGTGCAGCATGTACCACGCGGCCAGGAAGACAATCGCCATGATCCAGACCGGCGTTGGGATCCCCAGCGGGCGGCCAATACCGAACCAGCCAAACAGGTCCGCATTGTCCGAGAAGCCTGTGTTCATCGGGCTGCCGTTGGTGTAAACCAGCGTCACCCCGCGCAGCAGAAGCATCATCACCAGCGTGGCAATAAAGGCCTGAACTCGCCCTTTCGCCACAATTACGCCGGTGACAGCACCAATGGCAGCCCCAAGAGCCAGCGCAGCGGCAACGGCCACCAGCGCATTCACCTCAAATCCCACAATCGAGGCCGCCACCGCCCCGGTCAACGCCAGAAGAGAACCGACGGACAGGTCGATCCCGGAGGTCAGAATGACCAGCGTCATTCCCACCGCCATAATGGCGTTCACCGACGTTTGCTGCAGGATGTTGAACAGGTTATTCACGGTAAAGAAGTTCGGGCTCAGGGCCGAGACAATCGCAATCAGCACCAGCAGAGCGATCAGCGATTTTTGCTCCATCAGCCACGCTTTGGTGAACCAGCGACGGGTGGACACGGTCTGGGTACTCATTTATCTAACTCCTGATTCACTCGATTAAGCTTACCAACGGCCGCGGCCATCAGCGCCTCCTGGGTGGCTTCTTCACGGGAGAACTCCCCGCTCAGTCGCCCTTCGTGGATAACCATGATGCGGTCGCTCATGCCCAGCACTTCCGGCATCTCGGACGACACAAGGATGATGCTCAACCCTTCGGCTTTAAACTGGTTAATTAACTGATAAATTTCTTTTTTCGCCCCCACGTCCACGCCACGAGTTGGCTCGTCGAGGATCAGCACTTTCGGGCGGGTCATCAGGCCACGCGCGATGGCGACTTTCTGTTGGTTACCGCCGGACAGCAGGCCAATCGGCTGCTCCATGGATGGCGTTTTGACGTTGAACAGACGAATAAAATCCTGCACCGCCTGCTGCTCATCTTTATGCTTCAGGCTGCCGGCCCCGCGGCTGAAATAACGCAGCGCGGTCAACGACATGTTCTCCTTCACTGACATCCCCAGAACCAGTCCATCACGCTTGCGGTCTTCAGAGATATAAACGATGCCGTTAGCCAGCCCATCCTGCGGAGAGCGAGTCACTACTTCACGGCCATCCAGCGCCACGTAGCCACCGGTTCTCGGCAGCGCGCCATAAAGCACCTTCATAAGTTCGGTACGCCCGGCGCCCATCAGCCCGGCAACGCCGAGGATTTCGCCTTTGCGTAGCGTGAAAGAAACATCCTTCACGCCTGGGCCGGATACGTTATCGACCCGCAGTCGAATATCGCCGGGCTGCTTGTCCAGATGCGGATACTGGTCTTCCAGCTTGCGGCCAACCATCATTTCGATCAGGGTATCTTCGGTAAGCGTGGAGACTTCGCGCTCGGCAATAAACTGCCCGTCACGCAGCACAGTCACGTCGTCGCACACCTCAAAAATCTCTTTCATACGGTGGGAGATATAAACGATGCCGCAGCCCTGAGCCTTCAGCTCACGGATAACGCGGAACAGCGACTCGGTTTCCGTGTCGGTCAACGCATCGGTCGGTTCATCCATGATGATGACTTTGGACTCAAAGCTCAGCACCTTGGCAATCTCAACCATTTGCTGATCGCCAATCGACAGCTCGCCCACCAGACGTTCGCTGGTGTAACGTAAATTTAGCTTCGCCAGCAGCTTGTCGGCTTCGCGGTACATCTTCTTCCAGTCAATGTTGCCAAAATGCCCGACAAACTCGCGACCGAGGAAGATGTTCTCCGCAATGCTGAGCTGCGGGATCAGGTTGAGTTCCTGGTGAATAATCCCGATACCGGCTTCCTGAGACGCTTTCGGCCCGCTAAAGGCGGTTTCTTTTCCCAGCCACAGCAGCGAACCGGCATCTTTGGTGTAGATCCCGGTCAGGACTTTCATCATCGTGGATTTGCCGGCGCCGTTTTCACCCACCAGCGCCATGGCGCGGCCCGGGTAGACGTTCAGCGCCGCGCCAGTCAGGGCTTTCACCCCAGGGAACGATTTATCGATCCCTTTAAGTTGCAGTAAGGGTTCCATGCTGACCTCCTCAGAAGGTTACGCCGGCACAGAGAATGATATTCGCATACGGGGAACACTCCCCGCTGCGAATAACCGCATGTGCATCCGCGGTGTGCTGCTTGAACTGCTCATGGCTGATGTAACGAATAGTTATGGTGTTTCCCTGGTGTTTTTGCAGTTGCTCAATATGGCTGAGCAACGTTTCGTGAAGCGCGGGATTATGTTGTTTGATTTCAGAAGCAATGATTGCCGCCTCAACCTGCATTTCCTGCGTTACCACATCCACGACCTGCATAAAGCCCGGAACGCCGTGAGTTAATGCCAAATCAATGCGCTGAGTATTACGCGGAATTGGCAGCCCGGCATCGGCAACCACCAGCGTATCGGTGTGCCCCAGACGGGAGATAACGGCCGAAATATCAGCGTTAAGAACGGTACCTTTCTTCATTTTCCTGCTCCACTAGCGAAACGTTTCGCTGATAATGAGTGTAGGAAAAGATGTGGCGGTTAAACAACCACCAGGTTAAAGAAGTGTGATCAACATCGAAACGTTTCGCTAATAAATGCAAAACGGTACCCAGGTACCGTTTTTTAGTCTTTGCGCCCTCTCCTTGTGGGAGAGGGTCGGGGTGAGGGCATCAGCATGCACCAATCAAAAAAATTGCCCGGTAAGCAGCTGCCACCGGGCAATATCAGAGGGGTTAAATCTCGACCTGGGTACCCAGTTCGATAACCCTGTTCGGCGGGATCTCAAACTGGTCAGGCGCGCGCAGAGCATTTCGCTGCAGGGCAAGGAATAGCTTGCCGCGCAGGCGGAGATACCACGGGCGCTTGCCGATAATCAGCGACTCATGCGACATGAAGAACGAGGTTTCCATCATCCGGCAGCTCAGGCCTTCCAGACCACAGCGGTGGAAAATCTCTTCCACATTCGGCGTTTCACGCCAGCCGTAGCTGGCCACCACGCGCCAGAAGGTGGGCGACAGCTGCTCAATAGAAACGCGCTTAACGTTATGAACGTACGGAGCATCTTCAGTGCGCAGCGTCAGCAGAACGACTCGCTCGTGCAGCACTTTGTTGTGCTTGAGGTTATGCAGCATGGCAAACGGGATCACGTTCAACGCGCGGGACATATAAACCGCGGTGCCCGGCACGCGAACCGGCGGAGACTTCTCAAGGGACGCAATCATCGCTTCCAGCGAGTTACCGTGCTCGTGCATACGGCGCAGCAGGCGGAAACGCTCGCTCTTCCACGTCGTCATGATAGTAAACATGACGAGGCCGAGCGTGAGCGGCAGCCAACCGCCAGAGACGATTTTCTCGAGGTTAGCGGAGAATAGCGGCACGTCGATAAACAAGAAGCCCACGCACATCAGGAGCACGGCAATTTTATTCCAGTGCCAGTTTTTGCGCGCGACGGTACAGCAGAGAATCGAGGTCAGCACCATCGTGCCGGTTACGGCGATGCCGTATGCCGCCGCCAGGTTGCTTGAATGTTCGAAGCTAACGATGACGATCACCACGGCGATATACAGAATCCAGTTAATCGCTGGAATGTAAATCTGCCCGGACTCCATTTCCGAGGTATGGATGATGCGCATTGGCGAGAGATAACCCAGGCGAACCGCCTGACGCGTCAGCGAGAATACGCCGGAAATAACGGCCTGAGAGGCAATCACCGTTGCCAGCGTCGCCAGGACCAATAGCGGGATCAGCGCCCAGTCTGGTGCCAGCAAGAAGAACGGGTTTTTAATCGCTTCCGGGTTCTTTAACAGCAGAGCGCCCTGACCAAAATAGTTAAGGACTAATGAAGGCAGAACCGCGATAAACCATGCAATGCGAATCGGGAGCTTACCAAAGTGCCCCATATCGGCATACAGCGCCTCAACGCCGGTGATTGCCAGCACAACCGCCCCGAGAGCAACGAACGACACGGCTTTGTACTGCACGAAGAAATTCACCGCCCAGGCCGGGTTAAGTGCCTGCAGAACTTCTGGGTTGCCGATAATACTGCGTGCGCCCAAAACGGCGAGCGTCAGGAACCACAGCAGCATAACTGGCGCGAACAGCTTGCCCACGATGCCGGTGCCGTGCTTCTGAATCATAAACAGCAGCGTCAGAACAATAATAGAAAGGGGAACAATGTACTGATCGAGCTGCGGCGCGGCTATCTCAAGGCCCTCTATGGCCGACATCACCGATATCGCCGGCGTGATAACCACCTCGCCGTAGAAGAAACTGCCGCCAATCAACCCCATGATCACCAGGACAGAGGTCATTCGCGCCGTCGTATTACGTCCGGCAAGCGACATTAGCGTTAAGATCCCGCCTTCCCCGGCGTTATCCGCCCGCATCACGAAGGTGAGATATTTGATGGAGACGACCAGAACCAACAGCCAAAAAATTAACGACAAAAAGCCAAACACGGCGTCGCGTTCAACGCCAAACCCAAACTGCCCGGACAGGCATTCACGAAGGGTATAAAGCGGGCTGGTACCAATATCACCGTACACAACCCCGATAGCAGCCAGCGTAACGGCCGGCAACGATTGTTTATTATCAGCGCTCATAGACTAATCTTTTGTTGGAATCCCGAAAACGTGTGCTTAGTCCCTTGGCCCACAAAACGGCGCACAGTATGCACGATAATTGTGTAAATCGTACTCCTAAATGCATTTGACTTATCTCAGCTCAAACGTTGCATGCGGCATAATCAGCACATTAACTGGCTAAAAATAAACGCTATACTCGCGTTTCTCCACAGGGTTAACCGCGTAAGGATGCAAAGCTAATTATGGCTCAATCACATTTGCTGGCTGAAAGAATTTCTCGTCTCAGCCAGGCGCTGGAAAAGGGACTTTTTGAACGTCAGCACGCCGTTCGTCTCTGTTTGCTAGCGGCGCTGAGCGGCGAAAGCGTCTTTTTACTTGGCCCGCCAGGCATTGCAAAAAGCCTGATAGCCCGCCGCCTTAAATTCGCCTTTCGCGAAGCACGCGCCTTTGAATATCTAATGACTCGCTTCTCAACGCCAGAAGAAGTTTTTGGTCCGCTTTCTATTCAGGCGCTGAAAGATGAAGGCCGCTATGAACGCCTGACCGCCGGCTATCTGCCGGAAGCCGAAATCGTATTTCTGGATGAGATCTGGAAAGCCGGCCCGGCAATTTTAAACACCCTGCTGACCGCCATTAACGAACGCCGCTTCCGCAACGGCGCCAGTGAAGACAAAATCCCTATGCGCCTGCTGGTGGCCGCCTCTAACGAATTACCCGAAGCGGACAGCAGCCTGGAAGCTCTGTATGACCGTATGCTGATCCGCCTGTGGCTCGACAAAGTGCAGGACAAAGCGAATTTCCGCTCAATGCTCATCAGCCAGCACGATGAAAACTTCAATCCGGTCACCGAAAACCTGCAGGTTACCGATGAAGAATATTTCGCCTGGCAGCAGCAAATTGGCGGCGTTGCGCTGCCGGACGACGTTTTTGAACTGATCTTCACCCTGAGGCAGCTTCTTGAGGCAACACCGGGGGCGCCTTATGTTTCCGACCGCCGCTGGAAAAAAGCCATTCGCCTACTGCAGGCCAGCGCCTTCTTTAACGGCCGCGATGCCGTGGCGCCTATCGATCTTATCCTGCTCAAAGACTGCCTGTGGCACGACACAGCGACCATGAATTTGATGCAGCAGCAGATTGAAGTTTTGATGACCGGACACGCGTGGCAGCAGCAGGCCATTCTGAGCAAACTCAGCGCCATCGTACAGCGCCGCCTTCAGCTTCAGCAGCAAAGCAGCGATCGGGATGCTTTTACCGTGCTCAAGCAGACCGGCATGTTCAGCCGCAAGCCGCAGTACCAGCTCCCGGATGAGATAACCGGCGAGACGCTGACGCTTTTACTGCAAAAGCCGCTGAAGCTGCACGATATCGAAGTGATTCATATCACTCTGGCACGTGAGGCGCTGGCGCAGTGGCTTAATAAAGGAGGCGAGATCCGCGGTAAGCTGAACGGCATTGGCTTTGCGCAGTTGCTTAACCTTGAAGTGGACAACAGCCTGCATCTGACCATTCGCGACGTCAGCCTTCAGGCCACACGACTGGCGCTACCGGGCCACCAGCAGCAGGGCGTGCCTGATGAGATCAAAAAGCAGTTTGACGATCTCGACGCCGCGCTGCACCAGCAGCACGAGCGCTTTAACGATCAGCAAAAATGCCTGTTTATTGAAAGCGACTGGCTGGGAAAAATTGAAGCCAGCCTGCAGGACGTCGCGGCGCAGCTGAAACAGGCCCGGCAATGATAAGCGTTGAAACGCTGGATATGATCCTGGCTATTGGTGAAGGCGAACTAATAGAAGAGATTATTATTACTCTGCTGGCTGCCCCGCAGCTGGCGGTGTTTTTCGAAAAATTCCCGCGTTTAAAAAAAGCCGTTAGTGAAGACTTACCTCGCTGGCGAGACCAGCTCAAAGGCCGCCTGAAGGACGGGCACGTCCCGGATGAGCTGGCGCAGGAAGTCCTGTGCTACCAGCAGAGCCAGCTACTCACCACCGGGCAGCTCATCATGCGGCTGCCGGAAATTATTCAACTGCTACATAAGCTAGGCTCACCGTTCTATGAACAGGCCAAAACGCTGGTGGCCGATAACCCGCACTTCACCCCAGCGCAGCATACGCTGTTTCTGCAGCGCTGGCGCTTGAGCCTGGTTGTACAGGCCACATCGCTTAACCAACAGCTGTTAGAAGACGAGCGCGACAAGCTGCTGGCGGAGATTCAGGAGCGGCTGGCGCTAAGCGGGCAACTGGATCCGGCTCTTGCCGAAAACGACAAAGCGGCCGGTAAACTGTGGGACATGAGCGGCGGCACGCTTAAGCGCGGGGACTATCAGCTGATTGTGCAATACGGCGAGTTTCTTACCGGCCAGCCTGAGCTGATGCAGCTTGCCGAACAACTGGGCCGCTCCCGCGAGGCAAAATCCGTCCCACGGAAAGACTCCCCCACGGAGCCCTGGCGTATGCTGGTTCGGGAACCTGCCACCGTGCCCGAACAGGTGGACGGCCTGCAGCGCAGCGACGATATCCTGCGGCTGCTGCCGCCTGAGCTGGCAACCCTGGGGATTACCGAGCTGGAATTTGAGTTCTACCGCCGCCTGGTGGAGAAGCAACTGCTCACTTACCGTCTGCACGGTGACGCATGGCGTGAAAAAGTCATCGAACGTCCAGTCGCTCATCAGGACTTTGACGAACAGCCTCGCGGGCCATTTATTGTCTGCGTGGACACTTCCGGCTCCATGGGCGGGTTCAACGAGCAATGCGCCAAAGCTTTTTGCCTAGCACTGATGCGCATTGCCCTCGCCGACAACCGGCGCTGCTTCATTATGCTGTTTTCCAGCGAAGTCGTGCGCTATGAGGTTAGCGGGCGGGACGGTATCGATCAGGCAATCCGTTTTTTAAGCCAGCACTTCAGCGGCGGGACGGATCTTGCCAGCTGCTTCCGCTCGATCCTGGAAAAAATGCAAACCGGGGACTGGCACGATGCCGATGCGGTGGTGATCTCAGATTTTATTGCTCAACGGCTGCCGGACGATGTCGTCAGTAGCGTGAAGGCGCTGCAGCGGCAATATCAGAACCGCTTTCACGCGGTCTCCATGTCGGGGCACGGAAAGCCCGGCATCATGCGCATCTTTGACCATATCTGGCGCTTTGACACCGGGATGAGAAGCCGCCTGCTGCGTCGCTGGCGGCGTTAAAGCTTACAGCAGGTCACTAACCTTGGCCTGTACTTCTGGCGACCAGACGCCGCACTGAACCTGGCCGATATGCGGCAGCTGAAGCAACAGCATCGTCAGGCGGGACTGGCCGATACCGCCACCGATGGTTTGCGGCATCTCACCTTTCACCAGCGACTGGTGCCATTCGAGCTGCAGCCTGTCTTCATCACCGGTGATCGTCAGTTGACGTTTCAGGGTTTCCGCATCCACGCGGATCCCCATAGAAGAAAGCTCCAGAGCATCTTCCAGCACAGGGTTCCAGACGAGTATATCGCCGTTCAGCCCCGGTAAGCCTGCTTCTCCGCCCGTTGACCAGTCATCATAATCCGGGGCACGAACGTCGTGACGTTTCCCGTCCGACAGCTTGCCCCCGATACCGATTAAGAAAACAGCACCAAGCTCTTTAGCGATAGCCCGCTCGCGGTCTTTCGCGTCCAGACCAGGGAAACGCTCCAACAGTGTTTCGCTGTGAACAAAATGGATTTTCTCCGGCAGCAAGGCGGCCAGGCCGAACCTCTCACTCACTTCAGCCTCGGTCGCTTTAATTGCCGCCCAGATGCTCTCTACGGTTTGTTTTAGCGTGCCGGTGTGGCGTTCGCCGTCACCCATCACGCGTTCCCAGTCCCACTGATCGACATAGACCGAGTGAATTGGGGATAAACGGTCTTCGTCGGGACGAAGGGCTTTCATGTGCGTGTAAAGCCCTTCGCCCGCGCTGAAGTCGTGCTGGCCTAGCGTTTTTCTTTTCCATTTGGCCAGCGAATGCACCACTTCAAACTGCGCCTGCGGCAAGGTTTTCACCTTCACCTGCACTGCTTTCTCGCTGCCAGAAAGATTGTCCTGTGTGCCATCTCCTACACGGCTGAGGATCGGTGCCTGTACTTCTATCAGGCCCAGCTTCTCTTCCAGCTGACGGGAAAAATGGGTTTTCACAAAACTGATCTGACGTTGTTTAGCAATCCAGGCGGTTTTCATGGCTTTTCTCTTTGTTGTGTTGTTTCTGCCATCGATTAAGCAACAGAAACGTCATCGTATTCAATAATCAACAATAAAAAAGGCCAGCCTCTTTTTAATTGACGAATTTAAGGCTATAAAAAATGGAAAATCGGCATTTATCATAGGAAAAAATGATGGATAATTATCAGATCGACAATCTCGATCGCGGCATACTCGAAGCATTAATGGCCAATGCCCGTACCGCCTATGCAGAGCTGGCCAAGCAGTTTGGCGTCAGCCCGGGCACCATTCACGTTCGCGTCGAAAAGATGAAGCAGGCAGGGATCATTACCGGGGCGCGCATCGACATCAGCCCAAAGCAGCTCGGCTATGACGTCTGCTGCTTTATCGGCATTATTCTGAAAAGCGCCAAGGACTATCCTTCCGCTCTCACCAAGTTGGAGAACCTGGATGAGGTGACCGAGGCTTACTACACCACCGGTCACTACAGCATCTTTATTAAGGTGATGTGTCGATCCATTGATGCCCTCCAGCAGGTACTTATCAACAAGATCCAAACAATCGATGAAATTCAGTCCACTGAAACGCTGATCTCGCTCCAGAACCCGATCATGCGTACTATCCGGCCCTGATCGTTAATTTTAATACCCATATTATCCACAGGTAGATCCCCGCTCTTTCACAGCGTACAATACGCGACGATTTGAAAAGGCGGGACACAATGGCTGATATCACTCTGATTAGCGGCAGTACTCTGGGTAGTGCCGAATATGTAGCAGAACATCTGGCAGAGAAGCTTGAAGAAGCGGGACACGGCACTGAAATGCTGCACGGCCCTCTTTTAGAAGATCTGAAAACCAGCGGTATCTGGCTGGTGGTCTCTTCCACGCACGGTGCTGGCGATCTGCCGGACAACCTGCAGCCTTTCTATGACGCTATAAATGAACAGCGCCCGGATCTGAGCGGCGTAAGCTATGGCGCGATCGGGATCGGCAGCCGTGAATACGACACGTTTTGCGGTGCTATAGAGAAGATCGACCTGCTTCTGACCGAATGTGGAGCGACCCGCATAGGATCCTTACTCAAAATCAACATCCTCGATCACGACATTCCTGAGGATCCAGCCGAAATTTGGGTAGGCTCCTGGATTAATTTACTCCCTGAAGTGTAAAGATTGCGCGATCAGATGTGGATAACTCTGGTTAAAAGCTTGGATTAACCCGTAGTTATCCAAATAACAACTGCTGTTCACTTTTTGAGTTGTGCATAAACCTCAATTCTGATCCCAGCTTATACGGTCTGGGATCACCGGTAGTACACAGCAAACGATCCTTTCCAGGTTGTTGATCCTAAAATGGATAAATGGCTTATCCACAGAGGTGGTCGATCCTAATAAGAGATCACAATAAAGAGATCTTTAAATAAAAAAGATCTTCTTTTAATAACCGAAGATCCCGATGCTTTCTCGAAAGACTAAAGTTGAGTAGAATCCCCAGCCCGGGAAGTCACAAACCCTCATTCGCGAAACCGAGGCAGTTACCATGTTTTATCCAGATCCTTTTGACGTCATTATCATCGGCGGGGGTCATGCAGGCACAGAGGCGGCAATGGCCGCAGCTCGTATGGGTCAGCAGACCCTGCTTCTGACACACAATATCGACACGCTGGGACAGATGTCCTGTAACCCGGCGATTGGCGGTATTGGCAAGGGACATTTGGTTAAGGAAGTGGATGCCCTCGGTGGCTTAATGGCAACCGCGATCGATCATGCAGGCATTCAGTTTAGAATACTAAACGCCAGCAAAGGCCCGGCAGTCCGCGCCACTCGTGCTCAGGCAGACCGTGTGCTTTATCGTCAGGCCGTACGCACCGCGCTGGAGAACCAGCCCAACCTGATGATTTTCCAGCAGGCGGTTGAAGATCTTATTGTTGAGAACGATCGTGTCGTCGGCGCAGTCACCCAGATGGGGCTTAAATTCCGCGCGAAAGCCGTTGTGCTGACGGTAGGCACCTTCCTGGATGGCAAGATCCACATCGGGCTGGATAACTACAGCGGCGGTCGTGCTGGCGATCCTCCTTCGATCCCGCTTTCACGTCGCTTGCGTGAACTGCCTCTGCGTGTCAGTCGCCTGAAAACGGGGACACCTCCACGCATTGACGCCCGCACCATTGATTTCAGCGTACTTGCTCCGCAACACGGAGATAATCCGATGCCGGTCTTCTCCTTCATGGGGAACGTGAACCAGCACCCAGAGCAGGTACCTTGCTACATCACGCATACCAATGAGCAGACGCACGAGGTCATTCGTAATAACCTCGACCGTAGCCCAATGTATGCCGGCATTATCGAAGGCATTGGCCCTCGCTACTGCCCGTCTATCGAAGACAAAGTGATGCGTTTTGCCGATCGCAATGCGCACCAAATCTTCCTGGAGCCTGAAGGGCTGACCAGCAACGAGATTTACCCGAACGGGATCTCCACCAGCCTGCCATTCGATGTTCAGATGCAGATCGTCCGCTCAATGAAGGGGATGGAGAACGCGAAGATCGTTCGTCCTGGCTACGCGATTGAGTATGACTTCTTCGATCCGCGCGATCTGAAGCCAACGCTGGAAAGCAAATTTATCCAGGGTCTGTTCTTTGCAGGCCAGATCAACGGTACCACCGGTTACGAGGAAGCCGCAGCTCAGGGCCTGCTTGCAGGTCTTAACGCCGCTCGATTCTCTGCCGAGAAAGAAGGTTGGGCACCGCGTCGCGATCAGGCTTACCTTGGCGTGCTGGTTGATGACCTGTGCACTCTGGGGACCAAAGAACCATATCGTATGTTTACTTCCAGAGCTGAATATCGCCTGATGCTGCGTGAAGACAACGCCGATCTGCGTCTCACCGAAGCTGGTCGCGAGCTGGGTCTGGTGGATGATGCTCGCTGGGCTCGCTTCAACGACAAACTTGAAATGATCGAACGCGAGCGTCAGCGCCTGAAAGACATCTGGCTGCATCCGCATTCTGAGCAGGTGGCTGAGGTGAACGCGCAGCTCAGCGCGCCGCTTTCCAAAGAAGCTAACGGCGAAGATCTGCTGCGTCGTCCAGAAATGACCTACGCTGCGATGACACAGCTGTCGACCTTTGCCCCTGGTCTGGAAGATCCTCAGGCTGCCGAGCAGGTCGAAATCCAGGTTAAATACGAAGGCTACATCGCACGCCAGCAGGATGAGATTGAAAAACAGCAGCGCAATGAGAATACTGTGCTGCCAGCCACGCTCGACTATAGTCAGGTGAGCGGGCTGTCTAACGAAGTGATCGCTAAGCTTAACGATCACAAACCGGTTTCCATTGGCCAGGCATCGCGCATCTCGGGTATTACCCCTGCGGCAATCTCTATTTTACTTGTCTGGCTTAAAAAACAAGGGCTGCTGCGACGCAGCGCTTAAAACGGACGACAACAGGCCAGGCAATCCTGGCCTCTTTTTTTGATGGGTTTACGACGTGCTGACTAAATTATCTCGCCTGCTGAAAGATGCCGGCATCACCCTGCCAGAACATCAACAACAGCAGCTGGTGGGCTATGTCTCGCTGCTAGACAAATGGAACAAAGCATACAACCTGACTTCGGTGCGTAATCCTGATGAAATGCTGGTGCGGCATATTCTCGACAGCATTGTGGTCGAACCGCATTTGCAGGGAAGCCGTTTCATCGATGTCGGCACTGGCCCTGGCTTGCCAGGCATTCCGCTGGCAATCGTGCGTCCTGATTCACATTTCACTCTGCTGGACAGCCTCGGCAAGCGTGTGCGGTTCCTGCGGCAAGTCCAGCATGAGCTGAAGCTGGAAAACATTACTCCGGTACAGAGCCGTGTGGAAGATTTCCCGGCGGAGCCACCGTTTGACGGTGTGATCAGCCGGGCATTTGCCTCGTTAAGTGACATGGTGAACTGGTGTCACCATCTGCCTGCCGCGCACGGGAAGTTCTATGCGTTGAAAGGGGTACGTCCGGATGAAGAAATTACCGAGCTACCTGCGGGATTCACTGTGGAAGATATCGTCAAACTCAACGTGCCGAGCCTGGAAGGGGAGAGGCATTTGGTGCTGATTAAGGCAAACAAAACTTAATATTTATCAAAAAACGGCGCGATTGAAATGTTTCACTGAGGTTAAAAAGTGGGAGGGTTACCGATGAAATGCTTGGTTACATTTAACCAATCTTTAACTCAGATTTATCCTGCTTTTAACCTCAAAGGTATTAATTACCAGGGTAATAATTTTATTTGAAAATATCATCCGGCTAAAATTACGCCGAAGAATGGCCGTTTTCGAATGTTAAAAGTTTAACTGGAATGTCAATGAAAGGTTTTTATGGCGTTTCAAGTTGTTTTAAACAGAGTGCGCATTAATCAGCTTAATTATCAATCATATGTAATTTGTGCTTTCTTAGGCTGCAAAATAATGCCTGGCGATAAGATGTTTAATTTGTGATCGTGTGCACGCTTTGTTGTCGGGGATTTCGGCTTATTTGCACTTTTTGAGGAAGCCGATGCGATTCACCAAAAGTCAGAAAATGGCTCTGCGGAAAATTAATTAAACATTTGTTCACCTTTTCGCTACTTATTGTTTGAAATCACTGGGCCGCACCGTATAATTTGCTCGCTTTTTGAGGCTTGACTCAGCGTCGCAAAGACAGTTTTATACGACACGCGACATACCTCATAGGTAGCAGGAGTTAGGAAACGTCATGTCTGTGTCGCTCTTGAGTAAGAACGTAGCCCGCAAGCTTTTGTTCATCCAACTTCTGGCTGTAGTAGCAATTGGACTGCTGTTTTGCCTTAAAGCTCCTTCTTGGGGCGCTTCCGCTCTCGGCGGAGGCCTGGCGGTTTGGCTGCCAAACGTGCTGTTTATGATTTTTGCCTGGCGCCATCAGGCGCATACACCCGCAAAAGGCCGTGTGGCCTGGACATTCGCTATCGGCGAAGTGCTAAAGGTGATTGCGACCTTCATCATTTTAGTGGTGGCGCTGGCGTACTTTAAGGCGGTGGTATTGCCGCTAATAGTGACGTGGGTTTCGGTGCTGGTTGTGCAGATACTCGCACCAGCTGTAATTAACAACAAAGGGTAAGAGGCATCATGTCTGCAGGAGAAATCTCTACACCGCAGGAGTATATAGGTCACCACCTGAATAACCTTCAGTTGGACCTGCGTACTTTCTCGCTGGTGGATCCGCATAACCCCCCGGCTACCTTCTGGACGCTCAACATCGACTCCATGTTCTTCTCAGTATTTCTGGGGCTGGTGTTCCTGGTGTTGTTCCGTAAAGTGGCGAAAACCGCAACCAGCGGCGTCCCGGGTAAATTTCAGACTTTTATTGAGCTGATTATTGGCTTTGTGCATGGCAGCGTGAAAGACATGTACCATGGCAAAAGCAAGGTTATCGCTCCACTTGCCCTGACGATTTTCGTCTGGGTCTTCCTGATGAACTTGATGGATCTGCTGCCTATCGATCTGCTGCCATACATTGGTGAGCACATCTTTGGCCTACCAGCCCTGCGTGTGGTGCCGTCTGCGGACGTGAATATCACCCTCTCTATGGCGCTGGGCGTGTTTATCCTCATTCTGTTCTACAGCATCAAAATGAAAGGCATTGGCGGCTTCACGAAAGAGCTGACGCTGCAGCCGTTCAATCACTGGGCATTTATTCCTGTCAACTTAATCCTTGAAGGGGTAAGCCTGCTGTCCAAACCTGTATCACTGGGTCTGCGACTGTTCGGCAACATGTATGCCGGTGAGCTGATTTTCATTCTGATTGCAGGTCTGTTGCCGTGGTGGTCACAGTGGATTCTGAATGTGCCGTGGGCCATTTTCCACATCCTGATTATTACGCTGCAAGCCTTCATCTTCATGGTTCTGACGATCGTCTATCTGTCGATGGCGTCTGAAGAACATTAATTTACTTACCACTACTGCGTTTAACTGAAACAAACTTGGAGACTGTCATGGAAAACCTGAATATGGATCTGCTGTACATGGCTGCCGCTGTGATGATGGGTCTGGCGGCAATCGGTGCTGCGATCGGTATCGGCATCCTCGGGGGCAAATTCCTGGAAGGCGCTGCACGCCAACCAGATCTGATTCCACTGCTGCGTACTCAGTTCTTTATCGTAATGGGTCTGGTGGATGCAATCCCAATGATCGCTGTTGGTCTGGGTCTGTACGTGATGTTCGCCGTCGCCTAGTGAGCGATGTTTGAGTCATCTAGTAATATCAGAACGTTAACTAACAAAGAGGCATTGTGCTGTGAACATTAACGCAACAATCCTCGGCCAGGCCATCGCGTTTGTCCTGTTTGTTCTGTTCTGCATGAAGTACGTATGGCCGCCATTAATGGCAGCCATCGAGAAGCGTCAGAAAGAAATTGCTGACGGTCTTGCTTCTGCAGAACGTGCTCAAAAGGACCTTGACCTTGCACAGGCCAACGCGACCGACCAGCTGAAAAAAGCCAAAGCGGAAGCTCAGGTGATCATTGAGCAGGCGAACAAACGCCGTGCCCAGATCCTTGATGAAGCGAAAACTGAGGCAGAGCAGGAACGTAATAAAATCGTTGGACAGGCTCAGGCAGAAATCGACGCTGAGCGTAAACGCGCTCGTGAAGAGCTGCGTAAGCAGGTCGCTCTGCTGGCAATTGCCGGTGCCGAGAAGATAATCGAACGTTCCGTAGATGAAGCTGCTAACAGCGACATCGTCGATAAACTGGTCGCTGAACTGTAAGGAGGGAGGGGCTGATGTCTGAATTTGTTACTGTAGCTCGCCCCTACGCCAAAGCAGCTTTTGACTTTGCCGTCGAACACCAGAGCGTAGACCGCTGGCAGAACATGCTGGCGTTTGCTGCCGAGGTAACGAAAAACGAACAAATGGAAGAGCTTCTTTCCGGTGCCCTGGCACCAGAAACGCTCGCAGATTCGTTCATCGCCATTTGCGGCGAGCAGCTGGACGCCAACGGCCAGAACCTGATTAAGGTGATGGCTGATAACGGTCGTTTAAAAGCGCTCCCGGATGTTCTTGAGCAGTTCGCGCATTTGCGCGCGCTGAGTGAAGCGATTGCAGAGGTTCAGGTAACCTCCGCGGCTGAACTGAGCCATGAGCAGCTTGCAAACATTACGACCGCAATGGAAAAACGTCTGTCACGCAAAGTTAAGCTGAATTGCAAAATCGATAAGTCTGTTATGGCGGGCGTTATCATCCAGTCGGGTGATATGGTCATTGATGGTAGCGTACGCGGCCGTCTTGAACGCCTTGCAGACGTCTTGCAGTCTTAAGGGGACTGGAGCATGCAACTGAATTCCACCGAAATCAGCGAACTGATCAAGCAGCGCATTGCTCAGTTCAATGTTGTGAGCGAAGCTCATAACGAAGGTACTATTGTTTCTGTAAGTGACGGTATTATCCGCGTTCACGGCCTGGCCGATTGTATGCAGGGTGAGATGATTTCCCTGCCGGGAAACCGTTACGCTATCGCACTGAACCTGGAGCGCGACTCCGTAGGTGCTGTAGTTATGGGTCCATACGCTGACCTCGCCGAAGGCATGAAGGTTAAGTGTACTGGCCGTATTCTGGAAGTTCCGGTTGGCCGTGGCCTGCTGGGCCGCGTGGTGAACACCCTGGGTGCACCAATCGACGGTAAAGGTCCGGTTGATAACGATGGCTTCTCACCAATCGAAGTTATCGCACCAGGCGTAATCGAACGTCAGTCCGTCGACCAGCCGGTGCAGACCGGTTATAAATCCGTCGATGCGATGATTCCAATCGGCCGTGGCCAGCGTGAGCTGATCATCGGTGACCGTCAGACCGGTAAAACCGCGATGGCAATCGATGCCATCATCAACCAGCGTGACTCCGGCATTAAATGTGTGTACGTGGCCATCGGCCAGAAAGCGTCCACCATTTCTAACGTGGTTCGTAAACTGGAAGAGCACGGCGCACTGTCCAACACCATCGTTGTTGTGGCAACTGCTTCTGAATCCGCTGCACTGCAATACCTGGCACCTTACGCCGGTTGCGCAATGGGCGAATACTTCCGTGACCGCGGTGAAGATGCGCTGATCGTATACGATGACCTGTCTAAACAGGCTGTTGCTTATCGTCAGGTTTCCCTGCTGCTTCGTCGTCCACCAGGTCGTGAAGCCTTCCCGGGCGACGTGTTCTACCTCCACTCCCGTCTGCTGGAGCGCGCATCCCGCGTTAACGCGGAATACGTGGAAGCTTTCACCAAGGGTGAAGTTAAAGGTAAAACCGGCTCCCTGACCGCTCTGCCGATCATCGAAACCCAGGCGGGTGACGTTTCTGCGTTCGTTCCAACCAACGTAATTTCGATTACCGATGGTCAGATCTTCCTGGAAACCAACCTATTTAACTCCGGTATTCGTCCGGCGGTTAACCCAGGTATTTCGGTATCTCGTGTTGGTGGTGCTGCTCAGACCAAGATCATCAAGAAACTGTCCGGTGGTATCCGTACCGCGCTGGCACAGTATCGTGAACTGGCTGCGTTCTCTCAGTTCGCATCCGATCTGGATGAAGCCACCCGTAAACAGCTGAGCCACGGTCAGAAAGTGACCGAGCTGCTGAAACAGAAACAGTATGCCCCAATGTCTGTTGCACAACAGGGCCTGGTGCTGTTCGCGGCTGAACGCGGTTACCTCGAAGACGTGGAACTGGCGAAAATCGGTAGCTTCGAAGCCGCTCTGCTGGCTTACGCTGACCGTGATCACGCTCCGCTGATGCAAGAAATTAACCAGACCGGTGGCTATAACGACGAGATCGAAGGCAAGCTGAAAGGCATCCTCGACTCCTTTAAAGCAACCCAGTCCTGGTAACGTCTGGCGGCTTGCCTTAGGGCAGGCCGCAAGGCATTGAGGAGAAGCTCATGGCCGGCGCAAAAGAGATACGTAGTAAGATCGCAAGCGTCCAGAACACGCAGAAGATCACCAAAGCGATGGAGATGGTCGCCGCTTCCAAAATGCGTAAATCGCAGGATCGCATGGCGGCCAGCCGTCCTTATGCAGATACCATGCGCAAAGTGATTGGTCACCTTGCTAACGGTAATCTGGAATATAAGCACCCATACCTGGAAGAACGCGACGTTAAGCGCGTGGGCTACCTGGTGGTGTCGACCGATCGTGGTTTGTGCGGCGGTTTGAACATTAACCTGTTCAAAAAAGTGCTGGCGGATATGAAAGAGTGGTCCGATAAGGGCGTTCAGAGCGAACTCGCGATGATCGGCTCTAAAGGCGTTTCTTTCTTCAACTCCGTTGGCGGCAACGTGGTTGCTCAGGTTACCGGCATGGGAGACACCCCTTCCCTGTCTGAACTGATTGGCCCGGTGAAAGTGATGCTGCAAGCCTACGACGAAGGTCGTCTGGACAAGCTGTACGTTGTCAGCAACAAATTTGTTAACACCATGTCTCAGGTTCCGACCATCACTCAGCTGCTGCCGTTACCGGCATCAGAAGATGAGGATCTGAAGCGTAAATCCTGGGACTACCTGTACGAACCAGACCCGAAAGCGCTGCTGGACACCCTGCTGCGTCGCTATGTTGAGTCTCAGGTTTATCAGGGCGTCGTAGAAAACCTGGCCAGCGAGCAGGCCGCACGTATGGTGGCGATGAAAGCCGCAACCGATAACGGCGGCAGCCTGATTAAAGAGCTGCGGTTGGTATACAACAAAGCTCGTCAGGCCAGCATTACTCAGGAACTTACCGAAATCGTCGGTGGTGCGTCCGCGGTTTAAACCAGGTTTATTACCCTAAATAGTTCGGTTTGCAGAAAGGCGGCAACTGAGCGAATCCTCAAGAGCTTACTTCAGTAAGTGACTGAGGTGAGGGAAGGCAGTCAACGCATCTGCAAATTGAAATATGACGGGTAAACGAATTACGTAGAGGATTCAAGATGGCTACTGGAAAGATTGTCCAGGTAATCGGCGCCGTGGTGGACGTCGAGTTCCCTCAGGACGGCGTACCGCGCGTTTATGACGCGCTTGAGGTACAGAACAACAATGAGAAGTTGGTGCTGGAAGTTCAGCAGCAGCTCGGCGGCGGTATCGTGCGTACCATCGCAATGGGTTCCTCCGACGGTCTGCGTCGTGGTCTGCAAGTCAATGACCTCGAGCACCCGATCGAAGTCCCGGTAGGTAAAGCGACCCTGGGCCGCATCATGAACGTGCTGGGTCAGCCAATCGACATGAAAGGCGACATCGGCGAAGAAGACCGTTGGGCTATTCACCGTGCGGCACCTTCCTACGAAGAGCTGTCCAGCTCTCAGGAACTGCTGGAAACCGGCATCAAAGTTATCGACCTGATTTGTCCGTTCGCTAAGGGCGGTAAAGTTGGTCTGTTCGGTGGTGCGGGCGTAGGTAAAACCGTAAACATGATGGAGCTGATCCGTAACATCGCGATCGAGCACTCCGGTTATTCCGTGTTTGCGGGCGTGGGTGAGCGTACTCGTGAGGGTAACGACTTCTACCACGAAATGACCGACTCCAACGTTCTGGATAAAGTAGCGCTGGTTTACGGCCAGATGAACGAGCCACCAGGTAACCGTCTGCGCGTAGCGCTGACCGGTCTGACCATCGCGGAAAAATTCCGTGACGAAGGCCGCGACGTTCTGCTGTTCGTTGATAACATCTACCGTTATACCCTGGCCGGTACAGAAGTATCTGCACTGCTGGGTCGTATGCCTTCTGCGGTAGGTTATCAGCCAACTCTGGCAGAAGAGATGGGTGTTCTTCAGGAGCGTATTACCTCCACCAAGACCGGTTCTATCACCTCCGTACAGGCCGTTTACGTTCCTGCGGATGACTTGACTGACCCGTCTCCAGCGACCACCTTTGCGCACCTGGACTCAACCGTTACGCTGAGCCGTCAGATCGCATCTCTGGGTATTTACCCGGCAGTTGACCCGCTGGACTCCACCAGCCGTCAGCTGGATCCACTGGTTGTTGGCCAGGAGCACTACGACACCGCGCGTGGCGTTCAGTCTATCCTGCAGCGTTACCAGGAACTGAAAGACATCATCGCGATTCTGGGTATGGACGAACTGTCCGAAGAAGACAAACTGGTTGTAGCACGTGCGCGTAAGATCCAGCGCTTCTTGTCTCAGCCATTCTTCGTAGCAGAAGTCTTTACCGGTTCTCCAGGCAAATACGTTTCGCTGAAAGACACCATCCGTGGCTTTAAAGGCATCATGGACGGCGAATACGACCATCTGCCAGAGCAGGCGTTCTACATGGTTGGCTCCATCGACGAAGCCGTTGAGAAAGCGAAAAAACTTTAACGCCTAATCGGAGGGTGACATGGCTATGACTTACCACCTGGACGTCGTCAGCGCGGAGCAGCAAATGTTCTCCGGTCTGGTCGAGAAGATCCAGGTAACGGGTAGCGAAGGTGAGCTGGGTATCTACCCTGGCCACGCCCCGCTGCTCACCGCCATTAAGCCTGGTATGATCCGCATCGTTAAGCAGCACGGACATGAAGAGTTTATCTACCTGTCCGGTGGTGTTCTGGAAGTGCAGCCGGGTAACGTAACCGTCCTCGCTGACACCGCGATTCGCGGCCAGGATCTCGACGAAGCGCGTGCCCTGGAAGCGAAACGCAAAGCTGAAGAGCACATGCACAGCTCCCACGGTGACGTGGATTACGCTCAGGCTTCTGCTGAACTGGCTAAAGCGATCGCCAAACTGCGCGTTATCGAGTTAACCAAAAAAGCGATGTAACTACCTGCTTGAAAAGACAAATGCCAGTCCGGGAAACCTGACTGGCATTTTTTTTATTCCTGGCTTTATTCCATGCTCAAAATAACCATAAAACCAGCGAGATAGCGCCTTCTGTGGGGCATACAGACCGTATTTCGGCCTTAATTCCCATGGAATCTGCCGCGATTACTGCTATAAAAGACGCAGATAATCTCAAGGCGGTGAAATTAGCAGCAGCGTATTTTTTGGTGCAAAATATGTAGAATTTTCAAGGCTAAATCGCTTTACTTCACACACTAAACAAATTCAGGACACGTATGTCAAACAGCGCAATGAGCGTGGTCATCCTTGCCGCCGGTAAAGGAACCCGCATGTACTCAGATCTTCCAAAGGTGCTGCACACGCTGGCTGGGAAGCCAATGGTTCAGCATGTCATTGACGCCGCTAATAAATCAGGCGCTCAGCGGGTGAACCTGGTTTATGGCCACGGCGGCGACCTGCTAAAGCAAACCCTGAACGACGACTCGTTAAACTGGGTGCTACAGGCTGAACAGCTGGGAACTGGCCATGCGATGCAGATGGCGGCCCCGTTCTTTGCCGATGACGAAGACATTCTGATGCTGTACGGCGATGTGCCGCTGATCTCCCTTGAGACTTTGCAGCGCCTGCGTGAAGCAAAGCCGCAGGGCGGCATTGGTTTGCTGACCGTGAAGCTTGATGATCCAACCGGCTACGGCCGCATTGCGCGGGAAAATGGCAAGGTCGTTGGCATCGTTGAGCATAAAGACGCCAGTGAAGCGCAGCGCAAAATCAACGAAATCAACACCGGGATTCTGGTGGCTAACGGCGCAGATCTGAAGCGTTGGCTTGGCAAGCTGGATAACAACAACGCTCAGGGCGAGTTTTACATCACGGACATTATTGCCCTTGCTCATGGTGAAGGGCGCGAAATCGCCGCCGTTCACCCTGATCGCTTGAGTGAAGTGGAAGGCGTGAATAACCGTCTGCAGCTTTCTCGCCTGGAACGTGTTTACCAGACGGAGCAGGCCGATAAGCTGCTGCTGGCGGGTGTTATGCTGCGCGATCCGGCTCGGTTCGATCTGCGTGGTGAATTAACACACGGGCGCGATGTTGAAATCGATACTAATGTCATTGTGGAAGGTCGCGTTACGCTGGGTAACCGCGTGAAGATCGGTACCGGCTGCGTGATTAAAAACGCGGTTATCGGTGATGACTGCGAAATCAGTCCGTATACGGTTATTGAAGATGCGACGCTTGAAGCCGCCTGCACCATCGGGCCGTTTGCCCGCCTGCGCCCTGGCGCGGAACTGGCGGAAGGCGCTCATGTCGGCAACTTCGTTGAAATGAAGAAAGCTCGCTTGGGGAAAGGTTCTAAAGCGGGCCATTTGAGCTACCTCGGTGATGCCGAAATTGGAGATAACGTGAACATCGGTGCAGGCACTATTACCTGCAACTACGATGGCGCGAACAAACATAAAACTATTATTGGTGATGATGTGTTTGTTGGCTCTGATACTCAGCTGGTGGCACCGGTCACCGTGGCCAGCGGTGTCACGATTGGCGCCGGGACGACAGTGACGCGCGACATTGCTGAAAATGAACTGGTGATCAGCCGCGTAAAACAGAAACACATTCAGGGCTGGCAGCGTCCGGTGAAGAAAAAGTAATTTCCCCTCACCCTAACCCTCTCCCCAGAGGGAGAGGGGACTGGACTGAGATGGCTTTCCCTTCCTCTCAAAGGGCGAGAAAGCAGAACCAAACATAGATTTTCTCCTTATCCCCAAAGGGGCGAGGGAGCTGAATCAAACATAGATTTCCTCCCTCTCCCTTTCAGGGAGAGGGTTGGGGTGAGGGTCGTTCTTGAAAACGCTCCACCCAAAGGCAGTAACCATAAAAATAACCCCACTCTCTACAAGGCTCGGGGCTCCGGAAAACCGGAATAAACAGGTCAGCGACAACACATGGCTAACGCCATTATCAGGACTTAAAAATTATGTGTGGAATTGTTGGCGCAGTGGCGCAACGTGATATCGCTGAAATCCTTCTTGAAGGACTCCGTCGTCTGGAATACCGCGGGTACGACTCTGCGGGCCTGGCGGTTGTGGACAACAAGGGCAATATGACCCGTCTACGTCGTCTGGGTAAAGTACAGAAACTGGCGGAAGCAGCGGAAGAAACCGCTCTGCATGGCGGTACCGGGATTGCCCATACCCGCTGGGCAACGCACGGCGAACCTTCAGAAACTAATGCTCACCCACATGTCTCCGACCACATTGTGGTCGTACACAACGGCATTATCGAAAACCATGAACCGCTGCGTGAATTGCTGCAATCTCGCGGCTACACGTTTGTCTCCCAGACGGATACCGAAGTTATCGCTCATCTGGTGCACTGGGAGCTGGAACAGGGTGGCACGCTGCGTGATGCTGTCCTTCGCACTATTCCTCAGCTACGCGGCGCTTATGGCACCGTAATCATGGACACCCGTAATCCGGATGTTCTGCTGGCCGCGCGTTCCGGTAGCCCGATGGTTATCGGCCTGGGCATGGGTGAAAACTTTATCGCATCTGACCAACTGGCATTGCTGCCGGTGACCCGTCGCTTCATCTTCCTTGAAGAGGGCGATATCGCCGAAGTAACCCGCCGCGCGGTGACCGTTTTTGATACCAAAGGCGAGCAGGTTCAGCGCCCGGACATCGAATCTAACCTGCAGTATGACGCTGGCGACAAAGGCATTTACCGCCATTACATGCAGAAAGAGATTTACGAGCAGCCGAACGCCATCAAAAACACCCTGGCCGGGCGCATCAGCCACGGCGAAGTGGATCTGACGGAGCTGGGGCCAAAAGCCAATGAAATGCTCTCTCAGGTTGAGCATATTCAAATCGTAGCCTGCGGCACATCCTATAACTCAGGCATGGTGTCCCGCTACTGGTTCGAAGCGCTGGCCGGCGTACCTTGCGATGTCGAAATTGCCTCTGAATTCCGTTACCGCAAATCTGCCGTGCGCCGCAACAGCCTGATGATCACCCTTTCCCAGTCTGGCGAAACGGCGGACACCCTGGCGGCGCTGCGCCTTTCCAAAGAGCTGGGCTATCTTGGTTCGCTGGCGATTTGTAACGTGGCAGGCTCTTCTCTGGTGCGTGAATCCGACCTGGCGCTGATGACCAATGCCGGAACAGAAATCGGCGTGGCGTCAACCAAAGCGTTCACCACTCAGCTCACCGTTTTGCTGATGCTGGTGGCTAAACTGAGCCGCCTGAAAGGCGCTGACGCACAGGTTGAGCAGGATATCGTGCATGGCCTGCAGGCGTTGCCAAGCCGTATCGAGCAGATGCTGTCCCAGGACAAACGCATCGAGCAGTTGGCGGAAGATTTCTCCGACAAGCATCATGCGCTGTTCCTTGGCCGTGGCGATCAGTACCCGATCGCGATGGAAGGTGCGCTGAAGCTGAAAGAGATCTCCTATATTCACGCCGAAGCCTATGCGGCTGGCGAGCTGAAGCACGGCCCGCTGGCGCTGATCGATGCCGATATGCCGGTCATCGTTGTGGCTCCGAACAATGAGCTGTTGGAAAAACTGAAATCCAACATCGAAGAAGTTCGTGCCCGCGGCGGCCAGCTGTATGTCTTCGCCGACCGTGACGCTGGCTTTACCAGCAGCGACAACATGCACATCATCGAGATGCCGCATGTGGAAGAGGTGATTGCGCCTATCTTCTACACCGTCCCGCTGCAGCTGCTGTCCTACCACGTGGCGCTGATCAAAGGCACCGACGTGGACCAGCCGCGTAACCTGGCGAAATCGGTCACTGTTGAGTAATTTTTTGTCACTAATCAGTTGTGATTAGCGGATGGAAAAGCCGCTTCTCGCCAGATCAATAATGCTATAAACGAGGCTAATCCGGTTAACTGGATTAGCCATCGTGTCAGACCCTGCGAATGGCGAGTTTGCAGGGTCTTTTTATTTCTGAGCGGGAAACATCAAATGTCGGCAAACAAACCACACTGTCGGCTGGTCAAGCCGCAGCCAGTCTACGTAGGCAAGCAGGGGCTTTCTTATCAGGTCGGCGTTTCCAGGGAAGCCGTCGATTCGCAGCATATCCATATGCAGCTGGCGACCATTCCCCCGCATTCGCAGGCCAAAGCGCACAAGCATGAGCATCATGAAACGGCGATTTATGCTCTGAGCGGTACCTCATCGGTGCTTTACGGCGACGAATTAGAGCATTTCCTTGAGCTTCCCGCCGGAAGTTTCCTCTACATCCCGATGGACACGCCACACTTACCCTACAACAACACGGATGAACCCGCCGTGGTTGTTATTTCACGTACCGATCCTAATGAACAGGAAAGTGTGGTGATGATGCCCGAGCTGGACAGAGATGTGCTGTAGTCTTTCTGGATAGGCTGTCGTGGCGAAAGAGAGAAGCCCCTCAGCTCGGCTGGAGGGCTTTTTTCGTTATTTGATTTTTTGACTCAGGTCGCTCACTTGCCGCGCAAGTTGTTCGTTATCCCGCTTCAGGCTGTCCATTTTTGACTGTTGCTCGCTGGCTTTTGCTTCCATCTGGGACATTTTGTTTTTCATCTCATCCAGCTTGCGTTCCTGTTCATCCATTTTCCTGACGCTACCGTCGTAATTTGACTGTAGCTTTTCCAGGCGATTCTTCATCTCGATAAGCGTGCTTTCATTGATGGATGTTGGGACGAGGGTACTTGCCCCGGAAAAGGCGGCGAGCGAGGAGGTGAAAGAGTCCGTATTTCTAGCCTCAACGGCACTGGCATGGACGGCAGAGGCTGTCATAATGAGTGATATCGTACATAATACAGACAGATAAGCTTTCATTGTTCATATCCTTTTTAAACAAACCTATTTTAACGATGCTTTTAAAAAACATAGGGTTATATGTTTTTTTATGTTCCAAAACGCATTGTCATAAAACCGTCATAATTCGTACATTTAACTGTCACCAAACTGTCCTATTTTCTACCCTGTATTTAATTAAACAACAATTTACGAACATCTGGCAGGAGACATTATGAACGTTATGCGTACCACTGTCGCAACTGTTGTCGCCGCGACCTTATCTCTGAGCGCTTCTACTGCGTTTGCAGCTGCAAGCCTGACTGGCGCTGGTGCAACTTTCCCTGCGCCGGTGTATGCCAAGTGGGCAGATACCTACCAGAAAGAAACTGGTAACAAGGTGAACTACCAGGGTATCGGTTCCTCCGGCGGCGTGAAGCAAATCATTGCTAACACCGTTGACTTCGGCGCTTCTGACGCCCCTCTGGCGGATGACAAATTACAGCAAGAAGGCCTGTTCCAGTTCCCTACCGTAATCGGTGGTGTGGTGCTGGCTGTTAACCTGCCTGGCTTCAAGTCTGGCGAGCTGGTTCTGGACGGCAAAACTCTGGGCGATATCTACCTGGGCACCATCAAAAAATGGAACGACCCGGCGATTGCTAAGCTGAACCCAGGCCACAAACTGCCGGATCAGAACATCGCGGTTGTTCGTCGTGCTGACGGCTCCGGTACTTCCTTCGTGTTCACCAGCTACCTGTCTAAAGTGAACGAAGAGTGGAAATCTAAAATTGGCGCAGGCTCTACCGTTAACTGGCCAACCGGTCTGGGCGGTAAAGGTAACGACGGCATCGCGGCCTTCGTACAGCGTCTGCCTGGCTCTATCGGCTACGTGGAATACGCTTACGCTAAGCAGAACAACCTGACTTACACCAAGCTGCTGTCCGCTGACGGTAAGCCAGTAAGCCCGACCGAAGCAAACTTTGCTAACGCGGCTAAAGGCGCTGACTGGAGCAAATCCTTCGCACAGGATCTGACCAACCAGAAAGGTGACGAAGCGTGGCCAATCACCTCCACCACCTTCATCCTGGTTCACAAAGAGCAGAAAAACCCAGAGCAGGGCGCAGAAGTGCTGAAGTTCTTTGACTGGGCATACAAATCTGGCGCGAAAGAAGCTAACGCCCTGGATTACGCAACGCTGCCGGCCTCTGTGGTTGAGCAAGTTCGCGCTGCATGGAAGACCAATGTAAAAGACAGCTCCGGTAAGGCGCTGTACTAAGTGCAAAAATCTGGGGTAACAGGTATGTTACCCCGGTTTATTCAGCAACCACAAAGAGTACGCTATGGCTGTGACTAAGCCGACGTTTAAAGCCCCTGGCAAACAAGGCGATGTAATTTTCAGTGCGCTGGTAAGACTGGCTGCGCTGATTGTGCTATTTCTGCTGGGTGGGATTATCATCTCGCTGTTTATCTCCTCGCTGCCGAGCATTGAGAAGTTTGGCTTCTCCTTCCTCTGGTCCAAAGAGTGGGATGCCCCTAATGAAGTCTTCGGCGCGCTGGTGCCGATTTACGGAACCCTCGTAACCTCGTTTATCGCACTGCTGATTGCGGTCCCGGTGAGCTTTGGTATCGCCCTGTTCCTGACAGAACTTGCACCCGGCTGGCTGAAGCGCCCGCTGGGTATCGCCATTGAACTGCTGGCGGCTATTCCAAGTATCGTGTACGGCATGTGGGGCCTGTTTATCTTTGCTCCCCTGTTTGCGACTTACTTCCAGGAACCTGTAGGCAACGTGCTTTCTGCCGTGCCTATCGTTGGCGCGCTGTTCTCTGGCCCTGCGTTTGGTATCGGTATTCTTGCCGCCGGTGTGATCCTTGCGATTATGATCATCCCGTACATCGCCTCCGTGATGCGCGATGTCTTCGAGCAAACGCCGGTAATGATGAAAGAATCCGCCTACGGTATCGGCTGCACCACCTGGGAAGTGATCTGGCGCATCGTGCTGCCGTTTACCAAAAACGGCGTGATTGGCGGCGTGATGCTTGGCCTCGGTCGTGCTTTGGGTGAAACCATGGCGGTGACCTTTATCATCGGTAACACCTACCAGCTAGACAGCGCTTCGCTGTATATGCCGGGCAACAGTATTACCTCTGCGCTGGCGAACGAATTTGCTGAAGCCGAATCCGGCCTGCATACCGCCGCGCTGATGGAGCTTGGTTTAATTCTGTTTGTGATTACCTTTATCGTACTGGCTATCTCTAAGTTCATGATTATGCGCCTGGCGAAAAACGAAGGGGCTCGCTCATGACCACGATGGAAATGCAAAGCAGCGCGGCACTGGCTGAGTCGCGCCGTAAAATGCAGGCGCGTCGCCGCATGAAAAACCGCATCGCCCTGACGCTCTCTATGGCGACCATGGTGTTCGGTCTGTTCTGGCTGGTGTGGATCCTGTTTTCCACGGTGACCCGCGGTATCGACGGTATGTCGCTGGCACTGTTTACCGAAATGACGCCTCCGCCAAATACCGCTGGCGGTGGCCTTGCTAACGCCCTCGCGGGCAGCGGCCTGCTGATCCTGTGGGCGACCGTTATCGGTACGCCGCTGGGCATCATGGCCGGGATTTATCTGGCCGAATATGGCCGTAAATCCGCTCTGGCTGAAGTGATTCGTTTTATTAACGACATTCTTCTGTCCGCGCCGTCTATTGTGGTCGGTCTGTTCGTTTACACCATTGTGGTAGCGAAAATGGAACACTTCTCCGGCTGGGCGGGCGTGATTGCGCTGGCGCTGCTGCAGGTGCCTATCGTTATTCGTACCACCGAAAACATGCTGAAACTGGTGCCGGACAGCCTGCGCGAAGCGGCTTACGCACTGGGAACACCAAAATGGAAGATGATCTCCGCGATTACGCTTAAGGCGTCCGTCTCCGGGATTATCACCGGCGTGCTGCTGGCGATTGCCCGTATCGCTGGCGAAACCGCACCGCTGCTCTTCACCTCCCTCTCCAACCAGTTCTGGAGCACGGACATGATGCAGCCTATCGCCAACCTGCCGGTGACCATTTTCAAATTTGCTATGAGCCCGTTTGCCGAGTGGCAACAGCTGGCCTGGGCAGGGGTGCTGATCATTACCCTCTGCGTGCTGCTGCTGAATATTCTGGCGCGCGTGATTTTCTCGAAGAGTAAACACGGTTAAATTTTACGGCGCGGCCTTCGCGGCGCCGGACGGAGATTAAGACACAGATGAGTAAGGTTGATTTAGCCCCAGGCAAAATCCAGGTTCGCGATCTGAACTTCTACTACGGTAAGTTCCACGCGCTGAAGAACATCAATCTGGATATCGCGAAAAACCAGGTTACCGCCTTCATCGGGCCGTCAGGCTGTGGTAAATCCACCCTGCTGCGTACCTTTAACAAAATGTACTCGCTCTACCCTGAGCAGCGTGCAGAAGGTGAAATTCTGCTGGATGGCGAAAATATTCTCACCCAGAGCCAGGACATCGCCCTGCTTCGTGCCAAAGTCGGTATGGTTTTCCAGAAACCGACGCCGTTCCCGATGTCCATCTACGACAACATCGCTTTTGGCGTGCGTCTGTTTGAAAAGCTGTCCCGCAGCGACATGGATGAACGCGTGCAGTGGGCATTGACCAAAGCCGCGCTGTGGAACGAAACTAAAGATAAACTGCACCAGAGCGGCTACAGCCTCTCCGGTGGTCAGCAGCAGCGTCTGTGCATTGCTCGCGGGATCGCGATTCGCCCGGAAGTTCTGCTGCTGGACGAGCCGTGTTCCGCGCTTGACCCGATCTCCACCGGGCGTATCGAAGAGCTGATCACCGAGCTGAAAGAAGACTATACCGTAGTGATCGTGACCCACAACATGCAGCAGGCGGCGCGTTGTTCTGACCACACGGCGTTTATGTACCTCGGCGAGCTGATCGAATTCAGCGAAACCGATACGCTGTTTACTACGCCAGCGAAGAAACAAACCGAAGATTACATTACTGGCCGCTACGGTTGATTTGGAGAGCGCGATGGATAACCTCAACTTAAACAAACACATTTCTGGCCAGTTCAACGCCGAGCTGGAGTACATCCGTACTCAGGTGATGACGATGGGCGGGCTGGTAGAACAGCAGCTCTCCGACGCGATCACCGCGATGCACAACCAGGACAGCGAGCTGGCGAAGCGCGTTATCGCCGGTGACCAGAAGGTCAACATGATGGAAGTGGCGATCGATGAAGCCTGTGTGCGCATCATCGCCAAACGCCAGCCGACCGCCAGCGACCTGCGTCTGGTGATGGCGATCATCAAAACCATCGCCGAGCTGGAACGTATTGGCGACGTAGCGGACAAAATCTGCCGTACCGCGCTGGAGAAATTCTCTCAGCAGCACCAGCCGCTGCTGGTCAGCCTGGAATCGCTGGGGCGCCACACCGTGCAGATGCTGCATGACGTGCTGGACGCTTTCGCGCGTATGGATCTGGATGAAGCGGTGCGTATCTACCGCGAAGACAAGAAAGTTGACCAGGAATATGAAGGTATCGTGCGCCAGCTGATGACCTACATGATGGAAGACTCCCGTACTATTCCAAGCGTGCTGACCGCGCTGTTCTGCGCCCGTTCTATCGAGCGTATCGGTGACCGCTGCCAGAACATCTGCGAATACATCTTCTACTTCGTGAAGGGGCAGGATTTCCGTCACGTGGGCGGCGATGAACTGGACAAGCTGCTGGCGGGTAAAGATCCGAAAGAGTAAATGATCTCTTTCCCCCCTCTCCCCTTTGGGGAGAGGGCCGGGGTGAGGGGCCGTTACTTCCCGAACAAACGCCGCGAATTATCCTCGATCTTCCCTGAAATCCGCCGTTTCTGCATCGTTCTACTCCAGCTTACCGACAACCCCGCAGCCGACAAAAGCCGGTGATACTGTGAATCATCAAACGGCATATGCCAGGCAATGACGATAGCTTCTGCCACCGTCACGTCGCTAACGCGGGAAACCAGCTCCAGCGGAGCATCGGCGGAAACATTCCCCGCCAGAATCACGCGATACAGCCAGCCGCAGTAGCCCGCTTCCTGCATCCGCGTCGCCATATCCTCTACGCCAAAATGGTAGTTCAGCTTAAAGCAGGGCGAACGAGGCTGAGTCACCTGAATCAGCGCTTCACCCCAGCGGTAAATATCACCCATACAGACGTTCTTTTCCGTCATCCCTTCCGTGGACAGGTTTTCGCCGAAGGCCGGGGCGTTAAACAGCTCCGCTTTTTCCGGGAAGAGTTGCGCCCAATGCTGATAATGCTCGCGTGGATAGTGGCACAGCGCCCTGTCCGGCCCGCCGTGAATCACCTTCTCCGCCTGCTCGTCGCCCTCCAGCCCAAGCTCGGTCAGGCGGAGTTCGCCGTCCACCTGAACCTTGGCGATGGCGCTGGGCCGACTCCCTTCGTAATCACGGATCTGGCCAACGTAAACCTGAAGTGGATAGCGATGCATAAGCGACTCCCTGCGAGATAGACATAAAAAAAGCGAGCCATCAGGCTCGCTTCTCTAAGGTCGTATTGCAACCTTATTTTTTAGCGGCGAAACGTGCTGCTGCTTCGTCCCAGTTAACCACGTTCCAGAACTCTTTCGCGTAGTCCGGGCGACGGTTCTGGAATTTCAGGTAGTAAGCGTGTTCCCAAACGTCCAGGCCCACAATCGGGAAGCCGGAAGCGCCGGAGATAGCTTCGCCCATCAGCGGGCTGTCCTGGTTAGCAGTAGACACTACAGCCAGCTTGTCGCCTTTCAGCACCAGCCACGCCCAGCCGGAGCCGAAACGGGTAGCGGCTGCTTTTTCGAACTCAGCTTTGAACGCGTCAACGCTGCCGAAATCGCGCTCGATAGCGGCTTTCAGGTCACCTTTCAGCTCGGTGCCTTTTTTCAGGCCTTTCCAGAAGAAGCTGTGGTTAGCGTGGCCACCGGCATTGTTACGCAGTACGGTTTTCTTATCTGCAGGCAGCTGATCCAGTTTAGCGATCAGTTCTTCAGCAGACAGGCTGGCAAACTCAGGCAGGGATTCCAGCGCGGCGTTCGCGTTGTTGACATAAGCCTGGTGGTGTTTGCTGTGGTGGATTTCCATGGTTTCTTTGTCGAAATGCGGTTCCAGCGCGTCGTAAGCGTAAGGCAGGGATGGCAGTGTATAGCTCATATTCATCGTCTCCATTAACGTAGAGCGGCTGTAATGCTGTTAACGCCGCGTAATCAGTCGGTTCATTATAGTTAATTAAATGATATTGAAAATGTTTATCAATGCCGTACTTAGCGTGTGGTTATAACTTTTCTTCATGAAACCACGGCTTACGGCTATAACGCAGCGGGTAAAAAGCCATTTTTTCAGAGTAACGGCGAATTGTGACCCGGTCGTGACGCGAAGATACGAAGAGGAGATAACTGGCGGTGATGGCTATCGTGGGGACTAGCTCAAAGAAGTGTACTGGCTCAAATAGAGAAAAGGCCCGGCTTCCGGGCCTTTTGCTTAATTCTTAGCGGGTGGCGGCGTCTTCCAGCGCTTTGTGGATGACGGAAGAAAGCTCGGCGACGTCAAACTTGGCGACATAGCCGTTGGCACCGACTTTACGGACGTGATCTTCGTTGGCGCTGCCGGACAGCGAGGAGTGGATCACCACCGGAATGTGCTTCAGCGAAGGCTCGGTCTTAATGTTGCGGGTCAGGGTAAAACCGTCCATCTCCGGCATCTCGATGTCGGTCAGCACCAGGCCGATTTTGTCGGTGATCGGCGTGCCGGACGCTTTGGCATCGGCGGCAATAAGCTTGATTTTTTCCCAGGCTTCCAGGCCGGTTGCGTGCATGATGGCCGGAATGCCCATCCCCTTCAGGCCCTGCTCCAGCATCGAACGCGCCACTTTGGAATCTTCGGCGACGATAGCCACCGCGCCAGGCTTCAGGGTATAGGTCTTCTCTTCGATAGCCGCGATATTCACATCTCTCCCGGACGGGATAATGTCATAAAGGATCTGCTCCACGTCCAGCACCAGCGCGAGGTCTTTACCGGTCAACGGGTCGTCAATTGTGGCGATGCTGGTGATATTGCGGCTGCTGACCCCAGCCTCGGCGGCGTGCACCTGGCTCCAGTCGAGGCGAATAATGTTCTCCACGGACTCCACGGCAAACGCCTGGGTGCTGCGGGCATATTCGGTGATCAGTAATAAATTCAGGCCAGTGGTCGGCTTACAACCCGTCACGGCAGGCAGATCGATGACCGGGATAATCTGATCGCGAATGTTGGCCATACCCAGCAGCGGCGATTCCATGCCTGCGGCACGGTTAATCTTCGGCATTGGCACAATTTCACGCAGCTTAAAAACGTTAATGCCGTACAGCTCGGACTTGCTGTCGTGCTGGCTGGTGCCTAAGCGGAACAGCAGCAGCTCGAACTTGTTGGATAACGCCAGGTTGGCCCTTTCATCGATATCTTTCTGAAAACTATCCATTTTAACCTCAAGTGATAACCCGGCCTCAGAACCCAACCGTACGGAGTGAATGCTTGTCTAAGTTATCGGCAGCGTCTGGAAAAAATGAAGGGAAAAGGCGAAATGATTTCGCTTAGAGGGACGTGATATCCCCCTAAGCGGAGGGCGCTTACTTTTTCTTATTCAGCATCGCTTTAAGGTCTGCAAACGGATTATAGGTTGCTTCGCCCACGTCCTTTTGCGCGTCCTCTCCGGCAATCACCGTGGAGCCATACTGGTCGGCCTCGGTGTATTTTGAATGCTCATGATCGTGGCAATACAGGCACAAAAGCTCCCAGTTGCTGCCATCTTCCGGGTTATTGGTGTGATCGTGGTCCATATGGTGAACGGTCAGTTCACGCAGATTGGAATAGACAAACTCGCGGGAGCAGCGCCCGCAGACCCACGGGAAAAGCTTCAGCGCCTTTTCGCGGTAGCCGCTTTCCAGCCGCGTATAGTTCTTGGGGATAATCGCCATGATTCAGGTTCCAGACAAAAATGTAGGGTTACGCCCAGTTTCCGGCTAAAGCGCGTCTTTATAAATCCCCACGGCAGTGCTTATGAGAAAGCTGTCCAGAAGTCGTCGATCATCATATCGATATCTTCTGAGGTACTGCCGGATGTATGTCGTGTAATCGTATCTTTCAGCCGCTCTTTATCCAGGGCTAATACTGCTTGTCGAATCTCTGGTGATGAGATCAGGGCCGTATCATTACCGGCAAGCCGGGCACCTAATCTTTCAGGGTTCCAGTCGACCTGTTCACCCCACTCATCATTGTCATACAAGCGATCTTCTTCAACCGCGCTGTATTCTTTTAAAATGTTAAAAATATCGACGGCGTCTTTAGATACTGCTGCTCCCCGATCTCGCCAGGCAAAGAGCTTCAGCAATAGTAAACCCGGCAAAGAGCAAAACCTGATCACAGTACCGGAACTCAGCTCAATGGATATAGCGCTTTCAAACGCTTCCTGGAAGCCGTCTACCGACATAACAAAATCTCTGTCGGGCGGCCATGCGATTGCATTGTCTTCGGCTATTTCACCGAATGGAATGATATCCAGTTCATTTCCTTCCCATACCAGTCGATGGGCGTTACCTCTAATTTCCTCTGCTCCCTGGGCGAGAATGGCCTGCTTAAGTGCTGAGAACTGCTGCCAGTCTTTGATGAAAATGGCAATATCGATGTCCCGAGTATGGCGGCCGCTCCTTCTGCCATGTAGATGCGTCAAAACCACTTCCCTGGCTGTCGCGCCAGCCACAAAAAATTCAATCCTGGGTTCAGTACAGGTCTGAGCTATGCGTTCCAGTAATGTTTCAGTGCCCGAAGAGAGTGGCTGTTTTAAGCTGTAAGTATCTGTCATTCAGTAACCCTGCGGTTTCAATATTACGGTCATCCTGCGAGGCCATTAATTCGGCGATACTCAATAAAACAATGCCTCGCGTTGTCGGTATGAAGCTTTCACCCCAGAACGCTGAAGTGAGATGAAAACGTCCCTTTGGATGGGGACGAAGTTTCAGGCTTTCTTTACGATTAGAGAGCGGAAGAGGGGTAAAAAGTTGAATATGCTCGGGGTGAAGATAGCCGTCACTTAAGATGCTGGCAGCGGCCTCTCCTCCCCAGCACTCACCGGGTTCGAGATGAAGTTTACGCCAGCCGTCATTTTCTTCCAAAATCAGCGTTTTTAGCTTAGGGCGTAATTCAACGGCGTATTCACGGATCCATTGCGCTGTCAGGGCTTCGGGATCGGTGAGACGCCGCCCTTGTTTTGACTGGCGATATAAACGTTTTGACTCCAGGTAGTCGAAAGCCTTACTCACCATGCCTAAAGATATGCCAGCCAAAACCGCTAACTGCCGGTAATTAGCATTGATGGTGTTGGGTTCGGAGAGCAAAACAAACAGTAGCTTCATGACGCCGGATGACATTCTGTTTGGCTGTTCAGTAAAGGTCCGGTTTTTTCGGCCAGAAACTCTGAGGAATAAGCCTGGTACCGTGATGCTGGCATTGCCAGCGCTATCGAGAAAATTTATGCCCTTCTTGATGCAATACTCTTCAAGAGCCGGCGTCATGCGGTCACAAACCAGCAGCCCGGGCTGCGAGAAATTGTTTTTATTCTGTATCTCTTCCCAAAAAAGAAGCTGCTCTTTGCGTGGACGAAAGCGTATTTGAAAAACGAAAGGAAGTGCCTGACCGTCGGGCATATTGATATCGATAAAGCCATCATAGCCTTCGTCAGGCAATGGGTTAATCTTAGTATGTACAGTGATGCATAAACCTTCAGGAAGGTTTTGGGATAGTTCTTCGAATAGCTGATCTTCTCTATACATTATGTTCACACCTTTTTAGTGTTCATGATGTATGAACAACATTATTTTATGAACAAGTATGTGGTTGTGCAACATACTGGAGAAAAAGAATATGCGGTTGGAGAGGTAACAAGCTGTGATTATCTCTTTGAAAGAGAACAAGGTTGGGCGTGACTTTGTTGTGGGCGACCTTCATGGATGCTTCGAGGCGTTTAAAGCGTTACTCCACAATGTTGATTTTAATGAACATCATGATCGCGTCATTGCTGTTGGTGATCTGATCGACCGCGGAAAAAACAGTCAGCTATGCCTGGAACTCCTTCGTTATGAGTGGTTTTATTCGGTGCGCGGCAATCATGAAGGTTTGATGCAAGAGTGGGCTCTCACAGCATCAGAACAACGCCATGATATTGAACAGCGCTGGCGTGAAGATGGTGGGGAATGGTTCTTCTCTCTTCCTCCAGAACAACAATCCCGTTGTGTGCGTTTAATTGAACAACTTCCGATGGTGGTTATTGTTGAATCAGGTGGCTATAAGTACGCCATTTTACATGCGGAAATTCCACCTGAAGTGGATGATTTTATAGAGTTTATCAACAGGATGACGCAGGTTGATCGGCAGGCCATTTCTTCATGCTTGTGGGGAAGAAGGCGAAAACTTGCCAGATCTACGGCGGTAGTCGGCGGTATTGATTATATCCTGGCGGGGCATTCGCCCTCGCATTTTCCTAAGATACGCTACGGTAACTTACTGATTCTTGATTTTGGTGCTGGAGCAGAGGGCTATGGTTGTTCTCTGGGTTTGATGGAGCTTGCCACGCAGCGCCTCTATCTTCATCGCCAGGGTGAAATTATCTCGCATGAAGGTTCTATTTTTCTCTGACAGCCCCGAAAAAATCAGGGCTGTTTGTCGTCTTTTCCGGCTAAAGCGCGTCTTTATCAATCCCCAGGCGCTTCATCCGGGAAAGTAACGTGGTGCGCTTCAGTCCTAAGCGCTGGGCAGCGCCACGAGGCCCGGCCACCACGCCGTTAGCCTCTTTCAGTACGCGCAGGATGCGCTCGTACTCGTCCTCATCTTCACGCCTTTCTTCTTCCACACCCGGAGAAAGATGGCGTTCCAGGGGAGGGCGGTGATCCATTTCCGGCAGGGAAAGATGCAGCACGCTGCCCCGGGTTAACAGCACCGCCCGTTCAATCACGTTTTCCAGCTCACGCACGTTGCCTGGCCACTCCATGCGGCTCAGGGCGCGCAGCGTTTCCGCCGGAATACTGTCGATGTTGCGGTTCAGGCGGCGGGCTATTTTGAAGGTGAAGGATTTCACCAGCAGCGGGATATCTTCCGGGCGTTCGCGCAGCGGTGGCAGAGTGATAGGAAATACGTTCAGCCGGTAATAGAGATCGCTGCGGAACTCCCGGTCGGCCACCATCTCTTTCAGGTTGCGGTTAGTGGCGGCGATCAGGCGTACGTCCACTTCCTGAATCTTATTGCTGCCGAGGCGCTCGAACTCCTGCTCTTGCAGCACCCGCAGCAGCTTGGGCTGCAGTTCAAGCGGCATATCGCCCACTTCGTCGAGGAACAACGAACTTTTGTCCGCCAGCTCAAAGCGGCCGATGCGCTGATTGTTCGCCCCGGTAAACGCCCCGCGCTCGTGGCCGAACAGGTCGCTTTCCAGCAGCCCAGCGGGCATCGCGGCACAGTTGATCTTTACCATTCGGCGGCTGTTGCGCTCGCTCAGGTTATGGATCGCCCGGGCAATTAGCTCTTTACCGGTGCCGGTTTCGCCGAGGATCAGCACGGTGCTGTCGCTGCTGGCCACCATCTCAACCTGCTTAAGCACAATCGACATCGCCTCGCCGCGCCCGATAATTTCGCCAAAATCGCTGTCGACGTTATTAATTTGCTCGGTAAGGTAGAGGTTTTCATCCACCAGATTCTCTTTCAGGCGGTTGATTTCCTGGTAGGCGAGGGCGTTATCCACCGCGATGGCAATACGTTCGGCAATCTGGCGCAGCAGCTTGAGGTTGGCTGGCGTAAAGCCCTGCTCGCTGCATTTGGCAAGCTTCAGGACGCCCAGCATATTGGGGCCGAACTTCAGCGGCAGCAGGCAAAGCGTCTGTGGTTTGTTGTCCCACATCTCCAGCAGCATCCGCTCATACGGCGCCAGTTTGTCGCCAGGGCAAAGGTTGAGCAGCAGCATTTCGCCGCTTTTAAAGACGCGTTCTGACAGGGTGCCTTCTTCAAGCACATCGCTTTGATCGTGAATCGGCGAGGCTTCATCAACAAAATGAGTGGAGTAAAGCGTGAGCCGCGATTTGCGGCTGCTTTTCAGCACGATGCTGATGGAATCAATGGCGAAGTGGTAGTGAATTTCGCGGGCAATCTCGCTTATCAGTTCGTCCAGGTCCAGCTTCGACAATACCGCGTTGGTGACGGCCACCAGGATGCGAAAATCGTCGCGCTCCCGGCACAATAACTGGTGATCGTGGCTCGAATTGAGCCGGGTCTGGATTTGCTCGGTCACCAGGCCGACAATTTGCGCCAGGGTATAAAGTCGGTTCAGCTCTTTTTCCGTCCAGGCGTCAGCCCGATTGCGGATAAATTCGCAGCCCCCAAAGATTTTTCCTTCTGAGGCCAGGGGCAAAAGGCAGTAACGGCCAAAAGAGGCGTACAGATCCAGGCTCGCCATTTGCGGCCAGGTTTCATCGAACTCTTGCTGGCTGCAAATCAATGCCTCCGGGCGAGACAGTATGCGGCGTACCGGGCCGTTGGCCAGCGCCATTTCATCTTCGTAGTGCAGTTCCTTGCCGTGTTTATCCTTGCCGTAAAAGCTCACCCGCTGATGCTGAGGATGGTAAAGCAGGATGTTAACGCGATCGGCCAGCGCGCCCTGTTTCACCAGCTGCGTCAGGCTGCTGGCGAGTTCGTTGAGATCGGGCTGCTGGAGCAGCGTGCGGGTGATATCAAACAACCCTTGCTGCCCGAGATCGCTCATCGGCGTGTATGACATTTTTGCTTTCCATTGAAATGCCCCGCGCGGGCGCAGGGCTAAAAAATATAATTAATATAAATATTGTTTAAGTTTAGTCAGCGTTGCGTGGATGCGTACTGGTGCAGGTCAACAAATGCGCGGTAAGGGTTCAAAATGCGGCAGATCGAGCGTGCGTTTTACGCCATAAAGCCCGGTCACACGCACGCCTTTTCGCTCCACAACCTCACCCACAACAGCCGCCTGTTTGCCGCAAGGATGCTGCTGTAATGCCTGAATAATTGCCGGGGCGGACTCAGGAGACGCAGCGATAACCAGCTTGCCTTCATTAGCAAAATTTAACGCATCCAGCCCAAGCAGCTCGCAGACGCCGCGCACCGCCGGGTTCAGCGGCAGTTTGTTTTCGCTGATTTCCATCCCGCAGCCGCTGGTGTCGGCAAACTCATGCAGAACGGCGTTTACCCCGCCGCGCGTGGCGTCCCGCAGCGCTTTTACGCCGGGAATTTGTAGCAGCGGGGCGATCATCGGCGCCAGCACCGCGCAATCACTTTGCAGATCACCGTCCAGACCCAGCTTCTCGCGCAGGTTGAGAATGGTTGCGCCGTGGTCGCCGAGCGTACCGCTGACGATAAGCAGATCCCCTGTTTTGATCTGAGCCGCGCCCCAGTTAACGCCTGCAGGAATAGCGCCTATCCCGGCGGTATTGATAAACATCTTGTCCGCCGCGCCGCGCGGTACGACTTTGGTATCGCCGGTTACGATGGCGATATTCGCCGAGCGTGCCGCATTCGCCATGCTGGTGACCACGCGCTCCAGCGTTTCAAACGGCAGGCCTTCTTCAAGGATAAAACCGCACGACAGCCAACGCGGTGTAGCCCCGCTCACCGCGACGTCGTTCGCCGTGCCGCACACGGCCAGCTTGCCGATATCCCCGCCGGGGAAAAACAGCGGATCGATAACATAGCTATCGGTAGAAAATGCCAGCCGGTCACCGCTGGCGGTCAGTTCTGCCAGCGAAAGCCGCGCCTGATCTTCCTGTTCCGCCAGCCACGGATTATCAAAAGCCCGCATAAACAGGCTGGCGATCAGCTGTTGCATCGCCTGGCCGCCGCTGCCGTGGGCCAGCTCAACGGTTTTCATACTTCACACTCCTGAGAACGATACTGATACCACGCCGCGCAGGCTCCTTCGGAGGAGACCATCAGCGCGCCGAAGGCGTTTTGAGGGTTACAGTCGCGGCCAAACAGCGGGCATTGCTGCGGCTTGCAGCGCCCGGTAAGCACGTCGCCGCAGCGGGCTTTCGGGTCGTCGTAAACCCGCTGAGGTTTGGGCTGGAAATGATCTTCGGCATCAAACTGGCGGTAGGCCTCGGTGAGCTGCACGCCGGAATCGCCGATCACGCCCAGGCCGCGCCATTCCGCTTCGCCGCGCACCGTAAACACTTCGCTTATCGCTTTCTGTGCAAGCAAATTGCCTTCTTCCGGCACGACCCGGCGGTACTGGTTTTCTACCAGGCTGCGCTGCCTGATTTTTTGCTCGACCAGCATCAGCACGCCTTGCAGAAGATCGAGCGGTTCAAAACCAGCCACCACCAGCGGACGCTGGTGCTCAGAGGCGATAAAGTCATAGGCTTCGGTGCCAATCACCATGCTGACGTGCCCCGGTGCCAGGAAAGCGCCGATGCCGTTATCGGGCTGGGAAAGCAGGCTGCGCAGCGTCGGGATCAGCGTGATGTGCTGGCAGAAGAAATAGAAGTTATCGATGCCCTGCGACTTCGCTTGTTGAAGGGTGATCGCCGTGGCGGGCATGGTGGTTTCAAAGCCGAGGCCAAAGAACACCACTTTGCGCTCCGGGTTCTGGCGAGCCAGCGTCAGAGCATCCATGGGCGAGTAAATCACCCTGACGTCCGCGCCTCGCGCCTTCGCCTGCATCAGCGAGCCGTTTTTACCCGGCACGCGCATCGCATCCCCAAAGGTGCAGAAAATCACTTCCGGGTGGCTGGCTATCTCAATGCAGGTGTCGATTCGCCCCATCGGCAGCACGCAAACCGGGCAGCCCGGGCCGTGAATAAACTCGATGTTTTCCGGCAAAAGCTGATCTAGGCCGAATTTAAAAATAGCGTGGGTATGGCCGCCGCAAACTTCCATGATGCGCAGCGGGTGGCTCGCCGTGTAGTTCAGCAGCGGGGCGCGTGCTTTCAGCGTTTCAATCAGCTGCATCACACGGTCGGGATCGCGGTATTCATCGACGTAGCGCATCAGCGACGCTCCTCACCGTAAAGCAGCGCGCCGACGTCCGGTTCAACCTCGAACATGTTTTGCAGGGCATCCAGGGTGTCCCGCGCCTCGGCTTCGTCAATAATGCTCATGGCAAACCCGACGTGAACCAAAACCCATTGCCCCACGGCGGCGTCGCCCACCAGCGCTAAATTCACGTCGCGCTGCACGCCGCAGACGTCCACTTTCGCGCTGCCGTCTGCCAGGCGCTCAACAATCTGCCCCGGAATGCCTATGCACATCGCTCCGCCTCCAGCCAGTTAAGCCACTCGTCCATCCCTTCGCCGCTGGTCGCGGAAACCAGAATAATTTTGATGTCCGGATTGACCTCGCGGGCAAAAGCTAAGCACTTGCTGACGTCGAACTGCAGGTACGGCAGCAGGTCGATTTTGTTCAGCAGCATCAGTGACGCTGCGGCGAACATGTGCGGGTATTTCAACGGCTTATCTTCGCCTTCCGTCACCGACAGCACCGCGACCTTGTGGCGCTCGCCTAAATCAAAGCTCGCCGGGCAAACCAGGTTGCCGACGTTTTCGATAAACAGCACGCCGTCATGCGCAAGCGGCAGGCGCAGCATGGCATCGCGGATCATCTGGGCATCAAGATGGCAGCCTTTCCCGGTATTCACCTGAATGGCCGGCGTGCCGGTCTCGCGGATGCGCGCGGCGTCGTTCACCGTTTGCTGATCGCCTTCGATAACCGCGCACGGCACTTTGGCATTCAGGCGTTTCAGCGTTTCGGTTAGCAGGGTGGTTTTGCCGGAGCCGGGGCTGGAGACCAGGTTCAGCACCAGCTGATTCTGGCTGGTAAAACCGTCGCGGTTATGGGCGGCGAGCTGGTTATTTTTGTCGAGCACGTTCAGCTCAATCTCCAGCATCTTACGCTGAGTCATTCCCGGTGCGTGGGTACCTGCCGCGCCGTGGCCGTAATGCAGGTCGCCCTGTTCGTCGGCCGTAGGGGCAAATTTGACGCCGGTTATCTGCTGCAGCGGGCGTGCCGCCGGGGCGAACGGGGCGCTGCGAAAGCCAGAGTGAGGATTGCGCTCGTCCCCTTCAATGTACAGGTTGCCTTCACCGCAACCGCAAGTGCTACACATGAGCTATCTCCTGATCGATTTCCAGACGCTTAATCTGCATGCCGTCATCCGCCACGATGCGCAGGCTGCTGCCGTTACAGTTGGGGCAGCACTTCACGCGCTGGGTCAGGAGGGTGACGAACTGCTGGCAGTCATGGCACCAGCATTCGGCTTCCTGCTGGTGGATATGCAGTTCGCAGCCTTCCGCCAGGGTGCCGCGGCAAACCAGATCAAAGCAAAACTCCAGGGCGCTGGTTTCCACGCACGAGAAGGCGCCGACCTCCAGCCAGACGCCGGTCACGCGACGGGCATTGTTCTGGCGGGCATGGTTTTCGATAAGTTCGACTGCGCGCTGGCAAAGGGTGATTTCGTGCATGGGGCCTCCGGGGTTAACTGGGGCAGGTAATGCAAGGACGGTGCCAGGCTTTTTCTTCGCCCCTCACCCCGGCCCTCTCCCCAAAGGGGCGAGGGGGAATTCTTTTAAGAAAAGGGAACGTTTATTCCGCTCTCCCTTCCGGGAGTAGCCTGGCCTACTTTTATCCCTCTCTCTTCCGGGAGTAGCCTGGCCTGCTTTTATCCGCTCTCTCTTCCGGGAGTAGCCTGGTCTGCTTTTATCCCCTCTCCCTTCCAGGGAGAGGGTTAGGGTGAGGGTAAAAAGTGCCGTCAGCCAAAGTCAAAGATGACGAAATGACATGTCATTCGTCTCACCCAAGACACTTTTATCGGTTAAATCTTTTTAAAAACAACAAATTAAAAACATGGCACGAAACGTGCCTTACGGAGGGACAAGCACTAACAGAGCGAACAAAACATGAACATTTGGGAACTGAGCGAAAAAGCCGAGTACATCGCCGACAAGCACCAGCGGCTGCTTTCGCAGTGGCATCTGTACGGCAACACCCTGATTCAGGGGATCACCTTATCCAAAGCGAAGCTGCATCACGCCGTGGGCTGCAACCCGGACGAAAGCCTGCGCTTCTTCTTATTTGACCACTTCGTCATTCAAATCAACCTCGCCGAAGGCTTTAACAGCCACACCATCGAGTACAGCATCGAACTGCGCGACGGCAGCGATAACGTGCTGATTGCCAAGGCGACTATCGACGATGACGGACTGATTGATAACGCCGTCAGCAACCGCGACCGCGAGAAAGTGCTGGAACACTACCTTGAGCTAATCCGCCCGGTGTACGACAGCCTTTATCTGGCCGTGCAACAAAACACCCCGCTGTCCATGACGCTGCTTCAGCAGTCCGCCGTGGCATGAAGAGATCTGGGGTGTCGAGAACTGTCGAATCGGCAGCTTTTCGGCATGTTTTCGTCAAAAATGACGATTGTCACCTGAGGAAGAACTGGTGAACCGTTTTGTAATCGCTGACTCAAAATTGTGTATGGGCTGCCATACCTGCGAAGCGGCCTGCGCTGAGACGCACCGCCTGCACGGCCTGCAGTCCATGCCTCGTCTGAAGGTCATGCGCAACCTGAATGAATCTGCGCCGCAGATGTGCCATCACTGTGAGGACGCCCCCTGCGCCGGGGTTTGCCCGGTCAACGCGATAACCCGCGTGGACGGCGCTGTGCAGCTGAATGAAAGCCTGTGCGTAAGCTGCAAACTTTGCGGCATCGCCTGCCCGTTCGGCGCCATTGAATTTTCCGGCAGCCGCCCGCTGCATATTCCCGCCAACGTGAACAGCCCGAAAGCGCCACCTGCGCCTCCGGCCCCGGCTCGCGTCAGCCCGCTGCTGGACTGGGTTCCCGGCGTTCGCGCCATCGCGGTGAAATGCGATCTGTGCAGCTTCGACGAAAGCGGCCCGGCCTGCATTCGCACCTGCCCGACCAAGGCGCTGCGGCTGATCGACAACAAAGACATCGCCCAGGCCAGCAAGCGCAAACGTGAACTGACTCTTGGCGCGTCGCTCGGCGACTTGACCCTGTTTACCCAGCCAGAGGCGAGAAAATGAATGCTTTTTTACTGATTCACTGGGCGCTTTTGGGATTTGTCACCAGCGCTGTGTTGGCCGGCGTTCTGGCATTTTCAAAGCCCGTTAGCGGCTTTATCGGCGGTATTGGCGGTGCAATCAGCGCCGTACTTTTGCTGATTGCGGGCGTGCAAGCGCTGCTGGGCTTCAGCGGCGATGCGCAAATCTGGCACTGGCACCTGCAGCTCAACGCTTTTAACGGCGTCTGGCTGGTGACGGTGGCGATTAGCGGCCTGTTTATTTCCGTCTATAACTGCGCCTGGCATCGCCATCCGGCGGTAAAAGCCAACGGCCTGCTGATTAACTTAATCCTGGCGGCAAGCGTGGCTGCGCTGGTGGCTGACAACTTTGTCACCCTGGTAGCGATGGCAGAAATTATCTCCCTGGCGGGGTATTTTCTCACCGGCTGCCAGAAGTCCGGGCAGCTGTGGTTTGCGCTTGGTCGCCTCGGCACCGTGCTGCTGGTCATCGCCTGCTGGCTGCTGTGGCAGCGCTACGGCACCCTGGGCTATGGCGATCTGCGTCATCTCCTCAACGGCGCGTCGCTGCCGGCTCCGGTACTGATCCTCGCGCTGCTCGGTTTCGGGCTGCTTGCCGGGATTATTCCGCTGCACGGCTGGGTGCCGCAGGCGCATGCGAATGCCTCCGCGCCAGCCGCCGCGCTGTTCTCCGCCGTGGTGTTGAAGATCGGCCTCTACGGCATCATGAGCTTCTCGCTTATCAGTAATACGCTGCCGCTGTGGTGGGGCGTGCTGGTGGTAGTGGTCGGCATGATTACCGCGTTTATCGGCGGGCTTTATGCGCTGATGGAGCACAACATCAACCGCCTGCTGGCTTATCACTCCCTTGAGAACATCGGCATTATTTTGCTGGGTCTGGGCTGCGGCCTGATCGGTATCGCGCTGCATGAGCCGGTGCTGGTGGCGCTGGGCATGACCGGCGGCCTTTATCATCTGTTCAACCATAGCCTGTTTAAAACCACGCTGTTCCTCGGCGCAGGCGCGGTGTGGTTCCGCACCGGTCATCGGGATATTGAGAAGCTGGGCGGGATCGGTAAACGCATGCCGGTTATTTCGTTGGCGATGCTGATCGGGCTGATGGCGATGGCCGCGCTGCCGCCGCTGAACGGCTTTGCCGGGGAATGGGTCATCTACCAGTCCTTCTTCCGTCTCGGCAGCCTGCCGCTGTTTGTGGGCCGCTTTATCGGGCCGCTGCTGGCCGTGGGGCTGGCAATCACCGGCGCGCTGGCGGTGATGTGCATGGCGAAAGTGTATGGCGTCACCTTCCTCGGCGCGCCCCGTACTCAGCAAGCGGAAAACGCGACCTCTGCGCCGTGGCTAATGAACGTCTCCGTCGCCCTGCTTGCCGCGTGCTGCGTGGTTGCCGGGGTTGCTGCCCCATGGCTGCTGCCTCTGCTTCAGCACGCCGTACCGTTGCCTCTGCAACCGGCGCATACCGCCGTGTCTCAGCCGATGATAACGCTGCTGCTGCTCGCCTCTCCGCTGCTGCCGTTTATTTTGATGATCGTTTTCCGCGGCGACCGTTTGCCAAACCGCTCTCGTGGCTCGGCCTGGGTCTGCGGCTACGACCACGAACAGGCGATGGTGATCACCGCGACGGGCTTTGCCCAGCCGGTAAAAGCGGCGTTTGCGCCTTTGCTTAAGCTTCGCCAAACCCTGAACCCGGTGAAGTGGATCCCTGGCTGGCAGTGCGAGTGCCTGTCCGGCACGTTCCGCCGCTTTGCGATGGTTGAGCTGGCGGTCTTACTGGTGGCGATGGTTGCCTGAGGAACTGATATGACTACGTTTTTATTCGCTCTTATCCAGGCGCTGGCGCTGTTTTTTGCCGCCCCATTGCTGGCCGGGATTACCCGCGTGACGCGCGCCCGCCTGCATAACCGCCGTGGCCCCGGCGTGCTGCAGGAATACCGGGATCTGTTCAAGCTGCTGGGCCGCCAGAGCGTGGCCCCTGCCGCCTCTGGCTGGGTTTTCCGTCTGATGCCGTTTGTGATGGTGGGCGTGATGCTCACCATCGCCACCGCGCTGCCGGTAGTGACGATTGCCTCGCCGCTGCCGTCATTAGGCGACCTGATCACCTTAATTTACCTGTTCGCCATTGCCCGCTTCTTCTTCGCCATCGCCGGGCTGGACACCGGCAGCCCGTTCACCGGCATTGGCGCCAGCCGTGAAGCCATGCTGGGTGTGCTGGTTGAGCCGATTTTGCTGCTTGGCCTGTGGGTTGCCGCGCAGGTGGCCGGCAGCACGCACATCAGCAATATCGCCGGGGCTATTCACGCCTGGCCGACGGCGCAAAGTCTGACGCTGATTCTGGCCTTCGCGGCTTGCGCTTTCGCCACCTTCATTGAAATGGGCAAGCTGCCGTTTGACCTCGCCGAAGCCGAGCAGGAGCTGCAGGAAGGGCCGTTGTCCGAATACAGCGGCGCGGGCTTTGCAGTGCTGAAGTGGGGCATTTCCTTTAAACAACTGGTTGTGCTGCAAATGTTTGTTGGCGTGTTCCTGCCCTGGGGGCAAATGAGCGCCTTTAGCTGGGGTGGGCTTGTCCTCGCCCTGGTGCTGGCCATTGTGAAGCTGGTGGCGGGCGTGCTGATTATCGCGCTGTTCGAAAACAGCATGGCGCGCCTGCGGATGCTTGAAACCTCGCGTATTACCTGGGCCGGTTTTGGCTTTGCCTTTTTAGCCTTCGTCTCCTTGCTGGCGGCGTGATTTAAGAGAACCTATCGATGTCTGAAGAAAAAATTGGTCAACACTATCTCGCCGCGCTGCATCAGCAATTCCCGAATGCGGTGATCGACGAAGCCTGGCAGACCAAAGACCAAATCACCGTCACCGTGAAGCTCAATATGCTGCCGGAGGTGGTGGAGTGGCTTTACTACCAGCAGGGTGGCTGGCTTTCGGTGCTGTTTGGCAACGATGAGCGCCAGCTGTGCGGCAGCTACGCGGTGTATTACGTTCTGTCGATGGAAAGCGGCGTGAAGTGCTGGATCACCGTGCGTGTGGAAGTGGACGCCGACAAGCCGGAGTTCCCGTCCGTCACGCCTCGCGTGCCTGCTGCCGTTTGGGGCGAACGTGAAGTCCGTGACATGTACGGCCTGCAGCCGGTTGGCTTGCCCGATGAGCGTCGCCTGGTGCTGCCGGATGACTGGCCGGACGATCTCTACCCGCTGCGTAAAGACAGCATGGATTACCGCCAGCGCCCCGCGCCAACCACCGACAAAGAGACCTACGAGTTCATTAACGAACTGGGCACCAAAAAGAACAACGTGGTGCCGATTGGCCCGCTGCACGTCACTTCAGATGAACCCGGCCACTTCCGCCTGTTCGTTGATGGCGAAAACATTATCGACGCCGACTACCGCCTGTTCTACGTCCACCGCGGCATGGAAAAGCTGGCGGAAACCCGCATGGGCTACAACGAAGTCACCTTCCTGTCCGACCGCGTGTGCGGCATCTGCGGCTTCGCCCACAGCACTGCCTATACCACCTCGGTGGAAAACGCGATGGGGATTGTGGTGCCGGAGCGCGCGCAGATGATTCGCGCCATCCTGCTGGAGGTTGAGCGCCTGCACAGCCACCTGCTGAATCTTGGCCTGGCCTGCCACTTTGTCGGCTTCGACTCCGGCTTTATGCAGTTCTTCCGGGTGCGTGAAATGTCGATGAAGATGGCGGAGATCCTGACCGGGGCGCGCAAAACCTACGGCCTGAACCTGATCGGCGGCATCCGCCGCGACCTGCTGAAAGACGACATGATCCAGACCCGTCAGCTCGCCCAGCAAATGCGGCGGGAAGTGCAAGATCTGGTGGATATTCTGCTGAGCACACCGAACATTGAGCAGCGCACTGTCGGCATTGGCCGCCTTGACCCGCAAATCGCCCGTGATTTCAGCAACGTCGGCCCAATGGTGCGCGCCAGCGGCCACGCCCGTGATACCCGCGCCGATCATCCGTTTGTGGGTTACGGTCTGCTGCCGATGGAAGTGCACAGCCTCGACGGCTGCGACGTGCTTTCCCGCCTGAAAGTGCGCATCAATGAAGTCTTTACCGCGCTGAACATGATTGATTTCGGTCTGGATAACCTGCCGGGCGGCCCGCTCGCCGTGGAAGGCTTTACCTACATTCCAAACCGCTTTGCCCTGGGCTTCTCAGAGGCACCGCGCGGGGACGATATTCACTGGAGCATGACCGGCGACAACCAGAAGCTGTACCGCTGGCGCTGCCGCGCGGCGACGTATGCCAACTGGCCAACCCTGCGCTATATGCTGCGCGGCAATACGGTGTCGGACGCGCCGTTGATTATCGGCAGCCTTGATCCTTGCTACTCCTGTACCGACCGCATGACGGTGGTGGACGTGCGCAAGAAGAAAAGCCAGGTGGTGCCGTACAAAGAGCTGGAGCGCTATAGCATTGAGCGCTCCAATTCGCCGCTGAAATGATTTTGGTGTTTGGTCGGTGACTGACCCTCACCCCGGCCCTCTCCCTGGAAGGGAGAGGGGGAAAACCGGCTTCGATCTGTCTCTCGCTTCTTATGGGAGTAGGTGGAATCGTACTCGATCTGTCTCCTCTCCCCTCAGGGGAGAGGGTTAGGGTGAGGGGTTGTTCTAAGACCAGGCAAACAAGGAAAACGCATGTTTAACTTCATCAAAAAAGCCATCAAGGGCGGCGTGGCAACCGAGTCTTACCCGCTCCAGCCCATTGCCGTCGACCCGAATTTTCGCGGCAAGCCCGAGCACAACCCACAGCAATGTATTGGCTGTGCAGCCTGCGTGAACGCCTGCCCGTCCAACGCCCTGAGCGTTGAGACCGATCTTGCAGCTGGCCAACTGCAGTGGAGCTTTAACCTCGGACGCTGCATCTTCTGCGGGCGCTGCGAAGAGGTTTGCCCGACGGCTGCCATCAAGCTCTCACAGCAGTACGAGCTGGCGGTATGGAACAAAGCCGACTTCCTGCAGCAGGCCAGCTTCCCGCTGTGTAACTGCCGAGAATGTGGCCGCCCGTTTGCCGTGCAAAAAGAGATCGACTACGCCATTGCGCTGCTTGAGCACAACGGCGATTCCCGCGCGGAAAGCCGCCGTGGGGCATTTGAAACCTGCCCGGACTGCAAGCGCCAGCAAAGCCTGGTGTCGTCCGACCGGATCGACTTTAGCCGTCAGATGAGAGAGGCCAGCTAATGAGTAACCTACTGGGGCCGCGCGACCACAACGGCATTCCGGTGCCGATGACGGTGGACGAATCTATCGCCAGCATGAAGGCATCGCTGCTGAAAAACATCAAACGCTCCGCCTACGTTTACCGCGTGGACTGCGGCGGATGTAACGGCTGTGAAATCGAGATTTTTGCTACGCTTTCGCCACTTTTCGATGCAGAACGCTTTGGTATCAAAGTGGTTCCCTCCCCGCGCCATGCCGATATTTTGCTGTTTACCGGGGCGGTGACTCGCGCGATGCGTTCCCCGGCGCTGCGTGCCTGGGAGTCGGCGCCCGATCCTAAAATCTGCATCTCTTACGGCGCCTGCGGCAACAGCGGCGGGATCTTCCACGACCTTTACTGCGTCTGGGGCGGGACCGACAAAATCGTGCCGGTCGATGTTTACATCCCCGGTTGCCCGCCAACGCCTGCCGCCACGCTGTACGGCTTCGCGATGGCGCTTGGCCTGCTGGAACAAAAAATCCATGCGCGCCCGGCAAGCGAGCTGGACGTTGAGCCGGCAAAAATCCTCCACCCGGATATGGTTCAGCCGCTGCGTGTGCGCATTGACCGCGCCGCTCGCCGCCTGGCCGGTTACCGCTATGGCCGCCAGATTGCCGACAGCTACATGACTAACCTGACGACCGGGGGCGACGCCGTTCAGCAGTGGCTGAGCGCGGAAAACGACCCACGCCTGACGGAAATCGTCACTAACCTTGAGCAACTGGTTCATCAGGAGCGCGTGTAATGACCGAGTCGGTGGTGTTCTGTCAGCTCAGCCGCAAGTTTGTCGACGAGAACGACAACACCCCGGCTGACGCTCAGCAGGTGGTCTACTACAGCCTGGCGATTGGCCACCATTTAGGGGTGATCGACTGCCTGAAAGAGAGCCTTGTTTGCCCGCTGGAAGCCTATCAGGCGTGGATTGCCACGCTTGAAGCTGACGGCGAGGCCTGGCGCAAAATGAACGGCGTGCCGCGCTATGGCGAAATCGTGATTGATCAGAACCACGTGGTGATGCTGGCCCGGGCGTTGGATGCCGCTAAGCCGACGCAGACCCCGGAACAGCAGGCCTGGAGCCAGGCACTGCTCGACATGCTGCAGGCCATTCAACAAGAACCCGCCATCTACCTGATGGTAAGGAGACGCTATGACTAAGGTACTGCTTTGCGTAGGCAACAGCATGATGGGCGATGACGGGGCAGGCCCGCTGCTGGCAGAGAAGTGTCAGGCTTCTCCGCAGGGCGACTGGGTGGTGATCGACGGCGGCAGCGCGCCTGAAAACGACGTGGTTGCTATCCGCGAACTCCGCCCGGAATTGCTGCTGATTGTGGATGCCACCGACATGATGCTTAACCCCGGCGAGATCCGCGTCATTGACCCGGACGACATCGCCGAGATGTTTATGATGACTACCCACAATATGCCGCTTAATTATCTGGTCGATCAGCTGAAAGATGACGTGGGGGAAGTGGTGTTCCTCGGCATTCAGCCGGATATCGTCGGCTTTTATTACCCGATGACGGAGGCGGTGAAAGCGGCGGTGGAGCAGGTTTATCAGCGGCTGGCGACGTGGACGGGTTTTGGCGGGTATGAGTTGCTGGCCCCGCAAGAGAGTGAAGCGCCTTTCTAGTTTTTCCCCTCACCCTAACCCTCTCCCCATGGGGGAGAGGGGATCAGAACGGCTCCCCCACTGACATGGGAGAAAGGGCCAGATTCTTTTCCCGTGCTTACATGTGAGAAAGGGCCCGATTCTTTTCCCCCTCTCCCTTCCAGGGAGAGGGCCGGGGTGAGGGTCATTAATGACTACTGTTACCAAAATGACATCGTCAAAAGTGTCGAATATCCCTCTTACCTCTCGCCAAACCCAATAATCACGCGGCCTGCAAACCTGGCACGTTTTATGAATAACCCCACGCAATAACACACTTATTGCAGGAGTTTATGATGAACCGCTTCATCATTGCCGATTCGAGCAAATGCATTGGCTGCCGCACTTGTGAGGTGGCGTGCGTGGTCTCTCACCAGGAGAACCAGGACTGTTCGGCGCTGACCCCACAAACCTTCTTGCCACGTATTCACGTCATCAAAGGCGTGAATGTCTCTACCGCCACCATGTGCCGCCAGTGCGAGGACGCTCCCTGCGCCAACGTCTGCCCTAACGGCGCCATCAGTCGTGACCAGGGCTTTGTACACGTCATGCAGGAACGCTGCATCGGCTGCAAAACCTGCGTCGTTGCCTGCCCTTATGGCGCGATGGAGGTCGTCGTGCGGCCTGTCATTCGCAACAGCGGAGCCGGGCTGAACGTGATGGCGGAAAAAGCCGAGGCCAACAAATGCGACCTTTGCTACCACCGCGAGGCTGGACCGGCCTGCCTGGAAGCCTGCCCGACCAATGCCATCCTGTGCGTGGACCGTAACCGGCTGGAACAAATGAGCGCGGAAAAACGTCGCCGCGCCGCGTTAGATGCCCCTGCGGCGCTGACTTTCTAATCCCTTTGCATTTCAACTTTTAACAGGTCTGTTACTGATGAAAAAAATTACCAGCGTCTGCCCTTATTGCGGGGCCGGCTGCAAACTGAAACTGGTCGTTGAGAACAACAAAATTATTCGTGCCGAAGCGGCCGGGGGCGTGACTAACCAGAACGAACTCTGCCTGAAAGGCTACTACGGCTGGGATTTTCTTAACGACACCAAGCTGCTGACCCCACGCCTGACGCAGCCAATGATCCGCTACGAGAAGGGCGGCAAGCTGCAGCCGGTAAGCTGGGAAGAGGCGATTAGCTATACCGCTGCGCGCCTGAAGGCGATCAAAGAGCAGTTCGGCCCCCGCGCCATTATGGCTACCGGTTCTTCACGCGGAACGGGGAACGAAACCAACTTCGTGATGCAGAAATTCGCCCGTGCGGTGCTGAACACCAACAACGTCGACTGTTGCGCCCGCGTGTGCCACGGCCCTTCAGTTGCAGGGCTGCAGGCAACGCTGGGTAACGGGGCGATGAGCAACTCCATCGGCGATATCGAAAACTCCAAATGCCTGCTGGTAGTGGGCTACAACTGCGCCGATTCGCACCCTATCGTGGCTCGCCGGGTGATTAAAGCCAAAAGCAACGGCGCGAAAATCATTGTCTGCGACCCGCGCCGCATCGAAACCGCCCGCATTGCCGACCAGCATCTGCAAATCAAAAACGGCTGCAACATGGCGCTGGTGAACGCCTTTGGCTATGTCCTGCTGGAAGAGCAGCTGTACGACAAAGAGTACGTCGCCAAATATGCAGAAGGGCTTGATGCCTACCGCGAAACCGTGAAGGGCTACGCACCGGAGGACGTCGAGCATTTAACCGGTATTCCGGCTCAGCAGGTTCGCCAGGCGATGCGCACCTTCGCCGCAGCGCCATCCGCTACCATCATGTGGGGCATGGGCGTAACTCAGTTCGGCCAGGCGGTGGACGTGGTCAAAGGGTTGTCCAGCCTGGCGCTGCTCACCGGCAACCTGGGCCGTGAAAATGTCGGTGTTGGCCCGGTTCGTGGCCAGAACAATGTGCAGGGTGCCTGCGACATGGGCGTACTGCCTAACCAGTTCCCCGGCTACCAGGATGTGGTTGATCCCGAGGTGCGCGCGAAGTTTGCCAAAGCCTGGGGCATTGACCCGGCGGTGATGGATGACAAAGTTGGCGTGCGCATTACCGAAGTGCCGCACCTGGCGATAGAGGGCAAGGTCAAAGCCTACTACATCATGGGCGAAGATCCGCTCCAGACCGAAGCGGACCTGGGCCTGGTGCGCAAAGGATTTGAGGCACTCGACTTTGTGGTGGTGCAGGACATCTTCATGACCAAAACTGCCGAAGTCGCCGACGTGCTGCTGCCCGCCACGTCCTGGGGCGAACACGGCGGCGTCTTTACCTGTGCCGACCGGGGCTTCCAGCGTTTCGAGAAAGCCATCGAGCCGAAGTACAACGTGAAGCGCGACTGGGAAATCATCAGCCTGCTTGCGACGGCGATGGGCTACCCGATGCACTACGAAAACAACCAGCAAATCTGGGATGAGCTGCGCGAGCTGTGCCCGCTGTTTTACGGCGTCACCTACGAAAAAATGGGCGATATGGGACATGTGCAGTGGCCTTGCCCGACGCTGGACCACCCCGGCACGCCGTATCTCTACAAAGAGAGCAAATTCGACACGCCAAGCGGCAAAGGGCAACTGTTTGCCGCCGCCTGGCGTGCACCCGCCGAAGTGCCTGACGACAGCTATCCGCTGGTGCTGTGCACCGTCCGCGAAGTCGGGCACTACTCCTGCCGCTCGATGACCGGCAACTGCGCCGCGCTGCAAACCCTCGCCGATGAACCCGGTTTTGTGCAAATCAACCCGCTGGATGCGGACGCGTTAGGCATTAAAGATCGGCAACTGGTCTGGGTAAGTTCGCGCCGCGGCAAGGTTATCAGCCGCGCGGACGTGAACGAGCGCATCAACAAAGGCTCCGTCTACATGACTTATCAATGGTGGATTGGCGCCTGCAACGAGCTGACGCAGGACAATCTCGACCCGATCTCCAAAACGCCGGAAACCAAATATTGCGCGGTGAACGTTAGCGCGATTGAGGATCAGGCGTGGGCGGAGAACTATGCGCAAACGACCTATAACAGCATGAAAGCGCGGCTGCGCGAGGCGGTGGAAGCGTGATTTTTACCCTCACCCAAAATGGAGGAATCGTGAAGTCTGAACTCGATTTGTCCCCTCTCCCCTCTGGGGAGAGGGTTAGGGTGAGGGGCACCCAGCTCCGCATACGTGGCAAAGTGCAGGGCGTCGGCTTCCGCCCCTTTGTCTGGCAAATCGCGCAGCGGCTGAAGCTGGTGGGCGATGTCTGCAACGATAGCGAGGGCGTTGTGGTTCGTCTGGCCGTCAGCCCGGAAGCGTTTCTGAGCGAACTGTACGAACATTGCCCGCCGCTGGCGCGCATCGACAGCGTGGCGCAGCAGCCTATGACCTGGAACGCTTTGCCCCTGGACTTTAGCATTCGCCACAGCGGCAGCGGCGCGATGGACACCCAAATCGTGCCAGATGCCGCCACTTGCCCGGAATGCCTGCGCGAGCTTAACGATCCGACCGACCGCCGCTACCGCTACCCGTTTATCAACTGCACCCATTGTGGGCCGCGCTTCACCATCATCCGGGCGATGCCTTATGACCGCCCGTCCACGGTGATGGCGGCGTTTCCGCTCTGTGAGGCCTGCGATGAAGAATATCGCAACCCGATGGACAGGCGTTTTCACGCTCAGCCGGTAGCCTGCCCGGACTGCGGGCCGCAGATCTACTGGCAGCAAGGCGCGCAACGACTGGACGGCGACCAGGCGATCGGACAAGCCGTTGCCGCGCTGCACGAAGGTAAAATCGTGGCGGTTAAAGGTTTGGGCGGTTTTCATCTTGCCGTGGATGCCCGTAACAATGCCGCTGTTGAACGCCTCCGGGCGCGTAAACAGCGGCCAGCCAAACCGCTGGCGGTGATGATTGCCACGACCGAAGGGCTGCCTGATGAGGCCGTGGCGCTGCTTTCAACGCCCGCAGCGCCAGTGGTGCTGGTGGCGAGTGATTTTCTGCCTGAGCTGAGCGCTGCCGTGGCGCCGGGGCGAAATGAAGCCGGCGTAATGCTGCCCGCTAACCCGCTCCATCACCTGCTGGCTCAGGACTTTGGTGGCCCGCTGGTGATGACCTCCGGGAACCTGAACGGCAGGCCACCGGCCATTGGCAACGTTCAGGCACTTGAGGATTTGGGCGATATTGCCGACGGTCTTCTGCTGCATAACCGCGACATTCTTCAGCGCATGGACGACTCGGTGATGCGAGCCAGCGGCGAAATGCTGCGCCGTGCGCGAGGCTTTGTGCCGGATGCGTTTCCTTTGCCCGCTGGCTTTAAAGACCTGCCGCCGATTCTGGCGTTGGGGGGCGATCTCAAGAATACCTTCTGCCTGGTTCGCAGCGGGCAGGCGGTGCTGAGCCAGCATTTTGGCGATTTGGCTCAGGAGGGCGTGGAGGCTCAATGGCAAAGTGCGCTGGCGCTAATGAGCGAGATCTACGGCTTTAAGGCGGAGCATGTCGCGCTCGATGCACATCCTTGCTACCGCAGCGCGCAGGTGGGGCAAGACATGGCGCTTCCTGTTACCGAAGTGCTGCATCACCACGCCCACGCGGCGGCCTGCATGGCCGAACACGGCTGGCCGCTGAACGGCGGCAACGTGATTGCTCTTGCACTGGACGGCATTGGCTATGGCGAGGCTGGCCAGCTTTGGGGCGGCGAATGCCTGCTGGTGAATTACCGGCGCTGCGTCTCTCTCGGCGGGCTACCCGCCGTGGCGTTGCCGGGGGGAGATCTGGCCGCCGTGCAACCCTGGCGTAACCTGCTGGCCCAGTGTGAGGCGTTTGTACCCGGCTGGCAGCGTTATCCTGAAACGGAAGCGGTGCGGGCGCAGGCGTGGCGACCGCTGGCGAAAGCAGTAGCTCGCGGAGTTAATGCCCCACTGGCCTCCTCCTGCGGGCGACTGTTTGATGCCGTTGCCGCCGCGCTCAACTGCGCGCCTTACCAACAAAGCTATGAAGGTGAAGCGGCCTGCCGCCTTGAAGCCCTGGCGCTGGACGCTGGCCCCTGCTCACATCCTGTCACGATGCCGTTGGTGAACGGTCATCTCGACCTTGCGGCCTTCTGGCGGCAATGGTTTGGCTGGCAGGGTGAGGCCGGAGCGCGAGCCTGGGCGTTTCACGATGCGCTGGCGAAAGGCCTTTCGGCGCTGGTTCGCCATCATGCCTTGCTCACCGGCGTGACTACCGTGGCCTGCTGCGGCGGCGTGCTGCACAACCGCCTGCTGCGCGAGCGCCTGGCGTTCTACCTCTCCGATTTTACAACTCTCTTCCCGACGCGGCTTCCGGCCGGTGACGGGGCGCTTTCCCTGGGGCAGGCAGTGGTTGCCGCTGCCCGCTATTTGAATCACCACAAGGATAAAAAAGATGTTAATGCGTGTTCTTCGTGACAACCCGCGCGCCGGCCTGCTGCTGGCGGTTTTAGTGGCGGCTAACTTTGCCGCCTGGGCCTGGGCGCTGGCGGCGTTTAACCACAGCTCAGCGCTGATGGCGGCCAGCCTGTTGGCCTGGTGTTACGGCCTGCGCCACGCGGTGGATGCCGACCATATCGCCGCGATTGATAACGTCACCCGCAAAATGATGCAGCAGGGCAAGCGCCCGTTTGGCGTGGGAGCCTGGTTCTCGCTGGGCCACTCCAGCATTGTGATTCTGGCTTCTGTCGCCATTGCAGCCACGGCGGCAGCCTTCCAGCAAAAAATGGACTGGTTTCACGACGTTGGCGGCGTGATCGGCACCGCCGTGTCGGCCTGCTTCCTGTTGGCGATGGCGTTGGTCAACCTGGTTATCTTGCGTGGCGTGTGGCGCAACTTCCGCCAGCTTAAACGCGGTGAACCACTGGCTGCAGATGCGACGGAACTGACCGGTGGCGGCATGATGAGCTGGCTGTTTAACTCTGTTTTCCGCCTGATCGGCAAAAGCTGGCACATGTACCTGGTCGGCTTCCTGTTCGGCCTCGGCTTTGACACCGCCACCGAGATTGGCGTGTTGGGCATTTCTGCTGCCAGTGCTTCCAGCGGCATGTCCATCTGGTCGATTCTGGTGTTCCCGGCGCTGTTTGCCAGCGGCATGGCGCTGGTGGATACCCTCGACAACGTGATTATGGTGGGCGCTTACGGCTGGGCGTTTAACAAACCGCAGCGCAAGCTTTACTACAACATGACGATTACCGGCACTTCTGTGGTGGTGGCGCTGTTTATCGGCGGGCTTGAAGCGCTGGGCCTGCTGGCAGACAAATTCCAGCTTGAGGGCGGGATCTGGCAGTGGGTTGGCGCGCTCAACGATAACCTCGGCAACGCTGGATTCGTTGTGGTCGGGCTGTTTATCGCCTGTTGGGGGATTTCAATGCTGAACTACCGCTGGAAAGGCTACGACACTTTAGTGGTGAGATAAAAAAACGGGGCATTACGCCCCGTTTTCTATTGTTACTCGGCTTCCGCCCAGGCTCGCTCAATCTCTTCGGCCAGGATTTTCACCCCCGCCTCGATCTTTTCCGGCTCCGGCACATAGTTCATACGCATGCACTGGTGCGTGTGCGGCCACGGCTTGTCCAGCCCCGGGAAGAAGTAATCGCCCGGCACCATCAGCACGCCGCGCTTTTTCAGGCGCTGGTATAGCAGCTCGGTGGTGATCGGCAGGTCTTTAAACCACAGCCAGAGGAAAATAGCGCCTTCCGGTTTGTGGATCAGGCAGCGTTCCGGCGACAGATAGCGGCGGATCACGGCGATAGTCTCATGCACGCGCTGGTAGTAGAACGGCTTGATAACCGTTTCAGACAGGCGCAGCAGATCGTTCCGCTTAATCATTTCGCAGGCCATGGCCGGGCCAATGCCGCCCGGTGCCAGGCTGATGATGCCGTTCATGTTGCTGATGGCGGAGATGATTTTCTCGTTAGCGATAATGATCCCACAGCGGCTGCCCGGCAGGCCGAGTTTGGACAGGCTCATGCACAGGATGATGTTCGGGTTCCACAGCGGGCGGGCTTCGCTAAAGATGATGCCGGGGAACGGCACGCCGTAGGCGTTATCGATCACCAGCGGAATGCCGTGCTGGTTCGCCAGCGCGTCCAGCTTCATCAGCTCTTCGTCGGTGATCACGTTGCCGGTCGGGTTCGTCGGACGCGAAACGCAGATCATGCCGGTATCTTCGCCGATATGCAGGTGCTCGAAGTCAACGTGGTACTTAAACTGGCCTTCCGGCAGCAATTCGATGTTCGGACGGGTGGAGACAAACAGCTCCTCTTCAAGTCCGGCATCCGCGTAGCCGATGTACTCTGGCGCCAGCGGGAAAAGCACCTTTTTGGTGCGGCCATCCGCATGACGTCCGGCGAAAAGGTTGAATAAGTAGAAAAACGCGCTCTGGCTGCCGTTTGTTAGTGCAATATTCTGTGGTTCGATGTCCCAACCCAGTTCATCACGCAGCATACCGGCAAGCAATTTTAGCAGTTCACTTTTCCCCTGCGGACCGTCGTAGTTGCATAGTGTGTCGGTCAGTTTACCGCTGGCCAGCATCTCGGAAAGCAGCTGCTGGAAGTAGTCGTTCATCGCCGGGATCTGCGCAGGGTTGCCGCCGCCAAGCATGATGGCGCCTGGCGTGCGCAGGCCGTCGTTGAGATCCTCCATCAGGCGGGTGATGCCTGCATGGCGGGTGAATTTGTCGCCGAAAAGTGAAAACGTCATAACGTGGGTCTGCTGAATACTTTTGAAAAGAGGCTAACCATAGCGCTACAAATAACGCCGTGCAAACCCGGTAAGCATATCCACTGTTGGCGAATATGCTGTGTGATTTGTGCTGTGCAGCAGGATGTGTTGAAGCCGGGAGCTCTTTTCATGGATGTGGCGTTATTCCCCTCACCCTAACCCCCTCCCAGGGAGGGAGAGGGGATGAATAATTACCCTGCCGTTTCTTTTCTCCCTCGCCCCTCTGGGGAGAGGGCCGGGGTGAGGGGCTTTAACGCCTACGGATTGCCCGCCCACACCACCATCACCTTGTCATCCCCGCTGACCCGGCTAAAGGCATAGCCCTGTTTTACGCTCAAGGTGGTTTGTTTTCCTGCACCAATAGCCTGGTGACGGGCGCGGAACTGGCTCAGCTTCTGCCAGTGGGCAAGCGTTGCGGCCTGTTTGCCGGTGGCATCCTGCCAGTTCATGTCTGAACGGGTCCCCTGCAGCGGGTCAGAGCCCGTGGGGCCAAACGGCCTTTGGGTTTCATCCCCGTAGAATATTTGCACCGCGCCTGGCGTGAGCAGCAATAGCTCCGCTGCTTTTTGTCCGCCCTCCCGGAACAGGCGGGTATCGTGGGAGGAGATATAGCTCAGCACATTGAATTGCTGAAGTTTGTCAGACATTTGCTGCCAGGTCGGGTCAATCGTCGCCAGGCAATCCACCGCTTTGGCCGCCTGTTCCTGATAGTCGAAGTTGATCATCGCGTCGAAGCCGCTGGCGTAGTAATCGCTTTTCATCACGCCGTGTCCCCAGGCTTCGCCCGTCATCCAGAACGGCGCATCGTCGACTTTTTTGTCCGGGTTGGCCTGCTTCCATTCGGCCAATGCCGCGCTGGACTGCGTTTTTAATTGTTGCCAGGCCGCTTTTTCGACGTGTTTTGCCGTATCGACCCTGAAGCCATCAATGCCGTAGTCACGTACCCACTGACTTAGCCAATGAGTCAGGTAATCGCGAACCGTGTAGCCCGGTATCGCCTTCGCGGCGGTATCCGGCTTATGGCTGTAAAACACCGGTAATTTTGCCGGAGCGGTTGCTTCGGTTTTCAAATCGGGCAGGAAGGCGAGCGACATGGTTAAGTCGTCAAAGCCGGGATTGTCGTAATCGCCAATATCCGTTCTGATCCAGGCCTTGCCCCACCACTTATCCCATGCAGTTTTGTCGCTGAAGTTGATGTAATCGTTAAAGCTGTGCCAGCTTTGGCCGGGCGCTGGCTTCCAGTCAGTCCAGCGCTCGCCGAGGGTTTTTTTAAGCTCATCGCCTTTGAGATAGAGGGCGCCAAACTGGTACGCCTGCATGTCGGCAAGCGTCGCGTATCCGGTGTGATTCATCACGACGTCAAACAGAATGCGGATCCCGCGCTGATGGGCTTCATCCACCAGTCGACGGAGATCGGCTTCGTTGCCCATGTTGGCATCAAGCTTCGTCCAGTCCTGGGTGTAATAGCCGTGGTAGGCGTAATGCGGGAAATCGCCTTTGGTGCCGCCGCCCACCCAGCCGTGAATTTGCTCCAGCGGGGAGCTTATCCAGAGCGCGTTAACGCCAAGCTGCTGCAGGTAATCCAGTTTACTGGCCAGCCCGGCGAGATCGCCGCCGTGGAAGGTGCCAATCTCCTGCATGCCGTCGTTATGGCGGCCATAGCTGTGGTCGTTCGCCGGGTTGCCGTTTTCAAAACGGTCGGTGAGAACAAAATAAACCGTCGCATTCTGCCAGCTAAACGGGGCTGGCTTCTCCACGGCGACGGACTCCAGCAGCAATAAACCGCCGCTTCCGACCGCGGGCTTCAGCGTGATGTGGCCTTGTTTTACCGTTGCCGTATTCCCGCTGTAGAAATCCCGCACTATCGCCCCCTCATCAAAAGTGCTGCTGACATCGACGCTGAGCGGTTTTCCATCCCATTTCGGGCACTGCGCCACCGCTTGCTGAGGCTGACTGCTTATCTCTGGCTGAAGGCTCAGCATCAGCGTTGGTGTCCCGCTGCGGGTATCTATTTGTGCCTGGTACTCTCCGGCGCGGAAAACCCGCCAAGTCGGGGCATCCCCGGCGCAGGGCGTCAGGGACAGAACCTGATTAAGTTTGATGGCCTCTGAGGGCTGCCAGCATTGATTATCCTGCGTCAGCCTGAGGGGAAGGGTACTTTTATCAAGGTGTGTTGCGCTGGTAAACAGGCCTGGATTTGTGGCCTGAAAAGGAGAAAGCCCCGGCGTGTTCCAGCCCGCATAGGCAAGGCAGGGCGTGAACAACAGGCAGAGAGAAAGTCGTTTCATACGCATCATCCAGTGAGGATTTATTGCGCAGTTTGCCATCCCCCGCCGAACATTCGCTCATCCTGCCCATGCGTTTTGCAGGGTGTAGCCGCCGGGGTGAGTGACGGCGTTAACGTTTTTATTTGTTCGTTAACCAGTGGCCGAAGTGGGCGCTCAGCGTGTTGCGGGTGGCGAGCAGCTCATCGATCGTTTTGGTGAGTCTGGCGTTCAGGGTTTCGCACTGCTCAAAGCTGTAATGGTTATCTGCTCGCAGATTCTCGAGTTTTTCCTGCAGGAGCGTCACTTCCGCTTCTGCTTTGTAGCGCGCTTCCTGCTGGGTTCTTATGAGTTCGTCGGCAGCTTCCAGGCGCTGATGCAGCTCGGCTTTTTCCCGCTGATGGGTCTCCTGCAGCCCGGAGCCGGATTCTTTCTGGCGGTTCAGCAGGCTTTTAAGCTCATCAATTTCGCGCTGCATTACGCTGCGCACCAGGGCGGATTCTTTCAGGTGCATTTCCTGGCTGATATTCAGCGCTTTCTGGAGCTCTGTGACCTGTTTTTCATAGCGTTGCAGACGGGCAGTCGTTTCTACGGTGTCGCCCTGAGCGGAGCGCTGTTGGACTTCTCGTAGCTGGGCAAGCAGGCTGGTGGAGAGAGACTCTGCTTCTCTCAGGCGACGGAGGGTTTCTGGCGAGTCCTGATAAACCGTTTTGGTTTGCGGCGGCTTTTCACTGATGCGCACGAGATTAACGTTGACTAATGCCGCGCTAACCTCGGCCTGAATTTGCTCTTTATTATGCAATTTCATGCGGTTGCATGCGCTGGCAAGGAAGCTGGCGGCTTCATTGGCGTTCGCCGTTGCAAAGGCTTTTTTTATCAGGTTCTGCACCAGGCTCATGTTGCCAATTTTCCTGTATCAAATGTTATTTGAGCGCCTCAACCCCGGTCGTTTCGCCGTCAGGCTATTGCCGCCGCCACCTTAAAAATATAATCAATAATCTCACTCTCTAAACGCGGGAATCATTCTTCACAGTACATTTTTTTGCTGTGCCGCGAAGTGTGATTAAGCCCCGAATTTTACAATACTTTTTACCACCATAAGAAGTTCATAGGTGACATTGTTTCGGAATAGTACTATTTCTAAACGTGCTCTGAGCGGTTAATTTTGATATAATTCGCCTCTATTTTTCTAAAACCTTTTAAAAAATAAGGCACTGGAAACGATCGATCCGACCAGGAGAGCTAATGATATCACCCCCATTCCGACGATTCGGGGCCGCGATACTCATGTTGCTGACCGTGGGCTTTTCAAGCCACGCGCTCGCCAGTAAACATGAGCCTAAATCGCACAGCAAGGCCCATATAACGAAAGTAAGCAGCAAGAAAGCGGTAAGCAGTAAACTGGCAAGTAGTAAAAAAGAGTATTCTCGCAATAGTGAAAATGGTTCGCTTCCTGATTTGCGAAAATACCCTTCCGGGACACCAAGGAAAAAAGCGTTTCTCCGGACGGTCATGCCATATATTACCCGCCAAAATGCAGCGATAACTGCCGACCGTAACTGGTTGATTTCAAAGCAGTACGAAAAGCGCTGGTCGCCGACTGAGCGTGCACGTCTGAAAGAAATCACCCAGCGGTACAAGGTGGCGTGGCGCGGTAACACCAACCGCGTGCCGTGGAACAGCCTGCTGGAAAAAGTCGATATCATTCCTACCAATATGGTGGCGACAATGGCAGCGGCCGAAAGCGGCTGGGGCACATCTAAACTTGCCCGCAGCAACAACAACCTGTTTGGCATGAAGTGCACCAAGCGCCATTGCAACAGTGAGCCGGGTAAAGTGAAAGGCTACCTGCATTACGGCTCTGTGAATGAAGGCGTGAATGCTTACGTCGCTAACCTGAATACCCATCCGGCCTATTCTTCATTCCGTAAAGAGCGCGCCAAGCTGCGTAAAGCGGATCAGGAAGTGACGGCTAATAATATGATTCACAAGCTGAAAGGGTATTCGGCGAAAGGCTCAAGCTATAATAACTTCCTGTTCGCGATGTATCAGAGCAACCAGCGTTTAATGCTGCCGAATTAATTCTGCTCCCATTCGTACATGTATATTAATGCCCTCTTCGGAGGGCATTGTTATTTAGAGGTTTAAACTAAAATTTCGCTAAAGCGATCGCGGTGCTCTTTAGGTGTGGCGTCATACTCTTTTTTAAATACCGAATAGAAATATTGCAAAGACGGGTAGCCGCACATCTGTGATATTTCATTGATAGATAAAGAAGTTGAAATCAGCAGGCTGCGCGCTTTTTCCAGTTTTTCGGCGTGGATCACCGCGTGAATCGTCTCGCCAACCTCTTCTTTAAAACGTTTCTCCAGGTTTGAACGCGAGATCCCGACCGCATCCAGCACTTGTTCGACTTTAATTCCCTTGCAGGCGTGATTGCGAATGTAGTGCATCGCCTGGATCACCGCCGGGTCGTGCAGCGAGCGATAATCCGTGGAGCGGCGTTCCACAACCCTCACCGGCGGCACAAGCACGCGCTGCAGCGGCAGGATTTCACTGTCCAGCAGGCGATGCAGCAGTTTGGCGGCCTGATAGCCCATCTGACGCGTACCCTGTGCCACTGACGAGAGCGCAACCCGCGATAAATAGCGGGTCAGTTCCTCGTTATCGATGCCGATCACGCAAAGCTTTTCCGGGACGGGAATATGCAGGTGCTCGCAAACCTGCAGCAGGTGGCGAGCTCGGGCGTCCGTGACCGCAATAATGCCGGTTTGTGGCGGCAGCGTTTGCACCCAGTCCGCCAGGCGGTTCTGGGCGTGCTGCCAGTTTTCTGGCGCCGTTTCTAAGCCCTGGTAAACCACGCCCCGGTACTTTTCCTTCGCAACCAACTGGCGAAAAGCGTGCTCGCGTTCGGCCGCCCAGCGTTTGCCGCTTGAGCCGGGCAACCCATAAAACGCAAAACGCTGCACGCCTTTCTCTTTCAGGTGCAGGAAGGCGCTTTCTACCAGCGCGTGGTTGTCTGTCGCGATGTAATGCACTGCGGGATAGTGCTCCGGTGTGTGGTAGGAGCCACCGACGCCGACAATCGGGACTTCAGCACCTTCCAGTAAGTGTTCAATCTCCCGATCGTCAAAATCGGCAATCACGCCGTCGCCCAGCCACTCTTTGATATTATCAATGCGGGCGCGAAAATCCTCTTCGATAAAAATATCCCATTCTGACTGAGAGGCCTGCAAATATTCCCCCACACCTTCGACGACCTGGCGGTCGTAGACTTTATTGGCGTTAAACAACAGCGTGATGCGATGACGTTTCTCAAACATGCCGATAGTTTCCCGTAGCTAACCTGATGTCTGCATATCACAGCCGCGAGCGTGCCGGGGAACGCCACCCCGGCATTGTGATCGTTTGCACGTTTTGCCCGCCAGGCCTGTTAAGCCCGGCGTTTGGTCGCAGAATCCATCCATACCGCGAGCAGCAAAATGGCGCCTTTCACGATGTACTGCCAGAAGGTCGGGACGTCCATCATGCTCATGCCGTTGTCCAAAGAGGCCATAATAAACGCCCCCATCACCGCACCGGCGACGCTGCCTATACCGCCTGCCAGGCTGGTTCCACCAATGACGCACGCGGCGATAGCATCCAGTTCGGCGATATTCCCTGCGGAAGGTGAGCCGGCCCCGAGGCGCGAGCTAAGAATTAACCCGGCTATCGCCACCATCAGGCCGTTTATCGCAAACACGGCGAGCTTAGTACGTTCGACATTTATTCCCGAAAGGCGCGCGGCATCAATATTGCCGCCGATGGCGTAAATGCGGCGGCCAAACGCAGTTCGGGTGGCCATAAACATCCCGGCGAGCAGCAGCAAAGCAAGGAGCAGTACCGGCGTCGGGACGCCTCGATAGTCGTTCAGCAGCCAGATAGCGCCGAGCACGACCACTGCCGTGATTGCCTGACGGCCAACCAAGCCTCCCGATGCCGGCGCGGCAAGGCCGAGAGTCTGGCGACGCATACGCAACCGCCACTGCCAGGCAATAAATGCCGTCAACCCGAGAACGCCAACGGTAAAACCAATGCCGTCTGATAAATAGCTTTGCCCTATTTGCGACATGGCCCCACTGGTCGGTGACACGGTTGTACCATTGGTGATGCCGATAAGAATGCCGCGAAATGCCAGCATGCCCGCGAGCGTGACGATAAACGAAGGCACTTTGCGATAGGCAACCCACCACCCGTTCCATGCCCCGAGAACCAGCCCCAGGGCCAGCGTGACAACAATCGTGAGTGGCAAAGGCCAGCCTAGCCAGACGTCAAAAATGGCCGCCACGCCGCCGAGAAGCCCCATCATTGAGCCAACCGAGAGGTCTATTTCAGCCGAAATAATGACGAACACCATGCCCACCGCGAGGATGCCGGTAATAGCCGTTTGCCGAAGCAGGTTGGAGACGTTGCGGGCACTCAGGTAAGCACCGTCCGTCTGCCAGGTAAAGAACAACATGATGACGGCAATCGCGGCAATCATGACAAAAACCTGCAGGTTCAGCGATTTTAATGCCCCAGCGGGAGCACGGCCTGGTGCCGTCAGTTTCATTTCAGACAAATTGCTTTTCGACATGGGGGTCACTCCTCAGGGCGGCTTCCATGACCTTTTCCTGGGTCAGATTATGGTTAATCAAATCGGCTTTTATGCGGCCTTCGTGCATCACCAGCACGCGATCGCTCAGGCCGAGCACTTCGGGGAGTTCAGAGGAGATGACGATGACGGCTATCCCCTGCTGCACCAGTTGATTGATAAGTTTGTATATTTCGTACTTCGCGCCAATGTCGATGCCTCGCGTGGGCTCATCGAGTATCAGGATGCGCGGATTGAGCAACAGGCAGCGGGCAAGAATCGCTTTCTGCTGGTTCCCTCCGCTCAGGCGGCCAATCGCCAGGTTCGGTGATGATGTTTTGACTTTCAGGCGTTTCAGCGACTGCAGCATGCATTGCTGTTCTTGTGCTTCATCCAGGCTGCTTAAGGCCCCCGAAAACTGACTTAATGCGGCAAGCGTGATGTTTTGCCCCACGGCCATGACCGGTACGATGCCATCTTTCTTGCGGTCTTCCGGCACCATGGCGATACCGTGAGCGATGGCCTGCTGGCAGTTATTGATACTGACCTGCTGCCCATCGATGTAGATTTCGCCTTCCCAGCGCCCCTGCCAGACGCCGAACAGGCACTGCACCGCCTCGGTTCTTCCTGCGCCGACCAGCCCGGCAATACCCAAAATTTCCCCCTTTCGCAGAGAAAACGAGGCATCGTTGACTCGCTTAATGTGCCGGTTGACCGGGTGCCATGCGGTCAGGTGTTCGACGCGCAGGATCTCATCACCGGTTTGGTGGGGTTCGCTGGGGTACAGTGCGGTCAGCTCCCGGCCAACCATCATGGTGATGATATCGTCCTCGCTCATCTGCTTAGCTTCGCGAGTGCCAATGGGCTGCCCGTCGCGAATCACGCAGATGGTGTCGGAAATGGCTTTCACCTCATTGAGCTTGTGGGAGATATAAATACAGGCGATGCCGTGCGCCTGCAGATCGCGAATTATCCCGAGCAGCACGGCGGTTTCCTGCTCGGTGAGCGAGGCGGTGGGTTCGTCCAGAACCAGTAGCCTGACCTGCTTGTTCAGCGCCTTCGCTATCTCCACTAACTGCTGCTGCCCCAACCCCAAATCCCCCACGCGTGTTTCCGGGGAGAGCGTCAGGTTCACCTGGGCAAGCAACTTTTGGCAGCGTAATGTCATGGCATCGAAGTCGAGCAGGCCGCGATGTGTAATCTCTACGCCAAGAAAGATGTTTTCCAGCACCGTAAGGTGCTTCACTAGCGCCAGCTCCTGATGAATGATGGCGATGCCTTTACGTTCTGTGTCGCGAATATGGTTTGCCTGCAGCGGCTCACCGGCAAACCAGATCTCGCCCTCATAGCTGCCGTGAGGGTAAATACCGCACAGCACTTTCATTAGCGTGGATTTACCTGAGCCATTTTCACCGCATAGCGACATCACTTCTCCAGCTTCCAGAGCCAGGCTTACGTTATCCACGGCTTTCACCGGCCCAAAGGATTTGGTGATGTTTTTCATTTCCAACAAATGAGGCATTAGGCTCCTCCTGGTGAAAGAGAAGGCCTGCATATGCGCAGGCCTGGCGGCTAGAGATCGCTCTTTTTGTGGAAACCGTCGGCAATGACGGTGCTGTCGATATTGGTTTTTTCCACCTCAATAGGCGTTAAGAGGCGGGATGGGACATCTTTGAGGCCATTATTTAATGTGGCGTCAGCGGCTGGCTGTTTGCCTTCACCCAGTTCGACGGCAATTTCAGCGGCGGTGTCCGCCAGTTTGGTAATCGGTTTATAGACGGTCATCGTTTGTGTGCCGGCAATAATGCGTTTAATGCCCGCGAGATCGGCATCCTGACCCGAAATAGCCACTTTCCCCGCCAGCCCTTGCGCACTTAACGCCTGAATTGCGCCGCCCGCAGTGGCGTCGTTAGAGGCGACAACGGCATCAATTTTGTTATTGTTTGCCGTCAGGGCATTTTCCATAATTTTCAGCGCGTTTTCCGGCAGCCAGCCGTCAACCCATTGATCGCCGACGACTTTAATTTTTCCTTCGTCGATATAAGGTTTCAATACTTTCATCTGCCCGGCGCGGAATAATTTCGCATTATTATCTACTGGTGAACCACCCATTAAGAAATAGTTCCCTTGCGGCACTTTGCTTACGATGCTTTTTGCTTGTAATTCACCGACTTTTTCATTGTCGAAAGAAATATAGAAATCAATGTCAGCATTATTAATCATGCGATCGTAGGCGAGCACTTTAATGCCTTCACGTTTAGCCTCTGCGACCACGTTACTTAATACCTGGCCGTTGTAAGGAATAATCACTAATACATCAACACCTCGGTTGATCATATTTTCAATTTGCGACATCTGCGTTTCTTCGTTGCCATTGGCGGACTGGACAAAAACTTTTGCGCCTAACGATTCCGCTTTTTTCACAAAAATATCGCGATCTTTCTGCCAGCGCTCGAGGCGAAGGTCATCAATCGCCATACCGATTTTCACTTCTTTTGCGATGCCACTTACGCTGGTAAGGATAAGTGAGGCACATAGCGTGACTAAGAGGTTCTTTATCTTCATATTATTTTACCTGTCGGGAAAGGGCTTATCGGAGTAAAGAATGATTCATATCAGCAGACGGTTTGAATTGTTATCGCTCTGGGGGAAAGCATCAATTACTGATTTTTATCTTCGCGTTATGTTTTTTTGTTTAATCGTAAAATTATGATGGCGATCTGATTTCATATTGAATGGCTAGTCTGTTGCACTAATTTATGGAAGCAGTTACGCGATGTTTATTTATTATTTTATTCTTTTTTTGCGAGGTGACGCACATTTGAGTATTCTCTCAATCCCAGTGTGAAATAACGTAATTGAGCAACCGTCAGGGAAAATTCAGGATGAGCTGACCAGCTATCCTGCCGCAGTTTTCTGATGACGGAGTTAACTATGCAAGCTTATTTCGACCAACTCGAACGCGTGCGTTTTGAAGGCCCTAAAACCACTAATCCACTGGCGTTCCGCCACTACGATCCGGATGCTTTAATTCTTGGAAAACGCATGGAAGAGCATCTGCGTTTTGCGGCCTGCTACTGGCACACATTCTGCTGGACGGGCGCGGATATGTTCGGTGTCGGCGCGTTTGAACGCCCGTGGCAGCAGGCCGGAGACGCGATGGCGCTTGCGAAGCGCAAGGCTGATGTGGCGTTTGAGTTTTTCCAGAAACTGGGCGTGCCGTATTACTGCTTTCATGATGTTGACGTGTCGCCGGAAGGCGCGTCGCTTAAGGAATACCTGAACAATTTTGCACAGATGACGGAAGTCCTGGCGCAAAAACAGCAGGACAGCGGCGTGAAGCTGCTGTGGGGTACGGCTAACTGCTTTACCCATCCCCGCTACGGCGCTGGAGCAGCCACGAATCCCGATCCCGAAGTCTTCACCTGGGCAGCGACGCAAGTCGTGACGGCCATGAACGCCACGCATCAATTAGGCGGGGAAAACTATGTATTGTGGGGCGGGCGCGAAGGGTATGAAACCCTGCTGAATACGGACCTGCGGCAGGAGCGAGAGCAAATCGGGCGCTTTATGCAAATGGTCGTTGAGCACAAGCATAAAATCGGCTTCCGCGGCACGTTGCTTATCGAACCGAAGCCGCAGGAACCGACCAAACATCAGTACGATTACGACGTGGCGACGGTCTACGGCTTCCTGAAGCAGTTTGGTCTCGAAAAAGAGATAAAGGTGAACATTGAGGCTAACCACGCGACGCTTGCCGGCCACTCATTCCACCACGAAATCGCCAGCGCGATTGCGCTGGGTATTTTTGGCTCGGTGGATGCTAACCGGGGCGATCCGCAACTAGGTTGGGATACCGATCAGTTCCCGAACAGCGTCGAGGAAAACGCGCTGGTGATGTATGAGATCCTGAAAGCCGGTGGATTCACGACCGGTGGCCTGAACTTCGACGCCAAAGTACGCCGCCAGAGTACCGACAAATACGACCTGTTCTATGGTCATATCGGCGCCATGGATACGATGGCGCTGGCGCTGAAAGTGGCTGCCCGCATGATTGAAGACGGCGAGCTTGATAAACGTGTCGCCAAACGCTACGCCGGGTGGAATAGTGAGCTGGGCCAGCAAATTCTTAAAGGGCAGATATCGCTCACGCAGCTGGCGCAGTACGCTGAGCAGCACAAGCTGGCCCCGCAGCATCAAAGCGGGCATCAGGAGCGGCTGGAAAACCTGATTAACCACTATTTGTTCGATAACTAAACTTGCCTGCGCCGCTGAAAAGCGGCGCGATATTAAGGAGCTACCATGTATATCGGCATCGATCTTGGCACTTCGGGCGTGAAGGTAATCCTGCTCAGTGAAGCAGGTGAAGTGATGGCTACATGCAGCGAGCCGCTGACCGTATCCCGGCCTCATTCCCTTTGGTCTGAGCAAGATCCCGAACACTGGTGGCAGGCTACCGATCGCGCGATGCGCGCGCTCGGCACGGAACACTCACTCAGTGGTGTAAAAGCGATTGGACTTGCTGGCCAGATGCATGGTGCAACGTTGCTGGACAGCAAACAGCGCGTGCTTCGCCCGGCTATCCTTTGGAACGATGGCCGCAGCGGCGAGGAATGTGCGCTGCTGGAAAGCAACGTGGAAGAGGCGCGAGCGATAACCGGTAACCTGATGATGCCTGGCTTTACCGCACCTAAGCTTCTGTGGGTCGAACGTCATGAACCGGAGATCTTTGCGCAAATCAATAAAGTGCTGCTGCCGAAGGACTATCTGCGTCTGAGAATGACCGGAGAATTTGCCAGCGACATGTCCGATTCGGCTGGCACGATGTGGCTGGATGTGGCGAAACGCGACTGGAGCGACACGATGCTTGATGCCTGTCGCCTTTCCCGGCGGCATATGCCTGAATTGTTTGAGGGCAGTGAAATCACCGGCGTGCTAACGCGGGAAGTTGCTGATGCCTGGAAAATGCCTGCGGTACCCGTTGTGGCGGGCGGAGGTGACAATGCCGCAGGGGCTATTGGTGTCGGCATGGTCGATGCTGGGCAGGCAATGCTCTCGCTCGGCACATCCGGGGTTTATTTTGCCGTCAGTGACGGCTTCCGCAGCAGGCCGGAAAGCGCAGTACACAGTTTTTGTCATGCGTTACCTAACCGCTGGCACTTAATGTCGGTGATGCTGAGTGCGGCCTCTTGCCTTGACTGGGCGGCTAAACTCACCGGCCTGGGCAGCGTACCGGCTCTATTGGCGGCGGCAGAGCAGGCAAATTCGGACGCCGGCGTGGTTTGGTTCCTGCCTTATCTTTCCGGGGAGCGGACTCCGCATAATAACCCGCAGGCTAAAGGCACCTTTTTTGGCCTGACCCATCAGCACGGCCCCGCCGAGCTTGCCCGCGCGGTGCTGGAAGGTGTGGGCTATGCGCTGGCTGACGGCATGGACGTTGTGCATGAATGCGGCATTACGCCAGCCAGCATCACGTTGATTGGCGGTGGCGCGCGCAGTCCGTACTGGCGGCAAATGCTGGCTGATATCAGCGGCCAGGTGCTGGATTACCGCACCGGCGGTGATGTTGGGCCTGCGCTTGGGGCGGCACGTCTGGCGCAAATTGCGCTTTCTCCGGGCCAGCCTTTACAGGCTCTGTTGCCTCAACCGCCGCTGGAGCAAAGACATCAGCCTGATCTTGCTCGCCACCAGCGCTATGCCGGGCGCCGCCAGGTCTTTAACCAGATTTATCAGCAGCTGTTGCCACTGATGACCTGAGCGTCGTCATTTACCTTAGAGCGTGGGGCTCCAGCAAATATTTAGTGCCGGTCGAGCCGGAGGAATAGGCCGTTATGATGACCGGATCCAGTGCTTCGCTCAGGGATATGTGTGCCGCATAAGTACTGGCAAAGGTGGTTGTCAGTTCAGCGGCAACCTTTTCACGGAGCCGGTGCGTGACGTTCGCCCCGGCTTTAGTGAGGAAGTGGGTCATCAGCCAGCCGCCAACGCCCCAGGCTGCGCCATAATCACCCTGCAGAAGACGAGGTGAAGGATCCAGCACGCCATAGATATAAACTTGTTTATGCACGGGTGAACCGTATCGGCTGAACGGAAGTGAGCGCCGCTGGGCCTGTTCCATACAGGCCAGTAGCGTGCTGGCCATAGTGCCTCCGCCAATGGCGTCAAAAGCGAGCGTCGCCCCTGTTTCCTCCAGGGCCTGCGTCAGGCATAACTCAAAATCCGGGCGTGAACTGTCGATGATATGGCGAGCCCCCATGCCGGACAGAATATCGACCTGCGCCTGGCGGCGAACAATATTAACCAGTTCAATGCCTTCCTGTTGGCACAGCCGAAGGAGCATTTGTCCCAGGCTTGACGCCGCGGCGGTATGTACCAGCGCGGTGTGCCCTTCCCGCCTCATGGTTTCCACCATCCCCAGTGCCGTCATCGGGTTGATCGACGCGGCCGCACCTTCCACGGCGGTGATGCCTGCTGGCAGCAAAAAGCACTCTGTGGCCTTTGCCAGCCGATATTGGGCATACATGCCATCACGCAAAGCTACAACCCGCCCCAGGTACTGCTGCACGTCGCGACCCGCTGCAACGACTGTGCCTGCTCCTTCATTGCCGACGGCAAGCGCCTGGCCAATACGTGCAGACATTCCTTTTATCGCATCCGGCGAGAGAGTCCCCCGAACGCCAGGAAAGCCGTTGACTGTTATTGCCTCCAGCGCATCTGGTTTCAGTCCTGGGAACATCATCAGGCGGTCGGCAGGGTTCACAGGCGCGGCTTCAACCCGAATCACAATTTCGTCACTGGCCGGGGTCGGCACTGTCTCTGATGCTGCCTGCAGCGTTAGCGTACCGTCTGGCATCAGGCTTGAACGGAGTACCAGGCCTTCGAAGTTGTCAGTCATGGGGTGTGTCCTGTATTGCTTAATTAAGGCGTTATGCCGTCAAAAACAACGCGGCGGGTATGTTCAACAAAAGCGGCATCCAGCGGGAAGATGCCGGTTAGCATTCGGTAAATAATGGGGCCATATAGCGAGTCAACCAGTGCTTCCGGATCCAGCCCTGAACGAAACTGGCCCAGTTCAATACCCCGCCGGAAAGCGGCCTTGGCGGCTTCACGCCTGGGCTTCAGGTAGCCAGTGTAAAATGCGGCACGCATCTCTGCGTCAGCCTGGCTGGCACCAATCATTTCACCAAAAAGCGCACCAGCGCGGCCGCGGTAAACCCGGACGAGATTATCCAATTGCTGTTCGATATCACGGCGAGCGAAGGGCGTTTCAGGAAATGCGAGCGTGGGGTTGATGGCTGCTAAAAAAGCGTCCACAGCTAAAACCCCTTTGCTGGCCCACCAGCGGTAAATTGTCGCTTTTCCGACACCAGCCTGAGCGGCAACACCCTCAATAGACATGCCCTGAAAGCCAAGGGTATTGAGTTGTTCCCAGGTCGCCTCAAGGATCGCCTGGCGTGAAGCTTCGCTACGTTTGCGCCCGGGACTGGCGGTGACCTCGTTGTGCATTGGGCTTCATTCCTTTTATTCGACTGGAGATATTAATTACGATACGATCCGTTTCATAATTAGGCGAGAGATTTCTGCGTCCACCCCACAAAAAGAAAAAGAGTCACTTTTGATACAGGGATGAAATCGTCGCAGGTGTTTTTTTAATCCGGGACTCGTCGCGAAAAAAACATCGTCTCAAACCAACACCATCCTGTCCGTTTTTGGTCTTAGCATCCGTGATATCCCTTGTCAGAATGGTTTTAACCCCATCAACAAGGAGTCCGAAAATGTCACGTTCAGCGCTGATCAATATTGATACCCAGCAGTCTTTCTTTCACCGGGATTATTGGCAGGAAGACGATATCCCGGCGTTCCAGCTGGCGATGCTGACGCTTATTGCTGGCTGCCAGCACAAAGGGATACCCGTGGTGGATATCTTCCATGTGGACGAAGACGATGTCTTTTCGCTGGCTTCCGGGTTTGTTACGCCGATGCCATTTTTACGCCACGAGCCAGCGGTCAGTTTCCAGAAACACGTCCACAACGCGTTCACCGATACCGGGCTTGATCATTGGCTCCGTACCAGAGACATCAACCACCTGATTATCTGTGGGATCCGCACCGAGCAATGCTGCGAAACCACGACGCGGGTGGCATCTGACCTGGGTTACCGGGTTTCTTTTGTTAGCGAGGCAATGCTGACCTTCCCGATGACCTGGAAAGGCGTTACGCTGGACCCCGCCACCTTGCGTCACCGCACAGAAACCGTGCTGGCAGGGCGGTTCGCCGAAATTCAAACTGTAGCCGAGTGCCTGGAGTCGCTGTAATGAGTGTAGGGGTCTGGTTTGTGGTGCTGCCGGGAGTTTTGTCCCTCGATCTGAGCGGCCCGGCGGAAACGCTGGTGCTGGCGAAGAACGCATTTGACCTGCACTACATTGGCCCGGACCCTGAGGTCGAAACCTCTATCGGCCTGACGTTCAGCGGCATTCAGCCGTTACCTGAAACCCTTCCCGTCGGGAGCCTGCTGGTGCTGCCCGGCGTATGCGATTCAAACCGCTTTTTTGCCACACCGCAGGCGGAAGAAGTCCGACGCTGGTTAACCCGCCTGCAGCCGCAAATCCACAGCCAGCAGCTTAATCTGATGTGCGTTTGTTCCGGGGCGCTACTGGCAGCCCGTGCGGGTCTGATGCACGGCATTCAGTGCACAACGCATCATGACGTGCTTGAGCGGCTGAGAATCGCAGCGCCTGGTGCGCAGGTGAAAGACAACCGCATTTTTGTGGAAGATCGGGGCATCTGGACTAGCGCAGGGATTACGTCGGGGATCGATCTCGCTCTGCATTTAATTAACCGCTACTGCGGCCCACGGGTGGCACTGGATGTTGCCAGGGAGATGGTGGTCTGGTTCCGCCGCTCGGGCGACGATCCGCAGCTTTCGCCCTGGCTACGTTACCGAAACCACATTCACCCGGCGGTGCATCGTGCACAGGATTTGCTCTCGGCTGCGCCTGAGGCAGCCTGGCCGATCCCCGAAATTGCTAGCCGGGTTCACGTCAGCCCCCGACATTTATCCCGTCTTTTTCAGCATCACCTGGGCATTTCCGTGCGCGACTATCTGGAGCAGCTCCGGCTGGCGGTGGCGGAACAGCGGCTTCAGCAGGGGCAGCGTATGGAACAGGCGGCCAGCGCCGCCGGATTTTCCTCCCCGCGCCAGCTTCATCGGGCCAGGGGCAGGAGCCGCGACGCTTAGCTCACCAGTTTTTTGCGGTCGAGTTTTCCTATCCCAAAGGCCAGCAGCAGGCTGCCCGCCAGCGTCGCACCGAAGATCCACAGAATATCCAGCACCGGCCAGTGGGTCAGCTCGATATTATGGGTACGCAGGTAATGGATAATCAGCGCATGAAACCCATAAATACCTAGCGAGTAGCGTGAGATAAACGTCAGGCCCGGCAGTGGGCGCTGGTTCAGGCAGTTTTTGGCGACGACCAGCAGGCTGATGGCGGCGATAAACACCAGCGGGCCGCAGTAGACGTAGAAGGTTTCGGCGAAGTTTTTGTTGATTTCCAACTGCCGATGAGTGCCCAGCGCAATGGAGATGACGCAAATCACAAACAGGCCGGCCGCCAGGCCGCTGACGCCTTTTCTTTGGGTATCGAGCATCCCAATCGCCCGGCCAAGCAGCCCGTAAAGCACGTAATAGAAGGTGTCGCCGTTGATGTAGAGGTTAACGGGCATCCAGCGCATGTTGCCCAACGTCTGCGGCACCGTGTTGGGGTTTGCCACCACGCCGAGCAGCACCATCAGCCCCAGGATTGTCACCGCGCTGACTTTCTTCACCTGTATCAGCGGTGAAAGCAGATAAATCACCATAATCGCGAAGAAGAACCACAGGTGATAGAACACCGGCTTGACCAGGATGTAACGCAGCGCAAGGCCAGTGCTGATGGGGGTAAACAGCCAGATATACAGCAGCGCAATGGCGCTATAAAACAGCAGGCAGCTGACTATCCGGAGAAAGTGGCGCTGCTGCGCGCTCCGTTCACCAAAAAACAGGTACCCGGAAATCATGAAAAACAGCGGGACGCTGACGCGAGAAGCCGAGTTCAGAACGTTTGAAAAATCCCAGCTAAACGCGGTGACGGCGTGTGGATTCGTGATGTACCAGGTTGTGGTGTGGATCATGACCACCATCAGGCAGGCGATGCCCCGAAGGTTGTCTATCCAGTTTATTTTTTGCTGCATTCGTTCCTCTGAACCCGCTTGCTTACCCGTGTCCGGAAATGTCTGAGTTTGCCCGGCGCATCTTGCTATCCCCGTGGCGGCTTCGCAAAATGCCTGCTGCACGAGGCGTCGATATAAGAAACCGAGTTTAACGTACTGGTAGCGAATGATGATGGCAGAAAGAAAAAATAGGCTTCTCTTAACCGCTTTTCTGGCGTTAATGCTCAGCGCCTGCAGTTCTCCATCTCAGGAAGGTCAGGCCGCGCAGAAGTTGCGCCCGGTGGTTCACACCGAGGAGATGGAGCTTGCCTGTAAAAATCAGGCCGCTTATCGCTACAACACCCAGCCGCAGCGCATTAATCTGTCAGATTTTAAGCAGTATCAGGCCAGCTACGAAATGATGGGCAGCACGGCCCGCAAAGAGGGCTTTACCTGTTCGTTTGACGAAAGCGGTCAATTTTCACACCTTTCCAGCCGCGAAAACCTCAACCAACGCGCAACAACCTGACGCCTTTTTCCCTCACGGCCGTTCCGTTGCCGTGTTGATACAACTCGACCGCGTTTGCGTATATACTGGCCGCTTCTCTTAAATCCACCGAACGCGTGCGAATTCAACATGCAAAAGTTTGATACCAAGACCTTTCAAGGCCTGATCCTGACCTTACAGGACTACTGGGCTCGCCAGGGCTGTACCATTGTTCAACCTTTGGACATGGAAGTAGGCGCAGGCACCTCTCACCCGATGACCAGCCTGCGTGCCTTAGGGCCGGAGCCAATGGCCACCGCTTATGTGCAGCCGTCCCGCCGTCCTACCGATGGCCGCTATGGCGAAAACCCGAACCGTTTACAGCACTACTATCAGTTCCAGGTGGTGATTAAGCCTTCCCCGGACAACATTCAGGAGCTGTACCTCGGGTCGCTGAAAGAGCTGGGTATGGATCCAACGATTCATGATATTCGCTTCGTGGAAGATAACTGGGAAAACCCAACGCTTGGCGCGTGGGGCCTGGGCTGGGAAGTGTGGCTTAACGGTATGGAAGTGACGCAGTTCACCTACTTCCAGCAGGTTGGCGGCCTGGAGTGTAAGCCGGTGACCGGCGAAATCACCTACGGTTTAGAGCGCCTGGCCATGTACATTCAGGGCGTAGACAGCGTTTACGACCTCGTATGGAGCGACGGCCCGCTGGGGAAAACCACCTACGGCGACGTGTTCCACCAGAACGAAGTGGAGCAGTCCACCTATAACTTCGAATACGCCGACGTGGACTTCCTGTTCACCTGCTTCGAGCAGTACGAGAAAGAAGCCCAGCAGCTGCTGGCGCTGGAAACTCCGCTGCCGCTCCCGGCCTACGAACGTATTCTGAAAGCCGCTCACAGCTTTAACCTGCTGGATGCGCGCAAGGCCATTTCCGTGACCGAGCGCCAGCGCTATATCCTGCGCATTCGCACCCTGACCAAAGCCGTGGCCGAAGCCTACTATGCTTCTCGTGAAGCGCTTGGCTTCCCGATGTGCAATAAGAAAAACTAAGAGGCCACCATGTCTGAAAAAACTTTTCTGGTGGAGATCGGCACTGAAGAGCTGCCACCAAAAGCCTTGCGCAGCCTGGCTGAGTCCTTCGCTGCCAACGTTACCGCCGAGCTGGATGCAGCCAACATCGCGCACGGCGAAGTAAAATGGTTTGCTGCCCCGCGTCGCCTGGCGCTGAAAATCGCTAATCTGGCGGCTTCACAGCCGGATCGCGAAGTTGAAAAACGCGGCCCTGCGGTGTCTGCTGCGTTCGACGCTGAAGGCAAACCAAGCAAAGCCGCTGAAGGCTGGGCTCGTGGCTGCGGGATCACCGTTGACCAGGCCGAGCGTCTGGCTACCGACAAAGGCGAGTGGCTGATGTACCGCGCCCACGTGAAGGGCGAAAGCGTGCAGGCTCTGCTGCCAAACATGATTGCCACTTCTCTGGCGAAGCTGCCGATTCCTAAACTGATGCGCTGGGGCGCGTCCGATATCCAGTTCGTGCGCCCGATTCATACCGTGACGCTGCTGCTGGGTGACGAACTGATTCCTGCCACTATTCTGGGCATTCAGTCCGCTCGCGTGATCCGCGGCCACCGCTTTATGGGCGAGCCGGAGTTCACCATCGACAATGCCGACCAGTATCCGCAGATCCTGCTGGAGCGCGGGAAAGTCATTGCTGATTACGAAGCGCGTAAAGCCGCCATCAAACGTGATGCCGAAGAAGCTGCCCGTAAAATCGGCGGTCAGGCTGACCTGAGCGAAAGCCTGCTGGAAGAAGTTACCTCGCTGGTGGAATGGCCAGTGGTGCTGACCGCGAAGTTCGAAGAGAAATTCCTGGCCGTGCCTGCCGAAGCGCTGGTTTACACCATGAAGGGTGACCAGAAGTACTTCCCGGTCTACGCGGCCGACGGCAAACTGCTGCCGAACTTCATCTTCGTGGCGAACATCGAGTCCAAAGACCCGGTGCAGATCATCTCCGGTAACGAGAAGGTGGTTCGCCCGCGCCTCGCAGATGCCGAGTTCTTCTTCAATACCGACCGTAAAAAGCGCCTGGAAGACAACCTGCCGCGTCTGGAAACAGTTCTGTTCCAGAAAGAGCTGGGTACCCTGCGCGACAAAACCAACCGTATCGAAGCGCTTTCCGGCTGGATTGCGGGCCAGATTGGCGCCGACGTGAATCACGCGACCCGCGCTGGCCTGCTGTCTAAGTGCGACCTGATGACCAACATGGTGTTCGAGTTTACCGACACCCAGGGCGTGATGGGCATGCACTACGCGCGCCACGACGGCGAAGCGGAAGACGTTGCGGTTGCGCTGAACGAGCAGTACCAGCCACGCTTTGCGGGTGATGCCCTGCCGTCTAACCTGGTGGCCTGTGCCGTGGCGATTGCCGATAAGATGGACACCCTCGCGGGCATCTTTGGCATTGGCCAGCATCCGAAAGGCGATAAAGACCCGTTCGCGCTGCGCCGCGCCGCGCTGGGCGTGTTGCGTATTATCGTTGAGAAAAACCTGCCGCTGGACCTGCAAACTCTGACCGAAGAAGCGGTTCGCCTCTACGGCAGCAAGCTGACCAACACCAACGTGGTAGATGAAGTTATCGACTTCATGCTGGGTCGCTTCCGCACCTGGTATCAGGAAGAAGGCCACGCGGTTGACACCATCCAGGCTGTTCTGGCGCGTCGTCCTACCAAACCGGCTGACTTCGATGCTCGCATGAAGGCGGTTTCCCACTTCCGTACTCTGGAAGCGGCGGCATCTCTGGCGGCGGCTAACAAGCGTGTTTCCAACATTCTTGCCAAGTCTGACGAAGTGCTGAACGACACCGTGCAGGCCACCGTGCTGAAAGAAGCCGAAGAAATTCGTCTGGCGACCAACGTCGTCGTGCTGCGCGATAAACTGCAGCCGTACTTCGCCGAAGGCCGTTACCAGGAAGCTCTGGAAGAGCTGGCCAACCTGCGCGAGCCGGTGGATGAGTTCTTCGACAAGGTGATGGTAAACGCGGAAGATAAAGATCTGCGTATTAACCGCCTGACGCTGCTGACTAAGCTGCGCGAGCTGTTCCTGCAGGTGGCAGACATCTCTCTGCTGCAGTAATGGCGTTGTGTTGTGAAGAAATCCTGAAACCCGCTTCGGCGGGTTTTTTGTTGATTTTTTTACTTTCAAATATCAATGGATTAACAAAAAGTCGCGCCAGGGGCGGTAAGGGAAATCTGCGCCGAACCGATATATCTCATATCGGCCATTACCTCAGGAACGTTCGGCGCTATGAAAAATATCAAAGTTATCACCGGAATTATCACCACGCTGGGGATCTTCAGCGTGCTCTTGCTGGTGACCGGGGCTCTGTACTACTCCTCCGTCAGCAGCGATCGCCTTAACTTCCAGAATACCGGCCTGCTGAACTACCAGCAGCAGCAGCTGGGCGGCAGCTTCCAGACGCTGGTTGAAACCCGCGTCACCATCAACCGCGTGGCGATTCGCGTCCTGAAAAATCAGCGTGACCCGGCCTCACTGGAGGCGATGAACAAGCTGCTGGCGAATGCCGGTGTGCTGTTGGCCGACGCGCAAAAGCAATTTTCCAGCTATATGGATTCCGACGATGTGCCGGGCCAGGATAAAGCCCTCGACGACAAAGCGGCGGCCAGCTTCAAGCAAATGCACGACGTTATGGCCCAGTCCATTGAGTTTCTGAAGGCCGATAACTACCAGGCCTACGGCAACCTCGATGCGCAGCAGGCTCAGGACGATTTCAAAGCCGTTTACGGTCAGTGGCTGACCCAGAACACCCGGCTGTTGAAGGCCGCCAGCGCGGAGAACCAAAGCAGCTATACCGGTATGCTCTGGACGCTGGGCACCATTTTACTGATTGTCATCGCGGCGCTGGTAGTTATCTGGCTGGGCCTGCAGCGCGTGCTGCTGCGTCCGCTGAAAAACGTGATGGGGCATATTCAGGCGATCTCTGAGGGAGATTTAACCCGCTCGATCGACGCCGAAGGGCGCAGCGAAATGAGCCGCCTTTCTGCCGGGCTCAAAACTATGCAGCAGTCGCTGGCGAAGACCGTGAGCGTGGTGCGCGACAATGCAGATTCTATTTACACCGGTGCCAGCGAAATCTCTGCCGGCAGCAGCGATCTTTCCTCACGCACCGAGCAGCAGGCGGCAGCGCTGGAAGAGACAGCGGCCAGCATGGAGCAGCTTACCGCGACCGTGAAGCAGAACACCGATAACGCCCGTCAGGCCACCGGTCTGGCGAAAAACGCCTCCGAAACCGCGCAGAAAGGTGGGCGTGTGGTGGATAGTGTGGTCAGCACCATGAACGAAATCGCCGAAAGCTCCGGCAAAATCGTGGATATCACCAGTGTTATCGACAGCATTGCTTTCCAGACCAACATCCTGGCGCTGAACGCCGCGGTAGAAGCTGCCCGGGCGGGGGAGCAAGGACGTGGATTTGCCGTGGTTGCGGGAGAAGTCAGAACGCTGGCTAGCCGCAGCGCACAGGCTGCGAAAGAGATTAAAGTACTGATTGAAAACTCGGTGTCGCGCATCGATACCGGCTCCAGCCAGGTTCGTGAAGCGGGCGCTACCATGAAGGAGATCGTTTCGGCGGTCACCCGCGTGACTGACATCATGGGCGAAATCGCGTCGGCCTCTGAAGAGCAAAGCAAAGGCATTGAGCAGGTGGCGCAGGCGGTATCTGAGATGGACAGCGTGACCCAGCAGAATGCCTCGCTGGTGGAAGAGTCCGCTTCTGCCGCGGCAGCGCTGGAAGATCAGGCTAGCGAGTTGCGTCTGGCGGTGGCGGTGTTCCAGCTCCAGCAATCCGGCGGGCGTCGTGTAGAGCCGGTGCAGGAAAAACTTCGCCCGCAGCCAGCGACATTGAAACCACAAACGGCCTCGGCCTCTGATGCAAACTGGGAAACGTTTTAATCTGGCTCTGAAATGACAAACCCCGCGTCATAGCGGGGTTGTTTTCTAACGGCGCAACGTTTTTCTAGCTTATTAACTGCTTACTGAGGCCTGGGTTGGCCTGAATCAGACGCATTAATTTCAGTTCGGTGATGGAGGGCTTGAGTCGTCTGGACTCCCATTCCTGCACCATCGTCACGCTAACCCCCATCGCCTGAGCAAAATCATCGATTTTTAGTCCGGTGCTTTTACGTAGCTGCTCAAACTCCGAGAAGGCGCTGGGTTTCTGACTCAGGCTAACGGCCTGATTATCTTTAAAAACAATCTGCTCAAGACTGCTAAGCAGCTCAATCATTGGATCTTTATATTCCATTGAGAACTCCTCATAAATCACACAGCGAGAACGTGAACGCAAAGAAGCTTATTAACTGTAGCTGGATTTAAAGCGTGCGTGGGATCACGTTAGTGGCTAAACGTGCTGAGAAAAATGCTTATGCGTTTCAGCTGAATACCCAGTCGAAGTAAGCGCTTGAAAAGGTTCTTATGGCGGGTATTAGTATAAATGTGTAAATAGTTATGCAAATCCTTAGCAAGCTAAGCCAGCCTGCGTCCCACAGGGCTTTTCGATCGTTTTCTTCCCCTGTGGAAGAAGCATAAGAGATTATTGCGAAAGGGTATCTTGCGAAGGGCTGTTGGACTATTCTTAGCATCGTTATTGGGTGGCAATTTGCCAGGTAGTGCATTGGTGACAGGAGTAGAAATGATGGCGACAGGTAAGTCCTGGTCTCGCTGGTTTGCGCCGCTGGCGGCGTTATTAATGGTGGTGAGCCTGAGTGGTTGCTTCGATAAAGAAGGCGACCAGCGTAAGGCGTTCATCGATTTTCTGCAAAACACGGCTATGCGTAGCGGCGATCGCCTGCCGACGCTGACGTCCGATCAGAAAAAACAATTTGGCCCGCTGGTCTCTGACTACGCCATTCTGTACGGCTTCTCTCAGCAGGTTAGCCAGGCAATGGACGAAGGCATGAAGCCGGTTGTGGATAGCGTGAATAGCATCCGCGCCCCGCAGGATTACATGACCCAGCGCGACGCGCTGCGCCAGGCTAACGGTTCGCTGAACGTTTTGGGTCAGCAGGTTCAAAATGCCAAGATGCAGGCCGATGGTGCGCTTGCAGCGCTGAAGCAGCCTGACGATCTGAAAACCGTTTACTATCAGGTTTACCAGAAAGTCGTCACCGGCCCGGCGAATGCCATGGCGCCGCTGATCCCAGCCGCACAGACCCTGACCCAGCAGCTGGTGCAGGTGGGTGATTTTATCGCCCAGCAGGGAACTCAGGTTGGCTTTGCTAACGGCGGAATTCAGTTCCCGACTTCCCAGCAGGCAAGTCAGTACAACTCGCTGATTGGCCCGCTGTCCGCTCAGCACCAGGCATTTACTCAGGCCTGGGCCGCAGCACAGACTGCAACGCAGTAAGTTTTATGCACTAAGAAAAGGCGGAGCGCTTCACGGCGACTCCGCTTTTTTTATGGGCAGCAAACGGTGACAAATTTAGGCTAAATTTGACCTCTCCTTTCGTTGCTCATAAAATAGACGCCACTTGTGTTACTGGAGCGAAACCATGCCTAAAACAATGTCGCAAAAAACAGCGCGTGAAAGCTTTAGCACCCCCGGCATCTTTGAAGGGGGGGCGTGGATCACCAAAAACGGTGTGGCAGAGTTATATGTTCAGACGGCCGCAGAGCGCCAGCTTGAAGAAGCCGAGAAGATGAGGGAGCGCCAGAATAATGCATTACTCAAGCTCATCATGAAGGCAAAGCAGGAAGCCGTCAGCGGGAATACATACTCTCCTGATGAGGCGCTGGCAAAACTGCGCCAGGCCAGGAAATAAGAGGGGTCATCAGGGATGAGTCGATCGATTACCCTTGCAGAAACGGCGGTAACCAGCCTCCAGGATCTTGAGTTTTTTAAAGCACAATTTATTGGTAATAATGAAGCAGCAAAACTCATTGATGATTTGTTGTTGCGTTCGGTCTCGGCCATTTCTCTCGATCCTGCCCGCTATCGGTTTAATGGTATTCTGGCCGACAAAGGAATACGTATTCGGGAGTGGCTGGATACAGATAATGACTACCGCTGCTTTTATGATGACGGCGATCCGTCTCAGGTGGTGATTCTGCTTTATGCCAGTATGAAGGAGGACTTTGAGTCCGCCTTATACCGGCATAATGTCATTTATTCGACGGGCTAGCGTTTTCTGGCCCGCCGAAAGAGCTATTTCAGCACCTGAGGATTCACGCAGTTCACTTCCACTTTACCGGTCAACGCGGTAATCAGGTTTTCCACCGCGCATTCCGCCATGCCGTAGCGGGTTTCATGGGTGGCGGAGCCGATGTGCGGCAGGGCGACCACATTCGGCATGCCGAGCAGCGGGGAGTCCAGCGGCAGCGGTTCCTGTTCGAAGACGTCCAGCCCGGCGGCGTGAATTATTCCCTCTTCCAGCGCCTGAATCAGCGCTTTCTCGTCCACCACCGGGCCGCGCCCGACGTTGATTAAAATGGCCGAAGATTTCATTTTCGCAATTTGCTCTGAGCCAATCAGGTGGCGGGTTTCGTCGCTTAGCGGCAGCAGAATACAAACGAAATCAGACTCGGCCAGTAAGGTGTCCAGGTCGCAGTATCGGGCGTTAAAACGCTCTTCCGCTTCTTTATGCTGGCGGCGGGCGTTGTACAGAATTGGCATACTGAAGCCGAAGTGCGCGCGCTGCGCCAGCGCCAGGCCGATGCGCCCCATGCCCAGAATACCGAGCGTTTTATGATGCACGTCGATACCAAACCAGTCAGCGCCAATACTGCTTTGCCATTCGCCCACCTTCACGCGCTCGGCGACTTCCACCACGCGGCGTGCGCTGGAAAGGATCAGCGCCATGGCGGTGTCGGCGACGGTTTCGGTCAGCACCGTCGGGGTGTGCATCAGCACAACGCCACGTTCGTTCAGGGCGTCCACATTGAAGTTATCGTAGCCGACAGAAACGGTAGAAGCCGCGCGCAGCTTTGGCGTATTCGCGAGAAACGCAGCGTCGACCTTGCCGCCGGAGCCCAGGATACCTTCCGCATTGGCAAACAGCGCAGCGTTCGCTTGCACGGTTTCCGGGCTGATATCGTCAAGCTGGGTGACGGTAAAGTGGCTTTCAAGCCGGGACAGCAGGTTGTCAGGCAGCGCCTTGTAGAGGATGACGGACGGCTTCATGAGATTCTCCGTTTTCGGTTAAACGCGAACCGGGCGCAAAGCGCCCGGCGCGGGGTCAGGCGTGATGTGCGCCGGACGGAATTTGTTGATGATTAGCAGGCTTCACAATCAGAGTAAGCCATACTGAGGCGAGCAGCGCCAGCCCCATAAAGACATAGGACGCCGCCGGGCTGCCAGTGGCACCGTTCAGGTAGCCCACAAACCAGGAGCCGACGAAGGAGCCCAGCGCGCCCATGCTGTTGATTAAGGCCATCGCGCCGCCGGCAACGTTCTTCGGCAGCATCTCCGGGATAATGGCGAAGAAGGGGCCATAAGGGGCGTACATCGCGGCCCCGGCAATCACCAGCAGCGTATAGGACACCCAGAAATGGTTGGCGCCGACCAGCCATGAGCCCAGGAATGCCAGGGCACCAATCAGCAGCAGCGGCCAGACGAACAGCTTCCGGTTTTGCATTTTGTCCGATGCCCAGGAAACGGCGATCATCGCGATAGTCGCGGCCAGATAAGGCACGGAAGAGAGCCAGCCGACCTCCACCATTCCCATGCCAGCCGCGCCTGCGCTGCGGATAATCGACGGCAGCCACAGCACGAAACCGTACACGCCGATGCTCCAGGCAAAATACTGCATACACAGAATAACCACGTTACGTGACCGGAAGGCTTCACTGTAGTTACGCACGGCTTTGATGCCTTCCTGCTCTTTCTGTAACTGCGCCTGCAGTGCGGATTTTTCACTGTCCGACAGCCAGCCCACCTGGGCCGGTTTATCTTTGACCAGCACCCACCAGGCAAACGCCCAGATAACCGCCGGGATCCCTTCGATGATAAACATTTCGCGCCAGCCGAAGGCCTGAATCAGGTAGCCGGAAACGACCGACATCCACAGCACGGTGACCGGATTGCCGAGGATCAGGAAGGTATTGGCGCGGGAGCGTTCGGATTTGGTAAACCAGTTGCTGATGTAAATCAGCATCGCTGGCATCACCGCCGCTTCCACCACGCCGAGCACAAAGCGGATGGCGGCCAGCATTGGAATATTGCTCACCACGCCGGTCAGCGAGGCGCAGCCGCCCCACAGAATCAGGCAGACGAAAATAAGCTTACGCACGCTGCGGCGCTCGGCGTACATTGCCCCGGGGATCTGGAAGAAGAAGTAGCCGAGGAAGAACAGCGCTCCCAACAGCGATGAAATGCCTTTGGTGATGCCCAGGTCGTCGTTGATGCCTGCGGCGGAGGCGAAGCTGAAATTGGCGCGGTCGAGGTAAGCCAGGCTATACGTGATAAACACGATAGGCATGATGTACCACCAGCGCTTTGGCGCGATTGTCTGGTTTTTCATGAAAGTGCCTCTATCTTGAGGTTAACCGTATCGCTTTGTTTGTAGGGGACAGAGCGATGGATTTGGCGTTATTCGCCCAGTGCGCTTCGGATCGGTAGCCCTTCGCTGTCACCGATGACCTGTATTGCCAGTGAGCCGATTTTGTTGCCCCGGCTGACGGCCTGATGCAAAGATTTCCCTTCCAGCAGGGCGCTGATCACCCCGACCGCAAAGCCGTCCCCGGCCCCTACGGTGTCCACTACGTTTTCCACTTTTACCGCCGCGACCGCGCCTTTCTCGCCGTCTGCGGTTTTATACCAGGCACCGTCTGCGCCGGTTTTTAGCACTACGACCTTCACGCCCTGATGCAGATAAAAATCGGCGATCCCTTCAGGCGTGTTTTGACCGGTCAGCACAATGCCTTCTTTTACGCCGGGCAGCACCCAGTCGGCCTGGAACGCCAGCTGATTAAGTTGTTTCACCATTTCGGCTTCGCTGCGCCATAGTACCGGGCGCAGATTTGGATCGAAGGAGAGCGTTTTACCCTGCTGTTTCATCGTTTTTGCCGCGTGGTTCAGCAGCGCCAGAGAAGTGTCAGAGAGCGCCGCCGCTACGCCGCTCAGGTGCAGATGGCGTGCCGAGAGGAAATACTCCTCGTTGAAATCGGCCACCGAAAGGTGGCTGGCGGCGGAGCCTTTACGGAAATATTCCACGATGGGATCGGTTCCATCTTCGACTTTGGATTTGAGCTGAAAGCCGGTGCGATATTGCTCATCGACGGTAACACCGTGGCTGTCGATGTTTTCTTTCGCCAGCTGTTGCAGCACGTAGCGGCCAAAGGAGTCGTTGCCCACGCGGCTCACCCAGCCCACGTTCAGGCCCAGGCGAGCCAGCCCCGTGGCGACATTTAACTCCGCGCCAGCCGCGCGTTTCACAAAATGTTCGGCGGCGGCAAGGTCGCCGGTTTCGCTGGCGACAAACATCGCCATCGCTTCACCTATCGTGATGACATCCAGCTGATGCATGGTTATTCCTCGCGTAAAAGATTGACGTAATGCCGGGTAACCGCGACCAGGTCCCGCCCTTCCAGCGGAAACTCAATGCCGCGTGGGGCATCTGGCGGCAGCATATTCAGCAGCCCTTTCCAGTCTGAACTGGCATCGTCCAACGCCACAGCACGGTAGCGGTTATGCTGGGCGACCGCTGTTTTGACGTGGATGTAGCTTACAGAAGGTGCCAGCGCGCGGGCGGCCTGCTGCGGAGAATCATCCACCCAAAGCCAGTTAGCCATGTCGAAAGTGAGCGTCACCGGCAGGTTGTGAACGCCGCAGGCGGCCTGGAAGCGCTGCATCGGCGCGAGTTTGCCGCTGTCGGTTTGGTCGTTCTCCACCACCAGCGCAACGGGGCTTTCGCTCAGCCACTGTTTCAGCGTGTCGAATGCCCGGGCGGTGTTGAACTGCCCGAGAGAGAGCTTGAGCCAGCGGGCATTTAGCTGGTGGGCTTCCTGCAGGAGCGAGGGGATTATCGGGTTCAGTTTGCCGTCGCCGGTGAACAGCGGCTCCGGCGCGGAATAGCAGGCCTCAAGCCCGTGCTGGGTAATTTCTCCGGCCACGCCGGACAGAAAATCCAGCTGCGTGTCGGTAAACAGTTCGCGGCGGATTTCGACGCCGTCGGCCCCCGCTTCAGCAATGATTGGCAGCACCGCCTGCTGGCCACCCAGGGCGGCAAGGCGGTCGTGGCCGTAAGCGGCGGTGACGACGATAATTTTTCGCGGCATGGCGGTCTCCAGGCGATAACAACGAACGACAGATGTTATTTACGCTAGATGGAACCGGTTCCAAAGAAAAGGTCATGCTTGCCAATTTTTGAGCGCCATCACGAACAAAAGATTTAGCGGGAGGTGGAGCCACGCACGATAAGCTCGCCGGAGAATAGCTGTTCACGCACGGTTTCAGCGGTACCTTCAATGCGCCTCACCACCTGCTCCAGCGCGGCGTAGCCTATCTGCCAGGTCGGCTGTTTCAGGGTGGTAATGCCGACGCCGGCAAGCTCTGCCCACTCCAGCTCATCAAACCCCAGCAGGCCGATATCGCTGCCCCAGCTCAGGCCGAGGCGGCGCATTGCGCGGGCAACCTGCAGCGTTAGCGCGCCGTTGGCGGAGATCACCGCTTTGCGCATTCCGCGGTTGTTGGCGTGGAACTGACGTAGCGTGTTATCTATCAGCCCGGCTTCGTGTAATGGTGTTTCTGCATTTTCGGCAATTATGCCGGGATATCGCTCAAGCGTGCTGCGAAATGCGCGTAATCTTTCATGTCGGGTGTTCACCATGCCAAGCGGTTCGCTCAGGAACAGCAGGGCTTCGAAACCCTGCTCAATCAGGTGCTCCGTCGCGTTTGTGGCGGCCTGAATATTGTCCAGCCCAACCATATCGCAGGCAAAACCCGGTATTTTGCGGTCGATAAGCACCATCGGCAGGGCCGACTGTTGCAGGCGGTTAAGCCCCTCTTCGCGCATCCCGACCGCATTGACCACGATCCCTTCCACCTGATAGCTGCGCAACAGGTCGAGGTAGTGCAGCTCCTGGTCAACTTCGTTGTTGGTGTTACATACCAGCGGCGTGAAGCCTTTCTCGCGGCAGGCGGCTTCTATGCCGCTCAGTACGTCAACGGAATAGGGATTGGTGATGTCGGCAATGATCAGGCCGATAAGGCGGGTACGGCCTCTTTTGAGGCCTCGTGCCATCTGGCTTGGGCGGTAGTCGAGTTCGGCAATGGCGCGCTCAATGCGCCCACGAAGGTCATCAGACAGCGCGTTCTGCTCGCCGTTAAGGTAGCGGGAAACGCTGGTCTTCCCGGTCTTCGCCGCTTTCGCGACATCGCTTATTGTAGGGCGCGCTGCCTTGCCGTTCATAGCCGTCTCCAGAGGGGTAACCCTGCGGAGAGTAACATATTTTTATGTGGGGGAAAGTGAGGCGGTGCCCTTGCATTCGTCAGGCAAATCGAGCCACAGCCCATTCGATAAACACCCGCAGCCTGGCGCTAAGGTGGCGGTTGGACGGGTAAACCAGGTACATCTGTTCTGGCGGCGGCTGATAGGCATCCAGCACGCTGACCAGCTTCCCGCTGTCGAGATACGGCTGTGCCGCAAAACGGACGACTTGAGTTAAGGCGGCCCCGGAAAGCGCAATGCCAAGATGGGCGTTACTTTCGTTGACACTTATCTGGTAGCGGTGTTGTACCTCGATGTTTTTTCCCCGGTCGATAAAGCGTAGCGGGTAGATGCGGTCGTTGCGTGCGTGGCGGTAATGCGCCAGCGGATACCCCTGCTCAAGTTCTTCAGGGCGGGCTGGCGTGCCGTAGCGCTGAAAGTAGTCCGGCGTCGCGCAGGTAACCCAGTCCATGGTAAACAGGCGGCGGGCAATCAAAGTGGAGTCGACCAGCGGGCCGCTGCGTATAACGCAGTCTGCGTTGTCGTTGATTAAATCCACCAGCCGATCGCTGACGCCAAGATCAATGGAGATATCCGGGTAGCGTTCAAGAAATTCCGGCAGGGCGGGGATCAGCACCTGGCGCGCTAACGATCCCCCGGCATCCACACGCAGCACGCCCTGAGGTTCGCTTTGTGATTCGGTCATGCTGCCTTCCATCTGCTCCAGGTCAGCCAGCCATTTTACGGTGCGGCGGTAATAGCATTCACCCTCTTTGGTGACCGATACGCTGCGGGTGGTGCGCTGGAACAGCTTGGTTTGCAGGTGGTTTTCAAGATTCTGAATCAACTTGGTGACGGTAGCTTTTGGCATGCGCAGCGAGTCGGCGGCGCGGGTAAATCCGCCAGTTTCAACCACGCGATTGAACACCCGAATAGCCAGCAAATGGTGATCCATAACACTCTCCAACGAAAAACCCTGTCTCAGACAGGGTTTTGTTTATCCACGTAAACAATTATCCGCATTGTTTAGCGCTAATCATCCGGGTGCGCAAGGAGAGGCCGAAAACTAGCGTGGCCGAGAGCATCAGCGCCCCGCCAAACAGCATCGCGCTGCTTACGCCATGCCAGTCCACCACTTCACCGCCGAGCAGAGCGCCTGACGCCAGCGCAATCTGAATCACCGTGACCAGCAACGACTGGCCGGCTTCTGGCGCATCTGGCACCGCTTCAAACATCCAGTTTGTGGCGCAAACCGGAACGGCCCCAAAAGCCAGGCCCCACACCAGCACCATGACCGTAGCGCCGGCCAGGCCGCTGAGTAACGGAGAAACGATCAGGATGATGGCCAGCATTGCCGTCACCAGAATAAAGGTCGCGCGCAGGCTGTGTTCCGCCAGGCGCTCACCGATAAAGGTTCCCAGCAGGCCAACCGCGCCGTAGGCCAGCAGTTGGAAGGTGATCACCGATGGGCTGAGGACAAAGACCTGTTGCAGCAGTGGACGCAGGTAGGTGTAAGCCGAGAAGTGGCCCACAAACAACAGCACGATGGCGATAAGGCCAATGCGGGCCATCGGCAGGCGCAGTGGAGACAGTAAATCCTGAACGGTAACCGGGCGGCCTGGCGGCACGGAAGTCAACAGGCGAAGCTGGGCGAGCAGCGTGATGGCGGCTAACCCGGCGCTGGCAAAGAATGCTGAACGCCAGCCGAACAGGTCGCCAATTAATGCTCCGGCCGGGACGCCGCAAACTGCACCAATGGACACGCCGCTGACAATCAATGCCACTGCGCGTCCCTGGCTCGCTTCCGGCACAAGGTGGCGGCCATAGTTCATTGAGAATGACCAGAACCCACCGACGCAGATCCCCAGCAGCACGCGACCCGTTAGCATCATTGGGAAGTTCACGGCCAGCGCGGACACAAGGTTTGAGACGACCAACAGCAGCGACAGGCCAAGCATCAGCAGGCGGCGGTCGAGGCTACCTGAAGCTAGGCTCAAAACTGGCGCGGCGACGGCGGCAACAATGCCTGGCATGGTGACCATCAGCCCGGCGGTACCGGTGGAGACATTGAGGGAGGGTGCGATGTTGGTCAGTAAACCGATGGGTAAGAACTCGGTAGTAACCATGACAAAACAGGCCACAGTCAGGGAAAAGACCGCGATCCACGGGGATGTTGCAGGTTTATCTTTATTATCAGGCATAAAAGTGTGCTTCCGCAGAGGCTACATGAGTGACGAGGATCACAATTTACGCAGTCAGCGGCGACGAATAAATGCAGGATTTATGATTTCACTGTTTCTGTGGAGGAATAATGTGAGTGAGATTTACGTTTTGATTAAAATGTATATTTAATCAAGTGGATAGTTGAATACCCTCCCCCAAAAGGGAGAGGGTAAAAACGATTAACGCAGTTCCCCATTAACATCCTGGTCAACCGCGAAACACGCTACCAGCTGGCCGTTGCCGTAGTCTTTCAACTGCGGCTGGAGCTGGTTGCATGGCCCGAAGCGACGGCTGCAGCGGGCGTTAAAGGCGCAGCCCGGCGGCGGGTTCAGCGGGCTTGGCAGCTCGCCGGTCAGCTTGATGCGTTCGCGACGTTCGTCCGGGTTCAGGCGTGGCGTGGCGGACAGCAGCGCCTGGGTGTACGGGTGGCGCGGGTTAGAGAAAATCTGCTCTTTGCTGCCTTTCTCCACGCAGCGGCCCAGGTACATTACCATCACTTCATCGGCGATGTGCTCCACCACCGACAGGTCGTGGGAGATAAACACGTAGGACAGCCCCAGATCCTGCTGCAAATCCATCATCAGGTTCAGTACCTGAGCACGTACCGACACGTCGAGCGCGGAGACCGGCTCATCGGCAATCACCACGTCCGGGTCAAGCATCAGGCCGCGAGCGATAGCGATACGCTGGCGCTGGCCGCCGGAGAACATGTGCGGATAGCGGTCGTAGTGCTCGGTTTTCAGACCTACTTTCGCCATCATCTCCAGCGCTTTTTCGCGGCGCTCGGCTTTGCTCAGGCTGGTGTTGATTTGCAGCGGCTCTTCCAGGATCTGCCCCACCTTTTTACGCGGGTTCAGCGAGCCATACGGGTTCTGGAAGACGATCTGGATTTTCTGCCGACGCAGCTTTTCCGCCGAGGCATCCGGGATCAGCAGATCCTGGCCCTGGTAGTAAAGCTCCCCGCCGGTCGGGACTTCTATCATGGTCAGCAGGCGGCCAAGGGTGGATTTCCCGCAGCCGGATTCACCGACGACCGCCAGCGTTTTGCCGCGCTCGAGGGTGAAACTCACGCCGTCCAGCGCTTTCACCAGGCGTTCTGGGGCGAAAAAGCCCTTCTTCACCGGGTAGTGTTTTTTCAGGTCGATGGCCTGCAACAGCGGTTGCGCGGCGGCCTGTTGGGTACTCATAGGGTTGGCCTCCCGGCATCATCGAGTGGGTAGTGGCATTTGGACTGACGCCCGTCTGCCAGCAGGGTTAACGCTGGCTCTTCGCTGCGGCATTTGTCGGTCGCATACGGGCAGCGCGGGTTCAGCAGGCAGCCGTTCGGGCGGTCGTATTTGCCCGGAACCACGCCCGGCAGCGAGGCCAGACGCGCTTTATCCTGAGCAAATTCCGGCAGCGCGCGGAGCAGCGCCTGAGTGTACGGGTGGCGAGGCGCGCGGAAGATATCGTGGGACGACCCCGCTTCCACAACCTGGCCTGCGTACATCACGATGATTTTATGGGCGGCTTCGGCAACCAGCGCGAGGTCATGGGTGATCAGGATCAGCGCCATGTTCTCTTTTTGCTGCAGCTCCAGCAGCAGCTCGATGATCTGCGCCTGAATGGTCACGTCGAGCGCGGTGGTTGGCTCATCGGCGATCAGCAGCTTAGGACGACAGGCAATCGCCATGGCGATCATCACGCGCTGGCTCATGCCGCCGGAAAGCTGGTGCGGGTATACGTCGAGACGTGAAGCCGGGTCAGGAATACCCACCTGGGTCAGCAGGTCGATTGCGCGCTGGCGGCGGGTTTTCTTGTTGCCACCCTGGTGCACCTTAATGGCTTCCATAATCTGGAAACCGACGGTGTAGCACGGGTTCAGGCTGGTCATCGGGTCCTGGAAGATCATCGCCACTTCGGCGCCCACCAGGTTGCGGCGCTCTTTCTCAGAAATGCGCTTCAGGTCCCGGCCGTTGAATTCCAGTTTTTCCGGCATCACGCGGCCAGGGAAGTCGATAAGCCCCATGATCGCCAGTGAACTGACGGATTTACCGGAGCCGGACTCGCCCACGATGCCGACAACTTGCCCCTGATCCACGCTATAGCTAATGCGGTCCACGGCACGGAACGGTGCGTCTTCGTCGCCGAAATGCACCGATAATTTATCTACATTTAATAACGCCATCTCGAACCTCTTACTGCTTCAGTTTGGGATCGAGCGCGTCACGCAGACCGTCACCCATCAGGTTAAATGCCAGCACCGTTAGCAGGATTGCCAGACCCGGGAAGGTCACAACCCACCAGGCACTCTGCGCGAACTGCAACACGTCGGCGAGCATGGTGCCCCACTCCGGTGTTGGCGGCTGCGCACCCATGCCGAGGAAGCCAAGGGCGGCCATATCGAGAATGGCGTTCGAGAAGCCGAGCGACGCCTGAACGATCAGCGGCGCAAGGGTATTCGGGAAGATATTCACAAACATCTGGCGAACGGGGCCAGCACCCGCCACGCGGGAGGCGGTCACGTAGTCGCGGTTCACTTCTACCAGCACCGCGGCACGCGTTAAACGCACATAGTGCGGCAGCGCGACGAAAGTCAGCGCCAGCGCGGCGTTACCGATGGACGGGCCGAAGATAGCCACCAGCACCAGCGCCAGCAGCAGGCTTGGCAGCGCCAGCATGATATCGACTACGCGCATGATGATGTTGTCGACCACGCCGCCGAAGTAACCGGCGACCAGGCCCAGCACAATCCCCATCACCAGGGACAGGACGACCACCAGGCAGCCGACCAGCAGCGACAGGCGAGCACCGTACATCAGGCGGGAAAGCACGTCACGACCTACGTCGTCGGTGCCGAGGATGTAGCTCCAGCTCCCGCCTTCCTGCCATACCGGCGGGTGCAAAAGCGCGTCGCGGAACTGTTCCGCAGGCGCGTGGGGCGCGAGGAAGTTAGCGAAGATGGCGATGAAGATCATGATGGCGACGTACACCAGGCCGATCACTGCGCCTTTATTGCGTTTGAAGTAGTGCCAGAACTCCTGGAAAGGCGTCATCGGCTTGGGTGCTGCCACCACTTTATTTTCTGTCAGTTGCGTCATGATGGCCCCTTATTTCTTATGGCGTATACGCGGGTTCACCACGCCGTACAGCAGGTCTACCAGCAGGTTGACGAGGATAATCATCGTCGCCACCAGCAGCACGCCGCCCTGGACTACCGGGTAGTCACGACGCTGCAGCGCGTCGATGAGCCAGCGGCCAAGACCCGGCCAGGAGAAGATAGTTTCCGTCAGGATGGCGCCAGCCAACAGAGTACCGACCTGCAGGCCGATAACCGTGACGACCGGCAGCATCGCGTTGCGCAGGGCATGAACCACGATCACGCGCATACGGGTCAGACCCTTGGCGCGAGCGGTACGAATGTAATCTTCGCCGAGCACTTCCAGCATGGAAGAACGAGTCATACGCACGATAACCGCCAGCGGAATAGTGCCCAGCACGATGGCAGGCAAAATCATATGGGCTACGGCATCAATAAAATCACCCGGCTGGCCCCAGATAGCGGTATCTATCAGCGCAAACCCGGTGAGCGGCAGGGAATCATCCAGGAACACGGTGTCGCTAATACGCCCGGACACCGGCGTCAGGTTCCAGTGCACCGACACCAGCATGATGAGCATCATGCCCCACCAGAAAATTGGCATGGAATAGCCGGTCAGCGCGAGGCCAACGGCGGTGTGGTCGAAGATTGAACCACGCTTCACGGCGGCCAGAACGCCCACCGGAATGCCGACGGCAACGGCGAAAATCATCGCACAGATGCCGAGTTCCAGCGTCGCTTTAAAGCGCGGCACGAACTCGTCCCAAACCGGGAGGCGGCTCTTTAATGAAATGCCCAGATCGCCATGCATTACGCCCCAGATGTAATGGAGGTACTGCTGCCACATTGGCTTGTCGAGACCCATCTCGGCCAGCAATTGGGCATGACGCTCAGGAGAAATACCGCGCTCTCCGGCCATGATCATCACCGGGTCTCCGGGGATCATATGCACGAAAGCGAAGGTGAGTAGGGTAATACCTATAAACGTGGGGATGACTAACCCCAGTCGTCGGAGGATGAACTGCAGCATATCCCGGATTCTCTGTAGTGACGGAAAGCCTGGTAACTGTCCCGTCTGTATTGCTCACAAATGTTTCCCCCTCTCCCTTTGAGTGAGAGGGTCGGGGTGAGGGTGGACAGCGCCAATACCCCTCACCCTAACCCTCTCCCTACGGGGGAGAGGGAATAAAGCACGTTACTTTTATTATTCGACGGACACGTTTTCGAAGTGGTGTTTGCCCAGTGGATCAACCACGTAGCCTTTAACTTCTTTACGCACTGGCTCGAACACGGTGGAGTGAGCGATGATCAGCGCTGGCGCCTGATCGTGCATCACAACCTGAGCCTGTTTGTACAGTTCAACACGCTTGTTGTGGTCGTCGGTGGCGCGAGCCGGCTGAATCAGATCTTCAAACGGCTTGTAGCACCACCGAGAGTAGTTGGAGCCGTCTTTCGCTGCGGCGCAGCTGAACAGGGTCGCGAAGAAGTTATCCGGATCCCCATTGTCGCCGGTCCAGCCCATCATTACGGCCTGGTGTTCACCTGCTTTAGCACGCTTCAGGTACTCGCCCCACTCGTAGGTCACGATTTTGGCAGTTACGCCGACTTTCGCCCAGTCAGCCTGAATCATCTCAGCCATGCGGCGAGCGTTCGGGTTGTACGGGCGCTGTACCGGCATAGCCCACAGGTCAACGGTGAAGCCTTTATCCTGGCCCGCTTCTTTCAGCAGCGCTTTCGCCTTTTCAGGATCGTAGGTGTAGTCCTTCACGTCATCGTTGTAGCCCCACATGGTTGGTGGGATCAGGTTTTTAGCCGCGGTGCCCGCGCCCTGATAAACGGCTTTGATGATCGCTTCTTTGTTCACCGCGTAGGTCAGCGCCTGACGCACTTTCACGTCGTCAAACGGCTTCTTCTCGGTGTTGAAGGAGAGGTAACCCACGTTCAGGCCAGCCTGTTCCATCAGATTGATGTTCTTGTCTTCTTTCATGCGGGCGATGTCAGCCGGGTTCGGGAACGGCATCACCTGACATTCGTTTTTCTGCAGTTTGGCGTAACGCACGGAAGCGTCTGGCGTGATGGAGAAGACCAGGCGATCGATCTGCGGCTTGGTACCCCAGTAGCCCGGGAAGGCTTTATACAGAATACGGGAGTCTTTCTGGTACTGCAGCAGCTGGAATGGACCGGTACCAATTGGGTTCAGGTCGGTTTTTTCCGGGGTGCCGGCTTTCATCATGTTGTCCGCATATTCTTTAGAAAGAATAGAGGCGAAGTCCATGGCCATGTCCGCGAGGAATGGGGCTTCTGGACGAGCCAGCACGAACTGTACGGTATTATCGTCGACTTTTTTGATGTCGGTGATCAGGTCAGGCAGGCCCATACCTTCGAAGTATTCGTAGCTGCCGCCAGAGACTTTGTGATACGGGTTGTCTTTGTTTTTCTGACGGTCAAAGGAGAACACAACGTCGTCGGCGTTGAAATCGCGAGTCGGTTTGAAGTCTTTATTGTCCTGCCACTTCACGCCTTTACGCAGGTGGAAGGTGTAGGTTTTACCGTCCGGGCTAACGTCCCATTTCTCAGCCAGGCCTGGGATGATTTCGGTGGTGCCGGTTTTGAATTCCACCAGACGGTTATAAATCGGTACGGAGCTGGCATCGTAAGTCGTGCCGGAAGTGAACAGCTGTGGGTTAAAGCCCTCTGGGGAACCTTCTGAACAATAAACCAGGGTTTTGGCTTGTACGCTTGCTGCAACGGTCATGGCAACCAGGCTCAGACCAAATTTCAGCATCCCTGACTTCTTCAAGGAAATACTCATTATTCTGCTCCAATTATGTGTCGTGTTGTGTTTTGTAACCGTCTGACCATTGTTATTTGTGGGTGGTCGGTACGGTGTGCCCGGAGGCGGTGGTGAGGCTAGCAGTTCCTTTCGCGAGTCATGCATGGAGGTAGCACAGACGGTCCGTAAATAGCCCCTCTCGTCCTACAATCTGTCAACAGATTAAGGAAACGTCAATACAGGTCACGGGGATTTACAAGCAAGGTGGGATTCGGCGGGCAAAGATTAAAAAAACCTTCCGGGGGCATTTCCAGCAGGGAAATTTATGCTACAGGCTTGTTACCAGAATATTGCACTGCTTAATTTGCAACCTATAGCGTGAACCGATTGTCCGGAATAGGTAAAATTTTGTGTTAAACGATGAATTGTTGCACGATTTATTTTGTGATCTGCATCGCTCACAGCGGAAAATGCTGTGCCCCATCATAAGCGGCCGCGCAAAAAACCACGCTTTTCCATAACCAAATACGATGAATTAATCTGGCCTGGCAGAGGTAAAACTGGCAGAAACTGAGGCGAATAAACGGCGGGGCTGAAAATATAAAAACACTCCGTAGCACGGAGTGTTTTATTTAATTGCTGGCTGCGCCGTGAATATTAATTCCCGGCTTTATCCGGCACGTGACACCAGTTGTTATTTTGATTAATTCCGCCGTTGGGCGAGGTGTAGCCCAGACAGCCGAGGACGGTGTCGAACAGCTCAACGTGACGATGCGGCACCTTCATTGCTGCCTGCTCTTGCAGATGCTTAAAGGCGTCGGCAGCCGTTGGATTTTCCAGGAATTTATCCGAGGCCCAAACCAGCAGCGGGACGCGGAATTGTTCCGGCGGTGCCATTTTCCGCGGCGTGCCGTGCAGGTGCATGGAATCGCTGATGGACTCGCCGTGGTCGGCGGCGTAGAAGACTATCGCTTTTTTATCGCGAAGCTGGTCGAGCACGCTGTCTATCATCGTATCGACATAAAGTACCGAATTATCAAAGGCGTTAATCAGCATCTCCTTTGAACAGCCTTTGCCAAGATCAATGCATTCTGGCGTCCATTTCGCAAAGCTGCGTGGGTAGCGCTGGGCATAGGAGAAGTGGGAGCCTTTGGTATGCAGAATGATCAGATGTTTGCCGTCAGGGTTCTGCGCGAGGGATTGCTTCATCTCATCAACCAGCAGCATGTCGTCCACGGTTTTACCGCGGTTGCGGGGCTCTGCGGCGATTTGTTCGCGGAAGGCAAGGGTATCCGGCATGGCGTTTTTGTAGAACCAAATTTCGCTCTGCATGGCGTAAAGGTCGGCACTAAAGCCCAGCTGTTTTAAGACCGCGAAGATGTTTTGCTCTTTCAGCGTACGCTGAGGGTTTTCTTCTGCCCCGCCTTCGCGGACAAACATACAGCGCAGCGAGAGCTTGGTGGCGGTGTCGCAGGATTCCCCGCGGAAGGCGACCAGGTTTTTCTCTTTAGCGAGGTTTGGGGTGGTGTCACGGCCATAGCCCAATATCCCCATATGATCCCAGCGCGTGGTTTCGCCAATAATAAACACTACATAAGCATCGTCCAGACCTGGAGGCGTTACGTAGGTGAACTTTTTCGTCGGGTTCATTAGCGAGCCGTTGCCGGAGGATTCGTCGGCATTCGCCCAGGCAAAAAGCCCCAGGGAAGAGACCCAGTTGACCGGCACATAGGAGCTTGCCACCACGCCGCCATAGCTTGCCATATCCGTCGTTGAACCTTTCTCATCGTCGGACTGCATTTCACCGAGCATACGCAGAGGCGCCCAAACCAGCAGTCCCGCACAGAGCAGGATAGCGATGTTTTTGATGCGCTGGCCGGGGGTTTTCAACTGCTGAAGCAGCGTGTCTTGCGACCTGTTGAACCAGATAAGGAACAGCGGGATAGCGCTGACCAGCGTCATCCAGATGGCAAAGTGGTAGCCCACAACCTCTTTAGAAAGGTCGATATCGGTGGTCATCACCGAAGCAATGATGCCGTAGCCGATCACCACATTGAAGAAGGTCATATAGTAGCTGGCGGCCACGGAGCACAGCACGACGAAGGAGGCCAGTAGTCGCCAGAGATTACGGCCAAAGAGCGACAGCAGGCGTAACAGGAAAAACGTCACCAGCAGGCAGGCAAAAAACTCGGCCGCAGCGGCGATGCCTTTCCAGGCGATGAAGACCTGGGAGGGGCTATCAAAACGTTGGTAGAAAACAGAGATATTCAAAAACCAGCCGATGTATACCCCGAGCAAAAGGCACAGTTTTTGCTGGGAGAGCGTTTTTATGTAATTCATTCAGGCATCCGGGCGATATAAAAATATTAGCGCTACTCAGACCGTGGAGTTGCCAGCGAGTTCTGAATGGCTGGTGAAACGAAGAGAATTCCTGGCGAGGCGTCAAAATTTGAAGGGAATGGCCGTTTTTAAACAAAAAAAGACCCCGTTTTTGCGGGGTCTTTTACCGTCTGCTTAGCAAAGAGGATCAGGGTTTCGAGGCCGCATGCAGTTCATCGTAGATATAGTGCCGGTAGCTGTTAAACAGCGTTGTGTCCGGGCAATCATTCAGTCTGCCCTGGCACAAATGGCGCATATCGATATTGGCCTGATAGAACGGCGACACTTTGAGTTGGGCCTGTTCGAGCAGCATCCCGCCAAGGAAGGCGATATCGGTGATGGCGCCCAGGTCCGCCACTGGCGGGGCATTATAATTGTCCCGCAGGCTGAATTGCGAAATATGGGCAGGGTCTGTCTGCTCCGTCGTGTAGCCGTTAGCCCAGTCTATGGCTGGCTGGTGGTCGCCAAAGTACATAAACATCGTAGGCCGTGGGCGTTGGTCAACAAACTGGAAGAAGTCAGCCAGCGCGGTTTCTGAGTTTTTAATCTTCTCAACATAATGGCTAAACTTCCCGGCAGCATCCTTGTTCTGCATGGTGGAAGTGAGCTGGTAATCATCGCTATGCGCTGCGTCATAGGGGCCGTGTTCAAACATTGTTAAGGCATAAACAAACACAGGCTTATCGGTGTGGCTGGCAAGCAGCTTTTTCACATAGCTCAGGACATCTGCAGTGGGAATGTGCCACAGGTTGTCTGCCAAATCACCCGGGTAGCCCAACTCCTGCGGCTGGATAATTTTATCCACGCCCATCATGGTGTAGGCGTGACCGGCGTTATAGGCCGATTTGTTAAATGGCGTCAGAACCACGGTGTAATAGCCGTTATCTTGCATCTGTTTAAACAGGCTGTCGTTGACGTGATCGACGGCTGAATAAAAGACCGAGTTTTTCATCGCCCCAAAATCATCGCTGCGCATTCCGGTTAAGGCTGCGAACTCAGACAGCCAGGTGCCGCCCCCGAAGGTTTGCACGCGCATCAGCGTGTGGGCTTTCACCTTACTGTCCTGGTCAAACATAGAAAAGTGCGGCAGTAATTTAGGGTCAGGCACTTTATACAGGCGCGGGTCCACCGTTGATTCCTGCAGCAGCAGAACGATATCAGGCTTCACGCTGGCTGAGGCGGTCGCCTTGTTATTCAGCGCCGCCGCGCGGGAAATAAATTCCTGAGACGTTGCCTGAGGGAAAGTTGGCGCGTCATAGCTGGCCTGAATGCCGGACAGCGCCAGATTTGACAGCACGCCGGTGCCGCCAGGCAACGTAGTGGCCCAGTCGTGTTGATTCTTCAGTACGCTGTGGCTCAGCGTCGACGCTGAAGCCAACATCAGCCCGAGGGCAATCAGCGGGGCGAGCATCCCTTTCCGGCGTGGTACGGCGCGCCAGCTGATGATAATCGTCAGGATAAGCAGCGCTATCATCGCCGCAACGGCGATACCGGCGGAAGGATAATGCAGCAGCGTGCCCGCATTGGCCGGATCGGCCATCAGGTAAAAATCGCTAAACAGCAGCTGGTCCTTGTAATAGTGGACCTTAAGCTGGTTACAAAATTGCAGCAGGATCACCAGCAGGCTGCTGGTCCCGATGGCAAAAATGACTCTGGCGGAGAGTAAATAAAGTAATCCGCAGGTAAAAATAAAAGTACTTGCCGCAATAACAAGGGGATAGATATCACGCGGTGTATTGCCCGCAATAATAATCAAGGCCGCAATAAGGAGCAATGTGACATAAAGATATGTCCAGAGCGATTTTCGGCTGGTTCTTTTTACCATGATGCTCGTTTTCTCTTTGGGACTGTTCTGGATAGCAAATGCTGTCTTAGGAGAGGCATCCCTCTGCTGGCCTGACGGGTGAAAAGAGGATGAGGCGATGAGAAGGGGGATTTATCCTGGCCGGGATAATACAGCTTGTGGCAAAAAAGTCTCCCTAAAGAGGGTTATTTCATTGCTGCGGTTGTGCTTTTGTTTGAAGAGGCAACAAAAGGGGGGGCTATGTCAAAGCCGCCCTCTTTGGCGGCCTTAACGTAGGTCTGGCGAATCTATCAGGCGTGAACGTGTTTGTGATTGAGCACGGCACGAACGGGCTGGCGAATGGTGGTGGAAATTGCCAGCGACAGAATCAGTAGCGCGAAGATAACGCAGAAGGTCACGTAGAAGCCGCCGAACAGCGAGGCGATGATGGAGCCGCAGATGCTGCCGATCCCAAAGCCCAGATAAATCACGCCGTAGTTTTTGGTCAGGTTGTTCAGGCCAAAGAATTCGCTGACCAGCGAAGGGTAAACGGTGATGGTGCCGCCAAAGTTAAAGGCAACGCAGGCGATGGCCGCAAAGAAGGTGGCTTCGTTCAGCGGGGCAAACAGCAGGGCCGCCATACCGACCAGAGAAATCACCTGACCAATAGTGATCACGCGAATGCGGGCAATTTTATCGGACAGAATACCGAGCACCAGGCGGCCGCTGAGGTTAGCAATGGAGATAACGGTGACCGCGTTGGCGGCGGACATCGCATCCAGGTGAACCATGCCCTGAGCGATATCTTTTGCAACACCGATGACGTACAGGCCGCTCATGCAGGCTGTGAGGAACATCAGAGCCAGCATCCAGTATTGTGGCTGGCGCATAGATTCAGCGAGGGTGAAATCGGTTTTCGCCGCGCCGTTTGCGGATTTAGTTTCCTGCAGCGGGGCATCTTTCATCATGGTGGCGCCGAACAGTACCATCACCATCGCCAGGCCACCCCAAAGCATAAAGGTGTTTTCCAGGCCGTAAGCTGCCAGCAGGTGTGTATCAATGTATTTAAAACCGAGGCTGCCGAGGCCATAGGCGCCGATAGAGAAGGCAGAAATCAGGCCTTTACGCTCCGGGAACCACTTCACGCAGTTCGACAGCGTCAGCAGGTAGCCTGCGCCATCTGCCAGGCCAACCAGCACGCCGGCCGTGAGCCACAGCATCATCAGGTTGTTGGCATGGGCCGTGAAGAACAGCCCGGCCCCGAGCAACACGCCCGCCGCCATGGTGACTTTACGCACGCCAAAGCGATCCTGCAGTTTGCCCGCCACGGAAGAAGAGATGGCGAGGCCAAGGCTCAGCAGACCGAAGGAGAAGGCGACCTGGCTGATTGGCGCGTCCAGTTTCTGGGACAGCGCGCTGTTGAACAGGCTCCAGGTATAAACGGATCCCAGTGCGAACTGAGTAATGATGGTTCCGATAAGGGTTAACCAGCGAGTACGGTTGTAGGTGGCAGTGTTCATGGCAGATGTCCTGCGAATCTAAGGGAAGTTATCTGCCGCCTACGATAGCGAAGCGCCGTTTATTCCAGGAAAAAACGGCATGAAATGCATGAAGAACGGAATGAAGTGCCTCTGAGAAGGTATGAACGGCCTTCCCGTTGCACTTTATGTTTTGTTTGTTAGTGCTTGCTATCGTTGTGATGTGCGTATTTGCTGTATATCAAATGTTAAATCATAAATGAGACATAGTTAACACTTTGCAAAATTACCGGTGTTAAGTGCCCTTTCTTTGATCTCATTCAGGGTTGCGAAATATCCCGGATTCACTATTGTCAGAAAGTAAAATTTACCCGCACTCGGCAGGTTACAGGGAGAGCAAAATGGAACGTTGTGGCTGGGTCACTCAGGATCCGCTGTATCTGGAGTATCACGACAAAGAGTGGGGCGTGCCGGTTACCGACGGGCAGAAGCTCTTTGAGATGATTTGTCTGGAAGGCCAGCAGGCCGGGCTGTCGTGGATTACCGTGTTGAAAAAACGCGAAAATTATCGCCAGCGTTTCCGGCATTTTGACCCCTATGCCGTGGCGCTGATTCAGCCGGAAGAGGTGGATGCCCTGATGCAGGATGCCGGGATTATTCGCCACCGGGGGAAAATCGAGGCGATTATCACCAACGCCAAAGCTTTCCTCGCGATGGAAGCTAACGGCGAGAGCTTCCCGGACTTTGTCTGGGGATTTGTCGACCATAAACCTCAGGTGTCACATCCCGCGTTGCTCAGCGCAGTCCCTGCGTTTACGCCGACGTCAGATGCGCTGTCTAAGGCGCTAAAAAAGCGCGGGTTTAAGTTTGTGGGGTCGACAATCTGCTATTCGTTTATGCAAGCCTGCGGCCTGGTTAATGACCATGTGACGGGCTGCTTCTGCCACCCTGATTTTCGCCAATGATCCAACTGTTCAGCATTGAGCAAATGGATGCGCTCATGGCGCTCTGGCTGGAAAGTACTATCGACGGCCATCCGTTTATCCCGGAAAGCTACTGGTACGAAAGCCTTAACCTGGTGCGCAATGTCTATATCCCTCAGTCAAAAACGTGGGTTTATCTGCACCAGCGGCAGATGGTGGGGTTTGTCAGTGTGATGGACCGGCAGTTTATCGGCGCGCTGTTCGTGGCGCCTTCTTTTGCCGGGCAGGGCGTCGGCGGTGAATTGCTGGAAAAGGTGAAGGCCGAATACCCGGCCTTAAGCCTCGAGGTGTATCAAAAAAACCGCCGGGCGGTGCATTTCTACCACCGCCACGGCTTTCATATTGAAGAAAGCGCGTGGCAGGAAGAAACGCAGCACCCGACGTGGATTATGAACTGGCAGGCGGATCAAACGCCGTCACGGCAGGTGCCGGGCCGGTAAATTTCTCCGCCCAGACGAGGGAGTTATTTGCCGCGCAGCCGTTGGCCAGCCGCGAAGACGGGATATCCATGGTGAGGACGTTAACCGCCCCGTTTTTACACAGTTTATCTTCATCCAGATCGGGCCATGCACCCTGGTGGATACACACCACGCCGGGCCTGATGCCATCGGTTACCTGAGCGCCAACCAACACCTGTCCACGAGCGTTCCATACCCGCACTAAATCTCCGTGAGCGATGCCGCGCGCTTTGGCGTCAATCGGGTGCAGCGTTATAGGCTCTCGCCCGGCAATGGCGTACTGGTCGCGCAGTCCGGCATAGTTCAACTGACTATGCAGGCGGTGAGCCGGATGGGATGAAAGCAGCTGTAGCTGGCCGGAGGCGGCATTACCCTGCCATTCGTCAGGTGCCAGCCAGCTTGGGTGCGGCGGGCAGTCGGCATAACCAAAGCTGGCGATGCGCTCAGAGTAGATCTCAATTTTACCGCTCGGCGTTTTGAGTGGGTTTGCCTCAGGATCGTCCCGAAAAGCGGCAAAGCGAATAAATTCGGCATTTTTCGCATTTTCTGGCATTTCTATCAGCTGGTTAGCTGCCCAGAACTCACTGAAATCTGGGAGCTCTATCTGCTGCGTAGCGCCACGCTGACGAGCGATATCATAGAAAGACTCCAGCCATTCAAGCTCACTTTTCCCTTCGCTGAACCGTGCTTCACCGCCTGCTTCCCAGCGTTCGCTTAGCTCTGCAAAAATATCAAAGTCGTTTCTCGCTTCTCCCTGCGGGGCGACGACCTGTTTCATGGGGACCAGATGCTGATTGCTGTAATCACCGGTCATCGTCATGTCGTTCCGCTCGAACGAAGTGGTCACCGGCAGAACGATATCGGCGTGTTTTGCCGCTGCAGTCCAGAAGCATTCGGAGATAACGATCAAATCAGGTTTTTGCCAGGCTGCGGCAAGGCGGTTGGTGTCCTGATGATGGGTGAAGTTACTGCCGCCGGCCCACCACAGCATACGAATGTCCGGGAAGGTGTGCCGTTGTCCGTTATGCTGGTAATCCATGCCGGGGTTTTCCAGCGCTTCGACGATGCGCGCCACGGGGATTTTCTCCACGGCATCGGTGCCGCCCTTAAGCGATCCCTGCAGGGAACCGAGAACCGCCGCGTTACGGGTCGGGTTGCCGCCGTTGGCGAAGTGGTAGGAAAGGCCAAAGCCGCCGCCTGGGGTGCCAATCTGGCCGAGCATGGCCGCCAGCGTGACCAGCATCCAGTGTTTCTGTTCGCCGTATTGCTGGCGCTGCATGCCCCAGCCCGCCATCAGCATAGTGCGCTTGTGGCTGAAAAGATCCGCCAGTTTTTCGATGGTAACAGCAGGAATGCCGCAGATCTCAGCCGCCCAGGCCGCACTTTTGGGCGTCCCGTCGGTTTTGCCGAGCAGGTAGGCTTCAAATTTGTCATAGCCGTAGGTGCAGCGGGCAAGGAAAGCGGTATCGTGCCTGCCGCGAATGACCAGCGTATGGGCAATGCCAAGCATCAGCGCTACGTCGGTCCCCATATGCGGCGCGATCCATTCGGCACGTTCCCCGAAGAAATCCACCGTTTCAGAGCGCATTGGGTCGATGGCGACGATCGTTTTGCCGCTGTTTTTTAGCTGTTCGAAGAATTTCACGCCCTGTTCGTCGCTGGCATTCCAGGCAATTTTCAGCGTGTTGAGTGGGTTTGCGCTCCACAGCACCACGACTTCGCTGTTCTCAAGCAGCAGCGGCCAACTGGTCTGCTGCTGGTATACCTCGTTGGAACCCACTACGTAGGGCATGATCACCTGTGCAGCACCGGTGGAGTAGTCGCCGGAATGCCCGGTATAGCCGCCCGCAAGGCTCATGTAGCGCTGAAGCAGCGTGGAGGCTTTGTGCAGCACGCCGTTGGAGCGCCAGCCGTAGGAGCCCGCGAAGATGGCCGCCGGGCCGTAACTTTCGCGAATGCGCTTGTGCTGCCTGTGAATCAGCGCGAGGGCGTCATCCCAGCTAATTCGGACATAGTCATCTTTACCGCGAATACCCTGCGGCTTATCCGGGGAGGCCAGAAACCCTTTCCGGGCCATAGGAAACGCCACGCGGGCTTTACTGTGAACCTGGTCGGGTACGGCGCTTTGTAGCGAGTTCTGATGACCGGTTTCAAGCGCGCCGCGAGAGCGGTAAACCCTTTCTCCGTCGGTTTCGACCAGCATGGGGCCCCAGTGTGCGGCGGTGAGGATCTGTTTACGTACAGGCGATGTATTGGCCAATTTGGGCTCCGCGATGGCAGGCGGTGGGCTTTATGCCCACACATTTATGACAACGATTCAGAATACTTACCGGAATTTTCTACACGATTTGCCGTCATAATCAATCGCCGGGCCCATATCCGGCAAAGGATGAATAAGGATAGAAGGAAATAAGATGAAAAAACGCGTCATGATTATCGCCGCCGTCGTGTGTGGCACCTTAGCGGTTTCCGGCTGCACCACTAATCCATACACCGGGGAAAGCCAGGCCGGGAAATCAGGTATAGGCGCCGGGATTGGCTCGCTGGTTGGGGCGGGCGTAGGGGCTCTTTCTTCATCGAAGAAAGATCGCGGCAAGGGCGCGCTGATTGGCGCTGCCGCCGGTGCGGCGCTCGGTGGCGGGGTGGGTTATTACATGGATGTGCAGGAAGCTAAGCTGCGCGACAAAATGCGTGGAACCGGCGTGAGCGTAACCCGCAGCGGCGACAATATCGTGCTGAATATGCCGAACAATGTCACCTTTGACAGCAGCAGTGCCACGCTGAAACCGGCGGGTGCCAATACCCTGACTGGCGTGGCGATGGTGCTGAAGGAGTACCCTAAAACGGCGGTTAACGTGGTCGGCTATACCGACAGCACCGGCAGCAAAGAGCTAAATATGCGCCTGTCACAACAGCGCGCGGATGGCGTAGGAAGTGCACTGATTACTCAGGGCGTTGACGCCAGCCGTATTCGCACCACCGGCGCAGGCCCGGCGAACCCGATCGCCAGCAACAGCACCGCGGACGGTAAAGCACAGAATCGCCGCGTAGAAATTACCCTGAGTCCTTTGGGCTAACCTCACATTTAGCGGTTTAGATTTTCCGATAGCTGCATAAAAAAACCGGCGCCTGGAGCGCCGGTTTTGGTGAGTCTAAACACAAACGTTATTGCGGATAAGGTACCCAGTCGCCGCCGCTCAGGCGGACATAAGGCTTATCCTGGTACTTCAGCACTACCGCCGTCGCATTTTCGGAAACCGGTGCGGTTTGCGGTAAACCACTGGTGAGTGCGCTCCAGTCCACCTGGTCGGCGACAAAGTTTTTGCCGTCCACCGAGCGGGAAACCAGTTCTGAGATCGCCAGATAGCTGCTTGGCTGGTTGATTTCAATGGCGTCGCCGCTGTGCGGGGCTTTCATACCGATGAACTTCACGCCAGCCGGTACGTGGGTGATGTCAGGACTTGGGATGTCACGCAGCCCGGAAACCTGCATTTTATCGCCTTTCAACGCCGCGCCGTGCTCCGGCACAATGACCACCATGACTTTGCGGTTCGACTTCTCAAGCTCGGTCAGGAAAGAATCCAGCTCATCGAAAAGCTTCTGCGCCCGCGCCTTATAGTCGGCGGTTTTGCTGTTGCCCGGATAATGGTTACCGTCGTGCAGCGGTACCAGGTTATAGAAGGTGGCCGTGCGCGGATTCGCGCCGTCATTTTGCTCACCCTGCAGCCAGCGATGCAGCACGGCGGTATCGTCGTAGATTGGTGAGTTATCAAATGCCAGCAGATCGCTCGGGAGCCCGCTTTGATCCATCAGCGGAACCTGAACGCCGCCGTATTCACGCACTTCTTTCAGGAAGTTACCGAATACGCCGTTGTGGTCCATCATCAGCTGCTGCTTGAAGCCGAGACGGGCCAAATCATCAAACAGATAGCATTGATTACCCGCAGGCTCATAAAGCCCTTTGTGAGATGACTGTCCGCAGCTCGCGCGAAGCAGGCGGATAGCCGCCGGGCCGCTGTAGGAGGTCGCCGAGTTGAAATTTTTGAACAGAATATCAAAGTGTTTCCACAGCGGGTGCGAGCTGAGGCCAACCGCCTCGATGTCGGACCATGAGAGGGAACAAATATTGATAATCAGCAGTTCAAATGGCTGCGCGTCGGCCGGTAGCGCGTCCGGGAACTTGGTCTGACGTTTGGCTTCGCTGGCGTAAAAACTGTTTAGCCAGGCGGTAATATTGTCGCTTGTTGGCGGGGCCGTTTGTGCCGGGATATCGCCAGGAACTGGCGCCAGCGTCGTGCCGGAAGCCGTTGCTCCACCCGTACTGCCAGTGCTGACGGAGGCCGTTGTTTGTGATGTGGATGGCAGTAAAGAAATAGCCGGGCCGGCCACCGTTAACACGTTGAGCCAGACCAGGATAGCCACGACAAATACCGTGACGCGAAGCCACTGGGAAACAAAAAGCCAGGCGACAAGCAGGACAAACGCCGCGCCGATCATTTGCCAGTTGATAAAGCGGGTGACCAGGTCGAGAAGGTAGTCTGCGCTGAAGCCGACGACCTGCGAGCCCTGGCTCATCATGCTGTCGAAGCCGGGTAGCCAGGTATCGTGCCAGAACAGGCCTATCCCCACGGGGAGGGCAATCCAGTTACGCAGTTTGTGCAGCTTTAGCGGCGGCAGCGGGAACAGCAAAAAAGCAACAAAGACCAGGTTCGCCAGCGGGTGAAAATTCAGATAGCCGGTCCACAGCAGCCCGAACTTCAACAGGAAGTAGTAGTTCCAGCCCCCCAGACCACGCCAATACTGCAGAAAATGAGACGGCGACTTTGCCGTTTGAGAGTGATTAGTCATGTTGATGGTCTGCCCTGGCGGAAGGTCGGCGCAGCGTTCCGGCCGATTTCACATAGCGTGGTTTTAAAAACATCAGCCGTACCGAGGCGGTAAGGCGGGGAAGCCAGCGATGAGCGGTATAGCCCAGCGGAATAAAAACAATTGCGCAAAGCACGACGAGCTGAATGATGTCGGTGAGGTTCATCATTGTGTCTGCTCCCTCGGAGTATCATCAAGCAGCGTGACAGGCGTTGGCTGTCGGCGCCAGCTATGTCCTTCGCGGCTCACATGGCGAACGCTGTTCAGGTCGAGCGTGGCGGCCAGCGGTTTCACCCATTTTTCTGGGCTCATAGCCTGCATTTGAAGTATTTCGGCGGCGATTTGGCTATCTTCAAACCACACCATGCGGTTGGTGAAAATATCGTTTACCGGCAGCGGGAAAATGTGGTTCAGGGCGGTATCGAGATCGTTAATGCGGCAGAACGAGAGGAATAGCATCAGCCGGTTTTCTCCGATAGTCACGATATCACCCATGCGGTTCGGTCGACACAGCGTAAGTGCTTGCTCAACGCGCAGCCCCGGTACAGGCCGCAGCGCGACCATCACGCCTTTACCGTCTTCCGGCAGTAGGGTGTTGTTCATTAGCGCACCGATACCGTTGCAGAATACTTCCCACTTCTGGTAACCGCGCAGCTTCAGCGGCTGCATCTGGTCGATCAGCACGGTAATGTCTTCCGGGACGTGGCGGGTAAACTTCACGCCCTGCACGCTTTCTATCATCGTCAGGCAGCGCGAGAGCGGGGCATTCCACGGAATAATGAGCGTTGCACCGCAGCCCAGCAAAAGTCGTTCATCGGTGGCTCGCAGGCTGGCCTGGTTTTCTCGTACGATCAGTTTCAGTGCGCTGCCGCGCTGGCGGCGAAGCGAATGAATCTGGCGAGCGATACTGTTGATTTGGCTGTTTTGCGTTAGTGAAAAAATGATCGTGGCGGCCTGCGCGGTTCGCGCGGCTTCAAACAGTTGTTCATTGTTTTCGAAGAGCTGCCAGTTTTCCGACAAGGCTGGGGCACCTTCCAGAACGGCTATGTGGCTGAGGACACGCTTTTCATCGCTGCGCGGCTGTGGCGCGCTTTCGGAATTTTCTACAATTTGCCATGTTCCGTTTTGCCAGTGAACATTGAGTTGCTGATCGGCCGTGACGCCTTTCTCGTTACACCAAAAGGCGATGTCATAACGGTGAATATCGCTTTGCGCCCGCAGACTGGCAAGCCCGGACAGGCTGCGATGCTCGCTGACTAATAATGAGAATTGTTTGTCATTATTATTTCCGACGTTAACAAAAAGCAGGCTGCACTTATTGCGTTCGGTCCATTTGCCCATTGCGGCCAGCCAGTAACGTAAATCCGCCGGGGGGATATTCTCCCAGACGTTATCTGCGCTTAAGAGTATAAAAAAGTAGTGTTCCGGATTAATGCTGCACATCAAATCGCGGCGTAGCGCATTGAGCCCATTGATGGACGAAGGCATGGTAAAAAGACGTATTTTTTCCGGCCCTTCAGCCGAATCGAGCGTTATCGCTTGTTTGAGCTTTGCCGACATTGAAATGACGGCAACCTTTGCCTCCGGTTGTTGGGCGGTAACTGTTTGATTGACAAGATTTATTGCATCATCCTGACTTTCTACGTTTAGCCACCAGACGCCACCTGCGGGCATATGGTTCAATTCGTTCCACAACGAACGGATGCCAAGCGAAAATATGGGTTCCATGGCGTCCCCTGGAGATAAATTAGTATGTATGTCAGTTTACTAGCGTAAGCTCAGAAAGAAACCTACCATTGAAAATAAACAGCATCAGTTTTAGCATTGTAAAACATTTTTCGTTTTCCGGACATTTGCCGTTATCACTGGTGACGAAACCTGACCGAGGGATGACAACCAAAATGCAAGATGAAGAGACTGGCAATGCTCAGGAAAACAAGCTTGTTTATGCCTTCCAAAATGATTTTCTGGCGCTGAGTAAAGCATTTTCTCTGCCGGAAATAGATTACACCGATATATCGCAGCAAGAACAACTGGCGGCGGCAATTAAACGTTGGCCGTTGCTGGCTGAATTAACGCAACAATAGGGAGTAGGCCTGATGGCTGTCATTGGGTTGCAAGGGCTGCGTGGTGGCGTAGGGACGACATCTATCACCGCAGCGCTTGGTTGGTCGTTGCAGCAACTTGGGGAATCGGTGCTGGTGGTGGATATCTCGCCAGATAATCTGCTGCGCCTGTTTTATAATATTGATTTCGCAGAACCTAAAGGCTGGGCGCGCGCAATGCTGGATAACGAAGACTGGCATCAAAGCGCCTGGCGTTATACCAGCCACCTTGACGTATTGCCGTTTGGGCAGCTTAGCCCGGCCGAGCGTGAAACCTTCGATACGGTAGAAAAAGCGCTTGGGCAGTTCAGTCATTTTCTTGCCGACTTGAAAGCGAGCCAGCAGTATCAATGGATTTTGCTGGATCTCCCGCACGGCTTTAACGCCCTGACCCGTCAGATTCTGGCGCAAACCGACAGCGTGGTGACGGTGGTGAAGCCGGATACTAACTGCCATATCCGTTTGCACCAGCAGGCCTTGCCCCAGGGGGCACATATTCTGGTGAACTATCTGCTGGTGGCCAGCCAGCTGCAGGACGATATCTACCAGATTTGGCTTCAGAGCCAGCGCACGATGATCCCGATTGTTCTCCACCGCGATGAGGCAATGGCTGAAAGTGCAGCGGTTAAACAGCCGCTTGGCGAGTACCGTCCGGATTCGCTGATTGCTGAGGAAATCATGACGCTCGCCAACTGGATGTTGTTGAATCTTTCAGGGAAAAAGGCATGAGTCATCTCGCCTCCTGGCTGTTACTCCCTGCTGCCAGCCAGCGGCTGGGAGAGCGTTATCGTACTTTCCGCCGCAACGGCGCGCCAATATTAAGTGCGATGCTGGGCTGTATCATCTTTATTTTGGCCTGGGTTTTTCTGCCGCTTGAAGGTCCCCGCTGGCAGCGTATACGCGACGGGCACGATCGATTTTATCCGCATATTAATCCCGACAGGCCTCGCCCGCTGGATGTGGTTCGTTACGGTATCCAAAGCCTGTGGTTGTTGGTTCGCGCAAGTGGGCAAACCGGGCGGCCGCGCGTAAGCTCCTTCGGCCGGATACGGGCCTGGCGCGAGAGCTGGCATGGCTGGCTGGAGAAGCTGCCTGAAAACTTTAGCCACCGAACGCAGCATCTCGACGAGAAGAAAGAACTGGGTCATATCAACCATACCGCCCGGCGGATCCTGCTTGGCGTGATAGTTGTCTTTTCGGCCATTCTGGCTTTGCTTTGTATCACTCAGCCATTTAACCCGTTATCGCAGTTCATCTTCCTGATGCTGCTGTGGGGCGTGGCGTTGCTGGTTCGTCGCTTACCTGGGCGTTTTGCCGCGCTGATGCTGATTGTGCTGTCGCTCACCGTGTCGTGCCGCTACATCTGGTGGCGCTACACCTCGACCCTGAACTGGAACGATCCGCTCAGCCTTGCCTTCGGTCTGGGGCTGCTGTTTGCTGAGACGTATGCCTGGCTGGTGCTGGTGATGGGGTATTTCCAGGTGGTGTGGCCGCTTAACCGCCAGCCGGTGCCGATGCCAAAAGACATGAACACCTGGCCGGTGGTCGATATCTTTGTGCCGACCTACAACGAAGAGCTCCACGTCGTGAAGGGGACCATCTATGCCTCATTGGGCATTGACTGGCCGAAGGATAAGCTGAATATCTGGATTCTGGATGACGGCGGGCGCGACGAATTTAAGCAGTTTGCCGATATGGTCGGGGTCAATTATATCGCCCGTCCAACTCATGAACACGCCAAGGCGGGGAACATCAACAATGCGCTGAAGTATGCGAAGGGTGATTTAGTCGCTATCTTCGACTGCGACCACGTACCCACACGCTCCTTCCTGCAGTTGACCGTGGGCTGGTTCTTCAAAGAGAAGTCGCTGGCGATGATGCAGACCCCGCACCATTTCTTCTCGCCTGACCCATTCGAGCGCAACCTGGGGCGTTTCCGTAAAACGCCTAACGAAGGAACGCTGTTCTACGGTCTGGTGCAGGACGGGAACGATATGTGGGATGCCACATTCTTCTGCGGCTCTTGTGCGGTGATTCGCCGCGGCCCGCTGGATGAAATTGGCGGTATTGCCGTTGAAACCGTGACCGAAGATGCACACACCTCGCTGCGTCTGCACCGCCGGGGTTATACCTCGGCTTACCTGCGTATTCCACAGGCGGCAGGGCTGGCAACGGAAAGCCTCTCGGCGCACATCGGGCAGCGTATTCGCTGGGCGCGAGGGATGACGCAGATATTCCGTCTCGACAACCCGTTCTTCGGCAAAGGGCTGAAGTTTGCGCAGCGACTCTGCTATGCCAACGCCATGTTCCACTTCTTATCTGGGATACCGCGGCTTATTTTCCTGACGGCGCCGCTGGCGTTCTTGCTGTTCCACGCCTATATCATTTACGCCCCGGCCATCATGATCGCGCTGTTTGTTTTACCGCATATGATCCATGCCAGCCTGACTAACTCCAAAATTCAGGGCAAGTATCGCCATTCGTTCTGGAGCGAAATTTACGAAACGGTGCTGGCCTGGTACATCGCCCAGCCGACGTTGGTGGCCTTGTTTAATCCGCATAAAGGGAAATTCAACGTGACCGCGAAAGGCGGGTTGGTTGAAAACGAGTATGTGGATTGGGTCATCACGCGTCCGTACCTGATTCTAGTGCTGATTAACCTGTTGGGCGTTGCCTTTGGGGCATGGCGCTTCTTCTACGGCCCGGAAAATGAAGCGCTAACCGTGGTGGTGAGCCTGCTGTGGGTATTCTACAACTTGATAATACTGGGCGGCGCGGTGGCCGTTTCCGTTGAGAGTAAGCAGGTCCGGCGAGCGCACCGCGTTGAAATTGCCATGCCGGCAGCGCTGGCGCGTGAAGATGGTCACCTCTTTCCATGCACCGTGCATGACTACTCTGATGGCGGGGTAGGGATCAAGATTCATGGTCCAACTCAGGTGCTGGAAGGGCAAAAAGTGAACCTGCTGTTGAAGCGCGGGGCGCAAGAGTTTTACTTCCCGGCACAGGTCGTGAGGGTCTTTGGCGACGAAGTTGGCCTGCAGCTGGCGCAGATGACCACGAAGCAACACATCGACTTTATTCAATGTACTTTTGCGCGCGCCGACACCTGGGCGCTGTGGCAAGACAGTTTCCCTGAGGATAAGCCGCTGGAAAGTCTGGTGGATATTCTCAAGCTTGGATTCCGGGGCTACCGGCACCTTGCGGAGTTCGCTCCACCGTCATTGAAGTTTGTTTTCCACGCGATCACCGTGCTGGTGGACTGGATTGTGTCGTTTATTCCGCACAGCCCGACGACCGAACCGGCAAAACGGCGGACCTTGTCTGCATTGGCTTAACGAGATTGCTGATGAAAAGGGAAGAAGCGTGGTTTTTCCCTTTTTGTAGCCGGCAACTGAAATCACGAATTGATGTTCTCTGGTGTCTCTTCTTTCGCCTGAGGTTTATCAACAGCCTGATTAATTTGATGAAAACGCGATGAAAAGAAAAATATCCTGGTTTTATGCAGCGGCGGTAGGCATCAGCGCCCTGCCTGTTACGGTAGCAAACTCGGCTGACACAACGCCGGCTCCGACGGTTCCTGCCGTGGCTACGGCAAATCAGGCAGTGATTACGCCTGCGCCAGGTGCAGCGGAGGCGCTGGTGCCTGCCACGCCTGCGGATAATGCGGCAACGGTTGGGCAAGTTTTACCTGGCGTTAAGGGTGCAAATGCACCCATCGTCGCCGAAAATGTGCCTTCTCGCGATGTGAAGCTAAATTTCGCGCAAATTGCGCCTCCGCCGGGGAGCATGGTGCTGACCGGTGTGAACCCGAATGGCGGGGTTGAGTTTGGCATGCGCCGGGATGAAATCGTCTCGAAAGCGCTGCTGAACCTTGAATATACCCCTTCGCCTTCGCTGCTGCCGGTGCAGTCGCAGCTCAAAGTCTATCTTAACGACGAACTGATGGGCGTTCTGCCGGTGACCAAAGAGCAACTGGGCAAAAAAACCTTTGCACAGGTGCCGGTTGATCCGCTCTATATCACCGACTTTAACCGCGTGCGCCTGGAGTTTGTCGGCCACTACCGCGACATCTGTGAAAACCCGGCCAGCACCACGCTGTGGATGGACGTTGGGCGGAGCAGTTCGCTGGCGCTGACCTATCAACGTCTGCCGGTTCAAAACGATCTGTCGCATTTCCCGGTGCCTTTCTTCGACTCGCGTGACGATCGCCCGCTGACGTTGCCTATCGTTTTTGCAGCCAGCCCGGATATTGAACAGCAACGTGCCGCAGGGATCGTGGCTTCATGGTTTGGTTCCCGTACCGCATGGCGTGGGCAGAGCTTCCCGGTGCTCTTTAACCAGTTGCCGACCAGTAACGGGATCGTATTTGCGACCAACGATAAGCGCCCGGACTTCCTGCGGGACCACCCGGCTGTGAAAGCACCAACCGTTGAGATGATGAGCCACCCGGATAATCCGTACGTCAAACTGCTGGTGGTGATGGGACGTGATGATAAAGACCTTGTGCAGGCTGCAAAAGGCATTGCCCAGGGGAATATCCTGTTCCGCGGCAGCAGCGTTACCGTGGATGACGTGAAGCCTCTGCTGCCACGCGTACCTTACGATGCGCCAAACTGGGTGAGAACAGACCGCCCGGTCACGCTGGGTGAGATGAAAACTTATCAGGAGCAGCTGCAGTCCAGCGGCCAGGAGCCGAGCGCCATTAGCGTGACGATGAACCTGCCGCCTGACCTCTATCTGCTGCGCAGTAATGGCATCGATCTCAACCTGAAATATCGCTACACCGCGCCAGCGATGAAAGACAGTTCGCGCATGGATATCAGTCTGAACAACCAGTTCCTGCAGTCGTTCAACCTGACGCCAAGCGAAGAGAACAACAAGCTGCTGCTGCGCCTGCCGGTGCTGCAGGGTCTGCTGGACGGCAAAACCGACGTGTCGATTCCCGCGCTGCGCCTGGGCGCCGCCAACCAGCTGCGTTTTGACTTCTCGTACATGAACCCGATGCCTGGCGGTTCGCTTGAGAACTGTATTACCTACCAGCCAATTCAAAACCACGTTGTGGTGGAAGACGAGTCAACCATCGACTTCTCAAACTATCACCACTTTATTGCCATGCCGGATTTGCGCACCTTCGCGAATGCAGGCTTCCCGTTCAGCCGCATGGCCGATCTTTCACAAACTATCGTGGTGGTCAGCAAGGAGCCTAAACCGGCTCAGGTGACTGCGCTGCTGGACGCGCTGGGCACCATTGGCTCACAAACCGGTTTCCCTGCAATCAACGTGAATTTGACGGATGATGGCAGCACGATTCAGGGCAAAGATGCGGATATCATGATCATCGGCACCATCCCACCGGCGCTGAAAGATGACAAACGTATCGATCTGCTGGTTGATGCGGCCCAAAGCTGGGTGAAAACCCCGGTTCGCCAGACCCCGCTGCTAAACGGTGCTTCAGATCCAAAAGATCGTGCAGCGGATACGCAAACGGCGATTACCTCTCAGGGCGCGATGGCCGCTATTGTGGGCTTCCAGTCGCCGTATAACGACCAGCGTAGCGTCCTTGCTTTACTGGCCGACAGTCCTCGAGGCTACGAGCTGCTGAATAATGCGCTCAACGATAGCGGCAAACGGGCGGCGATCTCTGGTTCGGTCGCGGTGATTCGTGAATCCGGTGTCGATAGCCTGCGCGTAGGCGATATTTACTACGTTGGTCACCTGCCGTGGTTCGAGCGTATCTGGTACGCGCTATCGAACCATCCGGTTCTGTTGGCTATCTTCGCGGCGATAAGCGTTGTGCTGCTGGCCTGGGTGCTGTGGCGTATCTTGCGCATTATTAGCCGCCGCCGTATCGATCCAGAAGACGAGTAATTACGATGAAAATCAGCGCCGCACTGCTGATGGTCGGGCTGATGCTGACAAGCGTTTCCGGGCAGGCCGCCTGTAGCTGGCCTGCCTGGGAGCAGTTTAAAGCCAGCTATGTCAGCGACCAGGGCCGGGTGATCGATCCCAGCGATGAGCGAAAAATCACCACCTCGGAAGGGCAGAGCTATGCGCTTTTCTTTGCCCTGGTCGACAACGATAGGGCGACGTTCGACAAGCTGCTGGGCTGGACGGAAAACAACCTCGCTCAGGGGGCGCTGAAAGATCACCTTCCCGCCTGGCTGTGGGGCAAAAACGACAAAGATGAGTGGACGGTTTTAGACAGCAACTCCGCTTCCGATGCCGATATGTGGATAGTCTGGAGCCTGCTCGAAGCGGGGCGTCTGTGGCATGAGCCTGCCTATAAGCGCCTTGGTGAGCAGCTGTTAAAGCGCGTGGCGAAAGAGGAAGTGATTAAAATCCCCGGGCTGGGTTTTTCACTGTTGCCGGGACGTGTCGGTTTTAATCATTCCCCTGACTGGCGGTTGAATCCAAGCTACCTCCCCCCGCAGGTACTGCAGCGTATGGTGCGTTACCGCGGCCCCTGGTCGGCCATGCAGGTGGCAAACCAAAGATTACTGCTTGAAACCGCGCCCAAAGGGTTTTCACCCAACTGGGCCGACTGGCGTGAAGGCAAAGGCTGGCAGTTCCAGACTGACGCTGCCCGCAGCGGCAGCTATGACTCGATACGTGTCTACATGTGGATTGGCATGATGGCCGACGACTCGCCGCACAAAGCCGCGCTGCTGAAGGCCTTCCAGCCCATGGCGGATATCACCATCAAACAAGGTTTGCCGCCGGAAAAAGTCGATGTGCAAACCGGCAGCGTTCAGGGCAATGGCCCAGTGGGATTCTCCGCCGCCATGCTGCCTTTTTTACAGGATAGCGAAGCACGGGACGTGCAGCGTCAGCGGGTGAAAGACAATTTCCCTCAGGCTGATGCCTATTACAGCTATGTTTTAACGCTCTTTGGTCAGGGATGGGATCAAAATCGTTTTCGCTTCAATTCTCGGGGTGAATTAATCCCGAGCTGGGGTCAGGTATGCGCAAGTTCTCATTAAGTTTAGTCACTCTCTCATTGGGCATGGCGCTGATGCCGATGGCTCAGGCCGCCTTGACGCCTCAGCAGCAACTGCTGGAGCAAGTGAGGATGGGCGAGGCCAGCAAACGCGAGGATATCGTGCGGCAGTCGCTGTCCAGGCTGGAGCTGATGGCGCCGGACGATCCGGACGTGATTGCGGCCCGAATGCGCTACCTGCTGCGCCAGGGTGATAACGCCGGGGCGAAAGCACAGCTTGAGCGTCTGGCAAAACTGGCCCCCGGCTCCGCCGGGTATAAACAGGCTCAGGCCACGTTGATGCTGACCGGCGCGGATGGCCGCCAGCAGCTGCAGGAAGCTCGGTTATTAGCGGCCAGCGGGCACACCGAGCAGGCCATTGCCGCCTATGAAAAGCTGTTTGACGGCAATCCGCCTGAAGGGGATTTAGCGATGGAATACTGGATGCTGATGGCGAAGCGTCCGGCAACCACCAACCAGGCGATCGATAAACTGAAAGCGCTGGATGCCGCTGCGCCGGGGAACGGCGAACTGCGTGGCAATCTGGCGCGGCTGATGTTTGCCAACGGCCGCAGCGCCGAGGCATATCAGGTGCTTGAGCAAATGGCGAAATCCAACGGTAGCCGGGAAGACGCGGCGGCTTTATGGTATGGCCAAATCAGCAACTTACCGACAGGACCGCAAAGCGTCGCGGCCCTGCAGCGTTTTCTTAATGTCTTCACTGAAGGCGATACGGTGGCCACTGCCCGTGACAGGCTTGCGCAGCAGCAAAAACAGCTGTCTGACCCGGCTTTCCTCGCCCGGGCTAAAGGTCTGGAAGACGTGGGCGGTGGGCGTGGGAACCAGGCCATTCCGCAGCTGAAAGAGGCGTTAAGCTCGAAGCAAAACGACAGCGAAGTAGTCGGTGCGCTGGGGCAGGCTTATTCTCAGCAGGGAAAACGCGCCCTTGCGGTACAGCAGTTCGAGAAAGCCATTCAGATGGACCCGCAAAGCGATAACCGGGGCAAGTGGGACAGTTTGTTAAAAACCAACCGCTACTGGCTGCTGATTGAACAAGGTGATGCTCAGCTCAAAGCCAATAATCCTGATGCCGCGCTGCAGAAGTACCAGCAGGCGCAAAGGGTAGACAATACCGACAGCTACGCGGTGCTGGGCTTTGGCGATGTGGCCGTGGCCAAAAAAGATGACGCCAGCGCCGAGCGTTATTATCAACAAGCGCTGCGCATGGATCGCGGCAACAGCAACGCGATTCGCGGGCTGGCGAACGTCTATCGCCGCCAGTCGCCAGAGCGCGCAGCAGCGTATATTCAGAGTCTTTCTGTCAGCCAACGCAAAAGTATTGATGATATTGAACGTAGCCTGGCCGGTGAGCGTCTGGAGCAGCAGGCTGCTGCGCTGGAAAGCCAGGGCCAGTGGGCAAAAGCGGCAGAGATCCAGCGCCAGCGGCTCAAGCTTGACCCGGACAGCGTGTGGATCACCTACCGCCTGTCGAACGATCTCTATGCCGCCGGAAAACACGGCGAGGCAGACGGTCTGATGCGCGGTCTTGCCCAGCGTAAGCCGGGCGATCCGGAGCAGGTCTTCGCTTACGGTCTTTATCTCTCAGGCAATAACCATGATGCGGCGGCGCTAAGCCACCTCAATACGCTGCCCAAAGCGCAGTGGACTGACAACATTCATGAGCTTGCAGACAGACTGCAGTTTAACGAAGTAATGCAAACGGCTAACCGGCTGCGGGACAGCGGCAAAGAAAAAGATGCCATCGCGCTGCTTCAGCAGCAGACGCCGTCCGACCGCGTGGACTTAACGCTGGCCGACTGGGCTGCCGAACGCGGTGACCGTACTACGGCGAAATCGCAATACCAGAAAGTCCTGCAGCGTTCACCGGGTAACGAAGATGCGCTGTTAGGCTTAACCGAAGTGCTGATTGCCGAGGGGGACAAACCTCAGGCCCGCGATCTGCTGGCGAAGCTGCAGCAAGCACCTGCGGGTGAAACACCATCCATCAATACTCAACGCCGCGTCGCCAACGCCTGGGCTGCCCTGGGCGATAACGAGAAAGCCGCGCAAACCTACACGCCGATTCTGGTTGCGGCGAAAAGCCAGCCACCGTCGATGGAAAGCGCGCTGGTGATGCGTGATGCCGCGCGTTTCCAGGCCGCCAGCGGCCAGCCGCAGCAGGCGTTGGAGACTTACAAAGACGCGATGATTTCCTCGGGGATTACCCGGCAGCGCCCGCAGGATAACGACACCTTCACTCGCCTGACCCGCAACGATGAGAAAGACGACTGGCTGAAGCGGGGCGTGCGCAGCGATGCCGCCGATCTTTATCGCCAGCAGGATGTGAACGTGACGCTTGATCACGAATACTGGGGTTCAAGCGGGACGCCGGGTTACTCCGATCTGAAAGCGCATACCACTATGCTGCAGGTGGACGCTCCGCTCAGCGACGGGCGGATGTGGTTCCGTACCGATATGGTGAATATGGATGCGGGCTCGTTCAAAGATAACGGGGGAGGCTACAACGAGCGTTGGGGCACCTGTGCGGAGCACAACTGCTTCGGCAACAGAAAACAGAGTGGCAACGGCGCAAGCCTGGCCGTTGGCTGGAAAAACAATACCTGGCAGACGGATATTGGCACCACGCCGCTGGGCTTTGACGTCGTGGATGTTGTCGGCGGGGTGAGCTATAGCAACGACCTCGGGCCGATTGGCTACACCGTCAATGCACATCGTCGGCCTATCTCCAGCTCGCTGCTCTCCTTCGGCGGGCAGCGGGATCCTAATACCAATACCGTGTGGGGTGGTGTTCGCGCGACCGGTGGCGGTGTCAGCCTGAGCTACGACAAGGGTGAAGCCAACGGCGTCTGGTCCAGCCTGAGCGCAGACACGCTGACCGGTAAAAACGTGGCCGATAACTGGCGCGTGCGCTGGATGACGGGCTACTACTACAAGCTGATTAACGAGAATAACCAGCGGCTAACCGTGGGCCTCACCAACATGGTCTGGCATTACCAAAAAGACCTCAGCGATTACTTCCTCGGCCAGGGGGGGTATTACAGCCCGCAAAAATATGTGTCGTTTGCCGTGCCGGTTATCTGGCGTAAACGTACCGAGAACTGGTCCTGGGAACTGGGTGCTTCCGGCTCCTGGTCTTACTCTCACAGCAATGCGGGCCAGCGCTATCCGCTGCGTAACCTCGTGCCAAATGACACTAACCCCTACCCGGAAGATCTCCATGCCTACCCGGATCGCAACGAGCCTACCTCGGCCAGCAGCAGTAACGGCTTCGGTTATACGGCCAGAGCGCTGGTAGAACGACGGATCAGTTCGCACTGGTCAATTGGCGCCGGGATTGATATTCAGCAGGCCAAGGACTACACCCCAAGCCACGCGCTGATTTTCGTGCGCTATTCCATGGCGGGCTGGCAGGGCGATATGGACATGCCGCCTCAGCCGCTGGTGCCTTACGCAGACTTCTGATTAGGTGTGATGTAAAACGGCGGGTTAACCCGCCGTTTGCGACTTTTCGCTCAGGATTCGGCGCAAATTTGCCCATAAAAGCAGAATTACCCGATTCTCCTGGGGCGAGGATTAAAAAGGGTGGCAATGCAGTATACTCTGCGGGCGTAAGAATATCCTGAGGCCGGGCGTGGCACAGGTTAAGCAAAAGCGGAGAGTCAGTTTGCGAGTCAGTCGTTCCCTAACGATAAAACAGATGGCTATGGTGTCAGCCGTGGCCCTGGCGTTTATTTTTATTTTTATCGTCATTCAGCTGTTCCATTTTGTGCAGCAAAATCGCTACGACACCGCCACGCAAATGGAGAAAATCGCCCACTCCGTGCGTCTTCCGCTGTCTGAGGCCATTTTGCGGGCTGACATTCCGCAGGCCGAGGCCATTCTTCATCAGATCCAACCCTCGGGCATCATCAGTCGAGCCGACGTCGTGCTGCCAAACCAGTTCCAGGCGCTTCGCATTAGCTTTATGCCGGAGCACCAAATCCCGATGCTCATCACCCGCGTGTTTGAGCTGCCGGTGCAGATTTCCCTGCCGCTTTATTCTCTCGAACGCCCGGCAAACCCGCAGCCGCTGGCTTATCTGGTGCTACAGGCGGATTCCTGGCGTATGTACCGCATTATCGTCAGCACGATTTCCACTCTGCTGACTACCTATTTGCTGCTGGCGCTGATTTTGACCGTGGCGATCAGCTGGTGCATTAACCGGCTGGTGGTGCATCCGATCCGTAAAATTAGCCGCGAGCTGGATGGCCTTAATCCTCAACAAGCGGGCGAGCATCAGCTTACGCTGCCGCCGCTGCATCATGACGATGAGATTGGCATGCTGGTGCGCAGCTATAACCGCAATCAACAGGTTACCCAGCGTCTTCAGCAGCAAATGAATTCGTTGAGCACCCACAATCCGGTCTCTGAGCTGCCGAATAAGGCGCTGCTGATGGCGCTGATTGAACAGATGGTGGGGAACGATAAGCACGGCGCATTAATACTGATCGGCAGCGAAACGCTGCAGGATGCGGCCGGCGTGCTGAATGAAGAACAGCGCGAGATGCTACTGCTGACGCTGGTCGAGAAAATTAAACCCGTGTTGCCGACCAATGCGGTGCTGGCCCAGCTTAGCCAGAATGATTTTGGGCTGCTGCTCTATGGCGTCAGCGACCCGTGGAATGCCATGACGCTGGCACAGAAAATCATGGAAACGCTCAACGCTCGTTTGCCCATCCAGGCGCTACAGTTGAAACCGACCGCCAGCATTGGCATAGCGATGTTCAGGGGCGGTCTTGATGCCGAGCAGCTTTATCGTCGGGCGGCTTCGGCAACGCTTGCGGCCCGCCGCTTCGGGAAAAACCAAATTCAGTTCTTCGACCCCGATCAAATGGAAAAAGCCCAGCGCCGCCTGACCGAAGAGCACGATATTTTGAACGCGCTTGAGAGGCATCATTTTGCCGTCTGGCTGCAACCGCAGGTGGATATGCGTGATGGAAGCGTGGTCAGCGCCGAAGTCCTGCTGCGCCAGCGCCAGCATGATGGTAGTTGGAGTCTGCCTGAAGGGTTGATTGAGCGCATCGAAGCCTGCGGGCTGATGATTACCGTTGGTAACTGGATCCTCGAGGAGTCCTGCCGCACCCTGTCAGCCTGGCAAAGCCGGGGGATTACGCTGCCGCTGTGCGTCAACCTTTCCGCGCTCCAGTTGCTGCATGAAGCCATGGTGCCTTCACTGTTAGAGTTACTTGGGCGTTACAGAATCCAGCCCGGCACGCTGATTCTTGAAGTGACCGAAAGCCGCCGCATTGAAGATCCGCAGGCGGCGGTCAATATTCTGCGGCCGCTTCGTCAGGCCGGGGTGCGCATCGCGCTGGATGATTTTGGCATGGGCTACGCCAGCCTTCATCACCTGCATCATATGAAAGCGCTGCCGATTGACGTGTTGAAAATAGATAAAAGCTTTATCGAAGGGCTGCCGGAAGATAACGCGATGGTGGGCGTGATTATCGCGATGGCCAAAGCGCTTGATCTGAAAGTCGTCGCGGAAGGCGTAGAGCGAGAAGCCCAGCGTGAGTGGTTAGTGCAGCAGGGCGTTATCTACGCCCAGGGCTTCCTGTATGCCAAAGCACACACCCTCGAGCAGTTTGAACGTGAATTTCTTACTGCGTAAATGAAAAACAATAGTTACAAATGTTACGAGCTGGATCGGTTCAGTTCAAGTTTTTAACAATGTCGTTAACAAAATCGATCCACGCCACTTCTGCGTTTTTTTTAGGGTGATATGTTGAGTGCCGCAGTCATACCGGTTCCTGAGCCGGGGCTGCGGTTACTCTCCGTCCAAGGATACTCTAATGAAAACCTCACTCTTCAAAAGTCTGTATTTTCAGGTGCTGACCGCAATTGCCATCGGTATTTTGCTGGGTCACTTTTACCCGGAATTGGGTGCCCAAATGAAACCGTTTGGCGACGCGTTCGTCAAACTGATTAAAATGATTATTGCGCCCGTCATCTTCTGTACCGTGGTGACCGGGATCGCAGGCATGGAAAGCATGAAAGCCGTGGGCCGTACCGGCGCGGTAGCGTTACTTTATTTTGAAATTGTCAGCACGATTGCGCTGATTATCGGGCTGGTTGTGGTTAACGTACTGCAGCCTGGCGCTGGCATGAACGTGGATCCGGCGACGCTGGATGCCAAAGCGGTAGCGGTTTACGCTGAACAAGCTCAGCAGCAGGGCGTTATTGCCTTCTTGCTGGACGTGATCCCAGGCAGCGTGATTGGCGCGTTTGCCAGCGGTAACATTCTGCAGGTGCTGCTGTTTGCCGTCCTGTTTGGCTTTGCGCTGCATCGCCTGGGCCACAAAGGTCAGATGATCTTTAACGTCATCGAAAGCTTCTCTCAGGTGATTTTCGGCATCATCAACATGATCATGCGTCTGGCACCTATCGGGGCGTTTGGGGCCATGGCGTTCACCATCGGTAAGTATGGCGTAGGTTCTCTGGTGCAGCTGGGCCAGTTGATCGTCTGCTTCTACATTACCTGTCTGCTGTTTGTGATTTTGGTGTTGGGTTCCATCGCCCGTGCCACCGGCTTCAGCATCTTCAAGTTCATCCGCTACATCAAAGAAGAACTGCTGATTGTGCTGGGGACATCCTCTTCCGAGTCCGTTCTGCCGCGTATGCTCGATAAGATGGAAAAACTGGGCTGCCGTAAATCCGTTGTGGGCCTGGTGATTCCAACCGGTTACTCCTTCAACCTGGACGGCACCTCGATTTACCTGACCATGGCTGCGGTGTTTATCGCCCAGGCGACCAACAGCCACATGGATATCTTCCATCAGATCACGCTGCTGGTTGTGCTGCTGCTCTCCTCTAAAGGGGCGGCGGGCGTGACGGGAAGCGGATTTATCGTGCTGGCGGCAACCATTTCTGCGGTAGGCCATCTGCCGGTTGCGGGTCTGGCGCTGATTCTGGGTATCGACCGCTTCATGTCCGAAGCGCGCGCGCTGACCAACCTGGTCGGCAACGGCGTGGCGACCGTTGTTGTCGCGAAATGGGTTAAGCAACTGGATGAAAAGCAACTTCATCAGCAGCTGGATAATCCAAAATCTGACAAAAAAGTGACCGAAGTCTCCCACTAATCCGACCAATTGCCCGCAGCGACTTGCCCTCGCTGTGGGCGACTCTGCATAATCCCCCTAATACCCGTCATACTTCTTGCTGGTGTGTTAATTACCGCCTACCTGCAGCTCGAATTATTTAGGGTCTTTATTCTCTATTTTTCACTTTCTTACGTGACGTTTTCGCAGAAATGCGGTCAAACGGATTGGTGAAACGTCACCTATGTCGGTCTGCGGACGTCGAATGCCGCGCCGATGTGCTACTTTTAACCAGGATTGTTTTTAGGGGTTCACATGCAGGGCACCAAGATTCGACTTTTAGCTGGCGGGTTGCTATTAGCCGCAACGGCCGGCAACGTGCAGGCAGAAGCGCTCCAGCCGGACCCGGCCTGGCAACAGGGAACGCTCTCTAACGGCTTCCAGTGGCAGGTTTTGGCCACCCCTCAGCGCCCAAGCGATCGCGTTGAAATTCGCCTGATGGTGAACAACGGTTCGCTCACCGAAACCGCCCAGCAAAGCGGTTACAGCCACTTTTTACCGCGCATGCTGCTGACGCAGACCGGCGGTCTGCCGACGAGCCAGGCGCGTTCGTTATGGCACCAAAGCAGCGACCCGGAGCGTCCACTTCCTCCGGCTATCGTCTCCTATGACTTCACGCTGTTTAACTTAAGCTTGCCTAACAACCGCAATGATTTGCTGAAAGAAGCGCTGGCATTTATGTCGACCAATATCGGGTCGTTGGACGTGACGCCGGCAACAGTGACTGCGGCACTGCATGTGCCGGATATGGTTGCGACCTGGCCGATGAATACCAAAGACAGCTGGTGGCGCTACCGTCTGAAAGGTTCCACGCTGCTTGGCCACGATCCCGCTGAGAATCTCAAGCGCCCTGTAGATGCCGCGCAGTTGAAAGCGTTTTACGACAAGTGGTACACCCCGGATGCGATGACCCTAATTGTGGTCGGCAACGTGGATAGCCGCAGCGTGGCGGAGCAAATCAACAAGACCTTCGGCGAGCTGAAAGGTAAGCGTGATACCCCTGCACCTGTGCCAACGCTTTCCCCGCTTAACCCTGAGCCGGTGAGCCTGATGACCGACAGCGTGCGCCAGGACAGGTTGTCCCTGATGTGGGATAACACCTGGCAGCCGATTCGTGAATCCGCGGCGCTGCTGCGCTACTGGCGTGCCGATCTGGCCCGTGAAGCGCTGTTCTGGAATGTGCAGCAAAGCCTGAGCAAAAACGGCGTTAAAGATCTCAATCTGAGCTTTGACTGCCGCGTGCTTTATCTGCGCGCCCAGTGCGGGATCAATATTGAATCCCCGAACGATAAACTGAACGCCAGCCTTACCAGCGTTGGGCGTGAACTGCTGCGAGTACGCGATAAAGGGCTGTCTCAGGAAGAATTCGACGCGCTGATCGCGCAGAAAAAGAATGAGCTGACGAAGCTGTTTGCCACCTACGCGCGCACCAACACCGATGTACTGATCGGCCAGCGCTTGCGTTCGCTGCAAAACCAGGTGGTTGATATAGCGCCAGAGCAGTACCAGAAGCTGCGCCAGGACTTCCTCGACAGCCTGACCGTCTCAATGCTCAACCAGGACCTGCGCCAGCAGCTGTCTCAGGATATGTCGATGGTGCTGTTGCAGCCTAAAGGCGAGCCTGAGTACAACATGAAAGAGCTGAAAGAGACGTGGGATAAGGTGATGGTGCCGGCCGCTGTGCCGCCTGCGACCGACGATCCTAAGCAGGATGTTTCGGATATTCCACCGGCTTCTTAGTGGTGGGATTGCCCCTCTCCCCATAGGGGAGAGGGGGAATTCGTGAAGGCGTTTTCTTTTCGTCCCCACTCCTTTAGCGCGAGGGGGATTCGTCAGGTGTTTTCTTTTTATCCCCTCTCCCTTCCAGGGAGAGGGTTAGGGTGAGGGTCCACTTATTTGGGCATCGCTTCCCGCGGGATAATCGCTCCGCGATACTGAATCACCGTACCCGCCGTCAAATGACCGCGCTTCGCGGCTTCTTCCGCCGTTCCTCCCGTTAAACGCACCGCCAGATAGCCTGCGCTGAAGGAATCCCCTGCCGCGGTGGTATCCACGACTTTTTCTTTTGGCAGGCACAGGGCAGGGACTTCGATCACGCTTTCACCTCTTACCGACACCAGACAAGACTCAGCGCCTCGCTTGATGACCACCTCTTCTACGCCAGCAGCATGCGTCCGGTGAATCACGTCTTCTGCCGGGACGGCACCCCATAGTGCGTCTTCGTCGTCCAGCGTCAGGAACGCAATATCCGTACAGGTCAGCATTTGCCGATAAACGCGCTGTGTCTCTTCCGGGTTGGCCCATAAGCGTGGCCGATAATTATTGTCGAAAATGACTTTGCAGCCGTTAGCTCTGGCCTGCTTCAGCATCGCGAAAAGCTTCTCCCGGCTGGCGTCATTGAGTATGGCCAGGCTGATGCCGCTCAGGTAGAGATAATCAAACTGGGCCAGCTCCGCGCATATTTCGTCTGAACGCTCGCTCTCCAGCCAGAACCGTGCCGCCGCTTCGTTACGCCAGTAGTAGAACGTCCGCTCGCCGTGGCTATCGGTCTCAATGTAATACAGACCCGGAAGGCGGTGCTCCAGGCGCTGAATTAATGTCGTGTGTAGGTGCTCCTGGCGCCAGATATCCAGCATTTGCTGGCTAAAACTGTCCTCGCCAAGCGCGGTGACATAATGCACTTCCAGTGCACTTTCGTTCACCTGGCGGGCGAGATAAACCGAGGTATTTAGGGTATCGCCTCCAAAGCCGCGTTGCACCTGAGCGCCATTCTGAGACAGTTCGATCATGCATTCGCCGATCACGGCAATTTTCTGAGTGAGCATAAGAAACCTGATGATGAAATGAACAAAAATGCTGTTTTTTTGCATTCTCCATCTGGGTGAAAAGTGAGTCAAACAATTTAAAACAGCGTTTTGAAAATTTTTGAGGTACGCCAGGTTATTGTGATTGTGACGAAAATCGCCATAGCCCATTTTGCTGCGAAAGCGAGCATAAAGTTCTCTATTCCGACGCCGATAACCTTTCGACGAGCCATGTAGAGTCATCAGGGCAAACAGGATGTACAGATGAAGTTGAAGCAGATCACTCACCGGCTGCATACGCTTGAGGCGAGCGTTGAAAGTTTGCAGGAGCGACGATTCTGGCTGCAATGCCAGCGCCGCTACACCTTTCAGCCGATTTACAGAACAGACGGGAAATTGATGGCAGTTGAGCTGCTCACGGTGGTCACACATCCGGCTGAGGCAGAGGTGCGCATTCCTCCCGACCGCTATTTTTCTTCGATCCCCAGCCGCCAGCGTCTTTCGGTGGTGGAAGAGCAGCTGCGCCTGCTGGAAGCCTGGGAGCAGACCTTCATTGGGCACGACATCCTGGCGTCGGTCAACGTTGATGGCCCCACTTTGATTGCCATGAAGCAGCATCAGCCGATTCTCGACCTGATTGCCAAACTGCCGTGGGTACGTTTTGAACTGGTGGAGCATATTAACTTGCCGCAGGCGGCCACTCTGGCCGGTATGCACGAGTTTGGCCCGCTCTGGCTTGACGATTTCGGCACTGGCCTGGCTAACTTCTCTGCGCTGAGCGAAGTCCGCTACGACTATATCAAAGTGGCGCGCGAGCTTTTCATCATGCTGCGAAAAAGCGATGAAGGGCGGAATTTGTTCACCATGCTGCTGCAGTTAATGAACCGCTACTGCAAGGGTGTGATTGTTGAAGGCATTGAAACGGTTGAAGAATGGCGAGATGTTCAGTCTTCACCTGCTTATGCGGCACAAGGTTATTTCCTGTCCCGCCCGGTCCCCTTCGAAAACCTGGAAAACGTTCTGATTCGCCTTCCCTGATGTCGTTTCGGTCACGCTGAACTATCTTTTAGTCAGGCAGACCGGCATCAGGAGAGGTAAGAGGGATGACAAAAACGGGTAAAATTAGCAGCGCAGTTGCCGGGATTTTCTTGTTGTTGGTTGTCGTAGCGATCGTGTTGATCGCCACGTTTGACTGGAACCGGCTGAAACCAACCATCAACCAAAAAGTCTCGACAGAGCTGAACCGCCCCTTTGCTATTCGTGGCGACTTAGGGGTGGTTTGGGAACGTAATAAAGACGAGCCCGGCTGGCGCAGCTGGGTGCCGTGGCCACACGTTCATGCCGAAGATATCCTGCTTGGCAACCCGCCGGACATCCCCGAAGTCACTATGGTCCATCTGCCAAGAGTGGATGCGACGCTTGCCCCGCTCTCGCTGCTCACCAAAACGGTCTACATCCCCTGGATAAAACTGGTCGAGCCCGATGCCCGAATTATCCGGCTGTCGGAAAAAATCAATAACTGGACCTTTAACCTTGCCAGTTCTGGCGACAGCGATCCCAATCCAAAACCTTCCGGCTGGTCCTTCCGGCTGGATAACATTTTGTTCGATAAAGGCCGGATCGCCGTAGACGATCGAGTGACCAAGGCTGAGCTGACTATCCTCGTCGATCCGCTGGGTAAACCGCTGGCTTTCAGCGAAGTGTCCGGCCAAAAGCCACAGGGCAAAGACGCAGCGAAGGCGGCAGATTACGTTTTCGGCCTGAAAGTCAGTGGCCGCTACAACGGCCAGCCGGTGGAAGGGAGCGGTAAAATCGGCGGCATGCTGGCACTGCGCAGTGAAAGTGATAGTGCGTTCCCGGTGCAGGCCGATGTGCGTTCAGGGACATCGCGAGTGGCCTTCGTTGGCACCGTCAACGACCCGATGAAAATGGGCGGTGTCGATCTCAGGCTTAAATTCTCCGGCGATTCTCTCGGTAACCTTTACGCGCTGACCGGCGTGCTGCTGCCGGATACGCCTCCGTTTGAAACCGATGGCCATCTGCTGGCGAAAATCGACACAGATAAAGGCTCTGTCTTCCGCTATCAGGATTTTAACGGGCGCATTGGCGACAGTGATATTCACGGTTCCCTGACCTACAGCCAGGGGAAACCACGCCCTAAACTCGAAGGCGATTTAGTCTCTAAACAATTGCGGCTGGCCGATTTAGGGCCGCTGATTGGCGTTGATTCCGGAAAAGATGCCGAAAAGACGAAAAAAGCCAGGCAGCAGCGGGGCGACAGAACGGTGCAACCCGCTGACAAAGTGCTGCCTTACGATCGCTTTGAAACGGACAAATGGAACGTGATGGACGCCGATGTGCGCTTCAAAGGGCAGCGCATTGAACACAGCGGAACGCTGCCGCTGAGCGACCTGACCACCCACGTGATCCTGAATAACGCCGACCTGCGCCTGCAGCCGCTGAAATTCGGCATGGCGGGCGGCTCCATCAATGCCAACATCCACCTTGAGGGCGATAAAAAGCCGATGCAGGGGAAAGCGGATATTCAGGCGCGTCGCCTGCAGCTGAAGCAGCTTATGCCGAAGGTTGAGTCGATGCAGAAAACGCTGGGCGAGCTGAACGGCGACGCCAACCTGAGCGGGCGCGGTAACTCGGTCGCCGCACTGCTGGGCACCAGTAACGGCAGTTTGAAGCTGTTGATGAATGACGGGCTTATCAGCCGTAACCTGATGGAAATCGTCGGCCTGAACGTGGGCAACTACATTGTCGGCAAAATTTTTGGCGATGATGAGGTGCGGATCAACTGCGCCGCCGCGAATCTGGATTTACGCAACGGAATTGCGACACCGAGAATTTTTGCCTTTGATACAGAAAATGCACTGATTAATGTCACCGGCAGCACCAATTTTGCCAGCGAACGCCTGGATTTGACCATCGATCCTGAGAGCAAAGGGATTCGGATTATTACTCTGCGTTCACCGCTTTATGTGCGCGGCACGTTCAAGAGCCCGGATGCGGGCGTGAAGCCGGGACCATTGATTATTCGTGGTGCAGTGGCCGCAGCGCTTGCAACGCTGGTCACTCCGGCAGCGGCGCTGGCCGCTTTGATATCGCCTTCTGAAGGCAGTGAGAATCAGTGCCGGACGATTTTGGGGCAGATGAAGAAATGAGGTTTCCCCTCACCCCGGCCCTCTCCCCAGAGGGGCGAGGGGGAAAAGAGAAGGCAAAACTGACATTTCCTTTCCCTTTTAGCCCGGTATCCTTCTTCGCCCCCTCTCCCCTTTAGCCGGGTTTCCTTTTTTGTCCCCTCTCCCTTTTAGGGAGAGGGTTAGGGTGAGGGTAAAAATTACAGCGACTGGTGGCGGGTCTCTTTGCTCAACAGCAGCGCAATCAGCGTCAGGGCAGACATCGCCGCCAGATACACGCCGACATAGAACAGGCCGTAATTAGCCTGCAGCCAGGTCGCGATATACGGTGCGACGGAAGCGCCAAGAATGGACGCCACGTTGTATGAGAATGACGCGCCGGTGTAGCGGACTTCCGTCGGGAACATCTCCGGCAGCAGCGCCCCCATCGGGCCAAAGGTCAGCCCCATCAGGCTCAGGCCAATCAGCAGATAGGCCATCACCAGCGCCTGGTTCCCGGAGCCCAACAGCGGCGGGAAGACGAACAGTGCAAACAGAATCATCAGGCTGGTGATCACAATCATGCTCTTACGGCGGCCAAAAGCATCCGCCAGATAGCCCGCAATCGGCACCATCACACCAAAGCCAATCACCGCCATCATCAGCATCCACAGCACCTCATTGCGCGAGAAGCCCAATCCCGCCGGAACGGGTGCGGTGCTGAAGGTCATGGAATAGACCGTCATGATATAGAACAGTGTATAGGTGGCCAGCATGATGAAGGTACCGAGAATCGTCGCCTTCAAATGTTTGGTCAGCAGCGTGCCCAGCGGGACTTTGACCTGCTTGCCTGCTTTGGCAATCTTCGCGAATACTGGCGTTTCATGCAGCGAAACGCGGACATAAAGCCCAATAATGACCAGAACGGCAGAAAGAATGAACGGTACGCGCCAGCCCCAGGACATGAACTGCTCGTCGGTCAGCAGCCATGAAAGCAGCAGGAAGGTGCCGTTGGCGAAGAAGAAGCCGATCGGCGCGCCCAACTGCGGGAATGAACCGTACAGCGCGCGTTTGCGCGGCGGGGCGTTCTCAGTGGCCAGCAATGCCGCGCCACCCCATTCACCGCCCAGGCCAAGACCCTGGCCAAAACGGGCCAGCGCCAGCAGAAGCGGGGCGAAGATACCAATACTGGCATAGCCTGGCAGCAGGCCGATGACGACGGTCGAGATCCCCATCGTGAGCAAGGAAGCGACCAGCGTGACTTTACGACCTACGCGGTCGCCGAAGTGGCCGAATAGCGCCGAACCAATCGGGCGAGCCACAAAGGCGATAGCGAAAGTGGCGAGAGACTGTAGCGTGGCGGCCGTCGGGTCACCCTGCGGGAAGAAGATGTGCGGGAAGACAATCACCGCCGCGGTGGCATAGATGTAGAAGTCGAAGAATTCGATGGCCGTGCCGACCAGCGAAGCAACAACGACTTTTCCGCGTGAGTTTACGGGCGTAGCGTCAGCCCCGGTATCGAGAGTTGTGGCAACGGATGCTTGCATAGATTTTTCTTATTTATGGCGAACGAAAGTCCATTTACGCATAGCAAAAGAAGCATTTCAACGCGCTGCACCGGGCGGAGTAGTTCAAAAAACGCGCATTAAGTGGATAATTTTTAAGCCTGCCCGTAACCTTCCATGAAATGCTTCACAAAATTTTCAAAATAGAGAATAAAACTGGTTTTAGGTTAAATAAAAGTTACCAGTTAGATTTATCTGCTGAGTTGCTCGGCTTGTCCCAGCGAGCGCAAAAACTGGCTATCTCTCCGGACTGAAATTCCGGCAGGTGCGCCATCAATTTCTCCAGTGGCCAGTCCCACCAGGCAATGCGCTGCAGACTTGCAACAACCTCCTGCGGGAAACGGCTGCGAATGGGTTTAGCTGGCACGCCACCAACGATGGTGTACGGCGGCACATCTTTGCTGACCACCGCGCCCGCGGCAAGCACGGCCCCGTCGCCTACCGTCACACCGGGCAAGACGATAACGCCGTGACCAATCCACACGTCGTTACCAATGATCACCCGGTCTTCACGGCGATGAGCAAAGAACGAAGTATCCCGCCCGACGCCGGTCGCGTAGTACTCAGGGCAGTAGGTAAAGCGGTGCTGTGAGGGGCGATCCATCGGGTGATTGGGGGCGCCAAGCCGGACATGGTTGGCAATGGCGGTGAATTTGCCGATCTCGCTGTCGGCCACGCAGCAGTGCTCCCCGAGGTAGGAGAAGTCGCCGAGAGTGCTGTACTCCAGCACGCTGTTGGCGAGTATTTCGCACTGTTCGCCTATGTGTGTTTCGCGTAGGCGAACGCTGGGGTCAATAACGGTTTTCTGGAGTTTGGGTACGGAGGCAGTTGTCATGGCATGTTCTCTGGTCGGAGGTTTAGACAAGTGGGCCTGCTAACCTGGGGGTCGGCAGGCAACCTATCCTGACCGGAAATCATGACAGGATTATTTATGCGTTTTCCCCGGCATCCTCGGGTCGTCTTTGTATTCTGCGGTGGCAATCCAGGCCGCGCAGAATAGCGTCAGGCGGGCGAAGAAATAGAAGAAGGCCATCAGCCCCAGCACCGAGCCAAAAGCGGCCCCGGAAGGCGAGCTGACGAGCTTTGGCAGACTGTAGGTCATGATGATTTTAATCACCTCAAAGCCGATGGCCGCAATCAGCGTGCCGCGAATGAGCGCTTTACGGCGCGGGCGGTGGCGCGGCAGCCGCCAGAAGATCCAGAAGAACAGCAGGTAGTTAGCAAAAATCGAAATGGCCAGGCCAACCAGGTGCCAGGCCGGTTTGAGCCATTCGATATCGCCCAGGTGCAGCAGGCCGATCAGCAGTGTCTGGGCCGAGCCGGAAATCGAGGTAATAGACAGGGTAACGATCAGCGCAATCAGCAGACCAATCAATGAGATAAAATCACGCAGGTATTTTACCCAGAATTTTTCCTGATCCTGCGGGCTGCGTTCCCACTTATCCCGCGACTGAGCGCGTACCGCTTCACGCAGGTTACCCATCCAGTTAATGCCGGAGTAAAGCGCAATCAGCAGCCCGACCAGGCCAACGGTGGTGCGCTGCTGAACCGCGGTATTGATGGTGTTTTTCAGGGTGGCGGCGAGCGTCGGATCGCTGACGTTCTCAAGGATTTTGGCAAAAATATCTTCGAGCAGCGTCGGGTGCGAGGCCAGCACGTAACCGCCTGCCGCGAAGGCCACCATCATGATGGGGATCAGTGACAGAAACGAAAAGTAGGTAATGGCGGCACCAAACTGGTTCCCAAGCCGGTCATTAAAGCGCTCTGCGGCGCGGAGCAGGTGGGCAACCATCGGCTGCCTGACCGTTTTGTTGACCGCGGATATGGTGCTGTTCACCGCGGCGTTACCGGTTTTAAGCTTTACCAGCGGTTCGTTCTCTGCGGGCTCGTTTTGCGCTTCATCCTGCTGCGTGTCGATAGATACAACAGGCTCATACTCGAGCTCGTGGGTTGGGCGTTTTTCGCGGTTATCCGGCGTCGTCATCGGGTCAATTTTCCTTTTGCTGTGGCAGGATCTTAAGGAAATTATAGCCATAACGCTAATCGACATAGGCTTTGAGTACGCCGCTTAGCCATTCCATAAACAAATGTACTCGCCGGGAGAGGTTGCGGCGATGCGGATAAAGCAGAGAAATCGGCATCGGCTCGGCGCGGTACTGAGGCAAAATTTCCACCAGACTGCCCTCTTTGAGCTGGGTTTTCACGCCCACACGAGGTACCTGAATGATCCCCAGCCCGGCGACACAGGCGGCCTGGTAGGTTTCCGTGCTATTAACGGTAATCAGACCACCGGTTTTCACCCACTGCGTTGTTTTATCCAGCCAGACTTCAAAGCCTTGTGGGCGGGTGCCAAGGTTTTGGGCGTAATGCACCAGCGCATGAGAAGCCAGGTCGTCCAGGCTTTCGGGATAGCCAAAGCGGCTGAGGTAGTCAGGGCTGGCGCAGTTGATCATGGTGAATTTCCCCAGCGGCCGTGCTACCAGGCCGGAGTCTTTGAGGTGACCCACGCGCACCACGCAGTCAAACCCTTCCCGCACGACATCTACCATTCTGTCGCTGCTGCTAAGCTCTAACTCTATGCCCGGGTACTGCTGCAGGAACCCCGGTAGCTTCGGAATGATCAAACCGCGCGCCAGCGTAACGGGCATATCAACCCTGATGCGCCCGCTGACGCTGGCGGGATCGGTCTGAAACAGACCGTCGAGTTCATCCAGGTTGGTTAACAGGTCGCGGCAGCGTTCGTAATAAACCATACCGTCCTGGGTGAGCTGAACCCGGCGAGTGGTGCGGTGCAGCAGGCGCGTGCCGAGTGACGTTTCCAGTGCCTGAATCTGGCGAGAAACGCTGCCCTTCGGTAACCCAAGCGTGTCTGCGGCGCGGGTAAAGCTCTCCAGCTCTGCAACCCGCACGAAAAGCTGCATTGCGTGTATTTTATCCATCTTATCACCACATTGTTGCTGTGAATGAAACAGTGAGGCGCATCTGGCCGTATTTATTGATTTTGTATCAGCTAATAAGCTGTATCTCAATGTCCTGACAGCCAAATAAGGGGTGTATCATGAGTCAACGCATTGCTTTAGTGACCGGCGGCAGCCGTGGTTTAGGTAAAAACGCAGCGCTGAAGCTGGCCGCACGCGGAATCGGCATTCTGCTGACCTATAATAGCCAGCGTCAGGAAGCCGAAGATGTTGTGCGCGAAATTGAGCAAAAAGGCGTGAAAGCGGCAGCAATTCAGCTCAACGTCGGCGATTCTTCTACCTTCGCTGGATTTGTTGAGCAAGTGAAAGAAACGCTGCATCGCGTCTGGCAGCGAGATACGTTTGATTATTTATTGAACAACGCTGGAATCGGTCTTGAAGCGTCGTTTGCCGAGACCACCGAAGCGCAGTTCGATGAAATAATGAACATCCATCTGAAAGGGCCTTTCTTCCTGACTCAGGGCCTGCTGCCGCTGATTAAAGACGGCGGCCGCATTCTGAATGTTTCCACCGGCCTGACTCGTTTCTCGCTGCCGGGCAAAGCCGCTTACGCGACGATGAAAGGGGCGATGGAAGTGCTGACCAAGTACCAGGCTAAAGAGTTGGGCTCGCGTGGGATTGCGGTGAATATTATTGCGCCTGGCGCTATCGCTACCGATTTCAGCGGCGGTATTGTGCGCGACAATGAACATGTTTCGAAGGCTATTGCGGCACAAACCGCATTAGGGCGCGTAGGTCAGCCGGATGATATCGGCGATGCCATTGCGGCAATTCTTAGTGATGAGACGGGCTGGATGAACGCGCAGCGGATTGAGGTTTCCGGCGGGATGTTCCTTTAGTTTTTTGACCCTCACCCTAACCCTCTCCCTAAAAGGGAGAGGGGATCTACCGGAGTCTGCTTACATGCAATCGAGTAGACAGAAGGAGGGGCAACGCCTACGCCGTAATCTCCCAACCCCGCGCTTTCCACAAGTCCGGTAACTCGGCCAAATCGGTAAACGTCGTCACCTTTGGATGGTCGATCGGTTTGTTATGCGGATCGGCACAGAAGTAAAACACCTCCATTCCCGCGGCAATACCCGACTGCGCACCCGCCATAGAATCATCCACCAGAATGCAATGCTCTACGTCCATGTTCATCAGTTTCGCCGCGTGGAACATCAGGGCCGGGTCCGGCTTCCAGCGTTGAATGTCGTAGCCGCTGTACAGGGCATTCGGGAAGTAGTCGAGCATCCCGGTTTTGCCGAGAGAATGCTGCATTTTGCTGACCGGGCCGTTGGACACTACGCACATTGGCTTGTTGATTTGCGCCAGCAGCGTGTTTGCCCCGGCGATCTCCTGAAGTTCGCTGTCAAACAGGCGGGCAACTTCGGCGCGATAAATCGCTTCCAGTTCGAGCTTAGGCAGGCTGGTGCCGTACTCAGCGTTTATTGTGTCGATAATTTCGTAGAGTTTGACGCCTTTGAAGGTCTTAAAGACATTATCGAGCGCAAGTTGAATGCCATATTGCGCAAACATATGTACGTAGGCTTTGGAGCAGATGACTTCGCTGTCGACCAGCGTTCCATCGCAGTCAAAAAACACCGCTTCTATCCGGGACATGCCATTTCCTTTCTCTCAGGTTTAACGTTTACTCTATGCTTTTTGCGCAACGCAATCGATCCCGTTGCGGTAATTTCAGCGAAAAAAGTGGATGATTTGCGTTATCCCCCGCCAATTTTGGTATAGGATAGCGGCGTATTTTTTCCTCTTTTAGTTCGGAAACCGATAATGAGCCAACCACAGTCCACTCCGGAAACAACCCCGGGGCTGCTCGAACGCGCGTTCAAATTACGCGAACACGGTACTAACGCCCGCACCGAGGTGATCGCCGGGTTCACCACCTTCCTGACGATGGTGTATATCGTTTTTGTTAACCCACAAATCCTCGGCGCAGCCGGGATGGATACCCAGGCGGTATTCGTCACCACCTGCCTGATAGCCGCCTTTGGCAGCATCCTGATGGGGATTTTTGCCAACCTGCCTGTGGCGCTGGCACCGGCGATGGGCCTGAACGCCTTCTTCGCCTTCGTGGTTGTTGGCGCGATGGGCCTGTCCTGGCAAGTCGGCATGGGCGCTATCTTCTGGGGCGCCGTGGGCCTGCTGCTGCTGACCATTTTCCGCGTTCGCTACTGGATGATTGCGAATATCCCACTTGGCCTGCGCGTTGGCATTACCAGCGGTATCGGCCTGTTTATTGGCATGATGGGGCTGAAAAATGCCGGGATTATCGTGGCCAATAAAGAGACGCTGGTCAGCATCGGGAACCTGACTTCCCACAGCGTGCTGCTGGGGGCTTTGGGTTTCTTTATCATTGCGATTCTCGCTTCACGTAATATTCACGCGGCGGTGCTGGTGTCTATCGTGGTAACCACGCTGCTGGGCTGGCTGCTGGGCGACGTGCAGTATCACGGCATCGTGTCTGCGCCACCAAGCGTGAGCAGCGTTGTCGGGCAGGTAGATTTAGCCGGTTCGCTGAATCTGGGGCTCGCGGGCGTCATCTTCTCCTTCATGCTGGTGAACCTGTTTGACTCCTCCGGTACCCTGATTGGCGTCACGGACAAAGCTGGGTTAACCGACGAGAAGGGCAAGTTCCCGCGCATGAAGCAGGCGCTGTTCGTGGACAGTATCTCTTCCGTGACCGGCTCGTTCTTCGGCACCTCTTCCGTTACCGCTTACATCGAAAGCTCATCCGGCGTTTCCGTCGGGGGCCGCACCGGCCTGACCGCTATCGTGGTTGGCCTGCTGTTCCTGCTGGTTATCTTCCTGTCACCGCTGGCGGGCATGGTGCCTGCGTATGCGGCCGCAGGGGCGCTGATTTACGTTGGCGTGCTGATGACTTCCAGCCTGGCCCGCGTGAAGTGGGATGACCTGACCGAAGCGGTACCGGCGTTTGTTACCGCCGTGATGATGCCGTTCAGCTTCTCCATTACCGAAGGCATCGCGCTGGGCTTTATTTCCTACTGTGTCATGAAGTTGGGCACTGGCCGCTGGCGCGAGCTGAGCCCGTGCGTGATCATCGTGGCGCTGCTGTTTGTGCTGAAAATTGTGTTTGTTGATTAAAGCCAGACGCTAAAAACAACAACGCCAGTCATGTGACTGGCGTTTTTTTTGGCCTGGAATCAAGCTTTGACGCGCCGGATGTAATCGCCAAAGGCGGTCAGTTGCCCGGTCAGATGGTCGAGCGTGCTTTGATCGACCACTTCGCCGCTCTGTGGGTCCACTTTGTTCTGAATCACGCCGCCCATAAACTCAGGCTTGTTCATCACCATCGCATCCAGGAAAACAAGGATCTGGCGCAGGTGATACTGGCAGCGTGCGCCGCCGATAGCGCCCATAGAGCTGGTTTGAATCAGCACTGGTTTACCGGCCAGCGGCTGCTCAGGCAGGCGAGAAAGCCAGTCAATGGCGTTTTTCAGGCCACCCGGCACGGAATAGTTGTACTCAGGCGTCACAATCACCACGCCATCTGCCTGGCGGATTTGCTCGGCAAGGGCTTCCACGCTCTGCGGGAAACCTTCTTCCTGCTGGATGTCGGCATCGTACAGCGGGATGTCGCCAATGGAAGGCAGGGCATCAATCTGCATACCTGCCGGGGCGATGTTCGGCAGCGTACGGGCGACCATCGCGTTAAATGAACCCTTACGCAGGCTCCCCAGTAAAGTCACTATCTTCAACGAATCAGACATTGGTACTCCTTTATGTGTCAGGACGTTCGGGAAAATGTGTTATGCGGCGTTGCTGTCTCTGATGATATACCCGTCAGGCGAATGATGCGCGCCTGAGCGCTTCGGCTGCGTGCTTCGGCATCCGGCAGGGCGTTCCAGCCCTGTTGGCCGTCGAACTCCCAAAGCTTCAGGCGTTCCACGCCCGGTGCTACGGCACAGCCCCAGATAAGGATATCTTCCGCATCGCTGATCGCTTCAATATGCGGCTCGTTTATGACGCGCAGACGACCAGAGCCCGGCAACAATTGTAGTGTGCTCTGGCTCGTCTGGGGATTGTCCGTCAGTTTCAGGACGCTACGGCGGAGCGTATGCAGCTGGGTACGGGCTTCATTAGGATCGTTTTGGTTGTTGATCCAGGTGATCTCGCTGCTGCTGGACTGAGACGGCGGCACGACCGGGGACGGTGCCTGGAAACTGCGGCGAAGCTCCATGTCCAGCCCGCAGCGCCCTTCGGTGGCCAACAGCACGCCCACCATGTTACCGGCATAGGCAATGCTGAAATCCGGCAGTTCCGCGTCGGCAAAGCGCGGGCGACCTGCCGTAGAGGTGATGATTTGCGGCAGGCGTTGGGTGCCATAGAGCATAAACATCATTTCTGCGACCAGCGTACGCGACGCGAGATAGCGCGTGCGGCGGTGCTCCGGCATCAGGCTGGCGGCGTTAAGAACCTCGTCGCTCAGCCGGGGTGAAGTGAGGTTGGGAGGGTTCAGAGCCCATCTTGCAAAATGCGTCGCCATTTGTCGCTCCTTGATAATGGTCAGTCGATGTCATGCTGCTTCGGGTGGCTGAAACAGCGCTCCGCATCCGATCCTGAATCTTGTCAGGGATCGAATAGTAGTCTCTGGCTCAATGCGTTGTCATTGATGCTCTTCAATAGAGTGACCTATTTTTTGAGCAATATATTATATATTCAATCCTGGGAAAATTCTTAGTGGTTTGCGTCAGTGAAGCACTTAAAAATGTCGATCTGAAGACATCGTCTTGAAATGATGAAGTATTTTAAATATGAGGAAAATGCCCCGCATCATGAAGTGTGACGCGGGGCGGCGGTAAGGGGTTATTTCCCGATACAGAAGCTCGAGAAGATGCGGCCTAACAGGTCGTCAGAGCTAAATTCGCCGGTGATTTCACTTAAGTTCTGTTGCGCCAGACGCAGCTCTTCCGCCAGCAATTCGCCAGCCCAGGCACCCAGCAGTTGGGCTTTGCCCTGTTGCAGGTGTTCAGCGGCTTGCTCGAGCGCCTGCAGGTGACGGCGGCGGGCGAGGAAGCCGCCTTCCATGTTGGTTTCGAAGCCCATGCTCTCTTTCAGATGCGCGCGCAGCACGTCGACACCTTCCCCGGTACGGGCGGAGAGCCTGACAAGTGAGTGACCATTTACTTCGCTCAGGCCAAGCGTTTCTCCAGTGACGTCCGCTTTATTGCGCACCACGGTAATCGGCAAACGCTCCGGTAGACGAGCGATAAAATCTGGCCAAATCGTCGCCGGGTCAACGGCGTTGGTGGTGGTGCCGTCCACCATGAATAACACGCGATCCGCCTGCTCAATCTCTTTCCAGGCACGCTCAATCCCGATGCGTTCAACTTCATCGCTGGCTTCACGCAGGCCTGCGGTATCGATGATATGCAGCGGCATGCCGTCGATGTGGATATGTTCGCGCAGCACGTCACGCGTGGTGCCGGCAATATCGGTGACGATAGCGGCCTCGCGCCCGGCCAGCGCGTTCAGCAGGCTGGATTTACCGGCGTTAGGGCGTCCGGCGATCACCACCTTCATGCCTTCGCGCAGCAGGCTGCCCTGGCGGGCTTCGGCGCGCACCGCGTCAAGATCGCCAATGACCCGATGCAACTGGGCTTCTATTTTTCCGTCGGAGAGGAAGTCGATCTCTTCGTCCGGGAAGTCGATAGCCGCTTCCACGTAGATACGCAGGTGAGTCAGGGCTTCCACCAGGTGGTTAATACGCGCGGAGAACGCTCCCTGCAGCGAATTAAGCGCTGAGCGAGCGGCCTGCTCGGAGCTGGCATCGATCAGGTCGGCAATGGCTTCTGCCTGCGCCAGGTCGAGCTTATCGTTCAGAAATGCGCGCTCGGAAAACTCACCGGGATTGGCGATGCGTAAACCCGGCAGCGTCAGAATGCGTTTTAGCAGCAGGTCGAGAATGACCGGGCCGCCGTGCCCCTGCAGTTCAAGAACATCTTCACCGGTGAAGGAGTTCGGGCCAGGAAACCACAGCGCAATGCCCTGATCCAGCGCGCTACCGTCGGCATCACGGAAGGGAAGGTAATCCGCGTAGCGTGGCTTCGGCAGCTTACCGAGCACCGCCTCCGCGACCTCGCGCGCCTGACGGCCGGAAATACGCAGGATACCTACGCCGCCACGCCCCGGCGGAGTAGCCTGGGCAATGATAGTGTCATGATTGCTCATCGTTTATCTCAGACCTTGAATCAAAAAGAAAAAGGCGGTCAATCGACCGCCTTTCATAAGCTTAACGCCAAATATTATCAGGTCTTTTTCTTGTCGCGGCTATGCAGGCCACGCTTTTCCAGACCGCGATAAATCAGCTGCTGCTGAAGGATGGTCACCAGGTTGCTGACGATATAGTACAGCACCAGACCTGACGGGAACCACAGGAAGAACACGGTGAAGATGACCGGCATAAAGGTCATGATCTTCTGCTGCATCGGGTCGGTTACGGTGGTCGGCGACATCTTCTGGATGAAGAACATCGTGGCGCCCATCAGAATCGGCAGGATGTAGTACGGGTCCTGTGCAGACAGGTCGTGGATCCACAGTGCGAACGGCGCGTGGCGCAGTTCAACGGAGCCCATCAGCATGTAGTACAGCGCCAGGAAGATTGGCATCTGGATGATCAGCGGGAAGCAGCCGCCCAGCGGGTTAACCTTCTCAGCTTTGTACAGCGCCATCATTTCCTGGCTCATACGCTGCTTGTCGTCACCGATACGCTCACGCATGGCCGCCAGTTTTGGCTGCAGCATACGCATTTTGGCCATCGAGGTGTACTGCGCTTTGGTCAGCGGGTACATGATGCCACGAACGATAAAGGTGATAACGATAATGGAGAAGCCCCAGTTACCGATGAAGCTGTGGATAAATTTCAGCAGCTTAAACAGTGGCTGAGAGATGAACCACAGCCAGCCGTAATCTACGGTCAGGTCAAGGTGTGGCGCAACGGCCGCCATTTTGTCCTGAATCTCTGGACCTACCCACAGGGTGCTGCCCATCTGAGCGGTCTGGCCTGGCTGGACGATCTGCGAGGCAGATTTGTAGCCAATTGCCGCAACGTCGTTGTTCAGTTTGGTGGTGTAGAAGTTGTTCGCGCCCTGAGTATGCGGTACCCATGCGGTAGCAAAGTACTGCTGCAGCATCGCCACCCAACCGCTGTTGGCGTTGACGTTCAGGTTTTCACCGTCAGCGATGTTGTCGAACTTAACTTTTTCGTATTTCGCGTCCGGGGTGGAGTACGCCGCACCACGGAAGGTATGCAGCGCAAAGTTGCTGCTGCCGGTGTCGCGATGAGAAGGCAGGTTGATGGACTGCTTCAGCTGACCAAAGGTTGCCAGCTCCAGCGGTTTCTCGCCCACGTTCTTCACGTTGTAGTCCACACCCACAGAGAACTCACCGCGTTTCAGGGTGAAGGTCTTGGTGAAGGTGTTGCCAGCGGCGTCGGTAAACGTCATCGGGACAACCAGTTCGTTCTGGCCATCCGCCAGCGCGAAGGTATCGGCAGTGACGTTATACAGCGGACGATCGCCGTTCGCCGGGTTATCCGGGCCATCACGACCGGTCAGGCCGCTCTGTGCCTGGTAGATAAATTCAGGCGTGGTTTCCAGCAGTTGGAACGGCTCTGCGGATTTCAACTCTTTCGGGTAGGTTGGCAACAGCGCTTGTTCTACATCACCACCGCGGGTGTTGATGGTCAGTTCAAGAACGTCAGTTTTAACCGTAATGAGTTTTCCCTGGCCACTGGCCGGCACACCCTGGTTAGCGGCGTTACCCTGGCTGTTCGTGGTCTGCGTGGTCTGCTGCACCTGAGGTTGAGGAGCGTGCTCCTGCTCCCAGGCTTGCCAGATCATGAAAGACACGAACAACAAAGCGATGAGAAAAAGATTGCGTTGCGAATCCATCGTTAGTGTTCTCTGGTATCAAAAGGTCCGGGCGGAACGGGATCGTCTCCACCAGGGTTCAAAGGGTGGCATTTTAGTACGCGTTTCATCGTTAACCAACTGCCTTTTAACACTCCAAACCTGCGCAAGGCCTCAATTCCGTAGTGAGAACAGGTTGGGGTGAAACGACAATGCGGCCCGAGAAGCGGACTAATCAGGCGTTGATAGACCCTGATGAGGGCTATCAGGACCCGCGAGCCTGGCGACAATGGCGGCGCCATAACTTTTCCAATGCTTCCGATAAAGCCTGGTTATCCAGATCGGCAACCCCTTTTTTCGCTACTACCACGAAATCCATTGGTGGCAGTTCGTGCTGACGCAGACGGAAGCTTTCACGCGTCAGACGTTTAATCCGATTGCGTTCGTGGGCGCGTTTTACGTTTTTCTTAGCGACTGTGAGACCGATGCGGGGATGCCCCAGCGAATTAAGGCGGCCGAGAATGGTGATTTGCGGCGTGCCAGCCCGTTGTGGCTGCTGGAAGACGAATGTGAAATGATTGGGAGTTAACAAACGTAACTCCCTGGGAAAAGCTAGCTTAACCACTCAGGGGTTAGCTTTTATTACTTAGAAACGGTCAGACGAGCGCGGCCTTTAGCACGACGACGTGCCAGAACCTGACGACCATTTTTAGTAGCCATACGAGCACGGAAGCCGTGAGAACGGTTGCGCTTCAGTACAGACGGTTGAAAAGTGCGTTTCATGGCGATTTCTACCTAAACTATTAAATTTCACTGGATTTGCGTAACGCCCTACAGGGTCTGCGAACGACTTACGCTTCAGTGTGGCTGATTAAAGAGGCCGGATTGTAATAATTGTACACTCCGGAGTCAATTCAATTCCCTTACTGCTGCGCCCTTTTTGACCCCGAAAAGAGGCCCGGATCTCCGCTGAAGTACAGCGGCATTACGCGACGGGTGGAGAATTATACGGGCTTACCGTGAAAGCGCAAGGATCCGCGAGGATCTTCATCAGATCTCTTTAGCGATATTTGTGCGCTAGTCATTAAATTTTCCAATATGAGACGGTTATACGCTGCACGTGTGCCAGGATCGATTACACTTAACCCGCTCAAAACTTCCCTGTGGATAATTCGTGAAGAATCTGTGAGAAACAGAAGATCTCTGCCGCGCTTTAGGCTATGATCCGCGGTCCCGATCGTGATCCAGCCTTCACCGGGGAAACCGCAAATAGCGGTTCGCGCGCCTCCCACAGCCTGAGAGCGCGTGTCAACAATCATGAATGTATAACTTTCAGTCTTCGTCTTTTTATCGACTTTGTTCGAGTGGAGTCCGCCGTGTCACTTTCGCTTTGGCAGCAGTGTCTTGCCCGATTGCAGGATGAGTTACCAGCCACAGAATTCAGTATGTGGATACGCCCCCTACAGGCGGAACTGAGCGATAACACGCTGGCTTTGTACGCGCCTAACCGTTTCGTACTCGACTGGGTGCGGGATAAGTACCTTAATAATATCAATGGCCTGCTCAACGATTTCTGCGGCACCGACGCGCCTTTGCTGCGTTTTGAAGTGGGCAGTAAGCCCGTGACGCAGCCTGTTGCCGAGCTGGCCACGACCTCCGCTCCTGCGCAGGTTGCTCGCGCTGTGGCACCAATGCGCCCAAGCTGGGACAATGTGCCTGCGCCTGCTGAGCCGTCCTACCGTTCTAACGTTAACCTGAAACACACCTTTGATAACTTCGTTGAAGGTAAATCGAACCAGCTGGCCCGCGCGGCGGCACGCCAGGTGGCCGATAACCCAGGCGGCGCGTATAACCCGCTCTTCCTTTATGGCGGCACCGGTTTAGGTAAAACTCACCTTTTACACGCGGTGGGTAACGGCATCATGGCCCGCAAGCCGAATGCTAAAGTGGTGTACATGCACTCTGAGCGTTTTGTTCAGGACATGGTTAAGGCGCTGCAGAACAACGCCATCGAAGAGTTCAAACGCTATTACCGCTCGGTGGATGCGCTGCTTATCGATGACATCCAGTTTTTTGCCAATAAAGAACGTTCTCAGGAAGAGTTTTTCCACACCTTTAATGCCCTGCTGGAAGGGAATCAACAGATCATTCTGACGTCGGATCGCTATCCAAAAGAGATCAACGGCGTGGAGGATCGTTTGAAATCCCGTTTCGGCTGGGGGCTGACGGTAGCGATCGAGCCGCCGGAGCTTGAAACCCGCGTGGCGATCCTGATGAAAAAGGCCGACGAGAACGATATCCGTCTGCCGGGCGAAGTGGCCTTCTTTATTGCCAAGCGACTGCGCTCCAACGTCCGTGAGCTGGAAGGGGCGCTGAACCGCGTAATCGCCAACGCCAACTTTACAGGCCGGGCGATTACCATCGACTTCGTGCGTGAAGCGCTGCGCGATCTGCTGGCGCTTCAGGAGAAGCTGGTCACCATCGATAATATTCAGAAAACGGTGGCCGAGTATTATAAAATTAAGGTCGCTGACTTGCTGTCCAAGCGTCGCTCCCGTTCCGTTGCCCGCCCGCGCCAGATGGCGATGGCGCTGGCAAAAGAGCTGACCAACCATAGCCTGCCGGAAATTGGCGATGCTTTTGGTGGACGCGACCACACCACGGTTTTACATGCCTGCCGCAAGATTGAGCAGTTGCGTGAAGAAAGCCACGATATCAAAGAAGATTTCTCCAATTTAATCAGAACATTATCTTCGTGACGCTATGAAATTTACCGTTGAACGTGAACATTTATTAAAACCGCTGCAGCAGGTAAGTGGCCCCCTCGGAGGCCGTCCTACTCTGCCTATCCTGGGCAATCTGCTGCTGCAGGTGGCTGAAGGTGCACTCTCTTTAACCGGTACCGATCTGGAAATGGAGATGGTGGCGCGCGTGGCGCTGGTACAGCCTCATGAACCTGGGGCAACAACCGTACCTGCACGTAAATTCTTCGATATCTGCCGTGGCCTGCCGGAAGGGGCTGAAATTGCGGTACAGCTGGAGGGCGACCGCATGCTGGTTCGCTCCGGGCGTAGCCGCTTCTCGCTTTCCACGCTGCCGGCGGCGGACTTCCCGAACCTGGACGACTGGCAGAGCGAGGTAGAATTTACCCTGCCGCAGGCGACCATGAAGCGCCTGATCGAAGCCACGCAGTTCTCTATGGCGCATCAGGACGTTCGCTATTACCTGAACGGCATGCTGTTCGAAACCGAAGGCGAAGATCTGCGTACCGTTGCAACGGATGGCCACCGTCTGGCGGTCTGTTCAATGCCGGTTGGTCAGCCTTTGCCAAATCATTCGGTTATCGTGCCGCGTAAAGGCGTGATTGAGCTGATGCGTATGCTCGACGGCGGTGAAACTCCGCTGCGCGTGCAAATCGGCAGCAATAACATTCGCGCTCATGTCGGTGACTTCATCTTTACCTCCAAGCTGGTGGATGGCCGCTTCCCGGATTACCGTCGCGTGCTGCCGAAGAACCCGGATAAACACCTTGATGCAGGCTGCGATCTGCTGAAGCAGGCGTTTGCGCGTGCGGCGATTCTGTCGAACGAGAAATTCCGCGGCGTGCGCCTGTTCGTCAGCGAAAACCAACTGAAAATCACGGCAAACAACCCCGAGCAGGAAGAAGCAGAAGAGATTCTGGACGTTTCCTACGACGGTACCGAGATGGAAATCGGCTTCAACGTCAGCTATGTGCTGGACGTGCTGAACGCCCTGAAGTGCGAGAACGTCCGCATTCTGCTGACCGACTCCGTTTCCAGCGTGCAGATTGAAGACGCGGCCAGCCAGGCGGCGGCCTATGTTGTTATGCCAATGAGACTGTAGATGTCACTTACGCGTTTGCTGATTAAAGACTTTCGCAACATCGAAAACGCGGATCTCGCTCTTTCTCCTGGCTTTAATTTTCTGGTCGGTGCTAACGGCAGCGGCAAAACCAGCGTGCTTGAGGCGATCTACACCCTCGGGCACGGTCGGGCTTTTCGCAGCCTGAAAATTGAACGCGTGATCCGCCATGAGCAGGACGCTTTTGTTTTGCACGGGCGGCTTCAGGACGGTGAAAGGGAAACCGCGATCGGCCTGACCAAAGACCGTACCGGCGACAGCAAAGTGCGCATTGACGGCAGCGACGGCCACAAAATCGCCGAACTGGCGATGATGATACCGATGCAGCTGATTACCCCTGAGGGGTTTACTTTGCTGGGCGGTGGCCCCAAATACCGTAGAGCTTTCCTTGATTGGGGCTGTTTTCACAATGAACCTGGCTTTTTTGTGGCCTGGAGCAACCTCAAACGCCTGCTGAAGCAACGTAACGCCGCGTTGCGCCAGGTGACACGCTACGCGCAGCTGCGCCCGTGGGATCAGGAGCTGATTCCGCTGGCCGAGCAAATCAGTCGCTGGCGCGCCGACTACAGCGCCGCCATTGCGGAAGATATGGCAGATACCTGCGCACAGTTTTTACCGGAATTTGCCCTGAGCTTCTCCTTCCAGCGCGGCTGGGAGAAAGAGAGCGACTATAGCGAAGTGCTGGAGCGCAATTTCGAACGCGACCGGATGCTGACCTATACCGCGCACGGCCCGCATAAAGCGGATTTTCGTATTCGTGCCGACGGGGCGCCGGTGGAAGACACGCTCTCGCGCGGGCAACTTAAATTACTGATGTGCGCCTTACGACTGGCGCAGGGTGAGTTTCTCACCCGGCAGAACGGGCGGCGTTGCCTGTATCTGATAGATGATTTTGCCTCTGAACTGGATGACGCCAGGCGCGGCCTGTTGGCCAGCCGGTTAAAGGCCACGGAGTCACAAGTTTTTGTTAGCGCGATAAGCGCCGAACATGTGATGGATATGGCGGACAAAAATTCAAAGATGTTCGCCGTGGATCAGGGTAAAATAGCGGATTAACCCAAGATTAAATGAGCGAGAAACGTTGATGTCGAATTCTTATGACTCCTCCAGTATCAAAGTCCTTAAGGGGCTGGATGCGGTACGTAAGCGCCCGGGCATGTATATCGGCGATACGGATGACGGCACCGGTCTGCACCACATGGTATTTGAGGTCGTGGATAACGCTATCGACGAAGCGCTCGCGGGCCACTGTAAAGACATCGTGGTCACTATCCACGCGGATAACTCCGTCTCGGTAACCGATGATGGCCGTGGTATTCCGACCGGTATTCACCCGGAAGAAGGCGTTTCTGCGGCGCAGGTTATCATGACCGTACTGCACGCTGGCGGGAAGTTCGATGACAACTCCTATAAGGTCTCCGGCGGCCTGCACGGCGTAGGCGTCTCGGTGGTTAACGCCCTGTCCCAGAAACTGGAACTGGTGATTCGCCGCGAAGGCAAAGTGCATCAGCAAACCTACATCCACGGTGAGCCTCAGGCTCCGCTGGCAGTGACCGGTGACGCCGATGTGACCGGGACTCAGGTGCGTTTCTGGCCGAGCCACGAAACCTTCACCAACGTAACCGAATTCGAATACGAAATCCTGGCTAAGCGTCTGCGCGAGCTGTCGTTCCTGAACTCCGGCGTGTCTATCCGCCTGATCGACAAGCGCGACGGCAAGCAGGATCACTTCCACTACGAAGGCGGTATCAAGGCGTTTGTTGAGTACCTCAACAAGAACAAAACCCCGATTCACCCGAACGTGTTCTATTTCAGCACTGAAAAAGACGGTATCGGCGTGGAAGTGGCGCTGCAGTGGAACGACGGTTTCCAGGAAAACATCTACTGCTTCACCAACAACATCCCTCAGCGCGACGGCGGTACTCACCTTGCGGGCTTCCGCGCGGCGATGACCCGTACCCTGAACGCCTACATGGACAAAGAAGGCTACAGCAAAAAAGCCAAAGTCAGCGCCACCGGTGACGATGCGCGTGAAGGCCTGATTGCCGTTGTTTCCGTGAAAGTGCCGGATCCTAAGTTCTCTTCCCAGACCAAAGACAAGCTGGTTTCTTCGGAAGTGAAATCCGCGGTTGAGCAGCAGATGAACGAACTGCTGGCCGAATACCTGCTGGAAAACCCGTCTGACGCAAAAATCGTTGTCGGCAAAATTATCGATGCTGCACGTGCCCGTGAAGCTGCACGTCGCGCACGTGAAATGACCCGCCGTAAAGGTGCGCTGGATCTGGCTGGCCTGCCGGGCAAGCTGGCGGACTGCCAGGAACGCGACCCGGCTCTGTCTGAACTGTACCTTGTGGAAGGGGACTCTGCGGGCGGCTCTGCAAAACAGGGGCGTAACCGTAAGAACCAGGCGATTCTGCCGCTGAAAGGTAAAATCCTCAACGTTGAGAAGGCGCGCTTCGACAAGATGCTCTCTTCTCAGGAAGTGGCGACGCTTATCACTGCGCTGGGCTGCGGCATTGGCCGTGACGAGTACAACCCGGACAAGCTGCGCTACCACAGCATCATCATCATGACCGATGCGGACGTTGACGGCTCCCACATTCGTACGCTGCTGCTGACCTTCTTCTATCGTCAGATGCCGGAAATCGTTGAGCGCGGCCACGTTTATATCGCCCAGCCGCCGCTGTACAAAGTGAAGAAAGGCAAGCAGGAACAGTACATCAAAGACGATGAGGCGATGGACCAGTACCAGATCGCTATCGCCCTTGACGGCGCGACTCTGCACACCAACGCCAGTGCACCTGCTCTGGCCGGTGAGCCGCTTGAGAAGCTGGTGGCCGAGTACAACACCGCGCAGAAAATGATTGGCCGCATGGAGCGCCGTTATCCGCGTAACCTGCTGAACAACCTGGTTTATCACCCAACGCTGCAGGTGGCCGACCTGGCCGATGAAGCGAAAGTGACGCAGTGGATTTCTGCGCTGACCGCGACGCTGAACGAAAAAGAGCAGCACGGCAGCACCTGGAAATACGATATTCACCATAACAGCGAGCTGAACGTGTTTGAGCCGATTGTACGCGTGCGTACTCACGGCGTGGACACCGACTACGTGCTGGAAAAAGAGTTTGTGGAAGGGGGCGAATATGGCCGTCTTTGCGCACTCGGTGAGAAGCTGCGTGGCCTGATTGAAGAAGATGCCTTTATCGAACGCGGTGAACGCCGTCAGCCGGTAGCCAGCTTCGAGCAGGCGCTGGAGTGGCTGCAGAAAGAGTCCCGTCGTGGCCTCGCTATCCAGCGTTATAAAGGCCTGGGCGAGATGAACCCGGACCAGCTGTGGGAAACCACCATGGATCCAGACAGCCGCCGCATGCTGCGCGTGACCGTTAAAGACGCGATTGCCGCGGACCAGCTGTTCACCACCCTGATGGGCGATGCGGTTGAACCACGTCGTGCGTTTATCGAAGAGAACGCCCTGAAAGCGGCGAACATCGATATCTAACAAAAACTGTTCCGATCCAGGAGCCGTGCTTTTAGCACGGCTTTATCTTTTTGACAAAGAAGGAAAAAGCGTGGTTTTTCCTTCTTTGTGGTTAGCAGTCGAAAATCAATGAATTGATTTTCCTGGTTTATTTTTTGGTGCTCTCTGGTATCGCATCAATATGTTTGTATCACCATCATGATGGAGCCGTGCTTTTAGCACGGCTTTTTTTATGGGCGCTATACTTTCCGGTGTCGATTTTCTACATCACAGAGGGAAACCCCATGGGACTTTTTGATCAGGTTGCGGGCTCGCTGCTGAACGGCGACGCCGGTAAATATCAGGCCATTCTAAGCTGGGTAGAACAGCAGGGCGGTATTCAGGCGCTGCTGGACAAGCTGCGGCAGGGGGGCTTAAGCGATATTGTTTCCTCCTGGCTTAGCAGCAATACGACAAACCAGTCGCTGAGCGGCGACCAGATAACTCAGGCCCTGGGCTCGCCGTCCGTTGCCGCGCTGGGGGAAAAACTGGGCGTGGATACCGGCTCGGCTTCCGCTTTACTGGCGGAATACCTGCCGAAGGTGATCGACGCGCTGTCGCCCAACGGTGAAGTGACGCCGGAAGCCCATGACGACTTGCTAAGCGCGGGCGTTAACCTGTTGAAAGGTAAGTTGTTCAGCTAGCCTTTTTGTTGGCCCCGGCTTTACGTCCGGGGCGTTTAAAAGAGGAGTTTGCTCCTCGCCTCTCATCCCCCTTTTCCCCGGAGTTTGCTGCTGTTTTTTGAGCGGAATCGCGTTAGCATGAGGTAAATCCATTACCTCTGAAGATCTCATGACCATAAAACTGATTGCAATTGATATGGATGGCACGCTGCTGCTGCCAGACCACACTATCTCTCCGGCGGTAAAACAGGCCGTTGCGGCGGCGCGCGAACGCGGCGTGAACGTCGTGATCTGTACCGGTCGTCCGTTTGCTGGCGTTGAAAGCTACCTGCGTGAGCTGCAGATGGATAAGCCCGGTGACTACTGCATCACTTACAACGGCGCGCTGGTGCAGAAGGCAAGCGACGGCAGTACCGTCGCCCAGACGGCGCTGAACTATGACGACTATCGTTTCTTGGAAAACCTGTCCCGCGAAGTGGGTTCACACTTCCACGCGCTGGATCGCCATACCCTGTACACCGCGAACCGCGATATCAGCTATTACACGGTGCATGAGTCCTTTATCGCCAGTATTCCTTTGGTGTTCTGCGAAGCGGAAAACATGGATAAAAACGGCGAATTCCTGAAAGTCATGATGATTGACGAGCCGGCCATTCTCGATGAGGCCATCACCAGAATCCCTGCCGAGGTCTTTGAGCGCTATACGCTGCTGAAAAGCTCGCCTTACTTCCTGGAAATCCTCGACAAGCGCGTCAACAAAGGCACCGGCGTGAAGTCACTGGCGGAGAAACTGGGCATTAAGCCGGAAGAAGTAATGACCATCGGCGACCAGGAAAACGACATCGCAATGCTGGAATACGCTGGGATGGGCGTGGCGATGGACAACGCGACCGACAAAGTGAAAGCCGTCAGCGACTTCGTCACCAAATCCAACCTGGAAGATGGCGTGGCCTACGCTATCGAGAAGTTTGTGCTGAATTAACCGCCTCTTCTCACCTCCGCTGCCCTGGCTCTGCCGGGGCTTTTTTTACTCTTTCGATCGTGAATTGCCTATTATGTGATCCATATTGTAGTACAACATGAATATATTGTACTACATTGAGCGCAATGAAACGGCAGTTGGTCTCACATTTGTACTTCAAAAATGCGGTGAAATTCAGCTGGGGCGGTAAAGTAGCGGGTAAGACTTTGTTCACAAGGAATCCGTTATGAGCCTCAATAAAACCGACCGCATCATCGTCACGCTGGGCCAGCAAATCGTGAGTGGTAAATACGCGCCGGGCGCGGCATTACCGGCAGAAGCCGAGCTATGCGAAGAGTTTGAAACTTCGCGCAACATCATTCGGGAAGTGTTTCGCTCGCTGATGGCAAAGCGGTTGATTGAAATGAAGCGTTATCGCGGCGCGTTCGTTCAGCCCCGTAATCAGTGGAACTACCTCGATACCGAGGTGCTGCAGTGGGTGCTGGCGAACGATTACGACCCGCGCCTTATCGCCGCGATGAGTGAAGTACGAAATCTGGTTGAACCCGCCATTGCCCGCTGGGCGGCGGAGCGCGCGACATCGAATGATCTGGCCCGAATAGAAGGTGCCCTGAACGATATGGTCGCGAACAACCAGAATCGCGATGCGTTTAACGAGGCGGATATCCGCTACCACGAAGCGGTGCTGGAGTCCGTGCATAACCCGGTTTTGCAGCAGTTGAGTATTGCTATCAGCTCCCTGCAGCGGGCCGTTTTTGAGCGAACCTGGATGGGGGATGAGGCCAACATGCCGAGAACCCTTCAGGAACATAAAGCGCTGTATGACGCGATCCGTCATCAGGACAGCGCGGCAGCGGAGCAGGCGGCGCTCACCATGATCGCCAGCTCCACTAAACGACTAAAGGACATTACATGACATCTCGCTACATCGCCATTGACTGGGGATCGACCAACCTTCGCGCCTGGCTCTACCAGGACGGGGATTGTATCGACAGCCGCAAAAGTACTTCAGGCGTGACGCGCCTGGGCGGCAGATCCCCGGAGGCGGTGTTTAGTGAAATTGTTGCAGGCTGGCGAGATACGCCCACGCCTGTGCTGATGGCCGGTATGGTTGGCAGCAACGCGGGCTGGAAAATTGCCCCCTATCTGCCGTGCCCCGCGCGTTTTGCCACTTTCAGCGAGCAGATGACCGCCGTGGCAGAGCAAGTGTGGATAGTCCCTGGCCTGTGCGTGCAGCGCGAAGATAACCAAAACGTGATGCGCGGCGAAGAAACCCAACTGTTGGGTGCCCGCTCGCTGCAGCCTGCTCCGCTTTACATTATGCCCGGTACCCACTGCAAATGGGTGCCAACGGATGAAGAGTCGGTACTCGATTTTCGCACCGTATTGACCGGCGAACTGCATCATCTGCTGCTTCAGCATTCCCTGATTGGTACTGGTCTGCCAGAACAGCAGGCCAGCCCTGAGGCGTTTAACGCCGGACTCGAGCGTGGGATCAATGATGGCGACCTGCTGCCTCAACTCTTTGAGGTACGCGCCGCGCACGTACTGGGCCAGCTACCGCGAGAGCAGGTAAGCGATTTCCTTTCCGGGCTGTTGATTGGCAGTGAAGTGGCGACGATGACGCGCCGTTTTGCCTGTCCGGTCGGGCAGCCTGTCACCATTGTGGCCAATCCCGCGCTTAGCGCTCGCTATCAGGCAGCTTTATCCCTGCTCGGCTTTAGCAGCCCGGTGGTGGATGGCGACAATGCTTTCCAGGCAGGAATAAGGAGTATTGCAAATGCAGTGGCAAACTAAGCTTCCGCTGATCGCGATTTTACGCGGCATCACCCCGCAGGAGGTCCAGGCGCACGTAATCGCGCTGTTGGACGCCGGGTTTGATGCGGTGGAAATTCCCCTCAATTCACCGCAGTGGCAGCAAAGCATCGCCTCTATGGCCGCGGAGTTCGGCGATAAAGCGCTGATCGGGGCGGGCACGGTGCTAAAAACGGAGCAGGTAGACGAGCTTGCGGCAATGGGCAGCAAGCTGATGGTCACGCCGAACACACAGCCCGACGTGATCCGCCGCGCCGTGGCAAGCGGTATGACGGTTTGTGCGGGCTGTGCGACAGCCTCTGAGGCTTTTTCCGCGCTGGATGCGGGCGCGCAGACGCTGAAAATTTTCCCTTCTTCTGCCTTCGGGCCGGACTACATCAAGGCGCTGAAAGCCGTGCTTCCGCCGGATGTGCCGGTGTTTGCCGTCGGTGGCGTGACGCCGGAAAACCTGCATATCTGGCTGCAGGCAGGGTGCGCCGGGGCGGGGTTGGGCAGCGATTTATACCGTGCCGGGCAGCCGGTGAGCCGCACCAGCGAAAGGGCAAAAGCATTTGTTAAAGCGTATCAAGAGGCCGTGCAATGAAAATTACCAAACTGACGACGTACCGTTTACCGCCGCGCTGGATGTTCCTGAAAATTGAGACTGACGAAGGCGTAGTGGGCTGGGGAGAGCCTGTTATCGAAGGCCGCGCCCGCAGCGTTGAGGCGGCGGTGCATGAACTAAGCGAATACCTGATTGGCCAGGATCCGGCCCGCATTAACGACCTGTGGCAGGTGATGTATCGCGGTGGGTTCTACCGCGGCGGCCCGATTCTGATGAGCGCCATCGCCGGGATCGATCAAGCACTCTGGGATATTAAAGGTAAGGTGCTTAACGCGCCGGTATGGCAGCTGATGGGCGGCCTGGTGCGGGATAAAATTAAAGCCTACAGCTGGGTAGGCGGCGACCGCCCGGCAGAAGTGATCGACGGGATTAAGTCCTTACGTAAAATCGGATTTGATACTTTTAAATTAAATGGCTGCGAGGAAATGGGCATTATCGATAATTCCCGTGCCGTTGATGCTGCCGTCAATACCGTGGCTCAAATTCGTGAAACCTTCGGCAATGAAATTGAATTTGGCCTTGATTTCCATGGGCGAGTTAGCGCCCCGATGGCGAAAGTATTAATTAAAGAGCTGGAGCCATATCGCCCTCTGTTTATTGAAGAGCCGGTTCTGGCGGAACAGGCAGAATATTATCCACGGCTGGCGGCACAAACGCATATTCCTATTGCGGCCGGGGAACGTATGTTCTCTCGCTTTGAATTCAAGCGAGTGCTGGAAGCGGGCGGGATCGCCATTCTACAGCCGGATCTCTCCCATGCGGGTGGCATCACGGAATGCTATAAAATTGCCGGTATGGCAGAGGCTTACGATGTCTCTCTGGCCCCGCATTGCCCGCTGGGGCCGATTGCGCTGGCCGCCTGTTTGCACATCGACTTTGTTTCCCGCAACGCGGTATTCCAGGAGCAAAGCATGGGCATCCATTATAACAAAGGCGCCGAGCTGCTCGACTTCGTGAAAAATAAAGAAGATTTTAAAATGGACGGCGGCTATTTCCTGCCTCTAATGAAGCCGGGTCTTGGGGTTGAAATTGACGAAGAACAGGTGATTGCCCGCAGTAAAAACGTTACCGACTGGCGAAACCCTTTATGGCGTCATGCCGACGGCTCCGTGGCTGAATGGTAAATAAATAACGTCAGAAGTTAGCTGTAAACAATAAAACATTATAAACACCCTCTGTATAACAGGGCATGGTGAGCAGCTTCGCCATGCTATTTTTTGGAGACGAAATATCATGGATATTTCTGCAACTGCGGTGAAACCTACGCGCCGCCGTTATTTAACGCTGGTGATGATCTTTATTACGGTGGTGATTTGTTACGTTGACCGCGCCAACCTCGCGGTCGCGTCGGCCCATATTCAGGAAGAATTTGGCATCACCAAAACGGAAATGGGCTATATCTTCTCGGCCTTTGCCTGGCTTTATACCCTGTGCCAGATCCCTGGCGGCTGGTTTCTCGACCGCGTGGGTTCTCGACTGACCTATTTTATTGCCATCATGGGATGGTCCGTTGCCACGTTATTCCAGGGGTTTGCGACCGGCCTGATGTCGTTGATTGGCCTGCGCGCGATTACCGGTATTTTTGAAGCACCAGCGTTCCCGACCAATAACCGCATGGTGACAAGCTGGTTCCCGGAGCACGAGCGTGCGTCTGCGGTAGGTTTTTACACCTCCGGGCAGTTTGTTGGCCTGGCATTCCTGACGCCGCTGCTGATCTGGATTCAGGAGCTTTTAAGCTGGCACTGGGTCTTTATCGTAACCGGTGGGATCGGCATCATCTGGTCGATTATCTGGTTTAAGGTTTATCAGCCGCCGCGTAAGAGCAAAGGCATTAACGCCGCCGAGCTGGACTATATTCGCGAAGGCGGTGGCCTCGTAGACGGCGATGCTCCGGTAGAAAAGAAAGCGCGTAAGCCGCTGAGCGCCGCCGACTGGAAACTGGTGTTCCACCGTAAGCTGGTAGGCGTGTACCTCGGGCAGTTTGCCGTCACGTCTACCCTGTGGTTCTTCCTGACCTGGTTCCCTAACTATCTGACGCAGGAAAAAGGCATTACCGCGCTGAAGGCAGGATTTATGACAACTGTGCCGTTCCTGGCGGCCTTCTTCGGCGTGTTGCTTTCAGGCTGGGTTGCGGACCGCCTGGTGCGTAAAGGCTATTCGCTGGGGATCGCGCGTAAAGCGCCAATCATCTGCGGACTGCTGATCTCTACCTGTATCATGGGTGCCAACTACACCAACGATCCGGTATGGATCATGACGCTGATGGCGATCGCCTTCTTCGGCAACGGCTTTGCGTCCATCACCTGGTCGCTGGTGTCCTCCCTGGCACCAATGCGCCTGATTGGCCTGACGGGCGGCGTGTTTAACTTTGTCGGCGGCCTGGGCGGGATCACCGTGCCGCTGGTGATTGGCTATCTCGCCCAAAGCTACGGCTTTGCCCCGGCGCTGGTTTATATCTCCGTGGTAGCGCTGTTGGGAGCACTTTCTTACATCCTGCTGGTGGGGAAAGTGGAAAGGGTGGGTTAAATAAGAGGGAGCGTCAGCTGCGCTCCCTTTTGTTATTTCACGGCGAGTAACTGATTCGTTACGCAGTGGATCCCGCCGCCTCCGGCGGCAATTGCGTCGATGTTAAGCTGCACAATCTCACGCTCAGGGTAGAGCGTCGACAGCAAACTAAACGCCGCCTCATCTGTTTCTTCATCGCCAAACTCCGGGGCAATAATCGCGCCGTTGATCACGAAGTAGTTGATGTATCCGGCGGCAAAATCCGGGTTTCCTTCGCTGAAGCGGCTTGCGCGTGGAGCCTGCGGCGGCGTGACGGTGTGAACCTGTAGCCTGCGACCTTCGGCGTCAGTTGCCTGCCTGAGGATGTCCAGGTGAGTCTGCGTCACTTTGTGGTCCCAGGAATCCGGGTCGGGATCGAGGTTGGCGATCACCACGCCTGGCTCAACAAAACGGGCGTAAAAATCGACATGGGCGTCGGTGATATCTTTCCCTTTGATGCCCGGCAGCCAGATGATTTTTCTCAGGCCAAGCTGCGTTTTTAGCTCCTGCTCTACCCGGTCGCGGCTCCAGCCCGGATTACGGTTGGCGTTTACCCAACTGCTTTCGGTCATGATGCCGGTGCCGTGCCCGTCCACTTCAATCCCGCCACCCTCGCCCGTCAGCGCGCTGCGGATGAACGGCGATGCACCGTATTTTTCGGCCATAAATGCCGCCAGCTTCGTGTCTTTGCTGTGCCGCTGCTTATTGCCCCAGCCGTTGAAGTTAAAGCCCACGGCGGCGAGTTTGCCTTCCGGTGAAGTGACAAAGCACGCGCCGGTGTCCCGCATCCAGATGTCGTCCAGCTCAGTCACCACGTAAGTCACGTTGTGGCTGCCGCATTTTTCCTCCGCCAGCTCACGTTCGTGTTCGCGACAAAAAACCGTTAGCGGCTGGAAACCGGCGATAGCGTGCGCGATGCGGCCCAGGGCATCCTGCACGCCAGGGGTAAAATCTTTCCAGATCGCTCGCTGAGCGCCAAACGCGATAAATGCACGCTGCTGCAGCTCGCCTTCGTCAGGCATGCGCCAGCCAGCGCTAGCGGCCGCGAAGGCGGAAACAGGCAGCCCGAAAGAGCCCGCCATGCCCATCCCGGCCAGCACCGAGGCACATTTGATAAATTCACGACGCGTTGACATACCGGACTCCCATATAGCTGTTTAATGTAAGAAATTCTGCTCAGTGTTGCAGGTGGATATTCCATCACTGGCTGAATTCAGCTTCCAACGATATATTTAGCGGACATCTGATTAGCCTGGCTTATCGATATGTTAAAACACTGGCCACCGTTAAATGCCCTACGTGGGTTTGAAGCCGCTGCGCGTCTGGGAAGCTTTCACCAGGCTGCGTCTGAACTGCACCTGACCCAATCGGCCATCAGCCAGCAAATCCGCAGCCTGGAGGATTACCTGGAGCAGCCGCTGTTCTTTCGCAGCGGGCGCAGCGTCAGCCTTACGGACGCCGGGCAGGATCTCTACAGCACCGCGCAGGTCATGCTGCAACAGCTGGCGGTGGGTATCCGTCGGCTCGATCAGTACCGCAAGCCGAACCAGCTTATCGTGAACACCACGCCCGCTTTCGCCAGACACTGGCTGTTGCCTAATCTGGCGGATTTTAATCGCCGGTATCCGCAGACCGATCTTTGGCTGTTCACCAGTTTTGATCCGCCGGACATGGCCAGTGAAACCATCGACGTGGCTATCCGGGATGACCTCAGCCAGCAGGCGGAATGTCTTTTCGAGGTGTTGTACAAGGATAGACTTTATCCGGCCTGCCATCCCGCCGTGCAGGATATGCCGGTAGAGCAGCGAACCACGCTGCACGGCGAACGCGAGATGAGCTGGGAGCACTGGAGTGTGGCTGGCGGGGTGGACGTCGGCCAGCAAAGTCAGGGGATGAATTTCTCCGATCCAGGATTGTTGCTTGACGCCGCCGCAGACGGGCTTGGTATTGCGCTTGTCAGCCAGCTGCTGGCAGACAGAAAAAGGGCAAACGAGCAGCTCATCCCGCTGGTGGAGCAAAGCGTACGCGGTGCTGACTGGGCGTGGCTTATCCATCGTGAAAGCGAAAATGACCCGCTAACCCACCAGTTTTGCGCGTGGCTCCGGGACAGGCTGCCTGGCAAAGTGGAAAGGCCCGGCTAATTCTTTTACCCTGAGGCGTACTCAGCGCTTCAGGGCAAAACCGTGATTAAACAACTCACCTTCGCACCGCGTCATCATCAGCTTACCAATATCAATACCTGGACGCCGGACAGCCAGTGGCTCGCCTTCGACGTGCGGCCATCGGGTGCCTCTTTTACTGGCACAACCATCGAGCGAGTTAATACCCAGAACGGTGACGTCGAGGTGGTGTATCGCGCCCCAGAAGGCGCCCATGTTGGCGTGGTGACCGTGAATCCGCAGCTGCCGGAGCGCTACGTTTTCATCCACGGCCCGGAAAACCCGGACGCCGACTGGCACTATGACTTCCACCACCGTCGTGGCGTGGTTGTGGCGCAGGGGGAGGCCAGCAATCTTGATGCGATGGACATCACCTCACCTTATACTCCTGGCGCACTGCGTGGCGGTAGCCACGTTCACGTCTGGAGCCCGGACGGTAGCCGCCTGAGCTTTACCTACAACGACCACGTTATGCACGAGCTTGATGAGCGCTTAGATCTGCGTAACGTCGGCGTCGCGTTACCTTTTGGCCCTGTAGCGCCGCCAAAACAGCATCCTCGCGAATATGACGGCAGCCACTATTGTGTGCTGGTCAGTCTCACAACGGCAGATCCGCAGCCCGGCAGCGATGAAATTAACCGCGCCTACGAAGAAGGCTGGGTCGGGGAACACGGCTACCGGAAGCCAGACGGGAGCGTCCAGCGCTGGGCGTTGGCGTTTATCGGCGATACCCGGTCGGCAAACGGCGAGAAGGTGCCTGAGCTGTTTATCGTAGATCTTCCCGATGAGCCGCAGGCGTACAAGCAAGCTGGAAGTGAACCGCTGTGTGGCACCGCCACTACGCTGCCAGCGCCGCCAAAAGGCGTGATGCAGCGCAGACTGACCTTTACCCACGAGCGCCGTTATCCGGGCCTGGTGAACCAGCCCCGACACTGGATCCGCAGCAGCCCGGACGGCAGCCAGCTTGCCTTCCTGATGCGAGACGACAGCGGCGTGGTGCAGCTTTGGATGCTGTCCCCGAACGGTGGCAAACCACGGCAGGTGACCCAGGGCCCACATGGCATTCAGTCGGCCTTTAACTGGCATCCTTCAGGCAAAGTTCTTGGGTTTGTGCAGCAGGGGCGCGTGGTGCTGTGTGACGCGCAAAGCGGAGCGATTACGGCATTAGGTGCAGCTGAAGGGGAAGCGCCTTCCGGCGACGCTATCGTCTTTTCCCCGGACGGCAAGCGGGTTGCGTGGATGCAGGAGATCGAGGGTTTCCGCCAGCTATGGTGCGCGGAAACCGGTCTTTAAATCATTCAGTGGGGCAGTTCTGCCGGTGGAATAACGGAATTAGTGGCCAGATTTTGTTTCTCGCTGGCTTCCACGCGCGATCTCACCGAGTTGTCCTTACGGAACATATCCCACGGTAAAAGCACCGTATCGAGCACGGCGGTAAACGGCAGATCCAGTGCAACCAGCGGCTTGATTGCCCAACTGGTGTCGTCGTCGCCAAGCGTTGCCGCACTGGCTCGGGTACCAGGGTACACGCCTTCTTTGCCGCCGCTATGTGACATCATACTTGAGCAGCCGGTCAGTAATAACAGCCCGCTGCTAATCACCAGAGTTGGAAACCAGTTTCTCATTATCATTTTGCTGTCATCTTCAATGGTTGGCGGAGTACCAGCCCCAGCGGAGTTATAACACCCGCCTGTGATTTAAAAATGCCCATCGTTCCGCTCTGCGGCGGCTATCGCATATTTTTAACCTTTTATGCTGTTTGCCAGTCTATGTAAGGAAACCTCAGGACGCAAAAAATTTGCAGTAAAGCGCCTTGAAAAATTTTAAGCGAGCCACATTTTAGTAGGGTAACCAGAGAGAGTACGCCGATTGGGTACTCAGGTTCATGGCCTGTCCAAAGGGAAGGCTTTTACATCTTACTCGCTGATTTCAGGAGCTTTTTATTATGCGTAACTTCGATCTTTCTCCGCTGTACCGTTCCGCCATCGGTTTTGACCGTCTGTTTAATCTGCTGGAAAGCAACCAGAGCCAAAGTAACGGCGGCTACCCTCCGTACAACGTTGAATTAGTGGACGAAAACCACTATCGCATTGCTATCGCCGTCGCCGGTTTCGCAGAAAGCGAACTTGAGATCACCGCCCAGGATAACTTGCTTATCGTCAAAGGGGCGCGCGCGGGTGAGCAGCAAGAGCGGACTTACCTCTACCAGGGCATTGCCGAACGCAACTTCGAGCGCAAATTCCAGCTTGCAGAAAATATCCATGTTCGTGGCGCGAACCTGGTCAACGGCCTGCTGTACATCAGCCTGGAACGTGAAATTCCAGAATCGATGAAGCCTCGCCGCATCGAAATCAACTAATTCATAGGGTCGCGCCATGCGCGGCCCGTCATCAAGCTGGCTTGCCGTCAGGGAGCCAATGCCCGTTCGCATGCGGGCAGGTTATTTCTTGCTTCAAAGAAGGAGAAAACACTATGCGTAACTACGATTTATCCCCACTTCTGCGTCAATGGATCGGCTTCGATAAACTGGCTAATGCGCTGCAGTCCAGCGGTGAAAGCCAGGGCTTCCCGCCGTACAACATCGAAAAAAGCGACGATAACCATTACCGCATCACGCTGGCGCTGGCCGGTTTCCGCCAGGAAGATCTCGATATTGAGCTGGAAGGCACCCGCCTGAGCGTGAAGGGCACGCCGGTTAAACCGGAAAAAGAGATCAACTGGCTGCATCAGGGGCTGGTGACTCAGCCGTTCAGCCTGAGCTTTACCCTGGCCGAGCATATGAAGGTCTCAGGGGCAACGTTCACTAACGGCTTGCTGCATATTGACCTGGTGCGCGATATCCCGGAAGAAGTAGCTCCGCAGCGGATCGCCATTAGCGAGCGTCCCGCGCTGAATAGTTAATTAAGTTTCAGCTGTTAAGTATTAAGGCCCCTGAAAATGGGGCCTTTTTTGTGCTCCGCGCCCCATTATCCTCTCCGTAGCTCTGCCAGAATCCTTAGTAACAATAATGTTATTCACAGGGATTATATATGAGTGGAATAGCGTTAACCGTCAGCATGCTGGCGCTGGTTGCCGTCGTGGGATTGTGGATCGGTAATATCAAGATCCGCGGAGTGGGCTTCGGGATCGGAGGCGTGCTGTTTGGCGGCATTATTGTCGGCCACTTTGTGAATCAGGCCGGGATTGGCCTGAACGGCGACATGCTGCACTTTATCCAGGAGTTTGGTCTTATCCTGTTTGTTTACACGATAGGCATCCAGGTCGGGCCCGGCTTCTTCTCATCCCTGCGCGTTTCCGGCCTGCGGCTAAATCTGTTCGCTATTCTCATCGTCGTGCTTGGCGCGCTGGTCACCGCTGTGGTCTACACGCTGTTTGATGTGCCGTTGCCGGTGGTGCTGGGGATCTTCTCCGGTGCGGTCACCAATACACCAGCGTTGGGTGCCGGGCAGCAGATCCTGACCGATCTCGGCACGCCTGCACAATTGGTTGACCAAATGGGGATGAGCTACGCGATGGCCTATCCGTTTGGGATTTGCGGCATCCTGCTGACCATGTGGCTGTTACGCATGGCCTTTCGCGTCAGCGTAGACAAAGAAGCGCAGCAGTTTGAGGCCAGCAGCGGCCAAAATCACGCCCAGCTGCACACCATTAATATCTGCGTCGCCAACCCCAACCTGAACGGCCTGGCGATTCAGGATGTACCAATTCTCAACAGTGACGAGATTATCTGCTCCCGGCTCAAGCGCGGCGAACTGCTAATGGTGCCTTCTCCGGGGACGATCGTTCAGACTGGCGACCTGCTGCACCTGGTCGGGGCCGAAAAAGATCTGCACAAAGCGCTGCTGGTGATCGGCAACGAAGTGGATACTTCGCTTTCTACGCGAGGCACGGATCTGCGGGTTGAGCGCGTGGTGGTGACCAACGAAAAAGTTCTGGGCAAGAAGATCCGCGATCTGCATCTGAAGCAGAAATACGACGTGGTGATATCCCGCCTTAACCGCGCCGGAGTTGAGCTGGTGGCCAGCAGTAACGCCAGCCTGCAGTTTGGCGACATCCTCAATCTGGTCGGACGGCCTCAATCAATAGACGCGGTGGCCGCAGAGGTCGGTAACGCGCAGCACAAGCTACAGCAGGTGCAAATGCTGCCGGTGTTTATCGGTATCGGGCTCGGCGTACTGCTGGGCTCCATTCCGCTGTTTATCCCCGGCTTTCCGGCCGCGTTGCGTCTTGGGCTGGCTGGCGGGCCGCTGATTATGGCGCTGATCCTCGGGCGTATCGGCAGCATCGGTAAGCTTTACTGGTTTATGCCGCCGAGCGCGAACCTGGCGCTGCGCGAGCTGGGTATCGTCCTGTTTCTGGCGGTGGTTGGGCTCAAGTCCGGCGGGGATTTTATCGACACGCTGCTGGTGGGTGACGGCGTAAGCTGGATTGGCTACGGCATTCTGATCACCGCGGTGCCGCTGATTACCGTCGGCCTGCTTGCTCGCCTGCTGGTGAAGATGAACTACCTGACGCTGTGCGGCATGCTGGCGGGCTCGATGACCGACCCGCCTGCGCTGGCCTTTGCCAACGGGTTGCATGCGACCAGCGGAGCCGCCGCGCTTTCTTACGCCACGGTTTACCCGCTGGTGATGTTCCTGCGCATTATTACGCCTCAGCTGCTGGCGCTACTTTTCTGGGGGCTATAGCTCACCGCCGCCCGACTGTTCGGGCGGCACTCTCGAATGATCCCGGCGGAGGTGGTAATCCACCTGATATTCGCTGGCATTTCTGAACATCACCGAATAGTTAAGAAATTCGCCTTTGTCGCTGTAGGAGAGCGAAGTGATGCGCAAAATCGGTGTCGCCTCGGCGATGTTCAACAGTTTTGCCGTTTTGGTGTCGGCAAGCACCGGCGTCAGCGTTTCATAATTGCCGCTGATGACTATCTGGCATTCGTCTTCGATATAGCTGAATTTTGATCCTTCAAGGTGGGCCAGCGACAGGTTGCGGAAGATTTTGACCGGCATGTAACTGTCTTCCACCATCAGCGGCTTGCCGCCGACGGCGCGCACGCGGCGGGAGTAATAAATTTTTTCGTCGATCTTAATGCGCAGCAGGCTGGCTATCGCCGGGGGCGCGGGCATCACGTTAAACTCCAGCACCTCACTCAGCACCTCTTTGCCCTGGCTGCGCATCACTTCCACAAAACCCGTGAGGTTTGTGGTTTCGTGGTGAACATCTTTTTTGGTGACCCAGGTGCCGCTGCCCTGGCGGCGCGTGACCAGTCCCCAGCCCACAAGCAAATCTACTGCTTTGCGAATCGTCATGCGCGACACGCCAAATTCCTCGGCAAGCTTCTTTTCCCCAGGCAATGGGCTGCCGATGGTGTAGTCGGCAGAATTAAGCCGCAGTCTTAGTCGGTCAGCAATGGATTTGTAGATCATATCTGGACATCTCCAGGCGTTATCCCGCCGTTATATGTCGGTTAATTGTCTAGTTTTAACTTTAAAAGTAGACAACTTTGACCAAATAAAAACCATGAATACGATCACGAATCGCTGCGCCTGACGCGGCGTGCCACCGCCCGCGCTCATATCCTCAGCTTCAGGCCAACTAAAAAAATAAGGCCGCCTCTTACTCTACGAAGTTGTTACATGAGGATTTAAAAATGCTCAGTCAAATACAACGCTTTGGTGGTGCAATGTTTACCCCGGTTTTGCTGTTCCCCTTTGCCGGGATCGTGGTCGGGCTTGCCATCATGCTGCGCAACCCGCTGTTTGTTGGCGAAGCGCTCACCGCACCCGACACCTTGTTTGCTCAAATTGTTCATATCATCGAAGAAGGCGGCTGGACGGTATTCCGCAATATGCCGCTGATTTTCGCCGTGGGTCTGCCTATTGGTCTGGCAAAACAGGCCCAGGGACGTGCCTGCCTGGCGGTACTGGTCAGTTTCCTGACCTGGAACTACTTCATCAATGCGATGGGGATGACGTGGGGACACTACTTTGGCGTCGATTTTAGCCTTGAACCCACGGCGGGCAGCGGCCTGACGATGATGGCCGGGATTAAAACGCTCGACACCAGCATCATCGGCGCGATTGTTATCTCCGGCATCGTCACCGCCATCCACAACCGCTACTTCGATAAGCCGCTGCCGGTGTTCCTCGGTATTTTCCAGGGCAGCTCTTTCGTGGTGATTGTGGCCTTCCTGGTGATGATCCCCTGCGCCTGGCTGACGCTGCTCGGCTGGCCAAAAGTGCAGCTCGGCATCGAATCGCTACAGGCGTTTTTACGCAGTGCCGGGGCGCTCGGCGTCTGGGTATACACCTTCCTTGAGCGCATTCTGATCCCTACCGGGCTGCACCACTTCGTCTATGGCCCGTTCATCTTCGGCCCGGCGGCGGTTGAAGGCGGCATTCAGGTGTACTGGGCGCAGCACCTGCAGGAATTCAGCCAGAGCACCGCATCGCTGAAATCCTTGTTCCCGGAAGGCGGCTTCGCCCTGCATGGTAACTCGAAAGTGTTTGGCTCGGTGGGCATCGCGCTGGCGCTCTACTACACCGCCTCGCCGCAGAACCGCGTGAAGGTTGCCGGGCTGCTGATCCCCGCGACGTTAACCGCCATGCTGGTCGGCATTACCGAGCCGCTGGAATTCACCTTCCTGTTTATCTCTCCGCTGCTGTTCGCCGTTCACGCCTTCCTGGCCGCCTCGATGGCAACGGTGATGTACATGGCGGGCGTGGTAGGCAACATGGGCGGCGGCCTGCTTGACCAGTTCCTGCCGCAAAACTGGATCCCAATGTTCCATAACCATGCCTCGATGGTCTTTACCCAGATAGGCATCGGTATCGCCTTTACCGGCGTCTACTTCGTGGTTTTCCGCGCTCTGATTCTGCGTTTCAACCTGAAAACGCCGGGCCGGGAAGACAGCGAGATCAAACTCTACAGCAAGGCTGATTACCAGGCGGCACGGCAGCAAACCAGTGCGGCAGTCAGCCAGGATGCGAAGCACGGGCAGGCGCATGGCTTCCTGCAGGCGCTCGGCGGCGCGGCGAATATTGCCAGTCTGAACAACTGCGCGACTCGTCTGCGTATCACCCTCGGCGATATGGCTTTGACCGAAGCCGACGACGTGTTCAAAGCCCTTGGCGCCCACGGCGTGGTACGCAGCGGCAACGGTATTCAGGTGATTGTCGGGCTGCATGTCCCGCAAATTCGCGACCAGATTGAAAACCTTATCAAAGAGCAAGCTTCAGACGAACACCCATCCATGACGGAGGCAGTATCATGAAAAAATTCTCGGTAGTTGTAGCAGGTGGCGGCAGTACTTTTACCCCAGGCATCGTGCTGATGCTGTTGGCTAACCAGAACCGCTTCCCGCTGCGGGCGCTGAAGTTCTACGATAACGACGGCGCACGCCAGGAAACTATCGCCGAAGCCTGCAAAATCATCCTGAAAGAGCAGGCGCCGGATATCGACTTCAGCTATACCACCGACCCGCAGGAAGCGTTCAGCGACGTGGATTTTGTGATGGCGCACATCCGCGTGGGCAAATATCCAATGCGCGAAAAAGACGAGAAAATCCCACTGCGCCACGGCGTACTCGGCCAGGAAACCTGCGGCCCGGGCGGGATAGCCTACGGTATGCGCTCCATCGGCGGCGTGCTGGAGCTGGTGGATTACATGGAAAAATATTCGCCGAACGCCTGGATGCTGAATTACTCCAATCCGGCGGCGATCGTGGCGGAAGCGACCCGTCGCCTGCGTCCGAACTCAAAAATCCTGAATATCTGCGATATGCCTATCGGCATCGAAAGCCGCATGGCGCAGATTGTGGGCCTGAAGGATCGCAAAGAGATGAAGGTGCGTTACTACGGCCTGAACCACTTTGGCTGGTGGACCCACGTAGAAGATAAAGACGGCAACGATTTGATGCCTAAAATTCGCGAACATGTGGCTAAACATGGCTATGTGCCGCCAAAAGACGAGCATGGGACCGAAGCAAGCTGGAACGACACGTTTGCCAAAGCCAAAGACGTCTGGGCGCTTGATCAGGACACGCTGCCGAACACCTATCTGAAATACTACCTCTATCCTGACTATGTGGTGCAGCACTCAAACCCGGAGCGCACCAGGGCAAACGAAGTGATGGATCACCGCGAGAAACACGTGTTTGGTTCCTGTAACGCCATTATTAGCGCCGGGAAATCCTCCGCGGGCGAGCTGGAAATTGACGAGCATGCTTCGTACATCGTTGACCTGGCGACGGCAATTGCCTTTAACACCCAGGAGCGGATGCTGCTGATTGTGCCGAACAACGGGGCTATCAATAACTTCGACCCGGAAGCGATGGTGGAAATCCCTTGTCTGGTGGGCAAAGACGGGCCGGAGCCGCTGGTGGTGGGGAACATCCCGCAGTTCCAGAAAGGGTTGATGAGCCAGCAGGTCGCCGTCGAAAAACTGGTGGTGGATGCCTGGGAACACCGCTCTTATCAGAAACTGTGGCAGGCGATTACCCTGTCGAAAACCGTGCCGAGCGCCTCCGTTGCCAAAGCGATTCTTGATGATTTGATTGAAGCGAACAAAGACTACTGGCCTGAATTGAAATAAGTTTTCTTAGGCTATTACGAAGCGCGGCGGAGACGTCGCGCTTTTTTTATGGCGATGCTTCCCAGATTGCCTTCCCCAGTCTGGACATTTTTTGTACCCGGCGATAAAGTGGTTAGGGTTATTAAGGTTAGATTGGTTAGTTGGGTTATTTGGAGGGCGCGATGGTATCAAGGCAAACCGGACGTATTGAGAAGAAAAAAGACCGGGTGCTGTTTGACAGCGAGAGCGTGAAACTCACGCTTGCAAGAGGCGTTCGCGAGCAAAACAGCAAGCGCGAAGCCGGGCTGACCCTGCAGCTTGCGCTTCGTGGTGGCGTTTCCGGGCTGGAAGAGCTGCATACCCAACTCACTCATCTGCTAGAGGCAACCGAAGAGCTACAAACGCAGCAGCAGGCGCTGGAGCTTAATGACGGTTATGAAAAGCTGGTGGAACTCTATGGCGAGAAGCTTATCGGTGAGGGCGCGCTTGTCGCCCATGAACCGACAGCAAACTACACTGCAGATTCATCAAAGCGTTACGCGGCACAAAGCAGTTTTCTTCCCCCGGCTCAGCAGCGCGAGGTGATTAACCAGGCCCGCCTGGCACAGGCGCGGGACAGGCTAACGGACGAAGGTTGGCTGACTACCCATGAAATCGCCATGTTGGGCGGTTACTCGACGAAGAATGTCTCGGCTCAGCCAACGCGCTGGAAGGCGGCTGGAAAAATTTTCTCGGTCATCAAACGCGGCGTTGGGAATGTCTATCCGCGCTATGGCCTTGATGAAAACTACCGTCCTCTACCTGTGATGAAAGTCATTCTGGATGCCTTCGCTCAGCACAAAACGGCCTGGGGGCTGGCAGAATGGTTTGCGACTTCTAACGGCCTGCTGGCGGGAAAAACACCTGCCGAAATGGTTGCTACTTATCCGGCGAACGTTATTCAGGCCGCCGAATACGAGGTCAGGAGGCTGCAGGATGGCGCCGAAGGATGAGGCCACAACGAGAGCCCTTTTTGGCGAGCCTGTGTTGCTTGCCCCTGAACTTCCAGAGCCGGGAGACGCGATACCGATTTTTAAAGAAACTTTACCGGCGGGAAAAATCCTTTATCGCTGTCATGCTCTGACCTGGCCAGGAAACAGCTTTAATCCTGGGCGTGAACTGACCGGCAACGATTACGGCGCAAGGTTCAGCCCCTTTAAAGATAGGCAGGGGCGGATTGTGCCGAGCCTGTATGCGGCAGACAGCATGGCAGGGGCGCTGGCCGAAACGCTTTTTCACGACCTGATTGGCGGCGAGCGGCGGGGGTTTTTATCTATCAGGCCGTGGCGGCACTGGGGAATGAGCCAGCTGGTGCTCAGGCGAGAGCTGACGCTGGTGACGCTTAAAACGGCAGACCTTTACCGGATGGGGTTATCAAAGCAGCTTTTTCTGTTAAGCGACCGCCCGGTTTACCCGCAAACGCAGCGCTGGGCGAGCGCGATTCACGATCAAAATCCCGCCATTGACGGCATGGTCTGGAAATCCCGACAGCATGATGACAGCAGTGCTTTTCTTTTTTATGGCGACAGAACTCGTCCTGAGGATTTAGCATTTCAGCACGAAACTTGTGGGATATTTTCAACGCCAGAAGTGGTGGAAGAGATTGTGAAGATGGCAGACAGGCTCGGCATTGTGCTCAGCGACGAGTAGTTCGCTTTGGCAATCCTTCACACTCTGCATCACCATTCATTTTTTATTGCAATCCTCACTCCCCGCAAACGGTAAAAGCATGCTAAATATTAGTTTTCCTTCGCTAAGTAACGTGCCGCCGATGTTAAAGCCAACTCTTATTCTGGTTGCCCTCTCTTTCTGTGCCAGTTCGTTTGCTGCGCAGCAGGATGTTTTGCCGCCCACCTGGACCAGCCAGCTTGGAGTGGGGATGAATGTTGACTGGGCGGTAACAGAGCGAGGCATCCGCGAATTTGATCCTCTGACGGTGCGTGACTTTCAGCAGCGAGGCTTTGGCCATGTCCGTATTCGCGTTGCGGGGCCAATAACCCATCAGAAACTGGTGCATTTACGGCGCATTGTGGATGCCTGCGAGCAGTACCATATCGTGCCGGTGATCAGCTACCGGGCCGCGGAGCTGAAAGCGAAACCGACCGCTGAAAATGCGGAAGATATTGTTGAGTGGTGGACGACCGTGGCGCGCTTTTTTGCCAAAAATGACGATTCGCTGGTATTCGATATCATCGGGCAGCCGGAGGAGAAACTCAGCGCCAACCCTCAGTTGCTCAACCAGATTTACGACAAAACCGTGAAGGCGATTCATAAAATCAGCCCTCAGCGGCATATCTTTGTTGCGCCACGCAACCACGCCTCCCCGGAAGCGCTGGCCACGCTTAAAATTCCTGAATCCCGCCACGGACTGGTCATGGCAGACTGGCACCTGATGCCGGGCGGCCCAAAAAACTGGAACGGCAAAACCTGGAACGGAAAAAATCAGTGGACGACGGGGACGGATGCGGAAAAAGCGGCGATCCATGCCCGCATTGAAACTGCCGTGCACTGGCAGCAGAAAACCGGCCACCTTTCCTGGGTCGGCAACTGGTCTCCTGGCAGCAAACTGCCGGTCGATCAGCAGGTTGCGATGGCGACGTTTGTCGCCTGTGAATTGCAAAAAGCGCAGATTCCGTATGCAGTCAACGGCGATGAGAAATTCTACGATGGGGAAGAGGGCGCCTGGCGGCCCGATATGGCGCCAGTGCTGGACGCCATTCTCAAGCCTCAGTGCCAGTAATTATCACTCAGCGTGAATTATCTGTTGCTGCATTTCGGGTAATTATGTATTTTTATGCATATTAATTGCATAAAAACATCATATATCCAGGGGCTTCTATGTTTACTAAAGCGATGAAATCAGTAGTGGCTGGCGGGTGTTTGCTCGCGGCATTGTTCAGTTCTGCTCAGGCGCTGGCGCAAACCTACGTTGTGGGTTCCGGTGGCACCTACCGCCCGTTTGAATACGAAAACAGCCAGAAACAGCTGGAAGGTTTCGATATTGACATCATCAAAGCCATCGCTAAAGCCGAAGGGTTTGATATCAAGCTGGTTAACACGCCGTGGGAAGGTATCTTCGCCACGCTGAACTCCGGCGATCGCGACATCATCATTTCCGGTATTACCATCACCGACAAACGTAAAGCGATGGTCGATTTCTCCACGCCGTACTTCCCGGCCGAGCAATCTATCGTGGTACCGACCGATTCTAAAGTGGACTCCGTAACTTCGCTGAAGGGCAAAAAAGTGGGCGTGGTTAACTCCAGCACCGGCGACATTGTGGTGTCCGACGTTCTGGGTAAAAACAGCACCGACATCAAGCGCTTTGACAACACGCCGCTGATGCTGCAGGAACTGACAGAAGACGGTATCGACGCCGCCGTGGGCGACGTGGGCGTGGTGAAGTACTACATCAAATCCCACCCGGAAAAACCGCTGAAGCTGGTGCCGGACAGCAAGTTTGAGCGCCAGTACTTCGGCATCGCGGTTGCTAAAGGCAACACCGAGCTGAAAGGCAAAATCGACGCTGGCCTGAAGAAAATCATCGCCGACGGCACCTACGCTAAAATTTACGCCACCTGGTTCGACAACAACGTTCCAACCCTCCCGGCAGAGTAATTATCAATCGGGGCCGTTCCGGCCCCAAAAAGGACAGGTATGACCGGATTTCGCTGGGAGATAATCTCAGAATACGCGCCGTTGTTTATGCAGGGCGCGCTGATGACCATCAAGTGCACCATTATCTGCGTGATTTTAGGCACAACTTGGGGGCTGCTGCTGGGGCTAGGCCGTATGGCTCACGCTGATGACGGCCCGTGGAAGCACGTGCTGCGTTATGCCGTGCAGTGGCCGGTGCGCGTTTACGTCAGCGCGTTTCGCGGCACGCCTTTGTTCGTGCAGATCATGGTGGTTCACTTTGCGCTGGTGCCGCTGTTTATTAACCCACGCGACGGGATCATGATCACCAGCGGGATGATGTCCGTGGACTTCGCCCGCGACCTTCGCTCCGAATATGGCGCGTTTCTCTCCTGCGTGGTGGCGATCACCCTGAACGCCGGGGCCTATGTGTCCGAGATTTTCCGTGCCGGTATTCAGTCCATCGACAAAGGGCAGATGGAAGCGTCACGCGCGCTGGGCATGGGCTGGGGCAAAACGATGCGTAAGGTTATCCTGCCGCAGGCGTTCCGCCGCATTCTACCGCCGCTGGGCAACAACGCGATTGCCATTGTGAAAGACTCATCGCTGGCCTCCGCCATCGGTCTCGCCGACCTGGCCTACGCGGCGCGTACCGTTTCCGGCGCTTACGCGACCTATTGGGAACCGTACCTGACCATCTCCGTGGTGTACTGGGTGCTGACGTTCCTGCTTTCGCTGCTGGTGCAACATATGGAAAAGAGGTTTGGCAAAAGTGATTCACGTTAAGGATTTACAGAAACAGTTTGGCAAAACTCACGTACTGCGCGGCATCTCCTGCGATATCGCGCCTCAGGAAGTGGTTTGCGTGATTGGCCCTTCCGGCTCCGGCAAAAGTACGTTTCTGCGCTGTCTGAACGCGCTGGAAAAACCGGACGGCGGCGAAGTCGTGGTTAACGGTTTTGCGGTACACGACCCAAAAACCAACCTCAACACGCTGCGCGAAGGCGTGGGCATGGTGTTCCAGCGTTTTAACCTGTTCCCGCACATGACGGTGCTGGAAAACTTGATTATGGCGCCCATGTCGCTGAAAGGGCTGTCCAAAGCGGAAGCGGTGAACCGCGCCGAAAAGCTGCTGCAAAAGGTAGGGCTGCTGGACAAAATCGACGCCTGGCCTTCGAGCCTTTCCGGCGGCCAGCAGCAGCGCGTGGCTATTGCCCGTGCGCTGGCTATGGAGCCGTCGATTATTCTGTTCGACGAGCCAACTTCGGCGCTGGATCCTGAACTTGTCGGTGAAGTGCTGGCGGTGATGAAACAGCTGGCGCAGGAAGGGATGACGATGATTATCGTGACCCACGAAATGGGCTTTGCCCGCGAAGTGGCGGACCGGGTGATTTTCATTGACCAGGGCGTGATTCAGGAACAGGGCGTGCCGGCGCAGATCTTTAGCGCGCCGCAGAACCCGCGAACTCAGGCCTTCCTCAGCAAGGTACTGTAAAAGAGGGCGCTTAAGCGCCCTTTTCTTTTATGCAAACTGGCGGATATGCCGGTCGATAAGCGCCAGCAGTTTCTGGTTATCCACGGTTTGCAGCAGCTTCACCGGCTTGCCCTGCGGGGCGTCAACGTTCACCGCCAGCCGTAAATGTTCCGGACCATAGCGCAAGGTTCTGCCGCGACTCAGCCCGCTCAGCGACACATCCACATAATCTTCCGTCCAGCTAACCAGTTCCGGCTCAAGCAGCCAGGCGACGGTCAGTACGTCGTGGATCCAGCAGCCAGGCAATAGGCGAGTTTGCATGGAAAAATCCATCCACGGGCGAATGGTGTCCACGAGAAAATGGCTCAGGCGGTTATCGCAGGTGGCCAGCGTGTCTAAATCCTGGTGCGTCATCATAGTTTGGGTGGTGACGTCCATCGGCACCAGAACGATGTTTGCGCCGCTGGTTAGCACAGCGTGTGCGGCCTCCGGGTCAACGCCGAAGTTGGTGTCCTTCAGGTAGCCGTCAACGTTAAACACGCCGCCCATGATCACAATCTCTTTTACCGCGCTCGCCATCTGCGGGTAAAGCTGCAAAGCCAGCGCCACGTTGGTCAACGGGCCGATAGCTATCAGCGTGATTTCACCGGGATTTTTACAGATAAGTTCGCCCATCTCATGCACCGCCAGCGGGGCTACTTCGGCCAGCATTTGCGGGGCATTAACGTCCTTCCACAGGTGGCGCAGGCCCACTTTATCGACTTTATGATCCAGATGTTCCCGCCACGGTGCTGAAGGCTCGATCAGCGCGCGCGAAGCGCCACGGGCGACCTCAACGGACATACCCAGGCGAGCAACCAAATCTGACGCGACGGCGTAGCCCACTTCGCTTGGCGTATTGCCTGACACGGTGGTAATCAGCTCCAGAGAAATCTCTGGGGCCGCCAGCGCCAGGGCAAGGGCCAGACCGTCGTCTACGTTAGCCCCGGCAACGCCGTTACCCGGATCGCAATCGATAATTAAACGCTTCATGTTACTTATAACTTCCTGCTGTGGTGAGGGAGCGGCAGCCGCAGGACTCGCCAATCTCCAGCTCAAAATCGAATTCGTGTTTATGTGGCTGCCCGTCCCACTTTTTCAACATCTCGATGGCCTTCTTCGCCATCTGAGTGACCGGCTGGCGAACCGTCGTTAAAGAGGGCACGTTGAAGGCCGATTCCAGAGTGCCGTTGAAGCACACCAGGGCCAGGTCTTTCGGCGCGGAAAGCCCGTGTTCAGACAGCGCTCTCAGGCAGCCAAAGGCCTGCTGTTCATTGGTGGCAAACAGCGCGCGGGGCAATTTGCCAGCCAGCATTTGCTGTGTGGCGTCGTAGCCGCCCTGGCGGGTGTAATCCGTTGAAAAAATCCATTCAGGGCGCACGGTAAGGCCTGCTTCTTCCAGCGCCAGCCGCCAGCCGCTGATGCGATCCTGAGTGTTCAGCATCTCCTGCGGCCCGCAAATAATGGCGATATCGCGATAGCCGTGCTCAATCAGATGGCGGGTTGCGCGCCGCGCGGCGTGCTGTTCGTTAACCTGAATCGAGCAAACGTTCAGCTCCGGCTCAACCCTGTCCAGCATCACGCAAGGTGTGCCGCTGGCCTGGATAAGATCGATGTAAGGGTGCCTGTCGACGCTGGTATAAATCAGCCCGTCCACCTGGCGATGCAGCAGGTTATTGATAAGCTCCAGCTCGCGGGCGCGGTCATCGCCGGAATCCCCCAGCAGCAAGACCCGGCCATCGGCAAAGGCCTCCTGCTGGAGCGCGTGCGCCATGGACGAGATAAACGGGTTGGCGATATTGGGCACGACTAAGCCATATGTGCGCGTGGTGCCGCTAGCTAAAGCCCTGGCAATGCCGTTCGGACGGTAGCCGGTTTTCTTGATGGCGGCGAGCACGCGCTCACGCGTCGCCTGCGCGACCGGACGCGGGCCGTTGTTAATCACGTAGCTGACGACCGCGACGGAAGTCCCTGCTTCTTTGGCGACTTCAGCGCGGGTAACGCGGTGTACTTGAGGCTTAGTCACTGAATACCTGCTTTATTTGGCTGGCGGGCGATAAACGGAGCCACAGCATAAAGCTTTGCTCCGTAAAAATCGCCGTCAACTCTGTGACAAATCAAATAGCGTCTTCCGGCAGATTAAGGTCGCGCCCCCGGGTTTCCGGTGCAAAGAAGGTGGTCACCAGCCCGATGCCCGCCATCACTGCAAAGTAGAGCGCGATAGGCCACCAGTGCCCGGTCCAGGAGAGCAGCGCGGCGGCAATCAGTGGCGCAGTTCCGCCGGAAAGCATCGACCCCAGCTCTTTGGCAAACGCCATCTTGGTATAGCGATTTGTCACGCCAAAAAGCTCCACGCCCCAGGCCGCCTGCACGCCGAAAATCCCCAGTGAAGCCAACCCCATGCCGACGACAATGGTTGGAATAACGATCATCGGCTCGCGAGAATCCAGCAGCATAAAGGCCGGGAAAGCGTAGAGAATCAGCAGCAGGCAGAACCAGCGGTAAACGATCCGGCGGCCAAAGCGGTCGGAGAGCCAGCCGGCAAAAGGAATAATGGCGAAGCCCAGCACCGAGGCGATCAGCACCGCCAGTGTGGGGACGGATTTATCCACCGCCAACACTTTGGCGACGTAGCCAATGATAAAACCCTGGGCGAGATAAGAAGGGCCGTTCTCACCAATGCGTAGCCCGACCATGGTCCAGAAGGCGCGGGTCCGCTGCCAGAAGTTACGCGGGTCTTTCTGCTGCTCGGCCAGCCCCTTTTCCCGCACCTGTTTACGCTCGGCTTCCAGCAGCGCTTTTTGGCGCTCAAATACCGGGGTTTCACGCAGATGCTGGCGAATAATCAGGGCAACAGCGGCAATCAGCATGCTGCACAGGAACGGAATACGCCAGCCCCAGGCAAGCAGCGTCTCTTTATCCATCTGCAGCACCAGCAACCAGGTCAGAGAAGCCAGCAGCGTGCCGCTGTTGGAGCCCAGCCCGATAATGGACGACACCAGGCCGCGGCGTTTCACCGGGGCGTATTCGCCCAGCATAACGGTGCCGCCGGACAGCTCCGCACCCGCGCCAAGCCCCTGGGCAAAACGCAGAATAACGAGGCAGGTTGGCGCCCAGACGCCAATTTGCGCGTAGCTCGGGATCAGGCCAATAAGCGTGGTGGAGCAGCCCATCAGCGCAATGGTAATGACCATCACCATTTTTCTGCCGTAGCGGTCGCCCAGCCAGCCAAACAGCAGGGCGCCTATTGGCCGGGCAACAAAGCCCACGGAGTAAGCGGCAAAGCTGGAGAGTAGCGCCATGACAGGCGTGGCATCCGGGAAGAACACATCGCCAAAGATGATCCCGGCCGCCAGGCCATAAAGCGCGAAGTCCGCGTATTCCATTGTGGTGCCGAGCCAGCAGGAGAAGGTGGCGCGAATAAAATCACGTTTACCTTCCGGCGTGGCCAGGCGCTCTTCTGCCGCGTGCTGTGCATCGGCCGGAGGAGGGGGGAAAGTGCTTGTCGTCATTAGAGTTCTCACAGAGATCGAACGTTATCTGTTGGCGAAGATGCCATTTTTAATCATTTCTCGCAGTGTATCTACGCGCGTAGATTGATCAAATAATTAAACCAGAAGTGAGAGTAAGGTAACTAAATGACAAAAATATGACGGGGAAGATGACCCTCACCCTAACCCTCTCCCTGGAAGGGAGAGGGGATGGAACAGCGTGCTGGGTAAAGTGAGGAGCTAATCAGATGCCGGTTTTTCTCCCTCGCCCCTCCGGGGAGAGGGCAGGGGAGAGGGGCCGTAAACTAAACTGTCTCACCATGATGCTGAAAACGCTGCGCCAGCGGCAGCCAGCAGCACAGGATCAGCACGCCCATCGCCGTCATCAACATCCCGATGCTGTACTGCCCGGTTTGCGGCATCAGCGCGGAGAACCATGCCATCACGCCGGAGCCGATGTTTTGCAGGCCGCCAACCAGCGCCCCTGCGGTGCCGGCGAGGAACGGGAACGGCTCCATCGCGCCGCTGGTCGCCAGCGGGAACAGCATGCCCGCGCCGAAGAAGAACAGCGCCGCAGGCACCAGCAGCGTCCAGATATTCATGATGCCAAACCAGCCGGGGATCCACATCAGAATACCGGCGAACAGGCAGCTTAATACCGCCTGCCACATCAGGCTGGAGAAACGCACGTTCTGGCGACCCGCATACCAGGAGCCAAAAAACGCCGCCGGAATAGGCAGAATAAACAGAATGCTGACCACCACGCCGTTCAGGCCGAGTACGCCGCCCATCAGCACGCCGGAGCAGGCCTCAAACACCGCCACGCCCGCCAGGCCACCGACCAGCATCAGCAGATAGCAGTTAAAGGAGATATTACCGAGCAGCATTTTGTAGCTGCGCATCAGACGCGGCGGCGTGGCGTCGACCGGGCGGGTTTCAGGCAGCCAGCGCCACATAGAAAATGCCACAATGGCACACAGCAGCAGCAAGAAGCCGTAGCAGGCCCGCCAGCCCCAGACGCTGTCCAGCATCCCGCCAATAACCGGCGCCAGCAACGGGCTCACCAGAATACCCATGTTCAGCAGGCTGTTGGCCTGGCGTAAATCACCGCCTTCGTAGAGATCGCGCGGCATGGTTCTCGCCATCACGCCTGCGACCCCGGTGCCCATGCCCTGCAGAGCGCTCGCCAGCACCAGAATATGCAAATTAGTGGTAAACAGCGCTCCGAGTGTCGCCAGCATGAAAATCACCATGCCGGCGAGTATCACCGGGCGGCGGCCAATGCGATCGGAAAGCGGGCCATAAAACAGCTGAGACACGCCGTAGGTAAACAAATAGGCCGCCATCACGCGCTGAATTGCGCCGCTGCGCACGCCCATTTCATGAGCCATATCGGGAATAGAAGGAATATAAATCGTCTGTGTCATCTGCCCGACAGCAACCAGCAGAATCAACATCATCAGCAGGTGGATATTGGCTAACTTTCTCATGGCGTCCGATCGTTTACCTGAAAAAAGAGAGAGGCTTCGCAGCGTATTTTGCTGTGTATGTTTTGAAAGCGAGAGGAATCTATCACAACGGAAGCAATAAGCCAGATGATGAGGCTGTTTTAACAACAGATTTACGTGTTGGTTTGTAAAGCGAAAGCGGCAATTTTTATTGCCACCAAATACCCGTTTTTGCCCTGCAACGGTGCAATCTTCGTTAACCCTCAGGGAATTACATTTGTTTACAGGTTAAATACAAATGCGTATATTTCTCATCCGCATTTAATGGTGCGCGTCTTTATAAAAATCAAAAAAAAGTGCCGGCCACGGAAAACGCCGCAGCACTGCAAAAATGAGGGTTTAACATGGCATTGGTTAACTTCTCCAGGGATCGGTTCACGTTTCGGGCAGGCGGCCCATCACTCCTGGCGGCGGCCATTGCGCTCGCGCTGCTGCCTTCTGCGCAGGCAGAAGACACCATCACGGTAAATACTCAGGCGGATAACCCGCTGGCAGGTCAGGAACAGGATTACAGCGTCAAAACCACCACCACCGGCACCAAGCTGCTGCTGGTTCCGCGCGATATTCCGCAATCCGTTAGCGTCATCAGTCAGCAGCGCATCCAGGATCAGAACCTGCAAACCATCGGCGACGTGCTGGATAACACCACCGGTATCAGCACCAAGCTGGTGGACAGCAGCCGTGCCACCTACTTTGCGCGCGGCTTCTTCATCAGCAACTATGCCTACGACGACATGCCCACACAGGTCAGCGACGTTTGGGACTTCGGCGACACCGGCTCGGATACCGCCGTATTTGAAAACATCGAAGTGGTGCGCGGCGCGGCGGGGCTGATGAGCGGCAGCGGTAACCCTTCGGCATACATCAACATGGTGCGCAAGCACGCCGACAGCCGCGAATTTAAAGGTAACGTGTCCGCCAGCTACGGTAGCTGGGACAAGCAGCGCTATGTGGCCGATCTCTCCGCGCCGCTGAGCGAGTCCGGCAACGTGCGGGGCCGCGTGGTTACCGGCTACCAGGACAACGACACCTGGCTGGATAAAAGCCATTACCGCAAGAAATTCATCTACGGCGTAGTGGACGCCGATTTGACCGACTCCACCACGCTTTCCGTCGGCTACGACTACCAGGAAAGCAATGACGACAGCCCGACCTGGGGCGGCCTGCCCACCTGGTATGCCGACGGCAGCCGCACGCACTTTAGCCGCAGCGCCACCACCGCGCCGGACTGGGCTTACTCCAACAAAGACGCCACCAAAGTGTTCGCCAACCTGGTCCAGCGCTTTGATAACGGCTGGGAAGCGCGAATCAACACGCTGCACGCCGAAACCAACTTCGACTCTAAGCTGATGTACGTCACCGGCTTCCCGGATAAAGTCACCGGGGCGGGCACCAGCGCCTATGGCGGCTGGAACCGGGGCGAGCGTAAACAGGATTCGGTGGATGCGTTTGTGCGCGGCGGCTTTGACCTGTTTGGCCGCCAGCACGAGCTGATGTTCGGCGGCAGCTACAGCCGCCAGCGTAACCACTACGATAACGCCATGCCGAACACCGGCTTGCCTTACGGCGGCATCGCGATGGACAGCTTCTACAGCAACGTCGCAGACCCGAGCTGGTCAGCCTTCTCGCTCTACAGCAAAGATGTGGTGCGCCAACAGTCTGCCTACACGGCAGCGCGTTTCTCGCTGGCTGACCCACTGCACCTGATTGTGGGCGCCCGCTATACCGAATGGGATGCGGACTACAATCCGTCCACCGCGCCGCAAACCAGCCTGAGCAGCAAAAAACATGACGTGACGCCGTACGCGGGTCTGGTTTACGACATCAACGACACCTGGTCGGCGTACACCAGCTACACCTCCATCTTCCAGCCGACCGATAAGCGCGACGTTAACGGCGATTACCTCGACCCAACCACCGGGAAGAGCTACGAAGCGGGCGTGAAAGCAGACTGGTTTAACACGCGCCTGACCACCTCGTTGGCGGTATTCCGCATCGAACAGGATAAAGTGGCCCAGTCGCTCGGCACGCCGGTTAACGGCAACCCTGGCGAAACGGCGTATAAGTCTGTGGACGGCACCGTAAGCCGCGGCGTGGAGTTTGAGCTTAACGGCGCGCTGACCGATAACTGGCAGCTTACCTTCGGGGCTTCACGCTATGTGGCGGACGACAATAACGGCGACGCTGTGAACCCGGACCAGCCGCGCACCACCATGAAGCTGTTTACCCGCTACCAGCTGCCGATGCTGCCGGAGGTCACCGTGGGCGGTGGCGTGAACTGGCAGGGTAAAACCTGGCAGGATGCCTACGGCCCGAACGGCAACACCCGCATCAAGCAGGGCAGCTACGCGCTGGTGGATCTCTTCACCCGCTACCAGGTGACGAAAAACTTTGCCGTACAGGGCAACATCAACAACCTGTTCGACAGGGAATATGAATCCTGGCTGTCCGACTATGTGGTTTATGGCGCCCCGCGCAGCTTCTCGCTGACGGCAAACTACAGCTTCTAAGCGTTATGGGGAGGTCAGTGACCTCCCTGACTTTTCCCGCGCCAGCGCCAGGAAAGCGGCAAGCCCGGCAGAAGGATGCCGCCTGCCGGAATAGTAAAGGCAAAGCCCTGGGAAGGGCGGCGTCCACGCTTCCAGCAGGCGTACCAGCTTGCCGGAGCGGATTTCGTCGACGACGTTTTGCTCCATGAAAAAGCCAATCCCGACACCTTCCAGCACCGCCTCCCGCGCCAGCGAGGCTTCGTCCAGCGTCAGCGGCCCCCGCACGTCGACTTGCGCGACTTCACCCTGCTTTTCCAGATGCCAGCGGTAGAGCGAGCCGTCCGGCAGCCGGACGCGAATACAGGCGTGATTCAGCAAGTCGCCCGGGGTTAGCGGCGTGCCGTGCTCTGCCAGGTAAGCTGGAGACGCGGCCACGGCAAAGCGTTGGGGTTGCCCAAGCGAAAGTGCAATCATATCGGCGGGCACCAGCCCGGCCACGCGCACGCCAAGATCGAACCCTTCCGCCACGATATCGACCAGCTTTCCTTCGGTCACAATATCGACCTGCATTTCCGGATAGCGACGTAAAAACTCAAACACCAGCGACGAAAGTACCTGGCGAGCGGCAAAAGGCGGCGCGTTGATGCGCAGCACGCCGGACGGCGTATCGCGGTGCGCCCGCACACTTTCAAGGGCATCGTTCAGCCCCTGTAGAGACGGGCTAACTCTCTCGATAAACAGCCTCCCGGCCTCCGTCAGCGACACGCTGCGGGTGGTGCGGTTGAACAGGCGCACGCCAAGTTCAGCCTCAAACTTTGCCAGCGTATGGCTGAGCGCCGTGGTTGAAACGCCGAGGTCGATAGCCGCCGCGCGGAAAGATCCCCGGCGGGCGATGGCCTGCACGGCTTCGATATCGGCCAGGGCTATGCGCGACATTGTCCCGATTCCTTCATTATTTCATCCCGGTTTGTCCCAATTGTTTAAATTATACCGCGTTCTTAGAGTAGTGATACGGCAGGTAAATCGACTTTCTGGAGAACGTAGCATGACTGACTTTTTGACACTGAAGGGCAAAAGAGCGCTGGTGACGTCCGGCACGAAGGGCGCAGGCGCGGCGACCGTAGCGCTGTTCCGCGAGCTGGGCGCGCAGGTGATGACCGTGGCTCGCCATGCGCCTGAAAACGTTCATGCCGACGAGTTTGTCGCGGCGGATCTCGCCACGCGTGAGGGCTGCGAGCAACTGGTAAAAGCGGTGCAGGCGCGTCTCGGTGGCGTGGATATCATCGTGCATATGCTCGGCGGATCCTCATCCCCGGCTGGAGGCTACGCGGTGCTGGACGAAGCGCAGTGGCAGCGCGAGCTGGCGCTTAATCTTTTTCCGGCGGTGCGGCTGGACAGGGCGCTGCTGCCGGGCATGACGGTGCAGGGTTCGGGGGTGATTATCCATGTCTCTTCCATTCAGCGGATTTTACCGCTGCCGGAAGCGACCACGGCCTACGCCTCGGCCAAAGCGGCGCTTTCCGCCTATAGCAAAAGCCTGTCGAAAGAGGTTTCCCCGCAGGGCGTACGGGTGCTGCGCGTGGCGCCGGGCTGGATTGAAACTGAGGCCTCTGTCCGCCTGGCGGAACGGCTGGCGCTGCAGGCGGGCACGGATTACGAGGGTGGGAAGCAGATCATTATGGATTCGCTGGGCGGGATCCCGTTGGGCCGCCCGGCAAAACCAGAAGAAGTGGCTAATTTGATCGCTTTCCTGGTCTCAGACCGTGCCGCCGCGATCACCGGCACGGAGTACATCATTGATGGCGGAACGGTGCCAACCGTTTAGAAATGCACCGGCTGGCCGAAACCGTCGCCGCTGTCGGTACTGTTATCCCGGCGGCCTCTGGCTTCCAGCTGGTCGGCGCGGATGCGGTCCCGGATGTCCTGGCGCTGTTCCGGCGTCAGGTAGCGGCTGTTGTAGTAGGGATCGGGCCACGGCGAGCGCATAAAGCTGTCGTCCAGCCGCTGCCTGTCCTGGCGATCTATTCCTGAATTGTTCGATGACGAACAGGCCGCCAGCAGCAGCGGAGCCAGCAGAACGAGTGCATATTTAGAGGCCATTTTTCTTCCTGAAGCGGCAAGCAATGAAAGTGAGGCAGTATCGCGCATCAACCTGGTGATGTGCGTTATCTGCCGCCAATATTGCGCAGCTTATCACGAAATAGTCAGCCGCTCAGAATGCCGACAGCGCCCGTGAGCAGGCCATGCCGTGTTGATACAGCTCCTCCGCGTAAAAGTCAGGCACCGGGCTGTCTTTAATCGCCTGGGCCACGGCGGCGACGTCATAATTTACCGTTTGAACCGCCAGTTTTAGCTTCCCGTGACGGTAACTGCCCATTAGCCAGGTGGCCTGCGGTTCGCCGGGTTTGATTCGCCCGACGGCACCGGTATTGGCGACGATTAGCCTGCGGCCATCGCTGCGCACTAATTCGCGAATATCCGCGTAGTGCGTATGCCCGGAAATCATCACATCGAACTGATGCGTGGTTTGCCACTTCATCAGTTGGCTGCAGGAAAACTGGCGATGCACATACTCCGAGAGCGAATCCGGGCTGGCGTGAACCAACAGAATTCTGAGCGGCCCGGCGTGAAACGTTCTCGACCGCGGCAGGGCGCTGAGCCAGCGGCAGTTGTCTTCCGTCAGCGTTCGTTTGCTCAAGGCAATGGCCTGTTCACGGGCTTGTTGTTCCTGGGCGGAGTGCTTAGCCAGCGGCGTGACCGGCTCGTCCATTGCCACGCGGCGGTCGTGGTTGCCCATCACCACCGGAATGCTGCGGCTGCGAATCAGGTTTATTACTTCATTCGGCCACGGCGCAAAATCTACCAGATCACCCAGGCACCAAATTTGGTTGATGTGGTGGCGGTCAATGTCCTGCAAAACGGCGTCAAGTGCCGGTAAGTTGGCATGAACATCGCTGAAAATAGCAAACTGAAAATCAATATCTTTAGCGTTCATTGGGCTGACTCCCGGCGCGATCCCGCACGGTGAAAACGACAACCAGCGCAATGAAGAAAGCGAACAGCGCGGCGCAAACCAGCATCAGCGAGAAGCCGCTGGCATAACTGTGACGGATCAGCCTGCTTAGCGTCTGAGCCTGTTGCTCCGGCCACAGGGCAAGTGCCTTCTGTACATCTCCGGCCACAACCTGAGTAATAAAATCGTCGTGTACCGGCAGGTTGTTTGCCTGCATCGCTGAGGTCAGCACGTGACGCGTATGCCCGGCCAGAATGGCCCCCAGCAGCGCAAAACCTTGCAGAATGCCGGAGAAGCGCGCCGTGGTGCTGATCCCTGAAGCCATGCCCGCCCGTTCGTGAGGCACGGTGCCCATAATCGCCTTCTGCGTTTCACCGTTCAGAATACCGCCGCCGCTACCCAGTACGGCCATCCCGGCGATAACCAGCCAGGGCCACTGCGCCAGCACGCCGCTGGCGATAATCAGGTTACCGACGCCAACCAGCCCCAATCCTGCGGCTAAGATCCAGCGGGCGGCCATGCGGTGTGCCATCCAGCGGGCCACCATCGGGAAGAACAGCATGGCGAGCGCGAACGGTAGCATCCCGACCCCGGACGCCAGGGCGGTTTTCCCCTCAACGTTTTGCAGCATCAGCGGCAGCAGCGAGGTCATCACCTGCGCCGTGGCCGCATAGGTGAACATGGCCAGCACCGCGCCAATAAACGGCAGAGAGCGGAACAAGCGGAGATCGAGCATTGGCTGGGTTTTGTAACGTTCGACCAGCGCAAAGAACAGAAAGAACCAGGCTGAGGCGATAAAGCGGCCCATCACTTCGGGGCTGCCCCAGCCGTGCTCCGGGGCGAGGATCAGCGCCCAGGTGAGCGAAAACATGGCGGCGATAAACAGCGAAATGCCATGTACATCCGGCTTACCGGCGGCAGGATTACTGGACTCTTCGATGGTGCGAAGCACCGCCATCGCCAACAGCAGGCAGATGGGAATGTTGATGTAGAACGCCCAGCGCCAGCCGAAATACGCGCTGATGATGCCGCCCGCCAAAGGCGCAAGCACCATGGTAATGCCCATCATGCCGCCCCAGATGGCCCACGCACGGCCTCGTGCCTGCGGTTCGCGGAAGGTATGCCCGATGATCGCCAGCGCCGGAGCCAGCAAGAACGCCGAGCCCACGCCCTGCAGTGCGCGGGCAATATTCAGCATCAGGATGGTGGTGGCCGCCCCGCAGGCTAAAGACGCCAGGGCAAACAGGGCGATGCCGAATAAAAAAATCCGCCGTCTGCCGAAGCGGTCCGCCAGCGAACCGGCGGGCAGCAAAAGGGAAGAGAAACAAAGCACGTAGGCGCCAATCACCCACTCCATATCGGCAAACGTGGCGTCCAGCCCGCGGGCGATGGTCGGCAGCACGACGCCGACGATATTCGTGTCGATGACCGTCATCGCGCAGCCCATGGAAGCAACCAGCAGCACGGTGGTGTCGTTTTTGGCCACGGGCGCGGCCAGCACAGTAGACATAAAAGCTCCGAAAACGCGGGAAAAACACGCCTTAAGCTTCGCGATCCGGGGCGCGGTATTCAATTTCCACGTTCGGCATTATTATTAGTTAAAATCTAATAATCAGGAGTAAAAATGGAGCTTCGTCACCTGCGTTATTTCCTCGAAGTTGCCCGAACGCTCCATTTTGGCGCGGCGGCGGAAACGCTGAATATCTCCTCGCCGACGCTCTCGGTGCAAATCAGTCAGCTTGAACGGGAGTTCGGCACCTCGCTGTTTTTACGCACCAAAAGGCGCGTGCAGCTGACCCAGGCCGGAGAAATTTTCCGCGAAGAAGCTGAAGCCACGCTGCGCCAGGCTGAACTGACGCGTGAGCGGGTACTCAGCGCCGCCCGCGGTGAACAGGGCTATATTCGCGTCGGTTACGTGGCGTCTTCGCTTTGGTCGGGAACGCTCAGCTCGGTAATGGGGGCGTTTCGGGGGAGATATCCGGATATCTCGCTTGGCGCACGAGAAGTGCTGATGGACAGCATGGCGGCGGCGCTGGTGGAGGGCAAAATTGACGTTGGGTTTGTGCGCGCCCCGGTTGCGCTGCCGTCGGAAGTCGGGCACCTGTTGGTGCAGAGTGACTGTTTTTGCCTGGCGCTCCCTGCTTCCCACCGCCTTGCTGCCGGCAAGGAAGCTATCGATCCTGCCGATCTGGCCGGGGAAAGTTTTATTCTGCCGGAGCAGACTGCTGGCTCACATGAAGTCGCCCGCCGAGGCGGATTTGTGCTCAACGATGCCATCCGCTCTAGCACGCTGACCGAAGTGCTGGCGCATATCGCGCTGGGCAACGGCATCGCGGTTATCCCGGAGATCATGGCGAAAACCATCGGCGTGCCTGAGGTGGTCTATCGCCCTATCGCCGGGGCAGAAATCCCTTCGGCGATCTGGATGCTGTACCGCAAGCGGGAGCGCACGCCGCTGATTAAGCGCCTTATTCGCTTCGCAAAAGAGCACGTTTCGGGTAGTTCAGGAAACGTTTGAACACACTCTTTCACCCCCGGGATTCATTTGGCGGTTAATCTTGATCCAGAGCAGTTCTTAACCTGACCTGAACCCTGGAGAAAGCATGATCAAGCCTCGTTTGTTTATCCCGGCCCTAAGCCTCCTGCTGCTGAGCGTAGGTGCAGCGGCAGCGGACAATGTCATTACCCCGGTGCGCGGCACCATTGACGCGGTCAATGATTCTTCGCTGCAAATCACCACCCGGCAGGGGGAAAAGCTCTCCGTTGGCCTGACGGACAAAACCCGCATCAACGGCGTGAGTGAAGCGAAGATGAGCGACATCAAGCCCGACAGCTTTATCGGCACCGCCGCCGTGCCGCAGGCGGATGGCACGTTGAAGGCGCTGGAAGTACACGTTTTTGCCCCGAGCCTGCGCGGTTCCGGGGAAGGGTTTAATCCGTTTGAATCCGCCAACGGCCAAGTGAACACCATGACCAACGGCACGGTCGGTACCCTCGTGAACAGCCACGGGCGCACGATGACGGTGAAATTCCACGGCCAGCAGAAAACCGTGCAGGTGCCGGACGACGTGCCGGTGGTACTGATTAGCCCCGCCGACAAATCCGTGCTGAAGCCGGGCGCGAAAGTGGTGCTGTTCGCCACCAAAGACGACAAAGGGCAGGCCGTCGCGCGCGGGATTTCCGCCGGGGTCAACGGACTGACGCCGCCGATGTAATTTGGTCCAGCGCTTTAATTTGTTCCTGCATCCAAAAATGCCCCGAGGCATGGTTTTGCCTGGTCGGTCAGTAGAAAGACTCTTCTAGAAAAGGGGATGAAAGCGTCTAGAGCAATCTATTGGATAAATGCCGGGAAGGAACCCGGCTTTGATGAAGCACTGCCAATATTTCTACTGCATCAGGTTTTTTGAGGTAATAAACCATGTGACTTGAATAGGGAAAGCTACTGATATTTGAGCCAAGTTCTGCGGCGCGGCATTGGCCTATTTCTGGCGATTCAGCCAACCTGCTGAACAGTTGACGCAGGCCAAGAAGATAACTTTTGGATTGAGGTATCCCCCAATTAGCTACCGTGTAATCACGAATTTCAACAATGTCGCGCCGCGCTTCTTCCGTTAGCCTGTATGCCACCCGCTATTCCTTGTATTGCTCCATAAGAGCATCGAAAAATTCGTCGCCATCGACGGTCTGGCCTTTATCGCTTTGATTGCGTGCACGTTGGATTTTAGCCTGCAAAAGTTGGAATTTCATCGCTTCCAACTGTTGATAATCCTCAACGGAAACGACAACCGCCACCAGTTTACCGTTCCGGCTTATCTGGACAGGTTCTCTTTGAACTTTCAGTAACATATCTCCAAATTGTGTTTTCGCTTCGTTCGCCGTGAGCGTATGCATTTGTTCACCATATCGTATGAATCGTTCGATTCGCTCATTATAGTGACTACTCAAAAATTAGTCATTTTTTTGACTTGCCCTCAAGATCAGGCCGGTGTTTTGTTCTTAATTCATAAAAACTAAATTGCAGCCGAAGTTGGCGGATAACCGTTTTCACAACAGTAATTCGTGCTCTGTGAGGAGGTTAAGTATGCATGGTAGCGATCGTAAAATCTGAAAGCGGTTTGCCCATTGCGTAACGCATCGCAAATAACAGGCAGGTACGCCTTCGCGTACCTGCTTCACATTAACGTTTAATGAACTGAGTCTACTGAGCTATTATCTATCATCGCTAACCCCGAAGGGGTTCGGACAAAGCGGGGCGCTCGCAGGCTGTCGTTCAGGACGTTAATCAGCTCGAATAGCAGGCCGGTGATCGTGCTCTCTTGCCCGGCGGACTCCTGCTGGTTCAGCAGCACGAGCGTCAGGGCGCTGCAATATTCCCGCAGCAGGTCTGACTCAGCCGTCAGGGGCCAGTCATCGTCCTTAATCTCGCTCTTTTCCGCGGTGAGAGCTTCAATCAGATGTTCCGGCAGTGGTTTATCCAGCACGACTTTCAACACTTCCAGCCCGGCATACAGGCGGCCACACAGCGCCATGCGCTCGACGATGTCTTTATTCTCAATCAGGACTTCAGCGTATCGCTCGCAAATATCCAGCACCTGAAAGAGATCGTGAGAGGTACCGAGCGGAGTTTTTAAGAGGGCTGAGATTTCAGAGTGAGTAACTGGTTGAAAGCCCAGGATTTGGGGATTAGCGGTTGTGGTACTATCGTGGTTAGCCATGGCGTTATGTCCTTAACATTGAACGTTGTGGTTAAACGCTCCGGTATGTGTTGCAGCACTGCCGGGGCGTTGCTCTGATAAAAGGCCTTATGTTAGTGTGGCCTTCTATAAGAACAAAAACTATCCAATAGGTGGCCTCATGTCAATCATATCGCGTGAAAAAAAACCAAAAGGTGGAGGCAAGTCACCTCAGTTTAAGATGCGCATTGATCCGGCATTAAAGGAACAGCTAGATGCAGTTGCTGCCGAAGAAGGAATAAGCCTCGCTAACTGGTTAAAGAACCTGGCTAGGGAGGCTTTAAAGGCAAGAGGGATTGCGCCTAAAGGATAACTTAAATTTATACTTACGAATAAATTTAAAAAGGTATATTGTCATCAAATATATCAATGTTCTTTTCTGAATTTGATTCTTTTGATATTGCAAGAAGCCTTATCATAAATTGGTCATCTGATATCATACTGGATAATGCTCTTTTCACGTCATTTGCATTGTTGCAAAGCCAAGAGTTATCACTATAGTCTATGATTTTTATAGGAAATATAGAGTTATTGTCAAAGTCATAGGATATTATTATATACTTTGATTTACTATTTTTGGGACTAGCATATAGAGTGGTAACTTCATCATCATAGCGATCTATTTCTTTCTCAAAATGGAAGGCTATTTCTTCTTTCATTAAGCTTCCAATGATCGAAAACGTATTTTTTATCTCATTCTCAATAATATTCTTTTCGTTAAAAAGAGAATTAACCTTCTCCAGTTGTTTTTTTATTAGATCAGTTAAGTTAATATCGTTTTTATCATTCATATTTTATGTATCTTACTATAAATGGGAACATGATCAAAAAATGAGAGGAAATCAAAACCTATTTCATTTTTGGATATGCTATCAGAATGAAAGTGAGAGCTCTTTATGTCAAGCCTCCATGTGCCTATCTTATCATTTAAAAATGAAGAAGAAAACATCATTTGGTCATAAGTAAACCATTTATCTATATCATTGTTTTTATGATAGTAACTTCCTGAAAATAGATGGGATTCGTTTTTTTTATCTAAATGTCGCCAGAATGGATTATATAGGAGTTTTCTTTTTCTTTTTACCATATCAATATCTTTTGTCGCTTCTAATCCTTCAACAATTGATGGACTAAATGGTTGATCATTATAATCACCGATTAGAATCACGTTATCTATTTTCTTATTATAAATAAAATCAATGTTTTCTCTTAATTTTTGACCAAGGGTTATTCTCTTTTCACTTTTGTGAAGTCTACTTGGCCAGTGAGAAGCAAATAGTGTTAGTTTTTCATGTGATATATTTTCTTGAAAAAGAAAACGTGTGCCACAGCGTAATTTTCTCCCAGACGCAGTTTCTGGAACTAAGTTTTCTTTCTCTAAAAATTGAAGTTTTGTCTTTTCGTAAAGGATTGCTATGTCGAAATTTATTCTCCCTACTTTCTCTGTCGATGTAATTAGTTCCATATGGACTGTCTCAGCTAATTTTTCTAAAAAAGAGAGACAGCTATGGGATACCTCAGCTAGTATTAATATGTCTATCGCAGTTTTTTCCATTAAATGAATGACGACATCTTCAACCCGCTGAGATTTCACTGTATCAAAAGGTTTATTGATTTTTTTCGTTAGTGGTGGAACTAATCCTGTATTCCACCAGCAAAAGCATATTTCTCTATTCATTATTATAAGTTCATAAAAATAAAATATTAACTATCTTATTCTAAGGCTGTGGTCTTTTCAATATTTTATATAGAAAATATAAATTTAATTTTCGTAAATATGTAGATTCCAAAAGCATTGAAGAGAGGAATTAAAGAGAGTTTGGTTCAATATTAGCGGGGGTAATAGAGTCTTTGATTGGTATTTATTTCTATGAATATAAATATTTTAATTTTCAGAGTTTTATTGACACCCTCAATTGCACTTAATTAATTATGCAAGTGAAGGTATAGAGTCTCATAAATTATTTTTCAAATTTAATTACTACTTATACGCATTTTAGGAAATAATCTCTTTAAATGTTAATGATTAAGTCAATCCTATAATTGGAATTTTCCTTTAACATTTTGTACTACTTTGGATTCATAATCTGAGTAGCTATCAAGATATTGTGTATCAACATGATAAGATTCTTCGATACTGTAAGTTATTGGTTTTCCTTGGTAATCTTTTCTTTTTCTATGATATCCAAAGAATTTAGCATACCTTTTTGGCGCAACTCCCTCGAAATTCTCAAACAGGACTTTATCAGGTGCTGGACTTTGATCAGTTTGACAAATAGTGTCATCATGCAATTGCAATGCAAGACTTTTTTCATACGGCTCAATGTAAACTACGCGTTTTAAGCCTGCTGCAACTATATGGCGAGCGCAAACATGGCAAGGATAGGTTGTACAATATAAAGTATTACCAGTTGTGCCCATGTTTGTGTTCCTAGCTAATGAAACTATAGCATCCATCTCGGCGTGTACTGCACGAGAATATTCGATTAGATATTTTGCTTTAGTTTCTTTCATTATTTTTTCTGCAATTATTCCTGCATCAGATAGATTAAATTGTTGTAAAATTCCCGCTATTTCTTTATTTAAAAGAGCCTTGTGTTTATCGTTATGGCATCCATTTTTATTAAAACATCTTCTATCTTTTTTGCTTTCGGAAGTATAAAGCCCTCCGCCGTATTGTGGAACATCATTTCTTCCTGAAGCAATAATGTTGCCGGCAACATCCATTATGGATGCTCCTACCTGACGAGAAAGGCAAGCTGATCCTAAAGAAGCTGAGTATGCAGCATACATACCTGACTCATCTTTTGATGGAGTAATATTATTAGCTCCGTGAATAAGGTCTATGAATCTAAGAACTGACTTTTTCATCACCTCTGTATCAAGATTTTTTATAAAATAATCAGAAAGCTGTAAGGTTTCTTCAACTTGCTGACCAAATTTATTTAATGATTTCCTGTCCCGCTCAATTATTTTTTTGACATCTTCTTCTTTGATACCTTCATCCCGCAAGTTTTGTATACGTTCGGCTACTGTGCGCAACAACCCGACTAGATAAAAGTTATTCTTATAAACCTGATTCAAAAGCTCTACTTCTTCTGGATGCTTTATTTGATCAATTATGTAAGCGGTCTTTTTAGTATTTTTAGTGATCTCTGGATTATCCGTGCCATAAATTTTTTCTCTTAAAACTTGGATCTCCAATATAGCCAGTTCAGCACAAATAAAGTTCTTATGATTTTCTCTTAAATTGTCTCCCAGATCTTGTAATTTATTGTATCTATCAAAGCTGTTAAGAGTTGTTGTACTGACCTTAGTAATTGCTGCAATAAGATCACTTACTCTGACGTGTTCTACACGATAACCATTTTGTTTTAAGCACAGTATAGTTTGTTCTTTGAGGGTTTTAATACCCGAACCAATAGCTCCACACAAACCAATTATCAGTTCTTGAGAACGCCTGCCTTTAATATCATTTATACTATCTGATTTATCATATTCTACCCATTGATGCACAGGAATAATATTTTCAGCTGACTCTGCCATGTGAGCTCTCCAGAGAATTTAAATAATAATTTTATCTGGTGTTTTAAAAATAAAATAACCTACTCTAATTCTGTTTATTTTTATAATTATAAATTACCAATTGATTTTTGACGCTGCGGATAAAACTTTTTTTAATGCTTTATTCATTTCTAATAAATTTTTTCGTTCTGCTAAGTTTTCTACTTTATTAAAAGACGCAGAGGGTTTCGTAGATTCAATACGTTCTACAAATTTTTCTTCTTTTTCTGCAGCCTTCAATAAGTAAATCATAGTATTTTCCTTAACATTGCCTCACGCAAAGGCCGGACGATTATACTTACATCACATTTTTTTTTCAATCAACTACCTAAATCTTTACTCTAAAAATTATTTTTAGCAAGGTGATGTTGATGAATTATCAAATTTTTCTACATTTAGTTATAAATTGGAAGTAGAAACACTACATGTAGTAGTTGTGAACTAATTTGAATAACAATGAATAAGTGCTACTGGTGGTTTAGTCGTTAAATGGTTTAAATCTGTGAGAAATTAAATTGATTGTGACTCTAGAGCTATCAAGCAACTTCCATCAATAATGCAACTTACTGAAATAAATAGATGACACGTATACAAATCATCCCATAGTCTTAGTTAGACCGACTTGCCCCCATTATTTGGTATAACCGTCAGCTAGTAATGTCGGCACATTTTTCATGTGTTCTGGCAAATGAATCAGGATTTATACAGACGGGGATGATGATTATTTTATTGTAATTAAAGGAAAATAGAAATAATTTCGAATGATAGATGGCGGAAAGTCACAGGAGTCGAACCTGCCCGGCGCCGCTGGCGGCACCAACTGGAGTTGAAGTCCAGCCGCCTCACCGGAGACGACGACCTTCCGCGCCTGCATTGCTACATGGAGGCGGGGCGTAGTATACCGGGTTTCCTACTGCTACCCAATGGGTCAGTAAGAATATATGCTGCGCCTAAAGTGAAATTATTCACCAAATCAATCTAACGGCCCATAAGCTGCTCGTTCCAGCGGGGTTTGCCGGGCTTCATTCTGCACAACTTGTATCAGAAATCCGCCTGGCAAACATGTGGCGGTAACGATGATTCAGCCAAAAAAGAACCAGGCCGTTTTGATCAGCAGCAATACTCGTTAACAACCGGTTGCATTTCATCCAGCTACAATCCGGCGTCTAAAACAATAACGGGTTGGCAAAAATGAAAAAATTTTTCGGGATGATGCTGGTGAGTGTGGCTGCGCTGTCGGCGGTGGCTTGTTCAAGCAGCTACGTGAGGTCGACGAAAACCGGCGAAATGATCGTGACCAAAGGCAAGCCGGAGCTGGACAAGCAAACCGGGCTGACGCGTTACTACGACGCGCAGGGCGTGGAGCATCAGATCCAAAGCGATCAGGTGGTGCAGATGATTAAGCGTGGCTGATTGCCGGGAAAAATAACCGGCCAGTGAAGGCTGGCCGGTAGGGCAGTTTTATTCCCCTTCGCCAGGGAATAAGAACGGGTTGATGCTGCTGCGGGCGAAGCCTTCCTGCTCCATGCGGGCATCGAGCACCAGCGAGGCCAGGTCGTCGGCGACGGCTTCCACTTTCGGGTCCTTTTCCTGATAAAGAATTTTCAGGTAGGTGCCGCAGTCGCCGCAGCTTTCGGCTTTGATCGCCGCCTGTTCACTGTCCAGCGACCAGTAGTTTAAGTCGCGGGTCTGCTCGCAGTTGCTGCACTTCACGCGCACCACGTGCCATTCGGTTTCGCACAGGTTGCAGTGCAGATAACGCAGGCCGTTGGTGGTGCCGATGTGCACCATGCTGGAAACCGGAATCGAGCCGCAAACCGGGCAGAACTGGCGCTGTTCGCCGTATTCGGCTTTGGCTTTGCCGGGGATAAGTGTCGCCATTTGCGCCCAGTAGAGCGACAGCGCAGCCCAGATAAACGGTGCTTTGTCGCTGCTGACTAACGCGAAGTCGGCGTTGAATAGCGCGGTGGCCATCTCTTCCAGCTCCTGGGATGAAGCCTTTTCAAGATTTTCAATTACCGCTAACGCCGGGCCGTCCATTTCTGGCTTAAGCTCGGCAATCAGCGACTGCAGCAGGCGCTGCCAGTGCGGGTCACGCGGCAGGACGTGAATATCCAGCGGCGGCTTGCCGGTTTTGGCTGCTTCGGCAATCAGGGCGGTTAAATCCATCTCCAGCGGGTGGTCGTACAGCACCACTTCCTGCGCGTGGGCAATCAGCGCGGCAAAGCGCAGATAGTCGCCCAGCGGGTTGCTGGCAGCCAGCTCGCGCAGGCGTTCAGCACGGCGGTTGTAGAGATTTTTGAGCCTGGGGAATAATAACGGCGGAATCACTTCCGCCGTGCGTTTCTCGCTCTTCTCCAGCTGATCTTGCGGGATTATGCGAATACTCATTCAGATGACTTTTCCTGTTTCTGGCGGACTTCGCGGTACCATTTCGGGTGATGTTTCTTCGCCCACGTCGTGGTAACCCAGCCCTCCACCATCGCGGTGATGGTGCCTTTTACCCAAAGGGCGGCGTAAATATGCACCATGATAACCACAATTAACGCTACCGCGGCAAATGAATGCAGCATTAACGCAAATCGAATAACCGGAATAGGGAAGACTGGCGCAAAGTAAGGACGCCAGATAATCACGCCGCTCACCAGCAGCAGCACCAGGAAAATAATCGCCGCCCAGAACACGCATTTCTGGCCGAAGTTATAGCGCCCGGTGTCTCCCACTTCCTCGTTGACGACGATCTTACGAATATTCTTCGCCCAAAAGATATCATCCCGATTGATTAGGTTGTGGTGCCAGTAACGGAAAAACATGATGATAAACGAGGCGAACATCACCACCCCAACGAACGGGTGGAGGATGCGCGCCAGCTGCGGCGTGCCGAGAATGCCCATCAGCCAGTTGAAGGACGGGAAGAAAAAGCCCAGTCCGCTCACCGCCGCCAGCACGAAGCAGAAGGCGGTGATCCAGTGGTTGATGCGCTCCGGCGCGCTGTAGCGCTGAATGGTCGGTTGCTTTTTCATTTACGCACCTCGTCGTCGTCATGGTGCAGATTATCGTCCTCTTCATCGGCACGGTTCGGGCCGACCCCAACGTAGTGGAAGACGCTGGCGGCAAAGGTTGCCGCAAAGCCGATGGCGGCCAGCGGTTTCCAGACGCCTTTCCAGAACTTCACGGTTGGGCTGATGGACGGGTTCTCCGGCAGGCCGTGATACAGCGTCGGCTTGTCCGCATGGTGCAGCACGTACATCACGTGCGTCCCGCCAACGCCTGCCGGATCGTACAAACCTGCGTTGTCGTAACCACGGGTTTTCAGTTCCGCCACGCGCTCGCCGGCGAGGGTCTTCATATCCTCTTTCGAGCCGAAATGAATCGCCCCGGTCGGGCAGGTTTTCACGCATGCAGGCTCCTGGCCCACGGTGACGCGGTCTACGCACAGGGTGCATTTGTAGACGCGGTTGTCCTCCGGGTTCAGGCGCGGCACGTCGAACGGGCAGCCGGCGATGCAATAGCCGCAGCCGATGCACTGTTCTGACTGGAAGTCGACGATGCCGTTGGCATACTGAATAATAGCCCCTTCCGACGGGCACGCCTTCAGGCAGCCCGGATCCGCGCAGTGCATACAGCCGTCTTTGCGGATCAGCCATTCCAGTTTGTCGTTCTGCTCCACTTCCGAGAAGCGCATCACCGTCCAGGATTTGGCGGTCAGGTCCGCCGGGTTGTCATACACCCCGACGTTGTGCCCCACTTCATCACGGATGTCGTTCCACTCCGAGCACGCCACCTGGCAGGCCTTACAGCCGATGCAGGTGGTGACGTCGATAAGCTTGGCGACCTCTTGCTGGTGATCCCGCGCCTGAGGCGCGGGCGTGAAGCCGTTAGTGGCGGAACGACGGATAATGTCCTGAGATTGATAAGCCATAATTCGTCTCCGTTACACCTTTTCCACGTTGACCAGGAACGCCTTAAACTCCGGCGTTTGCGTGTTGGCATCCCCGACAAACGGCGTCAGGGTGTTGGCGATAAAGCCTTTCTTCGCCACGCCTTCGTAACCCCAGTGAATCGGGATCCCGATGGTGTCGACCTTCTGACCGTGAACGTCCAGCGTGCGAATACGCTTGGTCACCACCGCTTTGGCCTTGATATAGCCGCGGTTGGAGGAGACCTTCACCGTGTCGCCGTGGGCGATGCCGAGTTTGTTGGCAAGCTTTTCGCCAATCTCGACAAACTGCTCCGGCTGCGCGATGGCGTTCAGCAGGGCGTGCTTGGTCCAGTAGTGGAAATGCTCCGTCAGACGATAGGTGGTGCCGACATACGGGAACTTGTCGTGCGTGCCCATTGCTTCCAGGTCATCTTTAAACACGCGAGCTGCCGGGTTAGAGACGACGTTCGGGTGCAGCGGGTTGGTACCCAGCGGCGTTTCAAACGGCTCGTAGTGTTCCGGGAACGGCCCTTCTGCCATCTTGTCGAGGGCAAACAGGCGACCCAGCCCTTCCGGCTGCATGATAAACGGCCCGACGCCGCTGTCCGGTGCGGCAGTGCTGTAGTCCGGCACGTCGATGCCGCCCCATTTCGCGCCATCCCAGGAGATCAGGCGGCGTTTTTCATCCCACGGTTTACCCGACGGGTCGGCGGAGGCACGGTTATACAGAATGCGGCGGTTAAGCGGCCACGCCCATGCCCAGCCGAGCGTGTTGCCCAGGCCTGACGGGTCGGCGTTGTCGCGGCGCGCCATCTGGTTGCCGTCTGGCGTCCAGCTCCCGGCGAAGATCCAGCAGCCGCTGGACGTTGTCCCGTCGTCGCGCAGCTGAGCAAAGGAGCTGAGCTGCTGCCCTTTTTTCACCAGCACCGCGCCGGTGGCCGGGTCAATCAGGTCTGCCAGCGCTTTGCCGTTGCTTTCCATGGCCACTTCTTCCGGTGCCGGGTTGTCCGGCGTCAGGTACTGCCAGGTCATGTTCAGCACCTGCTCAGGTACTTTGCCGCCGTCGCGTTCGTACATGTGGCGCAGGCGGGTGAAGATGCCGGAGAGGATTTCGCCGTCGTTCAGCGCTTCCCCTGGCGCATCCGCCCCCTTCCAGTGCCACTGCAGCCAGCGCCCGGAGTTGACGATGGAGCCGTTCTCTTCCGCGAAGCAGGTGGACGGCAGGCGGAACACCTCGGTCTGGATTTGCGACGGATCAACGTCGTTCATCTCGCCGTGGTTCTGCCAGAAGTTGGACGTTTCGGTGTTCAGCGGGTCAATGGTGACCAGGAACTTCAGCTTCGAGAGCGAGGCCACGACCTTGTTCTTGTTAGGGAACGAGGCCACCGGGTTAAAGCCCTGGCACAGATAGCCGTTGACCTTGCCCTGGCTCATCATCTCGAAGTACTGCAGCACGTCGTAGCCTTTGTCCCACTTCGGCAACCAGTCGTAGCCCCAGCTGTTTTCTTTCGTCGCTTTGTCGCCAAAGAAGGCTTTCATCATCGAGACGAAGAATTTCGGGTAGTTGCCCCAGTAGTTCACCTGGCCTTTCAGCAGCGGTTTCGGCGTGTTGGCCGCCAGATAGCTGTCGATATCCACCTGTTTTTCGCTCGGCAGGTTCATGTAACCCGGCAGGCTGGTGGAAAGCAGGCCGAGGTCGGTCAGACCCTGAATGTTGGAGTGGCCGCGCAGGGCGTTGACGCCGCCGCCTGCCATCCCCATGTTGCCGAGCAGCAGCTGGATCATCGCCATGGTGCGGATGTTCTGCGCGCCAATGGAGTGCTGTGTCCAGCCCAGGGCGTACAGGAACGACGCGGTTTTATCCGCCACGCTGGTTTCGGCGATGTACTCGCACACCTTCAGGAAGTCTTCTTTCGGTGTACCGCAGATGCTGGTGACCACGTCCGGCGTGTAGCGGGAAATATGCTCTTTCAGCAAGTTCCACACGCAGCGCGGGTGCTGAAGCGTCAGGTCGCGTTTGGCGAAGCCTTCTTCATCCAGCTCGTAGTTCCAGGTGGTTTTGTCGTACTTGCGGTTTGCCGCGTCGTAGCCGGTGAACAGGCCGTCGTCGAAGCCGAAGTCCTCACGCACAATCAGGTTGGCGTTGGTGTAAGACTCGACGTACTCGCGGTTGAATTTGTTGTTGTTTATCAGGTACAGCAGGACGCCCGACAGGAAAGCAATGTCGGTCCCGGAACGGATAGGCGTGTAGAAATCCGCCACCGAAGCAGTACGTGTAAAGCGAGGATCGATCACAATCAGCTTCGCGCCGTTGTGAATTTTGGCTTCCATCGCCCAGCGGAATCCCACCGGATGCGCTTCTGCCGCGTTCCCACCCATCACCACGATGAGGTTGGCGTTTTTGATATCAACCCAGTGGTTGGTCATCGCACCGCGACCAAATGTTGGAGCAAGACTTGCTACCGTTGGTCCGTGTCAGACACGCGCCTGGTTATCCACGGCAAGCATGCCGAGGGCGCGGGAAAATTTCTGGGTTAAATAGCCGGTTTCGTTGCTGGATGCGGAGGCGCAAAGCATCCCCGTGGAGAGCCAGCGGTTGACCGTGGTGCCCTGTTCGTTCTTTTCGATGAAGTTGGCATCGCGGTCTTCTTTCATCAGCTTCGCGATGCGGTCAAAGGCATCGTCCCAACTGATTGACTGCCATTTATCGGAGCCTGGCGCGCGGTAAGAAGGCGTTTTCAGGCGGCTTTCGGAGTGGATGAAGTCCACCAGACCGGCCCCTTTCGGGCACAGCGCGCCGCGGTTTACCGGGTGGTCCGGGTCACCTTCGATATGGAAAATTGAGGCTTTTGCGTTTTTTGCGCCGTCGCCGAGGCTATACATCAATAGCCCACAGCCCACGGAGCAGTATGTGCAGGTGTTACGGGTTTCACGGGTGCGTAGCAGCTTGTACTGCCGGGTTTCCGCGAGCGCAGCGCCGGGGGCAAAACCCAGTGCTGCTGCCGTGGTGCCTGCCATACCGCCAGCGCAGATCTTAAAGAACTGCCTTCTGCTGACCTGCATGGATCGCTCCTTACATTTCGACATTTCACATTGCTTAGGATTTATTTTTTGCGGGGTTACCCGCAAAGGTTCACAATTGGAACCAGTATAGATTTTGATGGCTTACTTCCCTTCATCCGGAAGGGGTATTAAGTAGAATACCACATTGGTACTGAGGGTGTTCTCGAATGGTTAAAACAAAGTGAACAAATTTCACCACTCTGAAAAAGAAAGCGTGGCGCAGATCGCAGGCGCGAATACCGTTGAGCTGTGGCACCGGGGCAATCTCACCGTAGCCGAAACAGACTGGCTGGCGGAGGAAGTCCCCGTCGCGCTGGTTTACAACGGTATTTCACACGTTGTGATGATGGCTTCCCCCAAAGACCTCGAAGCGTTTGCGCTCGGGTTTTCCCTGTCCGAAGGCATCATTGAAAGCCCCGCGGAAATTTACGGGATGGACGTGTCGCCGTCCTGCAACGGTATTGAAGTCCAGATCGAGCTGTCCAGCCGCCGCTTTATGGGGCTGAAAGAGCGCCGCCGGGCGCTGGCCGGGCGAACCGGCTGCGGCGTTTGCGGTGTCGAGCAGTTAAACGACATTGGCCGCCCGGTGCCGCCGCTGCCTTTTACCCAGACGTTTACCCTGGAAAACCTGGACGAAGCACTGAAAAAAATGCGCGATTACCAGCCCGTCGGCGAGCTAACCGGCTGTACTCATGCGGCGTTATGGCTCGATCCTGAAGGGCAGATCCTGGACGGGCGCGAAGATATAGGCCGCCATGTGGCGCTGGATAAAATGCTCGGTGTTCGCAGCCGTAACCCGTGGCACAACGGCGCAGCGCTGGTGTCGAGCCGTGCGAGCTATGAAATGGTGCAGAAGGCCGCGATGTGCGGCATTGAAATCCTGTTCGCGGTGTCTGCGGCGACCTCATTAGCGGTCGAAGTGGCGCAGCGGACAAATCTCACGCTGGTGGGCTTTAACCGGCCCGGACGGGCGACGGTTTATACGCATCCTGAGCGGCTGTGCTAGATTTTCCCCTCACCCCAGCCCTCTCCCCAAAGGGGCGAGGGGAAAACAACAGGCAGAACAGTACGTAATCTATCCCCTCTCCCTGGCAGGGAGAGGGTCAATCCTCAGAACAGGCCCAGCGGCTTATCGGAATAGCTCACCAGCAGGCACTTCGTCTGCTGATAATGCTCCAGCATCATCTTATGGGTTTCGCGCCCGATCCCGGACTGTTTGTAGCCTCCGAACGCTGCGTGCGCCGGGTACGCGTGGTAACAGTTGGTCCACACTCGCCCGGCCTGAATGCCGCGCCCCATTTTGTACGCCAGGCTGCCGTTGCGGCTCCACACGCCCGCACCCAGGCCGTATTCGGTGTCGTTCGCCAGTTCCAGCGCCTCTTCCACGGTTTTAAACGTGGTGACGGCGAGCACCGGCCCAAAGATCTCTTCCTGGAACACGCGCATGTTGTTTTTACCGAACAGGATGGTCGGCTCAAGGTAGTAGCCCGCCTGCAGGTCGCCGGTCAGCGCTTTTCTGCGCCCGCCGGTGAGCACGTCCGCGCCTTCTTTCTTGCCGATGTCGATGTAGTTGAGGATGGTTTCCATCTGCCCCTGAGACACCTGCGCACCCATCTGGGTGCGGCTGTCCAGCGGGTTACCGCTGCGGATGGCTTCCACCCGGCGAATGGCCCGCTCGATAAAGCGTTCGTAGATAGATTCCTGTACCAGCGCGCGGCTCGGGCAGGTACAGACCTCGCCCTGGTTGAAGGCGAACAGCGCAAAGCCTTCCAGCGCCTTGTCGAAGAAGGCGTCTTCCTCTTCCATTACGTCGGCGAAGAAGATGTTCGGGGATTTGCCGCCCAGCTCCAGCGTGACCGGGATGATGTTCTGAGTGGCGTACTGCATGATCTGCTGCCCAACTTCGGTGGAGCCGGTAAACGCCACTTTTGCGATGCGTTTGGAGGTTGCCAGGTATTCACCTATTTCGCCGCCCGCGCCGTTCACCACGTTAACCACGCCCGGCGGCAGCAGGTCGCCAACCAGTTCCATCAGCAGCAGTACGGAGAGCGGGGTCAGCCGCGCGGGTTTCAGTACGATGCAGTTGCCTGCCGCCAGCGCCGGCGCCATTTTCCAGCTTGCCATCAGCAGCGGGAAGTTCCACGGGATAATCTGCGCCACTACGCCAAGCGGTTCGTGGAAGTGATAGGCCACGGTGTCATTATCCACCTCGCTGATGCCGCCTTCCTGGGCACGAATGCAGGAGGCGAAGTAGCGGAAGTGATCGATAGCCAGCGGTACATCGGCGGCGCTGGTTTCGCGAATCGGTTTGCCGTTGTCCCAGGTTTCCGCCGTCGCCAGCAGCTCAATGTTTTGCTCCATGCGGTCGGCAATTTTTAGCAGGATAGTCGCGCGCTCCTGCACGGACATTTGCCCCCAGCCCTTTTTGGCTGCGTGGGCGGCGTCCAGCGCCAGGTCGATGTCGGCCTTGCCTGAACTGGCGATTTCGCACAGCGGCTGGCCGGTTACCGGGGTGAGGTTTTCATAGTACTGGCCGCCAACCGGGGCAACCCACTGGCCGCCGATGTAGTTGTCGTAACGGGGTTTAAGTTTGAGCGGGAAACCATACTCGCCGGGGATAATACGGGTATCGGGAGGATTGTTTGTCATGGCCGTCTCCTTGTAATGGTTCACTCACAAGGGTAGTCCGGGCTGCCTGTTTATTCGCCATTTCGCGTCGGCTTTACGACACGCTTCACGGATTCCCTGCGGAGAAGAGGGCAGGCCTCTTCCCGCAGAATGGAATATTACGCCGATAAAAATAGCGCCTTATCGCGCAGCAGATGGTCGTTGCCTCGTCGCCGGGTGAAGCCAATTTTGTCGAAATACTCCAGAATCTGAATCGCCAGCTTGCGGCCCACGCCCAGCCTGTCGCGGAAGTCAGCGGCGTTGGTCGCGCCGTGGGTTTGATCCAGCTCGCGGATCAGATCGGCAAACGCCCGCAGGCGATCGTTGCGGTAATAACGATCTTTCAGAATCGCGGTGACCAGCCCTTGCTGAGCGGCGGATCTTAGCAGCTGGCGCATGGCCTGCTCTTCCTCGCCGGTTTCTTTGGCCAGGTCGCGCACCCACCACGGCTCGTCGCCAAAGAGGACGTCGACTTTATCCCACACGGCCTGTTGTGTTGCGGAAAACCCTGGCTCATGCCCCGGCAGATGCAGCCAGCCCTGGCGGCTCATGAGCAGGCCTTCACCACGCATTTTTTCGATGAGTGACAGCACCAGGCCTTCGTCCTCTGCGGGCAACGCCATGCGGCGCAGGCGTTCTCGCCCCGGCCCCGGCTGATCGTCATGCTGTTGGTGGTAGCGAGCCAGCGCATCGAGCAGTTTTTGCTGCCAGATAGCGGCCACGTCCGTGCTTAGCAGCGCGTTGCCTGCCTGCAAATAGCCTGGCTTCGCAAGCAGGGCCTGAAGCCCTTGCGTCGTTAGCTGACGCGCCCAGCCAAATTCGTTGAGCAGCACGGCTCCGCGAGTCAGATATGTTCTCAACGCCTGTTGGTCATCGGTGACTGCTGCCAGCTCACCCAGCCAGCTCAGGAAAGCGGGCTGGCGTTTACCACGACGTGGCGCATGGAGCAGCACGGCACGGGCCCCGGCGAGCGTGGTGCGGGCGCTGATATCGCGCAGCACCAGGCGGTCGTTATCCGCCAGCCACAGCGGCACATCCAGCACCAGCTCAGCTAAATTACCTTCGAGCAGGGAAACACGCCCGGTTACGTGGCGGGCAGAATGGTGAATATGCAGCGGCTGCCACTGCTGGAGCGGCTGCAGGGGTTGCAGCTCGACGATGACGCGCTCAACCGGCTGCAGCGGTTTTTCGCTTAACAGCCAGTCGCCCCGGCTGATATCCGTTTTTTCCGCGTCACCGCTGATATTCAACGCAATGCGCTGCCCGGCCATGGCGCGGGTTACCGGCTGGTTTTGAGCATGGAGGCCGCGCACGCGCATAGGTTTTTCTGTGCCGGTCAGCCAGAGTGAATCACCGATATTAACTTCCCCGCTCAGCGCTGTGCCGGTCACTACCAGTCCTGCGCCCTTGACCGTAAAGGCACGGTCGATGGCAAGGCGGAAGCGATGTGCAGTGGCATGAGGGCGTTCGCCCAGCCCTTTGAGATGCTGCTGTAGCGCTTCAACGCCTTCCCCACTGTTGGCGGCGGTAACAAAAATAGCGGCATCCGCCTTACCCAGCAGCGTGACAACTTCATCGCGGACCTCTGCAATGCGGCTGTCGCTCACCCGGTCGGCTTTGGTCAGCGCGACGGTAATCTTCGGGTTACCTGTCAGCTGTAAAATCGCCAGATGCTCGCGGGTTTGCGCCATCACGCCGTCGTCGCAGGCGATGACCAGCAGGGCATGATCGATGCCGCCGACGCCCGCCAGCATGTTGGCCAGAAACTTTTCATGCCCTGGCACGTCGATAAAGCCGATAACCCGGCCATCCGGCTGCGGCCAGTAGGCGTAGCCGAGGTCGATGGTCATGCCGCGTTTTTTCTCTTCCGGCAGGCGGTCTGCATTTACCCCGGTCAGCGCCTGAAGCAGGGTGGTTTTGCCGTGGTCGACGTGCCCGGCGGTGGCGATAATCACTGGGCGAGTCCCTCCAGCAGTAGTTCTTCGTTTTCCAGGCAGCGTAAATCCAGCCACAGGCGGCCTTCGGCCACGCGGCCAATCACCGGCCTTTCCAGCTCACGCAGAGTTTGCGTCAGCGAGGCAAGCGTTGTGCCACGTCCGTCTTTCGGCGTGAAGGTCAGGGCGGCGCCAGGCAGGCGGTCAACGGGCAAAGAGCCGCTACCGATTTGCGACAGGCATGCCTCAACGCGCACGTCGAACTGCTCGCCAAAGCGCTCTTTAAATGCGGGCAGCAGGCGGCTGGCCTGCTGGTGGATCTCTTCGGCGCTGCGGGTCAGCAGGCGCAGGGTTGGCAGGCGTTCAACCAGCGTTTCCGGGTGTTGGTACAGCCGCAGTGTGGCTTCCAGCGCCGCCAGCGTCATTTTGTCGGCTCGCAGCGCACGCTTCAGCGGGTGGCTCTGAATGCGCTCGATCAGCGCCTTTTTGCCGACGATGATCCCGGCCTGCGGGCCGCCGAGCAGTTTGTCGCCGGAGAAGCTCACCAGGCTCACGCCGTCGGCAATCAGCTGCTGCGGCATCGGCTCAGGCGGCAGGCCCCACTGGCTTAAATCGACCAGCGAGCCGCTGCCCAGGTCGGTGACGACCGGCAGGTTCAGTTCGTTACCCAGCGTAACCAGCTCGACCTCGCTGACGGCTTTGGTGAAGCCTTCAATGTGGTAATTGCTGGTGTGAACCTTCATCAGCAGCGAGGTGTTCTCACCCGCTGCCGCGCGGTAGTCTTTGAGGTGTGTACGGTTGGTGGTGCCGACTTCAACCAGCGTGCAGCCCGCCTGGCGCATGACGTCGGGGATGCGAAACGCACCGCCAATCTCCACCAGTTCGCCGCGCGAAACCACCACTTCGCTGCCGTTGGCACAGGCCGCCAGCATCAGCAGGACCGCCGCAGCATTGTTGTTGACGATGCAGGCATCTTCCGCCCCGGTCAGCTCGCAAAGCAGATCGGCAATGGCGCGATCGCGGTGGCCGCGTCCGGCGTCGTCCAAAGAATATTCCAGCGTGACGGCGGAGCGCATGGCTTCTGTCACTGCCGCAATAGCTTCTTCTGCCTGTAAGGCCCGGCCAAGATTGGTGTGCAGTACCGTGCCGGTCAGGTTGAACACGGGCTGGAGAGCGCTGCGCTGGCTGGCCTCGAGCACGCTACGCGTTTTCTTCGCCCAGTCTTCGCTCCAGTCCGGCAGTGTGTTCGCCGTGCGGATGTGCTCGCGCGCTTCGTTTTGCAGCGTCCTCAGCGTGGCAACCACGCGGGTGTGGCCGAACTCGGCAAGCAGGGCGGTAAAGGCGGCATCGCGCAGCAGGCGGTCGGTCGCCGGAAGATGGCTAAAAAGTGTTTGAGCTGTCGTCATGGCAGGGACTGAATTAAGAAATTTGTGGGCGATATTACAGGGGACAACGTCCCCTGTCCTGGCCGCAGATCATGCCGCGGGCGGTTCGGTACGGGCAAAGCTCTCGCGCTGGAACAGCTGTTCCACCAGCTTAACCAGGTGCGGGCGGTTCACACACCAGCCTGGCGCAACGCGGCGGAAATTGAGATAGCCCACTGCGCAGGCCGCAGAAATACTGGCCAGATTGAGCGGCTCTGCGGCCAGCGTGCCGTCGGCGGCGTATTCTTCCAGCAGGTCGAGGGCGCGGCCAATCTTCTCGCGCTGACGCACCAGGACTTCTTCAGACTGCTGTTCCGCCGGGCGCAGTTTCTCACGCACTGACGTTAACGCCGCATCCAGAATGCCATCGGAAAGCGCCTCAAGCTGGCGCACTTTCAGTGCCGCCTTTGGGTCGTGCGGGATAAGCGCTGGCGCAATGTTCAGCAGCTCAAGGTATTGGGCGATGATCGGCGAATCAAACCAGCGCTCGCCTTCATCGGTGATAAGCGTTGGGACTTTGCCTAGCGGGTTGTACTGCGGGGCCGGGCTGTCGCCAACCCACGGGTTGACGTTAATAAATTCAAAACTGAGGCCTTTTTCAAGCAGGATGACCGAGATCTTTCGCACATAGGGGCTGGTGTAGTTACCGATCAGTTTCATGACATTATCCGTTTTTGCCAACTTGAGGTAAGTATGAAACAGATACCCAACATTGGTGAAAAAGTCTACGCCTGCGGCGCTTTTATGTAATCGACGAAGGCGCGAAGCGCACTGGGCATGTACTGGCGGCCTGGGTAATAGAACTGGAACGGCGGCAGCTCAGGCAGCCAGTCCTCAAGCATCGAAACCAGCCTGCCGCTCGCCAGATGGTCTTCTACCTGCTGCTGATAAAGATAGCCGATGCCTGCGCCGCACAGCACCGCTGCCAGCTCGGAGTCGAGATCGTCCACGATGATGTTGCCGCAGGGCGTCACTTCCAGCTTGCCTTCCGGCCCGTAAAACTCCCAGCAATAGGGGCGGCCGCTGTGAAAGCGGAAGGTAACGCTGCAGTGATTCACCAGCTCGCGTGGGTGCACTGGCGCAGGGTTTTGCGCCAGATACTCCGGTGTGGCGACCACGCAAATCCTCGCTTTTGGGCCGATGGGAACGGCAATCATGTCTTTTTCCACCGTGGTACTGAGGCGTATCCCGGCGTCGTACTCCTGTTTCACGATATCCACCAGCCTGTCGTCGGTGGTCACCTCGACTTTAATGTCGGGATAGCGGGCGGTAAACCCGGCGACCAGCGGCATCAGCACAAGGCGTGAAGCCAGCCGCGAACTGTTAATTCTGAGGGTGCCCATCGGCGTGTCACGAAATGAGTTCACTTCATCGAGAATGGTATTAATTTCGTCGCAGGCCGGGCGCAGGCGCTCGTAGAGGTTGCTGCCAGCCTCGGTTAGCGAAACGCTGCGGGTGGTGCGGTTGAACAGCCGGATTTTCAGACGCTGCTCGAGCTGCTTGATGCCGTGGCTAATTGCCGAAGGAGAAAGCCCCAGCTCGTCTCCGGCGGCGCGAAAGCTTTTGTGCCGCGCCACGGCGATAAAGGTCGCGAAGTCGGTAAAATTCAGCGCCATTAGTGAAAATCCTTCATTAACTCATCTCAAATACTACGTTTTACAGAATTATCCAGCGGTCGTAAAGTGAACGCACATCCCCACTGACTGAGATAACTCCATGAAATCAGAGAATATGTATATTGTTTGGGCGCACCCACGCAGCGAATCGCTAACCGCGCAGGTGGTACAGGAAATTCAGGGCGAGGCGGCGGAGCGCGGCATTAATGTCTCTTCTCTCGATTTGTACCGCAGCGGCTTTAACCCGGCGCTGGGCGTGGAAGACGAGCCGGACTGGAACAACCCGCAGAAGCAGTACTCCCCGGAAGTTCACCGCCTGTTCGGTGAACTGGAAGATAAAGACACAATGGTGATCGTGTTCCCGGTGTGGTGGTACAGCTTCCCGGCGATGCTTAAAGGCTACCTGGATCGCGTGTGGAACAACGGTCTGGGCTACGGGCCAGGCAGTAAGTTAGGCGGGAAGAAAATCCGCTGGGTGGCGTTGGTCGGCGGTTCACAGGCCGGTTTTGTGAAGTACGGTTGGGAAAAAAACATGACCGACTTTATTAGCGGCTCAATGAGCTACCTTGGCATTCAGGATGCAAAAATCGACTTTCTCTATAATACCATCGGCGTGGAAGAGGGGATTGGCGACAGCGACGCCCATTACCAGCAGCTGTTTGCTCAGGCGCGTGGCATTGTCGCGGATTTAGATAACTAACTTTTCATTCCTGCGCGGCATTCAACGCCGCGCTTTCTGCCAGCCGCTTCGCTGTAATTTACTTTCATCCTTTTCTTGCCCGCCGTTTGTTGTCAACGCCCAGATTTTAACTGGATCACATTAGGATTAACCTGCCTAAAAATACTTTGTGATTTAGATCACAAATAAATAACAAAGGCGTCATAATTAAATGTGATGTTTATCACATTAAAAGGTCAATCAGGGTTAAAAATTCCACGGTGTACTTTTTTTACACTGCAATTATGTGATCGATATCACTCAATGTGGATGGGTGATCCCTGAGTATTAGTGATCTAACTCACATAATTAGGCGGTTGCTGGACAGCTTAACGATTCAGTGCCAGATTCGCGTCACTTTACTGCATAAGGCCGGCGACCCTGCCGCTACGTTAACAATAAACCTCGGGCTGCTTTTCAGCGCGGAACACCAACAAGGGGTATGTGTATGTCATCCGATATCAAGATCAAAGTGCAAAGCTTTGGTCGTTTCCTCAGCAATATGGTTATGCCAAATATCGGGGCGTTTATCGCCTGGGGTATTATCACGGCCTTATTTATTCCTACCGGATGGTTGCCAAACGAAACGCTGGCGAAGCTGGTAGGCCCGATGATCACTTACCTGCTGCCGCTGCTGATCGGCTTTACCGGTGGTCGCCTGATTGGCGGTGACCGCGGCGGCGTGGTGGGTGCGATTACTACCATGGGCGTTATCGTCGGTGCAGATATGCCGATGTTCCTCGGCGCAATGATTGCGGGTCCTCTGGGCGGCTGGGCAATCAAGCACTTCGACAAATGGGTCGACGGTAAAATCAAATCCGGCTTTGAAATGCTGGTGAACAACTTCTCTGCCGGTATCATCGGGATGATCCTGGCGATTCTGGCATTCCTCGGCATCGGCCCGGCGGTTGAAGTCCTGTCCAAAGTTCTGGCGGCAGGCGTTAACTTCATGGTTGTGCACGACATGCTGCCGCTGGCGTCTATCTTTGTAGAACCGGCCAAAATCCTGTTCCTGAACAACGCCATCAACCACGGTATCTTCTCGCCGCTGGGTATTCAGCAGTCCCACGAGCTGGGCAAATCCATCTTCTTCCTGATTGAAGCGAACCCGGGTCCGGGTATGGGTGTTCTGCTGGCGTACATGTTCTTTGGGCGCGGTAACGCCAAGCAGTCTGCTGGCGGCGCGGCTATCATCCACTTCCTGGGCGGTATCCACGAAATTTACTTCCCGTACGTGCTGATGAACCCACGTCTGATCCTGGCCGTTATCCTCGGCGGTATGACCGGCGTGTTCACCCTGACCGTGCTGAACGGCGGCCTGGTATCTCCGGCATCCCCTGGTTCCATCCTGGCGGTACTGGCGATGACGCCGAAAGGCGCGTACTTCGCTAACATCGCGGCTATCTGTGCGGCAATGATTGTTTCCTTCGTGGTCTCCGCCATTCTGCTGAAAACCAGCAAAGTGAAAGAAGAAGACGACATCGAAGCTGCGGCTCGCCGTATGCAGGAAATGAAAGCCGAATCCAAAGGTGGCGCAGCGCCGCTGGCGGTAGGTGCTGGCCTGTCTAACGACCTGAGCCACGTGCGTAAAATCATCGTTGCCTGTGACGCAGGTATGGGCTCCAGCGCCATGGGCGCAGGCGTGCTGCGTAAGAAAGTGAACGACGCTGGCCTGAAAAACATCTCCGTGACCAACTGCGCGATCAACAGCCTGCCGGACGACGTTGACCTGGTGATTACCCACCGCGACCTGACCGAGCGTGCGATGCGCCAGGTGCCGCAGGCACAGCACATCTCCCTGACTAACTTCCTCGACAGCAGCCTGTACGCCAACCTGGTTGAGCGCCTGTTGGCTTCTCAGAACCTGAGTCAGAAAGAAGAAAAAGTGATGCACAGCCTGGAAGACAGCTTTGTTTCCAGCGAAGACGCGGTGTTCAAGCTGGGCGCGGGTAACGTGTTCCTCGGCCTGAAAGCCAGCAATAAAGAAGAAGCGATTCGCTTTGCCGGTGAACAGCTGGTGAACGGCGGCTACGTGCAGCCGGAATACGTGGACGCGATGTTTGAGCGTGAAAAACTGACCCCGACTTATCTGGGCGAAGGTATTGCGGTTCCTCATGGCACCGTGGAAGCGAAAGATCGCGTGCTGAAAACCGGCGTGGTTTTCTGCCAGTATCCGGAAGGCGTTCACTTTGGTGAAGAGCCGGAAGACGTGGCTCGCCTGGTTATCGGGATTGCTGCCCGCAATAACGAACACATCCAGGTGATCACCAGCCTGACCAACGCGCTGGATGATGAGTCGGTGATTGAGCGCCTGGCGCACACCACCAGCGTTCAGGAAGTGTTGGATCTGCTGGCCGGTAAGAAATAGGACCCTCACCCCAACCCTCTCCTTGAAAGGGAGAGGGAGTAAACGAGGGGAAGTTCTGGATGTTCCCTCTCCCCTTTGGGAAGAGGCGATATCGAGATGTTGGTCTGTCTATTCCCTCTCCCCTTTGGGGAGAGGGCTAGGGTGAGGGGATTCGCATACAGTATCCTTACCCCAGCCCTCACGGGTGAAATAATCAGGAAGGTTAACGCAATGAAAGCATTACATTTTGGTGCAGGTAATATCGGTCGTGGCTTTATCGGTAAACTGCTGGCGGACGCCGGTCTGCAGCTGACTTTTGCCGACGTAAACCAGGTGGTTCTGGATGCCCTGAACGCGCGTCACAGCTACCAGGTTCACGTAGTGGGCGAGCAGCAGCAGATTGATACCGTCTCCAACGTGAATGCCGTCAGCAGCATTGGCGATGACGTTGTGGCCCTTATCGCTCAGGTTGATCTGATCACCACCGCCGTCGGCCCTGTTGTGCTTGAGCGCATCGCGCCAACGCTTGCCAAAGGCCTGGAGCTGCGCCGCGCGAACGGCAACGAAACGCCGCTGAACATCATCGCCTGTGAAAACATGGTGCGCGGCACCAGCCAGCTGAAAGAGCACGTCAAGAAAGCGCTGTCTGCCGAAGCGTGGGCGTGGGTTGAGCAGCACGTTGGCTTTGTCGATTCTGCGGTTGACCGCATCGTTCCGCCGTCTGAGTCCGCCACCAACGATCCGCTGGAAGTGACCGTTGAGACCTTTAGCGAGTGGATTGTCGATAAAACCCAGTTTAAAGGTGACCTGCCGAACATTCCTGGCATGGAACTTACTGATAATCTTATGGCGTTTGTCGAGCGCAAGCTCTTCACGCTGAATACCGGGCATGCTATAACCGCGTACCTCGGTCAGCTGGCCGGGCACCAGACTATCCGCGATGCCATTCTTGATGAGAAAGTGCGCGCCGTAGTGAAAGGGGCGATGGAAGAGAGCGGCGCGGTGCTGATTAAGCGCTACGGCTTTGAAGCCGACAAACACGCCGCGTATATCAAGAAAATCCTCGGTCGTTTCGAAAACCCGTATCTGAAGGATGACGTGGAACGCGTTGGCCGCCAGCCGCTGCGTAAACTCAGCGCGGGTGACCGCCTGGTTAAGCCGCTGCTGGGGACAATTGAGTACGGTTTGCCTCACGTGAACCTGATTAAAGGGATTGCGGCGGCAATGCACTACCACAGCGAGCAGGACCCGCAGGCGCAGGAGCTGAAACAACTGCTGGCGGAGAAAGGCCCGCAGGCGGCGCTGGCGGAAGTGTCCGGTCTGGATGCGAACAGCGAAGCCGTGACTGAGGCGGTGAAGGCGTATAACGCCATAGCGTAACCCTATGCAGGCGCGGTGGATACCGCGCCTGAAACATGTTTAGTGATGCAGGCAAAAATGGAAGAAACCCAGGCCTTTGAAAACCGCGTGCTTGAGCGACTGAATGCCGGCAAAACCGTAAGAAGCCTGCTGATTGCTGCCGTCGAGCTGTTAACCGAAGCGGTAAATATCCTGGTGCTGCAGGTGTTCCGCAAGGACGACTACGCGGTGAAATATGCGGTTGAGCCCCTGTTGGACGGCGACGGCCCGCTGGGCGACCTTTCGGTACGCCTGAAGCTTATCTACGGACTGGGCGTGTTGAATCGCGCTGAGTACGAAGACTGCGAGCTGCTGATGGCGCTCCGCGAAGAGCTGAACCACGACGGCAACGAGTACAGCTTTACCGATGACGAAATGCTTGGCCCGTTCGGCGAGCTGCACTGCGTGACGGCGCTCCCGCCGACGCCGACCTTCGTTGACGGCAGCGATCCTGAGCTGCAGGCGATGCAGCGTCAGCGCTACATGCAAATTGTTCGCTCCACAATGGTACTTTCCCTGACAGAGCTGATCTCCCGGATCAGCTTAAAAAAAGCCTTCCAGAAATAGCCGCTTTTCGCCCTGTCCCTCAGGATCGTGTATCCTTGCCAGCAAGCCATCTTTATTCACGGTAAGTCAAAATGAAAGAAATCGAAAAAGCAGAAATTAAACGCCTTAGCGACCGTCTGGACGCTATCCGCCACGAAATGCCAGGCCTGCACCTGATCAACGAAGCGGAAAAATATGCCGAGCTGGAAAAAGAGCGGCAGAAGCTGGAAATCGAAATTGCTCGCCTGCAGGCGGTGCGCAACCAGAAGCTGAGCAAAGAAGCGCAGAAGTTGGTGGCGCTGCCGTACAAGCGTGCGATTACCAAAAAAGAGCAGGCTGATATGGGCAAGCTCAAGAAAAGCGTGCGTGGCCTGGTGATTGTCCATCCGATGACCGCTTTGGGTCGTGAGATGGAACTGACCGAGATGACCGGTTTCTCCCGCACGGAATTCTGACCGCGCTCTCTTTTCGGTGAAATAGGCCGATAAAACCCGCCTCATCAGCCTCTTAAATCTCCACCTGGCTCTATAGTTAAGTGCCGGGTGTGGATTTCTTCTGCCCCAGCCCCACCACTGGACAATTTGCCCGTCTCAACGCGAGGCCGCAGGGAACGCCAACCCTTTGTTTATCTTTCTTGCTGCGAGAGTAAACATGAAAAATAAGGCTTTGACTCTGATTCCCGTCTGTCTGGTCGGTTTCACCGGCGCGCTTCCTTTATCCGCCTCCGCCGCCTGTTCGTCGTCAACGCCGAATAGCGGGGATACCGTGACCTGTAGCGGTTCGGGTATTCCGCCGGTGGTTGCCACCGCAGGCAGTAATAACGTCACGATTAATCTCGACTCAACCGTGAGCGGGAGCTATTCGCTGACCACCCAGGCGACGCCGTTTTCGGTGGACAGCGGCAGTAATATCAACAACGCCGGGGCGCTGACTCTCTCTGATAACGGCACGGGCGTGGCGAACCGTGGGGCGCTGCTGCTGGGCGTGAATAACGGTAATACGCTGACTAATGGCGCTACGGGAATGCTGACCACCACCGGGGCCTACAACGACGGCATGGCTGCTAACGGCAATAACAATACGCTGATCAATAACGGCACTATCATCACCAGCGGCAATAACTCTTACGGCATGACGGCGGCCTGGGGGCAGAGTAATCCTGGCGCTGCAGGAAATACCATCACCAATACCGGTACTATCTCCACGTCGGGGAATAACGCCAGGGCCATTTCGCTGCTGGGTGGCAGCGGCACGGTGAATAACAGCGGGACACTGACCACTTCCGGGCGGGACGCGCCCACGGTGTTTTTGCAGGGTAACAACGCCACGCTAAATAACAGCGGCCTGATTCAGACCACCGGCACCGCCTCTTCCAGCGGCAGCGTGGACGGCGTGGTAGCGAACACGCTCGGTAGCAGTTTTAACACCACGATCAACAACCTGGCCGGCGGGAAAATCATTAGTAATAACGGCATAGGTATCCGGTCGACTAACGGTAATATCACCATCACCAACGCCGGGCTGATTCAGGGGGGAAGCGGCACGGCGATCCTTAGCGGCAACGGCAGCATTTCGTTGATCCTCCAGACCGGCTCACAAATTGTTGGCCTCGCCGATGGCGGGCTGGGCAATAACAGCGTGACGCTTGAGGGGACAGGCAGCGCCACAAATGATTTTGTTAACTTCAAAACGTTAACCATGAATGGCAGCGACTGGACGTGGGCCGGAAATGGCTCATTTGCTACGGCATTGATGCAAAGTGGAACCTTTGATTTAGCCGGAACGCTCGGCAATGCTTCTGCACCCGTGGCGGTGACGGTGGTCAACGGCGCTACCCTGGGGGGTTACGGTACCGTCAATGGCGATGTTGTTAATGGCGGCAGAATTGCTGTCGCAAATGCATTAACAGCGCATGCAAACGCTATGCCCGGTAACTTCCAGATTAACGGCAACCTGACCAACACAGGGCTTGTTCAGCTTGGTGGCAGCGGCGTGGGGAATAGCCTGACCGTAGCCGGAAACTATAGCGGTCAGAACGGCATGATTGCGCTGAATAGTGTTCTGGCGGGGGACGGGGCTGAGTCGGATAAGCTTATCCTCAGCGGCGGTAGCGCTTCGGGCAGCAGCACGTTGAAGGTCACTAATCTCGGCGGCGCCGGGGCGCCAATTGTGGCCGATGGTATTCAGGTGGTGCAGGCCACTAACGGCGCGACCAGCACGGCGAATGCCTTCACTCTTTCGGGGGGCACCGTTAGCGCAGGGGCATATTCCTATTATCTCGCCAAAGGCGGCGTCTCCGACGGCAGCGGCGGGAGTTGGTATCTGCGCAATACTGTCGTACCGGACTCGACAACGTCGGTCACCCCGGCAGAAGAAACGCCTGAGTCCATCGTGGATGCGTCTCACGGCAATGAGACGCTGAACGTTTACCGACCAGAAGTTGCGCTGTACGCCGAAGCGCCCGCCGTTGCCCGCCAGCTTAACCTGCAGCAGATCGACACCTTCCATGACCGCCAGGGCGAGCAGAGCCTGCTGAGCGGCGATAACAAAGCGCCGGCCTTCTGGGCCAGAAGCTGGGGAAGCCACGCGGATATTCATCAAAGTGGAGATGTAAACCCGTCCTTCAATGGCACATTGTGGGGGCTGCAGCTGGGGCAGGATTTGTATACCGCCACTGAGGATAGCGGGGCGACATATCACGTCGGTATCCTGTTCGGATTCTCCAGAGCGACCGGGGACGTTGATGGTTTTGCACTGGCGAAACAGGGCATGCGCGTCGGCAAAATGCAGCTGAATAACTACAACTACGGCGGCTACTGGACAAGGGTTACGGCCTCCGGCTGGTATACGGACGCAGTGTTAATGGGCAGCGCGCTGCGGCTGAATACTAACTCGGTCAACGAGGTGAATGCTTCATCCAGCGGCAATGCGGTGACCGGCTCCGTTGAGACGGGGCTGCCCGTTTCCCTCGGCGAAGGGGTGACGCTTGAACCTCAGGCACAGCTGGTCTGGCAAAGAACCTCGCTGGATTCGCTGCATGATGGCGTTTCCGATGTTCGCTGGAACAATGGCAACACCTGGCAGGGACGGGTTGGGGCCCGGCTGCAGTGGGCGTTTGAGGCGAGCGGCGTGAACTGGAAGCCTTATCTGCGCGCCAATGTGCTGCGGTCATTCGGTCAGGATGATGAAACCGCTTTCGATGGCAGCACGACGATCGCTAATAGCATTGGGCAAACGGCCGGGCAAATTGGAGCGGGGCTGGTGGCGCAGGTGAGCCAGAACGGCAGCCTATATGCTACGACAGGCTACCTGACAAACTTCGGCGGCGAGCGGCAGCGGGTAGTGACGGGGAATGTCGGCGTGCGCTGGATCTGGTGACTGCCCAGTGCCGCTTTTATTATGGTTACTTTGTGTTCAATTTTTTTGAAAGAGATAAGCGAATTGTTCCGCTAACAAACAAAACACGGCGGCGCTATTCTTATCTCATCGAAGGCAGTCAGCCTTCCAACTAAACAAATTGCAAAGGTAACCATCATGAAAAGCATCAAATATTTTGCCGTAGTTATGACTCTCGCTGCTTCCTTCTCCGGTTTTGCTGCGGAAGCACAGCCAGCTGCCAGCCAGAAAATGGGCACCGTATCGGTAAGCGGCGCGTCTAACCTCGACAGCCTGCAACACCAGCTGCAGCAGAAAGCCGAGCAGGCAGGCGCGAAGTCTATCCGCATTGTTTCCGCCGGTGGCGATAACAAAATGTACGGCGTGGCTGAAATCTACAACTAAGTCTTGAATCACGCAGTATGGGCCGCCTCGTGCGGCCCGTGTTTTATCTGAACTCCCGGGCCAACAGGCCAAAAATCCAGTCATCCTGCCAGCGTTCATTCAGCCAGTAGTTTTCCCGCAGCGTGCCTTCCCGCTGAAACCCGACTTTCTCCAGCACTTTCTTCGACGGAACATTTCCGGCGGTGACCGTGGCCACAAGCTTGCGGATGCCTACCTCCGCAAACGCAAAGGCGCACACCTCGTACAGCGATTCATACCCGTAGCCTTGCCCGTGAAACGGCGGGTCGAGTAAAAAGCCGACTTCCGCGATATCGTCCTCGCGCAGGATGAAGCCGGTGACGCCAATCGGCACGCCGGTTTTGCGGTGGCGCATCACCATACAGAGCCAGTGGCGGCTGCCCGGCTGCCAGTCGGGAAGACGGGCGTCAAAAGCCTGGCGGATCTCTGCCTCCGTTCGGTTATCGGCTACGTAGCGCATGACGTCCGGCTGCTGCTGCAGGTAGCGGAAGAGTGGCCAGTCGGCTTCGGTGATTTGGTTGAGCGCCAGGCGAGGTGTCAAAATTGTCGACATGGCGTTAATCCACAATAAACAGGACTGCACCTGATGCCGTTGAGGAGCGGTGAGGCTCCGCGCCGTCTGCCACCTGGTAGCTCATCCCCGGGGTTAGCGTAAACTGGCGGCCATCTTCGAGCTCAGTTTGCAGCTCGCCCTTCAGGCACAGCAAAACGTGTCCTTTTTGGCACCAGTGATCGGCCAGATAGCCGGCGGTGTATTCCACCATGCGCACGCGGATCGGCCCAAACTGCTGCGTGCGCCACAGCGCTTTGCCGGTAATGCCGGGATGTTCGGTAGGGGTGAGAGTTGCCCAGTCGGTGGTAGTAAAAGGCAGGTCGGTGATGTTCATGCGGCTCCTGATTATCGTTGTTGTTGTCTTACCCTCCTTTTGATAGCAGTAAATAAAAAGCGGTGCCAGCGTGTGGCACCGCTTAAGCGTTATTCCCAGCGTGATAAATCATCCCTCGTCAGCCCCATATCCCTGAGTTGCTCCGGACTCAGCTCGCGCAGCGCCCGCAAAGCCTGGCGGCGCTGGCGGCTGCGGCGAAAATACTGGTAAAGCATCACCAGGCCATAAAACGGTCTGCGATGGTGGTTCTCTTCAAAGCCCATGATGTGACTCCTCGCGGTTTGCCTGGAGTTATCATGGGGCCAGCGGGCAAAAGCAGACAGATTCAAAAATTACTTTTCTTTAACATACAGAAGGGCTAAAACATGAGCTGAATGGTATTTATTGCGCCATTCTGTATCGGTTTTTCCTTCTGTATGGTTTCCGGTGAGGATACAGCATGACGCGTTACCAACATCTTGCCACGCTGCTGGCTGAGCGCATTGAGCAGGGGCTATATCAAAGCGGGGAGCGTTTGCCCTCGGTGCGTAGCCTGAGCAGCGAACATGGCGTCAGTATCAGCACCGTGCAACAGGCGTATCACGTTCTGGAAGACCAGCAGCTGATTTCCCCTCAGCCACGCTCCGGCTACTTTGTTTCGCCGCGCAAAGCCGTGCCGCCGCTTCCACGCCTTTCGCGTCCCGCACGTTGGCCCGTGGAAGTTAAGCAATGGAGTGAAGTGCTGGAGATGATTAATCTCCGCTACAGCGGTGAAGCGCCGGGATTTTTCAGTGGAGCGCCTGATTTCACGCAATCGACCGTCAAGCCGCTATTGCGGGAGATGGGCAGATTGAGCCAGCACCAGGCCGCTGAAGTACTGGGTTATGACGAAATTCAGGGCACCAAAGTGCTGCGTGAACAAATTGCCCGTCTGTTGCTGGACAGCAACTGTGTGGTGAACGCTGACGATATTGTGGTGACCAACGGTTGCCACGAAGCGCTGTCGATTGCCATTCGTGCGGTCTGTGAACCGGGGGATATCGTGGCGGTTGAGTCGCCATCATTCCACGGCACCATGCAGATGCTGCGAGGCTATGGCCTGAAAGTGGTGGAGATCCCAACCGACTCTGTGACCGGGATGAGCCTGGAGGCGCTGGAGCTGGTGCTTGAACAGTGGCCGATTAAAGCGATTTTTCTGGTGCCGAACTGCAATAACCCTCAGGGGTTTATTATGCCAGACGCGCGTAAAAAGGCCGTACTCAGTCTGGCGAAACGCTACGACATTGCCATTATCGAAGATGACGTTTACGGCGAGCTTACCTACGAGTACCCACGCCCGATGACCATTAAATCTCTGGACGTCGGTGACTGCGTTTTACTTTGTGGCTCATTTTCTAAAACGCTGGCACCCGGCCTGCGTATTGGCTGGATTGTTCCCGGCCGCTATCTCGACCGCGTCCTGCACATGAAGTATATCGGGACCGGCAGTACGTCGGTCTTTACTCAGCATGCGATTGCCGGGTTTATCCGCGAAGGCCACTATCACCGCCACCTGAGACGTATGAGGCAACAATACCAGCGGAATCTCGATCACTTTTCCTGCCGTGTGAGGCAGTACTTCCCCTGCGGCATTTGCGTTAGCCGACCGCAAGGCGGTTTTCTACTTTGGATTGAGCTGCCGGAAAACGTTGATGTGGAACGCTTTAACCTCCTGCTACGGGAAGAGAAAATATACGTCGCCAGTGGGTCACTCTTTTCTGCTTCCGGCAAATATCGCAATTGCCTGCGTCTTAACTATGCTTTGCCTCTCGATGCCGTCACCGAGGCGGCGCTAAAGCGAGTGGGTGAAATCGCCGAGCAAGCGCTAGAAAATACCTGACTAAATCGCTCTTTTTATCGCCATTGATTCCCGGCGGGCTGCTTTACACTCGGCTGTAATGGCGAAGTTTGGCCTTGGCATTAATAACCATAAAAAATAGCCGCCTGGGGCGGAAAAAACAGTTTTTTCTGCGTTCGGCAAAGTCAGGCCGGACATCGACAAAGGACTATCATGAGCAGCGCAACATTGCAGATGCGGGAGCACTTTGAGACGTGTCTGGGAATTATTCGGCAAGCTTCGCTTCAGATCCTGCCGCTATTGAATATTCGTGCCGCCGAAGGCAAAGATCCGCAATGGTTTTTCCAGCAGTTGGAGCAGGCCCGCATGGCGCTGGGAAGCTGGGGGGCGGTGGCAAAGCGGCTGAATCTTAACGACTCTGAGATTTCACAATTTACGCTGCTCCTACGCCATTTACAGCAGCTGGTGCCGCAGTATGAAAGCGGGCAGGAAGTTAGCCAGAACCAACTCCTCGCTGCCCTGCGGTTCACCAGCTATCTGGAGCATGTGCGCTTCAAGCAGCCCCTGCTGGGCTATTCCACCGAGCTTTCCTCCGACGTTGACGGGCTACAAAAAGGCGCCCAGCAGCAGATGCGCGCCATTGAGTTAATGTTGAAAGGGCTGGTTAATCAGGCCTGGGAAAGCCAGGCGGAGCTGGTCAATCAGCTAAAAAGCCAGTTTGGGGCTGACAAAGTTCGCCGTTGGCTGAAGCGAGGCGAGCGGGGCGACGTGCTGAGCGGCATGAAGTTCAGCGAGCTGGCGTTGATGCTGGTGGATAAGAAAGAGTTCGCCCATCACTACGCCAAAATTTACCAAAACTCGCCTCAGCTGGGTTTTCTGATCGACCAGCGTAAAACCCTGCAAATTTTTCTCGATGGCACCCGTCAAATCCGCAATGACCTGATGCACAAGCAGCCGCTGACGACCGTGCAGGTGGCTTTGCTGGACAGCTATTTCGGTGAAATCAGCGGCCCTGTCCAGAAAGCCTTTAGTGAAGGCCGCACCAAAGTGAATCCTTCCTCGCTGCTGGACGCGGATGATGCCGCGCTGCAAAGCTACCTTGAACAGGCGCGTAAAAATCATGCGGCTCAGGGCGGTGACCCGGAAGAGATCAGAGAATCCATTGAGCGTTATGACCCGCGCACGGCCAAAAAACAGCATGACACTACCGACATGATCTCCACCGCGCTGTGGGCATCGGTAGGGATTGTGGTGGTAGCGGTGGCGGTGATTGGTCTCTATCTGTTGAGTGATACCTCTTCAAAGCCTGAGGTAACGGCGGCTCCGCCAATCGTGAGTGCGCCGGTGCAGCAGAAAGAGCGGCCGGAATCCAACAGCCCGCGGGATATGCTCGCCAATATGGGTATCACCTGGGATGAAAATAACCTGCGGGCGGCGATTAACCGTAACGACGCCCGTATTGTGCGTCTGTTCATGCAGGGCGGGATGAACTGGAAAGTCTATTTTGCCGAGCAGGCATTGGCGGTGGATGACCGCGATGTGCTGACCATTTTGCTGCAGTATCGCCCGCAAATGGATGAAACCCGGCCCTGCCGCAGGCTGATCGGCTCCACCGAGTTAGGCATGAAGAAAGGGCAAAAGCTGACTTCGCTGAGAAAGCAATTCCTCGCCAGCTTCTGCAGTTCTGCCCCGGCGGTACAGCGCCAGAAGGAAGAAGTTGAGCGTGCTCAGCTGCGCCTGGCGGCGCAGAAGCAGCGCTATGAAGATGCGACCGCTCAGGGGCTGGAGCCGGAGCCGGTGGACGAACAGACCGTCAAAATTCAGCAGGCGATATACAACGCGATGCGCTAGCCGTGCCGGGCAGCCTTCGGGCTGCTCAGCTCCTTAAAGCAGCCCTTTATCACGGAACGTCGCGGCGGTGGCTTCATTCAGATCGTAGCTCGCCAGGTCCTGCGGGCTGACCCAGGCGTACTGCTCAAACTCTTCGTTAATGGTTATCTCGCGGTTTTCGCTGGTACAGTCGAACATCAGGTAAATCATGTACACCTGCTCTTTGCGCCCATCAGCGTAGGTTTTCATCCGCACATCATCGCGGAAGGTCCACGGCTCGATATGCGAAATAATCAGCGCTTCGCCCAGCTCTTCCCGAATTTCACGCCGCAGCCCTTCTTCCATGGTTTCACCTGGCTCAATGCCGCCGCCGGACAGCGCCCACTGGCCGGGAAACACCCCGCGATCTTGTGGCATTTTGCACAGCAAATATTGGCCCTGATTCTGAATAATCGGGCAGGCAATCACTCTTTGTCGCATGGTTATCTCCCTGAAAATAAGCCGCTGTGTTATAGCACAGATAAGAAGAAGGGTCTGCGCGCTGGCAGACCTTTGGGGGGAAATTTTATCCGTTAATACAATAATATTTTTATAATAATTCCATTTAATATATTTATTAGATGAATGTATAAAATTAAATAAAGTGAGTTAGCTTTATGCTGTGAGTGAAAAATAATGACCAGGGTCTAAGTTTTTACTGAAAATAGAAAAGATATTACGCGCCGTATGTATATGCCGCTTATCATAAGCGGCGCTCAAGATGAGCCTCGTGAACAATATACCAGGAAGGTATTTATGCCGGCACTTCAGTTTCCCTGTACGATATTTAAAACCCAGAAAAAGATGGATGACTATACCGCCAGCGATATGCAATGCGGCGATCTGTCTGACATAGTTTTGAAGGCGCGGTTTCATCTGTTAGACGTTTCCACCAGGGTAAACCCTTACACATTGACGACAATCAGTCCCTTCGCCCAGCCGCACTTAATGTTCCCTGGCTATCTAAAGGAAGGTGAAAAACTGACCCAGAGGGAGTGCGCAGAGATCCTTTTTGATGAGTTTCGGCACCTATCCCGTCCGTTTGCGTTGCACCGCCCGTACAACTTGCTGATTGAGCTGATGATTACCCATATGCAAAAAAGTAGCGGCAAACCGTTCAGTCATCCCTTACTGGATAGCGGCTTGAAGGAGCATATTTTAAGTGATAGTTCGCCTGAAAACAGCACGCGACTTTATTTGCAGGAAGCTTTTAGGCTATTTATTGACTGGGAGAGAGGCTGTTATCCTGCCGGGAACAAGGGGCAACTGACAGATGCAGTTAAGAGTGGAAAATTGCCAAAGTTTGACCGCTTCCAGGACAACTTTAACGGCCTGGGCATCACCGTGCACGATACCTGGGCAACGCATATTACGATTAAGTCTCTGGTGGTTGATAAAGAACGCTATCGCGCCGTTGTTCATTATAAGGTTCAGGACCACTTTGGGCTGGATGACGACGATATTTCAAAGGTGAAATTTAACCAGTTTCGATTTTTCCGTATCTGGTTTGTCCTTCAGCGCTACAGCCAGTTTGCCTTTAAACCCTTTATGACCAATATGGAGGCCACCATCGAAATTACCGGAGGACGTAATGAAAGTAAGAAATAATAAAACACTTTCCCTGTTATTTTTTGTGGGCTGTGTCTTAGCAGGTTACCTGCTATGGCAGTCACTTCGCACGGTTGAGATTGTCGCTGTCCATCAGAGAAACGCCTATAGTGATGTTTTAGTTAAAAATTTCCCTTTTACGAGTAGAGGTAAAATAAACTGGTGGCTGGAAAATAAAGAGATGCTGAAAGCGAAGTATGATATCCCAAGACCTGCATCTTACGGTGGCTATACGATTATTTTTTGGCTTTTCGGTGAGGGTTATAAAGAAGAAGGAAAGTATGACCGACTCTGTTTCGATGATATGGAAACAAAAGTCAACTGTATTGATAAAGACTCAGTTTTTAGAATCAGTAATAGTAAAAATACAGGATTAGAGATCACTGTTAATGGCAGTGTCTACAGGCTGGAAGAGAATGGCAATCTTATAAATATATATTGAGAGTATATTTTTTATTGATTTAATATCAAGCGAGTAACTTGTATCACCGGGGGCTAAATGAAATGCAAAAATAAGAAAGCACTTTCCTTGCTAGTCGTGGTGGGCTGTGTCTTAGCAGGTTACCTGCTATGGCAGTCACTTCGCCCGGTGGAGATTGTCGCTGTTCATCAGAGAAATACCTATAGCAGTGTTCTGGTTAAAAATTTCCCTTTTACGAAAAAAGGAAAAATAAACTGGTGGCTGGAAAATAAAGAGATGCTGAAAGCGAAATACGATATTCCAAGGCCTGCATCTTACGGTGGCTATACGATTATTTTTTGGCTTTTTGGTGAAGGCTACAAAGAAGAAGGGAAATATGACCGACTCTGCTTCGATGATATGAAAACAAAAGTTAACTGTATTGATAAAGATTCGGTTTTTAGTATTGATTATAGTAAAAACATGGGTTTGGAATTTACTTTTAGTGATGGCATTTATAGGCTGGAAGAAAATGGAAGCATTAAAAAGATAGATTGAGATGCTTTGTTTTTTTTTGATGTTCAATGTGATAGCTACTACTGAAATTACCGGGGGCGTAATGACATTCAAAAATAAGAAAGTACTTTCCTTGCTAGTTATTGCGAGCTGTGTGTTAGCAGGTTACCTGCTATGGGAGTCACTTCGCCCAGTGGAGATTGTCGCTGTTCATTACGATGGTAACTATAGCGATGTTTTGGTTAAAAATTTCCCTTTTACGAGTAGAGGTAAAATAAACTGGTGGCTGGAAAATAAAGAGATGCTGAAAGCGAAATACGATATTCCAAGGCCTGCATCTTACGGTGGCTATACGATTATTTTTTGGCTTTTTGGTGAGGGGTATAAAGAAGAAGGAAAGTATGATCGACTCTGTTTTGATGATATGAAAACAAAAGTCAACTGTATTGAGAAAGATTCAGTTTTTAGAATCAATTACAGTAAAAACGCAGGATTGGAGCTGACTGTTAATGGCAGTGTCTACAGGCTTGAAGAAAATGGCAATCTTATAAAGATATATTGAGAGTATGTTTTTTATTGATGATTACTGTGGCGGGAGGCATTAAAAATGCAACACTATTTCTGCTATTCAAGCATAAGAACATCTCTCAGCCCGGTTGGTGAAAATCACACCATCCGGGCTGAGTTTCCTCAACTTGATCTGCACAACCCTTTAGAACCGATACTGAATCCCGACGCCGTAGGCGTAGCTGTCGTTACTCAGGCCGGCTGACCCACTGCCCTGAGTCCAGGTTTCCCCGGTATTATTATCGCGGGTCTTGGTTGACGCTTTTGCTTCAGCAAAGCGTGTCCAGGTTAATTCCGTGTACAGCCGGGTATTTGGCGTGACGTAATAACCGGCCGAGACGGTTGCAGCGTAATAATTGGAATGGCTACTTTTCTCGCTAAAGCTCAGCTGACGCATATAGTGCTCGTCATTATCCTGGGCATTAACCAGCGGGCTGAATTTAAATTGCCCAGAAATATCAAAGTCCTGATAGCGGTAGCTACTGGTCAGCCCAATGTAAGGCACGCTGAATTTCTGGCTATAGCCAATCCCCGGTTTCCCCGCAGGGAATTCACCGACAAGGGCTCCGTTGAAATAATTGTATGAGCCGCCTCTGGCCGTCCAGCTATAGCGAGTTTCCTGATAACCGGTGACGATGCCGAGGTTATAAGCAGGTTCTTTTAACAGCCAGCCGGTCAGGTTGAGATCGAACTGATTGGCGTAATTCAGGCTGGTATCCGGGTGGGTAGATTTGTCGCTCCAGTGGCTCTGGCCAGGCGTTTGCCAGTCATAGTCGGACATATGCGAGCCGCGAGAGGCGAACGTTGTCCAGCCGTTAGCATTGAGGGTGATGTAACGCTGTGCGTCCCAGCTAATACCGCCTTTAATAATAGGTGTATTTTTGATTTTCCATTTCAGTTCACTTAATTTACTGCCATCGCCTTGATTATAAACGAGCTCTTTAGATTCTCCGTTTAAAACGCTGGTGGAAATATTCGTGCTAACTGCATCGGGTGAGAAATTAAAGCTGGTTGAAGCGAATAGCGCCGGGCTAAACAGCAATGCGGCGGCTACAGGCAGGTATTTTTGCTTGTGCATGATGTATCGTTCTGTTTTCTATAACATTGGTTTGGTGTTGCAAAAAATAAACCTGTACGGACAGGTTAAAGGCCGTAAAGGGTTATTGTTGCGCGATAAATTATGTTGTTGAAAATTATTATTAGTTTGTCTTGCCAGGCAAAACGGGGGCTATTTTATGGACTGCGACTTGACAGGGGAAAGATTATTTTCTACCGCTTAATATTTGAGCTGTGAATCGTTTGATTTTAAAGAAAATTAAAATTGTAGCTTTTTGTTACAAGGATATATCATAACTATTCATATGTATTTATTGAGGAAATTTAGCTTAAGTCATATTTGGGGGGTTTAAATAGGTAAGCAAGCTAACAATTATTTGGCGATGAAAACTCTGCTGCCCGTAGCATATTAATTTCATTCTCTTTTTTACATGACACTTGCTACCGCGCTGCTGAGCACTCGGCGTAATATCGAAAAAATGTAAAGCTGCTACTCTGCATGCCGACACTACACCCAGACACTTTGACCAGGAATGACTTATGGAGCCGTTACTGACCACCCCGCGCCTGACGCTGCGCAAGTTTACTCGTGCCGATTTGCCCGTTTTTATTGAATACCGCAACCAGCCGGAAGTCGCTCGCTACCAGAGCTGGGATGGCTATAGCGAAGCCGATGCCGAGGCATTTTATGCCCAGCAGGCACCGCTGGACTTCAATACCGATGAAAGCTGGTTCCAGATTGCGGTCGTCCGTAGCGATGATCAGCGTTTATTGGGGGACGTTGCCGTTCACTTCTTCGATGAAGGCCAGCAGGCAGAGCTGGGCATGACCTTTGACGAACGGCACCAGCGCCAGGGCTTCGCTTTTGAAGCTTTGCGTGGGGCGATTGAACTGCTGTTCACCACCTTCAACAAACATCGCCTGGTGGCGACGGTTGATGCCAGGAACGAAGCCGCCGCCGGCCTGTTGGAGAAACTGGGTTTTCGTCGCGAAGCACACTTTCATAAGAATATTTTCTTTAAAGGTGAGTGGGGGGATGAATATGCCTATGCGCTGTTGCGCAGCGAGTGGAAATAAAAAATGGCCTGCTTAGCGGGCCATTATTATTAAGCAGGGAGGAATGGCCGATAATAGCAGTGAGCCAGTGTAATATTCACTGAGCGTTATTTTATGATTTTGTGCGTTTTAATTTGGTACCTAAGGCGATGTTTAGCTTTTGTTTAACCTTTAATTTGCATTCTTATTATACTGATTTCACTTCCTTTCAGGTATGTATTCGCTGTCTTCCGGCGGCGTGCTTCTATTCGTCTTTCAAAAAATAAAAATGTTCCGGAAATTTATCTGTTAAAAGTATTGTCCGGAGCAGTGGCAAGGACATCAATATGTCAGATCTAAACATCACTCTTGATACCGCGGCCCTGACGCATCCGCTTTCTCAATGGGGCAATACAGCGGCTGAATCCGTTGTGGGCGACCTGGAGCAGGGCAAAGTTGTCTTTCTGCCGCAGCTGGCGTTTGCGCTGACTGAACAGGAAACCGCGCTGCTGAACCCGGCGGTTGTCGATCCGAAGCGTAAAAACATCAGCTACCAGCCGCTAAAGGATAAGCTGACCGGCGTGGCCGTTGTTGAACAGGAGCCAGAAGTTCGCGCGTTGCTAAAACGGCATTACGAATCTTGCCTGCAGCTGATTGCCACTCTTCTGCCCGAATACCAGCAAGTGCTGCATTCGCCGACCAACAGCCTGCGCCTCCACCCCGTTAAGCAGTGGACGCAGAACACTTCCTGGCGTAAAGATGACAGCCGCCTGCACGTAGATGCGTTCCCGTCCCGGCCCAACTATGGCGAGCGTATTTTACGTATTTTCACCAACATCAATCCGGCTGGTGAAAACCGCAGCTGGCGAGTCGGCGAAGCCTTCCCTACGCTTGCCGAGCGTTTCCTGCCACGCCTGAAAAGTTATTCCCCGGTAAGCAGCTGGCTACAGAATGCCGTTGGCATCACCAAAAGCCGCCGCAGCCATTACGACCACCTGATGCTGCAGATGCACGATGCGATGAAGGCCGATGCGGGCTACCAAAAGCAGGGGCCTCAGGTAGCCATCGATTTCCCGCCGGGCAGCAGCTGGATTTGTTTCTCTGACCAGACGCCGCATGCCGCAATGGGTGGGCAATTTATGCTGGAGCAAACCTTCCTGTTGCCGGTGGACGCCATGCAAAACCCGCAGCATTCCCCGCTGAAGGTACTGGAAGGGCTGCTAAGAAAGGCGCTGATTTAGCCATAATGAATGCGTGTAAAAAGCCGCTGGTGCGGCTTTTTTATTGGTAATCCGTAAAGGCAAGACCGAGTTATTTATTTTCTGAAGTAAGTAATAATTTTCTGTAGAAATGAAAGTGGAACTTCTTTTTTTGCCCATGATGGATTAAATAAATCATCGGGTAACAGATATACACGACCGTCATCATCCAGCACTTTCGCGTTGAGCGCGGCTGCGATATCAAGCATTTTGCAATACAGTTCCTGACCAGGTGATGTCGTTGAAATATTGCCTGTGTCCCAGTCCAGCCAGTTAATTTCATTTCCTCGCCACAGGACATGATATTGTCCATTTTTTGGATCAAAACTGAGTTCAGAATCATTATTCACATGCTGAATCCATTCTTCCGGAAAAATGGGATGACTCTCCCCATCCCATACATGTTCTGCCCTGGTGATGTGCATTTCCCAGCCCATAATACCTCTCTGCATTTATACAATTTTTTTGATAAAACCAGATGGAGAGATAAATATCATTGCTGTCGATTTTACGGTAGCAATAAAAAAGGCCAGAGCGATCTCTGACCTTTTTAGGCGTTTCCCTGAGGGGATTAACGCATAGTGACAAACTCTTCCGCTGCGGTCGGGTGAATCGCCACGGTGTTGTCGAAGTCTTTCTTGGTTGCGCCCATTTTCAGCGCCACGGCGAAGCCCTGCAGGATTTCATCCATGCCGAAGCCAATGCCGTGGATCCCGACGATTTTCTCGTCCGGGCCAGCACAGACCAGCTTCATGCGGCATGGCTGGCGGTGAGAGGTCACGGCGGTGTACATGGCGGTGAAAGAGGATTTGTAGACCTTCACGTTATCGTCGCCGTACTGCTCGCGCGCCTGCGGTTCAGTCAGGCCAACTGTACCGATTGGCGGATGGCTGAACACCACGGTCGGCACGTTGCTGTAGTCCAGATGCTCGTCCGGCTTGTTGTTAAACAGGCGCTCGGACAGGCGACGACCGGCGGCAACCGCCACCGGGGTCAGCTCAACCGCACCGGTGTTATCGCCCACGGCATAAATCCCCGGCACGCTGGTGTTCTGGAACTTATCAACCTTGATGTAGCCTTTGGCGTCCAGCTCAACGCCAGTCACCTGCAGGTTGAAGTTGTCGTTAGCCGGTTCGCGGCCAATCGCCCAAATTAGGGTGTCGACGGTTTCCGCCCGGCCATCTTCTAGCTCCAGCGTCAGGCTGCCGTCTGCATTTTTCACTACCGCTTTTGGAATCGCGTTGGTGTGCAGGGTTGGGCCTTCTGCTTCGATGACTTCCAGCAGCGTTTCAACGATCAGCGGGTCAAAGGTACGCAGCGGCGCGTGTTTGCGCACGAAAAGGTGCGTTTCTGAACCCAGCGCGTTAATCACGCCCGCGATTTCCACCGCGATGTAGCCCGCGCCAACAACCGCCACGCGTTTTGGCAGGCCCGGCAGCTCGAAGAAGCCGTCGGAGTCGATGCCGTACTCAGCGCCAGGGATGTTCGGGTGGCTTGGGCGGCCGCCGGTAGCGATCAGAATATGGTCTGCGGTGATGGTTTCGCCGTTAACTTCTACGGTGTGGGCATCCACGAACTTCGCAAAGCCGCGGATCACGTCCACGTTATTCTTGCCCAGTACGTTGTCGTAAGAGGTATGAATACGGTCGATATAGGCGGTGCGGCTGGCGATCAGCTTGTCCCAGTCGAAGTGGTTCAGCGTGGTGTCAAAGCCGTAGTCCGGGCCGTAGTTGTGGATCGCTTCGGCGATCTGCGCCGCATGCCACATCACTTTTTTAGGCACACAGCCGACGTTCACGCAGGTGCCGCCCAGATCTTTCGCCTCAATCAGTGCGCATTTCTGCCCATACATTGCCGCACGGTTAATCGAGGCGATACCGCCGCTGCCGCCGCCAATGGCGAGGTAGTCATAATGTTTGGTCATGATGTTTCCCTTTTGAGTCGAAAATTAGGCGCGATTGTAGCGCGCCGGGATAAAGGTTCTACCAATTGTTGTAATAGCCACGTCATACTTCAAGCTGCAGCGGTGTTGGCTGCACTCCTGAACCCCAGTCACTTACTTTAGCTAGCTCCAGGGGATTCACTCCCTTGCCGCCTGGCCGCAACTCGAATTATCTAGTGGCTAGTTTTCTTATTCAGGCACAATCCAGCTCAACGTGGTGGAGCCGGTCCCCGTTGGCACCAGCTTTTTGTGCAGCCACGGCAGGACGTTCGCCATCTGCTGTTCCAGCTTCCACGGCGGGTTAATCACGATCATGCCGGAGGCCGTCATGCCGCGCTGATCGCTGTCCGGGCGAACCGCCAGCTCGATCTGCAGGATGCGGCGGATGCCGGTCTCTTCCAGGTCGCGGATCATGCGTTTGATTTGCTGACGCAGCACCACCGGGTACCACAGCGCGTAGGTGCCTGTCGCAAAACGCTTATAGCCTTCGGTGATCCCTTTCACCACGTCCTGGTAGTCGGTTTTGATCTCATACGGTGGGTCGATGAGAATCAGCCCACGGCGGGAAACCGGCGGCAGCTTCGCTTTCAACTGCTGGTAACCGTCGGCGCGCTCAACGCGGGCGCGATCGTCCTTCTGGAACTCCGAACGCAGCAGCGGGAAGTCGGACGGATGCAGCTCGGTCAGCTGCAGGCTGTCCTGCTCGCGCAGCAGGTGGCGGGCAATCAGCGGGGAGCCTGGGTAATAACGCAGGTTGCCGCTGCGGTTCAGGTGCTGCACCGCGCCGATATAGGCTTCCAGCTCGGCAGGCAAATCGTCCTGCTGCCAGATGCGCGCGATACCTTCCAGATACTCGCCGGTGCGCTCCGCATGCTCGCTGCTCAGCTGGTAACGCCCGGCGCCTGCGTGAGTGTCGAGATAGAGAAACGGTTTCTCCTTCTCTTTAAGCGATTCAATAATCAGGCTTTGAACGGTGTGTTTCAGTACGTCGGCATGGTTACCGGCGTGAAAGCTGTGGCGATAGCTGAGCATGAGGGATGGTGTTCCACGAATAAGAAAACAAATTTCCCACAGTTTACCGCAGATTGCGGCGGATTACCGCCCGGGCGCGAGGCTGTTTCAGTCGGGGAGAAAGCGTTTCAAAACATAACGGTGTCATAAAAACGTCAAATTACCAGGATAGCGTCGCTGCCAGGCAAGGTAATCGTTTGAATAAAAGGAAAAATAATGAAACTTCGTATTTCTATGCTGGCCGCTGCGTTAGCCGTATCTCTGCCCGCGCTGGCTAAGGATGTGTCTCTTCCGCAGGCCGCGGCGATAGCCAATAGCGTGACCCCGGCAAACAGGAGCCAGGCGTTTGATGATCTTGAGATGCAGTCCCTGGCGGCGCTGCGCACTGCCCTGAAAGGCGATGCGGATAAACTGACCCGCGATCAGTTAGATAAAGCGAAGCAAAGCAAAAAGCTGGCGGATACAGCCTGGCTGAAAGCAAGCGGCTATGACTTCCAGACTAAAGCCAACCAGAAGGCGGGTATTGAGCTGCTTTCCGCGTTCAGCAAGCTGCCGGACTCGGTGATTAAGCAGAACCTTGAAACGGTCACCAACATCAACCTGAATGCTGTACAGACTTCGCGCCATCAGGCGCTGGCGGATGCCGAGGGCATCAACCACCTCTACTTCCTGAGCGACGCCATGGGGCCGCGCCTGGGGAAAGCCTTCCTGGCCGCCTACGATAAAGGCGAGCTGAGTAAAGCCGCAGCGCTGATTAAAGCCTCCGAAGTCAGCACCAGCGCCGCGAAGAAGCACTTCAATAACCCGCGTCCGTTCCTGATCCAGGGCAACACCATTCACCTCGTGCCGGACGATGTGGTGATTAAAGATAACAAACCGTACACCGCAGACGGCGGCTCCTTCCCAAGTGGCCACACCAACACCGGTTACACCGACGCGCTGCTGATGGCCGAGATGGTGCCGGAGCGCTTTGAACCCCTGGTTGAGCGTGGCGCGCGCTACGGTTACTCGCGCATTGTGCTGGGCGTGCATTACCCGCTGGATGTGATGGGCTCTCGTATGGTGGCGCAGCGCAATGTCGCCAACTACCTGAACGACCCGAAATACCGCGCGTTGTTTAACGAAGCCCGCGATCAGCTGCGTACCGCGCTGGAAAAAGAGTGCGGCACCTCTTTGGCTGAATGTGCGAAATCTTCCGCGAAAGACGATCCTTACCGCGCCCCGGCGATGAAAGAACTTTACCGCTTCACCATGACTTACGACCTGCCGCAGCAGAAGGGCGAGAAGCAAGCCCTGAAAGTGCCGCAAGGGGCGGAAGTTCTGCTGGAAGCCGCGCTGCCTAAGCTTTCCGCCGCCCAGCGCCGCGACCTGATGGTGAAAACCGCGCTGCCTGCGGGCTACCCGCTGTCCGGCACGACGGCAGACCAGCAGTTTTGGCAGCGCCTGAACCTGCCAGCGGCCTACGCAATGGCCGCGAAATCCCACTGATTGACCGCCCGGGGCAGCGTCTGCTGCCCCTTTTCCCGGCTAGCTCAGCGCAACGTCCGGGATTGAAATTCGCTACACTTAACCCCATGCTAGACTCCATGCACAAAGCGCCGCTTGAGCGCTTCTCTCTCCCTTTTAATCAGGAACGCGCTTATGACCAATCCTTTACTGACCTCTTTTGAGCTGCCGCCGTTTTCCGCCATCAAACCTGAGCATGTTGTTCCGGCCGTGACTAAAGCGCTGGACGACTGCCGTGCGGTGGTGGAAAGCGTGGTTGCGCAGGGCGCGCCTTATAGCTGGCAGAACCTGGTTCAGCCGCTGGCAGAAGTGGACGATTGCCTGGGCCGCCTGTTCTCCCCGGTCAGCCATCTGAACTCGGTACAGAACAGCCCGGAGCTGCGCGAAGCCTATGAGCAAACGCTGCCGCTGCTGTCCGAATACAGCACCTGGGTTGGCCAGCACGAAGGCCTGTATAACGCCTACCGCGACCTGCGCGACGGTACGAACTACGCCAACTTGAGCGTCGCCGAGAAGAAAGCGGTGGATAACGCCCTGCGTGACTTCGAGCTGTCCGGGATTGGTTTGCCAAAAGACAAACAGCAGCGCTACGGGGAGATCTCCGCTCGCCTGTCCGAGCTGGGGTCCACCTACAGCAACAACGTGCTCGATGCCACTATGGGCTGGAGCAAACTGATTACCGATGAAGCCGAGCTTGCCGGAATGCCGGAAAGCGCCTTAGCGGCAGCGCGCGCTCAGGCGGAAGCCAAAGAGCAGGACGGCTGGCTGCTGACGCTGGATATCCCGAGCTACCTGCCGGTGCTGACCTACTGCGACAACCGTGCATTGCGCGAAGAAATGTACCGCGCCTATTCCACTCGCGCTTCTGACCAGGGGCCGAACGCCGGGAAGTGGGATAACACCCCGGTGATGGAAGAGATTCTGGCGCTGCGCCACGAGCTGGCTCAGCTGCTGGGCTTTGGCAACTACGCGGAAAAATCTCTGGCCACCAAAATGGCGGAAAACCCGCAGCAAGTGCTGGAGTTCCTGTCCGATCTGGCAAAACGCGCCCGTCCGCAGGGTGAAGCCGAGCTGGCTCAGCTGCGCGCCTATGCGAAAGAGCATTACGGTGTAGAAGAGCTGGAGCCGTGGGACATCACCTGGTACAGCGAAAAACAGAAACAGCATCTCTACAGCATCAGCGACGAACAGCTGCGCCCGTACTTCCCGGAAGAGCGTGCGGTGAATGGCCTCTTCGAAGTCGTGAAGCGCATCTACGGCATCACCGCGAAAGAGCGAAAAGATATCGACGTCTGGCACCCGGACGTGCGCTTCTTCGAGCTGTATGACGACCAGGGCGAGCTGCGCGGCAGCTTCTATCTTGACCTTTACGCTCGCGAACACAAACGCGGCGGGGCGTGGATGGATGACTGTGTGGGCAAAATGCGCCGTGCCGATGGCTCGCTGCAAAAACCGGTGGCTTATCTGACCTGTAACTTCAACCGCCCGGTGAACGGCAAACCTGCGCTGTTTACTCACGATGAAGTGATCACCCTGTTCCATGAGTTCGGTCACGGTCTGCATCATATGCTGACCAAAATCGAAACCGCAGGCGTGTCCGGTATCAACGGCGTGCCGTGGGATGCGGTCGAGCTGCCGAGCCAGTTTATGGAAAATTGGTGCTGGGAGCCGGAAGCGCTGGCGTTTATCTCCGGCCACTACGAAACCGGCGAATCTCTGCCTGTTGAGCTGCTGGAAAAAATGCTGGCGGCGAAGAACTACCAGGCGGCGCTGTTTATCCTGCGCCAGCTGGAGTTCGGCCTGTTCGACTTCCGCCTGCACGCGGAATTCAACCCGGAGCAGGGCGCGAAAGTGCTGCAGACGCTGGCCGAAATTAAGAAACAGGTTGCCGTGGTGCCGGGGCCGAGCTGGGGCCGCTTCCCGCACGCCTTCAGCCACATCTTTGCCGGCGGTTACGCGGCGGGCTACTACAGCTATCTGTGGGCCGACGTACTGGCGGCGGATGCCTTCTCTCGCTTCGAAGAAGAGGGCATTTTCAACCGTGAAACGGGTCAGTCGTTCCTCGACAACATCCTGACCCGTGGCGGTTCGGAAGAGCCGATGGAGCTGTTCAAACGCTTCCGCGGGCGCGAGCCGCAGCTGGATGCGATGCTGGATCACTACGGTATTCAGGGTTAAGCCACCACGTGAAAATCTGTTTACTGACTGAAGCAGGCGCCGACTCCGGCGCCTTATCTGTTTTGAGCGAGCGCTGGCAGCTTGAGCATGATAAAGAGGCGCTGATGGCGCTGGTGCTGACGCCTGAAAGGCTGGAGCTACGCAAACGCGACGAGCCAAAGCTCGGCGGCATCTTCGTTGATTTTGCCTCCGGCGCGATGGCGCATCGCCGTAAGTTTGGCGGCGGGCGTGGCGAAGCGGTGGCAAAAGCCGTGGGCGTTAAGGGCAGCTATCTGCCGGATGTGGTCGACGCGACGGCCGGGTTAGGGCGAGATGCCTTTGTGTTGGCGTCCGTAGGCTGCCGCGTACGAATGCTGGAGCGCAATCCGGTGGTTGCCGCGCTGCTCGATGACGGCCTGCGCCGTGGTTACGAGGACCCGGAAATCGGCGGCTGGCTGCAGGAGCGATTACAGCTCATTCATGCCTCAAGCCTGACGGCACTCAGCGATATTACGCCGAGGCCGGATGTGGTGTATCTCGACCCGATGTTCCCCCATAAACAAAAGAGCGCGCTGGTGAAGAAAGAGATGCGTGTTTTCCAGTCTTTGGTGGGGCCGGATGAGGATGCGGACGGACTGCTTGCCCCGGCCAGAGCGCTCGCTAAGAAAAGGGTGGTTGTGAAGCGCCCGGACTACGCGCCGCCGCTGGCCCACGTCGCCACGCAGAATGCGGTGGTGACCAAAGGGCATCGGTTTGATATTTATGCCGGGACGCCGGAGTAATTACTAAAACGCTGGAAAGTACCTCGCAGAAGAGATTGCTTCCCCTCGCCGCTTTACGGCTGCATTGGCATGTTGTAGGCCATGCAGCCGATCCGACGTTATGCCCACCAGCTCAGGCGCCAGATGACTCCCGAAGAGAACTTGCTGTGGTATCAACTCCGCAGCAGGCGTTTTGCCACGTATAAGTTTCGGCGGCAGCATCCGATTGGGCTTTATATCGTGGACTTTGCCTGCTGCGCTGCTCACCTGGTGATCGAGCTGGACGGTGGGCAGCATGAGATGCAAAGGGGCTATGATGAACGAAGAACGAAGTATCTGAATGAGCAAGGGTGGCGGGTGAGGCGATTCTGGAATAACGAGCTGCGGGAGAATCTGGAGGGGGTGTTGACGGTGATTTTGCAGGATCTGAGTGAGCTGTGACCCTCACCCCGACCCTCTCCCTGGAAGGGAGGGGAGGAAAATCAAAGGCTTGTGCTCTATTCAGTCGCTGGGGAGCGGGCCAGGGTGAGGGATTAATGCTTACCGCAATTCAGTCCCCTCTCCCCTTTGGGGAGAGGGTTAGGGTGAGGGGAAAATGTTACTCGTCTTCTTCATCACGCAGCGGAACAATCAGCATATCCACATGCACGGTATTGATCAGCTGGCGTGCAGAGGACATCAGCTTGCTCCAGAAATCCTGGTGGTGACCACAAACCACTAAATCCATATCGTATTTTTTAATGGCATCGACCAGCACCTGGCCCAGATCGCCGCTGCCGCTCAGGGTTTCGGTAATCGGGTAACCTGCCCCGGTAGACAGCTCGGTGAGCGCGTGGTGAGTCTCTTCGGAAATGCGTTTCTGCATATCGCCCAGATTGACATCAATCAGCCCGGTATACAGATCGGAGTAATTCACATCGACATGAATCAGGGAAACTTTCGCGTTGTAAGGCCGAGCCATTGAGACGGCTTTTTCTACCAGGACTTTACTCTCAGGGGAGAGGTCAACCGCGATCAGAATGTGTTTGTAAGCCATAATGTTACTCCTTCCATAAGTTATCGATGACTCTCGCCGTCATCTTTTAAACCGTAGCGGCATGAGCTACGGTCACCCGATCTAAAGACTTCAATTGTAGATGGTATTTCGCTTTTATCGAACCTTCTTCAGCCCGACAATGCGCCATCCCTTAATCACATTCAAGCGAAAAATGAATGCGGCCACTTTGATAAAGATTAACGCGGTGGTAAAAAAATTAAGGGATCTCCTACACTATTAAATGAGCCGGGCGGGAAGAGATCTGTGACCTGTATCGGTTATTCGTTGCAGGATTGTCTGACAGGGTTTTCGGGGAGAGCGGTTGTCCCGAAGCAAAGGCTTCGAGGGCTTCGCCGGGAGGGGTACATGATCAGCACCGTCGCGCTGTTCTGGGCGCTTTGTGTAGTTTGTGTGGTGAATATGGCGCGCTATTACTCTTCACTGCGCGCGTTACTGGTGGTGCTGCGCGGGTGCGATCCACTGCTGTATCAATACGTTGATGGCGGCGGTTTTTTCACCTCACATGGTCAACCCAGCAAGCAGGTCAGGCTGGTGCGTTACATTTACGGCCAGCGCTATGTCGATCATCATGATGAAGAGTTTATTCGCCGCTGTGAACGCCTGCGCCGCCAGTTTATTCTGACGAGTTCGCTGTGTGGTCTGGTGGTGATTAGCCTGATTGGATTAATTATCTGGCACTAGTTTGTAGGACTGCGTTATGGACAAGCATAAAAAAAGCGGGCCAGTTTCCTGACCCGCTTTTTCTTTGGCTACGGCTTACACGAAGCGCAGCGCAATCCAGTACAGCCCGCCGGAGAGCAGAATCGAAGCCGGTAAGGTGAATATCCAGGCCATCAGGATATTGGTTACCGTCTTACGCTGCAGGCCGCCGCCGTCCACGATCATTGTCCCTGCCACGGAGGAAGAGAGCACGTGGGTGGTGGAAACCGGCATCCCGGTGTAGCTTGCCAGACCGATAGAAACGGCGGCCGTCATCTGCGCGGACATCCCTTGCGCATAGGTCATGCCTTTCTTACCGATCTTCTCACCGATGGTGGTCGCCACGCGACGCCAGCCGATCATTGTACCCAGACCAAGAGCCAGAGCCACCGCCAGAATAATCCAGACCGGCGCGTACTCGATGGTGCTAAGCATGTCGCCTTTCAGTTTCTTCAGCAGGCGCTGATCGTCCGCGTTCACTTCCGGCAGCTTCACCACTTTATCGGTGGTATCGGAGATGCACAGCATGATGCGACGCAGCTGGCTACGTTGCTCGATGGTGAGTTTGTCGTAGCTTTCGATGTCGGTCAGCATTAGCTTCGCGCGGTCCAGCGCATTAATCGCGTTGGCCGGGTGGCAGTGGAATTGAGCCGGTTCAGTCGCGCCCGCTTCTGGAGAAGGGATCAGCTGTTCCGTGCCGGTGGCTTTCTTCAGCAGGTCAGGACGTTGCTGGAAGAAAGTTTCGACGTTGTTCACTGCATCGCGAGTACGGGTGATTTCGTAGCCGGAAGCATTCATGTTAACCACGAAGCCCGCCGGTGCGACGCCAATCAGTACCAGCATAATCAGGCCGATGCCTTTCTGACCGTCGTTAGCGCCGTGAGAGAAACTCACGCCGATAGCGGACAGGATCAGCGCGATACGCGTCCAGAAAGGCGGCTTTTTCTTACCGTCTTGCTTTTCACGTTCCGCAGGCGTCAGGTGAATACGCTGCTTTTTCTTGGTGTTGCTCCAGTAACGGCGCAGCAGGAAAATCAACCCACCGGCAATCACCAGCCCGACAATCGGGGACAGAATTAAGGAAGCGAAGATCCCAATCACTTTCGGGATATTCAGCGCGTCGACAACCGAGGTGCCGGTCAGCAGCGCGTTGGTCAAACCGATACCGATGATGGCACCGATAAGCGTATGGGAGCTGGAGGCCGGCAGACCAAAATACCAGGTGCCGAGGTTCCAGATAATAGCGGCCAGTAACATAGAGAACACCATGGCGAGACCATGAGAAGACCCTACGTTTAACAGCAGATCTGTAGGCAGCATATGCACAATGGCATAGGCCACGCTCAGCCCACCGAGCAGAACGCCGAAGAAGTTAAACAACGCAGCCATTGCCACCGCAAGTTGCGATCGCATAGCGCGGGTATAAATTACCGTTGCTACTGCGTTGGCCGTATCGTGGAAACCATTAATGGCTTCGTAGAACAGCACAAATGCCAGAGCAAGCAAAAGTAAAAGCCCGGTGTGAAGATCCAGGCCGGCAAACAAATGTAGCATAGACGTTACGCCATTTTGAGGACATGAACGCGGCGCATTATGTAAGACAACCTCCACCGCGGCAAAGTGAAATCTGGACTTTTTTTGATTTTAGTCGCCATCTGGCGCACAGGTGGAATGATTTACATTTTGTTTATCAATCACCTGCATTTGTTATTCACCTTAAAGCTGGTGCGACCAGCCTCAGGTCTTTACAATCCGTTGCCTTAAGCATAGTCGGGAGTCGGTCGTGGAAAAGTTTGATGCCATTATTATAGGTGCGGGTGCAGCAGGAATGTTTTGTGCGGCGGTTGCCGGGCAGGCGGGCAGCCGCGTATTGCTGATTGATAATGGGAAAAAACCGGGCCGTAAAATCCTGATGTCCGGCGGCGGGCGCTGCAACTTTACCAATCTTTATGTCGAGCCTGCGGCGTATCTGAGCCAAAACCCGCATTTCTGCAAATCTGCCCTCGCGCGCTACACCCAATGGGACTTTATCGACATGGTGGGCAAGCACGGCATCGCCTGGCACGAGAAAACCCTCGGGCAGCTGTTCTGCGACGATTCTGCCCAGCAGGTGGTCGATATGCTGGTGGCCGAATGCGAGAAAGGCAAAGTAACGATGCGCCTGCGCAGCGAAGTGCTCGGCATTGAGCGGGACGAACAAGGTTACACTCTGCAGCTAAACGGCGGCAGCGTGCATGGCGCGAAACTGGTTATTGCCAGCGGCGGCCTGTCGATGCCGGGGCTGGGCGCGACGCCGTTCGGCTATAAAGTCGCCGAACAGTTTGGCCTGAAAGTGCTGCCGACCCGTGCGGGCCTGGTGCCGTTCACGCTGCATAAACCATTGCTCGAACAGCTGCAGGTACTGTCCGGCGTCTCGGTGCCGTCCGTCATCACCGCAGAAAACGGCGTCAGCTTCCGCGAAAGCCTGCTATTTACCCATCGCGGCCTTTCTGGCCCCGCTGTGCTGCAGCTTTCCAGCTACTGGCAGCCGGGCGAATTTGTCAGCGTCAACCTGCTGCCGGACACCGATCTGGACGGTTTTATCCACGAGCAGCGTAACGCACACCCAAATCAGAGCCTGAAAAACACGCTGGCGATGGTGCTGCCGAAACGCCTGGTTGAGTGCCTGCAGCAGCTGCAGCAAATCCCGGACGTCACGCTGAAGCAGCTTAACAGCCGCCAGCAAAGCGAGCTAGTTGAAACTCTGCAAGCCTGGCGCGTTCAGCCGAACGGCACCGAAGGCTACCGCACCGCGGAAGTGACCCTCGGCGGCGTGGACACCAACGAACTCTCTTCCCGCACCATGGAAGCCAAAAAATCCCCGGGCCTCTATTTTATCGGCGAAGTGATGGACGTCAGCGGCTGGCTGGGCGGCTATAACTTCCAATGGGCCTGGAGTTCTGCCTGGGCGTGCGCGCAGGCTTTGGTTGAAGGCTAACGCACCGCTTTTCGAGTGCCGATGATAGATTGTGATATGTTATGCACTATTGCAGCTATTTGAGGGCTAAACGTGACAGATTATGACGCATTGCCTGAACAGCGCCAGGCGATGATCCACCAGATCCTGACCGAAACGGGCAGGGTGATCGGGGCCGATGTGGCGCGGAAGCTGGGCGTGTCCGAGCACACTATCCGCCGGGATCTGCAGGAGTTGGCGCGTCGAGGCCTGTGCAAAAAGGTCTACGGCGGTGCCATCAGCCAGTTTCAGCAGTCTGCCAGCTTTGAAACCCGCGTGGCACAGGATGTGGTTGAGAAGTCCCAGGTGGCGCGGAAGTGCGCCGGGATGATCAAAGCCAATACCTGCGTGTTTCTCGACGCTGGTTCAACCTATCTGGCGATGGTGGAATTTATTCCTGAAGAGCTGGATCTCACCATTGTCACCAATTCCCCGCAGATTGCTGCGGCGCTGAGCGGGCGCACGCGGGGCGAACTGATTCTGTTGGGCGGTAAAGTGAACCCGCTGACCGGCAGCACGCTGGGTTCCGACACGGTCAATCAGCTGCGCGGCATGGTTTTCGACCAGACCTTTATCGGCGTGTGCGGGCTGGATCCGCAGGCTGGCTTAAGTGCGGTTTATTACGAAGATGCCTGTTTTAAGCGGGAAGTGCTGAGCCAGAGCAACGAGGTGATCGCCGCCGTGACGGCCAACAAGATGTCCCAGGTGGCGCGCTATAAAGTGGCGCCCTGCGAAGATATAGATATTGCGGTGGTCAGCGCCGAAACCAAAATTGCCGATTTCGGCGGCGTTAACCTGCGGATTGAAATCGCGGGCTAGCGAAAGGGCGGCGTGTAGGGCGCCCTGCTTCAACCTTATTTTTGCAGCGCCAGCAGGCTTTTTATCGTGTGCTGGACCGCGCTTTCATCATTGCTACCGGTAATAAATCGGGCAGCGGCCTTGGTCTCTTCAAACGCATTACGCATCGCGAAGCTGTATTCCGCCTGGGCCAGCAGCTCCAGGTCGTTATAGCCGTCGCCAAAGGCGAGAGTTTCCGCCGGGCTGACGTTCAGTAACTGCTGGAGCCTTTGCACCGTTGTTCCTTTGTGAACGCCGTAATCGGCAATATCTATCCACGCCGCTTCGGACACCACGATGTAGACATCCTGCTCAAACGGGCTGAGTACCGGGCGAGTCTGCGGGCAGTTTCCGGCTTCGTCATAGACGCTTATCTTCACGAAATCACACTCGAGTTCGGCAAAAGAGTCCACCTGCGCCAGGCTGGCGTAGGACTGGCGCATTTTGTCCTGCAGCCGCTGCGGCACGTCTTTGCGAACAAACGCGCTTTCGCTGCCGCAGGCAACAATCACATGGCTGTCGCTGGCAGCTTCCAGCGTGTCGATGATGCGTAATCCCAGCGCATTATTGATCAGCGACTCGTAGACATATTCGCCGTTCCTTTTGATGCGCGTGGCGCTGTCGCCGATGATCCATAAGTCTTCACGATAATCGGCGAACAGCTCTTCTACCCGCTGGCACTGCTTGCCGGTACAGGCGGCAAAATGGACGCCTTGTTCCGCCATTAAGCGGTGAGTCTGGGCAAATAATTCACGGTCATAGTCGCCGTGACTATTGAGAAAAGTGCCGTCCAGGTCGGTAATAATTAGCTTTATCATGTTGTTATCCCATCGGTAAGTGTTCTGTAGGCGTTTATATTTTTAGTTTTGAAACGAAGGGCAGGTTGCGGTACTTGTTTTGCCACGGCATGCCGTAGCCAATGAGCAGATCGTCGTTGTCCATGATGTAGGCATAACATTGCTCGACGGGGATCTCTACGCGGCCAGGCTTTACAAATAAGGTGGCGATGGAAAGAGATTTCGGGGCGTAATGTTCGATTAAATGCTCGACCAGCCGCTTCATGGTGCCGCCGGACTCAATGGCGTCATCCACCAGGATAACGTCCTTCCCCCTGATGCCAATATTGTCGTGATAAACGATAGTGGAGCTGTTATGTCTGTCGCCGGGCGTGTGCGGGCAGGAAATATAGTCCATTGAAATATCGAAAGTTAACTGTCTGACCAGGTCGGCGGTAAACAGGATCCCACCGGGCACGACCGTGATCACTACCGCTTCGTGATAGCGACTGTTCAACTGCCGGGCGACTTTGGTGACGCCATCGGCAATCGTCGACTCATTCATCACGATGTGTCCTACATGATTGTTTCTCACTGCTGCATCCTCGCTAAAGTGTCATTGCTCGTTGTTGCTCGATTAAAATAAGATCTAATGCTCGATTGTGCAATGTTAGCGTAATGACAGCGTATTTTTTGTGATCTAAAACGATCGTGCAGGCAGGGTATGCTCAATGCTGCATTACCGAGCATTGAGCAAAGGGATTTACTGGCGGAGATCGAACCGGATTGGCAGCGTGAGGGTGATTTGCGGCTGGCCTGGGGCGATATCGTCCGTGGGGGCGGGCAGCGGAACCGCGCGAGTCGGCAGGGCAAGGGCTTCGCGATCCAGCGCTGGCGTGCCGCTGCTTTTTGCCAGCGCTACGCTGAGGACATGGCCGTCCCGGTTCAGCGTCAGGCTCAGGTAAACCACGCCCTGGGCCTGCTGGCGCAAAGCCTGAGCCGGGTAGCGTTTGAAGCGGTCGAGCCGCTGTCGAAGCAGGCCGAGCCAGTTCACTTCGCCTGGGCTGGGGGCGCTCACCGCGCTGCTTCCTGCCCTGCCGGCGCTTTGCTGCGGGTGGCTGGCCGGGGCGTGGGTTTCGGGTGCAGGTGGCGCAGGGGCTGGCGGCACTTCCGCATCGTGCGGCTTAACCGGCTGAGGTTTGGCGATGACTTTATGGCGCATTTTTTTAGCCACAACGATCTCCGGGTTCGGTGCCTCCACGCTTTTCACCTCTTCTTTCGACTCGGCCTTCTCCTGAGGTGCCGCCGACTGGATCTGTTTGATCTTATCGGGCTGCTTAGCTGGCGTGGCGACAGAGGCCGGATCGTCTGTCGGGAGGATCATCAGCGCAATGGGCGGCGGCGCGGTGGCCGGCTGCTCCTGCGTGGGCCGGTGGGTTAGCCAGAGAAAAACGCCCGCGTGCAGCAAAAGCGCCAGCACCAGCCCGATGCTGCGGCGTGAGGGAGGCAGGCCGTCGGACCAGGCAGGAAAAGGCTGTCTCATCGGCAGGGTAGAAGGCATGACAAAATACTCCGCAGCCGGGTTAAAGGCTGTTGTTTCAGTGGGGATAAGAGAGAGGACACGTGAAACGCCAAAACGGGCAGGCTGACATGAATAACGAGACAACTGACATGGATTACCCTGTCGCGAAGCATTATTCACTGCGTGAAAGGCTGACCCAGTAACGAGATAGCGTATTTATTCTGACGGGCAGGACGCGGGGTAACGCAGCCAGAATCTGGTCAGTATCCGCCAGCGGGAAAACGCCGGACAGCCGCAGGGCCGCAATATCCTCGTCACAGCGCAGGACGCCGGGGCGGTAGCGGTTAACTTCCCGCAGAAAATCGCCCAGCGGCATATTGTCGGCCAACAGCTTGCCATGTACCCAGCCAGGCTCTTTTTCACCGCCGTGCAGTCCCCCGGATTCAGCCCCGCTGAGCCATGCGCCCTGGCCCGCCGCGAGCTGTAGCCCGGCGAGGCCTGAGCTGCGCGGATAAAGTCGGACTGCGCCGTGGTAAACCGCCACGCGGGTAAGCCCCGGCTCCAGCTTCACCCGGAATTGTGTGCCCAGTGCGAGCACTTTGCCGTGTGGCGTCGTCACGCTAAAAGGCCGGGGCCATGCCGCCAGCTTTTCCTGCTGCCCGGTAGTAATCAGCAGGTCGCCGCCGAGCAGCTCAATCTGGCGCTGTTGCCCGGTAAAATGTACGTTCAGCGCCGTTTGGGTGTCCAGCAGCAGGCGGCTGCCTTCGCTGAGTTCAACCTGTCGCTGCTCGCCCGTCCCGGTGCGGTAATCGGCGATAAACGTTTCCCAGCCGTGCTGCTGTCGTCCCCATTCCAGCGAGCCACCGACCAGCAGCAGAGCGCCTAATCCTTTTAGCGCCCGACGCCTGCCGCTGTTTTTTAACGAAGAGAGGCTTTGCCGCGCCAGTTTGCCGTCAACCTGCCGGAAGCTGGCGCAAACGGCCTCAACGTGCTGCCATGCGCGCTGATTTTCGGCGCTTGCCGCCAGCCATTTTTGCCAGTTGATTTTATCCTGCTCGCTAACGTCGTCCGACATCATCAGCGTCAGCCATGAGGCAGCGGCGTAGGCGCTCTCCCGGTCGATTGCTTGCCCGTTTTGATCAATAAAAGGATGGGAGGTCATGAGCTGAGCGCGAAGAAACAGTGCAGGTTGGCGCGCTGGAGATACTGCTTCACGGAGCTGCTGGAAACGCGCAGGCGCTCGGCGATATCGCTATAGCGCATCCCCTGCAAGTGGGCCAGCAAAAAGGCTTCCCGCACCTGCGGCGGCAGGCCGTCCAGCGCCGCATCAATCTGTTCCAGCACTTCCAGAATCAACAGCCGGGTTTCAGGGGAAGGGTGTTCCATTTCCGGCTGAGTCGCCAGCGCCTCCAGCCAGGCCTCTTCGATTTTCTTGCGGCGATAATGGTTGGCAATCAGCCGTCTGGCGACCGTGGCAAGAAAAGGGCGTGGCTGGCGAATGGAGGCCAGATCGGGACTGACCAGAATATTAATAAAGGTGTCCTGCGTCAGATCCTGCGCCTGTTCCGGGCAGCCGACTTTATTGCGAAGCCAGTGGTAAAGCCAGCGCTGATGATCGCAGTAAAGCTGCTGCGCAACCTGTTGGGAACGGGACATGATGTGACTCACCATTGATCGGTATCAGGGCGTGATAAATATTGAAATGATAATCATTATTATTTTCATTTCTCTATTTTTATGTCAAGAGATTGCGAAGTATTAATGTATTTTTGCGGGCAACGAGAACGCAGCGCCAGGGCTGGCGCTGCGGGTAAGGTCTTAGAACTTCTGTGAAATGCTCAGTTTGAAGTTGCGGCCAATACCGGACACGGATTCACCCAGATACGGGTAGTAGTCAGTGTTAAACAAGTTGTCGACGGCAATGCGGGCTTCCATGCCTTTCACCTGCTCCGGCTGCCAGGAGGCAAACAGGCCCTGCAGCGCGTAGCCGCTGGTTTTTGGCAGCGCCCAGATGCCCGCTAACGGGTCGCCATCCTGCGGGGAGCGGTCCTGTTTACGCACCATGTCCATGGTCCAGCCGAACGTCATGTTCCACTCCGGGGCTTTTACGCCCAGCGTGGTGTGGGCGGTGACCGGCGGAATTTCTGCGATCCAGGTTTGGTTGCCCCACGGGTCGCGCGGGGAAGCGTCACGCTGCCCACGGATGGTGGAGAAGGAGAAGCTGCCGAAGATACGGCGGCTGTCGTAAAACGATTCAATCTCCAGGCCCTGGATGGTGTAGCCCGGCAGGTTGCGGTAGTTCGACAGCGGAGAACCGCAGTTAGCGCCACTTTTCACCGACTGCGCCTCGCACAGCACGCCGCGGCGGTAGAAGATTTCGTCTTTGCCGCGGTTGCGGAATAGCGTGGTACGAATCTGTACGCTGTCGTCGTCCGCCAGCAGATTGTTGAAGTTCAGGATCATCCCGCCGCGAACGCTGTTGATGGTTTCCACTTTCAGGTCGCGGCTGGAGCCGGACACGTTAGACAGCGCGTACTGCACGGTGTACTGCTCATCAATGGTCGGCGCTCGCCACGTGCGGGTCACATCGGCAAACAGCGATACATTCGGCGTGGCCTTCCAGACCAGCCCAAGTGCAGGCGTAAAGCCGTGGTAGCTTTTGCTGCTGTAGTCGTGGCCGACTTTAGGATCGCTGCTGTTGTACATCCGGGCGATGTTTGGCTCGCCGGTGTTGGTGACGCTGTCGTAGCGCACGCCCGGCGTCACGGTAACGCTGCCGAGCGTCATGCTGTCCTGCAGATACAGGCCGCGCGTTTGCTGCTCTCCGGCGGGCATGTAATACGGCTGGAAGTAGCCGTAGTTGTAGGCGGCGTTTTTCTTGTAGCCCGGATAGTACATCAGCGCATCGCGTTGGTTTTTATGCCAGCTTGCGCCGATTTCCAGCAGGTGATCCACCGGCCCGGTACTGAAGCGGCTCTTGTTGCTGACCTCCACCAGATTGTCTTTGTAATCCACCCAGCTCTCATTGCCGAGCGAGCCCAGGAAGCTGGAGGCTCCGGCGGAGTCGGGGCGGGTATCATGCTGTTTGGTTTTGGAGTATGCGTAATTCAGCGTCAAATCCAGCCAGGGCTTGTCCGCCGGGGCCAGGTTCCACTTCACGGAGTAGTTTTCGTCGGTCTGGTTGCGGTACACCAGCTTCCTGCGCCAGGCTTCGTCTAACCCGTATTTGTTGACATCCGCCTGACTCGGGGCGGCGATGTCGTCCCGCTTGGCGGCGAAGGGCTGCCAGCCGGTGGATTCCGAATGCATGGCTGAAAGCGTCAGCGTCTGTGCGTCGGTCAGGTAGAGATTGGTTTTGGCAAGCCAGGTCCCCTGCCGGTTAGCGGAATAATCAAAGTGCGTGCCGTCCGGGCGGGTAATATTGCCGCCGTCTCGTTTGCTGGCGTAGAGCATGCCGTCGGCAAAGCCTTCCGGCGTTCTGCCGTACAGCGCGCCGCTGTAAATATTCTGGTTGTCGTTGGTGTGGAAACCGTACTTCAGCATACCGCCAAAGTTTTCACCGGGCTGTAAGAGGTCGGCCGCGTCTTTGGTGACGATTTTAATGCTGCCGCCGAAGCCACCGTTGCCGTTGGCGAGGTTAAACGGACCCTTATCGACGTCGATCTGTTTGATGAGCTCTGGCTCGATAAATACCGAGCCCTGGCGATACTTCTCAAACCCTTTGGGCGCGCCGTCCAGCGTCACTTTGATGTCTTCCATGCCGCCCATGCCCCAGATATTCAGGCTTTGCCCGCCCGGACGCGGTGAACCCGCGGAAGAGACACCCGGCAGCTTATCCAGCAGGGCGGCGACGTTATCGGCCTGAATGCGCTCGATATTCTCTTTTTTCAGCGTTGAGCGCCCGGCCACGACGCTATCATCCAGGCCGCTGAGCACGGAAAGCTCCGGCACAAGAATCGGCGCGGTCTCGCCGGGGGCTGTCGGCAGAGAAACAAGCCGATAGCTATTGCCGTCGCGCACGGCTTTCAGGCCGCTGCCCGCCAGCAGATGATCAAACGCGCTTTGTACGGAATAAGTCCCTTTGAGACCGGAGGTCGTTTTATTTGACGTTTGATCCGGGGTGAAGACCAGCATTACGTTGGCGTCATTCGCCAGCGTTTGCAGAGCGCCGCTCAAAGGCCCGGCAGGCACGGAAAATGCCTGGCTGGTGGCTGAGGTGGCTTCTGCCGCCCAGGAAAACGTGGGTAAACCGGCGGCCAGCGCCAGCAGGCCGGATAAGGCGATGCCAGACGCAAGCGGGGCGCGAGGGAGCTGTGCAGGTTGGCTCGCGTCGGAAATGGCCGTAGCCTTTCCGTTATTTTTTATCGTCATGATGTATCCCTGAAGGTGAGTCACAAGAAGTACTGCTTCAGAGAGGTCACGCGAGACTGAAAATCAGGCAGAAAATTTTTTAATTAAAAACTGGCTGCTAGTTTTCCATCGTCAGCACTATGCGGAATCGTGCCTTGCCGGACTTCATTTTTTGCCATGCTTCGTTGGCCTGCGCCAGCGGGAATATTTCCGTCATCGGTCGCACGTTGTTCAGCAGGCTAAAACGCAGGGCGCTTTCCGTTTCATACGGCGTGCCGGTCAGTGAACCTTCGACGGACAGCTCCCGGCCAACCAGCATACCCGGAGAAAGCATGAGCGGCTGCTGGCCGACCCCGAGCACCATCAGCTTGCCTTTGGGTTGCAGGGCGGGCAACAGAGAGGACGCGATAGCATTGTCCGTGACCGTGGTGACGATCGCTTTTACGCCGCCGAGCTTTTTCAGCGCTTCGGCAGGATTGCCCAGGCTGCTGTCGAGATAATCGCTGGCACCCAGCGCCAGCGCGGCAGGTGCTTTATCGCCTCCGCGCCCGATGGCGATAACCCGGAAGCCCATTTTGGCGGCATATTGCACGGCAAGGTGGCCTAAGCCGCCAATGCCGAGGATCGCGATGCTGTCGCCGGGCTGAGCGCCTGATTTACGCACCGCGTTAAAGGTGGCTATTCCGGCACAAAGCAGCGGCGCGGCGGCCACTGCGCTTAGCGCATCCGGGATTGCCACAAGGCCGGTCGCTTTCGCCAGCATCATTTCGGCATAGCCACCGTCCTGCGAACTGCCGACGACCGGTTGATGGCTGCAAAGCGTGAACTCGCCGCGACGGCAGGAATCGCATTCATTGCAGTGCCCGCCAAGTCTGCCGACGCCAACCCGCTGCCCAACACGCAGTCCAGACGGTACGCCGCTGCCGAGTTTCATCAGCGTGCCGACAACTTCATGCCCCGGCACACGCGGGTAAGCCACGTTTTTTTCCGTGCCGTCGATAACGCCGCCGTCAGCACCACAGATGCCGCAGGCTTCTATTTTTATCAGCACTTCGCCTGCGCCAGGTTCAGGTATGGGGCGTTCGACAAGCTCCAGGCTGCCGTTGCCGCTGGCCTGCATCGCTTTGTAGGTCATTTGCTTTCTCCGGTGAAAAAAAACGGCACCCTCAGAAAGGATGCCGCCTAGGCTCAGGCTTTTGGCAGCGCGTCGAACGCGTCCAGGGCGTGAGCGGTATAGGTCAGTGCCGCCCCGGTGTTCAGAGAAATGGCGACCGCCAGCGCTTCGGCAATCTCTTCCCGGGTTGCGCCGTGTTTTGCGGCGGCTTTAACGTGCACCGACAGGCAGCCGTCGCAGCGGGTGGTGATCGCCACCGCCAGCGCAATCAGCTCGTGGGTTTTGGCGTCCAGGTGGCCCATGGCGGAAGCGCCCGCGTCCATCTTCATCAGCCCTTTCATAAACTCCGGCTGCAGCTTCGCGTAATCACCCACCACACCCAGTAATTCTTCGCGATGTTCATTCCAGTTCAGCAACATATAAACCTCTTCAGTTAATCTCAGGCGACGTTATAAATGCGGACTTCCGGGGCGGCATTCAGGAATGGCTTCAGTGCTTCAACCACGTCGCGGATAAACAATTCAGAATCCAGATAGGCTTCGGCCTGGGCGGCGGTGTTAAAGCCGTGCAGCACCTGGACGTCCTGCTCGCGGATCAGCAGTTCTTTGGAGACTGCACCGTCGATGGTGGTCAGGAAAGCTGCTTTGTACTGCTGGTAAACGCCCGCGGCTGCGGCGCGATTCTGCGCGCTGATATCAAGGGTGATTTGCAAATAAGCCATGGTTCACTGCCTCTTTTTGTGTGGCTCATGCCGTTGCACGAGCGGAAATGAAGGAGGAACAGGCGGCAGAACGAAGAAGAAAAAGGCTGCCGCTTGCCTCTCCGTGTTGGCGCATTATGTGAATCAGCGTGAGGGTTAACAAATGACTTAATCTTGACTGGCGAGATAGATTTTCTTCTTTGGTGGATGGTTTTTTTGCTGGCCTGGTGATTCTTGTTCATTGTGGATCTGTTTGCCGGGTGGCGATTGCGCAGAATGGAAAGCCAATTTGAAGGCCTGGAGCCGTTATGCACAACAAAAGCACGTTGCCGCTAAATCAGCCGACAGCTCACCCGCAAACCCGAGGCTGGATCAGCGGCTTTTTGGGGATGCTTATTTTTAGCGGCTCGCTGCCAGCCACGCGCGTTGCGGTGCTGGAGCTTGATCCTCTTTTTCTGACGGCAATACGGGCCACGCTTGCGGCGCTGCTGGCGGCCGGAGCGCTGCTGATTTTGCGGCAGCCACGGCCGCAGCGAGAAGACTGGTTGCCACTCGGGCTGGTGGCTATCGGCGTGGTGCTGGGGTTCCCGCTGCTAACGGCCCTGGCTTTGCAGCACACGACCTCGGCACACTCGCTGGTCTACATCGGCTTGCTGCCACTGGCGACAGCCTGTTTTGGCGTGTTGCGAGGAGGAGAAAGGCCAAAAGCAGCTTTTTGGCTGTTTTCTCTGGCGGGTGCTGCGCTGGTGGCGGGTTTTGCGCTAAGCCACTGTTCGGTCAGCGGCTGGCAGGGCGATGCGTTGATGCTGGGGGCGATTGCGCTGTGCGGGCTGGGCTATGCCGAAGGGGCGGTGTTGACCCGGCGGTTGGGCGACTGGCAGGTGATTTCGTGGGCGTTAGTGATTTCTTTGCCGCTTAGCGCCCTGGCTGCTGTTTTTACCGTTCCGGCTGCGGGAGCCGCCATCAGCCCTCAGGCATGGCTCGCGCTCGGTTACGTGTCGCTGTTCAGCATGTGGATAGGGTTTATTTTCTGGTATCGCGGCCTGGCGCTGGGCGGGATTGCCGCTGTCGGACAGCTTCAATTGCTGCAGCCCTTCTTTGGCCTGTTGCTTGCCGGGCTGCTGCTTCATGAAGAAGTGCATACGTCGATGATCGCCGTGATGCTTGGCGTGCTGGTTTGCGTGTTCGGCGCTAAGCGCTTTTCTCGCTAGAAAGAAAAACCGCCGGTGAAGGCGGTTTCTCAGGCGTTAGTCGATATTCAGCTCGGAGAAGCTGGTAATGACTTTGCCGACAATGCCGTAGTCGATGGCTTCTTTCGGCGACATCCAGTAGTTGCGATCGGTATCCTGCTTCACCTTCTCCAGCGGCTGGCCGGTGGCCTCGGCGATCATCTTGTTCACGCGATCGTGCATGCGAATGATCTCTCTGGCTTCGATCTCAATGTCCGTGGCCTGGCCGCGCACGCCGCCCAGCGGCTGGTGGATCATAAAGCGCGTGTTTGGCAGCGAATAGCGGTGTTTTTTGTCTGCCGCGAGGAAGATGGTGATCCCGGCGCTGGCAACCCAGCCGGTACCGATGATATGGACTTCCGGCTTGATGAATTTGATCACGTCATGAATGGTGTCCGCCGCCTCAACGTGGCCGCCCTGGCTGTTGAGGTACAGCTTAATGGGTTTGTCGTTGATGCTTTGCAGCAGCAAAAGCTGGGCAACCACCTCTTTGGTGATCGCCTGAGTGATTTCACCGGAGATAATAATCGAGCGGGAATCCAGCATTTTTTGCTGCATCAGCCCTGACGCGTTGGCGGGGGTGGCGCTTTCTTCAGGTTCATCTTTATCTAAATAGGTCAGCATAATCAGGCTCCTGCCAGGTTTATGGCGTAATCAGGGATGCACTTGAGCATAGCACTTCATTCAGACGCTGCACGGCGCGAACGATCTCTTCGTCGCTGTAGCCGCCGAGGCCCAGCAGAATGCCGGACTTCTGTTTTTCAGGCGTAAACATGTGCGACACCGCGCGAACGGCGATTCCGGCCTGCATTGCCCGCTCCACAACCTGATGGTCGTCCAGGCCATGGCGCAGCCAGAGCACCATGTGCATGCCCTGGTCGCAGGGCTGCAGCCAGGCCACGTCTGGGGAAATGTATTGTTCTACTGCCACCATTAACACGCGGCGTTTTTCGGCATAAACACCACGCATTTTGCGCAGGTGGCGGTCGAGATGCCCTTCTGAAATAAAGCTCGCCAGCACGTGTTGGTCGGCCCCCGGCGGCTGCCTGTCCATCAGAATTCGCGCCCCGCAGAAGGCGGAAACCAGCTGCTTAGGGACCACGGCGTAGCCGAGGCGCAGCGACGGGAAGAGGATTTTGCTGAAGGTGCCGAGATAGATAACGTTCTCCGGCCCCAGGCCCTGCAGCGCCGGGAACGGGTGGCCCGCATAGCGCATCTCGCTGTCGTAGTCGTCTTCAATGATCCAGGCCTGGTTGGCCTGCGCCCATTCCAGCAATGCGGCTCGGCGCGACATGCTGAGCGGCATGCCTAACGGATATTGGTGCGAGGGCGTGACAAACGCAGCGCGGGCGTTGGGGGCCAGCTTTTTCCCCAGCTCAACGTCCAGCCCTTCGTCGTCCACGGTGACTCTGACCATGTTGCGGTCGCGAAACATGGTCTCAAACAGCGAGGTCGCCCCCGGGTAGCCCGGCTCTTCCATCCAGACGGCATCGCCAGCCTCCAACAGGATTTGCAGCGTCAGGTACAGGCCGTGCTGGTTGCCGGAGGTAATGATGACCTGCTCCGGGGTACAGCGCACCGAACGTGATTTTCTGACGTATTCACAGATAGCCTCGCGCAGAACCAGAACGCCTTGCGGGTCGGCATAGCCCGACGGGGCACCGGCGCCCCGCGCCCGAATGCGGTTGCCTAGCCTGCGCCACACGTCGTCCGGGGCCGTGTCGCCAACCGGCACGGAGACGGCAAACGGCTTCGGCGCCAGCGTTTTTAGCTGCTCGCCCACTCTGGCAAAGGCCTGAGCCTGGGCAGAAAGCGGGATGACTGCCGCTGAACGAGCCGCTGGTTCGGGCTGTGGGCTTTCCGGGGCGTAGGCCACGCGGGTGCCGGAGCCGTGTTTCGACTCCAGAAATCCTTCCGCAACCAACTGTTCGAACGCCTCCAGCACGGTGCCGCGTGCCACGCTAAGAGCGCCCGACAATACGCGGGTGGAAGGCAGTAGGTCGCCGCTTTTTAGCTCACCTTTGTGAATGGCGTTTTTCAGCGCTTTGGCTAGCTGCAAACTGAGCTGCCCGCTGCGGCGGTCAAGCTCGCCAATGGCGGGAATATCTACGGCTCGGGCTTTACGTGACATGAATTGTGGCTCGGTCATATTGCTATTATCTGGTCCTTAATCATAAACCACTTTGGGCATATGCTGGGCAAAATTACCGCGAATGAAGGTTTGCCCATGTATATTCCTCGCCCTTTTCAGGAACACGATATTACTGTGCTGCAGCGGCTGATTCAGGCTAATCCCCTGGGCCTGCTGGTCGTACAGATTGAAGGTGTGCTGGAAGCTTTTGATATCCCCTTTGAGCTTTGCCCTGATGAGGGGGAATTCGGTACTCTTCGGGCACATATCGCCCGCGCGAACCCGTTGTGGCGAGGCGTTCAGCCCGATCAGGACGTGCTGGTGGTGTTCCGTGGCGCGCAAGGCTATATCTCCCCGAGCTGGTATCCGGGCAAGCAGGAGCACCACAAGGAGGTGCCAACCTGGAACTACCAGACCGTGCAGGCGCGGGGGAGGATTGCGGTGCGGGACGATGCTGACTTTATCCTGCGGCAGATAACTAGTCTGACGCGACAGCAGGAAGCGCAGAGCGATCTCCCATGGCAGGTAAGCGATGCGCCCCCGGCGTTTATCGACTCCATGCTTAAAGCGATTGTCGGGATAGAAATCCCGCTGGCCTCGCTGGTCGGCAAGACCAAGCTCGGGCAGAACAAAAAGCGTGAAGATCAGGCCGGGGCCGCGCAGGGGCTGATGGCAAAAGGTGAAGTGGCCATTGGCGAGGCGATGTTAGCCAGCCTCGCCGGGCGCGATAAAACGTAACCGGATTATCCCGGCAGACGTTTTTTCGGCCTGCCGGGACCCAGCAGGATCGCCAGTTTTGCCCCGCCCTGGGTGGATTCCATGAGGATTTTACAAACGCTGGTGAGCGGCACCGAGAGCAGCATGCCGACAGGGCCGAGCAGCCAGCCCCAGAAGAGCAGGGAGAGAAATACGACAAAAGTCGACATCCCCAGTCCACGCCCCATCATGCGCGGCTCCAGAATATTGCCCAGCACCATATGCACTACCAGGAACAGCGCCCCGACCATCAGCATTTCATAGGTGCCGTTGAGCAGCAGAGCCTGAATCATCGGCGGCACGGCGGAGATCACCGACCCAATGTTGGGAATGTAGTTGAGCAAGAAGCCCAGCACGCCCCACATCAGCGCAAATTGCACGCCCAGCAGCTTTAGCCCCAGCCAGATAACGATGCCGGTCAATAAACTGATAAAGGTCTTCAGCGCCAGGTAGTGGGTAACGCCTTTTAGGGCGCGGTGCATGCCGGCGATATGCAGCTTAGGGTTGGCCAGCGCAAAACGGAGTTTATAAGGCACATGGCGCACCTCAAACAGCATAAAAATCACCGTCATCGCCAGCAGAATAACGCTGGCCATCGCTCCGGAAAGCCCGGTCATCAGCGTTGTGGCAAAGGTCATCAGCTTGTCGGAGTCCAGCTTTTGCAGCAGGCGTTCCGGCGACAGCGGCAGGTGCAAAAACGGCATCGCATGTTCGATTTCACGCACTTTCTGCGTCAGCAGTTTGTTGAACTGCGGCATTTGTTCCATGAAGTCATTCATCGACGTTGCCAGCACGCCGACCAGCAAAGTGAGCATCACCAGCATGACCAGCACCACTATGGCAATTGCCAGCGGGCGGCTTAGGCCGCGGCGCATAAACCAGGTCACCAGCGGGTTGAGCACAATGGCGAAAAATACGGCCAGCAATAGCTGAACAATGATGTCGGCTGCGGCGTGAATACCGGCGAGAATAATCACCAGGGCCGCGAGTTTAAGCAAAATATGCAGGCCGGTCTTATCAGGTTGTGGGGCTGTCATGCAGAGGTCCGATCGGGAAAAGGTGCTTTTAGTGTAGTGCTTCCAGGCCGGGCGACGGCGGCAGTCTGTCTGAAAATGAAGGAAAAAAATGGCCCCGCGAAGGCGGAGCCATTGATGTAGCGCGCAGCGATTACTTAATGACGATGGTGTTGATGATGTTTTCCGCGTTGGTCTGCGCCAGCTGCTGGTTATCCGCAGGCAGCGTGATCTGCATGGTCAGCAGTTTATCGTCCACTTTGCCAATAATGATGGAGGAGTACGCGGTCTGCCCTTTGGCGGAGATCACGCTGTCCAGTTGCTGCAGGGTGTGGCCTTTAATCTCGATGGATTTGTTGGTCACCACCTGAAGCTGCGGGTCGCGCGCGCGCTGCTGCTCTTCGAGGCCTTTTGCCAGCGTGGCAAGGTCGCTAGTCGGGTTGTCGCTGACAATCACGATCACCGCTTTCTGGCCGGTTGCGTCAGAATAAACGTGCATGTTGTTGGACTGGGTGCCCACCTTGCCGCTCTGATCGCTCATGTCCGCTGGCAGGGCAAAGCTCAGTTTGCCGTCCAGCAGTTCAACTGGCTGACCGCTGGCGCTGCTGGCTTCCGGCGCGCCGGTGGTGGCGGTTTTGCTGTCGTTATTATCACAGGCGGCAAGACCCACTACCAGCAGGCCAATACCGACATATTTTACCAGTTTGCGCATCGCGTTCTTCCTTTCCGTTAGCAAGCCAAAAGGCCAATCCCTGCATCTTAACACAAGATATTCAGCCCGCGTTTAACCAGGCTGCAGCGCGGAGATTTCAGATTTATCTGCGAGGCGTTTCAACAGCATATTCAGCAGAACGCCGTACATCGGCAGGAAGAAAATCAGGCTGATAAGGACTTTGAAGCAGTAATCGACCACGGCGATTTCCACCCAGTGCTGGGCCATAAAGGCGTCCGGGCTGCGCCAGAAGGCGATAAAGAAGAACGACAGCGTATCGCTCACGTTACCGAACAGCGTGGACACCGTAGGCGCCAGCCACCAACAGTGATTCTGGCGCAGGCGGTTAAAGACGTGCACGTCCAGAATCTGGCCGAGCGCGTAAGCCATGAAGCTGGCAACCGCGATACGGGCAACAAACAGGTTGAAGTGCATTAACGCTTCAAAGCCCTGCCAGCTTCCCATGTAAAACAGCGAGGAGATGCCGTAGGAAATCACCAGCGCCGGGATCATCACCGCGAAAATAATCCGCCGCGCCAGCGGAGCGCCAAAAATACGCACCGTGAGGTCAGTCGCGAGGAAAATAAACGGGAAGCTGAAGGCACCCCAGGTGGTATGAAACCCGAAGACGGAGACCGGAAGCTGAACCAGATAGTTACTGGAGGTGATCACCAGCAAATGAAAAAGCGATAGCCAAAACAGCGCATTAGTGCGCTGGCGAGAGCTGAACTGCATCATGTTGTAGCCTTTTTAGTAGTGGGGTGAGGGAACCCAGTCAAAAATGTAAAGCGCGGGGATGATACTGCTTTAGTTTCTCAATGCAATGGTTAATTTTAACGCAATCGTTCACGCGGCTTGCGCCAGATTTTACCCGGCGTAAACTAGCGCGGTTTTTGACGACCTGAGAGTGCTATGACCGATTTGTTCGCAACCCCTGACCACACGTTGGATGCTCTTGGCCTGCGCTGCCCGGAGCCGGTGATGATGGTGCGCAAAACCGTGCGCAATATGCCCGTCGGCGAAACGCTGCTGGTGATAGCCGATGACCCGGCCACCACGCGCGATATTCCCGGTTTCTGCCGCTTTATGGAGCACGAGCTGGTCGCCAGCGAAACCGATGCGCTGCCTTACCGTTATTTGCTGCGTAAGAGCCATTAATTCTCTCCCCAGGCTAATCCGCTGCTCAGAAAAAGAGAGCGGGTGATATGCCAAATCGCCGGGACAGTTTGCGGATGTGGTCGGTGGTTAGCTGGCGTTCACCGCTGAGAATGCGGGAGACCATCGACTTGCTGCCAATTTCTTGCTGAAAATCGCTCTGTTTTAAATGGTGATGCTCCATCAGGGTTTTCAGTATGGCTATCCCGGCAGGTATGGCCTGCATTTCCTCGCGAAATGCCTGCACGTCCGGCTGCGCGTTTTCCCAAGCCTGGATCTTACTACTGAGAATCTCAACCAGGGGACTTTCTGGGTCATTGATGAGCAGATATTCGACTAGCTCCAGCGCAGCCAGATAATCTTTTTCGCAGGTGCTGCCCGCCAGCAGCGGAACTGCTGTTTTTAAGGCTTCAGTGGCCTTCAGTGCATCCGCAATCATCGCTTCTTTCCCCGGTGTTTTTCAGTAAATCGCATGTATTCGCTGTGCGTCATTATGTGGCGGATGTAGAACTTCTGGCTGGTAAAAAAGATAAGCGCAATCAGCCTGAGTTCATTTCCGGCTATGTTGATGACGTATTGTTTATCGAGATATTTAAAGTTATCCAGCGTGGGATAAACCCGCTTAAGTGATTCCGCCGTTGGGAAAAAGCCTTTTTCCAGCACTTTGCCAAGGATTTGCAGTTCCTGCTTATGTCTGGGAATTTTTGACCGGCTTCCACAAGCGCCTTAAGCGTAATCAGATGCATCACTTCATCCTGAAGTTGACTGATTGGCAATTAATATGCCCATAAGTTGCCAATCAGTCAACTTATGGGCGGGGGTTCATTTTTACACAGAGGCATCCTTGCCCTTGCTTGTGGAGTAAAAAACCGGAAGCTGCCTCGAAAACTATTTCTTCCGCAGCAGGCGAATGGCGTTCGCCGTGACCAGTGCGGTAGCGCCTGAGTCTGCCAGCACCGCCAGCCACAGGCCGGTCAGGCCGAGCAGGGTGGTGACGAGGAAAATCCCCTTCAGCCCCAACGCAATCGTCACGTTCTGACGAATGTTGTTGTGGGTCGCTCTGGCAAGTCGCACCATACCTGCCAGTTCGGTCAGGCGGTTGTGGGTCAGCGCGGCATCTGCCGTTTCCAGCGCGACGTCGGTACCGCTACCCATCGCGATGCCGATGGTGGCCGCTTTCATCGCCGGAGCATCGTTGATGCCGTCGCCGACCATCGCCAGCGGCGCGGTGGCATTGAGTTTGTTCACCGCCGCCACTTTGTCTGCCGGCAGCAGGCTGGCACGGTAATCAATGCCCAGTTCATTGGCTATTGCCGCTGCCGCACGTGGGTTATCTCCCGTCAGCATCACGCCCTGAATCCCGAGCTGGTGGAGTGCCGCAACCGCTTCACGGGCATCGCTGCGCAGGGTATCGCGCATGGCGATGGTGCCCAGCAGCTGCCCTGAACGCAGCACCACGATCACCGTCTGGCCCTCTTCTTCCTGCTTCGCGATACGTCTTTGCCAGGTTTCGCTGAGTGTCTGGCCGTCAAGTTTGGACGGGGAACTGAGCAGCAGCGTTTCGCCCTGAATGCTGGCTTCTACGCCAACCCCGGCGAGCGCGCGGTGGTTTTCTGCGGCGACAGGAGGCAAGTTGCGCTGTTGCGCCGCGTTGACAATGGCCTGCGCCAGCGGGTGGGTGGAGCCTTGTTCAACCGCCGCGGCGAGCGCCAGAAGCTGGTCTTCTTCTGTTCCTTCTTCCACCGCAATCGCCGTAACCTGAGGTTTGCCTGCCGTCAGAGTGCCGGTTTTATCAAACGCAACCTGCTGAATTTGGCCGAGACGTTCCAGCGCGGCCCCGCCTTTAATCAACGCACCGCGGCGAGCGGCGGCGGCAAGACCGGAAGTAATGGCCGCAGGCGTGGAGATAACCAGCGCGCATGGGCAGCCGATCAGCAGCAGCGTCAGGCCTTTATAGATCCACGGTTCCCAGCCCTGGCCGAAGAACAGTGGCGGGATGATGGCGGTCAGCAGCGCGAGCAGCATGATGATCGGCGTGTAAATCCGGCTAAAGCGATCGATAAAGCGTTCGATAGGCGCGCGGCGTTCTTCGGCTTCTTCAATCAGCCGCAAAATACGGTCGATGGCGCTGTCGCCGGGCTCGGAAATCACCTCCAACTGAACAAGGCGATCCACGCTGGTGCTGCCTGCGGCGACTTTTTCGCCCTGCTGGCGCTCTACCGGCACGGATTCCCCGGTTAGGGCACTTTCGTCGAAACTGGCAAAACCGCTGAGCAGGCGTCCGTCGGCGGGCAGGCGGCCCCCGGCGGCGACTTCAATCACGTCGCCGGGGCGAAGATCTGCCTGAGCGACGGTTTCGCGCGCGCCGTCCCGGAGGCGAATAGCGACGTCCGGCTTTAGTGCCATCAAGGCGCTTACCCCGCGGCGTGCACGGCTGGCGGCATAGGACTCGAGGCGTTCGCCGATGAGGAACAGCAGCAGAACCATCGCCGCCTCGGCGGTGGCGCCGATAAACAGTGCGCCGATTGCGGCGACGCTCATCAGCGTTTCAATGGCGAACCAGTTGCCGCTGCGAATCAGACGCACGGCCTGGCGCGCTATCGGCCACAAGCCAACCAGCGTGGTGGCGATAAACGCCAGGTTGCCGAGCGGATGGTTGAATTGCTCAAGCCCCCAGCTGATCACCATCAGGACGATAAGCAGGATCAGCGGCAGGTTCTCTTGCAGGTTGCTGCTTTTTTCCTGCTTCGGTGCGCTGGCGTCGTTCAGCGTGTAGCCTGCCGCCTTGACCGCTTTTTCAACGTCGCTGCGGATGTCTCTTGAGGCGCTGACCAGCAGTTTTTCAGTCGAAAACACCACCTGAACTTGCTGCACATCGCCCACCTGTTTCACCGCATTTTCCACTTTGCGTGCGCAGGCCGCGCAGTCCATCCCCGCGACGTGCCAGCTGTAGCGGCTGCCGTTGTCGGCAATTTCTGGCTCTGGTTTTTGTGCAGAGCAGGCGTCATCGGCGCAGCAGGAGGGGCCTTCCGCCTGCAGCGGGCTTAGTTTGGCAAACGCAAACTGCGGTGGCTTTTTGCCGTCTTGAGGTGTGTTGAGCATGGCGCCCTCCGGTAATGATAATTTTCTCATTACCGATGTTACTCTCTGGAGTCAACTCCAGAGTCAAGCGTCTTTTTTTATCGCCCGATGTTTCTGACTGGCCGGCGGCAGTTTTAAGGATTGGCCTTTGCTTCCCCGCGGTGCTTCCCCTAGTATTATCCGCAGGTCGGGATGAGAATGAATTGATGAAAAAACCACTGACAATCAAGGATATTGCGGAGCTGGCTCAGGTGTCTATCGCCACTGTCTCCCGGGTGCTGAACAAAAACAGCTGGGTGGCGGATAAAACGCGTAGCCGGGTTGAAAAAGTAATTCAGGAGCATAACTTCAGCCCGAATCTGCTGGCGCGTGGGATGATTTCTAAGAAAACCCAGACGCTGGCCATTGTCGTTTCCGATATCAGTAACCCTTACTTTGTGATGCTGGTGGCGCAGATTGAGCACGAAAGTTTGCGGCTGGGCTACAAGGTCACGCTGTACGACACCCAATCGGCGAACAAAGCCTCCCGCGAAGCGCCGGTCGTGCCCGAAGAACATATTTTTAATTCCATTACCGACAGCCAGATAGACGGCGTGATCATTCTCGGCGGCAATATCGACTACAACGATATCGGCGAAACCTACCTCCAGGAGCTGAAAAAGCTGATCGCTAGCGTGCCGGTTGTGGTCGTCGGGCGCCAACTGCCGGGGGTGGAATATGCCTGCGTTGAACGCGATCAGGCGGGCTGCGTGCGCTTAGCCACTCGGCACCTGATTGAAAAAGGTTATCGGCGCATTGGTTTTATCGGCGGATCGAAGAATGTGTATATTACTCGTGAGCGGGAAGCGGTATTCCGTGCCGAACTGGAAGCTGCGAATTTACCGGTAGAAAATAGTTTCGTCGTACTGAATAATTTTTATTTACAGCATGGCTACGAGGCAATTGAAACACTGATTTCAACGAATGAAGGCTTGCCGGATGCGATTGTGGCAATTAACGATCATGTCGCCAAAGGCGCGATCCGGGCACTAAAAGATCACAATCTCTCTGTGCCAGATAATATCGCCATAGTGAGCTGTGAATATTTCCCAGGTAGCGAATACTTTATTCCGCGCATTACCACCGTTGATCACCAGAATGCTTTGATTGGCAAAGAGGTGATGGCAAGGTTAATGGCGATATTGAATGAAAATTCTGCCGGTATTGCGGTGGAAAAAATTCCTCTTACACTACTGAACGGCGAATCCTGTTAGTTTTCAACGGCGGATCTCTTTTCCAGTCATCCGCCCGTTTCTTCCCCTCACGTTATTTTTTGATCCCGTTAACAGTTGCGCGATCTGGCGTTGACAAGCCTTATCGGACTCCTCTAGCCTAAAACCTGAAAACGTTTTCAGGTTTTGATTACAGGAGAGCTGATGAAACCGACAATGATGACCTACATCCATGAAGAGCAGGCGACGTTAAGCGCCATGTTGTCTCGCTATCCGTCCGATCTTCCGGTGCTCGGTGGGCAGAAAGAGTGGCTGGTGCTGGCCACGGGCTCCAGCATTAATGCGATCAAAAGCGCGAAATACTACGTGGAAAAACTGGCGGACATTCGTGTCACCGTCGAAGAGCCGTTCCACTTTCAGCATTACGAAAAATTCAGTGACACCACGGATTTGGTGATAGGCGTTTCCCAGAGCGGGGAAAGTACATCGACCATCAACGCTATCCAGCATATTCGGCAGACTCATTCGGTCAAAACGCTGGGCATCACCAGCAAAATCGGGAGCGAACTTGCCCGAGCCGTGGATCACGTTATCGATATCGAAATTGGTGAAGAACGCGTCGGCTACGTCACCAAAGGGTACGTTGCTACGATCCTGAAATTTATGCTGCTGGGTGTATTTGCCGCTCGCCGCAGCGGGAAGATCAGCGCCGAACAGGAAGCGGCTGAGCTGCATAAGCTGGACGTTGCGGTGAAATCAATTCCGGGCGTAATTGCCGACACCGAAGCTTTCTTCAGCAAATGGCAGGCCGAACTGGCCGCTTCTCCGCGCTTCACTTCGATTGGCTACGGGCCGAGCGTTGGCGTTATCAAAGAGATGGAAACCAAGTTCGCCGAGACAATTCGCGTGCCGTCCCAGGGCGTTGAACTGGAAGCGTTTATGCATGGGCCTTATTTCGAAGTGAACGGCAACCATAGAATGTTCTTTATTGATACGCCGGGCGTGGCTCGCGAACGTTTATTGCTGCTGAAAGCCTATGAGCAGAAATATACCGACTACGTGTACACCATCAAATTAGGTGAGGACAACGATCCGCGCACGCTGGCGGTTAAAGCCGATGTTGATGCGTTTATTGCCCCGCTGATTATGGTTATCCCGTTCCAGATATTGGCGCACCATATTGCCGAGGCAAAGGGTAATAATCTACCGCAGCGGATCTTTACCGATTTTGGTGTATCCGTAAAAAGTAAAACGAAGCCGGGCGATTACGCCTGAAAAACAGTGTTCCCTACACAATAATAACGTCCCTACCTTGCTACTGAGGAATGATTATGGCTACCTTCAGTCAACTTGCCCGACAGATAATTCAGCACGTCGGCGAGGCAGAAAATATAGAGCATCTTACCCACTGCGCAACCCGTTTGCGTTTTACTATTAAAGATAAAAGTAAGATCAATAAAGACGCGCTTTATAAGCTGCCGGAGGTAGTCAAACTGGTTGAAAACCCGGGGCAATTCCAGATTGTGATTGGGCCAAAAGTTGAAAAAGTCTTTCTGGCTATCACTGCGCAGATGGGGGAACCGTCCTCAGAAGCCGAGTCTGCGCCGCAGGGCTCGATGATTAACCGCCTGCTGGCCACGCTTTCCGCTATCTTCACGCCTTACATCGGCGTGCTGGCGGGCGTGGGCGTGGTGAAAGGGATTGTGGTTTTGCTGCAAACAATGAACCTGGTGGATACCCATTCGTATGTGTTCACCGTGTTCAATGCACTTTCCAGCGGCGTTTTCGTCATGCTGCCGCTGTTTATCGCGGTGACGGCTGCGGAGCGCTTTAAGGCCAATAAATTTAGTGCCCTGGCGCTGACGGCGGCGATGATTTTCCCGCTGACGGATGCCAGCGTGCCCGGTGCCTTCCACGTTATGGGCCTGGCGCTGAATGTGAAAATCTACGGCGGGGCGGTGATCCCTGCGGTGTTTGCCGTGCTGTTCCTGAGCCACGTCGAGCGCTGGCTGAAAAAGGTGATCCCGGAGATTGCCGCGCTGGTGTTCGTGCCGTGTTTGTCGTTGATCATCAGCGGCTTTGTGGTGTTTACCGTGATTGGTCCGGTGGCTGACTATGTTGGTGTCGGCATCGCCAACGGCTATGCCTGGCTGTACAACCTCAGCCCGGTGATTTCCGGCGCGCTGCTAGCGGGGATTGGGCAGCTGTTTGTGGTGTTTGGCGTGCACTGGGGCATTATTCCGCTGGCGCTGATTAACATTCAGGTCAACGGCTACGACACCATTATGGCGATGTTTATGTCGGCGGTAATGGGGCAGTTTGGGGCGGTATTTGGTGCCATCTTTATTGCCCGTAACCTGAAAGATAAGCAGATTGCGATTTCCGCTTCTCTCTCCGCCTTCTTCGGCATTACCGAACCGGCGCTGTACGGCGTGAACCTGAAATACCGCATGCTGTTTGTATTTGGCTGCATTGGCGCCGCGCTGGGCGGCGGAATTACCGGCCTCCTGGGCGTGAAAACCTACAGCTTCCTGCCGGTGCTGAACGTATTCGAACTGGGGCTGTTTAGCGGGCCGGAATCGAAGATGATTTACGAGGTGATTGCTATCGCGGTGGCGTTTACGGTGCCTGCGGTGTTGACCATTATCTACGGCAAAACCCGCAGGCTGGAACCTGCCTCCCTGGCGGAAGACAGGCGTTAATCTCAGATATACAGGGCGCGAACAATCATAAAGTGCCCGGCGAAGTAGCAGGCGGCGGCAATGGCGCTGTCGCCTCTGAAGCGGTGACGATAGTGGCTGACCAGCCAGACAATGTTGCCCAACAGCAGCAGGCTGGCCCCCACAAACCCGGAGAAACTTGGGTCCGTCGGGCGGAAGAAGTAAAGCTCGGCGGCCAGCCAGACCATCACCAGCGTCATGCCGATAAACGTCAAAATAGGCACGCGTAGCGCTTCCAGCCGTGTCCAGATAGTCGCGACCAGCAATGCGCCAATAATCAGCAGTGCCAGCGGTAATGGCCAGAAAATGGCTAGACTCATCTGGCTGGCAAAATAGATGGTGTACAGCAGATGTGAAAGGAAGAATGCCCCCACGGCATATAGCAGACGTTGAGTGGGCAATAGCGTGAGCGCATCGCCGACCAGCGTTGCCAGCAGACCCGCCACAATCAGGTAGCCCGTCGCTTCAAACATCGGTGCCTGCCAGGCCAACAGTAGCAGGAGTAGCAGGGTGAGTGGCTTGAAAAGCCAGCGCTGCCAGGTGGAGCCGCGCCAGGATGCATCAATGTAAATCCAGGCCGATAACGCAACAGCAATAAATGACCAAAGCATGGCATATCCTTATTTTAATTGTTGGCGTAACACCGTTCAGTCTAGTGGCTAAGCGGCGCAGATGACAACGGCGCGGCGCCAGGGTTATGCTGAAAAGTGTCTGACAATTAGAGAAAAAGCCATGAGCAAGCCTCCAGTTTTTATTATCGCCATCGTCGTGGTCATCGTAGTCGCCGCCTCTTTTCGCTATTTTCAACAGCGCCGCCAGAATATCGAAAACGATGCCGCGCCGCTCAGCGTAAAAAAAGTGGTGGTGGCAACCAAACGTGAAAAACCCTCCAACGACCGACGTTCGCGCCAGCGGGAAGTGACGCCGCCGGAGGACTCTATCCGCTATGAGGTTTGGTTTGCGCCACAGAGCGGCGGGATGGAAATGAAAATGCGAGTTGAAGCGGCGGAATACCATGCAGTGACGGTGGGAGATAAGGGGACGTTGAGTTACAAGGGGACGCGCTTTGTCAGCTTCGTCCCCGAAGAGACTCACTTGCCCTGACGCAGCTTTTTCTGCCAGACCAGCAGCTCAAACACGCCAAACACAAAGATCTTAACCTGTTCACCGCGGGCAAGCGCCGGGCCGTCTTTCGGCTGGGTGGCTTTCAGCAGGCTGAGCTGCAGGCCGTGCATAATCACCATGAAGATCAGCGCGACGTTAACGAAAATGTTCAGCGGGCGCGGATAAGGGTGAACCAGGTTAAAGATCAGAAAGCCCCAGACGCAAAGCATCAGCAGGCGGCCAAAGTTAATCAGAATCGGCATTATGCGGCTCCTTGAGCTTCACGAATAAACAGGCGATAAGCCACCTGACCGGCGACTTTTTCACGGTGCAGCGCCCAACTGGCAGGCACCGCGGGTAAACCATTTTCCACTTCACTTTCTACGTAGATTAGCGCGTCATCCGCCAGCCAGCCGTTTTTCTCGAGCAGGCTGAGCGTTTCATCCAGCAACCCCTTACGGAACGGCGGGTCGACAAAGACGACGTTGTGCTGTGTGCCGGGCTGCGCGAGCACATTTAACGTATTAGCGTTGAGCACTTTGCCATTGCTGGCTTTTAAGGTCGCGAGGTTCTTTTGCAATTGCTGGGAGACTGCGCGATCCATTTCAATCAGCGTCGCGCTGGCGGCATAGCGAGAGAGCGCCTCCAGCCCGAGCGCACCGCTACCGGCAAAACAGTCGAGGCAATGAGCATCTACCATGGACGGGGCCAGCCAGTTAAAAAGTGTTTCGCGCACGCGGTCTGTCGTCGGGCGCAGGCCGGGGCTGTCCGGAACCGGGAGTTTTCGGCCGCGCCATTGGCCGCCGATGATGCGGATCTGGCCGGAACCAGAGGATTGGGGTTTCTTCATTGCTCTCACTGCGATGCTAAATTTTGCGGTTATTCTAGCGGCGCTCGCCCGGCCAGGAAACCTTAATCCACTGGCGTGATGCCGCGCCGGGAAAGTGATAGACTAACGCACTATTTTTTATGCCCGTGGCAAGCAGAATCGGGTCTGTGCCATGAATAAACAGCGAGGAGTGTAGTCGCAAATGGCGAAAGAGAAAAAACGTGGCTTTTTTTCCTGGCTGGGATTTGGCCAGAAAGAGCAGCAGCCGGACGTCGAAGCAGAACAAAAAGTAATAGAAGAACAACCGGTTACTGAGCAGCCCCTCGCGCAGGATGAACCTCAGCAGTCTGAGGCTGCCGAGCAGGAACAGCAGGATTTAGTTAGTGAGCACTCACTGGAGGAGTCCGAAAAGTTTGCTGAGCAGGTCGTGGAGGTTAACGCCCAGCTCGTAGAAGAAGTGGAAGAAAAAGCGCTGGCTGCCGAGCTGGAAATTATTCCTGAGCCGGAAGCGATCGTTGAGCCAGAGGTCGTGGCTGAACCAGAACCTGTGGCGGTTATCGCGCCTGAACCGGTTGTTGAACCAGAACCTGCGGCGGTTATTGAGCCGGAACCCGCTGTTGAACCTGAGGCCGTTGTCGAGCCTGAGGTGATTGAACCTGCGGCTGTTGTTGCGGAGCCGGAAGTTATCAAGCAGCCGGTTGCTGCCGTGGAGCATGAAACACTGCCGCTGCCGGAAGAGATTGCCGAAAATGTAGAACAGCCTGACGAATGGCAGGCCGAGCAGGACGAAATCGTCAACGAAGAAGTGGCTCAAGCCGAAGCGTTGTTCGCGCACGAAGCTGCCGTTGAAGATGAAGCCGTGGCTGAAGAAGCTGTTGATGAGGAGCCGGAAGAAGAGTCTGTCGAAGAGGCTGCTCCGGTTGCCGTGCTGCAAGAGCAGGAAAAGCCGACTAAAGAAGGCTTCTTCGCTCGCCTGAAGCGTAGCCTGGTCAAAACTAAACAAAATCTTGGTTCCGGATTTATCAGTCTGTTCCGCGGCAAGAAAATCGATGATGATCTGTTTGAAGAGCTGGAAGAGCAGCTGCTGATTGCCGACGTTGGGGTTGAGACAACCCGGAAAATCATCGCCAACCTGACCGAAGGCGCAAGCCGTAAGCAGCTTCGCGATGCGGAAGCGCTGTACGGCTTGCTGAAAGAAGAGATGAGCGAAATCCTCGCCAAAGTGGACGAGCCGCTGAATGTGGAAGGCAAAACGCCGTTTGTTATCCTGATGGTGGGCGTTAACGGCGTGGGTAAAACCACCACTATCGGCAAGCTGGCGCGCCAGTTCGAGCAGCAGGGTAAATCCGTGATGCTGGCGGCGGGTGATACCTTCCGTGCGGCAGCGGTTGAGCAGCTTCAGGTTTGGGGCCAGCGCAACAATATTCCAGTTGTGGCCCAGCACACCGGCGCGGATTCTGCTTCGGTTATCTTCGATGCTATCCAGGCGGCGAAGGCGCGTAACATTGATGTGTTGATTGCCGATACCGCAGGGCGTTTGCAGAATAAATCGCACCTGATGGAAGAATTGAAGAAAATTGTCAGGGTTATGAAAAAGCTGGACGAAGATGCCCCGCATGAGGTTATGCTCACCATCGACGCCAGCACCGGTCAGAATGCCATAAGCCAGGCTAAACTGTTCCACGAAGCGGTGGGGCTGACGGGCATCACCCTGACCAAACTGGATGGTACCGCCAAGGGTGGCGTAATCTTCTCTGTGGCAGACCAGTTCGGCATTCCGATTCGCTACATTGGCGTCGGCGAACAAATTTCTGATTTACGACCGTTTAATGCGGGCGACTTTATAGAGGCACTTTTTGCCCGAGAGGATTAACAATGATTCGCTTTGAACACGTCAGTAAAGCCTATCTCGGTGGGAGACAAGCGTTGCAGGGAGTCACCTTCCATATGCAACCGGGCGAGATGGCCTTTCTGACCGGCCATTCTGGCGCAGGGAAGAGTACTCTGCTCAAGCTTATCTGCGGTATCGAACGGCCCAGCGATGGGAAGATTTTTTTCAGCGGCCATGACATTAGCCGCCTGAAGAGCCGTGAAGTGCCGTTCCTGCGTCGTCAGATTGGGATGATCTTCCAGGATCACCATCTGCTGATGGACAGAACCGTGTACGACAACGTGGCCATCCCGCTGATCATCGCGGGTGCCAGCGGCGAAGACATCCGCCGCCGCGTGTCTGCGGCATTAGATAAGGTCGGCCTGCTGGACAAAGCGAAGAACTTTCCTATCCAACTCTCCGGCGGTGAACAGCAGCGCGTGGGCATCGCTCGCGCCGTGGTAAACAAGCCGGCTGTGCTGCTGGCGGATGAACCGACCGGGAACCTTGATGATGCGCTGTCGGAAGGTATTCTGCGCCTGTTCGAAGAGTTTAACCGCGTGGGCGTGACGGTACTGATGGCGACCCACGACATGGGGCTTATCTCGCGTCGCAATTACCGTATGTTGACCCTCAGCGACGGCCATTTGCATGGAGGCCTGGCAGGTGAATAAACACAGTGCGCTCAACCATATCAAGCGCTTCAGTAACAAGCTGGATAAAATCAACCAACTGAATAAGTTGGGTGACCTTGGCCGTTCGGTGAAAAAACGTGGCAAAGGGCCGCAGTCCAAAAGCAAATCCCTGAAAGGCGGCGTGAATGAGCAGTTCCGCTATGCCTGGGAAGGGGCGCTTCAGGATCTGAAGAGCAAGCCGCTGGCGACCTTCCTGACGGTAATGGTGATTGCCATTTCCCTGACGCTGCCGAGCGTCTGCTACATGGTTTACAAGAACGTGAACCAGGCGGCGACGCAATATTATCCGTCCCCGCAAATCACCGTTTATCTCGATAAGGCACTGGACGATAACGCCGCGCAGCAGGTGGTGGGCGCTATTCAGGCGGAGGAGGGCGTGGATAAAGTTAACTACCTCTCCCGCGAAGAAGCGCTGGGCGAGTTCCGTAACTGGTCGGGGTTTGGTGGCGCGCTGGATATGCTGGAAGAGAACCCGCTGCCCGCCGTGGCCGTGGTGAACCCTAAACTGGATTTCCAGAGCACGGATCACCTGAATACGCTGCGTGACCGCGTGGCGAAGATTCACGGCGTTGATGAAGTGCGTATGGACGACAGCTGGTTTGCTCGTCTGGCGGCGCTGACCGGGCTGGTCGGGCGCGTGGCGGCGATGATCGGGATTCTGATGGTCGCCGCGGTGTTCCTTGTCATAGGTAACTCGGTGCGTCTGAGCATCTTTGCCCGCCGCGACACTATCAACGTGCAGAAGCTTATCGGGGCAACCGACGGCTTTATTCTGCGTCCGTTCCTGTATGGCGGTGCGCTGCTGGGCTTTAGCGGTGCGTTCCTGTCGCTGATCCTGTCGGAGATTCTGGTGATGCGCCTGTCTTCGGCGGTAACGGAAGTGGCGCAGGTGTTCGGGACTAAGTTTGATATCAGCGGGTTGGGCTTTGACGAATGCCTGCTGCTGCTGTTGGTCTCGTCGATGATTGGCTGGCTGGCAGCCTGGCTTGCCACTGTTCAACATTTACGCCGTTTTACGCCGGAGTAAAAAGTTTTTGATATACTCATTCCCTGCTACGATAACGTCGTCCGCAGGGAGTGCGTTTTACACCGTAGGGCCCCCTGCGATGCTGCAATAACCGTCACACTTTGTGTGTAATCTATTCACAGCTTTACATTGAACTTGTGGATAACATCACTGTCTGAGAGTACAGTGAAAGGTACGGTCTGGGCCTGACGTGTTGTCGGTGCGCCTCAGCCACTTGAATGGCAAGCCGTACTTAGTCTCTAAGAGAGGGTTTGAATGACCAAAGAAATGCAAAATTTAGCTTTAGCCCCTGTTGGTAACCTGGAGTCTTATATCCGGGCTGCAAACGCCTGGCCGATGTTAACGGCTGAGGAAGAGAAGGAGCTGGCTGAAAAGCTGCATTACCAGGGCGATCTGGAAGCAGCGAAAAAGCTGATCCTGTCTCACCTGCGCTTTGTTGTTCATGTTGCGCGTAACTATTCCGGCTACGGCCTGCCGCAGGCAGACCTTATCCAGGAAGGCAACATCGGCCTGATGAAAGCAGTACGCCGTTTTAACCCGGAAGTGGGTGTTCGCCTGGTCTCCTTTGCGGTGCACTGGATCAAGGCTGAAATTCATGAATACGTGCTGCGTAACTGGCGTATTGTGAAAGTCGCGACCACCAAAGCACAGCGTAAGCTGTTCTTTAACCTGCGTAAAACCAAGCAGCGTCTGGGCTGGTTTAATCAGGACGAAGTCGAAATGGTGGCCAACGAGCTTGGCGTGTCCAGCAAAGACGTGCTTGAGATGGAGTCACGCATGGCGGCGCAGGATATGACTTTCGACATGTCGAATGACGACGACGCTGACGGCCAGCCGATGGCGCCGGTGCTCTTCCTGCAGGATAAGTCTTCCAACTTTGCCGACGGCATTGAAGACGACAACTGGGAATCTCACGCCGCAGACAAACTGAGCGATGCGATGATGGGCCTGGATGAGCGCAGCCAGCAGATTATTCGCGCCCGCTGGTTAGACGAAGACAACAAAAGTACATTGCAGGAACTTGCCGACCGCTATGGCGTGTCCGCCGAGCGTGTTCGTCAGCTTGAAAAGAATGCGATGAAAAAACTGCGCGCCGCTATCGAAGCTTAACGCCGATACCGTACTGCGCACCGAGAACGCCCCACTTTATGCTGGGGCGTTTTGCTTTTTATGCTCCGGCATACATGCCAGCAGCACGGCAAACGCCGCTTCCATTTCGCTTTCCGGCAGGCTGGCGAACCCCATCAACAATCCCTTCTTGCGCTGTTCGGTCAGGTAATACCGCGATAACGGCCGCACCAGAATATTGCGGGCGTTGGCGCGCTCAGCAATCGCCACATCATCGGCTTCATCCGGCAGGTTTAAAATCAGATGCAGCCCGGCGTTGTCGCTAAAATCTGACAGCGCCTGTGGCCCGCAGTGACGGGAGATCAGGTCGGTCAGGAAGGCGCGACGGCGGCCGTAAAGCAGGCGCATCCGGCGAATATGGGCCGAATAATGCCCGGCGGTAATAAACTCTGCCAGCGCCTGCTGGATAAGGGAATGACCGCCGCGATACAGCTCCGCATGGGCGGTTTTCAGGTCATTGACCAGCGGGCGCGGCAACACGACATAGCCGAGCCTTAACCCTGGATAAAGCGTTTTACTGAACGTGCCGATGTAAACCACCGGCGCGTCGGTGACCAGCCCCTGCAGCGCCGGAATAGGCTGGCCAGAAAAGCGAAATTCGCTGTCGTAGTCATCTTCAATAATCCAGCTGCCGTGCTGGCGGGCGAGTGCCAACAGGCGCTGGCGGCGCTCCAGGCTCATCACCGCCCCCAGCGGGTACTGATGAGACGGCGTGACAAAGATTAAGCGTGGCGCTTCGGTGACTTTCTCTGGCGGGCAAAGGCCGTTCTCATCGACGGTGAGCGGCGTGACTCGCACATCATTCATCGTCAGTACGTGGCGAATGCCCCAGTAAGAAGGTTCTTCGATCCACGCCAGGTCGCCTCTGTCACACAGCATCCGGGTGACCAGATCGATTGCCTGGTGGATCCCTTCGGTGATCAGGATTTGATCAACCTGGCAGTTTACGCCCCGTGAAACACGCAGATAGTCGACCAGCGCATGCTGCAGTTCAGGCGTGCCGCCGTTGCAGCTATAGCTCAGGCGTTCCGGTTTCGGGCGACGGCTAATACGTGCCTGGATCTTGCTGAATAGCGGATGAGGGAAGGCGTTGACGTCCGGTACGCCGGGAATAAAAGCTCCCCACTGGCGCGGGCTGGCGCTCACCTGCGAAAGAAGATGCTGGCCGCGACGGGAAATAGACACCTCGGGTACAGACGCCACGCCACCTTCGCCAAAGCTTCCCGTGGAGGTGAAGCGATCCGGCAGCGTTTTTTCAACAAAAGTCCCGCTGCCCTGGCGGGATGAAACGTACCCCTCGGTCATAAGCTGCTCATAAACTGTTAACACAGTGTTACGAGAGATATTGAGTTCGCTGGCTAAGTCGCGGGAGGCGGGCAAGCGGCTGTGGGGCGGCAATGCACCATCCAGAATGGAGCGGCGTAGCGCGTTATACAGGCGCTTATGCAGCAGAATATCGGTCTCTTCGTGCAGCCTGACAAGAATCAAATCACCCACTAAATCTCGCAATTGGATCCCTCAGATAATCTGAATTGGTACTCGATTATAGGGCCAATACCTGTGTAAATAAACGACATTGTTTCTGATTTGTTGCGACAAAGTGACTGACTTAACAGGAGAGACCAAGGTGAAAAGTGCAGAGCTGAATCAGCGTCGTTTACAGGCCACGCCGCGCGGTGTAGGCGTGATGTGTAGCTACTTTGCAGAGAAGGCGGAGAACGCCACCCTGTGGGATGTGGAAGGCAACGAGGTTATCGACTTCGCTGCTGGGATCGCCGTGCTGAACACCGGCCATCGTCACCCGAAAGTGATTGCCGCTGTAGAAAAACAATTGCAGGCCTTTACCCACACGGCTTACCAGATTGTCCCTTATGAAAGCTACGTTTCGCTGGCCGAGCGCATTAACGAACTGGCGCCGATTGACGGCCCGGCGAAAACCGCGTTCTTCACTACCGGTGCAGAAGCGGTTGAGAATGCGGTGAAAATCGCCCGCGCTTATACCAAACGTCCCGGGCTGATCACCTTTGGCGGCGGCTTCCATGGCCGTACCTTTATGACCATGGCGCTGACCGGCAAAGTGGCACCTTACAAAATCGGTTTTGGCCCATTCCCTGGCTCTGTCTACCACGCGGTTTACCCGAATGCCGCTCACGGCGTGACAACAGACGATGCGCTGAAAAGCCTGGATCGCATCTTTAAAGCCGATATCGCCGCGGACCAGGTTGCGGCCATCGTACTGGAGCCGGTTCAGGGAGAAGGCGGCTTCAACGTGGCGCCACCTGAATTTATGCAGGCGCTGCGTCAGCTGTGTGACACCCACTGCATTCTGCTGATTGCCGATGAAGTGCAGACCGGCTTCGCGCGCACCGGCAAGCTGTTTGCGATGGACTATTACGACGTCAAAGCCGACCTGATGACGATGGCGAAAAGCCTGGCCGGTGGCTTCCCGTTGTCCGGCGTTGTCGGCCGTGCCGAAGTAATGGATGCCCCTGCGCCTGGCGGCCTGGGCGGCACTTATGCGGGCAACCCGCTGGCGGTTGCGGCGGCTCACGCAGTGCTGGATGTGATCAAAGAAGAGCAGCTGTGCAAGCGTGCGACCCAGCTTGGTGAACACCTGAAAGAAGTGCTGAATCAGGCGCGCCAAAGCTGCCCGGCGATTGTGGACGTGCGCGGGCAGGGTTCAATGGTGGCGGTGGAGTTTAACGATCCGCAGACCGGGAAACCTTCGCCAGAATATACCCGTGAAGTTCAGCTGAAAGCTCAGGAGAAAGGGCTGCTGCTGCTGAGCTGCGGTGTCTACGGCAACGTTATCCGCTTCCTTTATCCGCTGACCATTCCTGATGCTCAGTTCACCAAAGCTCTGGCTATTCTGTCCCAGGTGCTTAAGGGCTAATCCCCGTAGTTTGCGGCGGCAGGGAAGCCCGCCATACATAAGGCGGCCGCAGCGTTTTTTCCCAGCGTGAAGTGGTTTATCACCCTGATATCCCCTGTTTTCCGGCGGGCGTTACCGCCGGAGTAATACGGAAAATATTATGTCTGAAAACTCCACCTTCTCTCCCGCCGTTGCGCGCGGGGAGCGGACAGCTGTTCCCGGAAAATCTCTGAGTTTCGTTGAAGGCGTGTCGATGATTGTCGGCACTAACATTGGCGCGGGCGTGCTTTCTATCGCCTATGCCTCAAGTAAAGCGGGCTTCTGGCCGCTGCTTTTCTGGCTGGTGCTGGTGGGCAGCCTGACCACCGTGACGATGCTTTACGTCGCCGAATCCACGCTGCGAACCCGTCAGCATCTGCAGCTCAGCGGGCTGTCGCTGCGCTACGTCGGGCGCTTTGGTGCGCTGATGATGTTCCTTTCCGTCTGCGTAAACAGCGTCGGGGCGTTGACCGCCTATATGACCGGCAGCGGCAAACTGCTGCACTCTTTGTTTGGTATCTCCCCGGCTCTGGGCAGCGTGCTGTTTTTCATCCCGGCGGCGGGCGTGCTGTACATGGGCCTGAAAGCCATCGGGCGTGGGGAAAAGTTCATTAGCGTTGGCATGGTGGTGATGATCGCGGTGCTGGTGATTGCCACTTTGCTGAAAGAGACGACCAGCGTCGGCTACCTGCTGGAAGGTAACTGGCTCTACATGGTGCCGGTGTTCAACGTGGTAGTGTTCTGCTTCTCGGCGCAGTACATCGTGCCGGAGATGGCGCGTGGTTTTGCCGACAAGCCCGAAAAGCTGCCGAAAGCCATCATCGTTGGCATGGTGGTGACCTTCGCGCTGCTGGCCCTGGTGCCGATGTCGGTCATCATGCTTAACGGGCTGGACGATATCTCTGAGGTGGCGACGATTTCCTGGGGGAAAGCGCTGGGAGAGTGGGCATTCTTCTCGGCGAACCTGTTTGCACTGTGCGCCATGCTGACGTCGTACTGGGGGCTGGGCGGAAGTTTCCTGACCAATATCTTTGACCGCTTCCGCCTGGGCAGCGATGAGCCTTCTCTGAAGCGTTTTCTGGTGCTGCTGGTGGTGGCTATCCCGCCGTTTGTGCTGGCCTACAGCGGGCTGGTGTCGTTCGTGAATGCGCTCTATTTTGCCGGCGTGTTCAGCGGGGTGATTTTATCGATTATGCCGATCCTGATGATCAAAGGCGCCCGCCGCAACGGCGATGTCACGCCGGGCTGGACCTGCCCGGCGTTTATGACTCACCCGCTGATCCAGATTTTCATTGTGTTGCTGTATCTCTGTAGTGCCGTTTATGCGGTTGCTTCCGCTCTGGGATATTTGCCGGCAGGTTGGTGATTCCGAGGCTTGCTCCCCCGCGTCTGGAGGCTTTCCGGCGCGGTTATTTTTTTGTCACATTCCCGTTATCTAACCTTCAAATATGTCTTTCCAAATTATCGCAAATGGCGCTATGTTTAGCATAGTGTGCTGCCGTAGCGCCGGCTGCTGCCCTTAAGTTAGCTATCATATGCTTTTCTTATACCTACAAACAGAATAATGCGCTAACAAACAACAACACAACAAATTCAATAACCATAACAATGGGGACTCTCAGGATGAAAATGACGGGTAAAGCCTTACTGGCAGGATGCATTGCACTGGCAATGAGCCACGCGGCGATGGCAAAAGATATTAAGGTCGCGGTAGTAGGGGCAATGTCTGGGCCGGTCGCGCAATACGGCGATCAGGAATTTACCGGTGCTGAGCAGGCGGTGGCTGACATTAACGCCAAAGGCGGGATCAAAGGCGACAAACTGGTTATCACCAAATATGACGATGCCTGTGACCCGAAACAAGCGGTCGCGGTAGCGAACAAAGTGGTGAACGATGGCATCAAGTACGTTATCGGTCACCTGTGCTCTTCTTCCACTCAGCCAGCGTCTGACATCTACGAAGACGAAGGTATTCTGATGATTACCCCGGCGGCTACTGCTCCTGAGCTGACCGCGCGTGGCTATAAGCTGACTCTGCGTACCACCGGTCTGGATTCCGACCAGGGCCCAACCGCGGCGAAATACATCCTGGAACACGTGAAGCCTAAGCGTATTGCGGTCATCCACGACAAGCAGCAGTACGGTGAAGGCCTGGCGCGTTCCGTGCAGGACGGCCTGAAAAAAGGCGGCGCTAATGTGGTGTTCTTCGACGGGATCACCGCCGGTGAGAAAGACTTCTCCACGCTGGTTGCCCGCCTGAAGAAAGAAAACATCGACTTCGTTTACTACGGTGGCTACCACCCGGAAATGGGGCAGATCCTGCGTCAGTCCCGCGCCGCTGGCCTGAAAACTCAGTTCATGGGGCCTGAAGGCGTAGCGAACGTTTCTCTGTCTAACATTGCCGGAGATTCCGCAGAAGGCCTGCTGGTGACCAAACCGAAGAACTACGATCAGGTTCCGGCCAACAAACCGATTGTGGACGCGATCAAAGCTAAGAAACAGGATCCAAGTGGTGCATTCGTCTGGACTACCTACGCAGCCCTGCAGTCTCTGGCAGCTGGCCTGAACCAGAGTGCAGATCCGGCGGCAATCTCGAAATACCTGAAAGGGGCGACCGTGGATACCGTAATGGGGCCGCTGTCGTGGGATGAGAAAGGCGACCTGAAAGGCTTTGAGTTCGGCGTGTTCACCTGGCATGCCAACGGCACAGCCACTGACGCAAAATAAAAGCAAACGGCAACCCTGGGTTGCCGTTTTAGTGTTTACTCCCTCTCCCTCTGGGAGAGGGCCGGGGTGAGGGTTCTCACAACCGACTCTGAAAATTAGTGTTTTCTCCCTCTCCTTTCGGGAGAGGGTCGGGGTGAGGGCTGCTCACTTCCCCCAGCCACCGCTCTGCTCGCGGAACCCGGAAGCCTGCATAAACGCCGTCATCACGGCATGATCCTCAACGCCAACATCTGCCAGCCACCAGTGCGCAACCGCTGGGTTATCCCGCATGACCTCTTCCAGCAAATACTGCCCCACGCCTCTGCGGCGGGTAATTTCACGAACTCGCAGCGAATCCAGCGCTCCGGCATCGCCTGTGAGCGTGACGCGCACCGCACCGAGCAGCCGCTCGTTAAATTTTGCGGCGTAGATCCTTTCATTGTCGCTGAGGGTCAGCGAACCGCTGGAATATTCCGGCCAGATCTTACCGAGGTCAATTTTATCCTGAGCGCTAAACTCAAACAGACGAATGATAGTGAGTTTCATAAGTGACCTAACCAAAAAGCGGGAAAACCTCGAGTGTAACCAATTTATTTGCCTCAGACGCTTTATCTTTTTTATGCCGTTCAGCAGTTGATTACTTTTTAGCGTAAAGGTAAGCCAGCCTTTAACGCGGCAGATTGAATCCTGACCAGGATAAAGCACTAAAATCCAGTGAATTGTTCGGCTCTTTGTACCGCTATTTTATGCTGATTTTGGTGCTTTTTTTTGTTTAACTATGGCGAAATACAGAATATTATCTCTACTTAATCGCCTGAAAAATAGAGAGTTTAGCCTGATAAATTGTAAATTTTACCGCTAACTCCTTAAAGGCACTGATAAAAATGGTCATTGATTATAAAAGGTACTGAGTGCTTTTTAACCAAGTTATGGGGATGGAACGAATGAAGATGAACGCGAAGACATTACTGGCCGGGCTGGTGGCGTTGGCCGTGTCTCACGCGGCAACCGCGGGTGATATTAAAGTGGCTGTTGTCGGGGCAATGTCAGGTCCGGTCGCGCAGTGGGGCGACATGGAATTTAACGGCGCTCGCCAGGCTATCAAAGACATCAACGCCAAAGGCGGGATCAAAGGCGACAAGCTGGTTGGCGTTGAATATGACGATGCCTGCGATCCAAAACAGGCCGTGGCGGTTGCCAACAAAATCGTTAACGACGGCGTGAAATACGTTATCGGCCACCTGTGCTCCTCTTCCACCCAGCCGGCTTCTGATATCTATGAAGATGAAGGCATCCTGATGATCACTCCGGGCGCGACCAACCCTGAGCTGACCCAGCGCGGCTACGGCATGATCATGCGTACCGCGGGCCTCGACTCTTCCCAGGGCCCAACGGCGTCCAAATATATTCTGGAACACGTTAAGCCGCAGCGCATCGCGATCATCCACGACAAGCAGCAGTACGGCGAAGGCCTGGCGCGCTCCGTGCAGGACGGCCTGAAAAAAGGCGGCGCGAACATTGTGTTCTTCGACGGGATCACCGCCGGCGACAAAGATTTCTCCACCCTGGTGGCGCGTCTGCAAAAAGAAAACATCGATTTCGTTTACTACGGCGGCTACTACCCGGAAATGGGGCAGATCCTGCGCCAGGCGCGCGCCGTTGGCCTGAAAACTCAGTTTATGGGGCCGGAAGGCGTGGGTAACGCTTCTCTGTCCAACATCGCTGGCCCTGCGGGCGAAGGGATGCTGGTCACCATGCCTAAGCGCTATGACCAGGATCCGGCCAACAAAGCTATCGTTGATGAACTGAAAGCGGCGAAGAAAGACCCGAGCGGCCCGTATGTGTGGATCACCTACGCGGCTGTTCAGTCTCTGGCCACCGCCATGGACCGCACCGGCAGCAAAGATCCTGCTGCGCTGGTGAAAGATTTAAAAGCACACGGTGCGAACACCGTGATTGGGCCGCTGAACTGGGATGAGAAAGGCGATTTGAAAGGATTTGAATTCGGTGTCTTCCAGTGGCACGCCGATGGTTCGTCCTCAGTGGCGAAGTAAGGCGAAGGCTGCACAGTCATCCCACCCCCGGCCTATGCTGGGGGTTTTTAAAAGGTTAAGTTATGTCCGAGCAGTTTCTCTACTTCCTTCAGCAGATGTTTAACGGCGTCACGCTGGGCAGTACCTATGCGCTGATCGCCATCGGTTATACGATGGTGTACGGCATTATTGGCATGATCAACTTCGCTCACGGCGAAGTGTATATGATCGGCAGCTACGTCTCTTTCATGATCATCGCCGCGCTAATGATGCTCGGAATTGATGTGGGCTGGATGCTGGTAGGCGCAGGCTTTATTGGCGCCATTATCATCGCCAGCGCCTACGGCTGGAGCATTGAGCGCGTCGCCTACAAGCCGGTGCGTAACTCCAAGCGCCTGATTGCCCTGATCTCCGCCATCGGGATGTCCATTTTCCTGCAAAACTACGTCAGCCTGACGGAAGGTTCGCGCGACATCGCACTGCCAAGCCTGTTTAACGGCCAGTGGATTGTGGGGGCGAGCGATAACTTCACCGCCACCATCACCACAATGCAGCTGGTTATCTGGGTTGTGACCTTCCTGGCTATGCTGGCGCTGACGCTGTTCATCCGTTATTCCCGCATGGGCCGCGCCTGCCGTGCCTGTGCTGAAGACCTGAAAATGGCCAGCCTGCTCGGGATTAATACCGACCGCGTTATCTCGCTCACCTTCGTCATCGGTGCCGCAATGGCGGCAGTGGCTGGCGTACTGCTGGGCCAGTTCTACGGCGTAATCAACCCATACATCGGCTTTATGGCCGGGATGAAAGCCTTTACCGCAGCGGTACTTGGCGGCATCGGCAGTATTCCTGGTGCCATGATTGGCGGCCTGATCCTCGGCGTGGCCGAAGCGCTGACTTCAGCCTACCTGAGCACGGAATATAAAGACGTCGTCTCCTTTGCGCTGCTGATTGTGGTGCTGCTGGTGATGCCTACCGGGATCCTGGGTCGTCCGGAGGTTGAGAAAGTATGAAGCCGATGCATATTGTTTTTTCGCTGCTCTCCGCAGCCATGTTCTTCGTTTTAGCATCGGTATTTATGGGCGTTCAGCTTAGCCTGGACGGCACCAAACTGGTGGTGAACAGCGCGCCTTCCGTGCGCTGGGAATGGGTCTTCATTGGCACCGCTGCGGTACTGGTGTTCCAGCTGCTGCGTCCGCTGTTCCAGAAAGGCATGAAGAAAGTATCCGGGCCGAAGTTTGTGCTGCCGGCGCTGGATGGTTCCACGGCTAAGCAGAAGCTGTTCCTGGTGGCGCTGCTGGTTGCCGCCGTGGCGTGGCCGTTCCTGGTGTCACGTGGCACCGTGGACATTGCTACATTAACCATGATTTACATCATCCTCGGTCTGGGGTTGAACGTGGTGGTGGGGCTGTCTGGCCTGCTGGTGCTGGGCTACGGCGGCTTCTACGCTATCGGCGCTTACACTTTTGCGTTGCTGAACCACTATTACGGCCTGGGCTTCTGGACCTGCCTGCCGCTGGCGGGCCTGGTGGCAGCTGCCGCGGGCTTCCTGCTCGGCTTCCCGGTGCTACGCCTGCGTGGTGACTACCTGGCGATCGTGACGCTGGGCTTCGGGGAAATCGTCCGTATCCTGCTGCTGAACAACACCGATATTACCGGTGGTCCGAACGGCATCAGCCAGATCCCAAAACCGACTTTCTTCGGCCTGGAGTTTAGCCGCACCGCCCGCGAAGGCGGCTGGGATACCTTCAGTAACTTCTTTAACGTGGCCTACGACCCGAGCGACAGGATTATTTTCCTGTACCTGGTGGCGTTGCTGCTGGTCGTGCTGTCGCTGTTCGTGATTAACCGCCTGCTGCGTATGCCGCTGGGCCGCGCCTGGGAAGCGCTGCGCGAAGATGAAATCGCCTGCCGCTCTCTGGGCCTGAACCCAACCCGCATCAAGCTGACTGCGTTCACCATCAGCGCCGCCTTTGCGGGCTTTGCCGGGACGTTGTTCGCCGCACGCCAGGGCTTTGTCAGCCCGGAATCCTTCACCTTCGCCGAGTCGGCGTTTGTGCTGGCGATTGTGGTGCTGGGCGGGATGGGCTCGCAGTTCGCGGTGATTCTGGCCGCTATTCTGCTGGTGGTGTCCCGTGAGCTGATGCGTGACCTGAACGAGTACAGCATGCTGGTGCTCGGCGGCCTGATGGTGCTGATGATGATTTGGCGTCCACAAGGGTTACTGCCGATGACGCGTCCGCATCTGAAGCTGAAGAAAGAGCAAGTGAAAGGAGAGCAGGCATGAGTCAGCCATTGTTATCCGTAAGCGGTCTGATGATGCGTTTCGGCGGCCTGCTGGCCGTCAACAATGTCTCCCTCGAGCTGCATCCACAGGAAATTGTTTCGCTTATCGGCCCGAACGGCGCCGGTAAAACCACGGTGTTTAACTGCCTGACCGGCTTTTACAAGCCGACCGGCGGCACCATTTTGCTGCGCGACCAGCATCTGGAAGGCTTACCGGGCCAGCAGATTGCGCGCATGGGCGTGGTGCGTACCTTCCAGCACGTTCGCCTGTTCCGTGAAATGACGGTGATTGAGAACCTGCTGGTGGCGCAACATCAGCAACTGAAAACCGGTATTTTTGCAGGCTTGCTGAAAACCCCTGGTTTCCGTCGTGCGCAGAGCGAAGCGCTGGACAGAGCGGCCACCTGGCTCGAGCGTATCGGGCTGTTGGAGCACGCTAACCGCCAGGCAAGCAACCTGGCCTACGGCGATCAGCGCCGCCTTGAAATTGCTCGCTGCATGGTAACCCAGCCGGAAATCCTGATGCTGGATGAACCTGCCGCTGGCCTTAACCCAAAAGAAACCCATGAGCTGGATGAGTTGATCATGGAGTTGCGTAATCACCACAACACCACGGTGTTGCTGATTGAGCATGACATGAAGCTCGTCATGGGCATTTCTGACCGTATCTACGTGGTGAACCAGGGAACGCCGTTAGCCAACGGCACGCCGGAGCAAATCCGCAACAACCCTGATGTGATCCGCGCCTATCTGGGTGAGGCTTAAGATGGAAAATGTAATGTTGTCGTTTGACAAGGTGAGCGCCCACTACGGCAAAATCCAGGCGCTGCACGACGTCAGTCTGCATATTAAACAGGGCGAAATTGTTACGCTCATCGGCGCTAACGGCGCAGGTAAAACGACGCTGCTTGGTACGCTTTGCGGCGACCCACGAGCGACCAGCGGCCGCATCGTGTTTGATGGCAAAGATATTACAGACTGGCACACGGCACGCATCATGCGTGAGGCCGTGGCGATTGTGCCGGAAGGGCGCCGCGTCTTCTCCCGCATGACGGTGGAAGAGAACCTGGCGATGGGCGGCTTTTTTGCCGAACGTGACCAGTTCCAGTCGCGCATTAAGCGCGTCTACGATCTGTTCCCGCGTCTGCACGAACGCCGCATCCAGCGGGCGGGCACCATGTCCGGCGGCGAGCAGCAGATGCTGGCGATAGGCCGCGCGCTCATGAGCCAGCCGCGTCTGCTACTGTTAGATGAACCGTCGCTGGGTCTGGCGCCGATCATCATCCAGCAAATTTTTGACACCATTGAGCAACTGCGCAGCGAAGGGATGACCATCTTCCTCGTGGAGCAGAACGCCAACCAGGCGCTGAAGCTGGCTGACCGGGGCTACGTGCTGGAAAACGGCCACGTGGTGCTGGAAGATACCGGCGATGCGCTGCTGGCGAACGAAGCGGTGCGCAGCGCTTACTTAGGCGGCTAGTAAAAGCAAGACGGCAACTTCGGTTGCCGTTTTTTTGTTTGCACGCTTTCCCTGACCTATCTCACAGTCACAATATCTATGCTTCTTTTACCCTCTCCCTGGAAGGGAGAGGGAATAAACAATGTTTCCCATAGCTTTTGTTTTCTCCCTTTCCCCTGTGGGATGAGGGCATCAGGCGGCTCCTTCTTTCTTGCTCCTAACCCTCGCTCAAAGGGGAAAAGAAAAATATATCTCCCGTCGACAAAGAAACATTTCATTCACTCTGCTGTAACTATTCTGTCATCCAGTCGTTATTTTTCTGTCATTCGAGCGTGTCATGTTACCTCGCGAGCATAAAACGCGTGATTTCGCGCATCCGGCACAACAAGAGAGATAACCGAATGACATCGTTACGACACACAGCTTTAGCGCTGACGCTTGGTCTGGCATTTGCCTCCCAGGCGATGGCCGTTACCACGATTCCTTTCTGGCATTCAATGGACGGGGAACTGGGTAAAGAAGTGGATTCTCTGGCAAACCGTTTCAATGAAACGCACCCTGATTACAAAATTGTGCCGGTTTATAAAGGCAACTACGATCAAAGCCTGGCGGCGGGTATCGCGGCATACCGTTCCGGTAACGCCCCGGCCATCCTGCAGGTATATGAAGTTGGCACCGCGACCATGATGGCTTCCAAGGCTATCAAACCGGTCTACGAAGTCTTTAAAGACGCAGGTATCAAGTTCGACGAATCTCAGTTCGTCCCGACCGTGGCCGGGTACTACACCGACTCTAAAACGGGCCACCTGCTGTCCCAGCCTTTCAACAGCTCTACCCCGGTGCTGTACTACAACAAAGACGCTTTCAAGAAAGCCGGTCTGAACCCGGATCAGCCGCCTAAAACCTGGCAGGACGTGGCGGCATACAGCGCCAAACTGCGTGCAGCGGGCATGAAGTGTGGTTACGCCAGCGGCTGGCAGGGTTGGATCCAGCTGGAGAACTTCAGCGCCTGGCACGGTCTGCCGTTTGCTACCAAAAACAACGGTTTTGACGGCACTGATGCTGTACTGGAGTTCAACAAACCTGAGCAGGTGAAACACATCGCCCTGCTGGAAGAGATGAACAAGAAGGGTGATTTCACCTACTTCGGCCGTAAAGACGAGTCCACCGAGAAGTTCTACAACGGTGACTGCGCGATCACTACCGCGTCTTCCGGCTCCCTGGCTGACATCCGTCAGTACGCGAAATTCAACTACGGCGTAGGCATGATGCCTTACGACGCAGACGTGAAAGGCGCACCACAGAACGCCATCATCGGCGGTGCAAGCCTGTGGGTTATGCAGGGCAAAGACAAGCCAACTTACACCGGCGTGGCCGAATTTATGCAATTCCTGGCTAAGCCAGAAATCGCCGCTGAATGGCACCAGAAAACTGGCTACCTGCCAATCACCACCGCCGCTTACGAGCTGACTCGTAAAGACGGCTTCTACGACAAGAACCCGGGTGCGGATACTGCGACTCGCCAGATGCTGAACAAGCCACCGTTGCCGTTCACCAAAGGCCTGCGTCTGGGCAACATGCCGCAGATCCGTACCGTGGTTGACGAAGAGCTGGAGTCCGTCTGGACCGGTAAGAAAACGCCACAGCAGGCGCTGGACGCTTCTGTTGAGCGTGGTAACCAGCTGCTGCGCCGCTTCGAGCAGTCTACCAAGTCTTAAGTTCTACCCTCGCCTGCTCCCGAAAGGGAGGGGGCAGAGTACGGCGCTCTCTGTGAAAGGAGAGCGTTGTGCTAAGGGGCAAAGCATCGCCTGTTCTAACATTAACCGAGTAACCCTATGTCATCATCTCGCCCGGTGTTCCGTTCAAGTTGGCTACCCTATGCGCTGGTTCTGCCGCAGCTGATCATCACCGTCATTTTCTTTATCTGGCCGGCGGGCGAAGCCCTCTGGTACTCGCTGCAAAACCTTGACCCGTTTGGTCTGTCCAGCCATTTCGTTGGCCTGGATAACTTCGTGCAGCTCTTCCACGATAGCTACTATCTGGACTCTTTCTACACCACCATGATCTTCAGTGGCCTGGTGGCGGGCTGCGGGCTTCTGGCTTCGCTGTTCTTCGCCGCGCTGGTGGATTATGTGGTGCGCGGCAGCCGTTTTTATCAAACGCTGATGCTGCTGCCTTATGCCGTTGCCCCGGCCATTGCCGCGGTGCTGTGGATCTTCCTGTTCAACCCAGGGCGCGGGCTGATTACCCACACGCTGGAAGAGTTTGGCTACAATTGGAACCACGCGCAGAACAGCGGCCAGGCCATGTTCCTGGTCGTGTTCGCGTCCGTGTGGAAGCAGATTAGCTACAACTTCCTGTTCTTCTTTGCCGCTTTGCAGTCGATTCCGCGTTCGCTGGTCGAAGCCGCAGCCATTGATGGAGCTGGCCCCGTGCGCCGCTTCTTCTTTATCTCGCTGCCGCTGATTGCCCCGGTGAGCTTCTTCCTGCTGGTGGTGAACCTGGTGTATGCCTTCTTCGACACCTTCCCGGTGATCGACGCGGCAACCGGCGGTGGCCCGGTGCAGGCAACCACCACGCTTATCTACAAGATTTATCGCGAAGGCTTTACCGGGCTGGATCTCTCTTCCTCGGCGGCGCAATCGGTGGTGCTGATGCTGCTGGTGATTGTTCTGACGGTGGTTCAGTTCCGCTTCGTTGAACGTAAGGTGCGCTACCAATGATTGAGAACCGTCGCGGGCTGACTATTTTCAGCCACACCATGCTGATTCTGGGCATCATCGTCATTCTGTTCCCGCTGTACGTGGCGTTTGTTGCCGCGACGCTGGACAACAAAGCCGTCTTCGATACGCCGATGACGCTGATCCCTGGCACTCACCTGTGGGAAAACATCAGCTATATCTGGACCAACGGCGTGGCGGTCAACAGCGCCCCGTTCGGCCGGATGCTGTTTAACAGCACGGTGATGGCGCTGGTGATCACCATCGGCAAAATCGCCGTGTCGATGCTGTCGGCTTTCGCCATCGTCTGGTTCCGCTTTCCGCTGCGTAACCTGTTCTTCTGGATGATTTTTATCACCCTGATGCTGCCGGTCGAAGTGCGTATTTTCCCGACGGTTGAGGTCATCTCTAACCTGAAAATGCTCGACAGCTACACCGGCCTGACGCTGCCGCTGATGGCGTCGGCCACGGCCACGTTCCTGTTTCGCCAGTTTTTCATGACGCTGCCAGACGAGCTGATGGAAGCGGCACGCATCGACGGCGCCTCGCCGATGCGCTTTTTCTTTGACATCGTGCTGCCGCTGTCCAAAACCAACCTGGCGGCGCTGTTCGTGATCACCTTTATCTATGGCTGGAACCAGTATCTCTGGCCGCTGCTGATTATCACCGATGCCGATTTGGGCACCGCCGTGGCGGGCATCAAGAGCATGATTGCCAGCGGTGATGGCGTGACGCAGTGGAACCAGGTTATGGCAGCGATGCTGCTGACGCTTGTCCCACCGGTTGTTATTGTTTTAGTTATGCAGCGCGCCTTTGTGCGTGGTCTGGTTGATAGTGAGAAATAGCCCATGGCTGGTTTAAAATTACAGGCAGTAACCAAGAGCTGGGACGGTAAAACCCAGGTGATTCAGCCGCTGACCGTGGACGTTGCGGACGGCGAATTCATCGTGATGGTCGGGCCTTCTGGCTGCGGAAAATCTACGCTGCTGCGTATGGTCGCCGGGCTGGAGCAGGTAACCAGCGGGGATATCTGGATCGACAGCCAGCGCGTCACCGACATGGAACCCAAAGAGCGTGGCATCGCCATGGTGTTCCAGAACTATGCGCTCTATCCGCACATGACCGTGGAAGAGAACATGGCCTGGGGCCTGAAGATTCGCGGCCTGGGTAAAGAACAGATCCGCCAGAAGGTGCTGGAAGCTGCCCGTATTCTGGAGCTGGATGCGCTGTTAACTCGCCGCCCGCGTGAACTGTCCGGCGGCCAGCGCCAGCGTGTTGCCATGGGCCGCGCCATCGTACGCGATCCGGCGGTATTCTTGTTCGACGAACCGCTGTCTAACCTTGATGCCAAGCTGCGCGTGCAGATGCGTCTTGAACTTCAGCAGCTTCATCGCCGCCTGAAAACCACCAGCCTGTACGTAACGCACGACCAGGTTGAGGCCATGACTCTCGCCCAGCGCGTGATGGTGATGAACAAAGGCGTGGCGGAGCAGATTGGTACGCCAGTCGAGGTTTACGAACGCCCGGCGAGCCGCTTTGTGGCAAGCTTTATTGGTTCCCCGGCGATGAACCTGCTGGATGGCAACATCAGCATCGACGGCTCACGCTTTGAGCTGGACGGTGGCGATGCACTGCCGACCGGTAGCCAGCATTTGCAGTGGGTTGGCCGCCCGATGACGTTAGGTATCCGCCCGGAGCATATTGCGCTAAGCTCACAGGCTGCAGGTGGCATCCCGATTGTAGTGGAAACCCTTGAAATGCTGGGGGCCGATAACCTGGTCCACGGCCGCTGGGGCGGTCAAAAAGTGGTGATTCGCCTTGGCCATCAGGAACGTCCGCAGCCGGGCACTACGCTTTGGGTGCATCTGCCGGAAGAACATCTGCACTTCTTTGATGGCAAAAACGGACAACGTTTATGAGCAACTGGCCTTATCCAAAAATCGTCGCCCACCGTGGCGGCGGTAAACTTGCGCCGGAAAACACCCTCGCGGCAATCGACGTCGGGGCGCGTTACGGCCACACCATGATTGAGTTTGATGCCAAGCTTTCGCGCGACGGGCAAATCTTTCTGCTCCACGACGACACGCTTGAGCGCACCAGCAACGGCTGGGGCATTGCTGGTGAGCTGACCTGGGACAATCTGCTGAAAGTTGACGCGGGAAGCTGGTTCAGCCGTGAATATGCGGGCGAGCCGCTGCCGCTGCTTTCTCAGGTGGCTGAACGCTGTAAACAGCACGGCATGATGGCCAATATCGAGATCAAGCCAACCACCGGTCTGGAAACTGAAACCGGCAAAGTGGTTGCGCTGGCTGCCCGTGAACTGTGGGCAGGGCAAACGGCACCGCTGCTTTCTTCCTTTGAGATTGAGGCGCTGGAAGCCGCACAGCTTGCGGCCCCTGAACTGCCTCGTGGTCTGCTGCTGGATGAATGGCGCGATGACTGGCAGGAACTGACGACCCGGTTACAGTGCGTGTCTATTCACCTGAATCATCAACTGCTTGATGAGGCCAGGGTGAAGGCATTGAAAGCCGCTGGACTTTATATTCTGGTTTATACCGTGAACGTTCCCCACCGCGCGGCCGTGCTGCTGCAGTGGGGCGTCGATGCCATCTGTACCGACCGCATCGACGAGATAGGCCCGGACTTCTCCGCATAACGCCTTACGGCGTGACTGGCGGCGGCAGCGTTGAACTGTTTGGCTTCAACATGCCGCCGTTATTTCCTTTTAGCATCCCACCATTGGTGTTCGGCAGCGGGTTCATGCCAGGCTGCGACTGCAGGACACGCTGCTGATTGTTGTTCAACTGCGTCTGAAGCTGCTGTTGCTGAAGCTGATTTTGCGATTGTATCTGCTGCTTTAACATCCCCTGCTGCTGAGACTGCTGCGTTTGCATCTGCGTCAGCATCCGCTGCTGGCTCGGGTTCTGATAGACCGGCAGGTTAGGGTTGTTGGTGGTGTTGAGCGGCTGTGCGAACGCGGTTAGCGGCAGCAAGGCTGCCAGAAGCCATACCTTTTTCATCGTTATCTCCTCCCATCAGGGGTTGCTTAAGTTTACTCCGTTTCCTTTATCACGGTGATTATTTCGGATTTGTGAACCAGGCTTAAGCGGGGACTTTCCCCGGGTAAATGAGGATATAACGATGATAAAGCAGTGGAAAACTTTGCGCTGGGTCGCGATTCCGGCCCTGACAATCGGGCTGTGTTTGACGGTGATTGCCGCTCCTCCGCCGGTTTCTTATGGTGTGGAAATGGACGTTTACCATCCGGTGCGCGCGGAGCACGGCATGGTGGCTTCGGTGGATGCAGCGGCGACACAGGTGGGCGTCGATATTTTAAAGCAGGGCGGTAATGCGGTAGATGCCGCGGTCGCCGTGGGTTATGCCCTTGCGGTCACGCACCCGCAGGCGGGCAATATCGGCGGCGGTGGTTTTATGATGCTGCGCACCAAAGACGGCAAAACAACCGCGATAGACTTCCGGGAAATGGCGCCGGAAAAAGCCAGTCGGGATATGTTCCTCGACGATAAAGGCAATGCGGACAGCAAGAAGTCGCTGACTTCGCATCTCGCTTCGGGCACCCCTGGCACGGTGGCCGGGTTTAGCCTGGCGCTGGAAAAGTACGGCACTATGCCGCTGAATAAAGTCGTGCAACCGGCTATCAAACTGGCACGGGACGGCATCATTGTGAACGATGCGCTGGCGGACGACCTGAAACAGTACGGGGCGGAGGTGATCCCGAATCACGCCAACAGCAAGGCTATTTTCTGGAAAGCGGACGGAGAGCCTCTGCAGAAAGGTGACAAGCTGGTGCAGGCCAATCTGGCGAAAAGCCTGGAAATGATTGCCGAGCAGGGGCCGGATGCCTTCTACAAAGGGGCGATTGCCGACCAGATTAGTGAAGAGATGGCGAAGAACGGCGGGCTGATAAGCAAAGCGGATTTAGCCAATTACAAAGCCATTGAGCGTAAGCCCGTCAGCGGTGAATACCGGGGCTACGAGGTCTATTCCATGCCGCCGCCGTCTTCCGGTGGGATCCACATCGTGCAGATCCTCAATATTCTCGAAAACTTCGATCTGGCGAAATACGGTTTTGGCAGCGCGGACACCCTGCAAATCATGGCCGAGGCAGAAAAGTATGCCTACGCTGACCGTTCTGAATACCTCGGCGATCCGGACTTTGTGAAAGTGCCGTGGCAGGCGCTGACCAGCAAGGCGTATGCGAAATCGCTGGCGGAGAAAATAGATATCAACAAGGCTCGCCCGTCGAGTGAAATCAAGCCGGGTAACCTGGCGCCGTACGAAAGTAACCAGACCACGCATTTCTCCGTGGTGGATAAAGACGGTAACGCGGTGGCGGTGACTTATACGCTGAATACCACCTTCGGCACCGGGATCGTGGCCGGGAATACCGGCATTCTGATGAACAACCAGATGGATGACTTTTCCGCTAAACCGGGCGTGCCGAACGTGTACGGGCTGGTGGGCGGGGAGGCCAATGCCGTGGGGCCGCACAAGCGTCCGCTATCTTCTATGTCGCCAACTATAGTAGTGAAAGACGGGAAAACCTGGCTGGTCACAGGCAGCCCAGGCGGGAGCCGAATTATCACTACAGTGCTGCAAATGGTAGTTAACAGCATCGATTTTGGCATGAACGTGGCAGAAGCGACCAACGCGCCGCGCTTCCATCATCAGTGGCTGCCTGACGAGCTGCGGGTGGAGAAAGGCTTTAGCCCGGATACGCTCAGGTTGCTGAAAGAGAAGGGGCAAAACGTTCAGGTGAAGGCCGCGATGGGTAGTACGCAAAGTATTATGATTGCGCCGGACGGGAAGCTGTATGGCGCGTCTGATCCACGTTCTGTGGATGATTTAACCGCAGGGTATTGATTGCCCTTAATCCTGACATGTTTAAAGTTACTTCAGTATTCCCGCCTGCAGGCGGGAATATTGTTAAAGCGCTCTACCTGATGCCACGGCCCGTGACCTCTTTGGGCTTCGATCTTCTGTGATTCATAATAATAAAAATGAGTGGAATGTAATTTTAAAACCCTGAATAAAACGCAGGATTCATTTTAGATAACATAAAGATCTTCTCTGCACTCAAAACGACATAGTGATACCGGCATAATAGGCTCGACCTGGCTCATTGTAAGTCGATGCTCCGGCGTTTTCACGGTAAATACGTTTATCAAACAGATTGTTAATTCCCGCATTTGCTCGCAAGTTTTTGGTGATATCGTAATTGATATTCAGTCCTACCACGGAATACGGGCTGATCTCCTTCGTGCTCAGGCTGGTGAGATCGGTGTTGTTTTCGGCGTACTGGCGAGGTTTCTGCCGCCCATACTGTGTCCAGTTAATACTTGTGCTAAGTTTTTGCGTGGCCTGCCATTCCAGCTGTGAGTTGATAGTGAATTCAGGGATTACCGACAACGGATTACCGGTATCTTTGCTCTCAGAGCGGAACATATAGGTCGCGTTGGTTCGCCACTCCAGCTCATCAGCAATAAGCGGAATGGTGAGGTTAGCCTCAAGTCCTTCCACAATAGCGGCGCCGCCATTTTCCCAACGAAGCACATAATAAGAGCCATTGGTATAAACAGGATCCGTGCCTGCCACGATTTTGTTTTTGTAATCGTTGCGGAAATAAGTGATGCCTGCGACGTAGCCGCTATGGCTGAACTCTATCCCGATCTCTTTGTTCACGCTAATTTCAGGATCAAGGTCCTCATTTCCCAGTAAATAGCATTGCGAAAGTCCAATAGGGCAGCCATTACCACGACTTAGCAAGAGATAGTCAGGAGATGACTGGTACAGATTAGGCGCTTTGAATGCACGTGAAATACCGGCTTTTAATGTGAAATCGCTACCCAATGCCTGAGAAATATTCAGGCTTGGACTCCAGTTGGCACCAAACTGGTTGTGATAATCGAGGCGTAAACCCGGAATGACTTCCGTGGAGTCAGTTGCGGAAATATTATCCTCAAAATAAAGAGAACTGATGGTGGCACTACTTTGGCTGCTCCGTTGTGACGGATCGCCGGAGGTTCCGGGCAGGTACACGCTGGCATCACTTGTGGAGAGCATTGAACCCGGGTCATCCAGCGTATCGCGGTTCCATTCCGCACCCAGGGTAATCGTTTGATCAAACAATAATTGTACAGGGAAGTTAACATTACCACTGGCACGATAGCTATTCAGCCGACTGGTGGATGAATCGGTACTTTCGATCATACCTTCCGTGCGCCCCGCCGTACCTTCGTCCAGACGCGTGTTATTGGTTTTCTCATAGTTGAAATTCAGCGCTGATGTACCCCAATCCCAGATGCCAGTGTGTGAAATACCGTAACTTTGCCGGTAAATCCGGTTTGTCTCCTGGCCATACAGAGATTCCACCAAACCATCGGTACTAATATTGCTGTTGCTTGCCTGAGTATCGCCCGCATAAATATTCCCCTGGCGGCTATAACCGTAGGAAAAATCAATAATCTGTAGTGGTGTTAACTTCCATGACAATACGGCATTAATGTCTTTATTGCGGACACCTTCACGTCCCGCTGCGTAGGAGCCATTCTCCGCCGTGTTAATATCAAATGCATCGGCGTCAGTGCGGTTAATATTGCCATAAAGACGCATTGTGAGTGCGTCGCCTGCAAGCGGACCACTGAGGTTGAAGTTAGCGCGACGGGTATCCCCCTCTTTACTGTCCTCCGGCTGGCTGGTGAACAGAGAGAGTGAACCGTGCCAGTCATTGGTTGGGCGTTTAGTGATAATATTGACGACACCACCTGACGCCCCCGAACCATACCGTCCCGCAGCTGGCCCACGAATCACCTCAATTCGCTCTACCATTTCGGCCGGAACCCAGTTGGTATCACCGCGTGAATCTCGTTCGCCACGCCAGTTGTAACGAACTGAATTGCGTGAGGTTGCGGGGACACCATCAATCAACACCAGGGTATTTTCCGGGCCCATCCCACGGATATCAATTTGCCGATTGTTACCACGGTTGCCACTGTTGCTGTTACCCGTCAGGTTCACGCCGGGCATTTTCCTGATGATGTCAGACAAGTCGTTGACCGGAGGATTATTTTTGAGGTCTTCGGCGGTAATTACCGAGACGCCTGGCTGTTGTTTCAGTTCCTGCTCGGCGGTGACAATCATGGTATCGCCGTCGGCAAGCTCTTCTTTGTCCGCAAGCTCAACAGCAAAGGCGGGCGTACTCAGTAATCCTGCAAGAAAAATCGCAATCGGGCTCCCGGGACTGGCTATCTTTATGCGCATTTAAATCGACTCCCTGTGAAAGTTTCTCTTCGTACCAACACGGGAATAGTAATTATTATCATTTGGAAGAGAATGAAATACCCTCTCCATTTTTCTTCATAATTTCACTTTTATGCATGCAAAAGGTAAGGAAAGGTAAATGCTCCTTATTTTTAATAATGAAAATCTGAAAAAAATAAAAGTACGCAGTAGGAAATTAAATGTTCTTTAAAATCAAATCAAAAATAACCGCACTCATAAGGCTGTCTTGAGTGAGGTTTTTTTATCAGGGGATAAATAAAGCAAGATTAGCTAAAGGACAGGGGGATATTTAAGAAAAAAAGAAGAACGTTTGAATATAAAGAAATACAATTCTTTACTTTCGAACTGGTTTTACAGACGAGCAATACTCAGTTTTGATCGACGATGGTGCCTGCAGAACGCCAATAATTCACCTGGCACTAACCCTTTTATTACCATGGAATAAGATTGATATCCCACACAGCCTATAATTGACTGATGACTATGCCTAATACCTTGCAGATTGTTAACGTGGGCCGTGTCCCGTGAGCCCAGATAACCCGGATGGCAGGCCTTATAATTGCTGACTTTGCCTGTCCGGGAGGCTCTCTGGGCTCACGGGCTACTTTTTCTTACTGCTGAAGTACTCAGGAACATGCTGCACCAGGACAGAACGGATACCGTTTCCCGGGGGAAGGGCAAATATCACTCCGGCTTAAAACGCGCCATAAAATAGGCATCCACATACTCGCCGTCGCGCAGCGCAAAGCGCTTCCCGGTGCCTTCCACTTCGAAGCCAAACTTACGGTACACCGCCAGCGCAGCCGCGTTATCGGTATACACCGTCAGCTCTATCCGCTCGATGCGCAGCCACTTATCGCACAGGCCAACCATTTCCTTAAGCAAAGCCGAAGCGATGCCTTTTCCTTGATGATCGTAATGCACGCCCATGCCGAAAGTGGCGACGTGACTGCGGCGCGGAGACTGCTCCACCGTGAGCGTTAGCTGCCCCACAATCTCATCGTCGATGCATGCCACCAGATGTCGGCTCCCCGGCCGGGGATCGGTAATTCGGTCATGCCAGGCTTTTAGAGAGGGATGAGGTAGCTGCAGCGTGTCGCGGTAAAGCGCCGGATGGGCATACATTTTTTGTAAAGCTTCCGCATCGCCAGGTTCGGCGTGACGCACAACAACTGGTTTCATCCTTTTCTCCTCAATGAGTTATAGAAAACCTTTTAAACATCATTGACTTTGGACAACAAGTCAACGCTATTTTTTTCAAAAAACACTTTACAAGTGCGAATGATAATGATTATTATTGCCATGCGTTCAGGGGAGACCCCTACGGAGACATCCTGAAAGCACGACATTGCTCACATTGCTTCCAGTATTACTTTAGCCAGCCGGGTGCTGGCTTTTTTTTTGCCCTTCTTATTTGAAGCCGTAGCCGCGTTGGCTGCACTCAGTTACCCGAATCACTTACCGAAGTAAGCTCATCGGGATGCCCTCCCTTGCCGCCTTGCTACAGCTCCAACTACTTTGGGCAAACCTGGTGTCCTTCTTATTTGAAGCCGTAGCGGCGTTGGCTGCACTCAGTTACCCGAATCACTTACCGAAGTAAGCTCATCGGGATGCCCTCCCTTGCCGCCTTGCTACAGCTCCAACTACTTTGGGCAAACCTGGTGCCCTTCTTATTTGAAGCCGTAGCCGCGTTGGCTACGCCCAACCTTTAAAATAAGTCTGCGGCTATAACGTGGCGCGGCTTTGCAGTAAGGTACAGGCAGCTCAAATCAAAAAGGACAATGAAATGACTCTGCACTGTGCCTTCATCGGCTTTGGTAAAAGTACCACCCGCTACCACCTTCCATTCGTTCTGGTTCGTAAAGACAAACTCAACGTGGCCCATATCTTCCGCCGCAGTGAAAAACCGGAACTGGAAAAGCAGCCGCAGTATGCGGGCATTCACTTCACCAGCCAGCTGGATGACATTCTCAATGATCCGCTGGTCAAACTGGTGGTGATTTGCACCCACGTTGACAGCCATTTTGAGTATGCGAAAAAGGCGCTCGAAGCGGGTAAAAACGTGCTGGTGGAAAAACCGTTCACCCCGACGCTTGCCGAAGCGCGTGAGCTGTTTGCGCTGGCAAAAGAGAAGGGCCTGATTGTCACGCCTTACCAGAACCGTCGCTTTGACGCCTGCTTCCTGACGATGAAAAAAGCCATTGAGAGCGGCAAGCTCGGCAAGATCGTGGAAATTGAAAGTCACTTCGATATGTACCGCCCGGATGCACCTGCGAACCCTGGTAAACCGGCGGACGGCGCGTTCTACGGCCTGGGTGTGCACACCATGGACCAAATCATCTCCCTGTTTGGTCGCCCGGATCACGTTGCCTATGACATCCGCAGTCTGCGGAACAAAGCCAACCCGGACGATACCTTTGAAGCCCAGCTGTTCTACGGCGACCTGAAAGCGATCGTGAAAACCAGCCATTTGGTGAAAATCGACTACCCGAAATTTATCGTACACGGCACCAAAGGCTCGTTCGTGAAGTATGGCATCGACCAGCAGGAAACCAGCCTCAAAGCGTACATCATGCCGGGTGAGCCAGGGTTCGGTGCGGACAGCAGCGTGGCGACGCTGGAGTACGTTAACGAAGTCGGGGAAACGGTGCGTGAAGAGTGGAAACCGGAAGTGGGTGACTATGGCCGCGTCTATGATGCGCTGTACGACACGTTGATCGACGGTAAGCCTAATTACGTCAGAGAAATTGAAGCTCTCACCAACCTGGAAATCCTCGAACGCGGTTTCGAACAGCCTTCTCCTGCGACAATAAGCCTCGCCTGATAGTATTTTGACTCCTCTAACTCGTTCACTTTTTTTGAACAGAGGAGTCAATTTTCACCCTCTATGATCCTCCGCGAAATGGGTCCACACTTATTCCATCAAACGAATTGCGGAGGACATACCATGATCTACTTAAGAAAAGCACAGGACCGCGGCCATGCGAACCACGGCTGGCTGGACAGCTGGCATACCTTCTCTTTTGCCGACTATTATGATGCCAACTTTATGGGCTTCTCGGCGCTGCGGGTCATCAACGAAGACGTGATCGATGCGGGCCAGGGTTTTGGAACCCATCCGCACAAAGACATGGAAATTCTGACCTATGTGCTGGAAGGCGCGGTTGAGCACCAGGATAGCATGGGCAACAAAGAACGTGTGCCTGCGGGTGAATTCCAGATCATGAGCGCCGGGACCGGGATCCGCCACTCTGAGTACAACGCCAGCCAGACCGAACCGCTGCGCCTGTACCAGATTTGGATCATTCCAGAAAAAACCGGGATTACGCCGCGCTACGATCAGCGCCGTTTTGACGCTCCTCAAGGGCGCCAGCTGGTGCTTTCCCCGGATGCTCGCGACGGCTCACTAAAGGTTTACCAGGATATGGAGCTGTCCCGCTGGGCGCTGGCCAAAGATGAGCAGTCGGTTTATCAAATTCCGGCCGACCGCCGCGTTTGGATCCAGGTTGTAAAAGGCGAGGTGTCCATTAACGGTACGCAGGCAAAAACCAGCGACGCGATCGCGGTCTGGGATGAGCAAGCGATTTCCGTTCACGCCAGCGAAGCGAGCGAGATCCTGTTGTTCGACCTGCCGCCGGTATAACGTTACCCGTCACAACCTGCCCCTGAAAAAGGGGCGGGTTTTCTTTTGTCCGTGCTAAACTCGGCTGTCGAAACTTCACAAGTCGCGCAGGACAATGAAAAAGAAAAGACCGGTACTACAGGATGTTGCAGATCGCGTTGGTGTGACCAAAATGACGGTCAGCCGTTTCTTACGTAATCCTGATCAGGTGTCTGCCGCGCTGCAGGTGAAAATTGCCGCCGCGTTAGATGAACTGGGCTATATCCCGAATCGTGCGCCGGATATCCTTTCTAATTCAACCAGCCGGGCCATTGGCGTCCTGCTGCCTTCCCTGACCAACCAGGTGTTCGCCGAAGTGCTGCGCGGCATCGAAAACGTCATTGATGCCCACGGTTACCAGACCATGCTGGCTCACTACGGCTATAAGCCTGAGCTGGAGCAGGAGCGTCTGGAATCCATGCTGTCCTGGAATATTGACGGCCTGATCCTGACCGAGCGCAACCACACGCCCAGAACGCTGAAAATGATTGAGGTCGCCGGGATCCCGGTAGTGGAGCTGATGGACAGCGTCTCTCCTTGCCTGGATATTGCCGTAGGTTTTGATAACTTCGAGGCGGCTCGTCAAATGACGGCCAGCATTATCGCCCGCGGCCACAAACATGTGGCCTACCTCGGTGCTCGCCTCGACGAACGTACCCTCATCAAGCAAAAAGGTTACGAGCAGGCGATGCTCGACGCCGGGCTGACGCCGTACAGCGTGATGATTGAGAACTCCTCGTCTTATTCCACCGGTATTGAACTGCTGCGTCGGGCAAAACGTGAATATCCCCAGCTCGACAGCATCTTCTGCACTAACGATGACTTAGCGATTGGTGCGGCATTTGAATGCCAGCGACAGGGGCTGCGTATCCCGGAAGATATGGCGATTGCTGGTTTCCATGGCCACGATATCGGGCAGGTAATGGAGCCGCGTCTGGCGAGCGTGCTGACCCCGCGAGAGCGCATGGGGCGTATCGGCGCAGAGCGTCTTCTGGCACGTATTCGCGGTGAAATCATTACCCCGAAAATGCTGGATTTAGGCTTTACGTTGTCGCCTGGCGGCTCGATCTAGGCCAAAATTTTTATTTGATGCAGCTCACACTTATACACTTTGCAAGCTAATGGTTATTGCTTAATGCTCAGCCAGGCTGGAAAATGTTATCGGTAACAGTTACCCGTAACAAAACCAGGCGCATTGCTTTGTGTCAGAGTCGGAGCCATCATGAGCACTACTAACCACGACCACCACATTTACGTCCTGATGGGCGTCTCCGGCAGCGGTAAATCCGCCGTTGCCAGCGAAGTTGCCCATCAGCTGAACGCCGCGTTTCTTGACGGCGACTTCCTGCACCCCCGCAGCAACATCCTGAAAATGGCCTCCGGCGAGCCGCTGAACGACGACGACCGTACCCCTTGGCTGAAAGCGTTGAACGACGCTGCCTTTGCGATGCAGCGCACCAACAAGGTTTCGCTGATCGTCTGCTCGGCGCTGAAAAAGCACTATCGCGACCTGCTGCGTGACGGTAACCCAAACCTCTCCTTCATCTATATGAAAGGTGATTTTGAAGTGATCGAAAACCGCCTGAAGGCGCGGAAAGGCCACTTCTTTAAAACCCAGATGCTGGTGACCCAATTCGAAACCCTGCAAGAACCGCAGGCGGATGAAAAAGACGTGCTGATCGTCGATATCGACCAGCCGCTGGACGGCGTCGTCGCCAGCACCCTCGCATTGATCAACCAAGGCAGCGCAGAGTGAGTACATTAACGCTTGTTTTAACCGCGGTCGGCTCCGTGCTGCTCCTGCTATTTTTAGTGATGAAGGCGCGTATGCACGCCTTCGTGGCTTTGATGGTGGTTTCTATTGGTGCCGGGCTTTTCTCCGGCATGCCGCTCGACAAAATCGCCGACACCATGCAGAAAGGTATGGGCGGCACGCTGGGCTTCCTGGCGATTGTGGTCGCCCTCGGTGCCATGTTCGGTAAAATTCTGCATGAAACCGGCGCGGTGGATCAGATTGCCGTCAAAATGCTGAAGTCCTTCGGCCACAGCCGCGCGCATTATGCGATTGGCCTGGCTGGCCTGATTTGCGCGCTGCCGCTGTTCTTTGAAGTGGCTATCGTGCTGCTGATTAGCGTGGCATTTTCAATGGCGCGCCATACCGGAACGAACCTGGTGAAGCTGGTGATTCCTTTGTTTGCTGGTGTCGCTGCCGCTGCGGCGTTCCTGCTGCCGGGGCCTGCGCCAATGCTGCTGGCCTCCCAGATGCACGCTGACTTTGGCTGGATGATCCTGATTGGTCTGTGCGCCGCGATCCCGGGCATGATTATCGCCGGGCCGCTGTTCGGGAACTTCATCAGCAAATTTGTTTCGCTGGAAATTCCTGAAGACATCTCCGAGCCGCATCTGGGTGAAGGCAAGCTGCCGTCCTTCGGTTTCAGCCTGTCGCTGATCCTGCTGCCGCTGGTGCTGGTTGGCCTGAAAACTATCGCCGCTCGCTTTACCGCGCCGGGTTCTTCGCTGTACGAGTGGCTGGAATTTATCGGTCACCCGTTCACCGCGATTCTGGTCGCCTGCCTGGTGGCTATTTATGGCCTGGCTTACCGTCAGGGCATGGATAAAGAAAAAGTGATGGCGATTTGCGGCCAGGCGCTGCAGCCGGCGGGCATTATCCTGCTGGTTATCGGTGCCGGTGGCGTGTTCAAACAGGTTCTGGTTGACTCCGGCGTGGGCCCCGCCCTGGGTGAAGCGCTGACCGGGATGGGCCTGCCTATCGCGATTACCTGCTTCGTGCTGGCGGCGGCGGTGCGTATCATCCAGGGTTCCGCTACCGTGGCCTGTCTCACTGCGGTTGGCCTGGTGATGCCGGTTATCGAGCAACTGAACTATAACGGCGCTCAGATGGCAGCTCTGTCGATTTGTATCGCGGGCGGCTCTATCGTGGTGAGCCACGTGAACGACGCGGGCTTTTGGCTGTTCGGTAAGTTTACCGGCGCAACCGAAGCGCAGACGCTGAAGACCTGGACGATGATGGAAACCATCCTCGGCACCACCGGGGCGATTGTCGGAATGATTGCGTTCAGCCTGCTGTCTTAATCTCTCGTCTTATCCCCGCTTAAAACACCCGGCAATGGCCGGGTGTTTTGTTTTACGGGTTAAGGTTTTCTCTTCCAGTGACGCTATGACTCCCTATCAAACAGGGAGTGTCCGCATGAAAAAGTTCCTCTTCTTACTGCTATTGCCGTTACTAACCGGCTGCGCGACGCTGGTGGGTAACAACGACGCCACGGTGTATATCGACAGTACGCCAAAGAGTGCCGCCTTTGCGATTTTTGATGGCAAGGGTGATATCGCCGCCCAGGGCATTACGCCGCAGTCCGTGACGCTTAAAAAGACAGACGGCAGCTACTTCGGGAAGAAAAGCTACACGTTGACGCTCAAGCATGAAGGGTATTACTCGACGTCGCTGCCGCTGGAAACCCGCTTAAGTCGCTGGTATCTCTTCGGCAATATCATCTTCTTCGGCGTGCCGGGGTGGCTGATTGTCGATCCCTTCTTTGGCGGCATGTATACGCTGAAGCAGGAAAACCTTCACCTCTTGCTGCGGGCATGCCAGCCGGGTCCGTATCGGTATATGTGTTCGTGAGGGGAAAATAGAGGGTTAGGAGCAGGACTCGATTCGTTCCCTCTCCCTTTTAGGGAGAGGGTTAGGGTGAGGGTTTGTCTTACCCCCGCATCCAGGTACGAATCCCATCCAGGAACATCTGGGTGGAAATCATCACCAGCACCAGCCCCATCAGGCGCTCCAGGGCGTTAACCCCTTTCTCACCCAGCAGACGCAGGAACAGCGAAGATTGCAGCAGAATCGCCACGGTACCGCCCCAGGCTAGCATTAGCGCGGCGACTAAATGCCCCATCTGGTTGGGATACTGGTGCGAAAGCAGCATCAGCGTCGCCAGCAGAGAAGGGCCGGCAACCAGCGGAATCGCCAGCGGCACGATAAATGGTTCTTCACCCGCAGGCAGACCGGACGAACTGCCTTCCTGGCCTGGGAAAATCATCTTAATGGCAATCAGGAACAGAATGATGCCGCCTGAAATCGACACGGTTTCAGCGCGTAAATTCAGGAAACCAAGAATTTTTTCCCCGGCAAACAGGAAGATAAGCATCAGCAGCAGAGCAATAAGCAGTTCGCGGATCATAATGGCCCGGCGGCGCTTTGGCTCCGTGTGTTTCAGGACCGACATAAAGATCGGCAAGTTACCCAGCGGGTCCATAATCAGGATCAGGAGTACCGCGGCGGATATGATTTCAGTCATCTGTTTTCCCCAAAATCTGGCAAGTTGTTTCTGGTAATAAGCTTTGTTTCTGACACGGTGGATATCATTGATTAATTTCACTTGCGACTTTGGCTGCATTTTGTAAGGTGGAGTGATGTTCTGGCCCACGGCCAGCGCTTACACACGCAATCATCTCTGCAGGATTAAGTCGCTATGAAAAATGTTGGTTTTATTGGCTGGCGCGGTATGGTCGGCTCTGTACTCATGCAACGCATGGTGGAAGAGCGCGATTTTGACGCCATTCGTCCGGTTTTCTTCTCCACTTCCCAGCTTGGGCAGGCAGCCCCTACGTTTGCCGGCACCACCGGCGGTACACTGCAGGACGCATTTGATCTGGAAGCGCTGAAGGCGCTGGATATCATCGTGACCTGCCAGGGCGGCGATTATACCAACGAAATCTATCCAAAGCTCCGTGAAAGCGGCTGGCAAGGTTACTGGATCGACGCAGCTTCTTCTCTACGCATGAAAGATGACGCGATTATTATCCTCGACCCGGTAAACCAGCACGTTATTCAGGAAGGCCTGAACAAAGGCGTGAAAACCTTCGTGGGCGGTAACTGCACCGTCAGCCTGATGCTGATGTCCCTCGGCGGCCTGTTTGCCAACGACCTGGTTGACTGGGTTTCCGTGGCGACTTACCAGGCAGCGTCTGGCGGCGGCGCGCGCCACATGCGCGAGCTGCTGAACCAAATGGGCCAGCTGTACGGCGAAGTCTGTACCGAGCTAGCAAATCCGGCTTCCGCTATTCTTGATATCGAACGTAAGGTCACCGAACTTGGCCGCAGCGGCAAGCTGCCGGTGGATAACTTCGGCGTGCCGCTGGCCGGGAGCCTGATCCCGTGGATCGACAAGCAGCTCGACAACGGCCAGAGCCGTGAAGAGTGGAAAGGCCAGGCCGAAACCAACAAAATTCTTGCGACCTCTACCGTTATCCCGGTTGATGGTCTGTGCGTGCGCGTAGGCGCGCTGCGCTGCCATAGCCAGGCGTTCACCATCAAGCTGAAGAAAGATGTGTCTATTCCTACCGTGGAAGAGCTGCTGGCCGCGCACAACCCGTGGGCGAAAGTGGTGCCAAACGACCGTGATATCACCATGCGTGAACTAACGCCTGCCGCAGTTACCGGCACGCTGTCGACGCCAGTTGGCCGTCTGCGCAAGCTGAACATGGGGCCGGAGTACCTTTCCGCCTTCACCGTCGGCGACCAGCTGCTATGGGGCGCCGCCGAACCGCTGCGCAGAATGCTGCGATCACTCTCATAATTACACTTATTTACCAGAGGGGCTTTGTGGCCCCTCTTTTTTTGCCTGTAATTTAAGGTACAACGAAAGTCATTAATTAATTTCACGAGGAGTTAATAAAGCGTTGGCTATGCTTAAGTCAGCACGCGCAAGCGTTTTGGCGAGTATTGGGCGAACTGGCTTACAGGAGTTGCGCGCCGTTCGTCGGGGTCAATGATAAGTGTCGTATCCGCACGCAGGCGTAGGGCGGGTCATCGGTGACACATAAAAAAGGAAAATGCCATGTCTGTTCTGCCGGAAAAAGACGTGATTAATGCGCTAATTGCGGGTCATTTTGCCGATCCGTTTTCCCTGCTGGGGATGCACCAAACCGACGCCGGACTTGAAGTCCGGGCGCTGCTGCCTGACGCCACCGAAGTGTGGGTTATTGAGCCTAAAACAGGGCGCAAAGTCGCTCAGCTTGACTGCCTCGATTTCCGCGGCTTCTTCTGTGGGCTGATACCTCGCCGTAAAAACGCTTTTCGCTACCAGTTGGCGGTTGTCTGGCACGGCCAGGAAAACCTGATCGACGATCCCTACCGTTTTGGCCCTTTGATTCAGGAACTGGATAGCTGGCTGCTCTCAGAAGGTACACATTTACGCCCTTACGAAACGCTGGGTGCGCACGCAGACACAATGGACGGCGTGACCGGAACTCGCTTTTCGCTGTGGGCGCCCAACGCCCGTCGCGTCTCCGTGGTGGGGCAGTTTAACTATTGGGATGGCCGCCGCCATCCGATGCGGCTGCGGAGAGAAAGCGGCATCTGGGAGCTGTTTATCCCAGGGGCGCATAACGGCCAGCTTTATAAATTTGAACTTCTGGACGCCGAAGGGCGGCTGCGTATTAAAGCCGACCCCTACGCTTTTGAAGCGCAAATGCGCCCGGAAACGGCCTCGCTGATTTGTGGCCTGCCGGAGAAAACGACGCTCAGTCCCGAGCGGCAAAAAGCGAACGGATTTGACCAGCCCATCGCCATTTATGAGGTGCACCTCGGTTCATGGCGTCGTCACACCGACAATAATTTCTGGCTCAGCTACCGAGAACTGGCGGATCAGCTCATTCCTTACGTCAAGGAGATGGGCTTTACCCATCTTGAACTGCTGCCGGTTAACGAGCATCCCTTTGACGGTAGCTGGGGCTATCAGCCGCAGGGGCTTTACGCGCCGACGCGCCGTTTCGGCACCCGCGATGATTTTCTTTATCTGATCAGAACCGCCCACGAAGCCGGGCTTAACGTTTTGTTGGACTGGGTACCGGGGCATTTTCCGACGGATGACGCCGGGCTGGCGAAGTTTGACGGCACCGCGCTGTATGAGCACGGCAATCCGCAAGAAGGCTACCACCAGGACTGGAACACGCTGATTTACAACTACGGTCGCCGGGAAGTCAGCAACTATCTGGTGGGCAACGCGCTCTACTGGATTGAGCGGTTTGGCATTGATGGCCTGCGCGTGGATGCAGTGGCGTCGATGATTTACCGCGACTATAGCCGGGAAAGTGGCCAATGGGTGCCGAATGAGTACGGCGGGCGTGAAAATCTGGAAGCGATCGAGTTTCTGCGTAGCACCAACCGTATCATCGGTGAGCAAACACCGGGGGCGGTGACCATGGCGGAAGAGTCCACCGATTTTGCCGGCGTTTCTCGTCCACCGAGTATGGGCGGGCTTGGGTTCTGGTTTAAGTGGAACCTGGGCTGGATGCACGACACGCTCGATTACATGAAACTCGACCCGGTTTACCGCCAGTACCATCACGACAAAATGACCTTCGGCATGCTGTACAACGGCACCGAAAACTTTGTGCTGCCGCTGTCTCACGATGAAGTCGTGCACGGCAAAAAATCCATTCTCGATCGTATGCCGGGTGATGCCTGGCAGAAGTTCGCCAACCTTAGGGCTTACTACGGCTGGATGTGGGCATTTCCAGGCAAAAAGCTGCTGTTTATGGGCAACGAATTTGCCCAGGGGAGGGAATGGAACCACGACAGCAGCCTCGACTGGCACCTGCTGCAAGGCGGCGATAACTGGCACCACGGCGTGCAGCGCCTCGTGCGCGACCTGAATCATACCTATCGGCGTCACGCGGCGTTGTATCAGCTGGATTTTGACGGCTACGGCTTTGAATGGCTGGTGGTGGAAGATAAGGCCAATTCAGTCTTTATTTTCGTGCGGCGTGATGCCGAGGGCAATGAAGTGATTGTCGCCAGCAACTTTACGCCGGTGCCGCGTTACCACTATCGCTTCGGCATCAACCAGCCAGGGCGCTGGCGTGAAGAGCTGAATACCGACTCCATGCACTATCACGGCAGTAACACCGGCAACAGCGGCACGGTGCGTAGTGAGGCGGTGCCTAGCCACGGGCGCGACCATTCGCTGTGTATTACGCTGCCGCCGCTGTCCACGCTCTGGTTGATCCGCGAGGGGGACGCATGACGCAGCTTACCCAAGGCAGCCCGGCTCCTTTTGGGGCGTATTTCGACGGCAAAGGCGTTAACTTCACGCTCTATTCCGTGCATGCGGAAAAGGTCGAGCTGTGCCTGTTCGACGAGCATGGGCACGAGCGCCGCTACGACATGCCTGCGCGCTCCGGGGATATCTGGCACGGCTATTTGCCGGATGGCAAGCCGGGGCAACTGTACGGCTACCGGGTTCATGGCCCCTGGGCGCCTGAGCAGGGCCACCGTTTCAATCCAGCGAAGCTGCTGCTCGATCCCTGCGCTCGCGTGGTCGTGGGCGGGGCAGAAGATCACCCGCATTTTCACTGCGGCTACGACGAACCCAACCTTGAAGACAGCGCTCCACACATGGCGAAGTGCGTGGTGGTCAGAGAGAAATTTGACTGGGAAGACGACCGGCCGCTCAGAACGCCGTGGGGTAACACGGTTATCTATGAAGCCCACGTTCGCGGGCTGACTCTGCTCCACCCCGGCATCCCGGAAGATCTGCGTGGGACTTATGCGGCGCTGGGGCATCCGGTGATGATCGACTACTTCAAGCGCCTGGGCATCACGGCGCTTGAGCTGCTGCCCGTGGCGCATTTTGTTACCGAACCCCGCATTTCCCAGCTTGGGCTGAGTAACTATTGGGGCTACAACCCTCGCGCTTTCTATGCCGTTGAAAGCTACTACGCGATAGACCAGAACCCCCATAACGCGGCCAATGAGCTGCGGGGCGCTATCAAAGCACTGCATCAGGCCGGGATAGAAGTGATCCTCGACATTGTGCTGAACCACAGCGCGGAGCTGGACAAGGACGGCCCAACCCTGTCGCTGAGCGGAATCGACAACCGTAGCTATTATTGGTTAATGGACAACGGCGATTACCAGAACTGGACCGGCTGCGGGAACACCCTGAACCTCAGCACACCGGGCGTGGTTGCCCAGATGATCGACTGCCTGCGCTACTGGGTCGACAGTTTTCACGTGGACGGTTTCCGGTTCGATCTGGCTTCGGTGATGGGGCGCATGCCCGAATTTCGGCAGGATGCACCGCTGTTTGAGGCGATCAAAAACGATCCTCACCTGTCGCAGGTGAAGCTGATTGCGGAGCCCTGGGACATTGGTCAGGGCGGTTATCAGGTAGGCAATTTTCCCCCGCTGTTTGCCGAATGGAACGATCATTTCAGGGACGGGATGCGCCGCTTCTGGCTCCAGCAGGATCTCTCTTTGGGCGGCTTTGCCTGCCGCTTTGCCGGCTCAAGCGACGTTTATCGCCACGGCGAAAGGCTGCCTTCTACCAGCATTAATTTAATCACCGCTCATGATGGTTTTACGCTGCGGGATTGCGTAAGTTTTAACCAGAAGCATAACGAAGCCAACGGCGAAGATAACCGCGACGGCACCAACAGCAATTTTAGCAATAACTATGGGTTTGAAGGGCTTGAAGCCAGCCTGATTACCAAGGAACGGCGGCGCGACAGCGTCCATGCGCTGCTCACCACGCTGCTGCTCTCGCAGGGCACGCCGATGCTGCTCGCCGGGGATGAACACGGCCACAGCCAGCACGGCAACAACAACGCCTACTGCCAGGATAACGTGCTGACCTGGCTTGACTGGGCTGAGGGCAACGAAGGTCTGACGGCCTTTACGGCGGCGCTCCTCCAGCTGCGGCAGGCAATCCCGGCGCTGACCGCCAACCGCTGGTGGGAAGAGGGTGATGGCAACGTCCGCTGGCTGAATAAAGACGCGCAGCCCCTGAACGTCGATGAGTGGCAAAACGGCGTACATCGCCTGCAAATCCAGCTGTCCGACCGCTGGCTTATCGCAATTAACGCGACCGAAGAAGTTGCGGACATCGTTCTACCTGAGGGGGAATGGCACGCCGTTCCTCCGTTTGCCGGAGAGGACAACCCGGTCGTGATGGTTGTATGGCATGGTCCCGCGCACGGAGTTTGCGTGTTCCACAAGTCATGAAAAAGGAGTTCGTCATGGTTAGGTTTGAGAAAAACGATCCGCTGATGTTGGCCCGCCAACTGCCCATCAAATCTGTTGCGTTAATTCTGGCCGGTGGCCGCGGGACTCGACTGAAGGATCTCACGTCGACCCGCGCCAAGCCTGCTGTTCACTTTGGCGGCAAGTTCCGCATTATTGATTTTGCGCTATCCAACTGCATTAACTCCGGCATTCGCCGCATTGGGGTAATTACTCAGTATCAATCGCACACCCTGGTGCAGCATATTCAGCGCGGCTGGTCTTTCTTTAGTGAAGAGATGAACGAGTTTGTGGATTTGCTGCCCGCCCAGCAGCGCGTACACGGTGAGAACTGGTACCGCGGCACGGCGGACGCCGTGACCCAGAACCTCGACATTATTCGCCGTTACGACGCCGAATATGTGGTGATCCTGGCCGGGGATCACATCTACAAGCAGGACTATTCGCGCATGCTGATCGATCACGTCGAAAAGGGCGCGCGCTGCACCGTGGCCTGTATGCCAGTGCCGGTGCATGAAGCATCAGCGTTTGGCGTTATGGCGGTGGATGCGGACGAAAAAATCATCGATTTCGTAGAGAAGCCGGAAAACCCGCCGACGATGCCCAACGACAGCAGTAAGTCTCTGGCCAGCATGGGCATTTACATTTTTGATGCGGATTACCTGTTCAAGCTTCTGGAAGAAGATGACCAGGATGAAAACTCCAGCCACGATTTTGGCAAAGATATTATCCCGAAAATCACCCGTGCGGGCGAAGCCTACGCTCACCCGTTCCCGCTCTCCTGCGTACAGTCCGACCCTAACGCCGAACCTTACTGGCGCGATGTGGGCACGCTGGAAGCCTACTGGAAAGCGAACCTTGACCTGGCCTCGGTGATGCCGGAACTGGATATGTATGACCAGGCCTGGCCGATCCGCACCCATATGGAGCCGCTGCCGCCCGCTAAATTCGTTCAGGATCGCTCCGGCAGCCACGGCATGACGCTGAACTCGCTGGTGTCCGGCGGCTGCATTATTTCGGGTTCAGTCGTCGTGCAGTCGGTGCTGTTTCCTCGCGTGCGTATCAACTCGTTCTGCAACATCGATTCATCCGTCTTGCTGCCGGACGTTATTGTCGGACGCTCCTGCCGGTTACGCCGCTGCATTATCGACCGCGCCTGCGTGATCCCTGAAGGCATGGTGGTTGGCGAAAATGCCGAAGAGGACGCGCGCCGTTTTTACCGCTCTGAAGAGGGCATCGTACTGGTCACGCGTGAGATGCTGGCGAAGCTGCAGGGCTGAAACGCGTTGAAGATTGGCCTGCGCACGGTGATGCCGTGCGCGGTTATTTTATCGTTCGGCGTTGCCTGATGATTAAGACACAGCGCCGCGACTTTCCATATGGGAGCGATAATGCAGGTCTTACATGTCTGTTCCGAGATGTTTCCTTTGCTGAAAACGGGCGGTCTTGCGGACGTGCTGGGCGCTTTGCCCGCGGCACAAATTGCCGGCGGTGTTGATACGCGCGTCCTGCTGCCCGCTTTTCCTGATGTACGGCGAGGAATCGAAGATATTCAGGTGGTTGCTCACCGACAGACGTTCGCGGGCGATATGCGCCTGCTCTACGGCCACTACAACGGCGTTGGCGTTTACCTGATTGATGCCCCCCATCTTTATGAACGCCCGGGCAGCCCATACCACGACACAAACCAGTTCGCTTACCAGGACAATGTGCTGCGCTTTGCGCTGCTTGGCTGGGTTGGGGCAGAAATGGCCTGTGGCCTGGATCCTTTCTGGCATCCCGATGTGGTGCATGCCCACGACTGGCACGCCGGGCTGACTCCGGCCTACCTTGAGGTTCGCGGGCGGCCAGCGAAGTCGGTATTTACCGTTCACAATCTCGCCTATCAGGGAATGTTCTATGCTCATCACTTAAGTGAAATTGATTTGCCGTGGTGGGTTTACGACATGAACGGACTGGAATTCCACGGGCAGATTTCGTACCTGAAGGCCGGGCTTTACTATGCAGACCACATTACCGCCGTCAGTCCAACCTATGCGAGGGAGATTACTGACCCGCATTTTGCTTATGGCATGGAAGGGCTGCTGCGCCAGCGCCAGCGTGAAGGGCGCCTGTCAGGCATTTTAAACGGCGTGGACGACAAGATTTGGAATCCGGAAAGCGATCTGCTGCTGGCCTCGCGATATAACCGCGATTCGCTGGAGGATAAAGCCGAAAACAAACGCCAGCTGCAGGTGGCGATGGGGCTGAAGGTGAACGACAAAGTCCCGCTGTTCGCCGTGGTCAGCCGGTTAACCAACCAAAAAGGGCTGGATTTGGTGCTTGAGGCATTGCCGGGGCTGCTGGAGCAGGGCGGCCAGCTCGCGCTGTTGGGGGCCGGGGATTCCGTGCTGCAGGAAGGGTTCCTGGCTGCAGCGGCCGAGCATCCCGGTCAGGTCGGCGTCCAGATTGGCTATCACGAGGCATTTTCCCATCGCATCATGGGCGGTGCTGACGTGATTTTAGTCCCAAGCCGCTTTGAGCCCTGCGGCTTAACGCAGCTCTACGGCCTGAAATATGGCACTTTGCCGCTGGTGCGGCGAACCGGTGGCCTGGCCGACACCGTGTCTGATACTTCTCTCGAGAATCTGGCCGACGGTGTGGCTACCGGTTTTGTGTTTGAAGACAGTAATGCCTGGTCGCTGCTCCGCGCGATCCGGCGTGCTTTCGTGCTGTGGTCCCGCCCGTCACTGTGGCGTTATGTGCAGCGGCAGGCAATGAATATGGATTTTAGCTGGCAGGTAGCGGCGCAGGCATACCGCGACCTTTATCAACGCTTGATGTAATTACCCATACACCAGGAATCACTGATATGAACGCACCCTTCTCCTATGCATCACCCACGCTGAGCGTCGAGGCGCTTAAACACTCGATTGCCTATAAGCTGATGTTTACGGTGGGGAAAGACCCTGCCATCGCCAATAAACACGAGTGGCTTAACGCGACGCTCTTTGCCGTGCGCGACAGGCTGGTGGAGCGCTGGCTGCGTTCCAACCGCGCCCAGCTTTCTCAGGAAGTCCGCCAGGTTTACTACCTGTCGATGGAGTTTCTGATCGGGCGCACGCTGTCTAACGCGCTGCTTTCCCTCGGCATCTATGAAGATGTGAAAAATGCCCTCGAAGAGATGGGCCTCGACCTCGAAGAGTTGATTGACGAGGAGAACGACCCCGGCCTTGGCAACGGTGGCTTAGGGCGTCTCGCCGCCTGTTTCCTCGACTCGCTGGCGACCCTGGGGCTGCCGGGGCGTGGCTACGGCATCCGCTACGACTACGGGATGTTCAAGCAAAACATTGTTGATGGCCGCCAGAAAGAGTCGCCGGATTACTGGCTGGAGTACGGCAACCCGTGGGAGTTTAAGCGCCACAATACGCGCTACAAGGTGCGTTTCGGCGGGCGTATTCAGCAGGAGGGGAAAAAGGCTCGCTGGGTCGAAACCGAAGAGATCCTGGCGGTCGCCTATGACCAGATTATTCCGGGCTACGACACCGACGCGACCAACACGCTGCGGCTGTGGAACGCCCAGGCGAGCAGCGAGATCAACCTCGGTAAGTTTAACCAGGGTGATTACTTCGCGGCGGTGGAAGACAAAAACCACTCCGAGAACGTGTCCCGCGTGCTTTATCCCGATGACTCGACCTATTCGGGGCGCGAGCTGCGTCTGCGTCAGGAATACTTCCTGGTTTCATCAACCATGCAGGACATCCTGAGCCGCCATTATCAGTTGCATAAAACCTATGCCAATCTTGCGGATAAAATTGCGATTCACCTGAATGACACCCACCCGGTGCTGTCTATCCCAGAGCTGATGCGGCTGCTGATTGACGAGCATAAGTTTGAATGGGAGGAAGCGTTCGAAGTGACCTGCCAGGTCTTCTCGTACACCAACCACACGCTGATGAGCGAGGCGCTGGAAACCTGGCCGGTGGACATGCTCGGCAAAATCCTGCCACGCCATCTGCAGATAATCTTTGAGATTAACGACTACTTCCTGAAAACCCTGCAGGAGCAGTACCCGAACGACACGGGGCTGCTGGGCAGGGCATCTATTATCGACGAATCCAACGGCAGGCGTGTGCGAATGGCCTGGCTTGCGGTGGTGGTCAGCCATAAGGTGAATGGCGTGTCTGAACTGCACTCCAACCTGATGGTGCAGTCCCTGTTTGCCGACTTTGCCAGTATCTTCCCGATGCGTTTTAGCAACAAAACGAACGGCGTCACGCCGCGCCGCTGGCTGGCGCTTGCCAACCCGGCGCTGTCTGAAGTGCTGGATGAGAATATCGGGCAGACCTGGCGCACGGACTTAAGCCAGCTGAACGACCTTAAACAGCACATTGACTACCCGACGGTGCATCAGGCGGTGCGCAAGGCCAAGCTGGCGAATAAAAAACGGCTGGCAACGTACATCGGGCAGCAACTCAACGTGGTGGTGAACCCGGATGCTTTGTTCGACGTGCAGATTAAGCGCATTCATGAATATAAGCGTCAGTTAATGAACGTGTTGCATGTGATCACCCGCTATAACCGCATCAAAGCCGATCCGGAGGCGGAATGGGTGCCACGCGTGAATATTTTCGCGGGTAAAGCGGCGTCGGCCTATTACATGGCGAAGCATATTATCCATCTTATCAATGATGTAGCGGAGGTAATCAACAACGACCTGCAGGTTAAAGATAAACTGAAAGTGGTGTTTATCCCCAACTACAGTGTCAGTCTCGCCCAGTTGATTATTCCAGCGGCAGATCTCTCCGAGCAAATTTCGCTGGCGGGAACCGAAGCTTCCGGCACCAGTAATATGAAGTTCGCACTTAACGGAGCACTGACCATTGGTACGCTGGACGGTGCCAACGTGGAGATGCTCGACCACGTCGGCAAGGACAACATCTTTATCTTCGGCAACACCGCAGAAGAGGTGGAGGCGCTTCGCAGTAAAGGCTACAACCCTCGGGAGTATTACGAGAAGGACGAAGAGTTGCGCCAGGTGCTGACGCAAGTCGCGACGGGGGCATTCAGCCCCGGAGAGCCAGGGCGTTATCGGGACTTGGTGGACTCGTTGATTAACTTTGGCGATCACTACCAGGTGCTGGCGGATTACCGCAGCTATGTGGACTGCCAGGACAAGGTGGATGAGGTTTACCAGCAGCCGGAGGAGTGGACTATCCGCACCATGCACAATATCGCCAATATGGGCTATTTCTCGTCCGACAGGACGATTCAGGAGTACGCCGACGAGATTTGGCATATTAAGCCGGTGAGATTGTAGCTTTTCCCCTCACCCTAACCCTCTCCCCGCAGGGGAGAGGGGATCAGTACGGCAGTATAGCTTTCCTCCCTCTCCCCACTCGGCAGAGGGGATCAGAATAGCGATGCTTATTCATCCCCCGACTTACATGGGAGAAAAGGACCAGATTCTTTTCCCCCTCTCCCTTTTAGGGAGAGGGCCGGGGTGAGGGTAAACTCAGCACAGCTCCAGCTGCACGTTATTCTCTTTAATCACCTGCATCACGCCCGCCGGTGGCACCACGTCGGTGTAAACAGTATCCACCAGGCTAATGCTGCCCAGATTCACCATCGCATTACGGCCAAACTTCGAGTGGTCCACGACCAACAACACGCTGCGGGAGTTTTCGATAATCGCGCGCTTGGTGCGAACTTCGTGGTAGTCGAACTCCAGCAAAGAACCATCGCTGTCGATGCCGCTGATGCCGAGGATGCCAAAATCGAGGCGGAACTGGGAAATAAAGTCCAGCGTGGCCTCGCCGATAATGCCGCCATCGCGGCTGCGCAGCTCTCCGCCTGCCAGGATGATACGGAAATCTTCTTTCGCCATCAGCGTGTTGGCCACGTTGAGGTTGTTGGTCACAATGCGCAGATTGCTGTGATTAAGCAGCGCATGCGCCACGGCCTCCGGCGTCGTGCCAATGTCGATAAACAGCGTGGCGCCGTTAGGGATTTGGCTGGCAACCTTCTGCGCAATACGCTCTTTTTCCGCGGTTTGCGTTGCTTTTCGGTCGTGCCACGGCGTGTTAACCGAGCTGGAGGGCAGGGCCGCACCGCCGTGGTGGCGCAGGATCATGTTCTGATCGGCCAGGTCATTTAAATCCCGGCGGATGGTTTGCGGGCTGACGGCAAACTGTTCCACCAACTCTTCGGTACTGACGTATCCCTGCTGCTTAACCAGCTCAATAATCGCGTCATGACGTTGTGTCTGCTTCACAAGCTACTCCAGCATTGTTATGTTCGTTTTCGCGCATTCAGGGTATCTACCAGCGCCATCGCCAGGCCAACCAGCATGCCGGTCAGGTGCGCTGGAATGACAGCGGACTGAGTAAAGACCTCAATAACCAACCAAATCACGGCAAACGCCAGGAGCCCGCGCTGCATCTGAATGCCGCTTTCAGGATCACGCTCTCCGCGTAACCAGACATAACCCATCAGCGCAAACACCGTGCCTGACAGGCCGCCAAATAGCGGGCCGGTAAATTTCGCCTGCATAAAACCGCTCAACAGGGTGGAGATAAGTGTCAGCGTCAGCAGTTTGCCGGTGCCGAGGCGTTTTTCCAGCGCGCCGCCTAAATACCACCACCATAGTAGGTTAAAGAGGATGTGCAGCAAGGAGAAATGCAGTAATCCGTGCGTGAAATAACGCCAAAACTCAAAGCGCTGCTCGGGTACGAGCGGCCAGCCAAGCACGGAGATCACCGGGCCGAAACCCACGATATTGAGCAGGACAAACAGCGCGATGCACATGCCAATGACGATAAGCGTCAGCGGGCCGGCGCGCTCTTTGATGGTGGCGAAAAACGGATAGCGTTTATAGCTGAAACCCACGCCGCTGTGGCCGGTGCTCCAACTGGCGGCCTGGTAACGTGGATCGCCAGGGTTAGCGACGAACTTTTCCAGCTCGGCGCGAACGTACTGTACCTGGCTTTCATCGGCCAGCCAGACATCGCTTTGCGTATGCTGCTGAATAGTAAGAATAACGCCCTGCGTTGCCATGTAATCGACAAAAGCCTGCGCCACGCGCGGGTTGGCGAAAGAGGTAATCATGATCATGAAAGTTTAACCAACTTCGTCTATTTACCCGTCATACTTCGAGCCGTAGGTACACCGTCTGCACTCCCTCACCTCAGTTACTTACTTTATGTAAGCGCCTGAGGATGAGCTCACTTGCCGTCTTCCTACGACTCAAATTATTTAGGGTAAAGCTTTTATTAAGGCAAGCAGTATACCTGCAGGGAGCGACAAGGGCTGAACTTTACGCGCCGTGCGCGACTTCAGCCGGGAAATGGCGGTGCCAGGCGTCAAAGCCACCGTCGATGCTGTAGACCTGGTCATAGCCTTGCTGCAGCAGATATTGGGCGGCGCCTTTGCTGCTATTGCCGTGGTAGCACATCACCATGACCGGCGTGTCGAAGTCGGTTTGCTGCATAAAGTTCACCAGCGTGTCGTTGGTGAGGTGGTAGGCCCCCGGCGTGTGTCCCATGGCAAAGCTCTGCGGATCGCGGATATCCACCAATACCGCCTGCTGCTGCTGGAGTTTCTGGTGTGCTTCTTCCACACCAATACATTCAAATTGATCCATGGTTTTACTCGTCGAGAAAGAAAGGAAACAAGGGGCATGTTAAGGCATCGCGCCCCGCTGGCGCTGATATTAACGCCAATATGTTATCCATATCACGTAGAAATGTTTTTATTTCGTTACCAAAGCGAGCGAACACTTGCTATCATGAGCGATATCGAACATTTTTGAGCTTTAACGAAAGTGCGTGAGGGCAACATGGAAACCAAAGATCTGATTGTTATTGGCGGTGGAATCAACGGCGCCGGTATTGCGGCGGATGCCGCTGGCCGCGGGTTATCCGTGTTGATGCTGGAGGGACAGGATTTGGCCTGTGCGACCTCTTCCGCCAGCTCTAAGCTGATTCACGGCGGCCTGCGCTACCTGGAACATTACGAGTTTCGTCTGGTGAGTGAAGCGCTGGCCGAACGTGAAGTGCTGTTGAAAATGGCACCGCACATTGCCTTCCCGATGCGCTTTCGTTTACCGCACCGGCCACACCTCCGTCCCGCATGGATGATTCGAACTGGCCTGTTTATGTACGATCATTTGGGCAAACGCACCAGTTTACCGGCCTCTGCTGGCTTGCGTTTTGGCGCAGACTCTGTGCTGAAGCCTGAGATCGTGCGCGGTTTCGAATATTCCGACTGCTGGGTGGATGATGCTCGCCTGGTGCTGGCTAACGCCCAAATGGTGACCCGCAAGGGTGGAGAGGTGAAAACCCGCACTCGCGCTACCAAAGCAACCCGTGAAAACGGGCTGTGGGTCGTCGAAGCGCAGGATATTGATACCGGCGAAACCTTCACCTGGCGCGCAAAAGGCCTGGTGAACGCCACTGGTCCATGGGTGAAAACCTTCTTTGACGAAGGGCTACACCTGCCGTCGCCTTACGGCATCCGCCTGATCAAAGGCAGCCACATTGTGGTGCCTCGCGTGCATACCCAGAAACAGGCCTACATCCTGCAAAACGAAGATAAGCGTATCGTGTTTGTGATCCCGTGGATGGATGAGTTCTCCATCATCGGCACCACCGACGTGGAGTACCACGGCGACCCTAAAGCGGTGCAGATCGACGACAAAGAAGTGAGCTATCTGCTGAATGTTTATAACGCGCACTTCAAAAAGACGCTCACCAAAGACGATATCGTCTGGACCTATTCTGGCGTGCGCCCGCTGTGTGACGATGAGTCCGATTCTCCGCAGGCGGTAACCCGCGATTACACCCTGGATATTCATGACGAAAACGGCCAGGCACCGCTGCTATCGGTCTTCGGCGGTAAGCTGACGACCTACCGTAAGCTGGCTGAACATGCGCTGGATAAGCTGGAGCGTTACTACCCGAATATCGGTCCGGCCTGGACCAAAGAGTGCCGTCTGCCTGGCGGTGACATCGGTGGCGATCGCGATGATTATGCGGCCAAACTGCGCCGTCGCTACGGTTTCCTGACCGAAAGCCTTGCTCGCCATCTGGCGCGCACTTACGGCAGCAACAGCGACCTGGTATTGGGTGAAGCTAAATCCGTGAGCGATCTGGGCGAAGATTTTGGCCATGAGTTCTATGAAGCCGAGCTTCGTTACCTGGTGGAGCATGAGTGGGTCAGATGCGCGGAAGATGCGCTGTGGCGCCGGACCAAACTGGGCATGTGGCTGAATGAAGAGCAGCAGGCGCGGGTGGCGCAGTGGCTGGTAAAGCAGGCGGCTAAAGCGGGATTGTCGCTGGCGTCTTAACCGGGATATCTCTTCCCTTTCGCTATTTCCGACGGCTCAACCGCCCCTCTCCCCAAGGGGCGAGGGGGAAGATATGTGGCGGGAAACATTGTTTATCCCCTCTCCCTTTCAGGGAGAGGGTGAGGGTAAAAACCCCCAGAAACTACTCAGAACTGAAAGTGAACCTGATCTCGGCATAGCCAACATTCCCAGCTAAACCCCATACCCCATCATCTTCAGCAATTTCTGTGCATGCTGCACCGCGTCCTGGCGGTGAGCTACGCCGAGCTTCTGGTACAGATTCCGGATATGCGTTTTGATAGTCGTCGCCGCAACGTCCAGTTCTCCGGCGATTTGCTCGTTGCTATAGCCGGAATAAATCAGCCCCAACACCTGCCACTCTCGCTGCGTCAGCGGGCTGGTGCGGATAAGCTCCGGCACTTCCGGGTGATTCAGCAGGCGGTTCACAAAGCTCTCGTCAAAGTGCGCAAACTTGTGGCGGTGATGCTGGTTTATCTCGCGCAGGATACGCTGAGCGCGGTGCTGATCCAACTCCGGCAGCGTGTTGAGCTGGATAAGCTGGCGCAGCTGCTGCGCCATCGCTTCCCCTTCGATTACGAAGTGGCTGATAAACCCGGTGCGGTTTGCCAGCGACAGGGCTTCCAGCAGGACACGCTGAGCGTCACTTTTACGCCCTGACTGCCAGTAAAGCTGGTTGAGCAGCAGCAGGTTGCGGTTGAGGTCGCTCATCAGGCGCAGGCTGCGGGCATTTTCGTTTAGCTCTTCCAGCACCATTTCCGCCGGATCGTATTCACCCAGCAGGATTTGTACGCGGGCGATGTTACGCCACTGGCTTTGCAGGAAGTGGTTATTGGCAAATTCTGGCTTCGGCGTCTGGCGCAGCCAGTTGGCCGCCGACTTTTTATCGCCAATCATTTGCCAGTAGATCACCCGCACCTTATCAGCGTTGGAGACCCAGTCGCTGTGCCAGGGACCGTTCCCAAGCAAATTTTCAAGGCGATTAAGGTGATTACGAGCATTATCCAGGTCACCGCGCGCCAGAGAACACTGCACCAGCAGCGCCAGGCACTGCAGCTGTTGCTGCGGCTGGAAGCTGGAAAGTACCTCCATCCCGCTGCGGGCTGCCGCTTCGGCTTCGTCCAGCCGGGCCCAGGCCCAAAGCAACTGGGCGCGGATACGTTGCAAAAACTCATGCAGCGGCAATTGTTCGAGGTGCTGCTCGCGGATCAGCACAAAGGCTTTTTCCTGCGTTTCCCATGCGGCCTGTAAAAAACCTTGAGCCAGCAGAATTTCGCTTTGCTGAATAAGGCTCCACAGCGCGTAGTGCCAGACATCATGGCGGCGGGCCATTTGCTCTGTCTGCTGCATAACGGAAAGCGACTTCGTAAGGTCGCCCTTGCAGTGCAGCACTTCGCCGTGAACCGAGGTGGCGACAATACGGCTGTAAAAATTGGCCAACGGCAGCATTTCCAGCGCCACCATAGCCAGACGTTCAGCTTCCGCCGGATCGCCTGCGTTGATGGCAACCTGGGCTCTGAGAGCGTTAAATTCACCGTGCAGCGTGTCGTCGATAACCAGGTTCATTTCCTGCTCGGCGCGTGCCAGCAGCGTGTTCACTTCGCTGTAGCGGTGCTGGCTTTGCATCAGCCAGGCCTGCAGCAGCACAAGTTTTGGGTTTTCCAGCAGACTTTCCCACGGCAGCGCCTTAAGCGACTCTTCCAGCAGCGTCAGTTCACTGTGGTTAAACAGCGCCCACGCGTGACCCAGCAGAATGTCGCGCAGCATATTGGCATCGCCTGCCGCCAGAGCGTGGTGAATAGCCTCGCTTGGGAAGCCTTGCGCCATCCAGCTTTCAGCGGCCGCCCGATGAATGTCCGGCAGCTCTGCAGCCAGCTCCCATTGGCAACGCTGGCGAAGGAAACTGCCGAAAAGTGGGTGGAAACAGAACCATTCGCCAGAATCATCCATGCGCTGCAGGAACAGGCCCTGGCGCTCGGTCTCTTCGAGGCGCATCTGGCCGTTTTCTTCGCCTGTGACCTGGCTTATCAGCGTGTCATTCATGGAGCGCAGAATGGAGCTTCGCAGCAGGAAATTGCGGGTATCGGCATCCACGTTATTCAGGACTTCATCCACCAGATAATCGGAAAGATGGCTGGCGTTAATGCCCGACAGGCGGCGTGCAGAATGTTGAGCCGGCGTGTTGCTCTGGCGTGCAGACAGGGCAATCAATTGTAGTGCAGTAACCCAGCCCGCAACGTCATCACACAGGCGGCTGCTGTCCGCTTGCTCAATCGGCGTTGCCAGGCGGTTATCGAAGAACTGTTTGGTTTCCTGATGCGTAAAGGCGAGCTGTTGGCTACCGATTTCCAGCAACTGGTCGCGTACGCGAAGGTTGGCAATACCAAGCTGCGGTAAGTTACGCGACAGAATCACCAGCGTCAGGTTTTCTGGCTGATGGCGAATGAAAAAGCGCATGGCTTCGTGGATCACCGGGTTGGCGATCAGGTGGTAATCATCAATCACCAGATATAGCGGCTTATCCCATCCTGCCAGTTCGATGAACAGCTGCGAAAAGAGTGAAGACAGGCTGGCATATTGCCGCTTTTGCGCCATGATTTCGCTACTGACACAGTGGCCCCCGGTAGCGTGCTGCAGGGCAGCAATCAGGTAACTGGCAAAGCGTTCCTGCTGGTTATCCCCTTCGTCAAGGGAGTACCAGCCCAGCTCTTTTCGCCCGGCAGCCCATTGTGAGACCAGGGTCGTTTTACCATAACCGGCAGGGCTGGCGATCAGCGCTAAGCGATAGTTGGCGGCAGTCGAAAGCTTTACCAACAGTCGGTCGCGAACCACAGTGTTTTCCAGCCGAACAGGACGACTTAATTTGGATGGGATTAACATAGTTGATCACTTCACTGTGTATAAATTTCCCCGACATATTCCGCGCCCGCAGGGCGGTCTTACCGCGCTGCAGAAGGAATCATGGAGGGAAATGTTCAAGGATGCGATTTTTTTTACGCTTCGTAATTAATGCTTACCGATAAGGTCTGCCAGAATGCTTTTTATTGCAAGGTTGTTGAACTTTCCGTTCTCGGTAAGTTGCACCCTGTCACAGTTCCATTTTTTTCATGAATACGTTTGCTCACTCCCTATGGCAACACGGCTGAAACCTGTTACATCGTCTCACCGAGTGGCAGGGATCACATTTTTCACTCATCCTCGCTACTCCTCCCCGCGTAATCCGCGCCGGGAGGAGGAAGTCCCCCAGGCTGCCCGGCACACTAACGGGTAATGATTTTCGAACATTACAGGACCGATTTCCTATGTCACAGCCGATTTTCAGTAAAGAACAGTTCCAGTCCGCTCTGACGCGCCAGTGGCAGCGTTACGGCCTCGATGATGCCAGTGAAATGACCCGGCATCAGTGGTGGCACGCGGTTAGCGGTGCGCTTGCCGAGCTTTTATCGGCTCGACCAGCAGCAAAACCTGACGCCAAACAGCGCCACGTAAACTACATCTCGATGGAGTTTCTGATTGGTCGTCTGACGGGGAATAACCTGCTTAACCTGGGCTGGTTCACTGAGGTGAGCGATATCCTGAAGGGTTACCAGATTAACCTCACCGATTTACTGGAAGAAGAGACGGACCCGGCATTAGGCAACGGCGGGCTGGGTAGACTCGCGGCCTGTTTCCTTGATTCTATGGCCACGGTCGGGCAATCGGCCATCGGCTATGGCCTGAACTATCAGTATGGCCTGTTCCGTCAGTCCTTTAAGGATGGCAAACAGATGGAAGCCCCGGACGACTGGCAGCGCGGCAACTATCCCTGGTTCCGTCACAACAGTGCGCTGGATGTGCAGGTTGGGGTTGGCGGTAAAGTGGTGAAGAATGGAAAAAAACAGCGCTGGGAACCGGCCTTTATTTTCCAGGGCGAGGCTTGGGATCTCCCTGTGCTGGGATACCGAAACGGCGTGGCACAGCCGCTGCGACTATGGCAGGCAAAACATGCACATCCGTTTGATCTGACGAAATTTAACGACGGCGAATTCCTTAAGGCCGAGCAGCAGGGCATTGACGCTGAAAAGCTCACCAAGGTGCTCTACCCGAATGACAATCACCTGAACGGCAAAAAGCTGCGCCTGATGCAGCAGTATTTCCAGTGCGCCTGTTCGGTGGCAGACATTCTGCGCCGCCATCATCTGGCGGGACGCAAGCTCGCCGAGCTGCCGGATTACGAAGTGATTCAACTGAACGATACCCACCCAACCATCGCCATCCCGGAGCTGCTCCGTGTGCTGATTGACGAGCATCAGCTGAGCTGGGAAGACGCGTGGGCGATAACCAGTAAGACCTTCGCCTATACCAACCACACCCTGATGCCTGAAGCGCTGGAGTGCTGGGACGAGAAACTGGTGAAAGCGCTGCTGCCGCGTCATATGCAAATTATCAATGAGATTAACAAGCGCTTTAAGCTGCTGGTCGACAAAAACTGGCCGGGGGATGAAGCCGTTTGGGCGAAGCTCGCCGTGGTGCATAACAAACAGGTACGTATGGCTAACCTGTGCGTGGTCGGAGGCTTTGCGGTGAACGGTGTGGCGGCGCTACATTCCGAATTGGTGGTGAAAGATCTGTTCCCGGAATACCACCAGCTTTGGCCGAATAAATTCCATAACGTGACGAATGGGATTACGCCGCGCCGTTGGATCAAACAGTGTAACCCCGCACTTGCCGCGCTGTTCGACAAGACGTTGAAGAAAGAGTGGGCGAATAATCTCGACGTGCTGGAAGGGCTTGAAAAGCACGCCGATAACGCCAAATTCCGCCAGACCTGGCGTGAAATCAAGCACCAGAACAAAGTGAAGCTGGCTGCATTTGTGAAGGCTCGTACCGGCATCGTGATCAGCCCGGATGCGTTGTTCGACGTGCAAATCAAACGGCTGCACGAATACAAACGCCAGCACCTGAACCTGCTGCATATACTGGCGCAGTACAAAGATATCCGCGAGAACCCTAAAGCAGACCGCGTGCCGCGCGTTTACCTGTTTGGCGCGAAAGCAGCGCCGGGCTATTACCTGGCAAAAAATATTATCTTTGCGATCAACAAAGTGGCCGAGGCGATCAACAACGATCCGCTGGTGGGCGACAAACTGAAGGTGGTTTTCCTGCCGGACTACTGCGTGTCTGCGGCGGAGATCATGATCCCGGCGGCCGACATTTCCGAACAGATCTCTACTGCAGGCAAAGAAGCTTCTGGCACAGGCAATATGAAGCTGGCGTTGAACGGCGCGCTAACGGTAGGAACTCTCGACGGCGCTAATGTTGAAATCGCCGAGAAGGTGGGTGAAGAGAATATCTTTATTTTCGGCCACACCGTCGAGCAGGTTAAAGCCCTGAAAGCCAAAGGCTATGACCCGGTGAAATGGCGCAAAAAAGATAAAGTGTTGGATGCCGTCCTCAAAGAGCTGGAACAGGGCAAATACAGCGAAGGAGATAAACATGCCTTTGACCAGATGCTGCACAGCATCGGCAAAGAGGGTGGCGATCCTTACCTGCTGATGGCGGACTTTACCGCCTACGTCGAAGCGCAGAAGCTTGCCGACAAACTTTATCTGGACCAGGAAGCCTGGACGCGCGCGGCCATTTTGAACAGCGCCCGCTGCGGCATGTTCAGCTCCGATCGCTCAATCCGCGATTACCAGCAACGTATCTGGCAGGCGAAACGCTAAGGGAGCGCCATGGAGAGTAAACGTCTTGATAACGCCGCGCTGGCGGCAGGGATCAGCCCGAACTACATCAACGCCCATGGCAAACCGCAGGCTATTCCTGCGGAGACAAAACTGCGTCTGCTCGAGGCCATGAATCGCACTGCTTTACCAAAACAGTCGGCCGATACTGTGCCAGCGGTTGTGGTTTTCACTGCCGGAAAGCGGATGCAGCTGGTGCTTGAAGGTGAGGGCGAATTTAGCTGGGTGCTGACGACCGAAGAAGGCCACACCCACGACGGACAAGTTTCTGGCGGCAAGAAACTAACGCTGCCGACGAAGCTGCCGGAGGGCTACCACTCGCTGGTGGTCAGCCGACAAAAACAGCGCTGGGCGAGCCGGATTATCGTCGCCCCGCCGCGTTGCTATGAGCCGGATGCCTTATTGCAGGGCAAAAAGCTGTGGGGCGCGTGCGTGCAGCTTTACACGCTACGCTCAGCGTCTAACTGGGGTATCGGTGACTTTGGCGATCTAAAGCAGATGCTGGGGGATGTGGCGAAGCGTGGCGGCGCGTTTATTGGCCTCAACCCGATTCATTCGCTTTACCCGGCTAACCCGGAGAGCGCCAGCCCGTATAGCCCATCGTCACGCCGTTGGTTGAACGTCATCTATATCGACGTTAACGCGGTAGAAGATTTCCAGAACAGCAAAGCGGCGCAGGCGTGGTGGAAAAAATCCACCGTGCAGAAACAGATTCAGGCCGCGAGAGATACCGAGTGGGTGGATTATTCCGCCGTTACGGCGCTTAAAGTTGCGGCGCTGCGTTTAGCGTGGCAGCAGTTCTCCCTGCGTAAAGCCAGCGATGAACAGGTTGTTGCGTTTGGCCGGTTTGTTGCGGAAGGGGGCGAAGGACTGTTCTACCAGGCCGCCTACGATGCACTTCATGCGAACCAGGTTAACGAAGATCCCCTGCGTTGGGGCTGGCCGGTGTGGCCGGAAGGCTATCGTGATGCCCATAGCCCGGAAGTGAAGCAGTTCTGCGAGCAGCATCGCGATGAGGTTAACTTCTGGCTTTGGCTGCAGTATCTCGCCTGGCGCCAGTTTAAGGCCTGCTGGGATACCAGCCAGCATGACGGGATGCCGATTGGCCTTTATCGCGACCTGGCGGTGGGCGTGGCGGAAGGTGGCTCTGAGACCTGGTGTGACCGTGAACTTTACTGCCTGAAAGCCTCTGTTGGCGCACCGCCGGATATCCTGGGCCCGTTAGGCCAAAACTGGGGGCTGCCGCCGATGGATCCCCACGTCATGGCCGCTCGCGGCTATCAGCCGTTTATCGAACTGCTGCGCGCCAATATGACCCACTGCGGCGCGCTGCGCATTGACCACGTTATGTCGATGCTGCGGCTGTGGTGGATCCCTTACAGCGAGACGGCGGATAAGGGCGCCTATGTGCAGTATCCGGTAGACGATCTACTTTCGATTCTGGCCCTGGAAAGCCAGCGCCACCGCTGCATGGTGATTGGCGAGGACTTAGGTACCGTGCCGGTTGAAATTGTCGGCAAGCTTCGCGACAGCGGCGTTTATTCTTACAAAGTGCTGTACTTCGAGCACGATGGCGAGAAGCAATTCCGGGCCCCGGCCACATGGCCAACGCAGTCGATGGCGGTTGCGACTACGCATGATTTACCTACGCTGCGTGGCTACTGGAATAGCGGCGATTTAACGCTGGGCAAAACGCTGGGGCTTTATCCTGACGAAGAGGTGCTGGCGGGGCTATATGAAGACCGCGAGAGGGCGAAACAGGGTTTGCTGGACGGGCTGCATAAGTACGGCTGCTTGCCGAAGCGGGCGGGGCACAAGGCTGCGTTAATGACGATGACCGACACGCTCAACCGTGGAATGCAGCGCTATATCGCCGACAGCCATAGCGCGCTGCTGGGGCTGCAGCCGGAGGATTGGCTGGATATGGCCGAGCCGGTGAATATTCCTGGCACCAGCGATCAGTATAAAAACTGGCGGCGTAAGCTAACCGCTTCGCTGGAAGCGATGTTTGCGGACGAACGGGTGAATAAGCTGCTGAAGGATTTGGATAAGCGGCGTAAGAAGCTGTGATTTGGTGACCCTCACCCTAACCCTCTCCCTGGAAGGGAGAGGGAACCGAATGGTTAAATCTGCGAGCTTTTTTTCCTCCCTCCCCTTGGGGGAGAGGGAACCGAACGGTGAAATCTGCGAGCCTTTTTTCCTCCCTCTCCTTGGGGGAGAAGGAACCGAACGGTGAAATCTGCGAGCTTTTTTCCTCCCTCTCCTTGGGGGAGAGGGAACCGAACGGTGAAATTTGCGAGCCTTTTTTCCTCCCTCTCCTTGGGGGAGAGGGAACCGAACGGTGAAATCTGCGAGCCTTTTTTCCTCCCTCTCCTTGGGGGAGAGGGAGCCGAACGGTGAAATCTGCGAGCTTTTTTTCCTCCCTCTCCTTGGGGGAGAGGGAACCGAATGGTTAAATCTGGGAGCCTTTTTTCCTCCCTCTCCCCTTTGGGGAGAGGGTCGGGGTGAGGGGCTTATCTAATTAATAGTAAGAGTGCTCACCGCGCTGGTGTTCGGTCAGGTCGCGCACGCCTTTCAGCTCAGGGAACTCAGCCAGAAGCTGTTTCTCGATCCCTTCTTTCAGCGTCACATCCACCATAGAACAACCGTTACAACCGCCGCCAAACTGCAGGATGGCGTAGCCTTCATCGGTAATTTCCATCAGCGTCACGCGACCGCCGTGGCCAGCCAGCTGTGGGTTAACGGTAGCCTGTAACATGTACTCAACGCGCTCCATCAGCGGCGCGTCGTCAGAAACCTTACGCATTTTTGCATTAGGCGCTTTCAGCGTCAGCTGGGAACCCAACTGGTCGGTGACGAAGTCGATTTCGGCATCTTCCAGATAAGGCGCACTCAGCTCATCAACATAAGCCGTTAACTGCTCGAACGGCAGCGCCGTGTCGGTCGCTTCAACCGCATCCGGCGGACAATAAGACACACCACACTCCGCATTCGGGGTGCCAGGATTAATTACGAATACGCGGATTTGCGTCCCTTCTTCCTGATTTGCCAGCAGTTTGGCAAAGTGGGATTGTGCAGCATCGGAAATACGGATCATAACGATTGCTCAATAGTTGACTATTTTAGTCGGTTATAATACGCCCATCGTCGAGGGTCTACAAGGTTCGACACAGGCACCATACCTGGACAGTCGCTGCGCCCTGCTTTTTCAGCAACCGCGCTATCTCCGCAACAGTACTACCCGTCGTCACGACATCATCCACAATAGCCATATGGCGACCCGCGACGGGAATTTCAACCCTAAAGATGCCTTTCAAATTCCTCTTTCGCTCTTTGGCCGTTAACGTGTGCTGCGCCGGCGAAGAACGTATGCGTTTGATTGCAGAGGGATAATGCTCTCGTCCCAGCCAGCGTGAGAGTGGAGTAGCAATAAGTGCGCTTTGGTTGTAGCCCCGTCGCCACGCCCGGGTATGGTGCAGCGGCACACTCAAAATGGCATCGGGCAAGTGAAGCCTCTTTTCACGCCTGGCCATCAGGATACGCAGCAGCAAAAGACGGGCTAAGGCCGGCGCAAGTGACGGCGTACCGGTAAATTTCAGGTGATGGATAAGCGTACTTAACGGCGGCAGGTAGTCTGTCACATAGGCGATTGCATCCCACTCCGGTGCTCTTTGCAGGCAGCGTCCGCAGGGCAAATGGCCGCTTAACGCCGGTAAACCACACTGCAAACAGCAGGCCAGGGGCTGAAGCAGTGAAGCGGTGCAGCACGAGCAAATGCCCCATGTCGGGCAAGCAAGCGGTAACTGGCATAGCCAACAGCGGCCAGGGATTGCTAGCATAGCGTTCTCCTTGCTGATGAAAATGAGAACGGTAACTGATGAGTGAGCTGTGGTGGCAAACAAAAGGTGAAGGAAAACGCGATCTTGTGCTGCTGCACGGATGGGGACTGAATGCGGAGGTTTGGCACAACATAGAATCAGAACTCGGCTCGCAATTTCGGCTGCATCTGGTCGACTTGCCGGGGTATGGTCGAAGCAAGGGGTTTGGGGCGCTAACGCTGGAAGAAATGGCCGACGTTGTACTGGCTAAAGCCCCTGACTGCGCCCTCTGGCTTGGCTGGAGTTTAGGCGGCCTGGTCGCCAGTCAGGCCGCACTCGCCAGGCCTGAGCGCGTGAAGGCGCTGGTGACAGTGGCTTCCTCCCCCTGTTTTACCGCCGCAGAAAACTGGCCGGGCATTAAGCCGGACGTGTTGGCCGGGTTCCAGCAGCAGTTAAGTGAGGATTTTCAACGCACCGTGGAGCGTTTTCTGGCGCTGCAAACCTTGGGCACGGAAACGGCGCGGCAGGATGCTCGTCTGCTGAAAAGCGTCGTTCTGGATCAGCCGATGCCGGAGGTGGAAGTACTTAATGGTGGACTTGAGATCCTGAGAACCGCCGATTTGCGCACGAGTCTTGCCGCATCAGCTGTACCCCATTTACGCATGTATGGCCGACTGGACGGGCTTGTGCCACGCAAAGTGGTTCCCCTGCTGGACGCCCTGTGGCCGCAGTCCTGCTCGGTTATCTTCGACAAGGCCGCCCATGCGCCGTTTATCTCTCATCCGGCGGAGTTTTGCCAGGCGGTACGGGAGTGGGAGCAAAGCCTGGGGCGGTAAGTTGTTCATCCGTGGCGAAAAAAGCAATTTGTGCCAATACTCAATTATTCACCTTGCGAAGGGTGAATAATTAAACCGTTGCGGGGTTGAACCCCGGTTATTAAAAAAGCAGATACCTACGGAGAGTACTGGCTATGAAATTGATAACAGGCATTGTTACTGGATTGTTGGTTGGTGCTGTTTCCTTTGGCGCTTTTGCGGCTAAAGAGCTTGAGAAAGATAAAGTGGCTGGCATGAAATTAACGAAGATCGGCACGATCGTAACGGATAAAACTTCCGCTCCGATGGATGCGAAGCGCGATCTGGTTAAGCAAGCCGATAAGCTGGGCGGTGACTATTACGTGGTGACCAGCGCCGAGAAATATACCAAAAACGTTCGCGCCACTGCGGATGTCTACAAGATAGCGAAATAACACGTATTTTATGAAGCCGGGCGGGGATGACCCGCCCTTTTCATTTAACGCAGCGCCCAAACTTCCCGGGCGCACTTTTTCCCTTCTGGACAGCTTTTGCAGCTTCCCGTCAGGCAGCTGCTCGGGTCTTCACTGATACGTGTGGCTTTACCCATCGCTTCCAGTCGATCGAGCATGGCGGCGACCAGTGGCAGAGGCGTGGCAAGCTGCTGGCTTATCTGCTTCGCCTCGAGGCGGCCCTGAAGCGCCAGGGCGTTACGGATATCAATCAGGCTTGCCATCATCGCTCCTTAGTGACAGTCACCGGTACTGCTCTGGCAGCAGGACGAAGGCGTTTTTCTGGTGGCAAGTAGCGATACATCCACGCGGCTTCTTGCCCGGCGGAGGCCGCCAAGCAACAGGACGTTGAACAATATTACCGCCAGGATGCAAACCAGGCTGAACTGAGGATGCTCGCTGAAGGTAACGCTCTGGTAGTACAGCGTAGAGAGCGAGTAGGCGATGTTCAGCCCCCAAAGCACGGAGAACGTCATCCAGCCCCGACTTGATTCACGGGCTATCGCGCCCATCACAGAGATGCACGGAATATAGAGCAGAACGAAAATGAGATAGCTATAGGCGGCGGCTTCACTGCCAAACTTGCTGCTCATCACGCCCATCGGCCCGGAGGACATTTCGCCGTCGCCTTTGCTGGCTTCAATCGGGTTCGCCAGCACGCTCAGGCTGAAGGTGTTTTTCAACCCCTGCCAGGTTTCATCGGCTGCGGCGCCCAGCTCATCAAGCAGGTTAAAGCTTGCGGCATCAAATTCCTCGTTATGGATATCTTCGGCGGTATAAAGGGTATTCAATGTACCGACCACCACTTCTTTTGCCATCGCGCCGGTAAACAGCCCAACGGTGGCCTGCCAGTTGTCATCGTGGACACCGATCGGCTTCAGCAGAGGGGTTAACACGCGGCTGACGGAGGCAAGGGCGGAATCGTTAATGTTATCTACCGGCTTACCGCTAAAGGAGAAGCTATTCAGGGCGCCGATGAAAATACTGACGATCACGATGACCTTCCCGGCGCGCAGCACGAAGCCTTTCAGGCGCTGCCAGGTTTGCAGAATCAGGCTCTTGAGATGTGGGACGTGGTAAACCGGCAGCTCCATGACGAAGGGCGAGGCTTCGCCGCGCATGATGGTGTGCTTCAGCATCAGGCCGGTAAGAATAGCCATTACGATGCCGAGAATATAAAGCGAGAACACCACTAACGCACCCTGCTGGCCGAAGAATGCGGCGGCAAACACCGCGAAAATCGCCAGGCGTGCGCCGCAGGACATAAATGGCGCCATCATGATGGTCATCAGTCTTTCGCGTGGCGCATCAAGCGTGCGGGCACCCATGACCGAAGGCACGTTGCAACCGAAGCCGACGATTAGCGGCACAAAGGATTTGCCCGGCAACCCCAGAGATTGCATCAGGCGATCCATCACAAAAGCGGCGCGAGCCATATAGCCCGAATCTTCCAGGAAAGACAGGAACAGGTACATCATGCCGATTTGCGGTACCAGCGGCAGCACGGTATTGATCCCGCCGCCGATGCCCTGGGCCAGGAAAATCGTCAGCCATTCCGGGAAGTGCAGCGTATAACCGAGCCACTGAATACCGTGAATGAATATCGCCACCGAGCCGCCATCAAAAATGGGCTGTAGCGCGCCGCCGATGTTAATCGCCAGCAGGAACATCAGGTACATCACCAGCATGAAGATCGGCAGGCCGAGGTAACGATTGAGGATGATTTTATCCATCGCCACCGTCAGCCGGTTGGGTTCGGCGGTCAGGCTATTGCTAACTGCATCACAAATGGAAGCGATGCTTTGGTAACGCGCATCCGCAATGAGCAGGGCTGGATCGTCAACGGTCTCGGCCAGACGGCCCCGCGCAGCGTCAAGATTGTCTGTGGCATTGCCCGCATAAGCGAGGCTGTAGATATCCCCTTCCAGCATCTGCAGCGCCAGCCAGCGGCGCTGCGTCACCGGCATGTCCTGCGGCATATCTTGGGCCAGCTTTTTTGCCTCTTGCAGCAAAATCTGCGGATAGTGCACCAGCTCGTTATTCTCGTTGGGTTGCTTGCGATCAATGGCGAGTTTCAGGCTTTCAATACCGCGCCCGCGAGTCGACACCAGCGGCACGACGGGGCAGCCAAGGCGAGCGGCCAGCGCGTCGATATCGATGCGGATGGCCTGCTTCTCGGCGATATCCAGCATGTTCAGAGCCACCACGCACGGAATGCCCAGCTCAAGCAACTGGAGCGTCAGATAGAGGTTACGCTCAAGGTTAGAAGCATCCACTACGTTGATTAGCAGGTCGGCATCGCCGCTCAGGATGTAATGACAGGCGATTTGCTCATCAAGCGAAGTTTGCGACGAAATGGTGGTGAGTGAGTAGGTGCCGGGTAAATCAACCAGCGTGACCTGGTGCTCAAGGGTGGAAAACTGACCTTCTTTGCGTTCTACGGTGACACCCGCCCAGTTCCCCACGCGCTGACGGGCACCCGTCAGCTGATTAAATAACGTGGTTTTACCCGAGTTAGGGTTGCCGATTAAACCTATGGTTAAGTTTTTCATTTTATTCGTGAACTTCGTTGAATGTGCAAAAGGCGCGGACGCTTCCCTACCGTTAGGCAACGGCTTCGATATTGACCAGCGCGAGATCTTTTTTGCGCAGCACGAGGCTTACGCGGCGCGTTTCGATATGAATAGGGTCGCCGAGAGGCGCTACACGGACGACGTTGAATGAAGAGCCCGGCAGCATGCCGAGGGACAATAATTTTTGTCGATAAGCCGGACTGATTTCACTGGCGAAGCCAGTAATTTTCCACGCGCTATTCGGTATGAATTGCATAGGACCTACTTAGAGCTGGGCTCTGCATTGACGCTGACTGAATGATCGTTTTATTCGCAAGTGATGCGTGTAATAAAAACGAATTAAGCTATCGGAAGAAAGAGAAGAAATATCGTTCAATGCAATGATAATGAGAATGGTTACTGTCGACAATATTTATTTTTCTGGGTGGATTTAACCAAAATAGGTATTTTCGAGGCTAGCCTGGCGAGACTGTTATTAACTTCGTAAAGAAAGATGTTTATTAATTGCATGAAAAATAGAGTAATAACTTCTCTTTAGAGAGCGATGGATGTTATTTCGCTATTGCTGATGTTACAGAGATGATAATTACTGGTTTCACGGTAGGGTAAATATTGAAAATTGATTTAGATCAAGAGTACGTTATTTTTCTGCTTTTATAGCCTACGGAAGAAATAAAACCTCTCCCCGAAGGGAGAGGTCAGACAATTAACGCTTCTTGCCCATTGCTGCGGCCAGAGCATCCATCATCGCGCTGTTCCCACCGCCGGCGTTTTCTCGGCCGCGTGGTTTTTGCTGCGCTGCTGGTCTGCCTTTTTGCTCGCGAGAAGCATTGTTACCGCTATTGCCGCGACGGCTGCCACCTTCGCCTGGCTGCTCGTCAAGACGCATGGTTAGGGCGATGCGTTTGCGCTGCAGGTCAACTTCCAGCACTTTGACCTTCACGATATCGCCCGCTTTCACCACTTTGTGCGGATCGTCGATGAATTTGTCCGACAGGGACGAAATGTGAACCAGGCCATCCTGATGCACGCCGATGTCGACAAATGCGCCAAAGTTAGTGACGTTAGTCACCGCACCTTCCAGCACCATGCCCGGCGTCAGGTCATTCATGGTTTCAACGCCTTCGGCAAACTGTGCAGTTTTAAATTCAGGGCGCGGGTCGCGGCCCGGTTTTTCCAGCTCTTTGATAATGTCCGTTACGGTAGGGACGCCGAAACGCTCATCGGTAAACTGGCTGGCTTTCAGATCGCGCAGTTCGCTACTGTTGCCCATCAGGTCCTGCAGCGCCTGCTGAGTGGCGGCCAGGATACGCTCGACCACCGGATACGCTTCCGGGTGAACGGTAGAGGAATCCAGCGGGTTATCGCCGTGGTTGATACGCAGGAAGCCCGCGCACTGCTCAAAAGCTTTTGGCCCCAGGCGGCTGACTTTTAGTAACTGCTGGCGGTTCTGGAAGCGGCCATTTTCGTCGCGCCAGTTGACGATGTTTTGCGCCATCATGCGGGTCAGGCCAGCTACGCGGGTCAGTAGCGGCACGGAAGCGGTGTTGAGATCTACGCCAACGGCGTTCACGCAGTCTTCGACGACTGCATCCAGCTTTTTCGCCAGTTGAGTCTGGCTGACATCGTGCTGGTACTGGCCCACGCCGATAGATTTCGGGTCGATTTTCACCAGCTCTGCCAGCGGGTCCTGTAGACGACGGGCGATAGAGACCGCGCCGCGGATAGAAACGTCCAGGTCCGGGAATTCCAGCGCCGCCAGCTCGGAAGCAGAATAAACGGAAGCCCCTGCCTCGCTGACGATCACTTTCTGGGCGGTGACTTTCGGGAACTGTTTTTGCACATCCAGGAAGAAGCGCTCGGTTTCACGGGATGCGGTACCGTTGCCGATAGCGACCAGCTCGACGTTATGTTTCTCACAAAGCGCCGCCACGGCCACGGCGGCTTTTGCAGCCTGACCGGTATGCGGGTAAATGGTATCGGTCGCGACCAGTTTGCCGGTGGCGTCAACCACCGCGACTTTTACGCCGGTGCGCAGGCCAGGATCGAGGCCCATCGTGGCGCGCAGTCCGGCCGGGGCAGCCATCAGCAGATCGTGAAGGTTGCGGGCGAAAACATTGATGGCTTCATCTTCGGCGCGTTCGCGCACGGTGCCCATCAGCTCGGTTTCAAGGTGCATTAACACCTTGATACGCCAGGTCCAGCTCACCACGGCCTTGCGCCAGCTGTCGGCCGGGGCATTGTTCAGGCGCAGATTCAGATGAGAGATAATCAACTGCTCGCAGTAGCTCTCGCGCGGCGGCTCATCAAACTGCGGGTCGGCATTCAGCGACAGCTGTAAAATACCTTCGTTACGCCCGCGGAACATCGCCAGCGCGCGGTGGGAAGGAACGGTGGCAATGGCTTCGTGGTGGGCGAAGTAGTCGCGGAATTTTGCGCCTTCTTCCTCTTTACCGCTTACCACGGCGGAAACCAGGTGCGCATTCTTCCACAAATAGTCGCGTACTTTTGCCAGCAGCGCGGCATCTTCAGCGAAGCGTTCCATCAGGATGTAGCGCGCCCCGTCCAGCGCAGCTTTAGTGTCAGCGACGCCTTTGTCGGCATCCACAAAGCGGGCGGCTTCCTGCTCCGGGTCGTGCGAAGGCTCGTTCCACAGCAACTCCGCCAGCGGCTCAAGGCCAGCTTCGATAGCGATTTGCCCGCGGGTACGGCGCTTGGGTTTATACGGCAGGTAAAGGTCTTCGAGTTCGGTTTTGCTCAGCGTGCCGTTGATGGCGCTGGCAAGTTCGTCGCTCAGTTTACCCTGCTCGGAAATAGACTTGAGGATGGCCTGACGGCGCTCTTCCAACTCGCGCAAGTAGCTAAGACGAGTCTCCAGTTGACGCAGTTGCGTGTCATCCAGACCGCCGGTGACTTCCTTACGATAACGTGCAATAAACGGCACGGTATTCCCTTCATCCAGCAGGCGAACGGCAGCTTCTACCTGTTCGTTTCTGGCCTGAAGCTCACCCGCAATAATGCGGCAAAGCGAATCATTCATCATGGCTTTTCATCTGTGTAGTACGGAAAATTCAGCAAACAGTTATACGGATCGGGGCGCGAAAATGCCAGCCGACGACCCCCGGATATTGGGTTTCAGACAGTTCTGTGCGCGTTACTCGGGTTTAGGGTATTCAATTTCATTGACGTACCACTGGGCTTCTCCCCCTGGTGTTTGCACCACGGCTAAATCGCCCACTTCTTTTTTGAGCAGCGCGCGCGCCATCGGCGAATCAATAGAAATGTAGTCCTTGCGGCCAAAGATTTCGTCGTAGCCGACGATGCGAAAACGCAGCAGATCGCCGTCGTCGTTTTCTATTTCGACCCACGCGCCGAAGAAGACTTTGCCTTCCTGCTGCGGTGAGTAATCGACGATTTTCAGGCGCTCGAGGGATTTGGTGATGTAGCGAACCCGGCGGTCAATTTCACGCAGGCGTTTTTTGTTGTATTGGTAGTCGGCATTTTCGCTGCGATCGCCGAGGCTGGCGGCCCAGGTCACTTTTTTGGTCACTTCGGGGCGCTCTTCACGCCACAGATAATCCAGCTCTTTTTTGAGCTTTTCGTAGCCTTCACGGGTGATTAACGGCGTTTTCATCTTTCTGCCCTGCAGCCTGTAAAATCAGAGTGTGATTTAAACCGATGCTCAATGAGGAATGCAACCGGCGCATTTTGGGAAGCAAGTCACCAAATTTTGATTTAAAACGTTGATAACCGACTGTTTAATATGCTTTGTAACAATTTCGACTAGAATGTATACCAGAATTGACTGGTTGTATTAGCGCAGTTTTTTAAGAATACACACTCAACTGTTCGAGCCTTTGGGAGTACAAACGATGCAAGAGAACTATAAAATTCTGGTGGTCGATGACGACATGCGTCTGCGCGCGCTGTTAGAGCGTTATCTCACCGAACAGGGCTTCCAGGTTCGCAGCGTCGCTAACGCCGAACAAATGGATCGCCTGTTGACCCGTGAATCCTTCCACCTGATGGTGCTGGACCTCATGCTGCCGGGCGAGGATGGTCTTTCTATCTGCCGCCGTCTGCGCAGCCAGAGTAACCCAATGCCGATCATTATGGTGACCGCGAAAGGCGAAGAAGTTGACCGTATCGTCGGCCTGGAAATCGGCGCTGATGACTATATTCCTAAGCCGTTTAACCCGCGTGAACTGCTGGCCCGAATTCGTGCCGTGCTTCGTCGCCAGGCCAACGAGCTGCCGGGTGCGCCTTCCCAGGAAGAAGCGGTTATCGCTTTCGGTAAGTTCAAGCTGAACCTCGGCACCCGCGAAATGTTCCGTGAAGACGAGCCTATGCCGTTGACCAGCGGTGAGTTTGCGGTGCTGAAAGCGCTGGTCAGCCACCCGCGCGAGCCGCTTTCCCGCGACAAACTGATGAACCTGGCCCGTGGCCGCGAATACTCCGCGATGGAGCGTTCTATTGACGTGCAAATCTCCCGCCTGCGCCGCATGGTGGAAGAGGACCCGGCGCATCCGCGTTATATCCAGACCGTTTGGGGTCTTGGCTACGTCTTTGTCCCGGACGGCGCTAAGGCATGAGGCGAGTTCGCTTCTCCCCCAGAAGCTCGTTTGCCCGTACGCTGTTGCTGATCGTCACCTTGCTGTTCGTCAGCCTGGTGACGACTTATCTTGTCGTTCTGAACTTCGCGATTTTGCCGAGCCTGCAGCAGTTTAATAAGGTGCTGGCGTACGAAGTCAGAATGCTAATGACCGACAAACTGCAGCTTGAAGATGGCACCCAGCTTGTGGTGCCGCCTGCGTTTCGTCGTGAGATTTACCGCGAGCTGGGCATTTCACTTTATTCCAACGAGGCGGCGGAAGACGCTGGCCTGCGCTGGGCGCAGCACTACGAGTTTCTGAGTCAGCAAATGGCGCAGCAGCTTGGCGGCCCGACCGAAGTGCGCGTTGAGGTGAACAAAAGCTCCCCGGTTGTCTGGCTGAAAACCTGGCTGTCGCCGAATATCTGGGTCCGCGTTCCGCTGACCGAAATCCATCAGGGTGATTTCTCCCCGCTGTTCCGCTATACGCTGGCGATCATGCTGTTGGCGATAGGCGGCGCATGGCTGTTTATTCGAATACAGAACCGACCGCTGGTCGACCTGGAGCACGCTGCGCTGCAGGTCGGTAAAGGGATTATTCCTCCTCCTTTGCGCGAATATGGCGCTTCGGAAGTGCGATCGGTGACTCGCGCATTTAACCATATGGCCGCGGGCGTGAAACAACTGGCCGACGATCGCACGCTGCTGATGGCGGGCGTCAGCCACGATCTGCGCACGCCGCTGACGCGTATTCGCCTGGCGACCGAAATGATGGGGCAGGAGGATGGCTATCTGGCCGAGTCGATTAACAAAGATATCGAAGAGTGTAATGCGATTATCGAACAATTTATCGACTACCTGCGCACCGGGCAGGAGATGCCGCTGGAGATGGCGGATCTCAACAGCGTACTCGGGGAAGTGATTGCGGCAGAAAGCGGCTACGAGCGTGAAATTGACACTGACCTGCAGGCCGGTGAAATCCGCCTGAATATCCATCCGCTGTCTATCAAGCGTGCGGTTGCCAACATGGTGGTGAATGCAGCGCGCTACGGCAATGGCTGGATCAAAGTCAGTAGCGGCAGCGAGTTAAACCGCGCCTGGTTCCAGGTGGAAGATGACGGTCCGGGCATTGAACCAGATCAGCTGCAGCATTTGTTCCAGCCGTTTGTGCGCGGCGACAGCGCCCGCAGTACCAGCGGCACCGGGCTGGGCCTGGCCATCGTGCAGCGTATCATCGACAACCATAATGGGATGCTGGATCTCGGGAAGAGCGAGCGAGGAGGGTTGCGTATCAGGGCTTATCTCCCGCTGCCGATAACCCGGGTGGTGACTCATCGGGAAAGCTAGTTTCCCTGTGGCCCAATAAAAAACGAACCCCGAAGGGTTCGTTTTTTTTCGTCTAATGTTTCAGATTTACAGCTTCGGACCAGCTTCGACCAGGGCCGCCCCGGCAGGGGTGTCGGTGTATTTCTCGAAGTTTTCGACAAACAGCTTCGCCAACTGCTCTGCTTTTTCCTGCCACTGCTCCGGAGAGGCGTAGGTATTACGTGGGTCCAGAATCTGGGTGTCCACGCCTGCGAGAGCGGTTGGAATAGCGAGGTTAAACATCGGCAGCGTAAAGGTTTCTGCGTCGTCCAGTGAGCCGTCGAGAATAGCGTCGATGATCGCGCGGGTGTCTTTGATCGAAATGCGTTTGCCGGTGCCGTTCCAGCCGGTATTCACCAGGTACGCCTGCGCGCCGGATGCCTGCATGCGTTTCACCAGCACTTCCGCATACTGAGTTGGGTGCAGCGACAGGAACGCTGCGCCGAAGCAGGCGGAGAAGGTTGGCGTTGGCTCAGTCACGCCGCGCTCGGTGCCCGCCAGTTTGGCGGTAAAACCGGACAGGAAGTGGTACTGAGTCTGGTTCGCGGTGAGACGGGAAACCGGCGGCAATACGCCGAACGCGTCCGCAGTCAGGAAGATAACTTTGGTCGCGTGGCCCGCTTTCGACACTGGCTTAACAATGTTGTCGATGTGATAAATCGGGTAAGAAACGCGGGTGTTTTCCGTTTTGGACGCATCGTCGAAGTCGATTGTGCCGTCAGCACGGACGGTGACGTTTTCCAGCAGCGCATCGCGGCGGATCGCGTGATAGATATCCGGCTCTGCCTCTTCCGACAGGCGAATGGTTTTGGCGTAGCAGCCGCCTTCAAAGTTAAACACGCCGTCGTCGTCCCAGCCGTGCTCATCGTCGCCAATCAGGCGGCGTTTCGGGTCGGTAGACAGCGTTGTTTTACCGGTGCCGGACAGCCCGAAGAACACCGCCACATCGCCTTTTTCACCGACGTTTGCCGAGCAGTGCATGGAAGCGATGCCTTTCAGCGGCAGCAGGTAGTTCATGATAGAGAACATCCCTTTCTTCATCTCGCCGCCGTACCAGGTGCCGCCGATAAGCTGCATGCGTTCAGTCAGGTTAAACGCCACGAAGTTTTCGGAGTTCAGGCCCTGTTCTTTCCAGTTTGGATTGGTACATTTAGCTCCGTTCATCACCACAAAATCAGGCTCAAACGTCTCCAGCTCTTCGTCCGTTGGGCGAATAAACATGTTTTTCACGAAGTGGGCCTGCCAGGCAACCTCGGTGATAAAACGTACTGACAGGCGGGTATCGGCGTTGGCGCCGCAGAAAGCGTCAATAATAAACAGGCGCTTGCCCGACAGTTGATGAGTGACGAGCCCTTTAAGCTGGTGCCAGGTTTCTTCGGAAAGCGGTTTGTTATCGTTTTTGCCTTTACCGTTGTCGGCCCACCATAAGGTGTCGCGGGTGGTGTCATCGCGGACGATGTATTTATCTTTTGGAGAGCGGCCGGTGAAGATCCCGGTATCTACGGAGACAGCGCCTAAGTTAGTGACCACACCGCGCTCAAAACCCTGCAGGTTAGGGTCGAGTTCTTCGCGGTAAAGGGTGTCGTAATCGGGGTTATAGACGACTTCGCTGACGTCATGAATGCCATAAGCCTTGAGATCTTGCGGGGTTATGCCTTTAACTCGCATTTCACTGCTCCTTAGCCAATTTATACTGCCGAATATTGTAGGGTTGTTTAGGGGGTGTTAACCGCGACCACTATCATAAATTTACGCGCCTGCTTAAATTTAACAGGGGAAATGCACAGGGGATGCCGCAACGGGGGCAGAGTATGGCAGGAATTCGCTGGCTTTCGGGGAAAATATAGCGGATATGTTAATAATTAGGATAATAACGGAGAACTTTGTGAATGAACGCGCTCTCATACGCAACTCAATGAAACAAGACCGTCATTTGCAAGTCGCAGCAGGCCGTTACATTAAGTCAAAAATGATCTAATAAGGGATGACAACCATGTTCATGTCTGAGCCGTTACCTAAGGCGACCCGCTGGGGGATTTTGCTGGTGGGGTTTCTTTTAGGCGTGGTGCTGTACCTCACCGAAGGAGACAGGGTGAGTAGCCTCTGGCTGCGAGGGGATAATCAGGCCCTGTATCTGCGCTCTCTGTCCGTGGTGCTGGCGGCGACGCTGGCGCTTATCACCGTGCGTTTCAATGGCCTGCGATTTTGGGGCCTGGCGCTACTCCCCCTGCCGATTGTGGCGTTGATGAGCGGCTGGGTGAACTGGACGACTCAGGGACTGGAAAGCTGGAACCGGCACGATATTGTGCTGGGGTATCTCTGTTCGCTGGCGGCGATGCTGTTTCTGGCCTTGCCCTGGCTGCAGGGGCGGCTGCACTCGAATCGCGGTTGGGGAGGCTGGCAGGTATTCTACGGCCAGCTCTGGCGGAACGGTATTACTCTGCTGCTGACCGGGCTGTTGGTGCTCTTTTTCTGGGGCGTGCTGGCGCTTTGGGCCGGCTTATTCAAGCTGGTGGATATCACCTTCTTTGATCGCCTGTTTTTCAGTTCGTCGGCATTTGCCTGGATTGCTACCTGTACGGCAGCGGCGCTGGCGGTCACGCTTTGTCGTGACCAGGTTCGGGCCATTAACGCGGTAAAACATTTCTTCAGCGTTTTTGCGACGGGGCTTTTACCGCTGCTTTCGCTGATTTCTCTGATGTTTTTGGCGACGCTGCCGGTGGTCGGTCTGGGGTCTATTTCACTGCACTTTTCCTGTAATGCGCTGCTCAACACGCTGACGCTGATGGTGATGGGCACTGCCGCAGTGGCCTATCACCCGGAAAGAGAAACCCGACCTTATCCCGCTTTGCTTGATGGCGCGATAAAGCTGACGTTATTGCTGTCGCCGGTTTATGCCTTGCTGGCAAGCTATGCGCTGTGGTTGCGCGTTTCGTCATACGGCTGGACGCCGACAAGGGTATATGCGGCACTGATAACCTTCACCGTATTGGTGTGGGCCTTTGGCTATATTGCCACGATTATTCGCCAGCGTCGGGAGCCTGTTCTACAGCCGGGAGGGATTAACCGCGCGGTGCTTTTGCTGGCGCTGGCCTTGTTGGTTGCGGTGAATTCTCCGCTTCTGGACCCTTACCGGATCAGCGTTAATAACCAAATGGCGCGTTACCACAGCGGCATCCTGAAGCCCGAGAAGGTGAGTATGACCATGCTGCAATATGCCGGGCGGCGGGGCTATGATGCGCTCAGCGAGCTGCAAAAAGACCCGGTGTTTGTCGCCAGCCCTGACCGCAGAAGACAATTGGCGATGTTGTTGAGCAACGGCAAAGCGGGCGGTGTGGCGGTTGCGAAGCTGACGGTTGAATCTCTGCGTCAGCGTATCGTGCTGGCGGATAAAAACCGCGTGCCGGAAAACGCGTGGTGGCAGGCCATGGTAAAAGATGAAAGTTACCAGGCCCGTGAATGCCTGGATGACGAGGATAAGTGTCTGCTGGTTGGGATGGATCTGAACGGCGATGGGCAGGATGAATGGCTGCTGTGCCAGCCGGAAATGAGCTACTGCAAAGTGTATGGCAAGGTCGACGGAAGCTGGAAGGATATCGGCCAGGCCCGTGATTTGGACAAAAACCAGATGATGTCAGCGCTGAAGCAGGCTGCTTCTGAAGGAAAACTAACGGCGGCGCCGAAGGTCTGGCAGGACGTGATGGTGCAGGGGCAGCGGGTTAAAATTGACTATTACCGCTGAAAATAAAACGCCTCCGATTGGAGGCGTTTTGCAAACTTAGTGAACCTGCGGATCCGCCGGAGAGGCATTGTTGCGGATCGCTGCGATGTCCATGGAGTCAAACACATAGCGGCTGCCACAGTAATCGCAGTTCATGTCGATTTCGCCGTCTTCGGCCAGAATGCTGTCGACTTCTTCATCCGGCAGCGTGCGCAGCGCGTCAGCACAGCGCTCGCGTGAGCAGGTGCATTTGAACTCTACGTCCTGCGGATCGTACAGCGTGACTTCTTCTTCGTGATACAGGCGCCATAGCACATCGGTCGCTGGCAGCGTCAGCAGCTCTTCGGCCTTGATGGTTTCGGTCAGCGTCGCCAGGTGGTTGAAGTCGTCGGTTTCAGCGTTTTGCGCCGGCAGAACCTGCAGCAGCATGCCGCCCGCAGCCGCTTTACCGTCAACTTCGCCGGTACGAATAAACAGGCGAGTTGGCAACTGCTCGGAACGCATGAAGTAATCTTCCAGGCAGGCGGCCAGCGTATCCCCTTCCAGACCGACTACGCCCTGATAGCGCTCGCCTTCGGCTGGGGTGATGGTGATCACCAGATAACCATTACCCACCAGATCTTTTAATGCCGCATCTGCCGGGATATCACCCTGTACGCGAGCCACGCCGCGCATTTGCTGTTTGTTATTACCGTTAATCACGGCCAGCGTCATTGGGCCATCCCCCTGGAGCTGAACGGTGATATCGCCGTCAAACTTCAGCGTGGCGGTCAGCAGGCTGGTGGCGACCAGCAGTTCGCCCAGAATTTTTTTGACTGGCTGCGGGTAATCATGGTTTTCCATGATCTGCTGCCAGGTTTCGGAAACCGTCACCAGCTCGCCGCGCACGGCGTGGTTTTCAAACAGATAGCGGTGTAGTTGGTCGTGTTGAGTCATCGTCATCTCTCTTACTGGTCGGCGAATTTAATCTTCGCCACCGTGTTTAAATTTCATCAAATCTCGCCGCTCTTTTTTGTCCGGGCGGCGATCGGGATGCGGCATGGTCAGCGCGTTCATTTTGCGCGCCAGCGCCACTTTCTCCCGTTTGGCGATGCTTTCCGCCGTCTCTTCATAAAGCTGAGTGGCTTCTGTGGCTGGCCTGCGCTGTTCGGTAATACCCAGTACGGTTACGGTGCGCTCGTCGTTTCCCTGACGCAGCGTGAGAACCGCGTTCAGCTCAATCAGTTTGCTCGGCTTGCTGCGCTGGCCGTTGTAGTGCACTTTCCCGCCTTCAATCATTTCCCGCGCAACCGCACGGGTTTTGTAAAAGCGTGCGGCCCATAGCCATTTGTCCAGGCGTACGCCCTCGGCGGTTTTTTCTTTCATTGCGCCTCCTTAAGCGGAAAGCGAAGGAATCAGGCTGCGGTAATCGCTCAGGCCTGGGTGGCGCTCAAACGTTTTTTCCGCTTCACCTGAATCCGGGTTCAGAACGCCAAAGCAGTAGCGAATCCCAAACGTTGCGGCTGCATCAAGAATGGCTTCGCTGTCGTCGATAAAGACGGTTCGGGCCGCATCGAATCCGGTATGTCCGGCCACCGCCTGCCATAAACGCTGATCTTCTTTCGGATAACCAAATGTGTGGGTGGAAAGTAATAAATCAAGGTGCTGGTTCAAACCCGTATGCTCAAGCTTCACCGCCAGGTTATGCGGGTGCGCGTTGGTGAGCAAAATTCTGTGCTTGCCGCTGGCTTTCGCCGCCTCAAGAAACGGTACGGTATCTTCACGCAGCGTGGCTTTTGGCCCCTGTTCTGTGGTCATGGCACAGATATCCAGCCCGAGGCGTTCGCTCCAGTAGTCGAGACAGTACCAGTTTAGCGTATGCTGCACGGCGTGGTATTCGCGGGAAATTAATTCATAGGCATCCTGCAGGGGAATACCTCGCTCAAGGCTAAGGGTTTCCGGTACCAGCTTTTTCCAGAAATGGTTATCAAAGGCCAGGTCCAACAGGGTCCCGTCCATATCCAGCAACAGGGTGTCAACATCCTGCCAGGTAATAGCACCAGACATAGCTTTAGTCTCGATTGAGGGAAAATAGCGTACCAGGGTAGCACAACCCGGTACGCAAAGTTTACCCGTAGCGGCTACTTCAGCGGCGTGGGCGGAGTCAGTGTGGGGTTGAGGCAGCTATCATAATAGCGCTGAATTTCAGCCAGCCGCGTACTGGCACGGCGATAGCGAGTCACCGCCAGAACGCCGTTTATCGCGGCGCAGGCCAGCATCGCAATCAGCATCAGAGAAATACCGATGTAGCTCCAGAGGCTGTGTGTATCGGAAATCCGATGCAGGGTGACGTGCTGTGTGCCGTTAGCGTCCGTGTAGATGCCGGTAATGATTCCTTCGGCGTGGAACGGTGTTTGCAGCAACATTTCCGCCAGCCGCTGGAATTCGGTCCATTGTTCCTGAGCCGGGAAGTCATACAGCGACATTGGCGGCAGCGGTTGGTCCACGAGATCGCCGCCTTCATCGTTGATGATGATGTAGCCGCCCGGCGCCGGGCTGTTTAACGCCTGAGCTGCGCGGGCGGTTTCACGGATAAAGAATGGCGCGGTTGAGGTGGTCACCAGGTTATCCAGCGACTCGGCGCTAACCGGCCGTAGAAGGACATTCACCCCGGTCAGTTTTCCTGAATCCGCACGCTTGATCAGAGAATCCCAGTCTTTAGTGTTGCCCAGGTTTACGAGCGCATTTTTCAGGCGCACACACTCTTCCTCTGCGGTACACAGCGCCTGCGTTTTTTTCACAATCCCGGCAAAATCATCCAACAGGACCATGCCTGATTTCTGAATGGCGTCCGCGAGCTGGGGGTTTACCTTGCTGTCAGCTTCGCCACCCTGAGGATGGATTTGCCCGCTGACGGCTTTGGTCAGGGCGACCGCTTTGTCCATGATTTCCGACTCAGGCAAGGGCAGAGGACGGGCGGTATTCCAGATAATTTGTGAACAGTCGAAGGGGGTGAACGGGAAATTTTGCCGCGCGTGATAACCGCCGGGCGTTTGAATATTACACATCCCCGTGCCGTTGACTCTAAGCGTATCGCCAACCTGCAGCTTGTATTTGGCGAGGTCTTCAACGCTGGTGGCTTCGATGGACTGAGCGCCCTTTAACCATGAGGCGCTGAGCTTAATGGGCATTTCCAATGGCACCCAAATGGTCATCATCAGCAGGACCAACAGCGCACCAGCGGCAATAAGAAGGTTGCGCACCCAGTGCTGTAGCGGGAAGTTACGCACTTCATCATGCAGAGAAAGGAAACGCCCCTGACGCACTACATGGCGGTCAAGGTAGATATCGATGTCGGTTTTCTGCCCCAAATCCTGCGCTACAAAAGGCTGCCAGTGCGGTGGATAAACCAGGTCGATAATCCCCAGGGAGATATTGTTCATCTGATCCTGGTTGGATTCACCAAACAGCCCCCAGCGCTTAGGTGTGCCGCGCAGGCAATGGATTTCGCGCAATGCCGTTTTTGCCGGAGGAGCAAAGAGGCCCCATAACCCGGCGGCAATCAGCAAAACGGCACCGCCAATGAGCCAGGGCAGGAACACGGGCGGCGTCACGAGACTCAGGAACAGCATGATAAAAGCGATGCAAATAAGTGCGGCTTCACGGACGCCGTCAGGGCGGCTCAGGGAATATTCTTCCTGGGTTTCCTGGCGAATATTTAGCAGCTCGATTTGCTCGCTTTCTTCGCCCCGGATGGATGCCTGAGTGCCTGAATAACCTTCCAGGGCATACTGCTGCGTGTCCAGCGTATCGTTTTGCAGCGTATTGCCATTGAGTGAAATCACCAGCGGGATGCTGCTTGTCCGAATCAGCTCCACGTCGTTATCGTTGGTGATGTATTGCTCCCAGAATGGCGGCAAATGCACTTCAACAGAATCAAGATAATAACGCCATTTATTGGCGTCATCGGCAGAGAGGCCGTAGCGAGTGATAGATCGGGTCAGGGAGAAAACCATGCTGCTTTGCGCGGTGAGCGTTAACCTTGGCGGTGGATTGCTTGCACCGGATGGGCCGATCAGTTCCTGAGAACGCGAATAGCGCTCGAGGTAATTTTCGACGGCAACGCGCTCTTCTGGGGTCAGTTTACGCGTGGTGGCACCGGAGAAGGAACGATCGTGCGAAACCCGGGCACGAAGCCTCAGGCTTCGCCAAATCAGCCATCCGGCAATCAGTACGCAGGCCAGCATAGCAGCTAACAGAAATAATAAGGTGCTCATGCTTTCCCCATCAAACAATCGTCTTTTTCATCAAAATCGGCAAAAGATCGGCCTTTCAAAAGGTTAAGACGCCAGAAGTCATTATCGGCAGGTAAAGCTGCAAACTTGAGCTGTTTTTAAGGCGACCGGCCTACAGTAACACAATGTTAGCAAAGCGACTTCGTCCGAAATACAAGTAAATTCCTATTCAATAGTACCTGCCTTGACAGGGGGCTGCATTGCGTGTTTTGGCTCAATAGAAGTTACAAAAATGTAAATAATAGCCAATGCTCGTTGCACGATATGTGCGGCATGCCGCACAATAACTTACCTCTTTCACTGTTGATCCCGGCCACATGAGCAAATCACTAATAAAACCAACGATTTTAAATGTCGAAACCGTGGCGCGTTCGCGGCTTTTTAACGTCGAAACGGTGGATCTGGAATTTAGCAATGGCGTTCGCCGCGTCTACGAACGTATGAAACCGTCTTCACGTGAGGCGGTCATGATAGTACCTGTTGTTGATGACCACTTGATCTTAATCCGTGAATACGCGGTTGGCACAGAATCCTATGAGCTAGGGTTTTCTAAAGGGCTGATCGACCCGGGTGAAACGGTGTTTGAGGCCGCCAACCGCGAGCTGAAAGAAGAAGTGGGTTTTGGCGCGAACGAGCTGACGTTTTTGAAAACGCTGACGATGGCACCGTCCTATTTTTCGAGCAAAATGAACATTGTGGTTGCAGAAGATCTGTATCCCGAATCGCTTGAAGGGGACGAGCCGGAAGAACTGCCGCAGGTACGGTGGCCGCTGGCGAAAATGATGGATTTGCTCAATGAAGATGATTTCAGCGAGGCGCGTAACGTCAGCGCTTTGTTCCTTGTTCGCGAATGGTTAAGGCAACAGGGTCGACTGTAAATCTGACTGCAAAAGAATAAAAAGGGCCGCTTAGCGGCCCTTTTTATTTTGGCTCGGGTTAGAACAACTCGTGCTCTTCCCCGTTATCAATAAGCGTCGTGCCTACTTCATGCACGGCCTGCTGCGTAGGCTGCGTGCCTTCGATGAAATACTCTTCACGACTGTTGCCGCCGTTGGCTAACTGCCCGGTACTCCGGTCAATATTGACGGTGACGATCCCTGGTGGAGGTGTCATTGGCTCTTCTGGCACGCCTGACAGAGCAATTTTCATGAAATCATCCCACGCCGGCTGGGCGCTCTTTGCGCCGCCTTCGTAGCCGGAAATCTGATCTTTAATTGCACCTGAAGCTGTGGTGCGGCCAAGGTCGCGGCGATGATCGTCGAAGCCAATCCAGACCGACGTGACCACGCCCGGACCGTAGCCGGAGAACCAGGCGTCTTTCGAACTGTTGGTTGTCCCGGTTTTGCCGCCGATATCCTTACGCTTCAAATCACGGCCAGCGCGCCAGCCGGTTCCCTGCCAGCCTGGTTCACCATAAATGTTGCTGTTAAGCGCGCTTTTGATCAGGAACGCCAGCGGCGTGTTGATCACGTGTGGGGCGTACTCCTCACCTTGCGCTTTTGCTACCAGAGCGCTGTTAGCCTGCTCCAGTTGCGGCATTGGCACGCTGCTGTTTTGCGGCGTTTGCGAGACGGCAACGTCTTCTACGTCCTGGTTTTCCAGTACCGTTGATTTCGGCGTATCACCGTAAATGACCGGAATATCACAGCTGGCGCAGGCAACTTTGGGCTTCGTCTCAAACACGGTGTTCCCTGCGTCATCGACAATTTTGGTGATGTAGTAAGGATCAACCAGGAAGCCGCCGTTTGCCATGACGGAGTAACCGCGGGCAACCTGCATTGGCGTAAATGAGGCGGAGCCCAGCGCCAGTGATTCGGTATGAACAATATTTGCGGCAGGGAAGCCAAAGCGCTGCAGATATTCAGCGGCATAATCGACGCCCATCGCCCGCATTGCTCGTACCATCACCACGTTCTTGGACTCGCCCAACCCCTGACGCAGACGGATCGGCCCGGCGTATTGGGCCGGAGAGTTCTTCGGTCGCCAGTCGGAACCCGCCCCGGCATCCCAGCGTGAAATCGGCACATCATTAAGAATGCTCGCCAGCGTCAGGCCTTTGTCCATTGCCGCGGTATACAGGAATGGCTTGATGTTTGAACCAACCTGCCGCAGTGCCTGGGTCGCACGGTTGAACTTGCTTTGGTTAAAGTCAAAACCGCCGACCAGCGCCAGCACGGCGCCATCGTGTGGATTGAGCGAAACTAGCGCCGAGTTAACGTCAGGCACCTGGCTAAGCCACCAGGCATCGTCCACCTTGCGTACCCAAATCTGCTGTCCGGCCTGTACCACGTCCGTTACTTTGCGTGGCGTAGCGCCTTGCGCGGTGTCGGAACGATACGGACGCGCCCAGCGCATGCCTTCCATACCCAGCGAAACGGAGCTGCCGTCGGCCAGCATCGCCGATGCTTCATCAGGCGTGGCACGGGTGACAACCGCCGGGAATAATGGGCCATAGACCGGGAGATTTTTCAGCGAGTCGGTGATTTTTTTCTTATCCCACGCGCTTTCTCCCACTTTCCACAGCACATTAGATGGGCCGCGGTAGCCATGGCGCATATCGTAGGCCATGACGTTGTTGCGAACGGCTTCCTGGGCACCTTGCTGAATTTTACGACTCAGCGTGGTGTAAACCTTGTAGCCATCTTCGTAGGCTTTATCGCCGTAGCGGGCGACCATATCCTGACGCACAAGCTCTGAAAGGTATGGCGCTGAGAAGGCGATTTCAGGCGTGTGATAGCTGGCGTCAATCGGCTGACTGCGCGCTTCATCGTACTGGCTTTGGCTGATGTAACCTTCGCTCAGCATACGCGACAGCACCACGTTACGACGTGCCGTTGAACGATCCATGGAGTACAGCGGGTTAAACGTTGACGGCGCTTTAGGCAGCCCGGCAATCACCGCTATCTCGCTCAGGGTCAGCTGATCGACCGTTTTGCCGAAGTAAACCTGAGCGGCAGCGCCGACGCCATAGGCGCGGTAACCGAGGTAGATTTTGTTCAGGTAGAGCTCAAGGATCTCGTCTTTGTTCAGCATCTGTTCAATGCGAACCGCAAGAAACGCTTCCTTAATTTTACGCATCAGGGTGCGTTCGGGACTAAGGAAGAAGTTACGCGCCAACTGCTGCGTAATGGTACTTGCGCCCTGAGAAGCATGGCCCGAGAACAGCGCTACGCTTGCAGCACGGAAGATGCCCACCGGGTCAACGCCGTGGTGCTCGTAAAAGCGGCTGTCTTCTGTCGCGATAAACGCTTTTACCATCACCGGAGGGATCTGGTTCAGGGTCAGTGGAATACGGCGTTTTTCGCCGTACTGAGCGATCAGCTCGCCGTCAGCGCTGTAAACCTGCATTGGAATCTGCAGCCGCACATCTCTCAATGTTGCCACGTCGGGCAGCTGGGGCTCGATGTATTTGTATAAACCGTAAATCGAGCCAGCTCCCAGCAGAACGCAACAGACTGCAAGGATTAATAAATACTTTACGAACTTCACCTTAAATTTCCCATCAGGTTTCAATTGGGCAGTTTCTAAACAACCGCGCGGTAGTATAAAGGCAAGCCAGGAGCTTTGATATACCCGTTACTGTTTCGGGGTCAGGGCTGTTTATCATCCGGATAAGGAGATCGAAACCATGATGTTTCCTGGTTGGCGGATTGGCCTGGATATCCAGGCGGAAGGTGTACGTGCCGCGGCGGTACAGTGGCACCGGCAAGGGTGGCAGTTGCGCCATTGGTGGTATTTACCTTTCCCGAAACAAACACTTGCGGACGGCATGTTACCCGAACCTGACACCCTGCGCGAGGCACTTGCTGCATGGCGTAAAGAAATCCCGGTGCGCCATCATCTGCGGGTTGGTTTTCCGGCACAGCGGGCTTTGCAACGTCAGGTACCCAGACCGCCACGGCGATTGCAGGAATCAGCTCAAGAAAAGTATATCGCGGGTGCAACGGCTCGCCAGCTACAAATGCCCACGGAGCAACTCTGTTATGACTACCTGACGGAGGATTCATCATTTTGCGTGACGGCGGTGAAACAGGCGGATATTGCTGCACTGCAGGCCATTTTTGCCAGTATGAATCTCTTTCCCCGGACGATAACGCCGGGAGACAAAATTCTGAGCGCCTTGCCTCAGGGTTGCTATCCAGCACACTGTCGTTTTCTTGTTCATGAAGAGCGAGGCTACTGGCTGTGGGCGTCAGTGAATAATCGCGAACGCTCCGGCTGGTTGGATAAACGGCAGGCTGTGGATTTCCCGGCCCTGTGTCAGCAACTAGAGGCCAGCGCCTGCGACATTGCCTTTAGTCATGCCGACGTTGAAAGCACTTGTCCTGCCGGAGCAGAAAAACTGAATGCGTGGCAACCCATTGTCCGCCAGCTACCACCTCTGCCGCGTCACGGTGAACTTTATACACTCGCATTGGGGCTGGCCCTGGGATCCGAACGCTAATGATGCCGCTGATAAATCTCCTGCCGTGGCGGCCGCTGAGACGCCGGCATCGGCTCAAAATCTGGGGCTGCATTCTGTTGTTTGGCGTGCTTTTGATTACGGGGTCTATGCTGCTTTGGACCCATTCTCTCGCCGTAAAAGTGCGCTGGCAACAGGCTCAGGCTACCCAGTTGGAGGTGCAGGAATCCGCCCTGAAGGCGCTGTTATCGCGTCAACAAAAAGAGTTGAAGGCGCGTCAGCAGCGGCTGGCGATCTTGCAGGCGGAGGTGACGCGGAAAGACAATATTTCACGCTGGGAAAATGTGCTGAATATGCTGGCCTCACGGTTGCCTGAAAATAGCTGGCTGCAGAGGGTTAGTTGGCAAAATGAAAGCGCAACCATCTCCGGCGTGGCGGGCGATGCACGAGAACTGGATCGGTTTGAGGCAGTTCTGGCCGATTTACCAGGAGCGTTCAAGGTCAAGCCTGGAGAGCTGCGTGATGAAAAAGGCAAAGGTCTGGTCTTTACCTTCACCTTGACCCCCATGGGGGGCGAACATGCTGAATAACCTGGATCGCCTTATGGATGGGCATGTTGCATATCGGGTTTTGAGCCTGTTGGGGTGCCTTTTTGCCACCGCGTTAATCTGTTTGTGGCTGTGGATTTGGCCCCTGCGGCAAGAGTTGCGGACGCAAGAACCGCACTATCAGCAGCGCTGGCAGCATGTGCTTTCCCTGCAGCGGCAAATCGCAGCTTTGCCGAAGCCAGAGCCGCTGCCTGATAGCGTTCCTCTGGAGGTGTTTTCCGCCATGGAGGCTATAAAACGGTCTGGCGGGAGACTGGTGAAGTGGCAGCCCGATTCGCGACATTCAACGTTGGAAATCCTGCTTCCCTGGCCCAGAGTGCCGCCGTTTTTTAGGGCGTTGGCCGGCTATGCCAGCCTGAAACTGCCGACCTTTATCTTGAGCGAAGCCGGGGAACATGTGCGGGTTGTGATCACTCTGGAGTTTACCGATGAAAGTCGTTAGCTGGATGTTACTGGCCGTGCTCAGTGCGCCGCTGCAGGCGTTGCCGCGTAATCCCTTTCTTTTGCCCGCATCGCCTTGTGAAGCGCTGCTTAAGCGCCTGGATAGCTGGCAGTTGCGTGGCGTGTTTTACCCGACGGGTTCTGCAGAAAGCATTGCCTTAATGCAATTCTCGGGGAAACGCTGGCAAAGGGTAAAAGAAGGTTTGTTTCTGGAGCCAGATGTGCAGGTGACCACGCTTCTTGAGCGGCAACTGAGAGTTTCGCTCAAAGGTGCCTGCGAAGGGCGCTACTACCACTGGAAAATACAGGGAGGAATCAATGATAAGGCATATCGTGGGAAGCGTACTGATACTGACGTCCCTGATGGGGCGGGCGAACGATCGCGTTACTCTGACGTTAGATGAAACGCCGGTCGTGCAGGTTCTGCAGGCGTTGGCCGAGCAGCAAAACTTCAACGTGATGATTGCGCCTGAGGTGGTGGGAAATCTCTCGCTACGTTTGGCTGATGTGCCATGGGAGCAGGCTTTCCAACAGGTACTCAGATTGGCAAACCTGACTTCATCTAAGACGGGCAATATTCTTCAAATCCAGCAAAAACAGGATCCGGCGCAACGGCGAGCTCAGCAAGAGGCCGCTCGTAAGCAAAAAGCGCTCGATCAGCCGTTGGTACAAGCGGTTTATACGCCGCGCTACGCTGAAGTGGCCGACCTTGCTGCAGGGATCAAAGCTAATGAAGAAAAACTGCTTGGGCCAAGGGGCAGCATTACCGTAGATAAGCGCACAAATCGGCTTGTAGTCCGCGACAGCCAGCAGGCACAAAAACGCGTTGCGGCCTGGATTAAAGATATGGATGTATCGATGGGGCAGGTCGAACTGTCCGCGCATATTGTCACCATTAACCAGGACAAGCTACGCGAGCTCGGCGTGAAGTGGAGTGCTCCGGCAGGTGAAACTGCATCAGGGCAATACCAAACCACAACCGTCTCAAGTGAGTTAGCGGTGAAAGCGGCAACCACGACAGTGGGGTTTAATATTGGCCGCATTAACGGCCGGATGCTTGAGCTGGAGCTCAGCGCGCTTGAACAGCAACAGCAGTTGGAAATCATCGCCAGCCCACGCCTGCTGGTAGCACACCAACAGTCTGCCAGCATCAAACAGGGCACAGAAATTCCCTATCAAGTCTCTAATGGCAAAAATGAAGCCACGTCGGTGGAATTTAAGGAGGCAGTGTTGGGTATGGAGGTCATGCCGACGATAAGTCACCACGGAACCATTCGCCTGCAGCTTCGCATCAGCCAAAATATGCCAGGACGCAGCATCCAGCACGCAGATGGGGAAGCGCTCTCCATTGATAAGCAAGAGATTGAAACGCAGGTCGAGGTGAAGGATGGTGAGACGCTGGCATTAGGCGGAATCTTCCAGCAGCAGAACAACCACACCCGGGATAGCGTTCCTTTACTTGGAAATATTCCTTTTATCGGCCAATTGTTCCGGCACGACGGGAAAAAGCAGCAACGTCGGGAATTAGTCGTGTTCATCACGCCCAGGTTGATTGCGTTGCCTTAGCGTCTTTCCTCTTCAGCCTGCGGGTTTTTCTGCCAAACAGCGCCCAGGTGTTTGACGGCAGAGAGGAATTAGCTTACAAGGTGTACCGTTTCGGGAGGCTGGGTATTAAGAGCCTGTGGCCGGTAAAGCTGGCGCACGCTTTTCGTCCCGAGCCGGGCGCCAGGTGATTTATTCGGTTGCCAAACCCCCTTGAGTGTTGAGATAATTTTTAGTCTGATTCTCGAACTCACGCTTATGAGGTTTCAGTTCATGTCTCGCCGCAGCAAGTTGTTACCGGGCGGGTTTATCATCAACGAATTGTCTTAGTAGTACCGAAAAAATGGCAGAGAAACGCAATATCTTTCTGGTTGGGCCTATGGGTGCCGGCAAAAGCACTATTGGGCGTCAGTTAGCTCAGCAACTCAATATGGAATTTTTCGATTCTGATCAAGAGATTGAGAAACGTACCGGAGCTGATGTGGGCTGGGTATTCGACGTTGAAGGCGAAGAAGGCTTCCGCGATCGCGAAGAAAAAATCATCAACGAACTCACTGAAAAACAGGGCATCGTGCTGGCTACCGGCGGCGGTTCCGTGAAGTCTCGTGAAACCCGCAATCGTCTTTCCGCCCGTGGCGTAGTGGTTTACCTTGAAACCACCATTGAGAAACAGCTTGCACGTACTCAGCGCGATAAAAAACGTCCGCTGCTGCAGGTTGAGACTCCACCTCGTGAAGTGCTGGAAGCGCTGGCTGGCGAACGCAATCCGCTGTATGAAGAGATTGCAGATGTCACGATTCGCACCGATGATCAAAGCGCCAAAGTGGTCGCAAACCAGATCATCCATATGCTGGAAAGCAACTGATTCTGGCTTAATCATGAAACGCCTGCGGGCAAAGCAACAATAAGGTGGGCTCCGCGTAATGGAGAGGCTGACAGTCACTCTCGGGGAACGTAGTTACCCTATTACCATTGCCGCCGGGTTATTCAATGACCCGGCTTCCTTTTGGCCGCTGAAGGCTGGCGACCAGACCATGCTGGTTACCAATGAAACCCTTGCACCGCTCTATCTGGACAAGGTTCGTGGTCTTCTGGAACAGGCAGGCGTTAAAGTGGATACCGTCATTCTTCCGGATGGCGAACAGTTTAAAAGCCTCGCGGTGCTTGATACCGTCTTTACGGCGCTGTTGGAAAAACCTCACGGTCGCGACACCACCTTGATTGCTTTAGGCGGTGGCGTTGTGGGTGATTTAACCGGTTTTGCCGCAGCGAGCTATCAGCGCGGGGTGCGTTTTATCCAGGTCCCTACCACACTGCTTTCGCAGGTGGATTCCTCCGTTGGCGGCAAAACGGCCGTTAACCATCCCCTTGGTAAAAATATGATTGGCGCGTTCTACCAGCCGGCTTCGGTTGTGGTGGATCTCGATTGCCTGTCGACTTTACCTGCGCGGGAGCTGGCTTCGGGCCTGGCGGAAGTTATTAAATACGGCATCATTCTGGACGGTGAGTTCTTTGACTGGCTGGAAGAGAATATCGACGCATTGTTGAGGCTGGACGGCAAGGCAATGGCGTATTGCATTCGTCGTTGTTGTGAGCTGAAAGCCGAAGTTGTTGCCGCAGACGAGCGAGAAAGCGGCTTACGTGCTTTACTGAATCTGGGTCATACGTTTGGCCATGCCATTGAAGCTGAAATGGGCTATGGCAACTGGCTGCATGGCGAAGCCGTAGCTGCCGGGATGGTGATGGCGGCGCGTACCGCTCAGCGTCTGGGTCAATTCAGTGAGGCAGAAGTTCAGCGCGTGATCGCGCTGCTGGTACGAGCCGGGTTACCGGTTAACGGGCCGCAGGAAATGTCCCCTGACGCGTATATGCCCCACATGATGCGTGACAAAAAAGTATTAGCCGGTGAGCTGCGTTTGATTCTGCCGCTGGCGATAGGGAAGAGTGAAGTGCGCGGTGGAGTACCGCACGATGTCGTTCTATCAGCCATTGCTGATTGCCAGCAGGCTTAAAACTAGAATTTTTATAGTATTTAACTTCGGGCGTGATGCAGAGATGAGCATACGCCTTTGAGTGGGGTGTTAAATGGATGAATTTAAACCAGAAGACGAGCTGAAACCCGATCCAAGCGATCGTCGTCCTGGGCGTTCCCGCAAACCTGACGAGTTCGATAAAGAACCGCAGATCAACGTTGATGACGTCGATCTTGATGCGGACGACCGTCGTCCTTCTCGTTCACGTCGTGAGCGTGAAGAAGAGGTTGAGGAAGAGTACGAAGGTGATGACGGTCTGGCCGCAGAACCTCGTCCGGCGCGTGGGCGTAAAAAGGCAGCAAAACAGAAAGCACCTGCTTCTCGTCAGCACATCATGATGGGCGTCGGGATTCTGGTTCTATTGCTGCTTATCATCGGCATTGGTTCTGCCCTGAAAGCGCCTTCATCCACCCCAGATACAGCCGAGCAAAAACCAGGCGCAGAGAAGAATATCGATCTCTCCGGTTCCAACGGTGCGGCACCTGCCGACCAGGCAAACGCTGCTCAGCCACAGCAAGGGAATACCTCAGCTGCTGGTCAGCAGAATCCGCAGGATGTTTCCTTGCCACCTATTTCCTCTACGCCAACCCAGGCGCAGACCCAGCCGCAGCCGGAAGGGCAGCAGCGTGTTGAAGTCCCTGGGAACCTGAATAACGCGCTTACTCAGCCTCAGCAGCAGGGCCAGATTGACAACGTGGTCAGTAATTCCACGTTGCCAACTGAACCGGCTACCGTTGCGCCAATCGCGGGCAGCAAAACCGAGCCGCGTAAGCTGGCCGGTACCCAGGAACCAACCCGCACCGTTGAATCTCGCCCTGAACGCAAGAAAACGGTGATTGAGCCTGTGCGTAAAGCCGAGCCTAAACCGCAGGTGAAAGCTGAAAGCAAACCAGTGGCAACGGTGAAACGTAGCGAACCTGCCCCGGCGGTGTCTGCTCCGGTCACCGCACCATCAACCAGTGCTGCCACTTCAACCCCGGCACCGAAAGCGACGGCGTCTACTGCGCCTAAAGCGACACCGCAGGCTGCAGCGACAGCCAGCACTGGCGGCACGGTAACGGGTGATGCGAGCGCCATTAAGAGTGCACCAGGTAGCCACTACACGCTGCAGCTGAGCTCTTCTTCAAACTCCGCAAACCTGAATGCGTGGGCGAAAAAAGAGAACCTGCAGCACTATATGGTTTACCAGACTCAGCGTAACGGCCAACCCTGGTTCGTGCTGGTGAGCGGTGTTTATGCCACGAAAGATGATGCCAAACGCGCGGTGACAAGCCTGCCGGCAGACGTTCAGGCTAAGAATCCGTGGGCAAAACCTATTCATCAGGTGCAGTCTGACCTCAAGTGAAAATAAGCGCAGTCGCTGTCGGAGCCTTTCCACAGCTGGATAAGGTGTAAATAGTAAGACAGCATGAAAAAAAATCGCGCTTTTCTGAAATGGGCAGGGGGGAAATTCCCCCTGCTGGACGACATAAAAAAGCATCTGCCGGAAGGCGACTGTCTGATTGAGCCTTTTGTTGGCGCCGGGTCGGTATTTCTTAATACCGACTATTCGCGCTACATCCTCGCCGATATCAATAGCGACCTGATTAACCTCTACGACATTGTCAAAAATCGCGCGGATGAATACGTGCGGGAGTCTCGTTTGCTCTTTACCAAAGCGCAAAACGAAGAAGCGATTTATTACGCCTGCCGGACCGAGTTTAACCAGTGCACCGACAAGTTCCGGCGCGCGGTGTTGTTTTTGTACCTCAACCGTCATTGTTACAACGGCCTGTGCCGTTATAATCTGCGCGGTGAATTTAACGTGCCGTTTGGCCGCTACAGCAAACCTTACTTCCCGGAAGAGGAGCTGTACAACTTTGCCGAACGGGCTAAAAATGCCACTTTTGTCTGCCAGTCTTATGATGTCAGCATGGTAAACGTTGCCGCGGGTTCCGTAGTGTATTGCGATCCGCCCTATGCGCCGCTTTCCGCCACCGCCAACTTTACCGCTTATCACACGGACAGCTTCAGCATGGTGCAGCAGCAGCATCTGGCCGAACTGGCTGAAAGGCTGCGGGAGCAGAGTATTCCGGTGCTGATTTCGAATCATGACACCGAGCTGACTCGCCAGTGGTATCAGAACGCCACCGATTTCCATAAGCTGCAGGTTCGCCGCAGCATCAGCCGAAACGGTGGTAAACGTAACAAGGTGGACGAACTTCTGGCCCTTTATAAAGTAAAGGTTGCCTGAGCCGTTTCGCCCGCCGCCGAAAGATGAATGACTCCTGGAGAAGCGGATGAAACAGTATTTGATTGCCCCCTCAATCCTCTCTGCCGACTTCGCCCGCCTGGGCGAGGATACGGCTAAAGCGCTTGCCGCAGGTGGTGACGTCGTCCATTTTGACGTCATGGACAACCACTACGTCCCCAACCTGACGATGGGGCCGATGGTGCTCAAGGCACTGCGCGATTACGGCATTACGGCGCCTATCGACGTTCATCTGATGGTGAAACCGGTTGACCGCATCATTCCTGATTTCGCCGCTGCCGGTGCCAGCATTATTACTTTCCATCCTGAAGCCTCTGAACATGTCGATCGCTCTCTGCAGCTGATCAAAGAGCACGGCTGTAAAGCAGGTTTGGTACTGAACCCGGCGACCTCGCTTTCCTGGCTGGATCACGTCATGGACAAACTGGATGTGATTTTGCTGATGTCCGTCAACCCTGGGTTTGGTGGCCAGTCGTTTATTCCACACACGCTTGAAAAACTGCGCCAGGTTCGCGAGCGCATTGATGCATCCGGCTATGATATTCGCCTTGAAGTAGACGGTGGCGTAAAAGCCGACAACATTGCGGAAATCGCCGCAGCGGGCGCGGATATGTTCGTCGCGGGTTCCGCGATTTTCGGCCAGCCTGATTATAAAGCGGTTGTTGATCGCATGCGTTCTGAACTGGCTAAGGTAAGTCATGGATAAGTTTCAAAAAATTCGGGGTATTGCTTTCGATCTCGACGGCACGCTCATCGACACGGCGCTTGGCCTCAGCCAGGCCGTTGATCTGGCGCTTTATGCGCTTGAACTGCCAGTGGCAGGTGAAGATCGCGTTGTCACCTGGATTGGTAACGGCGCAGATATCATGATGCAGCGGGCGCTTAAGTGGTCGCTGAAGGATAAAGAGCCCGACCTCGCGCAGCTGAATATGGCGCGCAAACTGTTCGATCGCTACTATGCGGAAACGGTTGAAGAGGGGAGCTTCTTGTTCCCGGGCGTAGCCGCAACGCTTGCTGCTCTGAAAGAGAAAGGCTTGCCGCTCGCCGTGGTTACCAACAAACCTACGCCTTTTGTTACGCCGCTGCTGGAAGATCTGGGCATCGCCCATTATTTCCAGACCATCATCGGCGGTGACGATGTGAAAGAGAAAAAGCCGCACCCGGAAGCGTTGTACAAAGTCATGGAAGCGCTGGGGCTAGCGGCTGATGAGCTGCTTTTTGTCGGTGATTCCCGCAATGACATTCAGGCTGCACAGGCGGCCGGCTGCCCAAGCGTCGGCCTGACCTGGGGCTATAACTATGGCGAAGCGATTGGGTTGAGTAACCCGGACGTTGTGTTCGATCGTTTCGAAGACTTATTGCCCGCTTTCGGGCTACCACCTTTAGCAAATCAGGAAGCAGAACATGAGTAAGCCCATCGTATTTAGCGGCGCCCAGCCGTCTGGCGAATTAACTATCGGTAACTACATGGGTGCGCTGCGTCAGTGGGTAAACATGCAGGATGATTACCACTGCATTTACTGCATCGTTGACCAGCATGCGATCACCGTTCGCCAGGACCCAACCGCGCTGCGCAAAGCTACGCTGGACACTCTGGCGCTGTATCTGGCCTGCGGCATTGACCCGAAAAAAAGCACCATCTTCGTTCAGTCCCACGTGCCGGAACACGCGCAACTGGGCTGGGTGCTGAACTGCTACACCTATTTCGGTGAGCTGAGCCGCATGACTCAGTTCAAGGACAAATCTGCCCGCTATGAAGAAAACATCAACGCAGGTCTGTTTGACTACCCGGTGCTGATGGCCGCAGACATTCTGCTGTACCAGACCAATCAGGTCCCGGTGGGTGAAGACCAGAAGCAGCATCTGGAGCTGAGCCGCGACGTGGCCAGCCGCTTCAACGCGCTGTACGGTGACATCTTCAAAGTGCCGGAGCCGTTTATTCCTAAGTCCGGTGCCCGCGTGATGTCCCTGCTAGAGCCGACCAAGAAGATGTCTAAGTCGGACGATAACCGCAATAACGTCATCGGCCTGCTGGAAGACCCGAAATCCGTAGTGAAGAAGATCAAGCGCGCGGTGACCGATTCCGAAGAGCCGCCTGTCGTTCGCTACGACGTGAAAGAGAAAGCGGGTGTTTCTAACCTGCTGGACATTCTTTCCGGCGTCACCGGCAAAGCGATTCCTGAGCTGGAAGCCAGCTTTGAAGGCAAAATGTATGGTCATCTGAAGGGCGAAGTGGCGGAAGCCGTGTCCGGTATGCTGACCGAGCTTCAGGAGCGCTACCACCGTTACCGTAACGACGAAGCTTTCCTGCAGCAGGTAATGAAAGAAGGTTCAGAAAAAGCCCGTGCTCGTGCCGGTGAGACGCTGAAAAAGGTGTATGAAGCGATCGGTTTCGTCGCTCACCCATAATCTTTCCCTATGAATAACCCGCCGCCTGGCGGGTTATTTCTTTTTTGTGACTGCATTCTCCTTTTGTCATTTTCCCCTTTGCCATCTATATTCAATTTTATGAAGATATATTCATTCAATAAATTGAAGATAACTGATGAGCCGCAGCTTTATTAAAAAAGAGGGCGTTGCCCAATCCAGTCTGGCCCGTTATTTACTGGGTGAGAAATGTGGTAACAGACTGAAAACCATAGATGAATTGGCAGGCGAGTGCGGCTTTTCCGTTGGCCTGACGCAGGCCGCTTTGAAGACGCTGGAGAAGGCTGGAGCGGTGAGTGTTGAACGCCGTGGCCGCAACGGTAGCTACTTGCTGAGCATGGATAACAAAGCCCTATTGGCGTTCGCGGATATCGGCAATGTAGTGTGTGCTATGCCGCTGCCGTACACCCGGCTTTATGAAGGGCTGGCCAGCGGTTTGAAGGCGCAGTTTGACGGGATCCCGTTTTACTATGCCCACATGCGTGGGTCGGATGTTCGCGTGGAATGTTTGCTGAATGGCGTTTATGACCTGGCCGTCGTGTCCAGGCTGGCTGCGGACAGCTACCTTAGCAACCCGGATCTTTTTATCGCACTGGCGCTGGGGCCGCACACCTACGTGGGCGAGCACAAACTGATTTGCCGCGCCGGGCAGCAGGAGAGTATTCGCCGCATTGGGATTGATCCCCGTTCGGCGGATCAGCGCATCATGACGGATGTTTATTTCGCCGGGCAGGATGTGGAATTGCTCGACGTGTCCTACCACGAGTGCCTGCACAGAATCGCGAAGGGCAGCGTGGATGCAGTGATTTGGAACGTTAGCAACGAGGCCGATTTAACGGCCCTGGGGTTGACCGCCCTCCCGTTAAACGGGGACAAATGCTTCCTGACGGCATCGGAAGCGGTGGTGCTGACGCGCAGCGAAGATATCCCCATTCAGCAATTGCTGCGAACGGTGGTGGATAAGAATGCCCTGCTGGCTCATCAGCAAAGCGTGCTGAGCGGTGAACAGGAACCAAGCTATTGACAGAGGTAATCAGTATGGAAGACCGGCTCAATCTGCTGTGTGAAGCAGGCGTCATCGACCGGGATATTTGTGATGGCATGAAAGTGGTTGTGACGCTGCTCGAGAGCCACTGGGCTATCCCGCTGCAGAACGACCAGGGGGCAATGGCGATCACCCACATGGCTAACGCACTGATGCGTAGCCGTCGTGGGGAAGAGGTGAACCCGTTGGATGCCGAACTGTTGGCGGAGATTAAAAGCGACAGCGTCTTTGGCGAAGTGGAGCAGGCCCACCACGCATTACTGTCGCCGTTCAACGTGCAGTTGCACCCGAACGAAGAAGGGTATCTGCTGGCTAACCTGTTCAGCCTGTGGCTGATTCATAAGAGCTAACGGATTTATCGGCAGCGTTTTTTCTCAACTTAAATATTCAAAAAAATGATTATTTAAGAGGTTTATTTCTCAGGTCGCGAGGCAAGGCATGTTTATTGAGGCACTCAAGGCACAGAACCCGGTGTTGATTGATGCCGCCAGAACGCTTTGGCGGCAGGGCGCAGTACTTCCCGATACCTGGATCATCGATGTCGATCAGGTTCTGGAGAACGGCCGGAAGCTGCTCGCGGCCGCGCAGAAGCACGGCATCACGCTCTACTTTATGACCAAGCAAATCGGGCGTAACCCGTGGCTTGCCAACAAGCTGATTGAGCTGGGCTTTAAAGGCGCCGTGGCCGTTGATTTTAAAGAAGCCCGCACGCTGCGTGAAGCCAATGTGCCCGTTTCGCATGTGGGCCATCTGGTGCAGGTGCCGGCGGCCCTGGTTGAAGAAAATGTGAACAGTGAGACGGAAATCATCACTCTTTTTTCGCTGGAAAAAGCCCGTGAAGTTTCTGATGCCGCGCTGGCGAGCGGGCGCGTTCAGGCTGTGATGCTGAAAGTGTTCGCCGAGTACGACCGACTTTACCCGGGTCAGGAAGCCGGTTTCCCGCTGGGTGAATTGGATGATGTGGTAGGTGCCATTCGCGCTATGCCGGGCATTCGGCTTGCCGGGCTGACGCATTTTCCCTGCCTGCTCTGGAACGAAGAGCAGCAACAGACACAGCCCACCCGCAATTTGATGACGCTGCTGAAGGCGCGGGACCTGCTGCACGAACAGGGGATTGAGATCGAGCAAATCAACGCGCCGTCGGCCTCAAGCTGCAGTACTTTTTCTATTCTGGCGGAGCACGGGGTCACTCATGCCGAACCGGGCCACGCGCTGACCGGGACCATTCCGGCGAACCAGCATGGTGACCAGCCGGAGGCGATTGCGATGCTCTATCTGACGGAAGTTTCCCACCAGTTTCAGGGCAAAAGCTATTGCTTCGGCGGCGGATATTATCGTCGTGGCCATGCGCAGAATGCGCTGGTGTTCAGCAGTGATACACAGCTCGAGCAGGCACGATTGCTGCCGCCAGACAACACCAGCATTGACTATCACCTGGCGCTGGAAGGCAGCTATCCCGTTGGCAGCCCGGTGGTGATGTGCTTCCGCACGCAGATTTTTGTCACCCGCAGCGATGTGGCGCTGGTGTCCGGCATCCAAAGCGGGAACCCGGTACTTGAAGCGCTGTACGACAGCCTTGGGCATCCTATTCCGGGAGGTCAACATGAGTAAGTTTCTGGTGTTGGTGATAGACAGCTTTGGCGTAGGCGCGATGGATGATGTGCCGGAGGTCAGGCCGCAGGACATCGGCGCGAACACCTGCGGACATATCCTGCAGCATTTTCCCGACCTGCGTTTACCCATGCTTGAGAAGCTGGGCCTGATTAATGCGCTGGGCTTTACGGCCAATGTGATGAAGCCGAACGCCGATGCCGTGTATGGCACTGCGGCGCTGCAGCATGAGGGCGGTGACACCTTTATGGGGCATCAGGAAATTTTGGGTACTCGGCCACAAACGCCACTCCGTATGCCGTTTTCTGCAGTGATCGACGACGTTGAACGTGAACTAAGCGCTGCAGGTTGGCAGGTTGAACGCAAAGGCGCTGAACTGCAGTTTCTGTGGGTAAATCAGGCCGTCGCCGTGGGCGATAATCTTGAGGCCGATCTCGGGCAGGTGTTTAACATCAGTGCCAACCTCAGCGCCATATCGTTTGAGCAAGTACGTGCCATTGGCGAAGTCGTGCGCCGCTGCGTCAAAGTGGGTCGGGTCATTGCGTTTGGTGGCTTGCTTGAGAGCAGCGAGCAGCTGATTAACGCCGCGGAAGAGAAACAGGGGCTTTATGTCGGCATTAACGCCCCGCGTTCCGGGGTATACAAAAGTGGGTTCCAGGTGGTGCATATGGGTTACGGCGTGGATGCCAGCGTTCAGGCTCCGCAGCAGCTGCATAATGTCGGCGTTAAAACCGTGCTGGTAGGCAAAGTGGCGGATATTGCCATTAACCCACACGGAACCAGCTACCAGAATCTGGTCGACTCACAGCACATTCTCGATATCACTCGGGATGAGCTGAATAAACCTGGCAGCGCCTTTATTTGCACCAATATTCAGGAAACCGATCTGGCGGGACACGCAGAAGACGTTGTGCGCTACGCCGAGCGGCTTGAGCTGGTAGACAAAAACCTGGCTCTGCTGATGGCCGATATGCAGGTCGGGGATTGCCTTGTTGTGATGGCGGATCACGGGAACGACCCGACGATTGGCCACAGTAAGCACACCCGTGAAAACGTGCCGTTGCTGGTTTGGCAACCCGGTATAACAGGCACTTATCTGGGCGCACGCGCTACGCTTTCAGATGTGGGCGCCACAGTTTGTGACTTTTTTAGGGCAGCCGCGCCGCAGAACGGAACGTCGTTCCTGCCGCTGCTGAATATCTCTTCAACAGGTGGAGTGAACCATGACGGGGCATAAGCATATCGATCCATCGGGCTATACCTATGCCCACGAGCATCTTCATATCGATCTTTCCAGCTTCAAGGACAACATCGATTGCCGACTGGATCAGTACGAGCTGATTTGCGGTGAGATGAAGTCACTCTACGCGCAGGGCGTGCGCAATATCATTGAAATGACCAACCGCTACATGGGGCGTAACCCACAGTTCCTGCTGGATATCATCCGTGATACCGGGATGAACGTGATGGCCTGCACCGGTTATTACCAGCACGATTTCTTCCCGCCGCATGTAGCCACCACGCCAGTGAAAGTGCTGGCGCAGGAGATGATCGATGAAATTGAAATCGGTATCGACGGCACGGCATTAAAAGCCGGGATCATCGCGGAAATTGGCTCCAGCGTGGACGTTATCACCCCGGTAGAGAAGCGAGTTTTCCAGGCTGCAGCCATCGCCCATCATGAAACCGGCAGGCCGATCTCTACCCACACGTCATTCAGCACCATGGGCCTTGAACAGCTCGCGTTGCTGAAGTCATGGTGCGTGGATCTTTCCCGCGTCACCGTCGGGCACTGCGATCTGAAAGACAATCTGGACAACATCCTGCGGATGATCGATCAGGGCGCCTACGTCCAGTTCGATACCATCGGCAAAAACAGCTATTACCCGGACGAAAAACGCATTGCGATGCTGAGCGCGCTCAAAGATCGCGGGCTACTCGACCACGTCATGCTGTCGATGGACATTACTCGTCGCTCCCATTTGAAAGCGAACGGCGGGCCTGGTTTTGACTATTTGCTTACCACGTTTGTGCCGATGCTGCTGGAGGCCGGTTTCAGCCAGTCAGACGTCGATTTGATGTTACGTGACAACCCCTCTGTCTTTTATAAGTAAGGATTTCCCATGAAAAAGATCGGTGTCGCTGGCCTACAGCGCGAACTCATCAAACAGACCATCGAAACCGCCGCACCGGGCAGCTTCGAAGTGTTTATCTATAACGACATGGACGCCGCGCTGAAGGTGAAATCCGGCCAGCTTGATTACTACATTGGGGCCTGTAATACCGGGGCGGGTGCGGCATTGTCTATCGCCATCGCGGTGATTGGCTACAACCGCAGTTGCACCATCGCCAAGCCCGGTATTAAAGCGAAAGAAGAGCAAATCGCCCGCCTGGTCTCAGAAGGCAAAGTGGCGTTTGGCCTTTCCGTTGAGCATATCGAGCACGCCATCCCACTGCTCGTTAACCATTTAAAATAAAGGCATCCGTATGGAATTCTACCTTCACCTTGTTGTTGTTGCCTTGCTGACCGGGATGACGGCTTTACTGGCGCACCGCTCCGCGGCGGTGTTCCACGACGGGATTCGACCGATTCTGCCGCAGCTTATTGAAGGCAATATGAACCGCCGCGAGGCGGGGAGTATCGCTTTCGGTCTGAGTATCGGCTTTGTGGCTTCCGTTGGGATCTCCTTCACCCTGAAAACCGGGCTGCTCAACAGCTGGCTGCTGTTCCTGCCGACCGACATCCTCGGCGTGCTGGCGGCCAACAGCGTGCTGGCGTTTGGACTGGGTGCCGTCTGGGGGATTTTGATTCTTACTTGCCTGGTGCCGGTGAACCACCTGTTGACCGCGCTGCCGGTAGATGTTCTCGGCTCGTTGGGTGAGCTGAGCTCTCCGGTGGTCTCTGCCTTTGCGCTGTTCCCGCTGGTCGCGATTTTCTACCAGTTTGGCTGGAAGAACAGCCTGTTCGCGGCGGTGGTTGTACTGCTGACCCGCGTGCTGGTGGTGCGTTTCTTCCCGCAGCTTAACCCGGAATCCATCGAAATCTTCGTGGGCATGATTATGCTGCTGGCGATTGCGATTTTTCAGGATCTGCGCTCCCGCGGTGAACATGAACACGATGCTCACGGGCAGTCGGTGTTTGAAGAGCGGACGTCCCGGATTATCAAGAATTTGCCGTATATTGCCATCGTTGGCGGGCTGATCGCCGCCGTTGCCAGCATGAAGCTGTTTGCAGGCAGTGAGGTGTCCATCTTTACGCTGGAGAAAGCTTACAAGGTTGGACTGGATCCGACGCAGTCTCAAAGCCTGATTGATCAGGCCGCGCTGGCCGAGTTTATGCGTGGCCTGGGCTTTGTGCCGATGATTGCCACGACGGCGCTGGCGACCGGTGTTTACGCTGTGGCCGGGTTCACCTTTGTCTTTGCCGTGGGCTACCTGATTGCTAATCCGCTCATCGCTTTTGTGGTCGGCGCGCTGGTGATTTCTGCCGAAGTCCTGTTGCTGCGCTCCATTGGGAAATGGCTGGGCCGTTATCCTTCGGTACGCAACGCCTCGGATAACATTCGTAACGCGATGAACATGCTGATGGAGATGGCGCTGCTGATTGGCTCTATCTTTGCCGCCATCAAGATGGCGGGCTATACCGGCTTCACCATTGCGACGGCGCTGTACTTCCTGAACGAATCACTGGGTCGCCCGGTGCAGAAAATGGCCGCGCCGGTTGTGGCGGTGATGATAACCGGCATTGTGCTGAATATTCTGTTCTTCTGCGGCCTGTTTATCCCGGCCTAAGGGGGTTGTGTGGAAAGCTGGCCATTGCAAAGCCTGAGCCTGGCTCAGGCCCAGCAGAAGCAGTTCGCCCTGGTGGATATTATCTGCCGGCATTTTCCAGGCGCTGATTTTTTGAGCCTGGGGGATGTCGGCCTGGTACCCGGTCTGAATCAGCCAAACACTACGCAGAGAGTTGAGGCCGTACTGGCTGATTTCTTTTCTGCGCCAGCCGCTGCGCTGGTGCAGGGGGCCGGAACCGGGGCGATTCGTAGCGGACTGATGGCATTGCTAAACGCTGGCGATAAGCTGCTGATTCATCAGGCTCCTCTGTATCCGACCACGGCGGTTATCGCCGAACAGATGGGGCTGGCGCTGATTCGGGCCGATTTCAATAAGTTAAATGACGTGGAAGCCGCTATTGCGGCTCATCGACCCGTCGCGGCTTTGATTCAGCACACCCGGCAGACATTGGATGATGCCTATTCATTGGCTGAGGTGGTGGCCTGCTTTAATCGCCACGCTTTGCCGTCGCTGGCCGACGATAACTATGCGGTGATGAAGGTCGACAAAATCGGCTGCGAGTGTGGGGCCACGTTGTCGACTTTCTCCTGCTTTAAACTGTTTGGCCCGGTGGGCGTCGGCGTTGTGGTCGGCGACAAATCGGCCGTTCAGGCGGTGCGCCAGAGCATGTACTCCGGCGGCAGCCAGGTCCAGGGCTTTCAGGCTATGGAGGTGCTGCGCGGTTTGGTCTTCGCCCCGGTGATGCATGCCGTTCAGGCACAGGTGAACGATACGCTGGTTGAGCTATTGTCTCAGGGCGCTGTGCCTCAGGTTAAAAATGCATTTATTGCCAATGCGCAGTCGAAGGTGCTGCTGGTGGAGTTTCATCGGCCGATTGCCGAAAAGGTGCTGGCCGCCGCACAAAAGCTGGGCGCATTGCCTTATCCGGTAGGCGCAGAATCTAAGTATGAGATCCCGCCGCTTTTTTATCGGCTTTCCGGGACGTTCAGGCAGGCCGAGCCTGGCCTCGAAAAGCGGATGATCCGCATCAACCCTAACCGCAGTGGCGCAGAAACCGTATTAAGAATTTTGCGGGATAGCTGTGCAGAGGCAGAAAAGTAAAAGGGAGGCCTTATGCCTCCCTTGGTATTTAATGGTTTGAGAACCAGTTTAGCCTGTCGCGAAGACCCACCACACGGCCCACGATAATCAGCGCTGGGCTGCCGACCTGGGTGGCCAGCTCGCCTAATTGGTTCAGCGTGCCGTCCACGACGCGCTGATTCACTGCCGTGCCGTTTTCCACCAGCGCCACCGGCATGCTCTCTTCCATGCCGTGGGCGATCAGCTGTTGCTGAATGGCCGAGGCCTGGTTCAGACCCATGTAGAACACCAGCGTTTGTTTCTCTGCTGCCAGGTTCGCCCAGTCGAGTTCACCGCCGGTTTTCAAATGGCCGGTGACCAGGCGCACGCTTTGCGCGTAATCCCGGTGAGTAAGTGGAATACCTGAGTAGGCGGAACAGCCGGACGCTGCGGTGATCCCAGGGACGACAGAGAACGGAATTCCGCCGTTGCACAGGGTTTCCAGTTCTTCACCGCCGCGCCCGAAGATAAACGGATCGCCGCCTTTCAGGCGAACCACGCGTTTGCCTTTTTGCGCCTCCCGCAGCAGGATTTGGTTAATCTCTTCCTGCGGCACGCAGTGGTAGCCCGCACGCTTGCCGACAAACACGCGGTCGGCATCGCGACGGACCAGATTCATGATGTCGTCTGACACCAGGCGGTCGTAAACCACAACGTCAGCCTGTTGAATTTGTTGCAAGCCTTTCAGCGTCAGCAAGCCTGCATCGCCGGGGCCAGCGCCAACCAGCACTACTTCGCCACGGTGATCGAGTGGGGTGGAGAACAGTGATTCCGTCTCTTTTTCAACGGCAAGCAGGTCTTCGTTGGCCAGATACTGCGCCAGACGATCGTTAGTAAAGAATTTTTCCCAGAAACGGCGACGCTCGCCCATGGTGGCAAAAGTTTGTTTTACACGACCACGCAGAGTACCTGCAAAAGCGGCGATTTTACCCAGATGCAGTGGCAGGCTGGCTTCCAGTTTTTCGCGCAGCAGTCGGGCCAGAACAGGGGACGTACCGCCGGAAGAGACCGCGACCATCAGTGGGGAACGGTCGATAATCGACGGCATAATGAAACTCGCCTGTTTCGGCGCATCCACCACGTTGCAGAAAATTCGGCGGGATTCAGCGGCATCGCTAACCTGCTGATTCACCTCATCATCGTCGGTAGCGGCAATCGCCAGCCAGCTTTCGTCCAGCAGCGTTTCAGAGAACGCCCCTTCGGCCAGCGTCAGCATATTTTGCTCAGCCCACACTTTAAACTGCGGGCTGAATTCGAGGGCGTTAACGGTGATGCGCGCACCTGCCTCCAGCAACAAACGCGCTTTGCGTTCAGCGACATCGCCACCGCCTACCAGCAGGCAGGCGCGGCCACGTAACTGACAAAATATCGGCAGGTGATCCACGGTCAATCCTCAATTAATTACGGGCGGTTTCCGCTGCGCCTGCGGCGGCAGGCTGCGGGCGTTCGGCTTTCGGCGTAGCATACCAATAACCCAGACCCATGAATACCACGCCGGAAAGGGTGTTCCCCAGCGTGACCCACAGCAGGTTATGGCCGATGCCAGACAGCGTGTAAGCCTCGCTGTGGTGACCAAACCAGGAGAGGGCAAAGAGCGTCATGTTGGCGATGGAGTGCTCGTAGCCGGAGGCGATAAATGCCAGCAGGCACCACCAGATTGCCAGGAACTTCGCTGCCCCTTCGGTACGAATCGCCATCCAGATTGCCAGGCAAACCAGCCAGTTACACAGCGCCCCTTTAAAGAACAGCACCATCGCTGGCGCGGTGGTTTTTGCCAGCGCGACGGTGTGCACAATGCTGGTATCTACCGGCAGCAGGCTACCTCCGCCCCAGCTATACAACAGCGCAACAAACACTGAACCTACCAGATTGCCAAGCCAGGTCTGCGGCAGAATCGCCCACATTTGGCCGTGAGAGATGGTGCCCGCTTTCACGCCGAAGGTCAGGAACATGGTGTGACCGGTGAACAGTTCGGAACCGGCGATAATCACCAGCGTCAGGGCGATGCCGAAGGTCGCACCCATCACCAGCGGACGAATGGCCGGATCGAGTAAATTACCAAGGGTGAAAATCAGGATGATGCCAAGGCCAACGTAGGCGCCCGCCATGGCGGAACTCACCCAGAAGCCCAGAGGGTTTGTCTGTGAGAGACGATTAATGCGCGCGGCATTCGCTGCACACTTATTGATGGTATCGGTGAACATTTTTGCTATCCCAATGAAGTTAAAAAATAAAAATTAGAATGAATTACCCTCACCCCGGCCCTCTCCCAAAGGGAGAGGGGGGCATCCGTCGCCGCTATTGTTGCTCGATCGGTTCCCTCGCTCCCGAGGGAGGAATACTGTCGGTACCCTCTCCCTCAGGGAGAGGGCAGGGTGAGGGTTGTTTTATGGATTACGCTTTTATCTGCACCAGCCCGTCCTGCACGCGAGCTTCATAGTGCGGCACGGAGCGGCTTTCATCTTCCATGCACAGGCCGTCGCGCAGGCGGAAGTGCTGCTTTTTCAGCGGGCTGGCAACCCACAGCTCGGCCTGATGTTCCGCAATCAGCCCGCGGGAAAGCACGCTGGCTTCAAAGAACGGGTCGATATTGCTGATGGCGTAAACCTGCTCGTCTTTACGTGGGCGGAAAATAGCCACCTGTGCCGAACCGACCAGGGCGCAAACGCCGGTTGCTGGCAGGATATCGTCTAGCTGACAAACGGTTGTCCACTGGCTCATGCGTGTTCCTCCACTTCTACCAGAGTGACCGGAATACGCTCATACGGCGTGGCCGGACGGTGTTGATCGCGCTCGCTAACTGTCTGCACATTCGGATCGCGCTGCGGGCTGTTGATAAAGTGTTTGAAGCGAACCTGCGCCTGCGGCGTATTCACTGTTTCTGTCCACTCACAGATTACTTTCTCGCGCAGGCGGTTGAGCTCTGCTTCAAGCTGATCGTTCAAGCCGAGCTTGTCGTCGACAATCACGCTACGCAGATAATCAATGCCGCCTTCCAGGTTCTCCAGCCACACGGAAGTACGGGTGAGTTTATCGGCGGTGCGGATGTAGAACATCATGAAGCGGTCGAGATACTTGATGATGGTATCGTGGTCGAGATCTGCCGCCAGCAGGTCCGCGTGGCGCGGTTTCATGCCGCCGTTACCACATACATACAGGTTCCAACCTTTCTCCGTGGCGATAATGCCCACGTCTTTGCCCTGCGCTTCCGCACATTCGCGGGTACAGCCAGAGACGCCAAATTTCATTTTGTGCGGGGTACGGATGCCCTTGTAGCGGTTTTCCAGCTCGACACCGAACCCTACGCTGTCGCCCACGCCGTAGCGGCACCAGGTGCTGCCGACGCAGGTTTTCGCCATACGCAACGCTTTGGCATAGGCGTGGCCGGTTTCGAACCCGGCTTCAATCAGCTGACGCCAGATTTCCGGCAGATCGTCCTTTTGTGCGCCGAACAGGCCGATGCGCTGGGAGCCGGTGATTTTGGTATACAGGTTGTATTCGCGGGCGATACGGCCCACTTCCATCAGCCCTTCAGGCGTGATTTCGCCGCCTGCTGAGCGCGGGATCACCGAGTAGGTGCCGTCTTTCTGGATGTTGCCGAGGAAGTTATCGTTGGTGTCCTGCAGCGGCGTTAGCTCCGGCTGCAGCACATAGTCATTCCAGCAGGAAGCCAGCAGCGAACCCACGGTAGGTTTACACACTTCGCAGCCGTAACCCTTGCCGTATTTTTGCAGTAGCTGGTCGAAGGATTTGATTCCTTCCACGCGGATCAGGTGGTACAGCTCCTGGCGCGAGAAGGCGAAGTGTTCGCACAGGTTGTTGTTCACTTCGATACCGGCTTTGGCCAGCTCGGCGTTCAGCACCTGAGTTACCAGTGGAATACAGCCGCCGCAGCCGGTCCCGGCTTTGGTTTCGGCTTTCAGCGCCGCGACGGTATGACAACCTTTATTGATGGCTTTGATCAGGTCGCCTTTGGTGACGTCAAAGCAGGAGCAGATTTGCGCGCTTTCCGGCAGTTTATCGACGCCAATTGAAGGTTTGCCGCTGCTGGCGTGTGCTGGCAGGATCAGCGAATCCGGGTTCTCCGGCAGCTCAATCGCGTTCAACACCAGCTGCAGCAGGTTACCGTAGTCGCTGGTGTCGCCCACCAGCACTGCGCCGAGCAGGGTTTTGTTGTCTTCGCTGACCACCAGACGTTTGTAAACCTCTTTGCTTTCATCGAGGTAAACATAGCTGCGGGCGTTTGGCGTGCGAGCGTGAGCATCGCCAATACCGCCGACGTCAACGCCGAGCAGTTTCAGCTTGGCGCTCATGTCCGCGCCTTCAAAGGCGTTTTCGCTCCCGAGCAGGTGGTCTGCTGTGACCTGAGCCATTTTATAACCCGGCGCAACGAGCCCGAAGACGCGGTTATTCCAACTGGCGCACTCTCCGATGGCATAAATATCCGGATCGGAAGTCTGGCACTTGTCGTTGATGGTTATCCCACCACGCTGGGCTGTTTCGAGCCCACATTGTGTGGCCAGCTTGTCTTGAGGACGAATACCGGTGGAGAAAACGATGAAATCCACTTCCAGCTCGCTGCCGTCGGCAAAACGCATTGTTTTGCGAGCTTCGGTGCCCTGCTGGACGATTTCCTGGGTATTTTTGCCGGTATGGACACGCACGCCCATACGCTCGATTTTGCTGCGCAGCTGCTCGCCGCCCATGCGGTCAAGCTGCTCGGCCATCAGCATTGGCGCGAATTCGATAACGTGGGTTTCCACGCCGAGGTTTTTCAGCGCCCCGGCCGCTTCCAGCCCCAGCAGGCCGCCGCCGACGACGGCACCGCGTTTGCTGCGGCGGGCGCAAGATTCAATGGCGTTAAGGTCTTCGATGGTGCGGTAAACGAAGCAGTCCTGGGTTTCAGAGCCTTTAATCGGTGGGATCCATGGGTAAGAACCCGTCGCCATCACCAGTTTGTCGTAATAAACGGTGCGGCCGGTATTGGAGTGGATCACTTTTTCCTGGCGGTTGATGGTGATGGCGCGTTCGCCAATCAGGACTTTTACGCCATGTTTTTCGTAGTAGCCGTCGCGGACCAGGGAGAGTTCTTCAGCGGTATGATGGGAGAAATAAGAAGAAAGGTGCACGCGATCGTAGGCTTTACGCGGCTCTTCACAAAATACGGTGATGTCGAACTGGTCCGGCGGGGCTTTATCAAGTAAGTCTTCGATAAAGCGATGGCCCACCATGCCATTACCGATCACTGCGATTCTGACTTTGCTCATAATTGCCTCAATTTCTTTTCTATTATCGCCTACCTTAACGATTCAGCCGTGGTGATTATTGATGCAAATCAAATGCGCCTTTATATACCCATTAAGAGGTATATCATTGATTTTGATGTATTTTTGTAAGTTATGGAATTGACTGGTTTTTCGCCAGGGCAGAGATGAGGGGATATTCAGTTCAGCAAAGGGTTCGCGCGGAGCCGGGCAACAATCAGATCAACAAAAGTGCGTACTTTTGCAGAAACGTGGCGGCCTTCGGTATGCACCACATGTATGGGGAGTGGCTCAAGCTCGTAATCGCTTAGTACGATTTGCAGTGTGCCGTCGCGCAGGGCCGACGCTATCTGATAATCCAGGACTCGCGTCAATCCCCACCCCGCTTTTGCGGTGGCAATTGATGACTCGTTGTTGTTGCACTGGAGCGCGGCATTGATCATGACGCGTTGCTCACCCGCAAAGCGCCATTCCGGTGAGGCCCAGGCGCTGGCCGAAGAGGCAATACGATGGTTTTTAAGATCCGCAGGTGTTATCGGCGTGCCGTATTTTTCCAGGTAGCCCGGCGAAGCACATACAACCCGGCGAACGGTACCGACTTTGGTTGCCGTCAGTCCGGAGTCGGGCAGGTGCCCAATACGTACGGCAACGTCAATGCCTTCTTCTATGATGTTCACCTGGCGATCAACGAACAACGACCTGGCGCGCATGGTTGGCCATGCATCAAGGTAATCAGTGATGACAGGCAGGACGAATTTCTGGCCGAACAGAACAGAGGCGGTGACCGACAGGATCCCGGACGGCGTGGCATAGGAGCCTGCCGCTGCAGCCTCGGCTTCCTCTATGCTGGTGAGAATCGTGCGGCAGTCGTTGAGGTATTGCAGGCCAGGCTCGGTCAGCTTCACTGTGCGTGTGGTGCGAATAAATAGCCGGGTTCCGATGACCTCTTCCAGCGCGGCAATCGCGCGGGTGACCACCGGGGCACTGATATGGAGCTGGCGCGCTGCTGCGGCAAAACTCTCGGTTTCTGCGACTTTGACGAAAATTTTCATCGCCTGCCAACGATCCATGGTCAACCTCATGCCTGACGAAAAGGGGGCTTCAGTATTCGCTATTCGCCGGGTATGACGCAATCGCGGCGTTATAACTCAAGCTGAATGCGGTTTTCTTCACCTGCGGGCAGCTGTGCCGGAACTGCGCAGCAAATCAGTACCTCATCATTTGCCATGCTTGCGGACGGGATTTTCGGGTAGGTGACTGAGCCTTTGAGGAGTTTAGTCCGACAGGTTCCGCAGTGGCCTTCCCGACAGCTGAATTCCGGGGTTAATCCCCTGGCTTCGGCCAGCTCTAAAAGCGAACCTGAATCCGGCAACCAGCGAGCTTCTTTTAGCGAACGCATAAAAGCAATCGGTACGGGGCTGGTGGAAGGCTGTAGGGCGCCAGGTTTTGACGTTTGGCTGTCTGTGGTGCGAACCAGCGCTGAGGGGCCAAAGGCTTCAGCATGGATTCTGTCATCGCCGATGTTGTATTTCCGCAGTCCGTCGTAGAGAGATTGGGTGAACGTCGCCGGACCGCAAAGGTAGAAATCGTAGTCGTTAAACGGCAGACGACTGGTCAGCAAAGGCATATCGATATGGCCATGAACATCATAGTCCACACCAGGTTGAGCACTTCCAGGCTGACTGAGGACGCGAATCACTTGCACGGCACCTTTGGCTGCCGCGACCAGCTCGCCAATCTCCTGAGTAAAAGGCAAATCTTCCACCTGTCTTGCTGCCTGGAACAAAAATGTTTGTCGGATACGTTGTTTGCGTAACCCTTCATAGACAATGTGCCGCAGCATGGCGAGCATCGGGGTAATGCCCACGCCGCCGGCCAGCAATACGGCAGGGCGTGGCGCATGCGCATCAAGGATGAAACCACCTGCCGGAGCACGAACGTCAATAATATCGCCAATGGAAACGCCGTTGTGCAGGTGGCTGGAGACGCTTCCTTCCCGCTTGACGCTAATGCGATAAAAGCCGTCGGACGGAGCCGATGAAAGCGTGTAAGTACGGATTGCCGGGGCTTCTGCGCCGTGAAGTTTCACGCGAATGGGCAAGTGCTGTCCGGCGAGATGGGGTAGCAGACCCGCGCCATCATCCGGCTGAAGATAGAAGGAGCGGATCGAGCGGCTCTCATCGACAATGTTTACCACGCAAAATGGTCGCCAGCGTGTTGCCAGCTCTGTGGCTTTTATCTTGCTCGCAGCTTCCTGCCAACTGCCGGTCATCAGTGAATGAGGGGAATGCCCTTTAGCCTCAGACTTCCAGCGCAATGCCAGCGCGTTGCGGCGGCGTACAACCCGGTGGGCTTTAAACGTCCATAGCCGTTCTGCGCCCTGGAAGGCGGCGATTTCCGGTGAGTCCAGAATGACTTTTGCTTCGCCGGTCATTTGCAGCATGTCGCCGCTGATAAAGTCCACGAAAAGCAGACCAGCCTGGCCGTTAAGCAGAATATTACCTAGCGTGGCAAAAAAGAGATTGCCGTTGAAGTCAGGAATGGTCAGCGTGCCGTCGTTGCTAACCCGGATGAAGCCCGGTTTGCCGCCACGGTGGGAAACATCTGCCTGCTGTTTACCGTCTCTTTCGGCCCAGGAGGCGACAAAAAAGGCATCCGCTGCCTGAATCATTGCGCTTGCTTCAGCGTCCAGCCCCGGGAGCGTCTCTACCGTACCACCTGCATGACTACCGGGCGCACGGGTAAAAGTGAATTCACGGAGTTGAATATAGCGCGGGCAGTTACCGAAGCTTTGGTCGACTTCAACCTGAAGGCCGCCCTCCGTCTGCTGCAGCGTGCCGTTCATCCGGTTACGCCGTCGGGTATGAAGCTCGATTCCCAGCAGGCCAATAGATGCGTTGGGCACCATTCCTTCTCTGGCCGGATCTTCACCTGGCACCGACGCTGCAATCGTCAGGTGGGTTGAGGTCGGAGATAAGACAAAACCAGGCTCACCTTCCAGAAATGTTGCCCACGCTTCGCCATTCGGGGCGATGCTGCCGATGACGATAAAAGGCAACTGAGCGTAGAAGTCACGATGCTGTTCAGGCATGTAATCGCGTATCACTCGCTGGCCCACTTCAGCCATGCGTTCGGTTACGCCAGCCTTATCCTGCAGGAATATTTCACCTTCATGCCAGACCGACTTTTTCGTCATCTTCTCGCTCATTTTTTTCTCCCCGAAAGCGTGAGGCTAGGCGACGGCGTTAAGGCCTGCGGCCGTTTTGACGAAAGGTACAAACCCAGGTAGTGCTTCAATACGGCGCAGGAAAGCCATAACGGCTGGATAACCGGAGAGATCTACATTCCCCTCAGGTGCGCTGGAGGTATAGCTGTAAATGGCGACATCAGCGATGGTTGGATGATCGCCGACCAGCCATTCCCGATTGGCGAGATGCTGCTCAAGGCGTCCCAGGAAGATGTGAGCACGCGCAATCACCTCGTCGGGGTTAAATTTGGCACCGAAAACCGTGACCAGGCGGGCTGCGGCAGGACCAAAGGCGAGGTCTCCGGCGGCGACGGAAAGCCAGCGTTGAACGGCTGCCGCGCCCTGTGGGTCTTCCGGCAGCCAGGCACTTTGGCCACTTTTTTTCGCCAGATAGACAAGAATGGCGTTGGAGTCAGGGATCAGCGTGCCTTCATCGTCCAGCAGAGGGACCTGCCCAAACGGGTTCAGCGCAAGATATTCCGGCTGCTTATGGGCGCCGGCCTTCAGGTCCAGCTCAACAAGCTCATGGGGCAGGCCGAGCAGGGAAAGAAACAGACGAGCGCGGTGGGCATGGCCTGACAGAGGGAAGTCATAGAGTTTCATAAATCGGTTCCTGATTGGCTGAACGGGAAGGGCCCCGAACGATGCAAACAGGTTGCCACAGGCAACAATGGGCAGGAATAAGCCTTATCGGCAATTCATTATTGCGAAAATCGTAATAATAGCGGGAGAGTGAAGGAACCCCCTCCCGGCTGGGAGAGGGCAAATCTCAGGGCGATTAGTGCGCAGCAGCCTCTGCGCCATGACGACGGTGTTTGGTGACGAAACCAAGCAGCAGGCACATGACGAAGACGACAGCGTACAGGCCATTGGCGGTGTGCAGCGCAGCCAGAGGGCCGCTGTGCGCGACAATTGGACCGGTGACGATGAAGGTCAGCATGGTGCCCACGGTGCCACAGGTCAGAACGAAGTTAACCAGCTTAGGCGAAGACACTTTGGTCTGCTGAGAGCCCAGGGTGATGATGGTGGTGTAAATGGCGCTGGAGAAGAAACCAAGCGACAGAATAAACCAGGCCAGATGAGCCGGGTCACCGTGGTTAAACAGGTACATCAGCACGGTGGCTGCGCCAGCGAGCACGGTCAGAATGCGCTGCAGGTCGAAGAAACGCAGGATGAAGCTGAACGCCCACATGCCGAACATGTAAGACATCCAGAAGTCACTCACCAGCTTGCCGGCATCGTTGATGCTCATGCCCAGGCCTTTGGCGTATTCCGGTACCCAGGAGATAAAGCCCAACTGGCCGAGGATGTAGCACAGCGCCGCGATGGACAGGAACAGCACGCCAACGCCCCATTTTTCTTTGGTGACAGGCTGGTCGTCTTTCTTCGCATGTTTGCCCAGCGCCGGGAACTCACAGCCCAGGGTCAGCAGGAAGATAGCAACATAAACCAGGCCGATACACACGTAGACCCAGTACCAGTTAATGCTCCGAGCCAGCAGAATAGCGGCGACCATCGGGAAAATCATCCCGGCCATGCTGAAGAAGGAGTCGGTAAACAGCAGGCGGGAACCGCGCTGACGCCCTTCATACATGTGGGTGATCAGGAAGGTACCAATCGACATGGTTATCCCGCTCACCAGCCCCAGAACGAACATGGAAGCGGAGAAGATCGCGAGGTTATGACCGAAGATCAGGCCAGCGACGGCCAGCACCATCAGCAGGAAACCAAATCGCAGCTGGGTTTTCAGCGGCACGATTTCCATCAGCCAGGCGTTCAGGAAGATAGAGATTAAAATACCGGCATTAAGGAACGTAAAGGTATTACTCATGCTGGACACCGGCAGATTAAAGTACTCTGCGATGTTTCCCATCACCATCCCGGTGACGATCACCAACGCCCCGGTCAGGGCGTAGGAGAAGAAGCTAATCCATAAGAGCTTGGTTCGGTTGCTGTTAGTCATAACGAGCCTGTGCAAGGAAATGTAAAGCGCATTGACAGCGCGGCGGACGGGCAGATTTTAGTCATTTGCGTGATCTATTTAAATGAATTATGAATTTATTGCTGAAATAAACTGAGTGAATCATGAAGTGCATCACATATTTCAATCTATTTCAGCGTGTTGGCGCGGCAACTTGTTGATTTGCGTGTAAGTAAAAAACCGTAAATGGCTGGCGTCGGCTGCGGTGCCTCTTTACAATCAAGCCACTTGCTTCACTCACTGCCTTCGTAAGGAATTGTTCATGCTCAAATCGACACTGGCGGCTGTTGCAGCTGTATTCGCCCTCTCTGCGCTTTCACCTGCGGCGCTGGCTGCAAAAGGCGATCCGCACGTCCTGTTGACCACCTCGGCTGGCAATATTGAGCTTGAGTTAAATAGCCAAAAAGCGCCGGTTTCGGTCAAAAACTTCGTGGATTACGTCAATAGCGGTTTTTATAACAACACCACCTTCCACCGCGTGATCCCGGGCTTTATGATTCAGGGCGGTGGCTTCACCGAAGATATGAATCAGAAGCAGCCTAACGCGCCGATTAAGAACGAAGCGGACAATGGCCTGCGTAACACTCGTGGCACCATTTCTATGGCGCGCACCGCAGACAAAGACAGCGCAACCAGCCAGTTCTTTATTAACGTGGCTGATAACGCCTTCCTGGATCACGGCCAGCGCGACTTTGGCTATGCCGTATTTGGTAAAGTGGTCAAAGGCCTGGACGTTGCCGATAAAATTTCCCAGGCGCCAAGCCATGACGTTGGCCCGTACCAGAATGTGCCGACGAAACCTATCGTGATCCTTTCTGCGAAGGTTCTGCCGTAAGTATCCCCGCGCGGGCGTTTTTCGCCCGCTCTGTCCCTTCCCCGAAGCAGCGAATTTCAATAAGTGGTGAGCCAGGCGTCAGAAAGCGTCTAGAATAGCGCGTTCTTTTTTGCCCTGGAGCCGCCATGTTACTGCTTATCGACAACTATGATTCCTTCACCTGGAACCTCTACCAGTATTTTTGCGAGCTGGGTGAGGAGGTGTTGGTGAAGCGTAACGACGAAATTGGGCTGGACGATATTGAGCGTCTGGCTCCGGGCAAGCTGGTGATCTCTCCTGGCCCTTGCACCCCGACTGAGGCAGGTATCTCCCTTGCCGCCATTAATCACTTCGCTGGACAACTCCCTATTCTGGGTGTTTGCCTCGGACATCAGGCTATCGCACAGGCGTTTGGCGCGAGTATTGTGCGGGCAGAGCAGGTGATGCATGGTAAGACGTCCGCCATTAGCCACAACGGTAGCGGCGTGTTCCGTGGGCTGAATAATCCGCTGACGGTGACGCGCTATCATTCGCTGCTCATTGATCCCGATACTCTGCCTGACTGTTTTGAGGTCACGGCCAGGACGGATAAACAGGAAATCATGGGTATCCGTCACCGTTCGCTGGATCTGGAAGGCGTGCAGTTCCACCCGGAAAGTATTCTCAGTGAACAGGGGCATGCGCTGCTGGCGAATTTCCTCCAGAGGTGAATTGTCGCTTGCCTGCATTTGGTTTTTTATGCATATTTCGTGATTATATTTTCATTCATGTCTAACGCATAAAAACGAGTGGGGAATAAATGGGAACTGAACAATCAGCGGTTACGCGGGCAACCTTCGATGAAGTGATTCTGCCGATTTATGCACCAGCAGAATTTATTCCAGTGAAAGGAAAAGGTAGCCGCGTGTGGGATTCCGCCGGGAAGGAATACGTAGACTTTGCCGGAGGCATCGCCGTGACCGCGCTGGGGCATTGCCACCCCGCGCTGGTGGGGGCGCTGAAAACCCAGGGCGAAACTCTGTGGCACACCAGCAACGTTTTTACTAATGAGCCTGCCCTGAAGCTTGCCCGTAAGCTGATTGATGCCACTTTTGCCGAGCGCGTTGTGTTCATGAACTCCGGTACGGAAGCCAACGAAACGGCCTTTAAGCTGGCCCGCTATTATGCTTCGACCCGCCACAGCCCGTACAAAAGCAAAATCATCGCCTTCTACAATGCGTTTCACGGACGTTCGCTGTTCACCGTTTCCGTGGGGGGACAGGCTAAATACTCCGACGGCTTCGGCCCGAAGCCTGCCGATATTATTCATGTGCCGTATAACGACCTTGCTGCAGTGAAAGCGGTAATGGACGATCATACCTGCGCGGTGGTGGTGGAGCCGATTCAGGGCGAGGGCGGTGTGACCGCCGCGACGCCGGAATTTCTGCAGGGGCTGCGTGATTTGTGTGATGAGCACCAGGCACTGCTGGTCTTTGATGAAGTGCAGTCCGGTATGGGCCGCACGGGCGAACTCTTCGCTTATATCAACTACGGCGTCACACCGGATATTTTGACCAGCGCCAAAGCCCTGGGCGGTGGTTTCCCGGTGAGCGCAATGCTGACCACCAATGAAATTGCCTCCGCGTTCCACGTCGGCAGTCACGGCTCGACCTACGGCGGTAACCCGCTGGCGTGTGCGGTGGCCGGGGCGGCTTTCGATATCATCAACACGCCAGAAGTCCTTAAAGGCGTAGCAGCCAAACGTCAGCTTTTCGTCGAGCAACTGCAAAAGATAAACGCACAGTTTGATCTATTCAGCGACATTCGCGGCATGGGACTGTTGATTGGCGCAGAGCTTAACGAGAAGTACAAAGGGCGCGCCCGCGAGTTTCTCTATGCGGGCGCGACAGAAGGTGTGATGGTGTTGAACGCCGGGCCGGATGTTATGCGCTTCGCGCCTTCGCTTATTGTCGAGGACGCGGATATCCTGGAAGGGATGCAGCGCTTCGCCAAAGCCGTTGCCCACGTGGTGGCGGGGTAAAACTAACCCGAGCGCCGCAGGCGGCGGCTCAGCCAGATCCCATGATGAGGCCGCTGACGCCAGGCTACCGATGAGATGGTATGCATGGTGTTCAGATGGCCAATAATCCGCTGTAAATGCTGCTCCATGGTGCTTAACGGCCCCGTGGGCAGCGTATCCGGTTCCAGAATATTGGCGTCGTTCGACCCCCCAGGCCCGTCATACTCCAGCCTTTGCTGGCAGCGCTGTAACCCAATTTCACAAGACTGCAGATACTTTTGCGCCAGGTCCGGCGTCAGCATGTTGTGCTCGCGCGCCAGCGTGGTCATGGCGTTGATATGCTCGACGATGAACTGGCTGTGCGTCACCCAGAGTTTCATGTCTGCCAGGTAGTGAGAGTTAAATCCTGGCTCCTGCATCGCCTGATTGAGCGAGTTGAACAGCGCGTTGTGCGCCTGGTTGACCCGCATACGCTGCCAGGCCAGCGGGGTGGGTTCCGGATCGTTGCTTAATATCAGCCGAATAGCGTCCTGATCCGCCTCCAACGCGTCGTGGGCGTTCTGGCGCAGCAGGCCGGTTTGCCACTGTGGCCAGAGCCAGATCATGCCGCCAAAGGCAATCAGGCAGCCGAGCAGGGTGTCTATGAGCCGGGGAATGATGTAACTCTCGGCGCTGAGAGTGATGAGCTGCAGGGTATATACCGCCGTGACGGTGAAACCGATGGTGGCCCAGCCGTAGCTTTTGCGGATAAACAGGTAGCTCACCAGCGTAATCATTAACATCGCCAGCAGGGTGTAGCTGTCCGGGACGTGGAAGTGCAGGGTGATACCCGCTATACACAGCCCTGCCATGGTGCCTGCCGCCCTGTGAACGATGCGCACCCGCGTTGCACCATAGCCATTTTGCGTCACGAACATCACCGTCATCAGGATCCAATACGGCTTTGGCAAGTGTAAGAAGGAGCCCAGCAGGCTGGCAATGGTCAGCATCACGCCTAAACGTGCGGAGCTGCGCAAAGCGGAGGATTTGAACGAGAGATAGCTTTTCAGGGCCGGGAAAAACGGTAAACGGCGTTCCCTGTCCTCCATTAAATCCCTCACGTACAGCGGCCGCTGGGTTTTCAGCACCCGGGCAATGCGGCTAAAGTGGTAATGGCAGAACTGCCCCACAGGATTGTCCGGGTTCTGGCGGGCGATTTTTTCCAGCGCGTCGATTTGCTTGTCCATGGTAAAACGCGTTGGGTAGCGGTGATAAAGAATATCGTCTGCCAGCACGCGCAGGCGCGCGGCGATGGTTTGGGCATTCCAGCGGATCACGGCTTCCGCATGGCTTTGCTCGACCAGCTTCTGAACCTCTTCCGGCTGATGCAGGCTAACCGAAATGTGCTCCTGCAAATCCAGTGCGACCTGGAAAGCACGTAACAGGCGCTTGTAGCCGTTTTGCTGGTTGGCGGACAGCATATGCAACTGCTGATAACAGGTGGTTATCAGGTCGACGGCTTTTTGCTGGCGGGCAAGCAGCGGCGGCAGCGCCTTTTCCGGATCGGTGTGCTGGGTCAGCAGGCTGTATTTTGCTTCGCAGTAATCTGCAAGCTGGCGATACAACAGGCTGAGTGACTCTCTGAGCGGCTGTTCACGCCATAGACGGAACCAAAACCAGTTGAAGGCGCCGTACCAGATGGTGCCGAAGATATAGAGCACCATGGGTTTCCAGATCGGCATATTCCCGGCCATGCTGAGCGTAAAAATAGCGGCGATCAGTGACGCGGGCAGCAGGCGTGCGTGAAGTGAGCTGATTTCCGCCGTGACGCCGAGCAGCAGAGCCATGACGATCAATATCGCCGGCAGCGGGATGTGAGTATAAAGCAGCAGAAGCTGCAGGATAAGGCTGCTGAGGGCGAACAGGCTGCCGCCGATAATCAAACGTTTGAAGAAGCGTTTGTGCGGTGTGTCCAGCCCGGCAATGTTGCAGCAGGCGGGAACTAACGAGAAGAGCAGGCCGTTTTGCAGGCTGCCAAGCATCAGGCCGATAGCCACGGGAAGACACAGCACCAGCGTTTGCCTCAGCGCGTAGTTAACTTCCGGGTGGTAAATTAATCTCTTCCACATAGCCTGAATTGTAGAGACAAAAAAGGCGTGTTACCGAAGCGACACGCCTTTATAAGGGCTAATTAACGGGTGCCGTAAACGACAATCGTTTTACCGTGGGCGGAAATGAGGTTCTGATCTTCCAGCATTTTCAGAATACGGCCAACGGTTTCGCGGGAGCAGCCCACGATCTGACCGATTTCCTGGCGGGTGATTTTGATTTGCATCCCGTCCGGGTGGGTCATGGCATCCGGCTGTTTAGCCAGGTTAAGCAACGTCTGAGCGATACGGCCGGTCACGTCGAGGAACGCGAGGTTGCCGACTTTCTCAGAGGTGACCTGCAGGCGGCGTGCCATCTGGGAAGAAAGGCGCATCAGGATGTCCGGGTTGACCTGAATCAGCTGACGGAATTTTTTATAGGAAATTTCAGCTACTTCACAGGCGGTCTTGGCACGAACCCAGGCGCTACGCTCCTGACCTTCTTCGAATAAACCTAATTCACCAATGAAATCACCCTGATTCAGATAAGAAAGGATCATCTCCTTGCCTTCTTCATCTTTAATCAGAACAGCTACGGAGCCTTTGACGATGTAGTACAGCGTCTCCGCCTTTTCACCCTGGTGAATCAGCGTGCTCTTCGACGGATACTTATGAATGTGGCAATGAGACAAGAACCATTCGAGAGTCGGGTCTGTTTGCGGTTTGCCAAGCACCATGCGCGGTTATCCTCTGTTATAAACTGGCTACCAAAGACAAGACGTGAAACCTCTTGTCTGGCGTTGCAATCGTGAAATTTTCCCAAGCCCTGGGAGCTGGCGGGCAGGTTAACCCTGCGGCCTGTAATTAGTCGTTTCCTCTGCTTACGGCATAAACGTCTCTGTATCGCAGCAGCATCCGGATTGTTTTAGCATAGCTTTTGGTAAGTGTCTTGTATTGTCTCGTTTCAGCATGACCTGGATCGCCTTACGTTGCCAGTTTTCACGTAGACGCGTAATCTGAAAGAATATTTTCTCAACGGGAGTAGGTAAAATGCAGGCAAGAGTTAAATGGGTGGAAGGCATGACTTTCCTCGGTGAATCCGCTTCTGGCCACCAAATTCTGATGGACGGCAACTCCGGGGATAAAGCGCCAAGTCCGATGGAAATGCTGCTGATGGCCGCGGGCGGTTGTAGCTCAATTGACGTGGTGTCGATTCTGCAAAAAGGCCGTCATGAGGTGACGGATTGTGAGGTGAAACTGACTTCCGAACGTCGTGAAGAAGCGCCACGCCTGTTTACCCACATCCATCTGCATTTTGTTGTGACTGGTAAAGAGCTGAAAGAAAGTGCGGTTGCCCGCGCCGTTGAGCTGACTGCAGAGAAATATTGCTCGGTGACGTTGATGCTGGAGAAAGCCGCAGAGATTAGCCACAGCTACGAAATTATTGAAGCATAAGTAGAAAAGGGCGGTGTACAAACCGCCCTGACGCCATCAGGCAATTTTCCTGCCTTCCGCCAGCCTCTGCACCAACGGGGCCATGATCAGCTCCATCGCCAGCCCCATTTTCCCTCCCGGCACCACCAATGTATTAATGTGGGAGATAAACGACCCCTGCAACATCGCCAGCAGATAAGGGAAGTCGATGTCGTCCAGCCCGCGGAAGTGAATGACCACGAAGCTTTCGTCCAGCGACGGAATGGCCCGGGCAGCAAACGGGTTAGAAGTATCCACCGTCGGAACGCGCTGGAAGTTGATATGGGTACGTGAGAATTGTGGAGTAATGAAGTTGATGTAATCATCCATGGAGCGCACAACGGAATCCATCACCGCTTCCCGCGAATGCCCACGCTCGCTGGTGTCGCGCACCAGTTTCTGGATCCATTCCAGGTTAACGATGGGCACTACGCCTACCAGCAAATCGACGCAGTCGGCGACGTTATGCTGAGGGGTGACTACGCCGCCGTGCAAGCCTTCATAAAACAGGACGTCAGTGGGCTCGGGGAGCGGCTGCCACGGGGTAAAAGTCCCTGGTACCTGATTCCACGGCACGGCTTCATCGTAGGTATGCAGGTATTTGCGCGATTGCCCTTTGCCGGTCTGGCCGTACTCGATAAAGGTTTGTTCCAATAGCCCGAAGTCGTTGGCTTCTGGCCCAAAATAGCTGATATGACGGCCGGCATCCCGCGCCTTGCGGATAGCCATATCCATTTCCGGGCGGGTATAGCGGTGGAAACTGTCGCCTTCAACTTCGGCGGCGCGCAGGTTGAGCTGCTGGAAAATTTTGCGAAAAGCGAGGCTGGTGGTTGTCGTTCCGGCGCCGCTGGAACCTGTGACCGCAATAACCGGGTGTTTGGCTGACATAGGGTGAAAACTCCGTGAGGGATCGGAAAAGAGAGCTGTATCTGCTTGTTATACTTTTCAGCCAGTATAGATCACCCTGCCAGTTAGCGGTCAGCCGCGAAACTGCCCGCGCGGCATAATGTTCACCGTTTCATGGAGTTCAGACCAAACCAGCACGGCCTCGCCGCTTTGTAACTGGCGCTTCACGTCGGCGACTTTTTGCGTCAGCGAGCGCTCCTGCTCACCATAATCTGTGCCTTCTCGTAATACAAAAGATTCAATCAAATTGTCGAGCGTTTCGGGGTCGAGATCTTGCCAGGGGATGATCATTTCAATGGTCCAGGAAGCGGGTTAGCCAGTCGGGAATACGCTGCTCAAGCCACATTTGTGGGCGTAGCAGAGTGCCGCCAACAAAGCCAACGTGGCCGCCGTAAGTAGTGAGTTGATACTGGATATTGGGCGGCAGCGTTTCACGATCCGGGATGACGTGGTGATCCATGAACGGGTCGTCCTTGGCATGGATAATCAGCGTCGGAGCGGCAATTTCAGGCAAGAGCGGCATGGCGCTGCACTGGCGATAGTAGTCCAGCGCGTCGGCAAAGCCATGGATCTTCGAGGTAATTAAATCATCGAACTCGCGAATGCGGCGCAGGCTTTTCAGCTTGCGCAGGTCGATAGGCAGCGAGCCAGGGTAGCTCTTCAGCTTACGGGCGGCATTTTTCTTCAGCAGGTTCAGCAGATAATGCTGATAGACGCGCGAGAAGCCCTGCTCCATGTGGTAGCAACACTGCTCAAGCATCAGCGGGGCGGAAACAATCACGCCGGCTTTCAGCGTGCAGGCTGCGCCCTGTTTTGCCATCAGGCAGGCGAGCATATTCCCGCCCAGCGAAAAACCAACGGCAGCGGTGGGGACTTCACCGTAACGCTGATTCAACCATTCGAGGAAGTAAGTGCCGTCTTCCGTTTCGCCGGAGTGGTAAATGCGTTCTTTGCGATTTGGCACGCCACTGCAGCCGCGAAAATGCATCACCACGCCCAGCCAGCCGCGTTTTTTCGCCGCTTCTATCATGCCATGGGCGTAGGGGCTGTGGAGGCTGCCTTCCAGCCCGTGAAACACCACCAAACGCGGTTTGTGCAGGGCGGTTTGCGGATCTTCGCTCCACGCAAGATCGACAAAATCCCCGTCCGGCATATCCAGCCGCTGCCAGTGGGGTTTGAAATTGATTCGACGACGAATCAAACGTGGGATCATGGTTTGCAGATGCGGGTTACTGAGTCCGCGCATCGGGCGGAAATCGTCACCTTCATCATGATGAATATTCAATTCTAAAGGACTTGTACTGGCCATATCACACTGTTAGTTTCGTTTAGTTCGCTAATTATTCTTCGGGTGTGGAGCACCCAATTCATGGACTTAACGCTTTTTCTTTCGTTGCTGGGCTTTCTCTGGGTCGCCGCCATCACACCTGGCCCTAATAATACGCTACTTACCGCATCCGGGGCGAATTACGGTTTCTTCCGCAGCCTGCCACTGATGATTGGCATCATGCTCGGAATGCAGTGCATTTTAGTGCTTGTTGCCTTTGGCGTGGGTAGCTTAATCCTGCTTTACCCTGCTCTGCACCTTATCCTGAAGATTGCCGGGAGCGTTTACCTTTTGTGGCTGGCCTGGAAAATTGGCACCGCGAAATACGAGCGATTAGAGACGGATGCGGCGCCGCCGTCTCCGGTACCTTTCTGGCAGGGCGGCCTGCTGCAGGTGATTAACCCTAAAGCCTGGCTGATGGCGCTGGGCGCGGTAGCCAGTTTCAGCCTGGCAGGCGCAGCCTACCTGCATTCCGTGGCGATGATTAGCTTAGGGATTGCGCTGGTCAACATTGTGGCCGGAGTTATCTGGATAGCCTTTGGTAGCCTGATTGGCCTGTTCCTGCGCAGCCGTCGTTCCTGGGCTATTTTCAACGTCAGCATGGGCGTGTTAACCGCCGCCTGCGTGCTGCTTATCTGGCGCTGAGGGTAAACCCTCTCCCCGCGAGGAGAGGGAAAACCTGGGGTTTAGTCGGCCTGAAGCATCTGTTCAAGCTGTTCCTGAGCGTCCAGCCATTCCATTTCGCACTCTTCCAGCGCCGACTTCACTTTTACCTGCGTTTGCAGGCATTCGTTCATCTCGGCTTTACGGCTCTGGTCGTAGATAGCGCTGTCTGCCAGCTTTTCTTCTACCTCTGCAAGCTGGGCGTTCAGCTTTTCCATCTGCTTTTCGAGCTGGGTGATTTGCTTGCGCAGCGGCTGGGTTTGCGTGCGAAGTTCGGCCTCACGGCGCTTTTGGTCCTTGCGGGCCTGGGCGCTGTTGGCATTATCCTTCGCGGATTCAGCGGGCTGATTTTCCTGTTTTTGCAGGTCGCTCAGCCACTGCTGGTAATCCTCAAGGTCACCATCGAAAGCTTCCACTTTGCCGTCATGCACCAGGTACAAATCGTCCGTGGTGGAGCGTAGCAGGTGACGGTCGTGCGAAACCACAACCAGCGCGCCTTCAAAATCGATTAGCGCTTCGGTCAGCGCCTGGCGCATGTCGAGATCAAGGTGGTTCGTCGGTTCATCGAGCAGCAGCAGGTTAGGGCGCTGCCAGACAATCAGCGCCAGTACCAGCCTGGCTTTTTCACCGCCGGAGAAACGTGCCGTCTGCTCCGTGACTTTATCGCCCTGGAAACCAAAGCCGCCCAGATAGTCGCGCAGTTGCTGTTCCAATTCACGTGGGGCAATGCGAGCCAGGTGCTGAAGTGGCGATTCATCGGCGCGCAAGTATTCCAACTGATGCTGGGCGAAGTAGCCGAGCTTGATGCCTTTGGCCAGGCCAATATCACCCTGCAGCGGCTGTAACTCACCGGCCAGTAGTTTGATTAACGTGGATTTACCCGCGCCGTTTCGGCCCAACAGGCCAATGCGTGAGCCAGGAACAAGGTTCAGCTTGATGGAGTTGAGGATCACCCGCTCGCCGTAGCCCGCGCTGACCTTTTCCATCCGCAGCAGCGGGTTGGGCAGGTTTTCTGGCGCACGGAAGCTGAAGTGGAACGGGTTATCGACGTGGGCCGGGGCAATCAGCTCCATGCGCTCCAGCATTTTCACGCGGCTCTGCGCCTGCTTGGCTTTGGACGCTTTAGCTTTGAAGCGATCGATAAAGCTTTGCAGGTGGGCCACTTTTTGCTGCTGGCTTTCGTACATTGATTGTTGTTGAGACAGCCGGGTCGCGCGCTGGATCTCAAACGATGAATAGTTGCCGGTGTACTCGAACATATTTTCCTGTTCGATGTGGATGATTTTATCGACCACCGGGTCGAGGAAGTCCCGGTCGTGAGAGATAAGAATCAGGGTACCCTGGTAGCTTTTCAGCCAGCGTTCCAGCCAGATGACCGCGTCCAGATCGAGGTGGTTAGTCGGTTCATCGAGCAGCAGCAGGTCGGAACGGCAAATTAGCGCCTGGGCAAGGTTAAGACGCATGCGCCAGCCGCCCGAGAAATCGCTTACCGGGCGTTCCAGTTGTTCATTGCTGAAGCCCAGACCGTGCAGCAGGCTGGAGGCACGGGAGCGAATGGTCCACGCATCTACCGCGTCCAGCTTGCCGTGAACCAGCGCAATGGCGTGACCGTCGTTGCGTTCGTTGGCGGCGTTTAGCTCGGCTTCCAGCTTGCGGAATTCGCGGTCACCGTCGATGACATACTCTATCGCCGGCATCGCAAGGGCGGGCGTTTCCTGATTCACCCAGGCAAGCTGCCAGTTGCCGGGGAAGCTTGCGCTTCCGCCGTCGGCGCTTATCTCGTTTTTCAGCAACGCCAGCAGCGTGGATTTTCCACAGCCGTTTTTACCCACCAGGCCGACTTTTTGCCCGGGGTTGATGGTGGCGGTGGCGTTATCCAGCAGAACGCGGGTGCCGCGACGAATTTGTAACGAGGAGAAAACAATCATAAAGCGCCGTATGTTCAGAGTATGTTAAATTGTCATTGTAATTCGTTAACATGTCGCCTGGGCAACAGGTCGGGCTGCATGGTAGCCCAAAATAATGACTATGACGACGCCCTGGAGGGTAATGATGTCGCAGCCGCCGAAAGTTTTGCTGCTGTATGCCCATCCGGAATCCCAGGACTCGGTGGCTAACCGGGTTTTGCTTCAGCCGGCTCTGCAGCTTGAAAATGTGACCGTGCACGATCTCTACGCGCACTATCCCGATTTCTTTATCGATATTTATCACGAACAGTCATTGCTGCTGGAGCACGATGTCATTGTTTTTCAACACCCTCTCTATACCTACAGCTGCCCTGCGTTGCTGAAAGAGTGGATGGATCGCGTCTTAAGTCGGGACTTTGCCAGCGGCATCGGAGGCAACGCGCTGGCGGGAAAGTACTGGCGCAGCGTGATCACCACCGGTGAGCCGGAAGGGGCCTATCGCTATGACGGCTATAACCGCTTTCCTTTAACCGAAATTTTGCGACCGTTTGAACTCACCGCCGCGATGTGCAAGATGCACTGGCTGATGCCGATTATCGTTTATTGGGCGCGCCGCCAGTCTAAGCCGGAGCTGCAAAGCCATGCGAAAGCCTATGGTGAGTGGCTGGCGAATCCGCTGCAGATGGGAGGGCGTTGATGGAAGGGTCTGATTTACTGCTGGCGGGGGTACTGTTTCTCTTCGCTGCGGTGGTTGCCGTGCCCGTAGCCGCACGTTTAGGCATCGGCGCTGTATTGGGCTATTTGCTGGCAGGTATCGCCATTGGCCCCTGGGGTTTAGGGTTTATCAGCGATGTTGATGAGATCCTTCACTTCTCTGAGCTGGGCGTGGTGTTCCTGATGTTTATCATCGGGCTGGAGCTGAATCCGTCGAAGCTATGGCAACTGAGGCGCTCTATCTTTGGCGTTGGGGCGGCGCAGGTCATTCTCAGCGCGGTGGTGCTCGCGGGCCTGCTGATGCTGACGAATTTCTCCTGGCAGGCTGCGGTAGTGGGCGGTATCGGCCTTGCGATGTCCTCCACGGCGATGGCGCTGCAGCTGATGCGCGATAAAAGCATGAACCGCAGTGAGTCCGGGCAGTTAGGCTTTTCGGTACTCTTGTTCCAGGATCTGGCGGTGATCCCTGCATTGGCGCTGGTGCCACTGCTGGCCGGAAACGGCGACGATCATACAGACTGGATTAAAGTCGGCCTGAAGGCGCTGGCGTTTATCGGCATGTTGTTGGGCGGGCGCTATCTGCTTCGCCCTGTTTTCCGCTTTATTGCCGGTTCTGGGGTGCGTGAAGTCTTTACCGCCGCTTCTCTTTTGCTGGTGCTTGGCTCGGCGCTGTTTATGGAGGCGCTTGGGTTTTCAATGGCGTTGGGGACGTTTCTGGCTGGCGTGCTGTTGGCAGAAAGCGAATATCGCCACGAGCTTGAGATTGCCATCGATCCGTTCAAAGGCCTGCTGCTGGGGTTGTTCTTTATCTCTGTCGGCATGGCGCTGAACCTGGGTGTTTTGTTCACCCATTTGCTGTGGATTGCCGTGAGCGTGGTTGCGTTGGTGGCGGTGAAAGCCACCATTTTGTACGGCCTGTCGCGGGTTTATGGTTTGCGCAGCTCTGAGCGGCTGCAGTTTGCCGGCGTGCTAAGCCAGGGCGGCGAGTTTGCCTTCGTGCTGTTTTCCGCGGCGGCTTCGCAGAAGCTGTTCCAGGGCGATCAAATGCCGCTGCTGCTGGTGACGGTGACGCTGTCGATGATGACCACGCCGCTGCTGATGAAAGGCGTTGATGCGATTCTTGCCCGGCGCTTTAATCCCGGCGAGGAAACTGAGGAGACGCCTTACGTTGAGGATGACCATCCGCAGGTCATCATCGTCGGGTTTGGGCGTTTTGGTCAGGTGATTGGCCGCCTGCTGATGGCGAATAAGATGCGTATCACCGTTCTTGAACGGGATATTAGCGCCGTGAGCCTGATGAGAAAATACGGCTATAAAGTGTATTACGGCGATGCGACGGAAGTGGAACTGCTGCGTTCGGCGGGAGCGGAAGAGGCCAAATCCATTGTTATCACCTGCAATGAGCCGGAAGATACAATGCGGATTGTCCACCTCTGTCAACAACACTTTCCACATCTGGCGATACTGGCGCGCGCTCGCGGCCGCGTGGAAGCACATGAATTGCTGCAGGCCGGCGTTAAGCTGTTCTCGCGTGAAACATTCTCAAGCGCCCTTGAGCTTGGGCGTAAGGCCTTGCTCACGCTGGGTATGCATCCGCACCAGGCGCATCGAGCTCAATTGCATTTCCGTCGGCTGGATATGCGTATGCTGCGTGAATTGATGCCAATTCACACGGACAGCGCGCAGATTTCCAGGGTGCGGGAAGCACGGCGTGAACTGGAAGATATTTTTGAGCGTGAAATGCAGCAAGAGCGTCGGCAGCTGGACGGCTGGGACGAATTTGAATAAAGGTGAAGCCAATGTCAGTGCGTAAGCGTTTTATTGCCGGGGCGGTTTGCCCTAAGTGTCAGGCTAAGGATTCCCTCGCGCTATGGCGTGAGAACAATGTTGATATCGTTGAGTGCGTTAAGTGCGGCCATCAGATGCGTGAAGCCGATAAGCAGGTTCGCGAGCACGTTCGTGAGCAGGAGCAAGTGATAGGGATTTTCCATCCCGACTAGCGAGATGCAGCAGCTTTTTTTAAGCTAGAGGGTACAGCGGCGCAGATTTCCGCTACAATCGGCGCCAGTTTTTTCCCTACGCTCGTTCAGGAGATATCATGAAAGTAGCAAAAGACCTGGTGGTCAGCCTGGCCTATCAGGTACGTACAGAAGACGGTGTGTTGGTCGATGAGTCTCCGGTGAGCGCGCCGCTGGACTACCTGCACGGTCACGGCTCCCTGATCTCTGGCCTGGAAACGGCGCTGGATGGTCACGAAGTTGGCGACAAGTTTGACGTTGAAGTGGGCGCGAACGACGCTTACGGTCAGTACGACGAAAATCTGGTGCAGCGCGTACCGAAAGACGTCTTCATGGGCGTTGACGAGCTGCAGGTTGGTATGCGCTTTATGGCGGAAACCGATCAGGGTCCAGTGCCGGTCGAAATTACCGAAGTGGAAGACGAGCACGTTGTGGTTGACGGTAACCACATGCTGGCTGGCCAGAACCTGAAATTCAACGTGGAAGTTGTTGCTATCCGCGAAGCGACTGCTGAAGAGCTGGCCCATGGTCACGTTCACGGTGAGCACGACCATCATCACGACCACGATCACGATGGTTGCTGCGGTGGTCACGGCCACGATCACGACCATGGCCACGAGCATGGTAAAGGTGGTTGCGGTAACGGCGGCTGTGGTTGCCACTGATCGCTGTGAAAGAGAAAAGGCCGCATTAGCGGCCTTTTTTACATCTGTTATTCAGTAATGCGGCGGTGGCGTCTCTTCGGACTCTGAAGCGATCATCGACGGCTGACTTGCCTTCAGCTTTTCAACCAGCAGGCGGAAATGCTCGCGAAGTTTGACCATCTCAAGCTCGTGCGCCGTCACGGTCTGGTTCAGCTCTTCAATCGTAATCTCCTGAAATGCGAGACGACTCTCGAGATCTTCCAGCCGTTGTTCGGTGGATTTAGTGTGCATGGCGGTTCCTCTTTTGCCTGCGCGATGGACAATATGCGGTGATTTTACTGAAAATGACCAAGCTTTACAGCGCAGAAGCACGTTGAAGGAAACTTCTTTAAACAAAAAGAATCTCAATTTGACTCGATAACTCGCTGAGAGATTGTGTAGATTTCTTTCACGACGTTATAGTACGTCACTTAGTTTATTTGAAACCCTGGGGTGAGAGGCCCCGGCCCTTGGAGAAATGGATGAAATCATTATTTAAAGTAACGCTTCTGGCGACCACAATGGCCGTTGCCCTTAATGCCCCTGCTTTTGCGGCGCCTGCTGCTGCGAAAGATGCACCTGCGGCTCAGGCTGACAGCAAAGCGGCCTTTAAGAACGACGATCAGAAAGCTGCCTATGCACTGGGCGCATCGCTCGGGCGTTACATGGAAAACTCCCTGAAAGAGCAAGAGAAACTGGGGATCACCCTGGACAAAGCTCAGCTGATCGCGGGCGTACAGGATGCATTTGCGGATAAGAGCAAACTGTCTGACCAGGAAATTGAACAAACTCTGCAGGCGTTTGAGACTCGCGTAAAAGCCTCCGCTCAGGAGAAAATGGAGAAAGACGCTAAAGAGAACGCGGACAAAGGCAAAGCCTTCCGTGATGCTTTCGCGAAAGAGAAAGGCGTTAAAACCTCTTCTACCGGCCTGATGTATAAAGTTGAGAAAGACGGTACTGGTGATGCGCCGAAGGATACCGATACCGTTGTGGTTAACTACAAAGGTACGCTGATCGACGGTAAAGAGTTTGATAACTCTTATACCCGAGGTGAGCCACTGTCCTTCCGCCTTGATGGTGTTATCCCTGGCTGGACCGAAGGCCTGAAAAACATCAAGAAAGGCGGCAAGATCAAGCTGGTAATTCCACCAGAACTGGCTTACGGCAAAACCGGCGTGCCGGGGATCCCTGCCAACTCTACGCTGGTATTTGAAGTTGAGCTGCTGGACATTAAACAAGCGCCAAAAGCTGACGCTAAGCCAGCCGCTGCTGCAGATGCTAAAGCTGCTGACGCTGCTAAAAGCAAGTAATTAGCAGGTTGTTTGAGCCGCCGCCCACCGGGCGGCGGTTTTGTTTTTGCCGCCGGTGTTTATTCCCCCCACGTGTAATGAGGAGAATAAAGACTGGAAAGCACGTCTTACGTTGTATTACCTTAGCGGGCAGCGTTTCAATCGAGTATGAGTCTGCCCTGACACCATCAAAGCGCGACAGGCTCTCTTTAGAGTAAATTGCTGGCAACGTCTTTTATCCATAACACGCTCAATTTGCAGCAATAAAAATAATGGACGAAGTCTGCTGATTTACCCCAAACGCCCGAGAACCCCGTTGTCCGGACGTTTGTCATCAATCTGAGAGGGTGGTATTTTTTCATGTCCAATTCGCTTTTAACCAACGAAACCAGTGAACTTGATTTGCTGGACCAGCGTCCTTTTGAACAAACCGACTTCGAAATATTAAAATCCTATGAAGCGGTCGTGGACGGGTTAGCGATGCTGATTGGCTCCCATTGCGAAATCGTTCTGCACTCCCTGCAGGACCTGAAATGTTCAGCCATTCGTATCGCTAATGGTGAACATACCGGGCGAAAAATAGGCTCGCCAATTACCGATTTGGCTTTGCGCATGCTGCACGATATGACCGGTGCCGACAGCAGCGTCTCTAAATGCTACTTCACTCGCGCAAAAAGCGGCGTACTGATGAAGTCGGTGACGATTGCGATCCGCAACCGTGACCAGCGGGTGATTGGTTTGCTTTGCATTAACATGAATCTCGACGTGCCGTTCTCCCAGATCATGTCGACCTTCATTCCACCAGAAACGCAGGATCAGGAAGTCCCATCTTCGGTGAACTTTGCGTCCTCCGTAGAGGATCTTGTGATGCAAACGCTGGAATTCACGATTGAAGAAGTGAATGCCGATCGCAACGTCTCAAACAACGCCAAGAACCGCCAGATAGTGCTCAACCTCTATGAGAAAGGCATCTTCGACATCAAAGATGCCATCAACCAGGTTGCCGATCGGCTGAACATTTCCAAACATACCGTTTATCTCTACATTCGCCAGTTCAAAAACGGCGACTTCCTCGGTCAGGATAAGTAATGCGCTTTGCCTTGATGGTCACTGGCCCGGCTTATGGGACGCAGCAGGCGAGCAGCGCATTGCTGTTTGCCAGGGCGTTGCTGGCGGAAGGACACACGCTTGAGAGCGTTTTTTTCTACCGTGAGGGGATTTATAACGCCAATCAGCTGACCGCCCCGGCAAGCGATGAGGTTGACCTTGTCCGCGAGTGGCAGAGCCTGAACGCGCAGCACGATGTGGCACTGCATATCTGCGTGGCAGCGGCATTACGTCGCGGCGTCACTGATGAAGAACAGGCCAAATCTTTGGGGCTCAACGTGAGTAATCTCCAGCCTGGCTTTACGCTTAGTGGCCTGGGAGCGCTGGCAGAAGCCGCGCTTACCTGTGAAAGAATGGTGCAGTTCTAATGAAGCGCGTTGCTTTTGTTTTTCGATCTGCGCCGCACGGCAGCACTGCTGGCCGGGAAGGGCTGGACGCCTTATTGGCGACATCGGCCCTGTCAGAAGATATCGGCGTGTTCTTTGTTGGCGATGGTGTTTTACAACTGCTGCCGGGGCAACAGCCTGCCAAAGTACTGGGCAGGGATTACATCGCCACCTTCCGCATTTTGCCGCTGTATGATATCGAACAGTGCTTCCTTTGCGCAGCGTCATTAAGGGAAAGAGGGCTTTCGGATCAGGCATCCTGGGTTATTGATGCTGAAGTGTTGGCACCTGATGTGCTGAGGGAAAAATTAAACCAGTACGACGTTGTACTCACTTTCTGAGGCGCTCATGTTGCATACCTTACGTCACTCGCCCTTTCAGTGCGATATCACCGAGATTCTGCGTTATACCCAGCCAGGCGACGATTTACTGCTGATTGAAGATGGCGTGATTGCCGCGCTGAATGACAGCCGGGCGCTTGAATTACTGCTTTCTGCCCCCATTACTGTTCACGCTCTGCAAGAAGATGTTGAGGCTAGAGGTCTTGTTGCTCAAATTTCGTCCAAAGTTGAGCGTGTCGGCTATACTGATTTCGTCAGATTAACGATAAAACATAGCCAGCAGTTCGCCTGGTGACGGTGGATCGCTGTATATTTCTTGACACCTTTTCGGCTCAGCCCTAAAATTCTGCGTCCTCATATTATATGAGGCCGTTTTATTACGTGTTTACGAAGCAAAAGCTAAAACCAGGAGCTATTTAATGGCAACAGTTAACCAGCTGGTTCGCAAACCACGCGTACGCAAAGTTGCAAAAAGCAACGTGCCTGCGCTGGAAGCTTGCCCGCAAAAACGTGGTGTATGTACCCGTGTATATACCACCACTCCTAAAAAACCAAACTCCGCACTGCGTAAAGTTTGCCGTGTGCGTTTGACTAACGGTTTTGAAGTCACCTCCTACATCGGCGGTGAAGGTCACAACCTGCAGGAACACTCCGTGATCCTGATCCGTGGTGGTCGTGTTAAAGACCTGCCAGGTGTTCGCTACCACACCGTTCGTGGTGCGCTTGACTGCTCCGGCGTTAAAGACCGTAAGCAATCTCGCTCCAAGTATGGCGTGAAGCGTCCTAAGGCTTAATGGTTCTCCGTTAAGTAAGGCCAAACGTTTTAAATTAATGTCAAAATAAACTCTTTGAGTTTTGGACAATCCTGAATTAACAACGGAGTATTCCTATGCCACGTCGTCGCGTGATTGGTCAGCGTAAAATTCTGCCGGATCCTAAGTTCGGATCAGAGCTGCTGGCTAAATTTGTAAATATCCTGATGGTAGATGGTAAAAAATCTACTGCAGAATCTATCGTTTATACCGCGCTGGAAACCCTGGCTCAGCGTTCTGGTAAAAACGAGCTGGAAGCTTTCGAAGTCGCTCTGGACAACGTCCGTCCGACCGTCGAAGTTAAGTCCCGCCGTGTAGGTGGTTCTACTTATCAGGTTCCAGTTGAAGTTCGTCCGGTTCGTCGTAATGCTCTGGCAATGCGTTGGATCGTTGAAGCTGCTCGTAAACGCGGTGATAAATCCATGGCTCTTCGCCTGGCGAATGAACTGTCTGATGCTGCAGAAAACAAAGGCACTGCAGTGAAGAAACGTGAAGACGTTCACCGTATGGCTGAAGCCAACAAGGCGTTCGCTCACTATCGTTGGTAATAAATCCTTCGTAGTGTTACCCAAGCGGGCGCTTCATGAAGCTGCCCGCTTTGGGTTACTTAACTTGAACGTCCCAGGATATAGAGGAATCAAATGGCTCGTACAACACCCATTGCACGCTACCGTAACATCGGTATCAGTGCACACATCGACGCCGGTAAAACCACGACTACCGAACGTATTCTGTTCTACACCGGTGTAAACCACAAAATCGGTGAAGTTCATGACGGCGCTGCAACCATGGACTGGATGGAACAGGAGCAGGAGCGTGGTATCACCATTACCTCCGCTGCAACTACTGCATTCTGGTCTGGTATGGCTAAGCAGTATGAACCGCACCGCGTAAACATCATCGACACCCCAGGGCACGTTGACTTCACCATCGAAGTAGAACGTTCCATGCGTGTTCTTGACGGTGCAGTAATGGTTTACTGCGCAGTTGGTGGTGTTCAGCCACAGTCTGAAACCGTATGGCGTCAGGCTAACAAATACAAAGTTCCACGCATCGCGTTCGTTAACAAAATGGACCGTATGGGTGCAAACTTCCTGAAAGTTGTAGGCCAGATCAAATCCCGTCTGGGCGCGAACCCTGTTCCGCTTCAGCTGGCGATTGGTGCTGAAGAAGGTTTCACCGGCGTTATCGACCTGGTGAAAATGAAAGCCATCAACTGGAACGATGCAGATCAGGGCGTTACCTTCGAATACGAAGATATCCCAGCTGACATGCAGGACCTGGCTGACGAATGGCACCAGAACCTGATCGAGTCCGCTGCAGAAGCCTCTGAAGAGCTGATGGAAAAATACCTGGGCGGCGAAGAGCTGACCGAGGAAGAAATCAAGAAAGCTCTGCGTCAGCGCGTTCTGAACAACGAAATCATCCTGGTTACCTGTGGTTCTGCATTTAAGAACAAAGGTGTTCAGGCGATGCTGGATGCGGTAATCGATTACCTGCCAGCACCAACCGACGTACCGGCAATCAACGGTATTCTGGATGACGGTAAAGACACTCCGGCTGAGCGTCACGCAACTGACGACGAGCCGTTTGCTGCTCTGGCATTCAAAATCGCAACTGACCCGTTCGTTGGTAACCTGACCTTCTTCCGCGTTTACTCCGGCGTTGTTAACTCCGGTGATACCGTGCTGAACTCCGTTAAAGCTGCTCGTGAGCGCTTTGGCCGTATCGTTCAGATGCACGCTAACAAACGTGAAGAGATCAAAGAAGTTCGCGCAGGCGACATCGCGGCTGCTATCGGTCTGAAAGACGTAACTACTGGTGACACCCTGTGTGATCCAGATTCGCCTATCATTCTGGAGCGTATGGAATTCCCAGAGCCGGTAATCTCCATCGCCGTTGAACCAAAAACCAAAGCTGACCAGGAAAAAATGGGTCTGGCTCTGGGCCGTCTGGCTAAAGAAGACCCATCATTCCGCGTATGGACTGATGAAGAATCTAACCAGACCATCATCGCCGGTATGGGTGAGCTGCACCTCGACATCATCGTTGACCGTATGAAGCGTGAATTCAACGTTGAAGCGAACGTCGGTAAACCTCAGGTTGCTTACCGCGAAGCGATTCGCGCTAAAGTTACCGATATCGAAGGTAAACACGCCAAGCAGTCTGGTGGTCGTGGTCAGTACGGTCATGTTGTTATCGACATGTACCCACTGGAGCCGGGCTCTAACCCTAAAGGTTACGAGTTCATCAACGACATCAAAGGCGGCGTAATTCCTGGCGAATACGTTCCTGCCGTTGATAAAGGCATCCAGGAGCAGCTGAAATCTGGTCCACTGGCGGGTTACCCGGTTGTTGATCTCGGCGTGCGTCTGCACTTCGGTTCTTACCATGACGTTGACTCCTCCGAGCTGGCGTTTAAACTGGCCGCTTCTATTGCCTTCAAAGATGGCTTTAAGAAAGCTAAACCAGTTCTGCTTGAGCCTATCATGAAGGTTGAAGTTGAAACTCCGGAAGAGAACACCGGTGACGTTATCGGTGACCTTAGCCGTCGTCGTGGTCAGCTGAAAGGCCAGGAATCTAACGCTACTGGCGTACAGATTCATGCTGAAGTTCCGTTGTCTGAAATGTTCGGGTACGCAACTCAGCTGCGTTCTCTGACCAAAGGTCGTGCATCTTACTCCATGGAATTCCTGAAGTATGATGACGCACCTAACAACGTTGCTCAGGCCGTAATCGAAGCTCGTGGCAAATAAGCCAACGCTTTTAACACAATGATCCCGTGCTCTCTCCATAAGGTGAGAGCACAATAGTAAGGAATATAGCCGTGTCTAAAGAAAAATTTGAACGTACAAAACCGCACGTTAACGTTGGTACTATCGGCCACGTTGACCACGGTAAAACCACTCTGACCGCTGCAATCACTACCGTTCTGGCTAAAACCTACGGTGGTTCTGCTCGTGCATTCGACCAGATCGATAACGCACCAGAAGAAAAAGCTCGTGGTATCACCATCAACACTTCCCACGTTGAGTACGACACCCCGACTCGTCACTACGCGCACGTTGACTGCCCAGGGCACGCCGACTACGTGAAAAACATGATCACCGGTGCTGCTCAGATGGACGGCGCTATCCTGGTTGTTGCTGCGACTGACGGCCCTATGCCTCAGACCCGTGAGCACATCCTGCTGGGTCGTCAGGTTGGCGTTCCTTACATCATCGTGTTCCTGAACAAATGCGACATGGTTGATGACGAAGAGCTGCTGGAGCTGGTTGAAATGGAAGTTCGTGAACTTCTGTCTCAGTACGACTTCCCAGGCGATGACACTCCAATCATCCGTGGTTCTGCTCTGAAAGCGCTGGAAGGCGAAGCTGAGTGGGAAGCTAAAATCGTTGAACTGGCTGGCTTCCTGGATTCTTACATCCCAGAACCAGTACGTGCAATCGACCTGCCGTTCCTGCTGCCAATCGAAGACGTATTCTCCATCTCCGGTCGTGGTACCGTTGTTACCGGTCGTGTAGAGCGCGGTATCGTTAAAGTTGGTGAAGAAGTTGAAATCGTTGGTATCAAAGATACTGCGAAATCTACCTGTACCGGCGTTGAAATGTTCCGCAAACTGCTGGACGAAGGCCGTGCTGGTGAGAACGTAGGTGTTCTGCTGCGTGGTATCAAACGTGAAGAAATCGAACGTGGTCAGGTACTGGCTAAGCCAGGCTCTATCAAGCCACACACCAAGTTCGAATCTGAAGTGTACATCCTGTCCAAAGACGAAGGCGGCCGTCATACTCCGTTCTTCAAAGGCTACCGTCCACAGTTCTACTTCCGTACAACTGACGTGACCGGTACCATCGAACTGCCAGAAGGCGTAGAGATGGTAATGCCAGGCGACAACATCAAAATGGTTGTTACCCTGATCCACCCAATCGCGATGGACGACGGTCTGCGTTTCGCAATCCGTGAAGGTGGCCGTACCGTTGGTGCTGGTGTTGTTGCTAAAGTTCTGAGCTAATCCTCTGATACTTTAATGCAATAGTGAAAAGGGCATCTTAGGATGCCCTTTTTTATGCCTGAAATTTGCTGTTTGCATGTGAAAGTCCTCTCTTACTGCCGTTAGTGCCAGTTTTTGCATTTGATTACCATTCTCTACATTCTGCCGCGCCGGAACCCTTGTAAAGCCAATCATTCTCATTTACAATTTGCGCAGTTTTTGAGCGGGAGTGATCATGTACGTTTGCTTGTGTAACGGTGTAAGTGATAAGACAATTCGGCAGGCGGTGCGACAACATCATCCGCAGTCTTTTCAGCAACTTAGAAAATTTATCCCCGTGGGGAATCAGTGCGGTAAGTGCGTTCGCCAGGCACGAGAAATCATGCAAGACGAGCTAATGCAGATCCCGGAATTTAAAGAGATTGCCTAAAACACGCTCATTTTTTTGACTTACACTCCGTGACATCTACGCTTCAATAAGTGGAAGCGGAGGATGTCAAAATGAAAGGTGATGTTAAGATAATAAATTATCTCAATAAATTATTGGGAAACGAGCTTGTCGCGATTAACCAGTATTTTCTGCATGCCCGCATGTTCAAAAACTGGGGATTAAAACGTCTCAACGACGTCGAGTATCACGAGTCAATCGATGAAATGAAGCACGCTGATAAGTATATCGAGCGTATTCTCTTCCTCGAAGGCATTCCAAATCTGCAGGACCTCGGCAAGCTGGGTATTGGTGAAGATGTCGAAGAGATGCTTCGCTCGGACCTGAAGCTGGAACTCGATGGTGCTAAAGACTTGCGTGAAGCTATCGCCTATGCCGATAAAGTTCATGATTATGTCAGTCGTGATCTGATGATCGAAATTCTTGCCGATGAAGAAGGCCATATCGACTGGCTCGAAACTGAACTGGATTTAATTCAGAAGCTGGGCATCCAGAACTATCTGCAGGCTCAGATACGGGAAGAGTAATCCCGCATGATCAGGACAGAGGGGCTCCCCTCTGTCTTCTTTGATACCTCATCCAAACACCTGCCAGCAAAAATTCGTCCAGCCCGAGAGTGCAAGCCAGGGGCCAAAAGGCATTTCAATGATTTCTCGGCGCCTGAGCAGATAAAGTATTCCTGCGTAAACTATGCCCAGAGAAGACGCCAAAGCGACGATAATCGGTAAGTACTGCCAGTAGCTCCAGGCTCCAATTGCTGCCAGTAGTTTGAAATCACCATAACCCAATCCTTCTTTACCGGTAGCAAAACGGAAGAGATGAAAAATAACCCACAGGAAAAGGTAGCCGGCAACCGCGCCTAATACGGCATGATGAACATGGAGGGGGTTAACCAGACTATGAAACAACAGTCCCAACCACAGTAAGGGGAGGGTAAGTCTGTCTGGTAGATGCATGGTTTTGAAATCACTTAAGCTTAGCGCTAGTGCCAGGAAAAAATAGAGCAAAACAGCGATGGGGAGTAGCCAGGCGGTCTGCATGTCGGTAAGTATCATCTTTTTGTCCCGCGGAGGATGAACCCCCTGGATGCTACGCCGTTGCGTAGGCCGAACCTATCAACCGCTGAATTTGGCGTGTGATACTGCGCGATGCCTCGCAGATGTAGGGTTAACTTAGATCGAAACTAACTAAATGAAGGGTGTCGGTGAAATTTCAACCCATATGACTTGCAAGCTGGGCTGAAACCCGTATAATGCGCGGGCTGTCTTAATAGGCCGCTGGTTCAATATGAACCCTGATAGCAGTCAGTAGAAGTCATTCAGTTGCTATCAAACAATGTCCCCAATTGGGGGACTATGTATGAACGATTACACTCCCCCATCAATCGTAATGGGTGCGAGTAGTAATTTTTTTCGTCTATAAAATAATTGGAGCTCTGGTCTCATGCAGAACCAAAGAATCCGTATCCGCCTTAAAGCGTTTGATCATCGTCTGATCGATCAATCAACCGCGGAAATCGTCGAGACTGCTAAGCGCACTGGTGCGCAAGTCCGTGGTCCGATCCCGCTGCCGACCCGCAAAGAGCGCTTTACCGTTCTGATCTCTCCGCACGTCAACAAAGACGCGCGTGATCAGTACGAGATCCGCACTCACAAGCGTCTGGTTGACATCGTTGAGCCAACTGAGAAAACCGTTGATGCTCTGATGCGTCTGGATCTGGCTGCCGGTGTAGACGTGCAGATCAGCCTGGGTTAATCAGGTCATTGACGATTGAGAGGTTGAAACAATGATTGGTTTAGTCGGTAAAAAAGTGGGTATGACCCGTATCTTCACTGAAGACGGCGTTTCTATCCCAGTAACCGTAATTGAAGTAGAAGCAAACCGTGTTACTCAGGTTAAAGACCTGGCTAACGACGGCTACCGTGCTGTTCAGGTGACCACTGGTGCTAAAAAAGCTAACCGTGTAACCAAGCCGGAAGCTGGTCACTTCGCTAAAGCTGGCGTTGAAGCTGGCCGTGGTCTGTGGGAATTCCGTCTTGCTGAAGGCGAAGAGTTCACCGTAGGTCAGGACATTAGCGTTGAACTGTTTGCTGACGTTAAAAAAGTTGACGTAACCGGTACCTCTAAAGGTAAAGGTTTCGCAGGTACCGTTAAGCGCTGGAACTTCCGTACCCAGGACGCTACCCACGGTAACTCCTTGTCTCACCGCGTTCCGGGTTCTATCGGTCAGAACCAGACTCCGGGCAAAGTGTTCAAAGGCAAGAAAATGGCAGGCCAGCTGGGTAACGAACGTGTCACTGTTCAGAGCCTGGACGTAGTACGTGTTGACGCTGAGCGCAACCTGCTGCTGGTGAAAGGTGCGGTTCCGGGTGCAACCGGTAGCGACCTGATCGTTAAACCAGCTGTGAAGGCGTAAGGGGATAGCAATGGAATTAGTATTGAAAGACGCGCAAAGCGCGCTGACTGTTTCCGAAACTACCTTCGGTCGTGACTTCAACGAAGCGCTGGTACACCAGGTTGTTGTTGCTTATGCAGCAGGCGCCCGTCAGGGTACTCGTGCTCAGAAGACCCGTGCTGAAGTAACTGGTTCCGGCAAAAAGCCGTGGCGCCAGAAAGGTACCGGCCGTGCGCGTTCTGGTTCTATCAAGAGCCCGATCTGGCGTTCCGGTGGCGTAACCTTCGCTGCTCGCCCGCAGGACCACAGTCAAAAAGTTAACAAAAAGATGTACCGCGGCGCGCTGAAAAGCATCCTGTCCGAACTGGTACGTCAGGATCGTCTGATCGTTGTTGAGCAGTTCTCTGTTGAAGCACCGAAAACCAAGCTGCTTGCTCAGAAACTGAAAGATATGGCTCTGGAAGATGTGCTGATCGTGACCGGTGAACTGGATGAGAATCTGTTCCTGGCCGCTCGCAACCTGCATAAGGTTGACGTGCGCGATGTAGCTGCAATCGACCCAGTTAGCCTGATCGCCTTCGACAAAGTCGTTATGACTGCGGAAGCAGTTAAGCAAGTTGAGGAGATGCTGGCATGATCCGTGAAGAACGTCTGCTGAAAGTACTGCGCGCGCCGCACGTATCTGAAAAAGCGTCTACCGCGATGGAAAAAACCAACACCATCGTACTCAAAGTTGCGACTGACGCGACCAAAGCAGAGATCGTTGCTGCTGTACAGAAGCTGTTCGAAGTTGAAGTTAAAGACGTTAACACCCTGGTAGTTAAAGGGAAAACTAAACGTCACGGACAGCGTGTTGGTCGTCGTAGCGACTGGAAAAAAGCTTACGTCACCCTGAAGGAAGGCCAGAATCTGGACTTCGTCGGCGGCGCTGAGTAAGTCGGAGGAGAAAGACAATGGCAGTTGTTAAATGTAAACCGACATCTCCGGGTCGTCGCCACGTAGTTAAAGTGGTTAACCCTGAGCTGCACAAGGGCAAGCCTTTTGCTCCGTTGCTGGAAAAAAACAGCAAATCCGGTGGCCGTAACAACAATGGTCGTATCACTACCCGTCATATCGGTGGTGGTCACAAGCAGGCATACCGTATTGTTGATTTTAAACGCAACAAAGATGGTATCCCGGCAGTTGTTGAACGTCTTGAGTACGATCCGAACCGTTCCGCGAACATCGCGCTGGTTCTGTACAAAGATGGCGAACGCCGTTACATCCTGGCCCCTAAAGGCCTGAAAGCTGGCGACCAGATTCAGTCTGGCGTTGATGCTGCAATCAAAGCGGGTAACACCCTGCCGATGCGCAATATCCCGGTTGGTTCTACTGTTCATAACGTAGAAATGAAACCAGGTAAAGGCGGTCAGCTGGCTCGTTCCGCTGGTACCTACGTGCAGATCGTTGCTCGTGATGGTGCTTACGTTACCCTGCGCCTGCGCTCCGGTGAAATGCGTAAAGTCGAAGCTGACTGCCGCGCTACCCTGGGCGAAGTTGGCAACGCTGAGCATATGCTGCGCGTTCTGGGTAAAGCAGGTGCTGCTCGCTGGCGTGGTGTTCGTCCTACCGTTCGCGGTACCGCGATGAACCCAGTCGATCACCCACATGGTGGTGGTGAAGGTCGTAACTTTGGTAAGCACCCGGTATCCCCGTGGGGCGTTCAGACCAAAGGTAAGAAGACCCGCAGCAACAAGCGTACTGATAAATTTATCGTACGTCGCCGTAGCAAATAATTTTAGAGGATAAGCCATGCCACGTTCTCTCAAGAAAGGTCCTTTTATTGACCTGCACTTGCTGAAGAAGGTAGAGAAAGCGGTGGAAAGCGGTGACAAGAAGCCCCTGCGCACTTGGTCCCGTCGTTCAACGATCTTTCCTAACATGATCGGTTTGACCATCGCTGTCCATAATGGTCGTCAGCACGTTCCAGTCTTTGTTTCCGACGAAATGGTCGGTCACAAACTGGGTGAATTCGCACCGACTCGTACTTATCGCGGCCACGCTGCTGATAAAAAAGCGAAGAAGAAATAAGGTAGGAGGAAGAGATGGAAACTTTAGCTCAACATCGCCATGCTCGTTCTTCTGCTCAGAAGGTTCGCCTTGTTGCTGACCTGATTCGCGGTAAGAAAGTGTCGCAGGCTCTGGATATTCTGACCTACACCAATAAGAAAGCGGCTGTATTGGTTAAGAAAGTACTGGAATCTGCCATTGCTAACGCTGAACACAACGATGGCGCTGACATTGACGATCTGAAAGTCGCGAAAATCTTCGTAGACGAAGGCCCTAGCATGAAGCGCATTATGCCTCGTGCAAAAGGTCGTGCAGATCGCATCCTGAAGCGCACCAGCCACATTACTGTGGTTGTGTCCGATCGCTGAGACTCTGGAGACTAGCAATGGGTCAGAAAGTACATCCTAATGGTATTCGCCTGGGTATTGTAAAACCATGGAACTCAACCTGGTTTGCGAACACCAAAGAATTCGCTGACAACCTGGACAGCGATTTTAAAGTACGTCAGTACCTGACTAAGGAACTGGCTAAGGCGTCTGTATCTCGTATCGTTATCGAGCGTCCTGCTAAGAGCATCCGTGTGACCATTCACACCGCTCGCCCAGGTATCGTTATCGGTAAGAAAGGTGAAGACGTAGAAAAACTGCGTAAGGTCGTAGCGGATATCGCTGGCGTTCCTGCACAGATCAATATCGCCGAAGTTCGTAAACCTGAACTGGACGCAAAACTGGTTGCTGACAGCATCACTTCTCAGCTGGAACGTCGTGTTATGTTCCGTCGTGCTATGAAGCGTGCTGTACAGAACGCAATGCGTCTGGGCGCTAAAGGTATCAAAGTTGAAGTTAGCGGCCGTCTGGGCGGCGCCGAGATCGCACGTACCGAATGGTACCGTGAAGGTCGCGTGCCGTTGCACACTCTGCGTGCTGACATCGACTACAACACCTCTGAAGCGCACACCACTTATGGTGTAATCGGCGTTAAGGTATGGATCTTCAAAGGTGAGATCCTGGGTGGTATGGCTGCTGTTGAACAACCGGAACCGGCTGCTCAACCTAAAAAGCAGCAGCGTAAAGGCCGTAAGTAAGGAGAGTCGCTGATGTTACAACCAAAGCGTACAAAATTCCGTAAAGTGCACAAAGGCCGCAACCGTGGTCTCGCGCAGGGTACGGATGTTAGCTTCGGCACTTTCGGTCTGAAAGCTGTTGGCCGTGGTCGTCTGACTGCCCGTCAGATCGAAGCAGCACGTCGTGCAATGACCCGTGCAGTTAAGCGTCAGGGTAAGATCTGGATCCGTGTATTCCCGGACAAACCGATCACCGAAAAGCCGCTTGAAGTGCGTATGGGTAAAGGTAAAGGTAACGTGGAGTATTGGGTTGCCTTGATCCAGCCAGGCAAAGTCCTGTATGAAATGGACGGCGTATCTGAAGAGCTGGCCCGTGAAGCCTTCAAGCTGGCAGCAGCAAAACTGCCTATCAAAACCACCTTTGTAACTAAGACGGTGATGTAATGAAAGCAAAAGAGCTGCGTGAAAAGAGCGTCGAAGAGCTGAACACCGAGCTGCTGAACCTGCTGCGTGAGCAGTTCAATCTGCGCATGCAGGCTGCAAGTGGCCAGCTGCAACAGACTCACCTGCTGAAGCAGGTTCGTCGTAATGTTGCACGTGTTAAGACTTTACTGACTCAGAAGGCGGGTGCGTAATGACCGATAAAATCCGTACTCTGCAAGGTCGCGTTGTCAGCGACAAAATGGAGAAATCCATTGTTGTTGCCATCGAACGTGTTGTGAAGCACCCGATCTACGGGAAATTCATCAAGCGTACGACCAAACTGCACGTACATGACGAGAACAACGAATGCGGTATCGGTGACGTGGTTGAAATCCGCGAATGCCGTCCGCTGTCCAAGACTAAGTCCTGGACGCTGGTTCGCGTTGTAGAGAAAGCGGTTCTGTAATACAGTACGCATTCTCAAACGAATAAACGGCTCAGCGATGAGCCGTTTATTTTTTCTACCCATATCTTGGAACCGGTGTTATAATGCCGCGCCCTCGTTTATGGGGCTTTTTAACGACCTGAATTTCAGGTCCCGAAGTAGTAGTTGACATTAGCGGAGCACTGAAATGATCCAAGAACAGACTATGCTGACCGTGGCCGACAACTCCGGCGCGCGTCGCGTAATGTGTATCAAGGTTCTGGGTGGCTCGCACCGTCGCTACGCAGGCGTCGGCGACATCATCAAAATTACCATCAAGGAAGCAATTCCTCGCGGTAAGGTGAAGAAAGGCGATGTGCTGAAAGCGGTAGTGGTGCGCACCAAGAAGGGTGTTCGTCGCCCGGACGGTTCTGTCATTCGCTTCGATGGCAATGCATGCGTTATTTTAAACAATAACAGCGAGCAGCCAATCGGCACGCGTATTTTTGGGCCGGTAACTCGTGAACTGCGTAATGAGAAGTTCATGAAAATTATCTCTCTGGCACCAGAAGTACTCTAAGGAGCGAATCATGGCAGCGAAAATCCGTCGTGATGACGAAGTTATCGTGTTAACCGGTAAAGATAAAGGTAAGCGCGGTAAAGTAAAAAATGTCCTGTCTACCGGCAAGGTCATTGTTGAAGGTATCAACCTGGTTAAGAAACATCAGAAGCCGGTTCCGGCCCTGAACCAACCAGGCGGCATCGTTGAAAAAGAAGCTGCAATTCAGGTTTCTAACGTTGCTATCTTCAATGCGGCAACCGGCAAGGCTGACCGTGTAGGCTTTAGATTCGAAGACGGCAAAAAAGTCCGTTTCTTCAAGTCTAACAGCGAAACTATCAAGTAATTTGGAGTAGTACGATGGCGAAACTGCATGATTACTACAAAGACGAAGTAGTTAAGAAACTCATGACTGAGTTTAACTACAATTCTGTCATGCAAGTCCCTCGGGTCGAGAAGATCACCCTGAACATGGGTGTTGGTGAAGCGATCGCTGACAAGAAACTGCTGGATAACGCAGCAGCTGACCTGACAGCAATCTCCGGTCAAAAGCCGTTGATCACCAAAGCACGCAAATCAGTTGCAGGCTTCAAAATCCGTCAGGGCTATCCGATCGGCTGTAAAGTAACTCTGCGTGGCGAACGCATGTGGGAGTTCCTTGAGCGTCTGATCACTATTGCTGTACCTCGTATCCGTGACTTCCGTGGCCTGTCCGCTAAGTCTTTTGACGGTCGTGGTAACTACAGCATGGGTGTCCGTGAGCAGATCATCTTCCCAGAAATCGATTACGACAAAGTCGATCGCGTCCGTGGTTTGGATATTACCATTACCACTACTGCGAAATCTGATGATGAAGGCCGTGCTCTGCTGGCTGCCTTTGACTTCCCGTTCCGCAAGTAAGGTAGGGTTACTTCATGGCTAAGCAATCAATGAAAGCACGCGAAGTAAAGCGCGTTGCTTTGGCTGAAAAATTCTTCGCTAAACGCGCAGAACTGAAAGCTATCATTTCTGATGTGAACGCGACCGACGAAGACCGTTGGAACGCTGTTCTCAAGCTGCAAACTCTGCCGCGTGATTCCAGCCCGTCCCGTCAGCGTAAACGCTGCCGCCAGACTGGTCGTCCACATGGTTATGTGGGCAAGTTCGGGTTGAGCCGTATCAAGCTTCGTGAAGCCGCCATGCGCGGTGAAGTACCTGGCTTGAAAAAGGCTAGCTGGTAATTGTCACCAATTGAATCACGGGAGTAGAGACAGATGAGCATGCAAGATCCGATCGCGGATATGCTGACCCGTATCCGTAACGGTCAGGCCGCGAACAAAGTTGCGGTCACCATGCCTTCCTCCAAGCTGAAAGTGGCAATCGCCAACGTGCTGAAGGAAGAAGGTTATATTGAAGAATTTAAAATTGAAGGCGACATCAAGCCTGAACTGGAACTGACTCTTAAGTATTTCCAGGGCAAGGCTGTGGTAGAGAGCATTCAGCGAGTCAGCCGCCCAGGTCTGCGCATCTATAAGAAAAAAGATGAGCTGCCTAAAGTTATGGCCGGCATGGGTATTGCTGTCGTTTCTACCTCTAAAGGTGTTATGACTGATCGTGCAGCGCGCCAGGCTGGTCTTGGTGGCGAAATTATCTGCTACGTAGCGTAATTGGAGGAATAAAATGTCTCGTGTTGCTAAAGCACCGGTCGTTGTTCCTGCAGGCGTAGAGGTAAAACTCAACGGTCAGGTTATTTCGATCAAAGGTAAAAACGGCGAGCTGACTCGTACTATCAACGATGCTGTTGAAGTTAAACACGCTGAAAATGCTCTGACTTTCGCTCCGCGCGAAGGCTTTGCTAACGCGTGGGCCCAAGCGGGTACCACTCGTGCGCTGTTGAACGCAATGGTTGTCGGTGTTACCGAAGGCTTCACTAAGAAGCTGCAGCTGGTTGGTGTAGGTTATCGTGCAGCCGTTAAAGGCGACGTGGTGAATTTAGCCCTGGGCTTCTCTCACCCTGTTGAGCATAAGCTGCCGGCAGGTATTACTGCTGAATGTCCGACTCAAACTGAAATCGTGCTGAAAGGCGCTGATAAGCAGGTGATCGGTCAGGTTGCAGCAGATCTGCGCGCCTACCGTCGTCCTGAGCCTTATAAAGGCAAGGGTGTTCGTTACGCCGACGAAGTCGTGCGTACCAAAGAGGCTAAGAAGAAGTAAGGTAACACTATGGATAAGAAATCTGCTCGTATCCGTCGTGCGACCCGCGCACGTCACAAGCTCAAAGAGCTGGGTGCAACTCGCCTGGTGGTACATCGTACCCCGCGTCATATTTACGCACAGGTAATTGCACCAAACGGTTCTGAAGTTCTGGTAGCTGCATCTACTGTAGAAAAAGCTATCACTGAGCAACTGAAGTACACTGGAAATAAAGACGCCGCTGCAGCTGTAGGTAAAGCTGTTGCTGAGCGCGCGCTGGAAAAAGGCATCACCGTAGTTGCTTTTGACCGTGCTGGTTTCCAATATCATGGTCGTGTCCAGGCACTGGCAGATGCTGCCCGTGAAGCTGGCCTTCAGTTCTAAGGTAGAGGTGTAAGATGTCTCACATCGAAAAACAAGCTGGCGAACTGCAGGAAAAGCTGATCGCGGTAAATCGCGTATCTAAAACCGTTAAAGGCGGTCGTATTTTCTCCTTCACTGCTCTGACAGTGGTAGGCGATGGTAACGGTCGTATTGGTTTTGGTTACGGTAAAGCGCGTGAAGTTCCAGCAGCGATCCAGAAAGCGATGGAAAAAGCCCGTCGCAACATGATTAACGTCGCGCTGAACAGCGGCACCCTGCAGCACCCTGTTAAAGGTGTGCACACAGGTTCCCGTGTGTTCATGCAGCCGGCTTCCGAAGGTACCGGTATCATCGCCGGTGGTGCAATGCGCGCCGTCCTGGAAGTCGCTGGTGTTCATAACGTCCTGGCTAAAGCGTATGGTTCTACTAACCCGATTAACGTGGTTCGTGCAACTATCGATGGCCTGGCGAATATGAATTCTCCAGAAATGGTCGCTGCCAAGCGTGGTAAATCCGTTGAAGAAATTCTGGGGTAATTGACCATGGCAAAGACTATTAAAATCACTCAAACCCGCAGTGCAATCGGTCGTCTGCCGAAACACAAGGCAACGCTGCTTGGCCTGGGTCTGCGTCGTATTGGCCACACCGTAGAGCGCGAGGATACTCCTGCTGTACGTGGTATGGTCAACGCGGTTTCCTACATGGTTAAAGTTGAGGAGTAAGAGATGCGTTTAAATACTCTGTCTCCGGCCGAAGGGTCTAAGCACGCTTCTAAGCGTCTGGGTCGTGGTATCGGTTCTGGCCTCGGTAAAACCGGCGGTCGTGGTCACAAAGGTCAGAACTCTCGTTCTGGTGGTGGCGTACGTCGTGGTTTCGAAGGTGGTCAGATGCCGTTGTACCGTCGTCTGCCGAAATTCGGTTTCACCTCTCGCAAAGCAATGATCACGGCAGAAGTTCGTCTGTCCGATCTGGCGAAAGTTGAAGGCGACGTAGTTGACCTGAACACGCTGAAAGCAGCAAACATTATCGGTATTCAGATCGAGTTCGCGAAAGTGATCCTGTCTGGTGAGGTAACTCGTCCGGTAACTGTTAGCGGCCTGCGTGTGACCAAAGGCGCTCGTGCTGCTATCGAAGCTGCTGGCGGTAAAATCGAGGAATAAGTAGCAGATGGCAAAGCAACCGGGATTAGATTTTCAAAGTGCTAAAGGCGGCCTCGGCGAGCTGAAACGCAGACTGATGTTTGTTATCGGTGCGCTGATTGTGTTTCGTATTGGCTCTTTTATTCCGATCCCTGGTATTGATGCCGCTGTACTTGCCAAACTGCTTGAGCAACAGCGAGGCACTATCATTGAAATGTTTAACATGTTCTCTGGTGGTGCTCTCAGCCGTGCTTCTATCTTTGCACTGGGTATCATGCCGTACATTTCGGCATCGATCATCATTCAACTGCTTACCGTGGTTCATCCCGCGTTGGCAGAGCTAAAGAAAGAAGGGGAGTCTGGTCGTCGTAAGATCAGCCAGTACACCCGTTACGGCACTCTGGTGCTGGCAATATTCCAGTCAATCGGTATTGCTACCGGTTTACCGAATATGCCTGGTATGCAAGGTCTGGTGTTAAACCCAGGCTTTGCATTCTATTTCACCGCTGTTGTTAGCCTTGTCACTGGGACAATGTTCCTGATGTGGCTGGGTGAACAGATTACTGAGCGTGGTATCGGTAACGGTATCTCAATCATAATCTTCGCGGGTATCGTTGCGGGTCTTCCGCCGGCCATTGGCCATACCATCGAGCAAGCAAGGCAAGGCGACCTGCACTTCCTCCTGTTGCTGTTGGTTGCAGTATTAGTATTTGCAGTGACCTTCTTCGTTGTTTTTGTTGAGCGTGGCCAGCGCCGCATTGTGGTCAACTACGCTAAACGTCAACAGGGTCGTCGTGTCTATGCTGCGCAGAGCACACATTTACCGCTGAAAGTGAACATGGCCGGGGTTATCCCTGCGATCTTCGCCTCCAGTATTATTCTGTTCCCGGCGACCATCGCGTCATGGTTCGGGGGCGGTACCGGTTGGAACTGGCTGACAACAATTTCGCTGTATTTGCAGCCTGGGCAACCGCTTTATGTGTTACTCTATGCGTCTGCAATCATCTTCTTCTGTTTCTTCTACACGGCGTTGGTCTTCAACCCGCGTGAAACAGCGGATAACCTGAAGAAGTCCGGTGCATTTGTACCAGGAATTCGTCCGGGAGAACAAACGGCGAAGTATATCGATAAAGTAATGACCCGCCTGACTTTGGTTGGTGCGTTGTACATTACCTTTATCTGCCTAATCCCGGAGTTCATGCGCGATGCAATGAAAGTGCCGTTCTACTTCGGTGGGACCTCACTGCTGATCGTTGTTGTCGTTATCATGGACTTTATGGCTCAAGTGCAAACTCTGATGATGTCAAGTCAGTACGAGTCTGCATTGAAGAAAGCGAACCTGAAAGGCTACGGCCGTTAATCGTCGCTTGAGAAGTTACGGAGAGTAAAAATGAAAGTTCGTGCTTCCGTCAAGAAATTATGTCGTAACTGCAAAATCGTTAAGCGTGACGGTGTTATTCGCGTGATTTGCAGCGTAGAGCCGAAGCATAAACAGCGTCAAGGCTGATTATCTCGCATATTTTTCTTGCAAAGTTGGGTTGAGCTGGCTAGATTAGCCAGCCAATCTTTTGTATGTCTATGCGTTTCCATTTGAGTATCCTGAAAACGGGCTTTTCGGCATGGGACGCATAATCTAAATAGTAGGAGTGCATAGTGGCCCGTATAGCAGGCATTAACATTCCTGATCAAAAACACGCTGTGATCGCGTTAACCTCGATCTACGGTGTCGGCAAGACTCGCTCCAAGGCCATTTGCGCTGCGGCGGGTATCGCTGAAGATGTTAAGATCAGTGAGCTGTCTGAAGAACAAATCGACACGCTGCGTGACGAAGTTGCCAAATTTGTCGTTGAAGGTGATCTGCGCCGTGAAGTGAGCATGAGCATCAAGCGTCTGATGGACCTTGGTTGCTATCGCGGTTTGCGTCATCGTCGTGGTCTGCCAGTGCGCGGTCAGCGTACTAAGACCAACGCACGTACCCGTAAGGGTCCGCGCAAACCGATCAAGAAATAATCGGGGTGATTGAATAATGGCAAAGGCACCAATTCGTGCACGTAAACGTGTAAGAAAAACAGTCTCTGACGGCGTGGCTCATGTCCATGCTTCTTTCAACAACACCATCGTTACTATTACCGATCGTCAGGGTAATGCGTTGGGTTGGGCAACTGCCGGTGGTTCCGGTTTCCGTGGTTCTCGCAAATCCACTCCGTTTGCAGCTCAGGTTGCAGCAGAGCGTTGCGCAGAAGCCGTGAAAGAATACGGTATCAAGAACCTGGAAGTTATGGTTAAGGGTCCTGGCCCAGGTCGCGAATCAACTATTCGTGCTCTGAACGCCGCTGGTTTCCGCATCACTAATATTACTGATGTGACTCCAATCCCTCATAACGGTTGTCGTCCGCCGAAAAAACGTCGCGTATAACGCGTCCGTTTTCTAGGATTGTTGGAGAAAGAAAATGGCAAGATATTTGGGTCCTAAGCTCAAGCTGAGCCGTCGTGAGGGCACCGACTTATTCCTTAAGTCTGGCGTTCGCGCGATCGATACCAAGTGTAAAATTGAACAAGCTCCTGGCCAGCACGGTGCGCGTAAACCGCGTCTGTCTGACTATGGTGTGCAGTTGCGTGAAAAGCAGAAAGTTCGCCGTATCTACGGTGTGCTGGAGCGTCAGTTCCGTAACTATTATAAAGAAGCAGCTCGTCTGAAAGGCAACACCGGTGAAAACCTGTTGGCTCTGCTGGAAGGCCGTCTGGACAACGTTGTTTACCGTATGGGCTTCGGCGCTACTCGTGCAGAAGCACGTCAGCTGGTTAGCCACAAAGCTATCATGGTAAATGGTCGCGTTGTTAACATCGCTTCTTATCAGGTAACTCCGAATGACGTAGTCAGCATCCGTGAGAAAGCCAAAAAGCAATCTCGCGTTAAGGCCGCTCTGGAGCTGGCTGAGCAGCGTGAAAAGCCAACCTGGCTGGAAGTTGATGCTGCCAAGATGGAAGGTGTGTTCAAGCGTAAGCCTGAGCGTACCGATCTGTCTGCGGACATTAACGAACACCTGATCGTCGAGCTTTACTCCAAGTAAAGCTTAGTACCAAAGAGAGGACACAATGCAGGGTTCTGTGACAGAGTTTCTAAAACCACGCCTGGTAGATATCGAGCAAGTGAGTTCGACGCACGCCAAGGTGACCCTTGAGCCGTTAGAGCGTGGCTTTGGCCATACTCTTGGTAACGCACTGCGCCGTATTCTGCTTTCATCGATGCCGGGTTGCGCGGTGACTGAGGTTGAGATTGATGGTGTACTGCACGAGTACAGCACCAAAGAAGGCGTTCAGGAAGATATCCTGGAAATCCTGCTCAACCTGAAAGGGCTGGCGGTAAGAGTTCAAGGTAAAGATGAAGTTATTCTTACCCTGAATAAATCTGGCATTGGCCCTGTGACCGCAGCCGATATCACCCATGATGGTGATGTCGAAATCGTCAAGCCGCAGCATGTGATCTGCCACCTGACCGATGAGAACGCCGCTATTAGCATGCGTATCAAAGTTCAGCGCGGTCGCGGTTATGTGCCGGCTTCTACCCGAATTCATTCGGAAGAAGATGAGCGCCCAATCGGCCGTCTGCTGGTCGACGCCTGCTACAGCCCTGTAGAGCGTATTGCCTACAATGTTGAAGCTGCGCGTGTAGAACAGCGTACCGACCTGGACAAGCTGGTCATCGAAATGGAAACCAACGGCACAATCGATCCTGAAGAGGCGATTCGTCGTGCGGCGACCATTCTGGCAGAACAACTTGAAGCTTTCGTTGACCTACGTGATGTACGTCAGCCGGAAGTTAAAGAAGAGAAACCAGAATTCGATCCGATCTTGCTGCGCCCTGTTGACGATCTGGAATTGACTGTCCGCTCTGCTAACTGCCTCAAGGCAGAAGCTATCCACTATATCGGTGATCTGGTACAGCGTACCGAGGTTGAGCTACTCAAAACGCCTAACCTGGGTAAAAAATCTCTTACTGAGATTAAAGACGTGCTGGCTTCTCGTGGTTTGTCTCTGGGCATGCGCCTGGAAAACTGGCCACCAGCAAGCATTGCTGACGAGTAACCGGATCACAGGTTAAGGTTTTACTGAGAAGGATAAGGTCATGCGCCATCGTAAGAGTGGTCGTCAACTGAACCGCAACAGCAGCCATCGCCAGGCTATGTTCCGCAACATGGCAGGTTCACTGGTTCGTCATGAGATCATCAAGACGACCCTGCCTAAAGCGAAAGAGCTGCGTCGCGTAGTTGAGCCGCTGATTACTCTTGCCAAGACTGACAGCGTTGCTAATCGTCGTCTGGCATTCGCCCGCACTCGTGATAACGAGATCGTGGCAAAACTGTTTAATGAACTGGGTCCGCGTTTCGCGAGCCGTGCAGGTGGTTACACTCGTATTCTGAAGTGTGGCTTCCGTGCTGGTGACAATGCTCCGATGGCTTACATCGAGCTGGTTGATCGCGCCGAGTCTCAAACAGAAGCTGCTGCAGAGTAATCTGTAGTAACGTAGAAAAACCGGGCTTGCCCGGTTTTTTTATATCCAGAATATCCCCTTCTCTCTTTTCCCCGTATTCTTGTATTACTCCTGATAAATTTGAGGTCGCTATGTGGTTGCTTGATCAATGGGCAGAACGACATATTCTTGATGCGCAGAGAAACGGTGAATTCGAGGGGCTGGTCGGCAGCGGTGAACCAATATTGCTCGACGATGATAGCCATGTTCCTCCAGAGCTTCGTGCCGGATACCGTCTGCTAAAAAATGCAGGTTATTTGCCGGCAGAGATGCAGCAGCGGAAGGATGCTATTGAGCTGGTTGATCTGCTGAAAACGGTGCATATTCAGAGTGAGGAGTACCAGGCGATTAGCAAAAAGCTTGCGCTTCTTGACCTCAAGCTCCGACAAGCGGGCATAAACACCGACTTCTTACGCGGTGAGTATGCCGTAAAATTGATGCAGCATATCGATGAGGAAAGGTGATGTTTCGTATAGGTGAACTGGCAAAACTGGCGGATGTGACGCCTGACACTATTCGTTATTACGAAAAGCAGAACATGATGGATCACGAAGTGCGCACTGAAGGCGGTTTTCGCCTGTACAGTGATAGTGACCTTCAGCGTCTTAAATTTATCCGCTACGCTAAGCAACTTGGTTTCACACTAGAGGCCATCCGGGAACTGTTATCGATCCGTATCGATCCTGAGCATCATACTTGCCAGGAATCGAAAGGGATTGTGCAGAGTCGGTTGAGTGAGGTTGAGTCTAAAATCAAAGAATTGCAGAATATGCGGCGCTCGCTGCAGCGTCTTAACGATGCTTGTTGTGGCAGTGCACACAGCAGCGTTTACTGTTCTATTCTTGAAGCGCTGGAGCAGGGAGCAAGCAGTAAAAAATAGCCGCTTGATCTTTTACAGACTGAGGCATAGACTCGCGGCGATCGTTTAACCCATCTGGAGTGACTATGAGCACTAAATACCGCCATCAAAAAGGGCAAATTAAAGATAACGCCATTGAAGCGCTATTACACGACCCACTGTTTCGGCAAAGAATTGAGAAGAATAAGAAAGGGAAAGGCAGTTATCAGAGAAATGAGAAACACGGTAAGAGAGGTAACTGGGAGGCCAGTGGCAAACAAGCAATTCGCTTTTTTACCACTGGCCTTCTGCTTTTAATAACCCGTATTAATTCCGTTGGTTCTGTTCTTTCAGCAGGTCACGGATTTCGCTCAGCAGAACTTCCTCTTTAGACGGTGCCGGAGGTGCAGCTGGTTCTTCCGCTTTCTTACGATTCAGTTTATTGATCACTTTTATGGCCATGAAGATGGCAAACGCGACAATCACGAAGTCAAAAATATTCTGAATAAATACGCCGTAGTGCATAACTACCGCAGGGACATCGCCCTGGGCATCGCGTAATGTTAAAGCAAACTGTTTAAAATCAACGCCACCAATCAGCAAACCCAGTGGCGGCATAATAATATCCGCTACCAGAGAGGAAACAATCTTCCCGAATGCTGCACCAATAATCACACCCACTGCCAAATCAACAACGTTCCCACGCATCGCGAATTCGCGAAACTCTTTTAAAATACTCATTTATCTCTCCTTGTGCCGGCTGACAGTAATAATTCTAACAAAGGTTGTCTTAATTTCCATTGCTATAGGAAATAAGAATCTTTTATTAATTCCATAATTTTAAAATGGTTTTTGTATGAAGAAACAGGGCAGAAAATATTTCTGCCCTGTTGAGTTTAGAGGAAGAATGGGCTTGGCTGGAACAGGCGTTCAACATCGCTGACAAATTTCTTATCCGTTAAGAACATAATAACGTGGTCGCCCTGTTCTATACGAAGGTTGTCGTTGGCAATCATGACGTCATTGCCCCGTACAACCGCACCAATGATCGTGCCAGGCGGCAGTTTAATCTCATCGATGACTCGCCCCACTACACGAGAAGTACTTTCATCTCCATGAGCTACGGCCTCAATAGCTTCTGCAACGCCACGGCGAAGAGATGAAACGCCAACAATATCTGCTTTGCGCACGTGCCCGAGAAGAGCAGAAATGGTTGCCTGCTGAGGTGAAATCGCAATATCAATCACGCTCCCCTGTACTAAATCAACATAGGCATTACGCTGAATAAGCACCATCACTTTTTTAGCCCCCATGCGCTTAGCCAGCATAGCCGACATAATGTTGGCTTCATCATCATTGGTGACTGCAATAAAGAGATCAACCTGATCGATGTGTTCCTCTGCCAACAATTCCTGATCTGAAGCATCGCCATAAAATACGATGGTGTTTTGCAGCATTTCAGCAAGTTCAGAAGCTCGTTGCTGATCGCGCTCGATCAATTTTACGCTGTAATCTTTCTCGAGACGGTGTGCTAAACCTGCGCCTATGTTACCGCCACCTACCAGCATTATGCGCTTGTAGGGTTTTTCAAGGCGCTGAAGCTCGCTCATTACCGCACGGATATTTTGCGAAGCGGCGATAAAGAAGACCTCATCGCCGGCTTCAACAATGGTTGAACCCTGTGGGCGAATAGGGCGGTCGTGACGGAAAATGGCCGCGACACGCGTATCGATGTGCGGCATATGTTCGCGCATGGTGGAAAGTGCATTACCCACCAGTGGGCCGCCATAGTAGGCTTTGACTACTGCCAGGCTGACTTTCCCTTCGGCAAAATTCACGACCTGGAGTGCCCCTGGATACTCAATCAGGCGGTAAATATTGTCGATAACCAGCTGCTCAGGAGCAATCAGGTGATCGATGGGAACGGCTTCCGCATTGAACAGCTTTTCTGCATCGCGAACATAGTCGGGTGCTCGAATGCGGGCGATTCTGTTCGGTGTATTGAACAGCGAATAGGCGACCTGACACGCGATCATGTTCGTTTCGTCAGAACTGGTGACTGCAACCAGCATGTCGGCGTCATCGGCACCAGCTTCACGAAGTACGCGGGGGTGAGAACCGTGGCCCTGAACAACGCGTAGGTCGAACTTATCCTGCAGGCTGCGCAGACGAGCCTGGTTAGTGTCGACGACAGTAATATCGTTGTTTTCACCTACCAGATTTTCCGCCAGAGTGCCGCCGACCTGGCCCGCACCCAGAATGATTATTTTCATCGTTTATCGCTTCACGAGTGATGAAACTTATGACTCACCTTGTAGGGAGTCAGCTCTTAATTAGCTTAGCGTAATAGAAGCCGTCGCCATCGTCCGCCGCAGGGAGATTTTGAATGCCCGGTGTTCTCTCATCACCGGTTTCCACCAGTTTGGCATCGGTATGGCGCGCCAGAAACGCACTAACTTGATCTTTATTCTCGTCGGGGAGAATAGAACAAGTGGCATAGACAAGCGTACCGCCGGTTTTAAGGTGAGGCCAGATAGCATCCAGAATCTCTTTCTGCAGAGCAACAAGCTCAGCGATATCCCTGTCGCGGCGCAGCCATTTGATATCGGGATGACGGCGAATGACGCCGGTTGCCGAGCAGGGTGCATCAAGTAAAATACGGTCAAACTTAGTATCCCCGCACCATTGCGAAGGGAAACGGCCATCTCCCTGCTTTACTTCTGCCTGCATACCCAAGCGCTCAAGATTTTCATGCACGCGTTTCAGGCGCTGAGCATCGACGTCGACGGCCATAACTTTTGCATTTGGTGCAGCTTCCAGAATATGCGTCGTCTTGCCGCCCGGTGCGGCACAGAGATCCAGAATGGTATCACCGTTTTGGGGATCTAAAAGATCGACGCTGCCCTGAGCAGAAGCATCCTGCACGGTCACCCAGCCTTGCTCAAAACCAGGCAATGCCTGAACGGGGGCGGGTGAATCAAGGCGAACAGCATCCTGGTATTTGGAATGTATATGGCCTTCCAGACCAGCCTCAGCCAGCAAAGCCATCCATGCTTCACGCGTATGGTGCTGGCGATTTACGCGCAGCCACATAGGTGGTCGCTGATTATTGGCATCGACAATGGATTCCCAGCGGTCCGGGTATGCTTTTTTCAAACGTTGCAGCAGCCAGGTCGGGTGCAGAAAACGGCTTTCATGCTTAGCAGCTTCTGCCATCAGGCTTTCCTGCTGACGCTGGAACTGACGTAATACGCCATTGATTAAGCCTTTAAAAGCCTGGCGTTTGATGGCGATGGCGCCCTCAACGGTTTCAGCCAGCGCAGCATGCGCAGGAATGCGGGTATACAGAAGCTGATAGATGCCGACCATAATTAAGTAATGGATTGTGCGCTGCTTTCCGGTCATCGGGCGTGACATTAGTTTGCCAACCAGCCAGTCCAGCTGCGGGAGGGTACGCAGCACGCCGAAGCACAGCTCCTGCAGCAGGGCTTTGTCTTTATCGGACACTTTCTGCTGTACCCCAGGCAGTACATTACTTAATGATTGTCCTTGCTCGACAACTTGTTCAATTGTTTGGGCAGCCAGGCTGCGAAGATTCAATGTTTTTTTCATTATCGTGCTCTGGTTTTTCCAGCGCTATAAACAAAAATGCCCAGGTAACCCTGGGCGTATAAATGCGGTTTTATCAGGAGAGGACTGTACCAGGTTCAAACCATTCACGGCGTGAGTTCAGCAGGTCCTGCGCTTTCATGGCTTTTTTACCTGCAGGCTGCAGTTCTTCAAGATTCAGAATGCCCTCGGCGGTCGCAACCTGGATGCCTTGTTTACTGGTGGCCAGAATGGTGCCCGGTGCTGAATTTGTCTGGGTGTTGATCACCGACGCGCGCCACACTTTTAGCGGCTGCCCGTCGATTTCCAGCCAGCTCATTGGCCATGGATTAAAAGCACGGATACAGCGTTCCAGTTGAACGGCAGAAAGGTTCCAGTTGATGCGGGCTTCTTCTTTGCTGAGTTTCTCAGCATAGGTCACCAGCGCTTCGTCCTGAACCTCCGGCATAGCGGTGCCGTTGGCTAGCTGTTCCAGTGTGTCCAGAAGGCCTTTAGGGCCTAGCCCTGCGAGCTTGTCGTAGAGGCTACCGCTGGTGTCTTCGGCCTCAATCGGGCAAGAGAGTTTATACAGCATGTCGCCGGTATCGAGACCGACGTCCATTTGCATGATGGTGACACCCGTGTCTGCATCCCCGGCCCACAACGAACGCTGGATCGGTGCGGCACCACGCCAGCGTGGCAGCAGTGAACCATGAACATTTACGCAACCCAGGCGAGGCATATCAAGCACCGGCTGAGGCAAAATCAGACCATATGCAACCACCACCATAACATCGGCGTTGAGGTCGGCAACCAGCTGCTGATTTTCCGCTTTACGCAGCGTAGCCGGCTGAAAGACAGGAATGCCTTTCTCTTCCGCCAGCACTTTTACCGGGCCTGGCATGAGTTTTTTACCGCGGCCTGCCGGACGATCTGGTTGGGTAAATACACCAACGACTTGGTGCTGAGAAGACAACAGCGCGTCAAGGTGACGCGCTGCGAAGTCTGGGGTTCCGGCAAAAATAATACGCAGAGAATCTGACACGTTGTTTGTTGTCCTTAAGCTTTCGCTTTCAAACGGTCGAGTTTTTCAACTTTCTGGCGAATACGTTGCTGTTTCAGCGGCGACAGATAATCGATAAACAGTTTACCGACCAGATGATCCATTTCGTGCTGGATACAAATCGCCAGCAGACCATCTGCTTCCAGTTCAAAGGCTTTACCGTCACGATCCAGCGCGCGAATTTTCACTTTTTCTGCACGAGGCACCAGCGCACGCTGTTCAGGGATGGACAGACAACCTTCTTCAATACCGGTCTCACCGCTTTTTTCCAGCAGTTCCGGGTTAATCAGCACCAGCTGTTCGTCACGGTTCTCGGATACATCAATCACGATGATACGTTGGTGAATATCTACCTGCGTAGCCGCCAGGCCAATGCCTTCTTCGGCGTACATAGTATCGAACATATCATCAACGATACGCTGAATGTCCGCATTCACTTCTTCAACCGGTTTAGCGACTTTGCGAAGGCGCTCGTCGGGAATATGTAATACTTGCAAAACTGCCATAAATTTCCAGAGCTGTGTTCAGTAGTAGAAAGGATTATTCCCTCTATTCTAGACATTTCCCCGGCTGATTGACAGCATCAGTGACCAATCGCAAGGATTGCTTTGATGGCCTGTGGCAGGGGGATTGAGTGCAGATAACTGAGATTTGGCTACGTCTTATGGCTGTTAAGGGGCTGAGTGGGGATAAGTTCCTAAAAATAGCCCACTTCCTGGAACGATGCCCAGTGGTAGAAAGGGAGAGTCTGCTCGCAGCGGGATTAAATGCCCGAGAATGTGCATTATTTACTGCATTTGATGCGCGCCAGCTTGAAGCTAGTCTTCTCTGGCTCGATAAGCCAAATCACCATCTGCTGACGGCAGAAGACGTTCTCTACCCCGAGCAGCTCAGAGCCATAAATGATTATCCTGCCGCCCTGTTTGTTGCAGGTGAACCTTCACTACTCAGCCAGAACCAGATTGCAGTTGTCGGTAGTCGCAACCTGTCAGATTACGGCGAGCGCTTTTGCCGGCAGTTCTGTGAAGCGCTTGCACAGTCTGGGCTGGTGATAACCAGCGGGTTGGCATTGGGCATTGATGGCGTGGCGCATCGTGCGGCACTGAGAGTCAAGGGTAAAACCATTGCTGTGCTGGGTAATGGATTAGGCAGCGTTCACCCTAAACGTCATTTGATGCTAGCCCGGCAAATTATTGAGCAAGAAGGCGCCGTGGTTTCTGAGTTTCCTCTTTCCTGTACGCCCTGGCCCTCGAACTTTCCTTGGCGCAACCGTGTTATCAGTGGGTTGAGTAGAGCCGTTTTTGTCGTAGAGGCCGGTGAGCGAAGTGGCTCGCTGGTGACTGCCCGCTATGCTGTTGAACAGGGGAGAGAGGTATTTGCTCTGCCCGGTACGGTAGGCAGTCCGGGGAGCGATGGCCCGCACTGGCTTATCCAACAGGGAGCAAATTTGGTGCGAAGCCCACAGGATATCCTCGATTATCTCGCCTCTGAACTCCACTGGCTTCCCGCTTCGCACAATGTGTCAATATATTCGCCAAATCAACAGGACGCCGCATTGCCATTTCCCCATCTGTTGGCTAACGTAGGAGATGAGGTTACACCTGTTGACGTCGTCGCTGAACGTGCCGGCCAACCTGTGCCAGAGACGGTAGCTCAGTTACTCGAACTGGAGTTAGCAGGATGGATCGCAGCTGTACCCGGCGGCTATGTCCGATTGAGGAGGGCATGCCATGTTCGACGTACTAATGTACTTATTTGAAACCTACATCCACAGCGAAGCAGAAATGCGCGTTGATCAGGATAAGCTGACGAGCGATCTCACCGACGCTGGTTTTGATCGTGAGGACATTTTTAACGCATTAGTGTGGCTTGAGAAGCTGGCCGACTATCAGGATGGTTTGACCGAACCGATGCAGCTTGCTGCCGACCCTCTCTCTATGCGTATTTTTACCGCAGAAGAGAGCCAGCGGCTTGATGCAGACTGTCGGGGCTTTTTACTGTTCCTTGAACAGATTCAGGTGTTAAATCTCGAAACCCGAGAAATGGTGATTGAGCGCGTGCTGGCGCTGGACACAGCAGAATTCGAACTGGAAGATCTGAAGTGGGTTGTGCTGATGGTGCTGTTCAACATTCCGGGGTGTGAAAACGCCTACCAGCAAATGGAAGAATTACTCTTCGAGGCAAATGAAGGTATGCTGCACTAAATTGAGTTGCAGCATGAGATGTTATGGCCAAGTCAGCACTGTTCTCGGTGCCAAAAAATGAACCCTGCCCCCAATGCGGGGCAGAGTTAACAATACGTTCCGGTAAACATGGCCCGTTTTTGGGCTGTTCCCATTACCCGGAATGCGATTATGTTCGCCCGCTAAAGAGCCAGGCCGATGGGCATATTGTTAAAGTGCTTGATGGTCAGCAATGCCCGGTTTGTCAGTCAACGCTCGTGCTGCGTCAAGGGCGGTTTGGCATGTTTATCGGCTGCAGCAATTACCCTGAATGCGAACACACGGAAATCATTGATAAACCCGATGAGACGGCAATAGCGTGCCCCCAATGCCAAAAAGGGCAACTGGTTCAGCGTCGTTCTCGCTACGGGAAAACGTTCTGGTCCTGTAATAGCTATCCGGACTGTCAGTTTGTCATTAATTTTAAGCCGGTAGCGGGTATCTGTTCTGAATGTCAGTATCCGCTGCTTATTGAAAAGAAAACGGCTCAGGGCGTGAAACGCTTCTGCGCCAATAAACAATGTGGAAAGCCGGTAACGGCGGAACAAGCCAGTGAATAATAACCTGCCTGAAGGCCAGCTCGTGCAGATCGTAGCGGCCCTGAAAGAAGAACAAGTCATCGCCTACCCAACCGAAGCCGTCTTTGGCGTTGGTTGCGATCCCGATAGTGAACTCGCAGTTACTCGCCTGCTTGAGCTGAAACAGCGTCCGGTAGATAAGGGCCTTATCCTTATCGCCGCCAATTTTGAGCAGTTGAAACCTTATATAGATGCCGCTGCGCTTAATGAAGCACAGCTTTCGGTGGTGTTTGCAAGCTGGCCTGGCCCGGTGACGTTTGTTTTCCCGGCCTTGCCTTCCACCCCAAAATGGCTGACCGGGCGTTTTGATTCTCTGGCGGTGCGTGTGACCAATCATCCGCTAGTGAAAGAGCTATGTCTTGCCTATGGTAAACCTCTGGTGTCTACGAGTGCGAACCTCACAGGCTTGCCTCCGTGCCGCACTTCGCAGGAAGTCCAACAGCAGTTTGGCCAAAGTTTCCCGGTACTGATGGGGGATACCGGCGGGCGACTGAATCCTTCAGAAATCCGTGATGCCTTAACCGGCGAACTCTTCCGTCAGGGGTAATTATGGAAACTTTCACCGTCTTTGGTAACCCTATTCAGCACAGCAAATCCCCTCTTATTCATCGCCTTTTCGCAGAACAATTGGGAATTGAACATCCTTATGGACGCGTACTTGCTCCGTTAGACACTTTTGCTGAAACACTTGAAGCCTTCTTCAATAAAGGAGGAAGGGGGGCCAACGTCACCGTACCTTTTAAAGAACAAGCTTTTACTCGAGCAGACGAGCTAACTGAGCGGGCGGCGCTTGCAGGTGCGGTCAATACGTTCAAGCGCCTGGAAGATGGACGTTTGCTTGGAGACAATACTGATGGTATTGGCTTGTTGAGCGATCTGGAACGTTTGAAGCTGATCAAACCCGGCGATCGTATTCTGCTGGTGGGGGCCGGCGGCGCAGCGCGTGGTGTACTGCTGCCCTTGTTATCATTAGATTGTGCGGTCACGATAACCAACCGTACGTTTGCCAAAGCAGCAGAACTGGCTGATTTATTCAGCCATACGGGAAGTGTTAACGCCGTGGCAATGGATCAGCTCGAAGGGCATGAATTCGATTTACTGATCAACGCCACGTCCAGCGGAATTGGCGGTGAGATCCCTGCGCTGCCGGTTTCTCTCCTTTCTCACCGCGTAAGCTGTTACGACATGTTTTACCAGAAAGGGCTGACGCCATTCTTGAGCTGGGCTACAAGCTACGGCGTAGTGCATTACGCTGATGGTCTTGGCATGCTGGTGGGGCAGGCTGCACACGCTTTTATGCTTTGGCATGGCGTGATGCCAGATGTTGCGCCAGTCATTGAGGCGTTGAAAAGAGAAATGAGGACGTGAACCAGGCCATTCATTTTCCGGATCGTGAAGTCTGGGATGAAGCGCAGCAGGCTATCCGTTTTCCTGCGCTGGTGCAGGGATTCCGGGTTGAGTGTGCGATAAGCTCACGGGCTATTGCCAGCCGCTTCGGCGGCAATGGCGCCGAAGAATGGCTTTCTTTGTTTCGGGAACATCGTTGGGATCTTGAAGAAGAAGCCGAAGACCTGATCGAAAGTGAGCAGGAAGGCGATCAAGGGTGGTACTGGCTATCCTGAGCCAGATACTCATCTTTCCAGCGCACATAATTGTTAGCGGAGTAGGTTAATCCGGCCAGCTCCGCTTCAGTCAGGCGGCGAATCTGTTTCACCGGGCTGCCTAAATAGAGAAAGCCGCTTTCCAGGTGCTTGTTCTGGGGGACCAGGCTACCAGCACCAATCATCACATCATCTTCTACTACTACTCCATCTAATAGGATCGACCCCATTCCGACTAAGACGCGATTGCCGATCGTGCAGCCGTGCAGCATTACCTTATGGCCTACCGTCACATCTTCGCCAACGATCAGCGGGTTCCCTTCGGGTTTGTAAGAGGACTTATGGGTAACATGAAGCACGCTGCCATCCTGAATGTTGGTGCGTGCTCCAATTGTCACGGTGTTTACGTCCCCGCGAATAGCAACTAACGGCCAGATACTGACATCATCCGCCAGTTTTACATCACCAATGACCACGCTGGTGGGATCAACCATGACTCGCTCATCGAGTTGAGGGAAAGTTTTTTGAAAAGCACGCAGTACCGCAGACATAAACACCTCAGGGAAATTCATTATAGAAATAGACTGTGGCCGCTTTCTTGAGCAATGGCAAGGGAGTAAAGGGCGGTAAAGAGGGCAGATCGAACAGGATCTCAGCGAAAAGAGTGAAAACTAAACATTCAGAAAAAAAGATCGAAAAAGTACTTGTGCTAAAAAGTGGGATCCCTATAATGCGCCTCCATCGAGACGGCACAGTGAATCACTTCACAAATTGGCCGGTTCGATAAAGAGAAAAAATCCTGAAAATCAGGGTTGACTCTGAAAGAGGAAAGCGTAATATACGCCACCTCGAGTTAGCAAGCGAAAGCGCCTAACTCACTGCTCTTTAACAATTTATCAGACAATCTGTGTGGGCACTCGCAGGATTGATATCTCAGCATCTCCGGATGCAAACAAATATCAAGTCTTGAAGAGTGACTACTGATTTTATAAACAGTTTTAATTCTTTGAGCATCAAACACTTTTAAATTGAAGAGTTTGATCATGGCTCAGATTGAACGCTGGCGGCAGGCCTAACACATGCAAGTCGAGCGGTAGCACGGGGAGCTTGCTCCTGGGTGACGAGCGGCGGACGGGTGAGTAATGTCTGGGGATCTGCCTGATGGAGGGGGATAACTACTGGAAACGGTAGCTAATACCGCATAACGTCGCAAGACCAAAGAGGGGGACCTTCGGGCCTCTTGCCATCAGATGAACCCAGATGGGATTAGCTAGTAGGTGAGGTAATGGCTCACCTAGGCGACGATCCCTAGCTGGTCTGAGAGGATGACCAGCCACACTGGAACTGAGACACGGTCCAGACTCCTACGGGAGGCAGCAGTGGGGAATATTGCACAATGGGCGCAAGCCTGATGCAGCCATGCCGCGTGTATGAAGAAGGCCTTCGGGTTGTAAAGTACTTTCAGCGAGGAGGAAGGCGTTAAGGTTAATAACCTTAGCGATTGACGTTACTCGCAGAAGAAGCACCGGCTAACTCCGTGCCAGCAGCCGCGGTAATACGGAGGGTGCAAGCGTTAATCGGAATTACTGGGCGTAAAGCGCACGCAGGCGGTTTGTTAAGTCGGATGTGAAATCCCCGGGCTCAACCTGGGAACTGCATTCGAAACTGGCAAGCTTGAGTCTTGTAGAGGGGGGTAGAATTCCAGGTGTAGCGGTGAAATGCGTAGAGATCTGGAGGAATACCGGTGGCGAAGGCGGCCCCCTGGACAAAGACTGACGCTCAGGTGCGAAAGCGTGGGGAGCAAACAGGATTAGATACCCTGGTAGTCCACGCCGTAAACGATGTCGACTTGGAGGTTGTGCCCTTGAGGCGTGGCTTCCGGAGCTAACGCGTTAAGTCGACCGCCTGGGGAGTACGGCCGCAAGGTTAAAACTCAAATGAATTGACGGGGGCCCGCACAAGCGGTGGAGCATGTGGTTTAATTCGATGCAACGCGAAGAACCTTACCTACTCTTGACATCCAGAGAACTTTCCAGAGATGGATTGGTGCCTTCGGGAACTCTGAGACAGGTGCTGCATGGCTGTCGTCAGCTCGTGTTGTGAAATGTTGGGTTAAGTCCCGCAACGAGCGCAACCCTTATCCTTTGTTGCCAGCGGTTCGGCCGGGAACTCAAAGGAGACTGCCAGTGATAAACTGGAGGAAGGTGGGGATGACGTCAAGTCATCATGGCCCTTACGAGTAGGGCTACACACGTGCTACAATGGCGCATACAAAGAGAAGCGACCTCGCGAGAGCAAGCGGACCTCATAAAGTGCGTCGTAGTCCGGATTGGAGTCTGCAACTCGACTCCATGAAGTCGGAATCGCTAGTAATCGTAGATCAGAATGCTACGGTGAATACGTTCCCGGGCCTTGTACACACCGCCCGTCACACCATGGGAGTGGGTTGCAAAAGAAGTAGGTAGCTTAACCTTCGGGAGGGCGCTTACCACTTTGTGATTCATGACTGGGGTGAAGTCGTAACAAGGTAACCGTAGGGGAACCTGCGGTTGGATCACCTCCTTACCTAATAGATACAACCCGCGTAGTGCTCACACAGATTGTCTGATAGAAAACGAGCAGTAAAACCTTATAGGCTTGTAGCTCAGGTGGTTAGAGCGCACCCCTGATAAGGGTGAGGTCGGTGGTTCAAGTCCACTCAGGCCTACCAAATTTTCCCCTGTTCTGCGTTGCACCTCAGACTCGCATACCTCAGTATGCGTCGCTAAGTTGCGCCTTGACCAGATGAAAATTCATGGTAATCAAAGGTTTTACGAAATCGATGGGGCTATAGCTCAGCTGGGAGAGCGCCTGCCTTGCACGCAGGAGGTCAGCGGTTCGATCCCGCTTAGCTCCACCATCATTTCATGCACAAAAATCTACTTCAGAGTGTACCAGTGACGGTGTGCTGCGAAGTATTTGCTCTTTAACAATCCGGAACAAGCTGAAAATTGAAACGACATGTCGTCTCATTCTTCCGTAATAAAGAATGAGGTTAAGACATGTTCGAGTCTCTCAAATTTTCATAATCTGAAGCGAAACATCTTCGGGTTGTGAGGTTAAGCGACTAAGCGTACACGGTGGATGCCCTGGCAGTCAGAGGCGATGAAGGACGTGCTAATCTGCGATAAGCGTCGGTAAGGTGATATGAACCGTTATAGCCGGCGATTTCCGAATGGGGAAACCCAGTGTGTTTCGACACACTATCATTACGTGAATACATAGCGTAATGAAGCGAACCGGGGGAACTGAAACATCTAAGTACCCCGAGGAAAAGAAATCAACCGAGATTCCCCCAGTAGCGGCGAGCGAACGGGGAGCAGCCCAGAACCTGAATCAGTTTGTGTGTTAGTGGAAGCGTCTGGAAAGTCGCAGGGTACAGGGTGATACTCCCGTACACTAAAATGCACAGGCTGTGAGTTCGAAGAGTAGGGCGGGACACGTGGTATCCTGTCTGAATATGGGGGGACCATCCTCCAAGGCTAAATACTCCTGACTGACCGATAGTGAACCAGTACCGTGAGGGAAAGGCGAAAAGAACCCCGGCGAGGGGAGTGAAAAAGAACCTGAAACCGTGTACGTACAAGCAGTGGGAGCCTCTTTATGGGGTGACTGCGTACCTTTTGTATAATGGGTCAGCGACTTATATTCTGTAGCAAGGTTAACCGTATAGGGGAGCCGCAGGGAAACCGAGTCTTAACTGGGCGTTAAGTTGCAGGGTATAGACCCGAAACCCGGTGATCTAGCCATGGGCAGGTTGAAGGTTGGGTAACACTAACTGGAGGACCGAACCGACTAATGTTGAAAAATTAGCGGATGACTTGTGGCTGGGGGTGAAAGGCCAATCAAACCGGGAGATAGCTGGTTCTCCCCGAAAGCTATTTAGGTAGCGCCTCGTGAACTCATCTTCGGGGGTAGAGCACTGTTTCGGCTAGGGGGCCATCCCGGCTTACCAACCCGATGCAAACTACGAATACCGAAGAATGTTATCACGGGAGACACACGGCGGGTGCTAACGTCCGTCGTGAAGAGGGAAACAACCCAGACCGCCAGCTAAGGTCCCAAAGTCATGGTTAAGTGGGAAACGATGTGGGAAGGCACAGACAGCCAGGATGTTGGCTTAGAAGCAGCCATCATTTAAAGAAAGCGTAATAGCTCACTGGTCGAGTCGGCCTGCGCGGAAGATGTAACGGGGCTAAACCATGCACCGAAGCTGCGGCAGCGACACTATGTGTTGTTGGGTAGGGGAGCGTTCTGTAAGCCGTTGAAGGTGAACTGTGAGGTTTGCTGGAGGTATCAGAAGTGCGAATGCTGACATAAGTAACGATAAAGCGGGTGAAAAGCCCGCTCGCCGGAAGACCAAGGGTTCCTGTCCAACGTTAATCGGGGCAGGGTGAGTCGACCCCTAAGGCGAGGCCGAAAGGCGTAGTCGATGGGAAACAGGTTAATATTCCTGTACTCGGTGTTACTGCGAAGGGGGGACGGAGAAGGCTATGTTAGCCGGGCGACGGTTGTCCCGGTTTAAGCATGTAGGCGGAGAGTTTAGGTAAATCCGGACTCTTATTAACGCTGAGGTGTGATGACGAGGCACTACGGTGCTGAAGTAACAAATGCCCTGCTTCCAGGAAAAGCCTCTAAGCATCAGGTAACATTGAATCGTACCCCAAACCGACACAGGTGGTCAGGTAGAGAATACCAAGGCGCTTGAGAGAACTCGGGTGAAGGAACTAGGCAAAATGGTGCCGTAACTTCGGGAGAAGGCACGCTGTCGTTAGGTGAAACCCCTCGCGGGTGGAGCTGAAGGCAGTCGAAGATACCAGCTGGCTGCAACTGTTTATTAAAAACACAGCACTGTGCAAACACGAAAGTGGACGTATACGGTGTGACGCCTGCCCGGTGCCGGAAGGTTAATTGATGGGGTTATCCGCAAGGAGAAGCTCTTGATCGAAGCCCCGGTAAACGGCGGCCGTAACTATAACGGTCCTAAGGTAGCGAAATTCCTTGTCGGGTAAGTTCCGACCTGCACGAATGGCGTAATGATGGCCAGGCTGTCTCCACCCGAGACTCAGTGAAATTGAAATCGCTGTGAAGATGCAGTGTACCCGCGGCAAGACGGAAAGACCCCGTGAACCTTTACTATAGCTTGACACTGAACATTGAGCCTTGATGTGTAGGATAGGTGGGAGGCTTTGAAGCGTGGACGCCAGTCTGCGTGGAGCCAACCTTGAAATACCACCCTTTAATGTTTGATGTTCTAACGTAGACCCGTGATCCGGGTTGCGGACAGTGTCTGGTGGGTAGTTTGACTGGGGCGGTCTCCTCCTAAAGCGTAACGGAGGAGCACGAAGGTTAGCTAATCACGGTCGGACATCGTGAGGTTAGTGCAAAGGCATAAGCTAGCTTGACTGCGAGAGTGACGGCTCGAGCAGGTGCGAAAGCAGGTCTTAGTGATCCGGTGGTTCTGAATGGAAGGGCCATCGCTCAACGGATAAAAGGTACTCCGGGGATAACAGGCTGATACCGCCCAAGAGTTCATATCGACGGCGGTGTTTGGCACCTCGATGTCGGCTCATCACATCCTGGGGCTGAAGTAGGTCCCAAGGGTATGGCTGTTCGCCATTTAAAGTGGTACGCGAGCTGGGTTTAGAACGTCGTGAGACAGTTCGGTCCCTATCTGCCGTGGGCGCTGGAGAATTGAGGGGGGCTGCTCCTAGTACGAGAGGACCGGAGTGGACGCATCACTGGTGTTCGGGTTGTCATGCCAATGGCATTGCCCGGTAGCTAAATGCGGAAGAGATAAGCGCTGAAAGCATCTAAGCGCGAAACTTGCCCCGAGATGAGTTCTCCCTGACTCCTTGAGAGTCCTGAAGGAACGTTGAAGACTACGACGTTGATAGGCTGGGTGTGTAAGCGTAGCGATACGTTGAGCTAACCAGTACTAATGATCCGTGAGGCTTAACCTTACAACACCGAAGGTGTTTTAGAGAGAAGTAAATTTTCAGCTTAGTTCAGGATTTAGTTGATGGTTATATAAAAATATAACGGTCAATAAACAGAATTTGCCTGGCGGCCGTAGCGCGGTGGTCCCACCTGACCCCATGCCGAACTCAGAAGTGAAACGCCGTAGCGCCGATGGTAGTGTGGGGTCTCCCCATGCGAGAGTAGGGAACTGCCAGGCATCAAATTAAGCGTGCTGATATGGCTCAGTTGGTAGAGCGCACCCTTGGTAAGGGTGAGGTCCCCAGTTCGACTCTGGGTATCAGCACCACTTTTTAGGTTAAAGTTCGGCACGTAGAAAAGAATTTGCCTGACGGCTGTAGCGCGGTGGTCCCACCTGACCCCATGCCGAACTCAGAAGTGAAACGCCGTAGCGCCGATGGTAGTGTGGGGTCTCCCCATGCGAGAGTAGGGAACTGTCAGGCATCAAATTAGCAATAACCCCGACCGAAAGGCCGGGGTTTTTTGCTTTCTGAGATGTGCAAAACAGCATGAAAAGGCCGCTGGAGCGGCCTTTGTCGTTTAATGGATAACCTGAGACAAGAAAGCTCGCGTTCTTTCCGATTTCGGATGGGCAAAAAACTCCTCAGGCGGTGCCTGTTCTACGATCTCTCCGCGATCCATAAAGATAACCCTGTCGGCAACAGTACGCGCAAACCCCATTTCGTGAGTCACGCACAGCATTGTCATCCCGGATTCAGCCAGGCCAATCATGGTATCCAGCACTTCCTTCACCATTTCTGGGTCAAGCGCAGACGTTGGTTCATCGAAGAGCATGATTTTAGGCTTCATGCATAGCGAGCGGGCAATGGCCACACGCTGCTGCTGGCCACCGGATATTTGCCCCGGAAATTTATGCGCATGTTCAGCGATTCGCACTCGTTCGAGATAATGCATCGCCAGTGTTTCGGCTTCTTTCTTGGGCATCTTACGCACCCAAATCGGAGCCAGGGTGCAGTTCTGCAGGACCGTTAAATGTGGGAACAGGTTAAAGTGCTGGAAGACCATGCCGACTTCGGTACGTACTTTTTCTATATTGCGGAGATCGTCATTCAACTCTGTGCCGTCAACGACAATACGCCCCTGCTGATGCTCTTCAAGATGGTTAATACAGCGAATAGTTGTTGATTTCCCGGAGCCTGATGGCCCACACAGTACGATACGCTCGCCTTGCTTCACATTAAGATTAATATCTTTTAAAACATGGAATTGTCCGTACCATTTGTTCACATTTTCCAACGTGATCATCGTATCGGCAGCCTGCAATGTCATTTTACTCATGATAATCCTTAGTGCGGCGTACGGCCGGTGTGGAAGCGCTTTTCCAGGTGCTGGCTGTAGCGCGACATACTGAAACAGAAAATCCAATAGACGATAGCGGCAAAGACATAGCCTTCTGTCGACATCCCCAGCCAGGCCGGATCGACAGTGGCTTGCTGAACGCTACTGAACAGATCGAACAGGCCGATGATGATCACCAGACTGGTATCTTTAAACAGCGCAATAATCGTGTTCACCAGGCCTGGGATCACCAACTTCAGGGCCTGAGGTAAAATCACCAACCCTTGCGTTTTCCAGTAGCCAAGCGCCAATGACTCTGCGGCCTCATATTGCCCTTTGGGCAGAGCCTGCAGCCCGCCACGAACCACCTCAGCCACATAGGCTGACTGGAACAAAATCACCCCAACTAATGCCCGAATCAGTTTATCGATGGTGGTGCCCTCCGGCAGAAACAGCGGCAGCATCACGGAAGACATGAACAGCACCGTGATAAGCGGTACGCCACGCCAAAATTCGATAAACATTATCGAGAGGATTCGCACTACCGGCATGCGTGAGCGCCTGCCCAGTGCCAACACAATACCCAGCGGTAGGGCGCCTGCGATGCCGACAGAAGCAATGATCAGCGTGAGCGTTAATCCGCCCCAGAGACGAGTCTCCACACGTTCCAGTCCCAGGAAACCACCGTACATCAACACCCAAACAAGAATCGGATAGGTCACGGCCCAGACGGCGATATAGCGACCACGGTGAGGAAGCGACTTCCAGAACATTGCGGCTACGGAAAGTAGCCCAATGATCAGTGCAAGGTTGATTCGCCAGCGCAATTCGTGAGGGTAAAGTCCATACATAAACTGCCCGAAGCGGTCGTGGATAAAGACCCAACATGCCCCTCCCCGAGTACAGTCGGCTCTTGTCTCACCTACCCAGTTCGCCTGAAAAACAGCCCAGTCGAGAAGCGGAGGGATAAGTGTCCATATCAGCCCAAGACAAAACAGTGTGAGCAGGGTATTCAGCCAGCTGGAGAAGAGATTTTTACGCATCCAGCGCCAGATTCGCTCCGGGTGGCTACCTGCCGGGCGGGCGCTGTGCGCCGTTAAAACTTTAGTCATCGACATTCCTTAACGCTCGACCAGGGCAATGCGGCGGTTATAGACGTTCATCAGCAGCGAAATAACCAGGCTGATAAGCAAATAAACGGACATCGTGATAGCGATGGTTTCTATTGCCTGGCCCGTCTGATTCAGCACGCTGCCGGCAAACAAAGACACCATATCCGGATAACCTATGGCCGCTGCCAGGGAAGAGTTTTTGACGATGTTCAGGTACTGGCTGGTCAAAGGCGGAATGATGACTCTCAGCGCCTGGGGCACAATCACCTGGCGCAGCGTGACCTGCTTAGGCAGACCCAGGGACAAAGCCGCCTCGTGCTGGCCAAAGGGGACGGACTGAATACCTGAACGAATGATTTCCGCGATGAACACCGAGGTGTAAACAGACAACGCCAGCGTTAAAGCCGCCAGCTCAGGAATAAGTACAATCCCGCCGCTGAAGTTGAAACCGTGCAGAGCCGGGATATCCCAATGAAGGGCTGCCCCGAAGATCAAATGCGCCAGCAGCGGGAGTGCAACGATCAAGACGATCGTCGCGGGCCAGGTACGACGAATCTGCCCGGTTCTCATTTGGTGCATTTTGTTATAGCGATACAGGCCCGCAGAGACGACCAGCGCACACAGAATGGCAACCGCAAATGCCAGCAGGCCTTCCCCCATAATCGGAGCCGGAAGAGACAGGCCACGATTACTCAAATACATCAGGCCGAAGGCATCCAAAGCCTGGCGTGGGCCCGGCAGATTACGGAGGACGGCAAAGTACCAGAAGAAAATTTGCAGCAGTGGGGGGATGTTGCGAAACGTCTCTATATAAAAGGTAGAGAGTTTACGCACCAGCCAGTTATCAGAGAGTCGTGCCAGGCCGACAAAGAAGCCGATAAACGTAGCGAATACAATGCACAAGACAGACACCAGCAGGGTATTTAGCAGCCCAACAACAAAGACTTTGCCGTAGGTATCTCCCTGATCGTAATCAATCAGATGCTGGACGATGCCAAACCCGGCGGCGCGATCGAGAAAGGCAAAACCGGAGGTAATACCGCGGCTGTCCAGGTTGGTAATGGTGTTGTGAATCAAATAAACCGCCACACCAATAACAAAGGCGATGGCGACGATTTGATACAGCCAGGCGCGAACCGAGGGATTAGAAAAAGATAAGTCGGCCTTCACGGCTGGGCGGTGATGACGCATAAGCAAACCTCAGTAACAGGAACATAAATCTGGGGCACCGCAATGGGCAGTGCCCTGTTCTGGTCTTTCGCTTAGCGAACTGGTGGGGCGTACTGGATCCCGCCGTTGTTCCACAGGTTATTCTGGCCGCGTTTGATTTTCAGCGGGCTTTGGGCGCCGACGTTGCTCTCGAAAATCTCAGCGTAGTTGCCGACCTGCTTAACGATGTTGTAGGCCCACTTGTTATCCAGCTTCAAGTCTTTGCCGAAATCACCTTCTTTCCCTAACAGGTGCGCCATATCCGGCGTGGTTGGGTTGGCAGCCATCTGGTCGACGTTTTTAGAGTTAATGCCCATCTCTTCAGCATTCAGCATGGCGAACAGCGTCCAGCGCACTATGGAGAACCAGTCATCGTCCCCACGGCGTACAACAGGCCCCAGGGGTTCTTTAGAGATGACTTCTGGCAGCACGAGCCACTCGGCCGGGTTGCTAAGCTTGATGCGCAGGGCGTAGAGCTGAGACTGATCTGAGGCCAGGGTATCGCAGCGTCCAGACTCCAGCGCTTTGGCTGATTCATCTGAGCGGTCAAAGGTGACCGGCGTGTACTTCATCTTGTTGGCTTTGAAGTAGTCGGCGACGTTCAGCTCGGTGTCGGTCCCTGCCTGAATACAAACTGTGGCACCGTCGAGCTCTTTAGCGCTTTTCAGGCCCGCTTTATTGTGGGTAAGGAAGCCGATGCCGTCGTAATAAGTCACGCCGGTGAACACCATCCCCATGCCCGCATCGCGGGAGGAAGTCCAGGTGGTGTTACGGGAAAGGATATCTACCTCGCCGGACTGCAGCGCCGTGAAGCGCTCTTTTGCGGTCAGCGGAGTGTATTTGACTTTGGAAGCATCGCCGAAGACAGCCGCTGCAACACCACGGCAAACATCCACGTCGATACCGGTAAACTTGCCGCTGCCGTCAGCGTAAGAAAAGCCCGGCAGACCATCGCTGATCCCACATTGCACGAAGCCCTTCTTTTTGACGGCGTCCAGTGTAGTGCCTGCGTGAGCCTGATTAACCATCGCAAACAGCGTGCCGGTAGCAACCAGAGTGGCGATCATCATCTTCTTCATAAATGCATCCTGAGTGGCAAAATTATCGTTATTGGCGAAGTGGCCCAGGGAGGAGCCAGATCCGTATTCGTGGCAAATGCCCGAGTCATAGTCTTTAAAGCAAAGGGGATGCCAGGTTTTTGCGGGGGCGTCTTATGAAGAAGAAGGCAGACAGCAGTGAAGATATGGGCAAAAAAAATGCGCCGAAATAGTGCAGGCCTGCAACAAACGGCGCATTTCAGAGCAAAATGATTCAGGTGTTGCAGGAGGAAGAAACAAAAAAGCGCGAGAGCCTCGCGCTTTAGTAGAGGGGGACTTATTTGGTGAGTGCCACGATACCCAGGGCTACGCCTGCCACGGCAGCTGTACCGGCGGCAATCGCGCCAGCGGTCTCCCAGTTATCCTGGGTGGTGCCTTTCATACAGGTATTGGTGTGCACCAGGCGCCCCTGGTCGTCGTAGACCGGTACGCAAGGAGAATCGGTCGCGCAGCCAGCCAGAAAAGTAGTGAGCAATGCGACGGCGATGAATTTAGTCATTTTGAACCTCGGTTTTACCAAACGCCGGAACAGGGATTGCTCTCGTAGGTGCCCATAAAGGTACGAAGCTTTCACGGATGCTGCACCGGTGTGAATGTGGCTATTTTACCACTGCGACTCAGACCACAGGATCGGGGAATAATTGCAAAGCGTGTGAAGTGTAAACAAAGTGAAGGAAAGGGCGATGCAGCGATGAATGATGAGGAAAAACGTCAGATTCGGGGGCAGAAAAGAGAAAAGGCGCTTTCCCATGCCGAGTCGCGCCTTTTCACAACACTAACTGATTAGTATCAGTTCATGCCGTATTTTTTCAGTTTCTTACGCAGCGTACCGCGGTTGATGCCCATCATCAGGGCAGCGCGGGTTTGGTTGCCACGGGTGTATTGCATCACCATGTCCAACAATGGCTGCTCTACTTCAGCCAGTACCAGCTCATACAGGTCATTCACATCCTGACCGTTCAGTTGAGCAAAATAGTTCTTCAGTGCCTGTTTCACGGAATCACGCAGGGGTTTTTGGGTTACCTGATCCTGAGAGTTAACGGTAGAAACGGTCAGTACGTCAGAATTTACGCGTTGTTCGAACATAGTTCTGTCAGCTCTTTATTTCTGTTTACGCAAAATTTTCGAAGTATGCCTCCAACGCCTCCAGCTGTTCGCTGGCATCCTCAATGGCGTTGAATGTGCGCCGAAACTGGTCATTTGGAGCGTGCTCCTGGAGATACCAGGAGACGTGTTTACGCGCAATTCGGTAACCTTTTACATGGCCATAAAAGCTATGCAGTTCCCGAACGTGCGAGCAAAGTAAGCGCTTTACCTCTGCCAGAGGCAAGGGGGGCAGCAGCTCTCCAGTGTCCAGATAATGCTGGATTTCCCGAAAGATCCAGGGTCTTCCCTGAGCCGCACGGCCTATCATCAGGGCATCAGCCCCCGTATAGTCAAGTACAGCTCTGGCTTTAAGCGGGTCAGTAATGTCACCATTCGCGATAATCGGAATGGAAACTTTCTGCTTAACTGCCCGAATGCTGTCGTATTCAGCATCGCCCTGGAATAAACAGGCGCGTGTGCGTCCATGAATTGTCAGAGCCTGAATCCCACAGTCTTCAGCCAGTTGGGCAATCTCTACACAGTTACGGTGCGCGGGCTCCCAGCCGGTACGAATTTTCAACGTCACAGGAACATCCACTGCTTTCACTACCGTCGTCACGATGTCCTTTACCAGACTCGGGTACTGCAGAAGGGCTGAACCTGCGAGCTTACGATTCACCTTTTTTGCCGGACAACCCATATTGATATCAATAATCTGGGCGCCATTAGCCACGTTAATTCGCGCGGCTTCTGCCATCTCTTCCGGTACGCTGCCGGCAATTTGCACGGTGCGAATACCCGGTTCATCCACATGAACCATGCGTAAACGGGATTTGTCGCTCGCCCAAACTTCCGGGTTAGAGGACATCATCTCGGAAACGGTTAACCCGGCTCCCATCTCGTAGCACAGCGTCCTGAATGGTCTGTCAGTGATGCCAGCCATAGGTGCTGCGATCAGGCGATTTCTGAGCTGGTGGTGTCCGATGCGCATGAGTTAAGAAATGACCATACTGTGCCTGCAAGGCGGCGTATATTACGCATTTTTCGCACGAGATGAAAGGCCAAACTTTGAACAATCCTCTGTCACAGATCAATGAAGCGGCAACAAACGCGGCCAGAATACGTAATTCATTCAATTAATCAGCGAGTTAGGATTTTTCGTTTATTTCATGCTGTTTTAAATTTTCCTGAAAGTTAGCAGAAATATGCTGTCCAACAGGCTATTTTTACCAGATAAACCGCTGTTTTTGTGGCCAGTTTTGGGTTTTTTATGCGAACAAGCTCTCATTTTTACATGCGGCTTACTCACTAAAACTGGCTAGAAACGGCACACGACTCGACGTCCGTATGCCGTTATTTTCATCAGCCGTGCTTGCGGCCGGTGATACGGCACCACTCTTCTTTTTCCGCAACCGGATCAAGCGTGAATTTATCGGCATAAGCTTCGCAAACGCCTTCGGCCTGGCTTGCCAGAACGCCGGAAAGGCCAAGGAAACCGCCCTCAACCGGCAGCACGCTGATTAGCGGCGCTAGCTCACGCAGAGGGCCAGCCAGGATGTTAGCGACCACCACATCGGCGCTCATGACTTCTGGCTGGTCTTTCGGCAGGTAAAGCTCGAGTCGGTCGGAAACACCGTTACGTTCGGCGTTATCGCGGCTCGCCTGAATCGCCTGCGGATCGATATCGATGCCGATAGCTTTTGCGGCTCCCAGTTTGAGGGCCGCAATTGCCAGGATCCCGGAGCCGCAGCCGAAGTCGATCACGGTTTTGTCTGCCAGATCCAGGCCGTCGAGCCATTCGAGGCACAGCGAGGTGGTTGGGTGGGTACCGGTGCCAAATGCCAAGCCCGGGTCGAGCATCACGTTCACGGCAGTTTCATCCGGCACATCGCGCCAGCTTGGGCAGATCCACAGGCGGTTGCCGAAGCGCATTGGGTGGAAGTTATCCATCCATTCGCGCTCCCAGTCTTTGTCTTCCAGCTGTTCCACTTTGTAGTGGAAGCCCTGGCCTAACAAAGGGCAGTTCTCAAGGATAGCGACCACTTCTACCATGTCTGTTTCCGCGTCATACAGGCCGATAACGTCGGTATCGCCCCAAAGGCGAGTTTCACCCGGCAGCGGTTCAAAGACCGGTGTGTCGTGGGTGTCCTGGAAGGTGACGGAAACCGCCCCGCTTTCAATCAGCGCATCGCCTAAGCTTTCAGCGTTGCCGCCGGTGGTGTTAATTTTCAGTTGGATCCATGGCATGGCGAAACTCTTTATTTATCAGTAGTGGAAACAAGAAGGGGCTCCGGGACGGCACGACCAAAACGGTTACCGATCAGGAACGCCAGCAAGCTGAACAGGAGCGAAGGCACAATCGGGTGGAAGCCCAGGAGCTGCAGGCCGAAACTGGCGAGCGCCGCGTACAGCACGCCGCCGACAATCATGCCGCTCAGCGCGCCTGCCGCGTTCGCTTTCTCCCAATAGAGGCCCAGCACCAGTGGCCACAGGAAAACGGCCTCCAGGCCTCCGAAGGCCAGCAGATTTAGCCAGATAATCATCTCTGGCGGTCGCCAGGCGGCCAGCATCATCAGAATGCCCAACACCAGCGTAGTGGTGGTCGAAATGCGCTTCAGGCGGCGCTCCTGATGAATTTTAGCCGGACTTGCGCTAAGCCACAGGTCTTTCACGATTGTCGCGGAGGCCTGCAGCAAGTGTGCGTTAACGTTGGACATAATGGCGGCCATTGGCGCGGCCAGGAATAACCCAGCGGCCCACGGTGGCAGAACCTTCATCATCAGCGTAGGGATCACCAGATCCGGCACCGTCAGGCCCGGGAGAACTGCTCTACCTAGCGCGCCAGCAAGGTGCATGCCTAACATCAGAATCGCGACCACAATGGTGCCGATGATAATGCCTCGGTGGACGGCTTTACTGTCTTTATAAGAGATGCAGCGTACCGCCGTGTGGGGCAGGCCGATCACACCAAAACAGACCAGTACCCAGAAGGAGGCCATAAACGTTGGTGTCAGAATATCGCCCGCACCCTGAGGGCTGACCAGTTTCGGGTCGATATGTTCTAACGTTTGTACCGCGTTGCCCAGCCCGCCTGCGGCATGAACTACGCCGACCAGCAGCACGATGGTGCCTATCAGCATCACCATGCCCTGCATGGTGTCGTTGAGTACGCTGGCGCGGAAGCCGCCGAAAGAAGTATAGAGCGCGATAGTGATCCCGAAAATCAGCAGGCCAGTTTCATACTTTATACCTGCGGCGGTTTCCAGCAGCCGAGCGCCACCGATGAACTGGACGGCAATCGCACCGACAAACGCAACCAGCAGGCTGATACTGGCAATCCAGACGACGGCCCGATTCTGGTAGCGAGCCTGGAGCATGTCATTCAACGTGATGGCGTTATAGCGGCGCGCCAGGATAGCAAATTTTTTCCCAAGGATCCCCAGCGAAAGCCAGATCGTCGGGATCTGAATCATGGCCAACAACACCCAGCCCAGGCCGAACTTATAGGCGGCGCCCGGGCCGCCTATAAACGAACTGGCGCTGATGTAGGTGGTGGTCAGCGTCATGGCCAGCACGAAGCCGCCCATCGAACGGCTGCCGAGGAAATATTCACTCAGAAAGGTGCCGGAGGTGCGTTGGCGCATGGCGTAAACGGAAAGGCCAAAGACCGCGATCAGGTAGATAACCAGCACGGCAATCACTTCATTTTGCATGATCATCCCCCAGAGGAATGTCGCGGAATAAGTATTTCACCATCAGCCAGCAAAGCAGGATAAACAGCAGCGGTACCAGCAGACAGGCCATCTCGAACCAGTGCGGCAAGCCGGTGATCCCCTGCGTATTGTCAGGTAAGTAAGCAGCCACTAACCATGCGACAAGATAGAGCAAGGTCAGCCAGAGCGCCCAGCGCGCTTCTTTATGGGCCTGAACAAAACGGTTGTCCATTTTTGTCCCTTGAGTTCGCAGAAAGCGGGGATTGTAACGCATCCATCCTGTTGGAGGATAAAAAAAGAAAAAGGCCGGAAATCCGGCCTTTTGTCGACATGTTCAACGGAAACTTAGTGCTGAAGACCGAGTTTCTTCTCCAGGTAGTGGATGTTTGTTCCACCGTGCTGGAAGTTTTCGTCGTTCATGATTTTGGTCTGCAGATCGATGTTGGTTTTGATGCCATCGATGATCAGTTCTGCCAGGGCGTTTTTCATGCGGGCAATAGCCACTTCACGCGTTTCGCCGTAGCAGATGAGCTTCCCAATCATTGAATCGTAGTACGGCGGTACAGTGTAACCGGCGTAGATATGCGATTCCCAACGCACGCCAAAACCACCAGGCGCGTGGAAGCGCGTGATTTTGCCCGGGCTTGGCAGGAAGGTGTTCGGGTCTTCGGCGTTGATACGGCATTCCACCGCGTGGCCGGTAACGTGAACGTCTTCCTGTTTGATGGACAGCGGCTGACCGGCTGCGATACGCAGCTGCTCTTTGATCAGGTCAACACCGGTGATCATTTCGGTAACCGGGTGTTCTACCTGAATACGGGTGTTCATCTCGATGAAATAGAACTCGCCGTTTTCGAACAGGAACTCAAAAGTACCTGCGCCGCGATAGTTAATGTCGATACAGGCTTTGGCGCAGCGGTCGCCGATGAATTTACGCAGCTCAGGCGTGATGCCCGGGGCTGGTGCTTCTTCAACGACTTTCTGGTGGCGGCGCTGCATGGAGCAGTCACGTTCAGCCAGATAGATAGCGTGCCCCTGGCCGTCGGCCAGAACCTGAATCTCGATATGGCGTGGGTTCTCGAGGTATTTCTCCATGTAAACCATGTCGTTGTTGAAAGCCGCTTTGGCTTCCGCACGCGTCATGTTGATGGATTGCTCGAGTTCCGCGTCGCTGCGCACTACGCGCATACCGCGACCGCCGCCGCCGCCGGAGGCTTTGATAATTACCGGGTAGCCGATGCGTTTTGCATGGGCACGGTTTTTATCCATGTCGCCGTCCAGTGGGCCGTCAGAGCCTGGTACCGTCGGTACGCCCGCTTTTTTCATCGCGGTGATCGCGGAAACTTTGTCGCCCATCAGGCGGATAGTTTCAGCTTTCGGGCCGATGAAGATAAAGCCGGAGCGCTCAACCTGCTCGGCAAAGTTGGCGTTTTCAGACAGGAAGCCGTAACCCGGGTGAATCGCGACCGCGCCGGTAATTTCCGCCGCAGAGATGATTGCCGGGATGTTCAGGTAGCTTTTTACGGACGGAGCCGGGCCGATACAGACCGTTTCATCCGCCAGTAATACGTGTTTCAGATCGCGGTCCGCGCTTGAGTGCACGGCGACAGTCTTGATGCCCAGTTCTTTACAGGCACGAAGAATACGCAGTGCAATCTCGCCGCGGTTGGCGATGACAATTTTATCCAGCATGTTCGCCTCGTTACTCGATGACGACCAGCGGCTCGTCAAATTCTACCGGCTGACCATTCTCAATCAGAATTGCTTTTACCACACCGGCTTTATCTGATTCGATCTGGTTCATCATTTTCATTGCTTCAACGATGCACAGAGTGTCGCCAACGTTAACTTTCTGGCCCACTTCCACAAACGCTTTGGCGTCCGGGCTAGGGGTACGGTAGAAGGTACCGACCATTGGGGAACGTACGATGTGACCACTGACTTCAGCAGCTGCAGGGGCTTCCATTGCTGGGGTTGCGGCTGGTGCAACGGCCTGAGCCAGACCCGGCTGTGGCTGCGGCTGGTACATTGGTGCAGCGTAAGCCTGTTGCATCATTGGGAAACCAGCGTTTGCCGGGGAGCGGCTGATGCGTACAGACTCTTCGCCTTCAGAAATTTCCAGTTCAGCGATGCCTGATTCTTCAACCAGCTCGATCAGTTTTTTAATCTTACGAATATCCATGAGTGGGTTCCGTACTCTTTGTTTAGATGGATTTTGACAGGCGTTTTACCGCCGTCTGTAAAGCATATGAATAGCCGTCAGCGCCTAATCCGCAGATCACGCCGACGGCCTTATCTGATAGATAGGAATGATGGCGGAACGGTTCACGCGCGTGCACATTGCTGAGGTGAATCTCGATAAACGGGATATCCACCGCCAGTAACGCATCGCGCAGCGCGACGCTGGTATGCGTGAACGCGGCCGGATTAATCAGGATAAAGTCGACAGTGTCTTTGGCCTGATGAATTCGGTCAATCAACGCATATTCGGCGTTAGATTGCAGGTGGCTGAGCGTCACGCCAAGGCTTGTTGCTTCTGCCTCAAGCGTGTTAACAATTTCTGCTAACGTCTGGTGGCCGTACTTATCCGGCTCCCGGGTGCCCAGCATGTTCAGATTAGGGCCATTCAAAAGCAAAATGTGAAATTCACCCGACATCGTGCTGCCATCTCCTGCGATTAGTAGGCAATTTACAAAATATACCTAAGTTTTCCGGTTGTCACCTTTTCGAGCCGAAAATGGTCGTCCGAAAAAACCGAAGTCGCACATTATAACGATTTCGTAGCATTTGGCAGCTAAATACTGGTCTTATCAGGGAAGATGATCAACCGATATCCAGTTGTAGATACCGATTGATGTTTATTCTGCGGAGAAGCACACGCTTTGCGGTTAGCGCCACCACTGGCGAAACTTCTTGTAGCGAAGTGCAAGAAGAATGATAGCGCCCAGAGCATAAAGCAAGGGTTGAGGGGACAAAATCTTAACCGACCAGAGGAAATGAATTGGCGCGAGGATCGCGACCAGATAGACGAAGTTATGCAGTTTCTGCCAGCGAGCCCCCAAAAAACGCTGTGCTCGCTGGGTAGACGTTACGGCCAATGCCAGCAGGATAATCCAGCAAATGATGCCCAGCGTCAGATAAGGGCGACTCACTAACTCCTGGCCAAGCAGGCCAAGATTGCTGATCCCAAGTTCCAGCAGGGAATAGCTGGTGAGGTGCAGCGTTGCCCAGACGAAGCACCATACCCCCAGCAGGCGGCGGGTGCGAATCAAGAGCGGTTGTTTAGCGTAACGCGCGAGAGGCGTGACAAGTAACGTCGCCAGCAGCAGTTTGAGCGCCATTCTGCCGGTAAAATGCTGAATGTCTTTTGCCGGATCGGCGCTGAAAAGTCCCTGGCTTGCCGCATAAAACAGCCAGACGAAGGGCAGAAAAGCGGCCAGATGAAGCCCCACTTTCAGCCAGGTAATCTGTTTTACCGTCAGGCGCACTCAGAAGTTCTCCTTCAAATTCAGGCCGCGATACAGCGAGGCAACCTGGTCTGCGTAGCCATTAAACAGCAAAGTAGGCTGGCGCTTAACGTCCAGTACGCCGCCCGAGCCAATAAAGCGCTCTGAAGCCTGCGACCAGCGAGGGTGATCAACGTGCGGGTTTACGTTGGCGTAGAAACCATATTCATTAGGCGCGGCAAGGTTCCATGTCGTAGGCGGCAGTTCGCGCACCAGCTTGATGCTGACGATAGATTTAATGCCTTTAAAGCCATATTTCCACGGCACCGTGAGGCGAATCGGCGCGCCGTTTTGCGGCGGCAAAGCTTTACCATAAACGCCCACGGTTAACAGTGTGAGTGGATGCATCGCTTCATCCAGCCGCAATCCTTCGACATAAGGATATTGAAGGCCACCACCGATGAATCGGTCCTTCTGGCCCGGCATCTGCTCCGGGTCATAAAGTGTTTCAAAGGCAACGTATTTTGCATTGCTGGTGGGTTCAACCAGGGCGAGCAGCTTATTGAGCGGGAAGCCAATCCACGGTACGGCCATCGACCATGCCTCGACGCAGCGCATGCGATAAATGCGCTCTTCCAGCGGGAAACGCTTATACAGGTCATCGTGATCGAGCGTCATGGGTTTAGCCACTTCGCCGCTGATTTTAATCTGCCAGGGGTCGGTTTTTAGCCCACCGGCGTTAGCGGCAGGATCGGCTTTATCCAGACCAAACTCATAGAAGTTGTTGTAGCCCGTGACTCTGTCTTCCGGGGTCAGAGCCAGTTTGGCCTGGTACTCTTCTGGCTTAGTGAACGTCAGCGGTTTGCCAGCAGGAGCCGGTGGGCGATCGTTACCTTTGAACCAGGAAAGAATATCGGCGTTGGCGGTCTGAGGGAGTGACAGCGCAGCCGCGCTGATGCCCAGAGCCTTCAGTACCTGGCGGCGTTTCATCATAAACACGGATTCTGGCGTAACGTCGGCTTCGGTGAGCCGGGTGACCTTTTTCATGACGTTCTCCTCGTAGCGATAGCCTAAGCATGACCGAGAGAAAGCGTTCCGGCGAATATGTCACGAAAAATTGAAATTTGAGGAGCGGCAGGATGTCGCTCCTCGGGCAAGGTTTAACGCACTTTTACCAGGGTTCTGCCCTGAGCGGCATTATTAATGATGTCGCTGGCGTACTTTGGCGCTTCTGCCAGACCGATTTCGGTGGTCGCTTGCTGGTAGAAATCGTCCGGTAAGTCTTTTACCAGACGTGCCCAGGCGGCGGCGCGACGCTCCGGTGGCGTCATCACTGAATCCACACCCTGCAGACGGACGTTGCGCAGAATAAATGGCATCACGGTGGTTGGCAGCGCGAAGCCACCGGCTAAGCCACAGGCCGCCACGCAGCCGCCATAGTTCATTTGCGCCAGAACTTTCGCCAGCACTTTATCGCCTACGGTATCAATGGCACCGGCCCAGAGCTGTTTTTCCAGCGGGCGGGTTTCGGCGAACTCATCGCGGCCAAGAATGCGGTCAGCACCGAGGCTGCGAAGGTAATCATGCGTACTTTCGCGACCGGATACGGCGGCCACTTTATAGCCCAGTTTGTGCAGCAGCGAAATGGCCGTGCTGCCCACGCCGCCGCTTGCGCCGGTCACCACGATTTCCCCGCTATCTGGCGTCACGCCTGCATCTTCAAGCGCCATCACGCAGAGCATCGCGGTAAAGCCGGCCGTGCCGATAATCATCGCCTTGCGTGCGTCTAAACCTTCGGGCATGGCAACCAGCCAGTCACCTTTCACCCTCGCGGCTTCGGCCAGGCCGCCCCAATGGCTTTCTCCGACGCCCCAGCCGGTGAGCAGCACCGCCTGGCCTGGCTGAAATCGATCGTCTTCACTGGTGAGCACTTTGCCCGCAAAGTCGATGCCCGGCACCATCGGAAAATTACGGATAATTTTGCCTTTGCCGGTGATGGCCAGGGCGTCTTTGTAATTCAGGCTGGAGTAATCAATCTCCACGGTGACGTTGCCTTCTGGCAGCGCGTCGTGGTCGAGTGTTTTTACCGTGGCCAGGGTTTGGCCTTCGGACTGTTCCAGGATTAATGCCTGCATGGGCGTTCCTCGGTCGGTAGCAATGGGAAAAAAATCTTAGCAGACTATACTCCGATACTGATGTGAAGAGCCGACCTGACGCAATAAATGCTCAGAAATTCCCGAGGGGTTTCGTTTGCCTGGGGTCGACCTTTGCTATTTAATGCTTCCTCGTTTGGGGCCCATGATGAGTGTGGTTAATTTTCACTAACCGGAGTTAGCACAGGGATGCGATTAACGACGAAACTTTCAGCCTTTATTACCCTCTTAACCGGGCTTGCGATTTTCGTTACGCTCTTTGGGTGCCTGCTAAGTTTCTATAACTCTGTTCACGACAAAACTCAGCAGCGCATTATGGCTGTTGTCACGATCATTGATAATCAGCTTGTCTCACGCTCGCCCCAGGATCTTGTGGATCACTTTAGCGAGCTGATGATACCGGTGGACATCACCGAAATTCGCCTGATGGCGGATAAAACCTATCTCTTCCAGCACGTTTTACCCGAAGGCTATCGCCCGGTGGGGACGCAATATACCTACCGCACCATTAACGTCGCGTTGATGAAGCACCCTGGCATGACGCTGCGGCTGACTTATCTCGACCCGATCGCCGTCTACTATCACGCCATGTTTACCACGACGCCATTAACTGCGGCGGTCGCTTTTATGCTGGTGGTGCTCTTCCTGGCCGGGCGCTGGCTGAGGCGTCAGCTTTCCGGGCAAGAGCTGCTCGAAATCAGAGCTGGAAAAATCATTAGCGGGGAGCGAGGGGCGGAAGTGCGTGGTTCGGTGCATGAATGGCCGCCGCTGGTGAGCAGCGCCATGGATACCCTACTTTCCGATCTGCAAAGCGCTAGCGAGCAGCGAAGCCGAGTGGATACCCTGATCAGGGCATTTGCCGCCCAGGACATTAAAACCGGCCTTAATAACCGTTTGTTCTTTGATAACCAACTGGCCACGCTGCTGGAAGGCCAGGAGCAGGTCGGCGCTCACGGCGTGGTGATGATGATTCGCCTGCCTGATTTCGAGCTATTAAAAGAGACCTGGGGCAATGGCCCGGTTGAAGAATACTTATTCACTTTGGTTAACCTGCTCTCGACCTTTGTGATGCGCTATCCTGGTGCCTTATTGGCCCGTTATTTCCGCAGTGATTTTGCGGTATTGCTGCCGCACCGAACGCTGAAAGAAGCGGACGGTATCGCCAGCCAACTGCTGAATGCCGTGGATGCGCTTCCGTCAACCCGCATGGTTGATCGCAGCGATATGCTGCATATCGGCATTTGCGCATGGCGCAGCGGGCAAACAAAAGAGCAGGTCATGGAGCACGCGGAAATCGCGACCCGCAATGCCGCTTTCCAGGGGGCCAACAGCTGGTCCGTCTACGACGACAAGCTCCCGGAACAGGGCCGGGGCAACGTGAAATGGCGCACTTTGCTTGAGCAGGTACTTAAGCAGGGCGGCCCGCGTTTTTATCAGAAACCCGCGGTTGATAAGCATGGAGTGGTTCACCACCGTGAAATCATGTGCCGTATCTTCGACGGCGAGCAAGAAGTCTTGTCGGCTGAATACATGCCGATGGTCAGGCAGTTTGGTTTATCCGAACAATATGACCGGCAGATCGTGTCCCGGCTGCTGCCGCTGCTAAACTTCTGGCCGGAAGAAACCCTTGCTATTCAAATCACCGTCGACTCGCTGATCCGCGTGCCTTTCCAGCGTTGGCTGCGTGATTCACTGATGCAGTGCGAAAAATCGAAGCGAGCACGGATTATTTTTGAACTTGCTGAGGCAGATGTCTGTCAACACATCAGCCGATTACAACATGTTGTAAGGTTAATCACTGCGTTAGGGGCAAGGGTTGTGATTATCCAGGCAGGATTAACGGTCGTCAGCACAACTTATATAAAAGAGCTGGATGTGGAGTTAATTAAGCTGCATCCGGGTCTGGTCAGAAACATCGGCAAGCGTACTGAAAACCAGCTTTTTGTGAAGAGCCTGGTTGAAGCCTGTAATGGGACGCGAATCCATGTTTTTGCCACAGGAGTGAGGACCCGCGGCGAGTGGCAGACGCTGATTGATAACGGGGTTGAGGGGGCGCAGGGCGATTTTATCGCCGCATCTCAGCCGCTTGACAGTAATGTGAAAAAATATTCACAAAGATACTCGGTTTAACCTGCCGTTTGCCATTATTTCACGTAGAATAACGCGCGCTGCATCTCAAGGGGGCTAGTCAGCCTGCCGGCCAGATTGTCGCAGCCGTTATGAACCGGTTTGCTGCTGTTAGCTGTTCGTTTATTCTACCGCGTTTGCCGCATTTCTGAACGCCATGTAGAAAGACGTTTCAAAAGTGTTACAGCCGTAGTGAACTGCACTATTTTTCACCGTTGCAGAACATTTTTGCGCCTTGTCGCTGTAGCGTGTGGTTGGTAAAGTAAGCGGATTTTGTATCCGCCCCAGCTTTCAGGATTATCCCTTAGTATGTTGAAAAAATTTCGTGGCATGTTTTCCAATGACCTGTCCATTGACCTGGGTACTGCGAATACCCTGATTTATGTGAAAGGACAAGGCATCGTACTGAATGAGCCCTCCGTTGTGGCCATTCGCCAGGACCGCGCCGGCTCGCCAAAAAGCGTTGCGGCCGTAGGCCATGATGCTAAACAGATGCTGGGCCGTACCCCGGGCAACATCGCGGCTATTCGTCCGATGAAAGACGGCGTTATCGCTGACTTCTTCGTGACCGAGAAAATGCTGCAGCACTTTATCAAACAGGTTCACAGCAACAGCTTCATGCGCCCAAGCCCGCGCGTGCTGGTTTGTGTGCCAGTGGGTGCTACCCAGGTTGAACGTCGTGCAATTCGTGAGTCCGCACAGGGTGCAGGCGCTCGTGAAGTGTTCCTGATTGAAGAACCTATGGCTGCGGCAATTGGCGCAGGCCTGCCGGTTTCTGAAGCTACCGGCTCCATGGTTGTGGATATCGGTGGTGGTACTACCGAAGTGGCCGTTATCTCCCTGAACGGCGTGGTTTACTCCTCTTCCGTTCGTATCGGCGGTGACCGCTTTGATGAAGCTATCATTAACTATGTGCGCCGTAACTACGGTTCACTGATTGGTGAAGCGACCGCGGAACGTATCAAACACGAAATCGGTTCTGCCTACCCGGGCGATGAAGTGCGTGAGATCGAAGTTCGCGGCCGTAACCTGGCTGAAGGTGTGCCACGCGGCTTCACCCTGAACTCTAACGAAATCCTCGAAGCACTGCAGGAGCCGCTGACCGGTATTGTTAGCGCGGTGATGGTTGCGCTGGAACAGTGCCCGCCAGAGCTGGCATCCGATATCTCCGAGCGTGGTATGGTTCTGACCGGTGGTGGCGCATTGCTGCGTAACCTCGATCGCCTGCTGATGGAAGAGACGGGTATCCCGGTAGTAGTTGCAGAAGATCCACTGACCTGTGTTGCCCGCGGCGGCGGCAAGGCACTGGAAATGATCGACATGCACGGCGGCGACTTGTTTAGCGAAGAGTAACAGCCACAGGCCAGGGGGAGCTTTCGCTGCCCCTGCTTGCTGGTTTGGGAATACGCATAGCCTATGAAGCCAATTTTTAGCCGTGGCCCGTCGCTACAGATTCGCCTTATCCTGGCGGTGCTGGTGGCGCTTGGTGTCATTATCGCCGACAGCCGCCTCGGTATGTTCAGCCAGATCCGAACATACATGGATACAGCCGTCAGTCCTTTCTATTTTGTCTCTAATGGTCCCCGTGAATTACTCGACAGCGTGTCTCAAACGCTGGCCTCGCGCGACCAGCTTGAACTTGAAAATCGGGTTCTGCGTCAGGAGTTAATCCTGAAAAACAGTGAATTGTTGATGCTGGGTCAATACCGGCAGGAAAACGCGCGTCTGCGCGAGCTGCTCGGTTCCCCGCTGCGTCAGGATGAGCAAAAAATGGTGACCCAGGTCATCTCCACCGTTAACGATCCGTACAGCGATCAGGTGGTGATCGACAAGGGCAGCGTGAACGGCGTGTACGAAGGCCAGCCGGTCATCAGTGATAAAGGCGTTGTCGGCCAGGTTGTCGCAGTCGCGAAGCTGACCAGCCGAGTGCTGCTGATTTGCGATGCCACCCACGCGCTGCCGATTCAGGTATTGCGTAACGATATCCGCGTGATCGCAGCCGGCAACGGCTGCACGGACGATCTACAGCTGGAGCATCTTCCGGCCAATACCGACATTCGTGTCGGCGATGTGCTGGTAACTTCTGGTCTTGGCGGCCGCTTCCCTGAAGGCTACCCGGTTGGCGTTGTGTCATCCGTTAAGCTGGATACTCAGCGCGCCTATACCGTGATTCAGGCTCGTCCTACCGCCGGTCTGCAGCGCTTGCGCTACCTGTTGTTGCTTTGGGGTGCGGATAAAAACGGTTCGTCACCAATGCCGCCTGAGGAAGTCCACCGCGTGGCCAATGAACGCCTGATGCAGATGATGCCTCAGGTTCTGCCGCCGCCAGGTTCAATGGGCCCTCCTGCGCCGGTCCCTGCGCCAGCAACCGGTATCACACAGCCTGCTACGGGAGCACAGTAGTGGGAAGTTATCGTAGCCAGGGCCGTTGGGTTATCTGGCTTTCATTTTTGATTGCCCTGCTGCTGCAGGTGATGCCCTGGCCGGATGACCTCAAGTTTTACCGGCCAGATTGGGTATTGTTGATTCTGCTTTACTGGATTTTAGCCCTGCCGCACCGCGTGAATGTCGGGACGGGTTTAATCGTAGGCGCCATACTTGATTTGATTAGCGGCTCCACGCTTGGCGTACGCGCTCTATCATTAAGTATTGTGGCTTACCTCGTGGCGCTGAAATACCAGCTTTTCCGTAACCTCGCCCTTTGGCAGCAGGCGCTGGTTGTCATGCTGCTCTCGCTGGTCACAGACATCATTGTTTTCTGGTCAGAATTTTTAGTGATCAACGTCTCTTTCAGACCGGAAGTGTTCTGGAGTAGTGTAGTTAACGGTATCCTGTGGCCCTGGATTTTCCTGTTAATGCGCAAAGTTCGCCAGCAATTCGCTGTGCAGTAAAAGGTAAACATGACTACGTTGTATCTGGCATCCGGTTCGCCTCGCCGTCAGGAACTTCTGACCCTGCTGGGCGTTTCTTTTGAACGTCTCGTGCCTGGCATTGAAGAACAGCGGCAGCCGCACGAAAGCGCGGAGCAGTATGTTCGCCGTCTGGCGCGCGAAAAAGCGCAGGCCGGGGTGGCGATGGCTGCCGAAGATTTGCCTGTACTGGGTGCGGATACAATCGTTATCTTTAACGGCGAAGTGTTGGAAAAACCACGGGATACTGAGCATGCCGCACAGATGCTGCGTTTGCTCTCCGGCAATCAGCATCAGGTGATGACTGCCGTTGCTGTCGCCGACGCCAGTCAGGTGCTGGAAGCGTTGGTGGTGACCGACGTGACCTTCCGCCGCTTATCCGAACAGGATATTGCCGACTATATTGCCAGCGGTGAACCTATGGACAAAGCCGGAGCTTACGGCATTCAGGGGCTTGGTGGCTGTTTCGTTAAAAGGATTAATGGCAGTTATCATGCAGTGGTGGGATTACCGCTGGTGGAAACTGGTGAGTTGCTGAGCAATTTTCACGCGCTGCGTGACGGACGAGGAAAAGATGACGGCTGAACTATTAGTCAACGTTACCCCATCAGAGACGCGGGTGGCCTATATTGACGGTGGCATACTGCAAGAAATTCATATTGAGCGCGAAGCGCGCCGCGGAATAGTAGGGAATATCTACAAAGGTCGCGTTAGCCGGGTGTTGCCTGGAATGCAGGCGGCGTTTGTAGATATTGGCCTGGACAAGGCGGCATTCCTTCATGCTTCTGACATTATGCCGCACACCGAGTGCGTTGCCGGTGAGGAGCAAAAGAACTTTAGCGTGCGCGACATCGCCGAGCTGGTCCGCCAGGGGCAGGATTTAATGGTGCAGGTGGTCAAAGATCCGCTGGGCACCAAAGGCGCGCGCCTGACCACCGACATCACGCTTCCTTCCCGTTACCTCGTCTTCATGCCTGGTGCTTCGCACGTTGGTGTTTCTCAACGTATTGAAAGTGAAGCCGAGCGCGACCGCCTGAAGCGCATCGTGAATGAGTATTGCGATGAACATGGGGGCTTTATTATTCGTACCGCCGCGGAAGGCGTGTGTGAAGAAGATTTAGCCTCTGATGCGGCTTACCTGAAGCGCGTATGGACCAAGGTCAGCGAGCGTAAAAAACGTAATCAAACCCGCTACCAGATGTACGGTGAACTGGCGCTGGCCCAGCGCGTATTGCGTGATTTTGCCGACGCGGCGCTGGACAGAATTCGTGTTGATTCCCGCCTGACTTACGAAATGCTGCTGGAGTTTACCGCCGAGTACATGCCGGAGATGACCAGCAAAATTGAGCATTACAGCGGCCGACAGCCAATTTTCGATCTCTACGACGTCGAGAATGAAATTCAGCGCGCGCTGGAGCGTAAGGTGGAGCTGAAGTCCGGTGGCTATCTGGTTATCGACCAGACCGAAGCGATGACCACGGTAGATATTAATACCGGCGCATTCGTGGGGCACCGCAACCTCGACGACACAATTTTTAATACAAATATCGAAGCGACTCAGGCTATCGCGCGCCAGCTTCGGTTACGTAATCTGGGCGGCATTATCATCATCGACTTTATCGATATGAGTAATGAAGATCACCGCCGCCGCGTGCTGCATTCTCTCGAGCAGGCGCTGAGTAAAGATCGCGTGAAAACAAGCATTAACGGCTTCTCCCAGCTCGGCCTGGTCGAGATGACCCGTAAGCGCACGCGTGAAAGCGTAGAGCATGTGCTGTGCAACGAATGCCCGACCTGCCACGGCCGCGGCACTGTAAAGACGGTAGAAACGGTCTGCTACGAAATTATGCGTGAAATCGTTCGTGTGCATCATGCCTACGATTCCGACCGTTTCCTGGTCTATGCTTCTCCTGCGGTGGGCGAAGCGTTGAAAAGCGAAGAGTCTCACGCGCTGGCTGAAGTAGAAATCTTTGTGGGTAAGCAGGTCAAGGTTCAGATTGAACCGCTCTACAATCAGGAGCAGTTCGACGTCGTGATGATGTAAATGCGCGGATGCGCATTGCAGACGGCTGACAAACCTCTGGTGATAGAAGAAATACCAGATGATTAGTCAAAAAAAACAGGAAAATCAATTCATTGATTTTCGGCTGATAACCACAAAGAGGGAAAAACCACGCTTTTTCCCTCTTTGTCAGCAACCTCAAATGCGCGGATGCGCATTTTGCCCGTAAGGCTGACAAGGAGAGAAAGGTGAGGCGACTGCCCGGCATTCTGCTGCTCACAGGCGTAACGTTGGTTGTTATCGTCGCGCTACTGGTGAGTGGCCTGCGGCTCGTTTTGCCGCACCTGGATGCCTGGCGGCCTGCGCTGCTGGATAAGATTGAAGCCGCCACCGGCGTGCCGGTGGAAGCCAGTAATTTACAGGCAAGCTGGGAGAATTTTGGCCCCACGCTTGATGTTCGCGACGTTAAGGCCGGCCTCAAAGACGGCGGCACGCTGAGTATTAAACGCGTTACGCTGGCGCTGGATGTCTGGCAAAGCCTGCTTCACGCGCGCTGGCAGTTTCGCGATTTGACCTTTTATCAGCTGCAAATGCGTACCAACACACCGCTCAGCCAGAATGGCGGCGATAGTACGCTGGAAGCGGATAGAATCAGCGATCTATTCCTCCGCCAGTTCGATCACTTCGATCTTCGCGACAGTTCCCTTAGCTTCCTGACGCTCTCCGGCCAGCGGGCCGAACTTTCTATTCCTCAGCTTACCTGGCTCAACGGTAAAAACCGCCACCGTGCGGAAGGCCAGGTCAGCCTGTCCAGCTTTAACGGCCAGCACGGCGTGGCCAACGTCCGTATGGATCTGCGGGATGAGAACGGCATTCTGAATAACGGCAAGGTCTGGCTGCAGGCAGATGACGTTGACGTGAAGCCCTGGCTGGGACGCTGGATGGAAGACAATGTCGACCTGAAAAGCGCCCGTTTTAGCCTTGAAGCCTGGATGGACGTGAAGGAAGGCGATATCAGCGGCGGCAGCATCTGGCTAAAAAAAGGCGGGGCAAGCTGGCCGGGTACCGATAGCGTGACGCACTCGCTTTCGGTCGATAATCTGATGGCGCAGGTCAGCCGGGAGAAATCCAACTGGCAACTCTCTATCCCTTCCACCAATATCACGCTGGATAACCAAACCTGGCCGAAAGGCTCGCTCTCCGTGGCCTGGATAGCGCCGCAGGATGTTAGTGGAAAACAAAGTCAGCGCAGCGATGAACTGCGCGTGCGCGCCAGCAATATGGAACTGGATCGGTTTAATGGCCTGTTGCCTATTGCTGCCAAAATATCGCCTCAACTGGGGGATATCTGGACTTCTCTGCAGCCTCAGGGCCACATTGACGTACTGGCGTTGGACATTCCGCTCCAACAAACCGACCTGACTCGTATGCAGGCCCGGTGGAAAGACGTGAGCTGGAAACAGTGGAAACTGTTGCCGGGTGCGGAACATTTCTCCGGATCGGTGACCGGCAGCGTCGCAAACGGGCAGCTTAATGCCGAAATGACCGACGCAAAAATGCCCTATGAAACCGTCTTCCGTGCGCCGCTTGAGATTGAGAAAGGCGTAGCGACGCTTGCCTGGCAGAAAAACGCAGACGGTTTCCAGTTAGACGGCAAGAACATTGATGTTAAGGCCCGTTCCGTTTGGGCGCGGGGTGATTTCCGTTACTTCCAGCCTGCCAGCGGCGATCCGTGGCTGGGCATTTTGGCAGGCATTAGCACCGATAACGGCGCTGACGCCTGGCGCTACTTCCCGGAAAACCTGATGGGCAAAGAGCTGACGGATTATCTCAGCTCGGCGATTCAGGGTGGCCAGGCCGATAATGCCACGCTGGTGTACGGCGGCAACCCGCATCTTTTCCCCTACGAGCACAACGAAGGTCAGTTTGAAGTTTACGTCCCGCTTCGTAACGCTAAATTTGCTTTCCAGCCGGACTGGCCTGCGCTGGAAAATCTCGATATCACGCTCGATTTCATCAATAACGGGCTGTGGATGAACAGCAAGTCGGTCAAGCTGGGCGGTGTGACGGCCAGTAATCTGACGGCGAACATTCCCGATTATGCCAAAGAAAAGCTGCTGATAGATGCCGACATCAATGGCCCGGGCAATGCGGTAGGGCCTTATTTCAAAGATACGCCGCTGGATGATTCCCTGGCCGCCGCGCTGGATGAACTCCAGATTGGCGGCGATGTGAATGCCCGCTTACATCTGGATATTCCGCTGACCGGCGAAATGACGACGGCCAAAGGCGATGTGCGGCTGAACAACAACGCGCTGCTGATCAAACCGCTGAACAGCACGCTGCATAACCTGAGCGGTAAATTCAGTTTTACCAACGGTGATTTGCAAAGTGAAGCGATGAGCGCGAACTGGTTTAATCAGCCGGTGAGCCTGAACTTCAACACCAAAACTGGCGATAAAGACTATCAGATTGGCGTCAACCTGAGCGGCGACTGGCAGCCCAATAAAACCGGTGTGCTACCGAAGCAGGTCAACGATGCGGTCAGCGGGAACATCGCGTGGAAAGGCGACGTGGGTATCACACTGCCTTATCACGGCAGCGCCAGCTACAAGGTCGATCTGGCAGGCGATCTGAAGAATGTGAGCAGTCACTTACCTGCGCCGGTGGACAAAAAATCCGGGGCAGCGCTGCCGCTGAATATTGCCGTTAAGGGCGATTTAAAGAGCTTCGATCTTACCGGAAATGCGGGCGCGCTCAATCACTTCTCCAGCCGCTGGCTGCTGAATAAGAAACTTACCCTCGACCGGGCTATTTGGGCGACTGACAGCAAAACCGTCCCACCTCTGCCAGAGCAACCAGGCGTGGAGCTCGATCTCCCTGCAATGGACGGCGCCCAATGGCTGGCGCTTTTCAGCGAAGGTGCAGCGGATAGCGTGGGGGGATCTGCCGTCTTCCCGTCAGCAGTAACACTGCGGACACCGGCATTAACGCTGGCGGGCCAGCAATGGCATAACCTGAGCCTGGTTTCTCGCCCGGTGCTGAATGGCACGCAGGTTGAGGCCCAGGGGCGTGAAATTAATGCCTCGCTTAGCATGAAGAACAACGCGCCCTGGCAGGCCAACGTTAAGTATCTTTATTTCAACCCGAACTGGAGCGTTCTCCCGAGTGGTGCAAACGGAACGGAGACGCTGCAGGTCCCGGAAAACAGCGATACGCTTAGCTTCCGTGGCTGGCCAAATGTGCAGTTGCGCTGCGCGGAGTGCTGGCTGTGGGGGCAGAAATATGGCCGTATCGATGGGGATGTGACAATCAATGGCGACACGCTGCAACTGGCCAATGGGCTGATTGATACCGGCTTTGCTCGCCTTACCGCCGACGGTGAATGGGTGAATAAGCCTGGTAGCGAACGTACTTCCCTTAAAGGCAAGCTGAAGGGCGAGAAGCTCGATGCGGCCGCGAACTTCTTTGGGGTGAAAACGCCGCTGCAGGGTTCTTCTTTCGACGTTGATTATGACCTGCACTGGCGAGCGGTGCCCTGGAAGCCGGATGAAGCTTCTCTGAATGGCATTCTGCATACCAGGCTGGGGAAAGGGCAAATTACCGACGTCAGCACGGGCCATGCGGGCCAGCTTCTGCGTCTGGTCAGCTTTGACGCGCTGCTCCGTAAACTCCGTTTCGATTTTAGCGATACCTTTGGCAGCGGTTTCTACTACGACTCAATTCGCAGCACCGCCTGGATAAAAGACGGCGTATTGCATACCGACGACACGCTGGTTGATGGACTGGAAGCGGATATCGCGATGAAAGGCTCGGTGGACTTAGTCCGCCGCGAGCTAAATATGGAGGCGGTTGTTGCCCCTGAAATCTCCGCGACGGTGGGCGTGGCTACTGCTTTTGCGGTTAACCCGATAATCGGTGCCGCGGTGTTTGCCGCCAGTAAAGTGCTTGGCCCACTGTGGAGTAAAATCTCGGTGCTGCGCTACAGCATTACCGGCCCGGTAGATAAACCAAAAATTGATGAAGTGCTGCGGCAGCCACGCACCAGCGAAGCTCACTGATTTGACGTTAGCGGTTAATTGCCGCAAGCTCCATAAATAAACCATTCCTCGCCAAACGGGCGATAAGCAATAAGAGTAGCGAAACGATGAGTCTTAACCTGGTAAGTGAGCAGTTGCTGTCTGCGAATGGCTTAACCCATCAAGATCTGTTTTCCATCCTCGGGCAGTTGTCCGAGCGCCGTCTTGACTACGGCGATCTCTATTTCCAGTCCAGCTATCATGAATCCTGGGTGCTGGAAGACCGCATTATTAAAGACGGTTCATGGAATATCGATCAGGGCGTTGGCGTTCGTGCGGTTAGCGGTGAGAAAACCGGGTTTGCCTATGCCGATCAAATTACTTTGCAGGCGCTGGAGCAAAGCGCTCATGCGGCTCGCAGCATCGTTCGTGAGCAGGGCGACGGGCGCGCACGTACGCTGGGTAACGTTCCGCACAGCGCGCTTTATACCAGCGCCGATCCGCTGACAAGTATGACGCGTGAAGAGAAGCTCGACATCCTGAGACGTGTGGACAGTGTTGCCCGCGCCGCGGATGCCCGCGTGCAGGAAGTTAGCGCCAGCCTGACCGGCGTGTATGAATTAATCCTGGTTGCGGCCACGGACGGGACGCTGGCAGCAGATGTTCGTCCTCTGGTGCGCCTGTCGGTTAGCGTTCAGGTTGAGGAAGACGGTAAGCGCGAGCGCGGTGCAAGCGGCGGCGGCGGTCGTTTTGGCTACGAGTATTTCCTGGAAAGCGTGAACGGCGAAGTGCGGGCGGATGCCTGGGCGAAAGAAGCCGTGCGCATGGCGATGGTGAATTTGTCCGCCGTTGCGGCCCCTGCAGGCATGCTGCCTGTAGTATTAGGCGCAGGCTGGCCAGGCGTGCTGCTGCACGAAGCTGTCGGTCACGGTCTGGAAGGCGACTTTAACCGTCGCGGTACTTCGGTCTTTAGCGGCCAGATGGGCCAACTGGTGGCCTCCGAACTCTGTACCGTGGTGGATGATGGCACGATGGCTAACCGCCGTGGTTCCGTCTCTATTGATGACGAAGGTGTGCCGGGTCAGTACAACGTGCTGATCGAAAACGGTATTCTTAAAGGCTATATGCAGGACAAGCTCAATGCTCGTCTGATGGGCGTGGCGCCTACCGGCAACGGTCGCCGCGAATCCTACGCGCATCTGCCGATGCCGCGTATGACCAACACCTACATGCTGGCCGGGAAATCCACGCCGCAGGAGATTATCGAGTCCGTGGATTACGGTATTTTCGCGCCAAACTTCGGCGGCGGTCAGGTAGACATTACCTCCGGCAAGTTTGTGTTCTCCACCTCAGAAGCTTACCTGATTGAAAAAGGGAAGGTGACCAAGGCGGTGAAAGGCGCCACGCTGATTGGGTCCGGCATCGAAACCATGCAGCAAATTTCGATGGTCGGGAATGATCTGGCGCTGGATAACGGCGTTGGCGTCTGCGGTAAAGAAGGCCAAAGCCTGCCGGTTGGCGTCGGCCAGCCAACCCTGAAGGTCGATAACCTGACCGTGGGCGGTACTGCCTGAGTGACGATGATGAGGCCGGACTAGTTCCGGCCCGTTTGTTTTGCCTTCCCGTTCCTGCCCTGCACGCCCTGATAAAGCTCCGCTACCTTCACAAAATAGTTCGTCAGATAGTTAATGCAGACCTGCACCTTCAGCGGCAGTTTGTCTTTTTCGGTGTACAGCGCGTACACCGGACGGGGATCGGACTGATAGCGCGGGAACAGGATCTCCAGTTGCCCGCTATTGATCTCGTCGATCACCCACATCAGCGGCGCATAGCCAATACCCGCCCCGGCTTTCAGCCAGCGGCTGAGCGTCATCGGATCGTTGGTCACAAAACGCCCTTGCGGCAGCAGGCGGGTCGAAATCCCTTCGGGCGCAATCAGCTCAAATTCGTTATCCGGCCTGATGCTGTATTCCAGCCACGAATGGTTAGCCAAATCAGCCGGTTTTTCCGGCGAGCCGTGAATTTGCAGATAGCTTTTGGCGGCACAAACCACCATTGGCATTGACCCCAGCCTGCGGGAAAACAGGCTCGAATCCTGCAAAGCGCCGACGCGAATGACCAAATCAAGCCCATCGGCAATCAGGTCCGGTGCCGGTATGCCGGTGACCAGGTTGACGGTCAGGCCGGGATGTTCACGCAGCATTTCGGCGGTCATGTCGGCGAGAACATTCTGTGCCATAGTTGAAGAGCTGCCGATGCGCAGCGTGCCGATAGGCGTGTTGTTAAAGGCGTAAAGCTGCTCGTGGACTTCCTGCGCTTCGTGCAGCATTTTTCGGCAGCCCTGATAATAAATTTTGCCGGCTTCGGTCAGGCCAATGCTGCGGGTGCTGCGGTTGAGCAGCTTAACCTGAAGCTCATCTTCCAGTTTGGACACGATCTGGCTGATGGAAGAGACGCTCATTTGTAGCTGCCTTGCGGCAGCGGTGTAGGAGCCAAGTTCAACGACTTTGGCAAACACCGACATACGTTTCAGTCGTTCCATTGTTCACTCTGAGTGAAAAGTGATTTAGATCACACATTATAGATAACAGGGTAACAGTTACGTTAATATATTATTATTAACATAACTCATACCGCACGCTCGCCCGCCATTTCTGGCCTCTCCGTCGCGGTTTACCGTCGAGTTATGTATCGCCTGCATTATCTTATCAAGGTCAAAATGAGTCTATTTCCGGTTATCGTAATATTCGGTCTTTCGTTTCCGCCGATATTCTTCGAATTAATTCTGTCGCTCGCCGCGTTCTGGCTGGCGCGTCGGTTGCTGACCCCAACCGGCATCTATGATTTTGTCTGGCACCCTGCATTATTCAATACAGCGCTCTATTGCTGCCTTTTTTATCTGATTTCGCGTTTGTTCGTTTGAGGTTGATGTGAAAATACTAACAAGAAACATAACCCGTACCGCTATCACGCTTTTGCTGGTGCTGCTGGCCTTCATCGCTATCTTTCGTGCGTGGGTGTTTTACACCGAATCCCCGTGGACACGAGACGCGCGTTTCACCGCCGACGTTGTTGCCATTGCGCCGGATGTGTCGGGGCTTATCACCAGCGTGAACGTTCAGGACAACCAGCTGGTGAAGAAAGACCAGGTCCTGTTCACCATCGACCAGCCGCGCTACCAGAAAGCGCTCGAACAGGCCGAAGCAGACGTGGCTTATTACCAGGCGCTGTCCTCTGAAAAGCGTCGTGAAGCCGGGCGGCGTAACTCCCTTGGCATTCAGGCCATGTCGCGCGAAGAGATTGATCAGTCCAACAACTCGCTGCAAACCGTACTTCATCAGTTAGATAAAGCCCAGGCGACGCGCGATCTGGCCAAACTCGACCTGCAGCGCACGGTCATTCGTGCCCCAGCGGACGGCTGGGTAACCAACCTTAACGTGCATACCGGGGAATTTATTAACCGCGGTGCGACCTCCGTAGCGTTGGTAAAACAGAATTCGTTCTACATTCTGGCCTACATGGAAGAGACTAAACTCGAGGGCATTCGCCCAGGCTATCGCGTACAGATCACGCCGCTCGGCAGCAACCGCGTGCTGCGCGGCAGCGTCGACAGCATCTCTGCCGGGGTGACAAACGCCAGCAGCACCAGCGATTCAAAAGGTATGGCAACGGTCGACTCCAACCTTGAGTGGGTGCGTCTTGCTCAGCGCGTGCCGGTCAGAATTCACCTTGATGAACAGATGGGCAATTTGTATCCCGCCGGGACTACCGCGACCGTTGTGGTCACCGGTGAAAAAGACCGTAAAGCGGAAAATGACTCGGCGTTTATCAAGCTGATGCATCGTCTGCGCGAGTTCGGTTAAGCAGGCCGCTATGTATAACATTTCCAGGCTGCATGTTCGCTTTGCGATAAAGCTCGCTTTCGCCATTGTGCTGGCGGTGTTTGTCGGTTTTCACTTTGAGCTGGAAACGCCGCGCTGGGCGGTGCTGACCGCCGCGATTGTGGCCGCCGGGCCTGCCTTTGCCGCTGGTGGGGAGCCTTATTCCGGGGCCATACGCTATCGCGGAATGCTGCGTATTATCGGGACGTTTATCGGCTGTGCGGCCGCGCTGGTAATCATTATCACGCTGATCCGTGCCCCGGTTGTGATGCTGCTGGTGTGTTGTATCTGGGCCGGATTCTGTACCTGGATCTCGTCACTTGTTCGCGTCGAAAACTCCTACGCCTGGGGCCTTGCGGGCTACACCGCGCTGATTATCGTGGTCACTATTCAGGTGGCTCCGCTGACTACGCCGCAGTTTGCCGTTGAACGCTGTAGCGAAATCGTTATCGGGATTGTGTGTGCCATCGTCGCCGACCTGCTGTTTTCTCCGCGTTCCATCAAGCAGGAGATTGACCGGGAACTGGATAACCTGCTGGTGGACCAATACCGCCTGATGCAGCTTTGCATCGCCCACGGTGATAAAGAAGAGGTGGATAAAGCCTGGAGCGGGCTGGTACGTAAAGTCACCGCGCTGAACGGTATGCGCGCCAACCTGAATATGGAATCCGCCCGCTGGGCGAAAGCCAACCGCCGCCTGAAAGCGATCAACACACTTTCGCTGACGCTGATCACTCAGGCCTGCGAAACATTCCTGATTCAAAACACCCGGCCTGAGTACGTCACGCCAGAATTCCGCCAGCTTTTTGCCGCCGAAGTGGAAACCGCCGACGACGTTTATAAACGGATGAAAGTGCTGCGCAGGGCGATTTCCGTGATGGGTGAAAAGGCCACGCCGGTAACCATCGGCTCCTGGGTTTCCGCCTCTACCCGCTATCTGTTGTTGAAGCGCGGTTTTATCAGTAATAGCCGCGTGAGCGCGGTTGAAGAAGAGGTATTGAACGGCGAAGCGGTGGTTAAGGTGGAATCCGCCGAAGGCCACCACGCGATGATTAACTTCTGGCGCACGACGATTTCCTGCGTGCTTGGAAGCCTGTTCTGGCTGTGGACCGGCTGGACATCCGGTAGCGGAGCAATGGTGATGATTGCGGTGGTGACAGCGCTGGCGATGCGCCTGCCTAACCCGCGCATGGTTTCGCTCGACTTCCTGTATGGCATGTTGGTAGCGCTGCCGCTGGGCGCGTTCTACTTCCTTGTGGTGCTGCCGTCCACGCAGCAGAGTATGCTGTTGCTGTGTATCAGCCTTGCCCTGCTGGGCTTCTTTATGGGCATTGAGGTACAGAAGCGGCGGCTGGGTTCTATGGGGGCGCTGGCCGGGACGATAAACATCATCGTGCTGGATAACCCGATGACTTTCCATTTCAGCAGCTTCCTCGACAGCGCGCTGGGGCAGATCGTTGGCTGTTTCCTGGCCATGATGGTGATCCTGCTGATCCGTGATAATTCGAAAGAGCGCACGGGCCGCACGCTGCTGAACCAGTTTGTATCGGCTGCGGTATCGGCGCTAACGACCAATAACGCTCGGCGTAAAGAGAACCACCTTCCGGCGCTGTACCAGCAGCTGTTTTTACTGCTCAACATGTTCCCAGGCGACATAGATCGTTATCGCCTTGCGCTGACGCTTATCATCGCGCATCAGCGCCTGCGCGATGCACCTATCCCGGTGAATGACGATCTCTCCGCCTTCCACCGGCAATTGCGCAAAACGGCGGATAAGGTGATTTCTGCCAGCAGCGATGATAAGCGAGAGCGCTATTACGAAAGGCTTTTAGGCGAGCTTGAAATCTACCAGGAGAAGCTTCGCCTGTGGGAAGCGCCGCGGCAGGTAACAGAGCCGGTGAAGCGGCTGGCGGACATTTTACACCGCTACCGGCACACGTTGATTAACGCCTGAGCCCAACCTTAGCTTGAAGAGCCGACGCCTGCGTCGGCTTTTTTCTATCTATACTTAACTGCGGTTACTGGGATGAACACTTAGGAACAGGAGCAATTATGACGAATCAGACACTCCAGCAAAGTGAGCTCTTTAAAACCGGTTATCTGGTCGCAGGTAAGTGGCATCCGCTTGAAGACACTTTTGATGTGCTGAATCCTGCGACGGGAGAAAGAGTGGCTAAAGTGGCAAGAGCGGGTAAACGAGAAACCGAAGCCGCGATTGAGGCCGCCAGCAAAGCTTTCCCCGCCTGGCGGGCGAAAACCGCTAAACAGCGATCTGAAATTCTCTACCGTTGGTTTGAACTGATGCTGGCTAACAAAAGCTGGCTCGCCCGTTTAATGACCCTTGAGCAGGGGAAGCCGCTCAAAGAGGCTGAGGGTGAAGTGGATTACGCCGCGAGTTTCATTCAGTGGTTCGCTGAACAGGCCAAACGCGCCAACGGCGAGATCATTCCTCCGGTTAAGCCCGGCTCTCGCATTCTGGCCACGCGTGAACCCGTCGGCGTAGTCGCGGCAATCACGCCGTGGAATTTCCCCATGGCGATGCTGACCCGCAAACTCGGGCCCGCACTGGCCGCTGGCTGTACCGGGGTGATAAAGCCCGCGAATAACACTCCGCTTTCCGCTTTCGCTTTGCTGGAGCTGGCGAAGCAGGCTGGCGTGCCGGACGGCGTATTGAACGCCGTGGCCGGGAAAACCCAGGAAATCAGCGATGCCATTATGGCCAGCCATCAGGTGCGCAAAATCTCCTTCACGGGTTCGACGGCGGTGGGTAAAACGCTGATGCGTAACGCTGCGGAAACAATGAAGAAAGTGTCGATGGAGCTGGGGGGCAATGCGCCTTATATCGTGTTTGATGACGCGGATATCGATGCGGCAGTAAAAGGTGCCATTGCTAACAAATTCCGCAATGCCGGCCAGGTCTGCGTCAGCGTTAACCGCTTTTTCATCCAGCAAAATGTGTACGACAGTTTTGTGAATAAGCTTGCTGCAGAGGTCGAAAAGCTGAAGGTGGGCAACGGCCTGGAAGAGGGCGTGATTGTCGGGCCTCTGATTGAGCAATCTGCGGTCGATAAAGTGCGCGAGCATGTTGATGATGCGCTGGCGAAAGGCGGGAAAGCGCTTGTCGGCGGCAAGCCCCATGTGTTGGGCGGCAATTTCTGGCAACCCACCGTTATCATCAACGCTAACGATGATATGAAACTAGCCAGGGAAGAGACGTTTGGCCCTCTTGCGGCCTGCTTCCGCTTTGAAACGGAAGAAGAGGTCATCGAAAGAGCCAACAATACGCCATTTGGGCTGGCAGCCTATTTCTATACCCAGAATTTACAGCGCGTTTTCCGCGTCTCCCAGGCTCTGGAAAGCGGCATGGTTGGAATTAACGAATGCGCTGTTTCCACGGAACTCGGGCCTTTCGGCGGTGTGAAAGAGTCGGGGTTAGGGCGTGAAGGCTCCGTGCTGGGGCTGGATGAGTTCCTGGAAGTGAAAACGCTACATATCGGCGGGCTTTAGCTCAGCGCTTGCTTAAAAGAGTCAGGACGGCAGCGATGAAAAAATTTACTTTTGATTTTAACCACATCGACGACAACCTGGCTTTCTATCGCCAGTTTGCGGAGCAACTCGCGCTACGCAAGGAGCAGGTTCACGATCTGGATAGCCTGTGGGACGTGGTCACGGCGTCCATGTTACCGCTGCCCGTGGAGATCGAGTTTGCGCATCTGCCGGAAAGCAAGCGGCGCAGGTTCGGGGCGCTCATTTTGCTCTTTGACGAGGCAGAAGAAGAACTGGAAGGCCAGCTCCGTTTTAACATTCACGGCTAACGTATGATTAGCGGCCATAAAAAAGCCCCCGGCGAGCGGGGGCAAAGTCGTAGGACAAGTACGACGAGGGTTTATTTGTACAGCTCTGCGGTCGCGTGCCAGTTATCGCCGCTACGGGCTTCGGTAATACGATAAGCAGAGGCACCTTGTTCTGTGGCTTTCTGGGACAATTCCTGACGCATATCCATTGGCGCACTGCCTACCTGGCTTACAGAAATGGAACCCATGGATTGCAGGCCTTGAGCTTGTTCGCTGTTGATCTGGTGTGCGGCTGCGTTAGCGCCTAAAGAGATAACGGACAGCAGGCTCAGTGCGGCGATAGTTAATTTGGTTTTCATAGTCTTTACTCCTGAAGGTTTAACGTGGCGGCCGGAAGGGCTTAATCGCGATTTTTCTACTTGGGGCCGCCGAGGCTTAACGTTTCTACTCAACTCTATTCAACTGGCTTATGGCTAAGAACGCTTATTTGTACAGTTCTGCCGTTGCGTGCCAGTGTCCACCGGTGCGGGCTTCGATCACGCGGTAAGCGGAAGCGCCGTTTTGCTCAGCTTTCTGGTTCAGCATTTCGTGCATATCCATCGGAGAACTGCCGATGTCATCGACGGAAACGGTACCCAGTGACTGGCGATTCTGCGCTTGCTGAGCGTTGATAGAGTCAGCGGCGAAAACGCCGAATGACAGAGCGGAGAGCAGGCTGGCGGTAACTAAAGTGGCTTTCATGTTCATGGTTTTTTTCCTCGTCGTATTCTTTTGGTTGGGCCATCGTTCTGTGACCCTCATCACGAAATTAAGTATACACTAGTTACGGAAAAAATTAATACCCTGCTAATTGTTGCCTATGCAACTTTAAATTAACGAAATGATTTTTTATTCCTGATAGTTATTAAAAAGACGTTTTTATCACGCCATTTTTGTTAAATATAAGTAAAATCATAGATATGGGTGAATTTAACCATTTGTGCGGTAATACGCAGAACAATGCCCTGAGGAATAGTATTGAAGCAATTCCATACGCTGGATTGAGGTTTATTTACGGAAGATTACCGAATGAGAAGCCCGCCGCGTCATGACGGCGGGCTGAGAAGAGGGGGAGTGATTACAGCTCTTGTTCGAACAGCACCAGAATGGCTTCGTACAGCTCTTTCACCGTGAAATTGTTGGCCGGTGTGGTGAAAATAGTGTCGTCCCCGGCAATGGTGCCCAGAATGCCTTCCGCTTTTCCCAGTGAATCCAGCAGGCGAGCAATGAGCTGTGCAGCCCCAGGGCTGGTATGGATCACTACGACGGCGTCGTTATAGTCGATATCCAGAACCAGGTTTTTTAGCGGGCTGGAGGTCGTCGGGACGCCCAGCTCGGCAGGCAGGCAGTAGACCATTTCCATCTTTGCATTGCGTGTTCTCACCGCGCCAAATTTGGTCAGCATGCGGGAGACTTTGGATTGGTTGATGTTTTCGAAGCCGTCGTTTTGTAACGCCTGAACTATCTCGCCCTGTGAGCTGAATTTCTCTTCTTTAAGTAATGCTTTGAAAGCCTTTACTAATTCTTCTTGTTTTGAGGAGTTACGCATAAATAACCTATCCTGGGTAAAAGAGATAACATTATTATGCATTTAAATGAATTTTTATGCAAATTGTTCATCTTCCTTCAGGTGCCAGATTTTACGGCGGCCTGAATAGAGTGGGAGAATCATCCGGCGGAGAGCAGCCTGAAATAATGTTATGAAAGCGGGCGATTTTATCAAATTTCGTTATCGGCGAACATGCCTGTGTCACGACTCGCAAATAAGCTTCAAAGTAAATTAAATGTTATCAAAATGATGTTGTTTTGGTGTGCGCGGAGGGGTAATGTAACCGCCGTTGATGTAACCACATCAGGTCGTGACCGGGCGCTATGGCGTCGTTCCTCCCGGCGAGTAAATGCAGCAGCAACGCGGTCGGTGATTGCTTTATATCGCAATCTGGCGGCGGGAAGATTGTAATTATCTCCTCTCTGGATTATGGTCGCCACCGCATGGAGTTACGGCACGATTTTGCTAACCATAATAAGGAGTTTAGGATGAAAGTTGCAGTCCTCGGCGCAGCTGGCGGTATCGGCCAGGCGCTTGCCCTTCTACTTAAGACCCAACTGCCTTCAGGCTCAGAACTCTCTCTGTATGACATTGCGCCAGTAACCCCAGGGGTTGCGGTGGATCTGAGTCATATCCCGACTGACGTGAAAATCAAAGGTTTCTCCGGCGAAGATGCTACTCCTGCGCTGGTGGGTGCTGATGTGGTGCTGATCTCCGCAGGTGTAGCACGTAAACCAGGTATGGATCGTTCCGACCTGTTCAACGTGAACGCTGGCATCGTGAAAAACCTGATCGAGCAAGTGGCGAAAACCGCCCCTAAAGCCTGCATCGGTATTATTACCAACCCGGTGAACACCACCGTGGCGATTGCCGCAGAAGTGCTGAAAAAAGCGGGTGTTTACGATAAGAACAAACTGTTCGGCGTGACCACGCTGGATATCATCCGTTCTAACACCTTTGTTGCTGAGCTGAAAGGCAAGCAGCCAACGGATATCGAAGTTCCGGTGATTGGCGGCCACTCTGGCGTGACCATTCTGCCTCTTCTGTCCCAGATCCCTGGCGTGAGCTTCACCGAGCAGGAAGTCGCTGACCTGACCAAACGTATCCAGAATGCAGGTACTGAAGTGGTTGAAGCGAAAGCCGGTGGCGGGTCTGCAACGCTGTCTATGGGCCAGGCTGCAGCTCGTTTTGGTCTGTCTCTGGTTCGCGCTCTGAAAGGCGAAAGCAACGTTGTGGAATGCGCCTACGTTGAAGGTGACGGTGAGCACGCCCGTTTCTTCTCTCAGCCGCTGCTGCTGGGTAAAAACGGTATCGTTGAGCGTAAAGCTATCGGCACCCTCAGCGCGTTCGAGAAAAACGCGATGGAAGGCATGCTGGATACCCTGAAGAAAGATATCCAGTTGGGCGAAGAATTCGTTAAGTAATCGACGCCTGGATAAAAAAAAACCGGAACTCAGGTTCCGGTTTTTTTATGTCTGCCGTTTAGCTTCCGGCGGGATATTCCTGCACGGTGACCTGCAGCGTGAGTTTCTTATCTTCACGCATGACTTCGACCGGAATCACCGAGCCCGGGCGAATTTCTGCCACCTGGTCCATGGTTTCCAGCGCCGAGATGGCTGGTTTGTGGTTCACCGAGATAATCACGTCGTTAACCTGAATACCTGCCTGAGCGGCCGGGCCGTCCGGGGATACAGCATTAACGATGATGCCTTGCAGCTGATCGATGCCGGTGGAGGGGCCATGTAGCGGAGTGATTTCTCTGCCGCCAATGCCGATGTAGCCACGAATAACCCGCCCATCGCGGATGAGCTTATCCATTATCTTGGTCGCCAACTGGGTCGGTATCGCAAAACCAATCCCTTCCGGCGTTTCGCCGTCATTACTCTTGTCAAACGACAGGGTGTTGATGCCCATCAGTTCCCCGAGTGAGTTCACCAGCGCCCCGCCGGAGTTGCCACGGTTAATCGAAGCGTCAGTTTGCAGGAACGACTGTCGGCCCGAAGGGCTCAGGCCGATGCGCCCGGTCGCGCTGATAATGCCCTGCGTGACCGTCTGCCCCAGGTTGTAAGGGTTACCGATGGCCATGACCACGTCGCCAATATGGGGCTGGCGCTTGCCGTTAATAGGAATGATCGGCAGGTTAGTGGCGTTGATTTTCAATACTGCGAGGTCGGTCAGGCTATCGGAGCCAATAAGCAGGGCTTCAAACACCCGCCCGTCCTGGAGCGCGACGATGATCTGCTCGGCATCGTTGATCACGTGCTTGTTGGTGATGATGTAGCCACGTCCGTCCATGATAACGCCGGAGCCGAGCGTCTTGATTTGAAGCTGGTTTTGGCCGTTATTGCCTACGCTGCGGTTGTACACATTCACTACCGCCGGGGCAGCGCGGCGCACCGCCGGATTAAAGCTCATCGGCGTTTCGTCTGTGCTGTCATATTGCGCAGGCGCAAGTGGGCCAACGGCTTTGCGCAACGACGGCATCGCGAGCAGCAGAAGCCCCGCAACAATTAGCCCAATGACAATCGAACGTAAGATCTTTAGAAACATGAGTTTGAGTTAATGAGTGAGAAATCGACCGCAGAATAGCATGAGTTGAACGGACATCGTACAGACGATGTCCGTTTCTCTGCTTCCGTTAACGCAACAGCAAATAGAGGCTCTGTTCACCGCGAACAACATGCAGCGCGATAACCGCAGGCTTGGTTTCCAGCACTTTGCGCATTTCGGCGATGGTATGAATTCGCTCGCGGTTAATGCCGACGATAATATCGTCTTTGTGCAGGCCGACCTGAGCCGCAGGCGTGCCTTTATCCACGTTATCCAGACGAATACCTTTGCCGCCGTCCTTCAGTTGCCCATCGCTTAGCGTGGCACCCTGCAGCGCTGGCAGGATCATTTCCGCGCTGGCGGAAGAGGCGGTGCTCTTGTCCAGCGTCACGCTGACTTCCAGTGGTTTACCGTCGCGCAGCAAGCCCAGTTTCACCACGGTGCCTGGCTCGGTTGTGGCGATTTTCGCTCGTAGCTCGGCGAAACTGCTCAGCGGGTTACCGTTCAGGCTGGTGATGATATCCCCGGCTTTAACGCCCGCTTTTGCCGAGCCTGACTGAGGCAGGACCTCACTGACAAAGGCGCCGCGCTGGGTGGAAAGGTTAAACGCTTTGGCGATGTCGGCGTTCATCTCCATGCCTTTAATACCCAATAGCCCACGCTTGATTTCACCAAATTCCATCAGCTGTTTGGCGAGGGTTTGGGCCATATTGCTCGGGATAGCAAAACCAATCCCTACGCTGCCGCCGGCGGGAGCAAGAATCGCTGTGTTGATGCCGATCAGCTCGCCGTTCAGGTTGAGCAGCGCGCCGCCGGAGTTGCCGCGGTTGATTGAAGCATCGGTCTGAATAAAGTTCTCCAGGCCTTCAAGGTTCAGGCCGCTGCGGCCCAGTGCGGAAACGATGCCGGAGGTCGCTGTTTGACCGAGGCCAAAGGGGTTACCCACCGCAACCGCAAAATCACCTACTTTAAGCTTGTCAGAGTCGGCCACTTTGATTTCGGTAAGCCCGGTCGCGTTTTGCAACTGAAGCAGTGCGATGTCGCTTTGATCGTCTCCGCCAATCAGTTTGGCATCAAATTCACGCCCGTCATTCAGCTGCACGCTGATTTTCTGTGCCTGATTAATCACATGATTGTTGGTCAGGACATAGCCTTTCGCGGCGTTGATGATGACGCCGGAGCCTAAACCTTCAAACTGCTGCGGCGCGTCGGAGGGGGCATCATCGCCGTAGAACTTTTTGAACTCTTCCGGCACTTTCTGGCTGGAAGCCGAGGCGGTGCCTTCAACCTGCACGCTGACGACCGCCGGCAAGACTTTTTCCAGCATCGGCGCAAGGCTTGGCAAAGCCGGCTGGCCTGGAACCTGGGAAGGCAGTGACGCGCTTGCCAGAGGGGATACGCCGAGCGTCAGGCCGACGCTTAACGCTAATGCACTCAACAGCCGTGTTTGTTTCTTCATTGGATGCTGGCTCTCGTCACCTGGAAAAAGGAATGCCCACTCACGCAATGGATGTTATTGAAATATCAATCGACTCACAATGGCGTAATAAGAAAGCACAAGACAATTAAATGATAGCTGGGTCAGGAAAGGATGGGGCACCTGAACTGTGCCCCGGAAAAGCTAAAACAGGGATTAATCGCGTTTTGCACCGGCGCGAAGCAGGCCGGAAGCACCGTCTGAATAATCACGCGGCATCTGAACCGGCGCCTGATCGTTCCCGGCTTCAGATTCGGCAAGGCGGTTACGGAACGGATTGGCTTCCGCTGTCATCTCTGGCAGCAGGCTGCTGGAGCTTTTTGCCATATGCTGATACAGCTGGCGATAATCGTGCGCCATGTTGTCCAGCAGCTCGGCGCTGCGGGCAAAGTGGCTGACTAACTCTTCGCGGTACTCTTCAAGCTCCGCTTTGTTTTTTTCCAGCTCATACTGCAGAGCTTGCTGCTGGCGCAGCTTACGGTTGCCGAAACGCATGGCTACGGCGCCGATAATAAGGCCCACCACTAACCCAATAAGCGCATATTCCCAAGTCATGAACTTCTCCCGTTATCTTGTGATTTCGTAGGGTAATGTAGCCACTATAACCGTTAACCTAAGAGAAGTGGAATCCTGACGCTGCATCGCTTAGGGTAGAACGGCCTTTTTTTGGACAACCGGTTCGAAAATGGCAGTGAACGGCTATCCGATTATAAAGGGAAGATAATAATACCATGCAAAATCTCTCTCCTGCATCGCGCTACCAGCAGGCCCTGGCAGAAGGCAGTTTTCAACCTGATGACGTACAGCACGAGGCGATTATGCGCCTGGACGCGATCTGGCAAGCATTGTCCGTTGCACCAACGCCTGCGCCTGCCGGTGGGTTGCTGACTAAGTTCGGCAAGCTGTTCGGTAAAAAAGAGGTTCAGGCCGGGCAGGAACCCGCCCGGGGTTTATATATGTGGGGAGGCGTGGGGCGAGGTAAAACCTGGCTGATGGATATGTTTTTCCAGAGTTTGCCGGGAGAGCGCAAACTCAGGCTGCACTTTCACCGTTTTATGCTTCGAGTTCACGAAGAGCTGGCGCAGCAGCAGGGCCACACCGATCCTTTAGAAATCATTGCTGACGGCTTTAAGGCCGAAGCAGATGTGCTGTGCTTCGACGAATTTTTTGTCTCTGATATCACCGATGCCATGCTGCTGGGCACATTAATGAAAGCGCTTTTTGCGCGAGGCATTACGCTGGTGGCCACGTCGAACATCCCGCCCGATGATTTGTACCGCAATGGGCTGCAGCGCGCGCGATTCTTACCCGCCATCGAAGCAATCAAACGCTATTGCGACGTGATGAACGTGGATGCCGGGATTGATTATCGCCTGAGAACGCTGACTCAGGCGCACCTTTGGCTGTCACCGCTGAATGCAGACACCGCCGTACAAATGGAAAAGCTTTATGTTGCTCTGGCCGGGGCAAAGCGCGAAGGTGCGCCGGTGCTGGAAATCAACCACCGGCCAATGGTGACGATGGGGGCCGCAAACCAGACGCTGGCTATCGACTTCAGTACGCTATGTGTGGATGCCCGCAGCCAACATGATTACATCGCGCTTTCGCGCCAGTTCCACACCGTCCTGCTGTTTAATGTAACGGTGATGACAACGCTGATGGAAAGTGAGGCACGCCGTTTTATCGCGCTGGTGGACGAATTCTATGAGCGCCACGTCAAGCTGGTTGTGTCCGCTGAGGCCGAGCTATTCAATATTTATCAAGGGGAAAGGCTTAAGTTTGAGTTCCAGCGCTGTCTTTCCAGGCTGCAGGAAATGCAAAGCGAAGAGTATTTGCGTCGTCCTCATCTGCCGTGACGATGAATATGTGATATCAACGACAAATTGTGGTCGATCTTTGAGGTCGACTTCTCTATAATCTTGCGACCCCACGTTACAACCAAAGTTTTTTTCCCAAAACTTTTGTCGTGCCGGCATAGGCTATTCGAAGGGGTAGGTTTGCTGGACAATGTCGCGTGAACCTCGACTGATTTTAAACGTTTGGGTGTTCACCAACGTGTAACTATATATTGGGTAAGCTTTTAATGAAAACTTTTACAGCTAAACCAGAAACTGTACAGCGCGACTGGTATGTCGTTGATGCTGAAGGTAAGACCTTAGGTCGTCTGGCTACTGAACTGGCTCGCCGTCTGCGCGGTAAGCACAAAGCGGAATACACTCCGCACGTTGATACTGGTGATTACATCATCGTTCTGAACGCTGACAAAGTTGCTGTAACCGGCAACAAGCGTACTGACAAAGTGTACTACCACCACACCGGCCACATCGGTGGTATCAAACAAGCGACCTTTGAAGAGATGATTGCCCGCCGTCCTGAGCGTGTGATTGAAATCGCGGTTAAAGGCATGCTGCCAAAGGGCCCGCTGGGTCGTGCAATGTTCCGTAAACTGAAAGTTTACGCGGGCACCGAGCACAACCACGCGGCACAGCAACCGCAAGTTCTGGACATTTAATCGGGATTATAGGCAATGGCTGAAAATCAATACTACGGCACTGGTCGCCGCAAAAGTTCCGCAGCTCGCGTGTTTATCAAACCGGGCAACGGCAAAATCGTTATCAACCAACGTTCTCTGGAACAGTACTTCGGTCGTGAAACTGCCCGCATGGTAGTTCGTCAGCCGCTGGAACTGGTCGACATGGTTGAGAAACTGGATCTGTACATCACCGTTAAAGGTGGTGGTATCTCTGGTCAGGCTGGTGCGATCCGTCACGGTATCACCCGCGCTCTGATGGAGTACGATGAGTCCCTGCGTTCCGAGCTGCGTAAAGCTGGCTTCGTTACCCGTGATGCTCGTCAGGTTGAACGTAAGAAAGTCGGTCTGCGTAAAGCACGTCGTCGTCCTCAGTTCTCCAAACGTTAATTGTTCTCTGCCTTTCCAGGCAGCAAGACAGTTGGCAAAAAGCCCGGTCCTGGTACCGGGTTTTTTTATGCCTGTAATTTATATTATTGCGTCTAACATTTTGAAATGATTTGCCTTTCAGGCAAATTCAATATACGACCACCACAAAACCAGTAAAATCTGGTAAACTATCATCCAATTTTCTGCCCAAATGTCGGCATCCGGTTGTTTTCGCCCCTTAAAGGGCGTCAGCGATGTTTTGGCGAAGCATTGGGTAATAAACGGTCAGGTTAGTCGCCGCTTGCGGCTATTAGCAGTAATTTTCTGGATAAACTTGGAGGTTTTCATGGCTGTCGCTGCCAACAAACGTTCGGTGATGACGCTGTTTTCCGGTCCTACTGACATCTACAGTCACCAGGTACGTATCGTCCTGGCTGAGAAAGGTGTTAGCGTTGAAATTGAGCATGTGGAAACGGATAACCTGCCTCAGGATCTGATTGACCTCAACCCCAATCACAGCGTACCGACCCTGGTTGACCGCGAGCTGACGCTGTGGGAATCCCGCATCATCATGGAATACCTTGATGAGCGTTTCCCGCACCCACCTTTGATGCCGGTTTATCCGGTTGCGCGTGGTGAAAGCCGTCTGTACATGCACCGTATTGAGAAAGATTGGTATTCGCTGATGAATGTGGTGATGAATGGCTCAGCGCAGGAAGCGGAAGCCGCTCGTAAGCAGCTGCGTGAAGAGCTGCTGAGCATTGCCCCGGTCTTTACCCAGAAGCCTTTCTTCCTGAGCGACGAGTTCAGCCTGGTCGACTGCTATCTGGCTCCGCTGCTGTGGCGCTTGCCGCAGATGGGCATTGAGCTGACAGGTGCTGGCTCCAAAGAGATGAAAGGGTACATGACCCGCGTCTTCGAGCGTGACTCCTTCCTGGCCTCTTTGACCGAACCTGAGCGCGAAATGCGTCTGCAGACCCGAGGCTAATTGATGGATATGTCGCAGCTGTCGCCGCGCCGTCCTTATCTGCTGCGGGCCTTTTATGAGTGGCTGTTGGATAACCAGCTCACGCCGCATCTGGTGGTAGATATCACGCTGCCGGGCGTACAGGTTCCGATGGAGTATGCGCGTGACGGGCAAATTGTGCTGAACATCGCACCTCGTGCCGTAGGGAATCTGGAGCTGGCCAACGACGAAGTGCGCTTTAACGCGCGTTTCGGCGGCGTACCTCGCCAGGTTAACGTGCCTATGGCTGCCGTGCTGGCTATTTATGCACGTGAAAATGGCGCGGGCACTATGTTTGAGCCGGAAGCGGGCTATGATGAAGACGCTGAAAGCCACAACGATGACCAGCCAGTCATTGGTGAGACTGAAACAGTGATGCAGGTTATTGACGGCGATCGCCCGGATCACGGCGATGATGACAATAACCCGAATGACGATCCGCCGCCGCCTCGCGGTGGTCGCCCCGCACTGCGCGTGGTGAAATAACAAAAAGCCAGTCGAAAGACTGGCTTTTTTTATGGTGCGATAGCGACTAAAGCTGGCAGCCGAAGCCGCCAGATTTTAACGCTTATACTTCGAGGAAGTTCAGGATCCCGTCAGCAGCTTTGCGCCCTTCAGCAATAGCCGTTACCACCAGATCGGAACCGCGAACCGCATCGCCACCGGCGAAGATTTTCGGGTTGCTGGTCTGGAAAGCATTCTCGCTAGCTTCTGGCGCGAGAATGCGCCCCTGGCTGTCCAGCTCAACGCTGTGCTGCTCCAGCCACGTCATGCTGTGAGGGCGGAAACCGAAGGCCATTACCACCGCATCGGCAGGCAGTACATGCTCGGAGCCGGCGACGATCTCAGGGCGACGACGACCATTAGCATCCGGCACACCCAGCTCGGTACGAGCCACTTTCACACCGCACACCCGGCCATTAGCGTTAATTTCCACGCCCAGCGGCTGCAGATTGAACTGGAACTCTACGCCTTCTTCACGCGCGTTTTTCACTTCGCGCTTAGAGCCCGGCATGTTTTCTTCGTCACGACGGTAGGCACAGGTCACGTGGGTTGCACCCTGGCGCACTGAAGTACGCACGCAGTCCATAGCGGTATCCCCGCCGCCCAGCACGACAACTCGCTTGCCTTCCATGCTGACATACGGTTCTTCGGCTGTTTCGCTGAAGCCCATGATCTGTTTGGTATTGGCGATGAGGAACGGCAGGGCGTCATACACGCCTGGCGCGTCTTCATTTTCGAGGCCACCGCGCATGGACTGATAGGTGCCGACGCCCAGGAACACGGAGTCGTATTCGCTCAGCAGTTCGTCCATTTGCACGTCGCGGCCTACTTCGGTATTGAGTTTGAATTCAATCCCCATCCCGCTGAAGATTTCGCGACGCTTGGTCATTACCTCTTTTTCCAGCTTAAAGGCTGGAATGCCGAAGGTCAGCAGACCGCCGATTTCAGGGTGTCGGTCATAAACCACTGCCTTCACGCCGTTACGTGCCAGAACGTCCGCACAGGCAAGCCCGGCAGGGCCTGCACCGATGATAGCCACGCGCTTACCGGTTTGCTTCACGCCGGTCAGGTCCGGCTTCCAGCCCATCTCAATCGCTTTATCGTTGATATAGCGCTCGATATTGCCGATGGTCACCGCCCCGAACTCGTCGTTCAGCGTGCAGGAGCCTTCGCAAAGACGGTCCTGCGGGCAGACGCGGCCGCAGACTTCCGGCAGGCTGTTGGTTTGGTGAGACAGCTCGGCTGCCTCAATAATGCGCCCCTCGTTGGCCAGCTTCAGCCAGTTTGGAATGTAGTTATGAACCGGGCACTTCCACTCGCAGTACGGGTTGCCGCAGGAGAGGCAGCGGTCAGCCTGCGCCTTGGCCTGCCCCTCAGAGAACGGCTCGTAGATTTCCACAAATTCAATTTTGCGGATCTTCAGCGGCTTCTTCGGCGGATCAACGCGCTGCAAGTCGATAAATTGATAAACGTTTTGACTCATCGTGACCTCTTACTGCGCCTGCACCCGCAGCTCAGCTGCGGAACGACTGCGGTGACCCAACAATGCTTTGACATCACTGGACTTCGGTTTAACCAGGGTGAATTTCGAGGCGAATGCCGGCCAGTTGGCCAGGATCTCTTCGCCGCGCTGGGAGCCGGTCAGTTGAACGTGTTCGGTGATCATGCCGCGCAGGTGCTCTTCATGAATCGCCAGTTCTTCTACATTCAGTAATTCAACCAGTTCCGGGTTCACGCGTTTGCGGAATTCACCGTCTTCGTCCAGTACATAGGCGAAACCGCCCGTCATACCAGCCCCGAAGTTAACCCCCGTTTTGCCCAGAATACAGACGATACCGCCGGTCATGTATTCACAGCCGTTATCGCCGATGCCTTCAACCACGGTGATCGCACCTGAGTTACGCACCGCGAAACGTTCACCGGCACGGCCTGCGGCATACATCTTCCCGCCAGTCGCGCCATACAGGCAGGTGTTGCCGATAATGGTCGCTTCGTGGCTGCGGAAGGCTGAGCCCACCGGTGGACGCAGAGAAATCAGCCCGCCAGCCATGCCTTTGCCGACATAGTCGTTGGCATCACCGGTCAGGTGCAGCTCAACGCCACCTGCGTTCCAGACGCCGAAGCTCTGGCCTGCGGTGCCGTTAAAGTGCGCCTTGATTGGATCAGACGCCAGGCCTTGATCGCCGTGCTGCTGGGCAATGTAGCCGGAGAGCGAAGCCCCAATCGAACGGTCGGTGTTGCGGATATCAAACCAGAACGTTTTGCTCTGCTTGTCGTCTACATACGCCTGTGCCTGGTTCAGCAGCTGTGCGTTAAGGTCGCCCTTATCGAACGGCGGGTTATGCTCGGTGCAGTACACTGCTTTGCCCGGCATCGGCTCAGCCGTTTTCAGCAGGGCAGACAAATCCAGCTTCTGCTGTTTGGCGGTAAACCCGTCCAGCTCTTTCAGCAGGTCGGTACGGCCAATCAAATCAACCAGACGTTTCACGCCCAGCAGCGCCATCAGTTCGCGGGTTTCGCGAGCGATGAATTCAAAGTAGTTGGTCACTTTGAACGGCAGGCCGTGGTAATGGTTTTTACGCAGTTTGTCATCCTGAGTTGCAACGCCGGTAGCGCAGTTGTTCAGGTGGCAAATTCGCAGGTATTTACAGCCCAGAGCAACCATTGGCCCGGTACCGAAGCCGAAGCTTTCGGCGCCAAGAATTGCTGCCTTGATGATATCGAGGCCGGTTTTCAGGCCGCCGTCCACCTGCAGGCGAATCTTATGGCGCAGGCCGTTAGCCACCAGCGCCTGCTGAGTTTCCACCAGGCCAAGTTCCCACGGGCAGCCCGCGTATTTCACGGACGATAGCGGGCTTGCGCCGGTGCCGCCGTCGTAGCCGGCAATAGTAATCAGGTCAGCATAGGCTTTGGCTACGCCCGTCGCGATGGTGCCGACGCCCGGTTCAGAAACCAGCTTCACGGAAATCATCGCCTTCGGGTTAACCTGCTTCAGGTCGAAAATCAGCTGAGCCAAATCCTCGATAGAGTAAATATCGTGGTGAGGCGGAGGTGAAATCAGCGTCACGCCCGGCACGGAATAGCGCAGCTTGGCGATGTAAGGTGTCACTTTATCGCCCGGCAGCTGACCGCCTTCGCCCGGTTTTGCGCCTTGTGCAACTTTAATCTGGATAACGTCGGCGTTGACCAGGTAAGCAGGTGTCACGCCAAAGCGGCCGGAAGCCACCTGCTTGATGCGGGACACTTTATTGGTGCCGTAGCGCGCTGGATCTTCACCGCCTTCGCCGGAGTTAGAGTTCCCGCCGATGCTGTTCATCGCCTCAGCCAGGGATTCGTGTGCTTCCGGGCTCAGGGCGCCGATAGACATAGCCGCGGTATCAAAGCGTTTGAACAGCTCGGTTGCTGGCTCAACGTCTTCAATTTTGACGGACTCGTCCTGCGGATTCAGCGCAAGCATATCGCGCAGCGTGGCGACAGGACGCTCGTTAACCAGCTTCGCGTATTGCTGATAGTCGCTGTATTCGCCGCTCTGCACCGCTTTTTGCAGCGTTTGCACCACGTCCGGGTTATAGGCGTGGTATTCCCCGCCGTGAACGAATTTCAGCTGGCCGCCCTGATCCAACGGCTTACGTACCAGCCAGGCACGTTTGGACAGGTTCAACAGATCCTGCTGGAAGTCGCCAAAGCCTGCACCACCGATGCGGCTGACCGCGCCCTGGAAGCAAAGCTCGGACACTTCTTTATGCAGACCCACCGCTTCGAACAGCTTAGAGCAACGGTAAGAGGCGATAGTCGAGATGCCCATTTTGGACATGATCTTGTACAGCCCTTTGTTGATGCCGTTGCGGTAGTTCTGCATCACGGTGCGGTAGTTTTTGTCGATAGCGCCGTTGTCGACCAGCTTCGCCAGGGTTTCATAGGCGAGGTACGGGTAGATTGCGGTCGCGCCGAAGCCCAGCAGCACGGCGAAGTGATGCGGATCGCGGGCGCTGGCGGTTTCAACAATGATGTTGGCATCACAGCGCAGGCTCTTCTCAACGAGGCGAGTCTGGATGGCGCCCACGGCCATTGGAGCCGGAACCGGCAGGCGATTTTTGGCAATATTACGGTCGGACAGCACCAGCAAGACAGTGCCGTTGCGAACCATGCGTTCCGCTTCGTCGCACAACGCCATCACCGTTTCGTGCAGCGACTTCTCGGTCACGTCATAGGTGATGTCGAGCGTATCGGCGCGATAGTGTTCCTCTTCCAGCGTGGTGAGCTGCTGGAAATCGGACCACAGCAGAATCGGCGATTTGAAGCTCAGGCGGTGTGCCTGGCCTTCTGCTTCACAGAAGACGTTCATTTCGCGACCAATGCTGGTGGCCAGGGACATGACGTGGGCTTCACGCAGCGGATCGATTGGCGGGTTGGTCACCTGCGCAAACTGCTGGCGGAAGTAGTCGTAAATAATGCGTGGTTGGCTGGAAAGTACGGCAAATGGGGTGTCATCGCCCATTGAACCCACGGCTTCCTGGCCATTTTCGCCCAGCACACGGATCACTGAATCCAGCTCTTCGCTGCTGTAGTTAAACTGTTTCTGGTAGCTGGCGAGCGTGTCGTCGTCGAGCTCCCGTGCGCCCACTTTTTCGTCCGGCAGGTCTTCAAACGGCACCAGGCGGCGAACGTTGTTCTCCATCCACTCTTTATACGGATGGCGGCTTTTCAGCTCGGCATCGGTTTCAGCGGAATGCAGAATGCGCCCAACACGGGTGTCGATAACCATCAGCTCGCCCGGGCCAACGCGGCCTTTCTCAACCACTTCATCCGGCTGGTAGTCCCAGATCCCGACCTCAGAGGCGCAGGTGATGAGCTTGTCCTTGGTGATCACATAACGTGCCGGACGCAGGCCGTTACGGTCTAGGTTACAGGCGGCGAAACGCCCGTCCGACATAACTATACCGGCCGGGCCGTCCCACGGCTCCATATGCATGGAGTTAAAGTCGAAGAAGGCACGCAGCTCAGGATCCATGTTCGGGTTGTTCTGCCATGCAGGCGGAACCAGCAAACGCATGGCGCGCACGATATCCATCCCGCCCGCCAGCAGCAGCTCAAGCATGTTATCCATGGAGCTGGAGTCGGAGCCGGTTTCGTTCACGAACGGAGCGGCATCGTGCAGATCGGGGATCAGCGGCGTCTGGAATTTATAGGTACGGGCGCGCGCCCACTGGCGGTTACCGGTGATGGTGTTGATTTCACCGTTGTGCGCCAGATAGCGGAACGGTTGAGCCAGCGGCCAGCGTGGCACGGTGTTGGTGGAAAAACGCTGGTGGAACAGGCAAATGGCCGATTCCAGGCGCAGGTCCGCCAGGTCCAGGTAGAAGCGCGGCAGGTCAGCCGGCATACACAGACCTTTATAAATGTTCACCAGGTTAGACAGGCTGCAGATATAGAAGTCTTTATCTTCCTGGATGCGTTTTTCGATGCGGCGACGGGCGATAAACAGGCGGCGTTCCATATCACGAGGGCGCCAGCCCGCCGGGGCGTTAACGAAAATTTGTTCAATACGTGGCAGAGAGGAGAGGGCGATTTCACCGAGCACGTCTTTGTTCACCGGTACTTCACGCCAGCCAACAATAGACAGAGTTTCGTTTTGCAGCTCTTCTTCAACAATGCGGCGGCTGGCGCGGGCAAGCGCGTCATCCTGGTTCAAGAAAATCATGCCAACGGCATAGTTCTTGGCCAAACGCCATTGGCGCTCTTCTGCAACAATGCGGAAGAAACGATCGGGTTTTTGCAGCAGCAGACCACAACCGTCGCCGGTTTTACCGTCGGCAAGGATGGCACCACGGTGCTGCATACGGGCTAGCGCGTGAATAGCGGTACGCACTACCTTGTGGCTAGGTTCGCCTTCTATGTGGGCGATCAGGCCGAAACCACAGTTATCCTTCTCAAGGGATTTATCGTACAACATATCAGTGAACCTCCCCAGGCTCTACGTTACTCCCAACCGTTTGCGCGTGGACGCAGCAAGGGCATGGCGACGGGGTTTGCGCATCATACGCTTGCCTCGCGTGTCGCCCTCTTAATGTCCAACGCATCCGGTGTCACAAGTGTTGAGGACTTGCTTTAGAGGGAATCTCAATTACTGCATAAATATGATGGGCACAGAACCCATCCAGAAAGCTTCCAGCGGATTTCCAACTTATCGGGAAAGAGCACACAGGTCAAATGGCATTCTTATTTATACAAAACTGTGCTAAGAGTGACTTAATATTATGAATTTAATGGTTTTTTGTTCTTTTTTGACTGTGGGGAAACGACGACGAACGCCGAGTGTTATGTGATCGTCCTCACTATCCGAAAGGCCGTGAAACTCCAGACCATGCTGGCATGAATGATATTGCCAGCATGATATGCTGCTTAACCCCCGTGAAGTGCAGCATGACACTGTTTTTCACCGTTCGTCATATTCTTTAAATAAAGGGCCGCATCATAAGGAAAAGTAATCAAGCCTTATGTGAATAGAGTTGCACTTATTTTGAGTTTATATGCAATAGATAAGGCTGCGCCGAAGCGATTGATCCAGGTCATCGCCGGTGCGAGAAGAAAATGGCAGGCTAGTCCCCTTTTTCGGGACGGCCCATCAGATTATGCAGTTACAGAAATTAGTCAATATGTTTGGCGGCGATCTCTCTCGTCGCTACGGGCAAAAAGTCCATAAACTCACGCTGCATGGCGGTTTCAGTTGCCCCAATCGCGACGGTACGATCGGGCGAGGCGGCTGTACTTTTTGCAACGTGGCCTCTTTCGCTGATGAAACCCAGCAGCACAATTCCATTGCCGAGCAGCTCGCACACCAGGCCAGCCGTGTGAATCGTGCTCAGCGCTATCTGGCTTATTTCCAGGCCTATACCAGCACCTGGGCTGAAGTGCAGGTGTTGCGATCGATGTACCAGCAGGCGGTCAGCCAGACCAGCATCGTGGGGCTGTGCGTGGGTACCCGGCCTGACTGCGTGCCCGACAGCGTGCTGGATTTGCTAAGCGATTATCACGCTCAGGGCTATGAAGTGTGGCTGGAGCTGGGGTTACAGACGGCGAATGACAAAACGCTGCATCGCATCAACCGTGGGCACGATTTTGCCTGTTATCAGGAAACTACCCGCCGGGCCCGAGCGAGGGGGTTAAAGGTTTGCAGCCATCTGATTGTCGGTTTACCGGGTGAAGGCCAGTCGCAATGTATGAACTCGCTGGAGCAAGTGGTTGAAACCGGTGTAGACGGCCTGAAGCTACACCCTCTGCATATCGTTGACGGAAGCATTATGGCCAAAAGCTGGCGAGCAGGTCGCCTTGAGGGGATCGCGCTGGATGAGTATGTCGTCACCGCGGGAGAAATGATTCGCCATACTCCGCTTGATGTCGTGTTCCATCGCATTTCGGCTAATGCCCGGCGTCCAACCTTGCTTGCCCCTTTATGGTGTGAGAACCGCTGGGCCGCGATGGTGGATATCGACAAGTATTTGCTGGCGCACGGGGCGCAGGGTTCAGCGCTGGGCACGCCGTGGGATCTCTCAGTTCTTTCGTAAATCCTGAGCCCGGTTCCTTTTTGCGGTATATTTAGCGCATCCAAGGCGAAGGAATCGTTCCATGAAGCAAATTCGGTTATTGGCGCAGTATTACGTTGATCTTATGGTGAAGCTGGGGCTGGTGCGCTTCTCCCTGCTGCTGGCTTCGGCGCTGGTCGTGTTGGCGATGGTGGTGCAAATGGCCGTCACCATGCTGCTGAGCGGCCAGGTTGAAAGTATCGACGTTGTCCGCTCTATCTTCTTTGGGTTGTTGATTACGCCCTGGGCGGTTTACTTCCTGTCGGTTGTAGTTGAACAGCTTGAGGAGTCCAGGCAGCGGCTATCGAAGCTGGTGGAAAAGCTGGAGGAGATGCGTGAGCGCGACCTCATTCTTAACGTGCAGCTTAAGGACAATATCGCCCAGCTTAACCAGGAAATCGCCGACCGTGTAAAAGCGGAAGCCGAGCGCCAGACCATGCTGGAGCAGCTTAAAGTTGAAATGCAGGAGCGTGAGGAGACGCAAATCCGGCTCGAGCAGCAGTCCTCTTTCCTGCGCTCTTTCCTTGATGCTTCGCCCGATCTGGTCTTCTATCGCAACGAAGACCGGGAGTTTTCAGGCTGCAACCGGGCGATGGAGTTGCTGACCGGCAAGAGCGAGAAACAGCTTATCCACCTCAAGCCGCAGGATGTGTACTCTGCCGAAGCCGCTGAGAAGGTGCTGGAAACAGACGAAAAAGTGTTCCGCCACAACGTGTCTCTGACCTATGAGCAATGGCTGGACTACCCGGATGGCCGTAAAGCCTGCTTTGAAATTCGTAAAGTGCCTTATTACGACCGCGTCGGTAAACGCCACGGGCTGATGGGCTTTGGCCGCGATATTACCGAGCGTAAGCGCTATCAGGACGCGCTGGAGCGTGCGAGCCGGGACAAGACCACCTTTATCTCCACCATCAGCCACGAGCTGCGTACGCCGCTGAATGGCATTGTCGGCCTGAGCCGTATTCTGCTGGATACCGATCTCACCGCCGAGCAGACCAACTATCTGAAAACGATTCATGTTTCTGCCATTACGTTGGGCAATATTTTCAACGATATCATCGATATGGACAAGCTCGAGCGCCGCAAAGTGCAGCTCGATAACCAGCCGGTAGATTTCACCAGCTTCCTTGCTGATTTGGAAAACCTCTCTGGGCTGCAGGCTCAGCAGAAAGGGCTGTCGTTTGTGATGGACCCGACGTTACCGCTGCCGCACAAGGTGGTGACAGACGGAACGCGTCTGCGTCAGATCCTCTGGAACCTGATCAGCAATGCCGTGAAGTTCACGCCAAAAGGGGGATTAGTCACGGTACGAGTTCGCTATGAAGAAGAGAGCTGCCTGCGCTTTGAGGTTCAGGACTCCGGGATAGGTATTCCGGTGGATGAGCAGGACAAAATCTTTGCTATGTACTATCAGGTTAAAGACAGCCACGGCGGCAAGCCTGCGACCGGAACGGGGATTGGGCTGGCGGTTTCTCGCCGTCTGGCGAAAAGTATGGGCGGGGATATTACCGTCACCAGCAAGCCGGGTGAAGGTTCCCTGTTCACGCTGACCGTTCAGGCGCCGAGCGTGGCCGAGGAAGTGGAAGACACGCTGGAAGATGACGATATGCCGCTGCCTGCCCTGCATGTGCTGCTGGTGGAGGATATTGAGCTTAACGTTATCGTGGCGCGTTCTGTGCTCGAGAAGCTTGGCAACAGCGTTGACGTAGCAATGACCGGGAAAGACGCACTGGAGATGTTTATACCGGGCGAATACGACCTGGTGCTGTTGGATATCCAGTTGCCGGATATGACCGGGCTGGATATCTCCCGCGAGCTGAATAAACGCTTTAGCAAAGACGAGCTGCCGCCGCTGGTGGCGCTAACGGCTAACGTGCTGAAAAACAAAACTGAGTATCTTGAGGCCGGGATGGATGATGTGCTGAGTAAGCCGCTCGCCGTGCCTGCCTTGATGTCGATGATCCAAAAATTCTGGGATAAGCAGATAACGGAGAAGGAGCCTGTGGTGACAAAAGTCGATAGTGAAAAACAGCAAGCGTTACTCGATATTCCGATGCTCGAACAATATATCGAGCTGGTGGGGCCGAAACTGATTACCGATGGCCTGGCGATGTTTGAAAAAATGATGCCGGGTTATTTAGAGGTGCTCGATTCCAATATGACCGCGCGGGATAACAAGGGCGTGGTGGAAGAGGGGCATAAAATTAAAGGTGCGGCAGGTTCTGTTGGTTTGCGGCATTTACAGCAGGTTGCCCAGCAAATTCAGTCCCCAGATTTACCTGCGTGGTCTGATAATGTCGGGGAATGGATCGAAGAGCTGAAACAAGAGTGGCAACATGACGTTAGCGTATTAAGAGCGTGGGTTGCGGACGCTGGAAAAAAATGACCCCGGCCAGGCCGGGGTGCGCGAATACTGCGCCAACACCAGGGAAAACAGGGTTGCGCCTTTTTTAGCGTTGAATTATCGAACGGCACAACCAGCAATTCGCGGGCTGTCAGCCATATAAGATAGCAAACCTTAAAATATTTGTTACGTGAATCAGTAAAATATGTGAAGCATAGCGATCAAATTAACGTGGCTGATACTGATTCACCTGGAACAAAAAGGAGCGGGCGGATGAAAAAAATAGGCGTAGTGCTAAGCGGCTGTGGGGTTTATGACGGTAGTGAGATTCATGAGGCCGTATTAACGCTGTTGGCCATTTCTCGTGCTGGTGCTGAAGCAGTTTGCTTCGCGCCGGATAAACCTCAGTCTGACGTGATCGATCATTTAACAGGCGAAGCTGCAGCAGAAACTCGCGACGTGCTGGTAGAAGCTGCCCGTATCACTCGCGGCAATATTCAGCCGTTGCGTGAAGCTTTGTCTGAAAACCTTGACGCATTGATTGTGCCGGGTGGTTTTGGCGCGGCTAAAAATCTAAGCACCTTTGCTTCGCAGGGCGCTGATTGTGAGGTTGATGCAGATTTACGCCGCCTGGCGAGGGAATGTCACGAGCAGGGCAAACCGCTCGGTTTTATGTGTATTGCCCCGGCGATGTTGCCAAAGATTCTGGATATGCCTGTGCGTCTCACCATTGGCACGGATATCGATACCGCTGAAGTGCTTGAAGCAATGGGCGCTGAGCATGTTCCTTGTCCGGTAGATGATATCGTGGTGGACGAAGAACAGAAGGTCGTCACCACTCCTGCTTACATGCTCGCGCAAAATATCGCTGAGGCCGCTGCCGGGATCGACAAGCTGGTTGCCCGCGTGCTGGAACTTAGCGCATGAGTAAAGGGCGTTTCGCGCCGTGGCAGTGGGTTAAACGCTGGCTACTGAAAGTTGTTCTGGCGGTTTTGGCGGTCTGGTTCATGGGCATCCTGGTTTTCCGCTTCCTCCCGGTGCCGTTTTCCGCAGTGATGGTGGAGCGGCAGTTCAGCGCGTGGTTCAGCGGCAACTTCGGTTACGTTGCCCATTCTGACTGGGTTTCCATGGATGATATTTCGCCGTGGATGGGGCTAGCGGTGATCGCCTCTGAGGACCAAAAGTTTCCCGAGCACTGGGGCTTTGATACCGATGCCATAGAAAAGGCCCTGTCTCACAACGAGCGTAACGAAAAAAGGGTACGAGGCGCGTCGACGATTTCCCAGCAAACTGCAAAGAATTTGTTTTTGTGGGATGGGCGGAGCTGGCTCCGTAAAGGGTTGGAAGCCGGCCTCACGGTGGGGCTTGAAACCGCGTGGAGCAAGCGACGTATTCTGACGGTGTATCTGAATATTGCCGAATTTGGTGAAGGCGTTTTTGGCGTGGAGGAAGCCTCTCGTCGCTACTTCAACAAGCCAGCCAGCCGGCTGACGCCCGCCGAAGCCGCGCTGCTTGCCGCCGTCCTGCCTAATCCGATTCGTTTTAAGGCTAATGCGCCTTCAGGCTATATTCGCCAGCGCCAGCAGTGGATTTTGCGGCAGATGCGCCAGCTGGGCGGGGAGTCATTCCTTGAGCAACATAATTTAAAATAACCCGCACATGGCGCACTCGCACCGCCTCCCCGACAAGGTAAACGCTATGATGACCTCCTGCCTTAAAGAAGATACCGCCCGGCAAATTGTCCAGCGCACCATGAGCATTATCGATCACTCGGTGAATGTGATGAGCGAACAGGGCGTGATTATTGCCTCTGGCGATCCGCGTCGTCTGCATCAGCGTCATGAAGGTGCTGTCCTGGCCCTGACAGAAAACCGAACCGTGATTATTGATGAAGCTTCTGCCCGGCGGCTGAAAGGGGTTAAACCCGGCATTAATTTGCCTATCGTCTTTCGCCAGAAAATTGTTGGCGTGGTGGGGATTTCTGGCGAGCCAGAGAAAGTGCAGGCTTACGCTGAACTGGTCAAAATGGCGGCCGAGTTGATCCTTGAACAGGCGGAAATGCTTGAGCAAAATCAGTGGGAAAAGCGCTACCGGGAGCAACTCACAGCGCAAATTATTTCCGGGCAACAAAGTCTGGCGGAGCTGCGCCCTATGGCCAGCGGTCTTGGCGTAGATCTTGAGCTGCCACGGATTGCGCTGATGATTGATTTTCCCTCTCGGGATGTTTTGCGCCAGCGGGAGCTGCTCGAGCGACTCGGCGGTTACGACAGCCAGGCGTTAGTGACGCCCGTCGGCTTTGAACAAATCGCCATGCTGTTACCCCTGGGCGGCGGACGAGCTGAGGAGCCGCTGGTTTTGTTGAAAAAAACGCTGCGGAAACTTCATTCTCAGCTGCTGGCGCATTTTGAGGTCACCCTGTCAGTTGGAGGATTCTTCGACGGTGACGATGGGTTACGGCGTTCCTGGCTTAGTGCCGTAGCGCTACATGAGATGTCTGCAAGGCAAAAAGTTGGCCGGTCGATTTTGTACTATCAGGATCTTTTATTGCCTGTGCTGCTCAACGGACTTTCCGGCAGCTGGCAGGCCGATGAAATGGGGCGAGCGTGGCAAACTCTCTGTAAGGCTGATTCGAAAGGTGTGCTTCGCCGCACGTTGCGCTGCTATTTTGAACAGAATTGTGATCTGTCTCAAACGACAAAATTGCTGCATATTCACGTCAATACACTGCGCTATCGGCTCAGCAAGATAGAGTCAATAACGGCTTTAAATATTAATAAGTTAGATTCAGTACTTCAGCTGTTTATTGGTATGCAGCTTAGCGACTGATTTGTAGCAATCTACAAAAAAGCGTTTCTTACGCCGTCCATTTTCTGGTGTTTCCTCTCAAGCTATTCGCTGCCTGCTCAGGGTAATGTCCCGCCGTACCTTTCGATCTCCCTAAAAAAATCAAAACAGGAGTGAGTTATGACCACGGTTTCGGCTCTGGGCGCCCTGGTGGCGCTGGTTGTTTCTATTGTTCTTATTTTACGCAAGGTTCCCCCGGCCTACGGCATGATTGCCGGTGCTCTTGCTGGCGGATTAGTCGGCGGCGCCGATTTAGTGCAGACGCTTTCGCTAATGATTACCGGGGCGCAGGGGATTACCAATGCGGTACTGCGCATCCTCGGGGCAGGCATACTGGCGGGGGTGCTGATTGAGTCCGGGGCCGCCAACACAATTGCCGAAACTATTGTCCGTAAGGTTGGCGAGAAAAGGGCGCTATTTGCTCTGGCAGTGGCGACCATGTTGCTGACCGCCGTCGGCGTATTTATCGATGTCGCCGTGATTACCGTTTCACCTATTGCACTCGCGATTGCTCACCGGGCCGATATTTCGAAAATGGCTATTCTGCTGGCAATGATTGGCGGCGGGAAGGCTGGCAACGTTATGTCGCCCAACCCTAATACGATTTCGGCGGCCGACGCTTTCCATGTTCCCCTCACCGACTTAATGATGGCGGGCATCGTGCCGGGTCTGTTTGGTCTGGTGCTGGCCTATTTCCTGGCGAAGCGGTTGCAGCATCGGGGCTCCAAAGTTTCCAGTAACGAGCTTATTGCCGGGGAAAAAGAGAAGGCCTTGCCCGCGTTTGGTGCGGCAATAGCGGCTCCGCTGGTGGCTATCTGCCTGCTTGCACTTCGCCCGATTGCCGGCATTGCGATTGATCCGCTGGTTGCGTTGCCGATAGGCGGCCTGATTGGGGCTATAGTGATGGGGCAGTGGCGGCAGACAAATCATTTTATGGTGTCGGGGCTGGCGCGTATGTCTCCGGTAGCGATTATGCTGCTGGGGACCGGAACGCTGGCCGGGATCATCGCCAACTCCGGGTTGAAGGATGTACTGATTAGCGGTTTAACTGCCTCCGGCATGCCGTCCTACCTTCTGGCTCCTTTTTCCGGTGCGCTGATGTCAATGGCTACGGCATCAACAACGGCCGGGACGGCGGTGGCTTCTGCCGTGTTTAGTTCAACGCTTGTCGATATGGGCATTTCTGCACTCGCCGGGGCGGCAATGATCCATGCCGGGGCAACGGTGCTTGACCATATGCCGCACGGCAGCTTTTTCCATGCCACTGGGGGGAGCGTGAATATGCAGGTTCACGAACGCTTAAAACTGCTTCCCTATGAAACCGCCGTTGGTTTGGCCATCGCTTTTGTTTCAACCCTGATGTTTGGCGTGTTTAATTTAGCGGGTTAATGAGGTTGCCATGAAAATTGTTATTGCCCCCGATTCTTTCAAAGAGAGCCTGAGCGCGATGCAGGTCGCTGAGGCCATTGAGCAAGGTTTTCGCGAGATTTACCCGAACGCAGAGTATATCAAGCTGCCGATGGCCGACGGAGGAGAAGGCACCGTTGAATCTATGGTTGCCGCGACGCACGGGCAAATCATCCCTGTAACGGTGACCGGCCCGCTGGGGCTGCCTGTTGAGGCTTTCTTTGGCATAACGGGCGACGGTGAAACCGCCATCATTGAAATGGCGGCCGCATCAGGGCTGCATTTGGTGCTGCCCGAAAAACGAAATCCGCTGCTGACCGGTACTTTTGGCACCGGGGAGCTTATTCTGGCGGCGCTGGATCGCGGTGCTCGCAAAATCATTATTGGTATCGGCGGCAGTGCGACCAATGACGGCGGGGCCGGTATGATGCAGGCGCTGGGCGTCAGGCTTCGTGATGAGCAAGGCAATGAGCTTTGTGCCGGCGGTGCTGCCCTGGCCGGGCTTTCAGAGATAGATGTTAGCCAACTGGATGCTCGCCTGGCGCAGTGCGACATTCTGGTTGCCTGCGATGTTGATAATCCACTGTGCGGTGAACGCGGTGCGTCGGCGGTTTTTGGGCCGCAGAAAGGCGCTACGCCCGAACAGGTTACGCAGCTTGATACTGCTCTCAGGCATTATGGCGAACAGTTGGAGCACAGCAGCGGCAAGGCTGTGATTACCGTAGCAGGTGCCGGGGCAGCAGGAGGCATGGGGGCATCTTTGTTTGGTTTACTTCATGCTCGCCTGCAGCCCGGAGTGGAAATTGTCACGGACGCTTTGCGGCTTGCCGACGCCGTTCAGGGAGCAGACCTGGTTATTACCGGAGAAGGACGTATAGACAGTCAGACCATTTACGGCAAAACGCCGATTGGCGTGGCGAGGGTAGCTAAGCGTTTTCAGGTACCGGTTATTGCGCTGGCGGGTGGGATGACGACTGATTACGGCGTAGTCCATCAGCACGGTCTCGACGCCGTTTTCTCGGTGCTTAACCGGGTACAGACACTGCCGGAGGCGTTGGAAAGGGCGGGCGAGAATATTAACGTGACGGCGCGAAACGTTGCCGCAGTATGGAAAATAGGGCGCGGTTAGATCCGCGCACAGCGGTTAGTCTTCGTCAAATCCGGCATTGAACAGAGCAATCACGGCAGCCAGGGCTTGCTCTTCTTCCGGGCCAGTGACTTCTATTTCGATATGGCCTCCTTTGGCTGAATCCAGCATAAGGAGGGCAATCACGCTGCTGGCTTCGGCCTCGGTCCCCGCTTCATTTCTCAGCATCACTTCTGCATCAAAACTTTGTACCAGCTCAAACAGTTTCATCGCCGGGCGCGCGTGCATGCCCAGCTTGTTGGTGATTTCAACGGTCTGCTTTACGCTCATGTTTTACGTTTTTCCAGCGTGCGGTGACGGGACTGGACGTTCTTCCCGCGTGAACGGAAGTAGTCGGCCAGTTGCTCTGCAATATAAACCGAGCGGTGTTTACCACCGGTACAGCCAATCGCCACGGTCAGGTAGCTACGGTTGTTGGTTTCCAGCATCGGTAACCATAACTCAAGATAGCTGCGGGTCTGGTAGATAAAATTGTGTACTTCTGTGTGCCTGTCGAGGAAGGCGGCGACCGGGCGGTCGAGGCCGGTCATTGGGCGAAGTTTTGGATCCCAGTGCGGGTTCGGCAGAAAACGTACGTCGAACACATAATCGGCGTCAATTGGTATGCCATGCTTAAAGCCGAAAGACTCGAACACCATGGTGAGTTCGCGTTCACGTTTACCCAGCAGGCGAGTACGCAGCATCTCTGCCAGTTCATGCACCGACATTTCTGAGGTGTCGATAATCAGGTCCGCTCGGGATTTTAGCGGTTCGAGGAGATCGCTTTCTTCATCAATCGCACTTTCCAAAGAGAGATTTTTGCTGGAAAGCGGATGCAGACGGCGTGTGTCGCTGTAGCGGCGAATCAGCGTATTACGATCGGCATCAAGGAACAGTAACTGCGGAGAAAAAGCGTCTGGCAGGCTGTCCATCGCGTGCTCGAAGATCTCCGGCGACTCCGGCATGTTGCGCACGTCAATGCTGACCGCAGCAGAGATTTGCCGATCGGCAAGCGTTTTTGCCAGCTCTGGCAACAGGACAACCGGCAGGTTATCCACGCAATAGAATCCCATATCTTCCAGTGCGCGCAAGGCTACAGACTTCCCTGAACCTGAGCGGCCGCTGACAATCATCAGCACCATGTAATCATTCCCCCGATTTATCTGTCTGAGACATCAAACGCGCCGATTATTCGTTTTCGCCGTCGTGATCGACTTCTGTTTCAGTAATTATCTGGTAAAGCTCTTCGTCACTGCTGGCTGAGCGCAGTCTGCGACAAATAGTTTTATCCGCCAGACGCTTGGCCACCAGGGAAAGCGTGTGCAGGTGAGTTTTTGTCTGGTCAGCCGGTACCAGCAGCGCAAATAACAGGTCAACCGGTTGATTGTCGATGGCATCAAAAGCGATTGGCGTTTCCAGTTGAATAAAGACGCCAACGGCGCGGAGCGTATCTTCCTCCAGTTTACCGTGAGGAATAGCGATGCCGTTGCCAATGCCGGTACTGCCCATACGTTCACGGGTCAGTACGGCTTCGAAAACGACCTGTGGTGGAAGACCAAGCTGCTTGGCTGCCAGTTCGCTGATGATTTCCAGCGCACGTTTTTTACTCTGGCAGTGGACGCCACTGCGAGTACATTCCTGGTTAAGGACATTGCTCAGTTGTAGAGCGGAATCGTTGTTCATCATAAGTTCACCTAAGCACTTTTGTGCAAACGGCCCGCTACTTAAGCAGCGGGCCGGCCATATGCACATCGGATGCCCGGATTATCAGTGTTGTTTTAGTTTATCTTTGTGTTTCGTTAACTGTCGGGCCAGTTTATCAATCAGGCCGTCAATCGCCGCATACATGTCCTGGCCTTCGGCACTGGCATGCAGTTCTCCACCGTTCACATGCAGCGTAGCATCCGCTGTATGGGTGACTTTTTCCACCTTTAATACAATATAGACCTGGTTGATTCTTTCGAAGTACTGCTCCAGTTTGGCAAATTTCGAGTTCAGAAATTCACGTAGTGCCTCAGTGATCTCGACGTTTTGTCCCGTAATGTTGAGCTGCATAGTGTCTTCCTTATCGGTGAAGTCACACCAGCTGTTTACGCTGGTTTGACGGTGGAATGGATAAAGACTCTCGGTACTTCGCAACTGTGCGGCGCGCCACCATGATACCTTGATCTGACAGCATTGAGGTTAACTTACTGTCGCTCAGCGGTTTGGCGGGGTTTTCCGCAGCTATTAACTTCTTCACCAGCGCCCGAATTGCCGTGGAGGAGGCTTCACCGCCGCCTTCGGTATTGACGTGGCTGGAGAAGAAATATTTCAATTCAAAGATGCCGCGTGGGCTATGCAAATATTTCTGAGTGGTCACCCTGGAGATTGTCGACTCATGCATGTCCACCGCCTGAGCAATATCGGCCAGCACCATCGGCTTCATGTGCTCTTCACCGTGCTCAAAGAAGGCCTGCTGCTGTTCAACAATGCAGCGGCTCACGCGCAATAGCGTATCATTGCGGCTTTCCAGGCTTTTGATCAACCATTTCGCTTCCTGCAGGTTACTGCGGATGAACTGCGAGTCGCTGTCATTGCGCGTATTGCCGCTCATGGCTGCATATTGCTGGTTGATTTTGAGACGCGGGATGCTGTCTGCGTTAAGCTCTACAACCCAGCGCGCCAGGTGTTTGCGCACCAGTACATCAGGGATAACGTACTCAGGTTCACCCGTTTGGATCGACTGGCCAGGGCGGGGATCAAGAGACTGAATCAGGCACATGGCCTCTTTAAGCGCGTCCTCTTTGATACGCGTGACGCGCATCAACGTCCGGAAGTCATGATTTGCCAGCAGATCTAAATGATCGCTAACGATAAGCCGGGCTTCCGCTAGCCATGGGGTCTCTTTGGCGTATTGAGAAAGCTGAATCAGCAGGCAATCGCGTAAATCCCGCGCGGCAACGCCGACGGGATCAAAACGTTGGATACGTTTGAGGACGGCTTCTACTTCGTCAAGGCTGACATCGTCGTGGCCCAGGCTCTCGAGAATGTCTTCCAGTGGAACAGTGAGATACCCGGTTTCATCCACCGCATCGACAATAGAAGTCGCAATAGCGGCATCCGTATCGGAAAATGGTGTCAGATCGACCTGCCACATCAGGTAATCCTGGAGTGACTGGGTCGTTTCACCCTGGTAGATCGGTAGCTCATCGTCCAGATAGTCCGTTCCTGTCCCTGAAGGGGTACCGGCGGTGTAAATCTCATCCCAGCTGGCATCCAGAGGCAGCTCATCGGGCATTTCTTTCTGCTCGAGGGCTTCACGGGTATCCATTGCTTCGCTCTCAGGCATTTCCTGAGTATCGATCTCATCATGCAGGTCGGTTTGCTCAAGCAATGGATTACTGTCCAGTGCCTGCTGGAGTTCTTGCTGAAGCTCTAACGTTGAGAGCTGTAGCAGACGAATGGCCTGCTGCAGCTGGGGCGTCATAGCAAGTTGTTGGCTAAGCCGTAATTGCAAACCTTGCTTCATGTTCAGAGCAAACTTCCTCAAATAAGTCGTGTAAGACTTCCCACCCTATCAGAGTCTGAACTCTTCGCCCAGATAGACTCGCTTAACTTGCTCGTCTTCAAGGATTTCTTCCGGTGTTCCGTGGGCAATCAGATGCCCCTGACTAACGATGTAAGCGCGTTCGCAGACGGCCAGCGTCTCGCGGACGTTATGATCGGTAATCAACACGCCGAGGCCGCTGTCACGCAGGTGCTCGATGATGCGTTTGATATCAATAACGGAAATAGGGTCAACCCCGGCAAAGGGTTCATCCAGCAAAATGAATTTCGGGTTGGCCGCTAGCGCGCGGGCGATTTCAACGCGGCGACGTTCACCGCCGGAGAGCGACTGCCCAAGGTTGTTGCGCAGGTGCGAAATGTGGAACTCTTCCATCAGCTCGTTAGCGCGATCGTCACGCTGCTCTGACGTAAGATCGTCACGAATCTGCAGTACCGCCATCAGGTTATCAAATACGCTCAGGCGACGGAAAATGGACGCTTCCTGCGGCAAATAACCGATGCCGCGACGCGCGCGAGCATGTAGTGGCAGCAAGCTGATGTCTTCTTCATCAATAATGATGTTGCCCGCATCGCGTGGCACGATCCCCACCACCATGTAAAACGTCGTGGTTTTACCGGCACCGTTCGGCCCGAGTAACCCCACAATTTCACCTGATTTAACGGTCAGGCTGACGTCTTCGACTACGCGGCGGCCTTTGTAGGCTTTGGCCAGGTTTTTCGCAATTAAAGTTGCCATAACGAATCAGTTACTCTTTTTCGGTGCCGGTTGCTGGCCGTTTTTGTTTTGCAACTGAGACGGTACCAGTACGGTGGTCACGCGTTTGCCTTTCTCGCTAAACGCCTGCATTTTTTGCTCTTTCACCAGGTAGGTGATTTTGTCGCCGGTGATGTTGCTGTCCAGCTGTTCAAGGTAAGCGTTGCCGGTCAGCACAACGAAGTCTTTAGCCAATTCATAATGCATGGTTGAGGCGTGGCCTTTTACCGGCTTACCGTTGTCCTGCATTTGATAGAAAGTAGCAGGGTTACCATAGCCATCAATCACCTCTTTGCCTTGTTCACCGCCTGGGCGGGTCACAACGACTTTATCGGCGTTGATTTTGATAGTGCCCTGGGTCACAACCACATTGCCGGTGAAGGTGACGACGTTGCCCTGCATATCGAGAGACTGCTGGTCGGATTCGATATGAATAGGTTGGTCGGTATCACCCGTCAGTGCCCAGGCAGACAAAGGTGCGGCAAAGAGCGAACCAAGCAGAACAAGTTTAAGGCTGAGTTTGTTTATTTTGGATTTCATAAGAGGTCTTAACCTTTTCAATCAGCTGTGCAGTTTGGCTGCGTAAATTGCCACGCATTTTCAGGCCACTGGAGTTAAATGTGGTGCCGTACAGGGTAACAAGATCGTCAGAAGCGACATCCTGAGTGATTAAATTCACCTGCGCATTATCCGTCGTGATTTTCCGTAACTGAGAATCAGGCGTTAGCGCTGTGACGATGACGTTGCCGTACAAATAAAGCATTTTATCATCGGTAAGTTTGGCGCGATCCGCGTGAATTTCCCATGTGGCGATTTTATTTTCATCGTACTGAGTCATGACCGGCTTAGTGAACCATGAAATGCCAGTATCGGAAAAGTATTCAACGTGTTGAGCAATAAGCTTATAGTTCAACGCGCCCTGCGGGTTGTATACGACCGTTGTGGAGAATTCGCTTTGGTAAGTCGGCGTGTCGTTGTTAACGGTTACGCTAGGTTCGTCCTTCTCCGTCAGATTCAGGCCGATAAGCACTAATGCCGCAATGGCGAGCAGGAAAATAATCCAACGTTTGGTCTTGCTCATATGGATTGCCCTTTAGCCTCATCAAGCTTGCCTTGCGCCATCAACAGAAGATCGCAGATTTCCCGCACTGCACCTCGCCCACCGCTAATTCTGGTCACATAATCCGCTTTTGGCGTCAATAATGGGTGAGCATCAGCAACGGCAACGCTTAAACCGACTCGTTCCATGACCGGCCAGTCGATCAAGTCATCGCCAATATAGGCCACCTGATCGGGAGACAGCGCAACCTTTGACAGCAAATCCTGAAACGCCACAAGCTTATCTGATTGACCTTGATAGAGATGGGTAATGCCCAACGTTGTGCAGCGATCTTCCAGCAGCTTTGCTTTCCTTCCAGTAATAATAGCGACTTCTATTCCTGAGGTCAGGGCACAGCGAATACCATAGCCATCACGCACGTTGAAGGCCTTAAGCTCTTCACCGCTGTTGCCCATGTAAATAAGGCCGTCAGACATCACGCCGTCGACGTCCAGAATCAGCAGACGAATCTCTTTCGCCCGCGCTATGACCTGCGCGCTTACCGGTCCATAACAGGTATTGAGCAGCGCATCACGGTTACTCATTAAGGCTAATCCTTTTTTAAACTACGCCTGCGCGTAGCATGTCATGCATATGTACCACACCCAGCAACTGGTCGCCATCTGCGACCAGAACCGAAGTAATATGGCGTGACTGCATCAGGTTTAATGCATCAACAGCCAATGTTCCTGGACGTACGCGAATGCCGCCTGTTGTCATGACATCCGCAATACGTAAGGTATGTAAATCGACGCCCATATCGAACACGCGACGCAAATCGCCATCGGTAAAGATACCTTCAATTTTCATCAGGTCATTGCAGATGACCGTCATTCCCATATTTTTACGGGTAATCTCCAACAGCGCATCGCGCAAAGAAGCCTCTTTGCTCACGTGAGGGATATCATCACCAGTGTGCATGATATCGTTTACGCGGAGTAACAGCTTACGACCCAGAGCGCCCCCAGGATGAGACAGCGCAAAATCTTCAGCGGTAAAACCACGGGCTTTCAGTAACGCCACGGCTAGCGCATCGCCCATAACCAGCGTCGCCGTTGTGCTGGACGTTGGCGCGAGGCCGAGAGGGCAAGCTTCCTGAGGCACTTTGATGCACAGATGGATATCCGCTGCGCGTCCCATTGAACTTTCCGGGCGGGCGGTCATGCAAATCAGAGGAACCTGAAGACGCTTTAAGACCGGGATGAGCGCCAGAATTTCGTTCGACTCACCGGAATTAGAAATCGCCAGAACTATATCCTGTGCTGTGACCATGCCTAAATCACCGTGGCTGGCTTCCCCTGGGTGCACAAAAAAAGCTGGCGTGCCGGTGCTGGCAAAGGTTGCCGCTATTTTTTTCCCAATATGACCCGATTTCCCCATCCCCATGACAACAACTTTGCCGGGACAGTAGAATATCTTCTCACAGGCCCGTGAGAAATCGTCGTTAATGTACTGGTCGAGCTGAGCCAGGCCTTCACGTTCAATATTGAGCACGTCTTTGCCCGCTTGTTGAAAGTCAAAACCCGGTGCTAAATCTATATGAGACATAATTCCCGTTCCCACTTTATCCGACGACAGGTGGCGCAACGAACCACAGCACCACGATCCATATGATGAACCCACATGTTAACAGAGCGCCCGCGAGCTTGCCGATTTGGCGAGGTTTACGCCAGCAGAGCAGCGCAAAAACAGCACTTACCGCTAACATCAGCCAATAATCCCGGGCAAAAGCCAACGGGTTCAGGTGGCCCGGCGCCAGCAGTGCAGGAATGCCAAGCACAAACACCACGTTAAAAATGTTCGAGCCGATGATATTACCAATCGCAATGTCATCTTCGCCCTTGCGCGCTCCGGCTATGGCGGTCGCTAATTCTGGCAGGCTGGTGCCAATCGCAATGATCGTCAAACCGATAACCAGTTCGCTTACGCCAAAATAATGGGCAAGCACCGAGGCATTATCGATGACCATCCGCGTTGCCATTGGCATGATAACTAACGCAACGCCTAGCCATAAAAATGCGACGGAAAGGCTGCCTTCTTGAGGGAGTTCGGCCAGTTGTTCCCGCGTCAGACTATCGACACCTTGCCGTTCCGCAAGGCGGCCTATTCTAATGATAAAGAGTAGATATAACACCGCGATTGTCAGCAGCATGACACCTTCTGCCTGCGTCAGCTCCCCGTCATAGAGAAACAGACCTGCGGCGGCACTCACCGCCAACATTAGAGGCAACTCACGGCGTAGAATATCGGAATTAACGGTAAATGGGTGCAGCAGGGCGGCCAGCCCCAGAATCAGCATAATATTGGTGATATTTGAACCAATCGCTGTTCCTACGGCCAAATCCAACTGGCCGTGCAGCGCAGAAGTACTGGCGATGATGATTTCAGGAAGCGAGGTGCCGATGCTGACCACCGTCATGCCGATAATCAGCGGTGGGATCCCAATACTGCGGCAAAGGATTGCTGCGGCGAAAACTAAACGGTCGGCGCCATAGACCACCAGAAGTAAACCAATAATTAATAGCGCCGTAGCTAACAGCATGAAAAATCCTTTATTAGGGTATAATCGCCGATCCTGAGGGCCTGAAGGGTCGGGCAAAACGAAGTGCAGCCTGAGCCTGGCGATAAGTCGTAATTCTGACTTTATGCGGCGAAAAAGTAAAACAAATGCCAGCTTTAGCTAACCTGCGCAGGTAATATTCTGTAAAAATGTTGGGTTTTAGCATCCCTTTGAGGCCATGCTTGCCGGCAAACATAAAAAAGGAAGGGCGATGAGTCAGACAGAAGCGAATCTGGTTGAGATCCGTGGGATGAGTTTCTCCCGCGGAGAGCGGCAGATCTTCGAGAACATTTCGCTGACCGTACCACGCGGCAAAGTGACGGCGATCATGGGGCCATCGGGGATCGGTAAGACAACGCTTTTGAAGCTTATCGGTGGGCAGATCCAGCCGGACAGAGGGGAAATTCTGTTTGATGGCGAAAATGTACCGGCGATGTCGCGCTCGCGGCTGTTTACCGTACGCAAACGCATGAGCATGCTGTTTCAATCCGGCGCCTTGTTTACCGATCTTAACGTGTTTGAAAACGTGGCTTATCCGCTGCGTGAACATCTTCAGTTACCAGAACCTTTATTACACAGTACGGTGATGATGAAGCTGGAAGCTGTCGGGCTTCGCGGGGCAGCGAATCTGATGCCTTCTGAATTATCTGGCGGGATGGCACGCCGCGCCGCGCTTGCCCGCGCTATTGCACTTGAGCCAGACCTGATTATGTTTGATGAACCTTTCGTCGGGCAGGATCCTATTACCATGGGCGTGTTGGTTAAGCTTATTTCAGAACTTAACAGCGCTCTTGGCGTCACCTGCATTGTGGTATCACACGATGTACCAGAAGTCTTAAGCATCGCGGATTACGCTTATATTGCTGCCGATCAGCACATTGTGGCGCAAGGTAGTCCCGCGGAGTTATGTGAAAACCACGATCCACGCGTTAGACAGTTCCTTGATGGGATCGCGGACGGCCCGGTGCCATTCCGTTATCCCGCCGGGGATTATCGACAAGATTTATTACCTGGAACGAGGAGCTAAACTGCTCATGCTGCTAAATGCACTGGCATCTATCGGGCGACGCGGGATAAAAACCTGCGCCTCGTTTGGACGTGCCGGACTGATGTTATTCAACGCGCTGGTAGGGAAGCCGGAGTTTCGCAAGCATGCGCCGTTGCTGGTTCGTCAGCTTTATAACGTCGGCGTGTTGTCGATGCTGATTATTATGGTTTCCGGCCTGTTCATCGGGATGGTGCTTGGTTTGCAGGGATACCTGGTGCTGACGACGTACAGCGCCGAATCGAGCCTCGGCATGCTGGTAGCCCTTTCACTGCTCCGTGAGCTGGGTCCGGTTGTTGCCGCGCTGCTGTTTGCCGGGCGAGCGGGTTCCGCATTAACCGCTGAAATTGGCCTGATGCGCGCGACAGAGCAACTGTCCAGCATGGAGATGATGGCGGTCGATCCGCTGCGCCGCGTCGTGTCACCGCGATTTTGGGCTGGGGTGATCTCGCTGCCGCTTCTGACGCTTATCTTTGTTGCCGTGGGCGTTTGGGGCGGCGCACTTGTGGGCGTTAACTGGAAAGGTATTGATGCCGGTTTCTTCTGGTCAGCAATGCAAAATGCGGTCTCATGGCGGCTGGATTTGGTTAACTGCGTGATTAAAAGCGTAGTCTTCGCCATTACCGTAACATGGATCGCGTTATTCAACGGGTACGATGCTATTCCGACTTCTGCCGGGATTAGCCGGGCAACCACGCGCACCGTTGTGCACGCTTCTCTGGCCGTTTTGGGCCTCGATTTTGTGCTGACAGCACTGATGTTTGGGAATTGAGTTCATGCAAACAAAGAAATTTGAAGTTTGGGTTGGTGCTTTTCTGCTGGTTGCGCTGGTCGCCATTATTTTTCTCTGCCTGAAGGTGGCGAATGTTACTTCACTGCGCAGCGAGCCGACGTATCGGGTATACGCCACTTTCGACAACATCGGTGGCCTGAAAATGAGTTCCCCGGTTCGCCTCGGTGGTGTTGTTATTGGTCGTGTTGATGGTATTGCTCTGGACCCGAAAACCTATCTGCCTCGCGTAACGCTGGACATTGAGCAGCGCTACAACCAGATTCCGGATACAAGCTCTCTGGCGATTCGTACCTCTGGCCTGCTGGGCGAGCAATATATTGCTCTTAACCTCGGTTTTGATGATCCCGAGCTGGGGTCATCTATGCTGAAAGATGGCAGTACCATTCAGGACACAAAGTCTGCTTTGGTGCTTGAGGATCTGATAGGCCAGTTCCTTTATAAGAGCGGCAACGGAGATAATAAGAATTCTGGCGATGCCGAAGCCCATTCTGCAGGCCATACTGATGCCGCACCGCAGTCAGGTACTACGAATTAATTTAAGAGGAACGAGTGATGTTTAAGCGTCTTATTATGGTAGCCATGCTGGTAATCGCCCCATTTGCGATGGCGGCAGACCAGACTAACCCTTACAAATTAATGAACGAGGCGGCGCAGAAGACCTTTGATCGTCTGAAAAATGAGCAGCCTCAAATTCGACAGAACCCGAATTATCTGCGGGAGATCGTTGGCCAGGAATTACTGCCATACGTGCAGGTAAAATACGCGGGTGCGCTGGTATTAGGGCGTTACTACAAAGATGCAACACCTGCGCAGCGAGATGCCTACTTCAAGGCTTTTGAAGAGTACCTTAAGCAGGCTTATGGGCAGGCGCTGGCGCTGTACCATGGTCAGACTTACCAAATTGCTCCCGAGCAACCGCTGGGTAATGCTGATATCGTGGCGATCCGCGTGACGATTATCGATCCAAACGGTCGCCCGCCGGTGCGCCTTGACTTCCAGTGGCGTAAGAATAGCCAAACTGGGAACTGGCAGGCTTACGATATGATCGCCGAAGGGATCAGCATGATCACCACCAAACAAAATGAGTGGAGCGATCTGTTGCGTACCAAAGGCATTGATGGTTTGACTGCGCAGCTGCAGTCGATTTCGAAACAGCCAATTACCCTGGACAGTAAAAAGTAATGGCGGAAGAACTAAGCTGGAAGCTGGACGGTACAACGCTGCATTTCTTCGGAGAGCTGGATGGCGGCACCGTTAATTCGCTTTGGCAGCAGCGTGAGAAAGTGGTCGCGGGTATCAATCTTTTTGAGCTAAGTGGCTTAACTCGCGTTGATACCGCCGGGCTGGCGTTGCTTATTCACCTGACAGCCATCGTGGCTCGCCAGGGAAACAAGATCGAGCTTAGGGGCGCCACTGATAATTTGCGCACGCTGGCGCAACTCTACAATTTGCCAGAGGCATTGTTGCCGCATCTGGCAGGCTAATGATTTCAGCACGTTACTTTCAAAGCCCTCGAACTGTTAAGTTCCGGGGCTTTTTGCTTATTTAAGCTGACGCCACTTTCCTCTAAGATGTGTGGCTTATCTCATCATTCATTAATCGACGAATAGATACCCCATGGAAAATCATGAAATTCAGACAGTGCTGATGAACGCACTGCCCCTCCAGGAAGTCCACGTCTCTGGCGATGGCAGCCACTTTCAGGTGATAGCGGTGGGTGAGTTATTCGCCGAGTTAAGTCGCGTCAAAAAGCAGCAAACGGTGTATGCCCCGCTGATGGAGTTCATCGCTGACAACCGCATGCATGCTGTTTCTATTAAGACCTATACGCCGGAAGAGTGGGCGCGCGACCGCAAACTAAATGGTTTTTGAATCATCGGCTCAGGCTGGTGATAACGTTTTGAATTTAAAAGAGAACAGTTTCAATGGATAAATTTCGTGTGCAGGGGCCTACCCGCCTGAGTGGGGAAGTCACAATCTCAGGGGCTAAAAACGCCGCGCTGCCGATCCTCTTCGCAGCCCTTCTGGCAGAAGAGCCGGTAGAGATTCAGAACGTTCCAAAACTGAAAGATATTGATACCACAATGAAGCTGCTGAGCCAGCTGGGTACCAAAGTTGAGCGCAATGGTTCCGTCTACATTGACGCCAGCGGTGTGAATATCTTCTGTGCGCCTTATGACCTGGTGAAAACCATGCGTGCATCTATTTGGGCGCTGGGGCCTCTGGTTGCTCGCTTTGGCCAGGGGCAGGTTTCTCTGCCTGGTGGCTGTGCCATCGGCGCTCGCCCGGTAGATCTGCACATCACCGGCCTGGAGCAGCTTGGCGCGGAAATTAAGCTGGAAGAAGGTTACGTTAAGGCGTCGGTGAATGGCCGCCTTAAAGGGGCCCACATTGTGATGGATAAGGTGAGCGTCGGCGCGACCGTGACTATCATGAGTGCAGCTACGCTTGCGGAAGGTAAAACGATCATTGAAAACGCCGCGCGTGAACCGGAGATCGTTGATACCGCGAACTTCCTCAACACCCTGGGTGCGAAGATCAGCGGCGCAGGCACCGATCGTATCACGATCGAAGGTGTTGCTCGTTTGGGCGGGGGCGTTTATCGCGTGCTGCCTGACCGCATTGAAACCGGGACCTTCCTGGTGGCCGCTGCAATCTCTGGCGGTAAAATTCTTTGCCGTAACGCACAGCCCGATACTCTGGATGCCGTGTTGGCGAAGCTGCGTGAAGCTGGCGCGGAGGTTGAAACGGGTGAAGACTGGATCAGCCTTGATATGCATGGTCAGCGTCCAAAAGGCGTGACGGTGCGTACTGCTCCGCACCCAGGCTTCCCTACCGATATGCAGGCGCAATTCACGCTGCTAAACCTGGTGGCGGAAGGGACTGGCGTGATTACCGAAACTATCTTCGAAAACCGCTTCATGCATGTGCCTGAATTAATCCGTATGGGCGCGCATGCTGAGATCGAAAGCAATACGGTTATCTGCCACGGGGTTGAAAAGCTTTCCGGCGCTCAGGTAATGGCTACCGATCTTCGTGCTTCTGCAAGTCTTGTTCTGGCGGGCTGTATCGCTGAAGGAACAACGATAGTGGATCGTATTTATCATATCGATCGCGGCTACGAGCGCATTGAAGATAAACTTCAGGCGCTGGGCGCTAAGATTGAACGCGTGAAGGGTAGCGAGTAAGCGACTTTTTTATCGTGACAAAAAGCCGGGGCATGCCCCGGCTTTTTTATTGCTGCCGAATCTTTCTGGTTCTGTCGATAAATTCATGGGTTACCGGATCGTGGTAACGCGAGGGCCAGATGATCTGAGGGGCTACGCCTAAAGCCCGAGCGATAATAAACTCCCCTTTAGGCCATGGGCGCGATAACGCGTTTGCGAGCGTTGAAGAGCTTAAACCTGACTGACGTGATAAGGCGGCAAGCGACGTTCTCTTTTTTCTCAGGCCGGCAATGATGTCTGCCGGATGCCAGTCCACATACTGATTTTCCATAATCTCTCCCTGTAATCTTACAAGTCCTGCTCTGAACTGAGCAATAACACTGGAAATTTATAACATAAAAATTTCCAAATGATTCCAGTAAGTGCAAGGAATAATAAATTCTGTGTTTCCATCCGCAAATATGATGAAAGCTAATGAAAATGATTAGAAAAGGAAAAGAAGGGAAAGGTGAGGGGAATGATTTATTGGAAACTTTAGCGCGCCTTTTCGGCGCGCTAAAGTCCAGGCTAACGATCGCGCTGTACGGACATGTGGGCCAGAGAGATCAGAGCTTCTCGATGTGGGCTATCAGGGAGGACAGAGAGAGCATCGATCGCTTTATCCGCTTCCTCTTCGGCACGCTGGCGAGTCCATTCCAGGGAACCGCAATCCGACATGGCTTTTAATACGGGTTCTAGCAGGTGACGCCCATTTCCTTGTTCGATCGCTTCACGGATCATCTGCGCTTGCTCTGGTGAGCCATTGCGCATCGCGTGCAACAGCGGCAGCGTCGGTTTGCCTTCGTTCAAATCGTCGCCTACGTTTTTACCCAACGTTTGTCCGTCTGAGCTGTAATCCAACAGGTCATCTATAAGCTGGAAGGCTGTGCCCAGGTAACGCCCATAATCCTGCAGGGCTTTTTCCTGAACTTCCGTAGCACCCGCCAGAATTCCGGAGCATTGAGCAGCGGCTTCAAACAAGCGAGCCGTTTTGCTGTAGATGACCCGCATGTAGCTTTCTTCAGTGATGTCAGGATCATTACAGTTCATCAGCTGCAACACTTCGCCTTCGGCTATAACATTCACAGCCTCTGACATCACCTCCAGCACCTTCAAAGAACCGAGGCTGGTCATCATCTGAAATGCTCGTGTATAGATGAAATCACCGACCAGGACGCTTGCTGCGTTGCCGAAAGCCGCATTGGCGGTAGCTTTACCCCGACGCATATCTGATTCGTCCACGACGTCATCGTGAAGCAGAGTAGCGGTATGTATGAATTCGATCAGCGCTGCAATTCTGACATGGGCCTGCCCTTCATAGGAAAGCGCCCGTGCAGCGAGCACGGCAATCATTGGACGGATGCGTTTACCGCCCCCGCTGACAATGTAGTAACCCAACTGGTTGATCAGTTGGACATCGGAATTCAATTGCTCAAGGATTGTCGCATTGACACCCGCCATATCTTGCGCGGTTAACTCATTAATTTTTTCTAAATTCATCGCAAAAGTCTGGCTTTCGTCCTGTTTATTCCACATCCATATGGCATAACGAGAGGGTTGAGGTTCGATACTGTAGTACAGATTGTACTGAAAAAACGAGGCAGATAAACGGTGTGTGTGCTGTTGCGTTTTTTTTCTACGGTAATTGACGATCGGGCTTGTCAAACCCTCACGATTTGCGTAATATTCGCGCCCTATTGTGAATATTTATAGCGCTACCTGAATCCAATGAAAGGCAAGCGCGGAAAGCGGAGTTTTATATGTACGCGGTTTTCCAAAGTGGTGGTAAACAACACCGAGTAAGCGAAGGTCAGACCGTTCGCCTGGAAAAGCTGGACATCGCAACTGGCGAAACTGTTGAGTTCGCTGAAGTTCTGATGATCGCAAACGGTGAAGAAGTCAAAATCGGCGTTCCTTTCGTTGATGGTGGCGTTATTAAGGCTGAGGTTGTTGCTCACGGTCGTGGCGAGAAAGTTAAGATCGTTAAGTTCCGTCGCCGTAAGCACTATCGTAAGCAAGCGGGCCATCGTCAGTGGTTCACTGATGTGAAAATCACTGGCATCAGCGCCTAAGACCTGAGGAGTAGATTAAATGGCACATAAAAAGGCTGGCGGCTCAACTCGTAACGGTCGCGATTCAGAAGCAAAACGCCTGGGTGTAAAACGCTTTGGTGGTGAAACTGTACTGGCTGGTAGCATCATCGTTCGTCAACGTGGCACCAAATTCCACGCTGGCAACAATGTAGGTTGTGGTCGTGACCACACCCTGTTTGCTAAAGCAGACGGTAAAGTAAAATTCGAAGTTAAAGGCCCGAACAATCGTAAATACATCAGCATCGTTGCTGAGTAAGTTTTTCGGTCCGGTAACGGATGAAAGCCCCGCAACGTGTTGCGGGGCTTTTTACATTGTACGCCTGGTAAATTAAAACAGGGAATGGGCATGGGGCAGCAGGCGGGAATCGGTATTCTTTTAGCGTTAACCACGGCGATGTGCTGGGGTGCTTTACCTATAGCGATGAAGCAGGTGCTTCCGGTCATGGCACCGCCGACTGTGGTCTTTTATCGATTTTTGATGGCCAGTATTGGTCTGGGTATTTTCCTTGCGATTCGGGGAAAATTGCCGCCGCTCAGAATGTTCCGCAAGCCCCGGTGGCTAGTGCTGTTAGCGATCGCCACAGGCGGATTGTTTGGCAACTTTCTGCTCTTTAGTTCTTCCCTGCAGTATTTGAGTCCTACTGCGTCTCAGGTTATTGGCCAGCTTTCCCCTGTAGGAATGATGGTGGCGAGCGTAGTAGTGCTGAAAGAGAGAATGCGTGGCACACAGATTATTGGTGCCATTATGCTCTTGTGTGGTCTGGTGATGTTCTTCAACACCAGTCTTGTAGAGATTTTTACTCGCCTGACGGATTACACCCTTGGTGTCATCTTCGGCGTGCTGGCGGCAACGGTTTGGGTCAGCTATGGTGTGGCGCAGAAGGTGTTATTACGCCGGTTAGCCTCACAGCAGATTCTCTTTTTGTTGTACACTTTATGTACTATTGCACTTTTGCCGCTGGCAAAACCAGGTGTGATTTTCCAGCTTAGTGGCTGGCAACTGGCATGTCTGGTTTTTTGCGGTCTGAATACGCTGGTAGGATATGGCGCGCTCGCTGAGGCGATGGCGCGCTGGCAGGCCTCCCAGGTTAGCGCCATCATTACGCTAACCCCGTTATTTACGTTGTTGTTCTCAGACCTGCTGTCTCAGGCCTGGCCCGAGTATTTCGCCATACCGATGCTTAACCTCGTGGGTTATATCGGGGCACTTGTGGTTGTGGCTGGTGCGATGTATTCCGCGATTGGCCATCGCCTTTGGGGGCGCTGGCATAAAACCGAAACGGCCACACCAGTGCAGCGTTCGGGCGAATGATTTACGGAGAAGTAAGATGAAGTTTGTTGATGAAGCAACGATCCTGGTCGTAGCAGGTGATGGTGGTAACGGCTGCGTTAGCTTCCGCCGTGAAAAATATATCCCGAGAGGCGGCCCGGATGGCGGTGATGGTGGTGATGGTGGTGATGTGTGGCTTGAAGCTGACGAGAACCTGAACACACTCATCGATTATCGTTTTGAAAAAGCCTTCCGCGCCGAGCGTGGCCAGAACGGCCAAAGCCGTGACTGTACCGGTAAGCGTGGACATGACGTCACCGTGAAGGTGCCAGTCGGTACCCGAGTTATCGATCAGGGCACCGGCGAAACCATGGGCGATATGACTCAGCACGGTCAGAAGCTGATGGTTGCTAAAGGCGGCTGGCATGGTCTGGGTAATACCCGTTTTAAATCCTCGGTTAACCGTACTCCACGCCAGAAAACGATGGGGACGCCAGGTGAAAAACGCGACCTGCAGCTAGAACTGATGCTGCTGGCTGATGTGGGTATGCTGGGTATGCCAAATGCGGGTAAGTCCACCTTTATCCGTGCGGTATCTGCTGCGAAGCCAAAAGTGGCTGATTATCCGTTTACCACGTTGGTGCCAAGCCTTGGCGTTGTCCGTATGGATAACGAGAAGAGCTTTGTTGTCGCGGATATTCCAGGACTGATTGAAGGTGCTGCCGACGGTGCTGGCCTCGGTATTCGCTTCCTTAAGCACCTTGAGCGCTGTCGCGTGCTGCTGCATCTCATTGACATTGAGCCTATCGATGGTTCCGATCCGGTTGAAAACGCCCGTATCATCGTTGGCGAGCTGGAAAAATACAGCGAAAGCCTGGCATCTAAACCTCGCTGGCTTGTATTTAACAAAATCGACCTGATGGACAAAGCGCAGGCTGAAGAGAAGGCGAAGGCGATTGCCGAAGCACTCGGCTGGGAAGATAAATTCTACCTTATCTCTGCGGCAAGCCAGATGGGCGTGAAAGACCTCTGCTGGGATGTGATGACGTTTATCATCGAAAACCCAATTACGGCGGCTGAAGTCGCTAAGCAGCCTGAGAAAGTCGAGTTTATGTGGGATGATTACCATCGCCAGCAGCTCGACGAAATGGAAGCTGAAGCAGAAGAAGACTGGGATGACGACTGGGACGATGAAGACGACGAAGGCGTCGAAATTATCTACCAGAAGTAAGTCTCAACGAAGAAGGCCGGTGCTCCCGGCCTTTTTTATTGGATGCTGTTTGGAAGCCAGCAGTCAGCCTGCAAGCCGCCTTCAGCGCGGTTATCCAGTTCAAGGCGGCCATGATGGAGCTGCACAATACGTAGCACAATGTTCAGGCCTAGCCCGCTACCGCCGTAACGCTGGTCCATACGCCTGAAAGGTTCCGTTATCTGTTGAAGATACTCAGCTTTAATGCCCGGCCCGCTGTCGGCAACGCTCAACAGAGTTCCTCCCTCTTTCTCTGCCAGCATCACATGAATCACGCCTTTTTCTGGGCTATAGCGGGAGGCATTTTCCAGCAGGTTACGCAGCATTAAACGCAGCAGCACGGCATCACCCTGCACGGTCAGAGATAAATCCGCAGGCCAGATGAGCTTTTGCCCGCGAGGCGCAGCCAATTCTTCCATTTCCATCTTCAGCGGCGCAACGATGTCGCTGCTCCAGGTCAGAGTATTGTAATGCCCGCTGGCAAGAGCTTGTCCGGCGCGGGAAAGCATCAGGAGCTGTTCAATGGTATGCATGAGCTGATCGATACGTGTTAGCAGCATCGGGGCCTGTGTTACCCCATTTTTTACCATTAATTCCAGATGTAACCTGAGGCCTGCAAGTGGTGTTCTCAGTTCATGGGCCGCATCTGCAGTGAATAAGCGCTCCTGTTGAATGGTATGGTCCAGACGGCCAAGCAACTGGTTGAGGGAATTGGTCACTGCCACCATTTCGTCCATGTCGGAAAACATGGGTAGGGGAGTGAGGTTGTCGGCTGAACGGTTAGCCAGGCTTGAACGCAATTGGTTTAGCGGACGGGTTATCCAGGTAATTGCCCAGAAAGAGAAAAACAGCGTAAAGGCAACCATAACCAGAGAAGGGACTAGCAGAGAGGCAATCGCTTCACGAATCTCTTTCTCGACCTGCTGGTTTCGGGCTTTTGCGGAGAGCGTTTCACTCACCAAAAAGCCAATCTGTTCGCGACTTTCATGCCAAAGCCAGACAACGCTAATCAGCTGGAAGAAAAGAAGAATCAGCGCCAGCAGGATCATCAGGCGCCGGCGCATGCTGCTCATGAACGAGTTTCCAGCCGGTAGCCAACGCCACGCACGGTTTTGATTCTGTCTTTGCCTAATTTTCGACGTAGATTATGAATGTGCACTTCAAGGGTATTGGAGCTCGGATCGTCCTGCCAGCTGTAAATATCCTGCTGCAGTGTTTCGCGATGGACCGTCTGGCCGATGCGCATCATCAGGCGGGTCAGAAGCGCGAATTCTTTGGGCGTAATTTCTACAGCCTGGTTGGCGAGCAGCACCTGCTGAGTCTGCAAATTGAGAGTTAAATCGTCTTCCTGAAGCAGGTTGTCGCTGTGGCCCTGATAGCGGCGGATCAATGCCCTTGCACGCGCCTGAAGCTCTGCCAGCGCAAAAGGTTTAACCAGATAATCATCAGCACCGGAGTCCAGACCGTTTACCCTGTCTTCAAGTGCATCACGAGCGGTCAGGATAAGCACAGGATTTTTTATCCCGCGACGACGCCACTGGCTTAGCAGTGTCGCACCGTCTTTGTCAGGGAGGCCCAGGTCGAGAATGATCAGGCTGTATTCACCGCTTTGCAGCAGAGCATCGGCCTCCGCTGCCGTGGCGGCGCAGTCCAACGCATAGCCTTCACCGTCTAATGCCAGTGAAAGACCTTCCTGTAGCAGTAAATCGTCTTCAACAATAAGCAGTTTCATAGCTAATTATTTTGGTAAATATCCTTGTAAAGTCTGCTTTCGAAGCGCACTAGCGGAATGCGGCGATTACGCTGGTCTGCAGGTTCAACGGCATAGCCGGAGAGATACTGCACGAAAGCCATACGTTGCCCGCTTGCCGTTGTAATGAAGCCAGCCAGATTATAAACCCCTTGCAACGAGCCTGTTTTCGCCGACACTTTGCCGTCGACGCCCGCTTGATGCAGGCCTGCGCGATACTGCAGGGAGCCATCATAACCAGCGAGTGGAAGCATGGAGATAAAGTTTAGCTGATTATCGTTCTGTGCGATGTATTGCAGCACCTGCATCATTGTGGCCGGTGAAATCAGGTTATGGCGCGAAAGGCCTGAGCCATCGACGACAATACTGTTCCCCAAATCTACGCCTGCTTTTTGGCGCAATATCTGGCGTACAGCATCAGCACCTGCCCGCCAGGTGCCAGGAACACCCAACCGGTTATGTCCAATGGTCCTGAATACGGTATCGGCAATCATGTTATCGGATTTCTTGAGCATGATTTTAAGCAGGTCATGAAGCGGTGCTGATTGCTTGCTGGCGATAACCGTTCCCGGCTCATTAGGTTGCGTCTGGCGCAGCAGTGTTCCGCTGTAGCTGATCCCTGCCTGCTTCAATTCATCTTTGATGATTGCGCCTGCATAGCTGGCCCCATCCTGAATGGCGAAGGCTAATGGCAGCGGATCGGCACGCTGTGTAAGGCAGCCTGTAAGCGTATAGCGGTTGAGATCGCCTGGGACAACATCCAGTTCACAGTATTGGGCGTCGGGAGAGCCTTTGGCCAGCGTTCTGACCTGACTAAACATCACCACTGGATAGTAAGAAGCAATGCGAATATAGGCTAAATCATCAGCTTTCGGGGCGCTGTATAAGGAAATAGAGAAGCAGTTTCGGTCTACTATGGCGGCGGCTGGCGGTGCGCTGAAGCACTGCGTCATGTCGTTCCACGGCCAGCCGGGGGCTTTATCGTGGCTGGCAAAAATAGATGTGTCGACCAGCACGTTGCCCTTAATCTGTTGGACGCCTGCTTTTTTTAATTCGGCAACCATGTTGCGAATATCCTGACGCTTTAGCGTAGGATCGCCGCCGAAGCGGGCGATAAGATCGCCGTTAAGTACGCCATTATCGATTTGAGCACGACTTTCTAGCGTTGTGGTAAAGCGAAAATCCGGGCCCAGTTGAAGGAGGGCCGCTAGCGCCGTAATCACTTTCTGAGTACTGGCAGGCAGAGCCATTTGCTGGCTGTGATAATCGATGAACGGGCTCGTGGCACCGACTTTTTGCACCATCAGTGCCAGGTTCGCCCCGTCAGGCAACTGGGAGGTGTACTCTTCAACGTTCGCAGCCTGAACATTCATAGCTACGGCAGCGGTCAACCCAATGACAAATCTCAAAAATCGCATAATCTCGCGGTAACGGCCTGGAAACGTGACCGCCATACTACGGTGCATTATGGTGCAAAGTAAACGATGACCCTTAGGGAACTCCAGGGTAAAATACCGGTCAATTTGAAAACTGTTACTGACCTGGAGTTATCACCCCGGGTCGGTTTTCTTTTATTTGTTGCCGGAGAGACGCACGTTACCGGCCATGCTCTTAAGCCAGCGCGGTGTTTTGCCCTGCTGCAGAGGACTGATTTTAAGAGGTATAACAAATGCAACCTATTCCGATGACCTTACGTGGCGCTGAACAACTTCGCGAAGAACTGGATTTCCTGAAATCCGTTCGCCGTCCTGAAATCATTGCTGCCATTGCCGAAGCTCGTGAACATGGCGATCTGAAAGAAAATGCTGAATATCATGCCGCGCGTGAGCAGCAGGGTTTTTGTGAAGGCCGCATCCAGGATATCGAAGCTAAGCTTTCTAATGCTCAGGTGATCGATGTCACAAGAATGCCAAATAATGGCCGTGTGATTTTTGGTACTACCGTAACAGTACTGAACCTGGACAATGACGAAGAGCTTACTTATCGCATCGTTGGCGACGATGAGGCTGATTTTAAAAAGAATCTTATCTCTGTAAATTCGCCTATTGCTCGCGGTCTTGTGGGTAAAGAATGCGACGATGTTGTCGTAATTCGCACGCCGGGTGGCGATGTCGAATTTGAAATCTTAAAGGTAGAATATCTGTAATTTTTACTACGCCCACTAAAGGGTTGGCGTATTGTAAAGAAAAGAAAAAGGCCGCATAGCGGCCTTTTATCAACGAACATAGCGTGGCATTTTGCACACCTCTGCTTATTTCGGCAGAGAAATCTTACGCTCTTTAGAAGGGCGATAGAGCACCAGCGTTTTACCGATGACCTGTACGTTACAGGCGCCGGTTTCCCGCACGATGGCATCCACAATTAAGGTTTTGTTTTCGCGATCTTCCGTTGCGATCTTCACCTTGATTAATTCATGGTGCTCAAGCGCTTGTTCAATCTCGGCCAGTACCCCTTCGGTCAAACCATTATTGCCAAGCATAACCACCGGCTTGAGCGGATGGGCCAGACCTTTTAGGTGCTGTTTTTGTTTAGTACTCAGATTCATCGTATTTTTTGCTTACGTTGGGATTGAAAACGGTTCATTCTACCGCCATCTCCAGTGTATCGCCAAATCGGCTGTGCTGATTGTTAGTTAGCCTGCTATTCACGATGAACAAAGTTGGATATTGAGATGACAGGTAAGAAGCGTTCTGCCAGCTCCAGTCGCTGGCTGCAGGAACACTTTAGCGATAAATATGTTCAACAGGCACAGAAAAAGGGGTTGCGGTCCCGTGCCTGGTTTAAACTTGATGAAATACAGCAAAGTGACAAACTTTTTAAGCCAGGAATGACTATTGTTGATCTTGGTGCTGCACCCGGCGGGTGGTCACAATATGTCGTGACGCAAATCGGGAATCAGGGGCGAATCATCGCTTGCGATCTTTTACCAATGGATCCTATCGTTGGTGTGGACTTCCTTCAGGGCGATTTTCGTGATGAATTAGTCGTCAAGGCCCTGCTGGAACGTGTTGGTGACAGTAAAGTGCAGGTTGTCATGTCAGATATGGCGCCAAACATGAGCGGGACACCGGCAGTCGATATTCCCCGCGCTATGTACTTGGTTGAACTGGCACTGGAAATGTGTCGGGACGTACTGGCGCCGGGCGGTAGTTTTGTAGTGAAAGTGTTTCAGGGCGAAGGTTTCGATGAATACCTGCGAGAAATTCGCTCCCTGTTTACGACGGTTAAAGTTCGTAAGCCGGACTCTTCTCGTGCCCGCTCACGTGAAGTGTACATTGTAGCGACCGGGCGCAAACTATAGTACCCTGACGCTGTTTGTTAACACAGTTGTAATATGAGGTTAATCCCTTGAGTGACATGGCGAAAAACCTAATACTCTGGCTGGTCATTGCCGTTGTGCTAATGTCGGTATTCCAGAGCTTTGGGCCCAGCGAGTCAAATGGCCGTAGGGTGGATTACTCCACTTTCCTGTCTGAAGTTAATCAGGACCAGGTTCGCGAAGCGCGCATCAACGGACGTGAAATCAACGTTACCAAGAAAGATAGTAACCGATACACGACTTACATCCCCGTTAATGATCCCAAGCTGCTTGATAATCTGATTACCAAGAATGTGAAAGTTGTGGGCGAGCCGCCTGAAGAGCAGAGTCTGCTGGCAACTATCTTCATTTCCTGGTTCCCAATGCTGCTGCTGATTGGGGTCTGGATCTTCTTTATGCGCCAAATGCAGGGCGGCGGTGGCAAAGGTGCCATGTCGTTCGGTAAGAGCAAGGCGCGCATGTTAACGGAAGACCAAATCAAAACTACCTTTGCTGACGTCGCTGGCTGTGATGAAGCGAAAGAAGAGGTGGGTGAGCTGGTTGAATACCTCCGTGAGCCAAGCCGCTTCCAGAAACTGGGCGGTAAAATCCCGAAAGGCGTGCTGATGGTCGGCCCTCCGGGTACGGGTAAAACGCTGCTGGCAAAAGCGATTGCTGGTGAAGCGAAAGTACCGTTCTTCACAATTTCCGGTTCTGACTTTGTTGAAATGTTCGTTGGTGTTGGTGCATCCCGTGTGCGTGACATGTTCGAACAGGCCAAAAAAGCGGCACCTTGCATTATCTTTATCGATGAAATCGATGCCGTCGGTCGTCAGCGTGGTGCTGGTCTGGGTGGCGGTCACGACGAACGTGAGCAAACCTTGAACCAGATGCTGGTTGAGATGGATGGCTTTGAAGGCAATGAAGGGATCATCGTTATTGCGGCAACTAACCGCCCTGACGTGCTTGACCCTGCGTTGCTGCGTCCAGGCCGTTTCGACCGTCAGGTTGTTGTCGGTCTGCCGGATGTTCGTGGTCGTGAGCAGATCCTGAAAGTGCATATGCGCCGCGTACCGCTTGCTCCGGACATCGACGCTGCAATTATCGCTCGTGGTACGCCTGGCTTCTCCGGTGCCGATTTGGCTAACCTGGTAAACGAAGCAGCGCTGTTTGCTGCTCGCGGTAACAAGCGCGTGGTTTCGATGGTTGAATTCGAGAAAGCGAAAGACAAAATCATGATGGGGGCAGAACGCCGCTCCATGGTGATGACGGAAGCGCAGAAAGAATCAACCGCTTATCACGAAGCTGGCCATGCGATTATCGGTCGCCTGGTACCGGAACACGATCCGGTACACAAAGTGACGATTATCCCTCGCGGCCGTGCGCTGGGTGTGACTTTCTTCCTGCCTGAAGGCGACGCAATCAGCGCCAGCCGTCAGAAACTGGAAAGTCAGATCTCCACGCTGTATGGCGGTCGTCTGGCTGAAGAGATTATCTACGGGCCAGAACATGTTTCTACCGGTGCGTCGAACGACATTAAAGTGGCGACTAACCTGGCGCGTAACATGGTGACCCAGTGGGGCTTCTCTGACAAACTTGGTCCGCTGCTGTATGCGGAAGAAGATGGTGAAGTATTCCTGGGCCGTTCAGTGGCAAAAGCGAAGCATATGTCTGATGAGACCGCGCGTATCATCGATCAGGAAGTTAAATCCCTGATTGAACGCAACTATGCTCGTGCTCGCCAGTTGCTGAATGAGAACATGGATATTCTGCACACCATGAAAGACGCATTGATGAAGTATGAAACCATCGATGCCCCGCAGATTGACGACCTGATGGCGCGCCGCGAAGTGCGTCCGCCAGCAGGTTGGGAAGATGCGAGCAAAAACAGCAATAACTCTGACAACAACGGTACCCCGAATGCGCCACGCCCGGTTGATGAACCGCGCACGCCAAATCCAGGTAACACGATGTCAGAGCAACTGGGCGACAAATAAGACGCTCACGACTGATGTTTTTGCAGTAATCTATGAACCCCGGGCTTGCCCCGGGGTTTTTGTTTTTGTACAGCCTAAGACGAACGCAAAGGAAGAAGAATGAAACTCACCGCGCAAGGCTCCACGCTGGATCTCTCGCATCCTCACGTCATGGGGATTTTAAACGTCACGCCGGACTCTTTTTCCGACGGCGGGCAGCACAATTCTCTGGTTGAAGCCCTCAAGCATGCAAACGCGATGATCAATGCCGGAGCCACAATCATTGATGTTGGCGGAGAGTCAACCCGGCCTGGTGCGGCAGAGGTGAGCACAGAAGAAGAACTTGAGCGCGTTATTCCGGTGGTCGAAGCGATCGCTCAACGTTTTGAGGTCTGGGTTTCGGTGGATACATCAAAAGCCGAAGTTATTCGCGAATCTGCACGAGTGGGGGCACATCTTATCAACGATATTCGTTCCTTAACGGAACCTGGTGCGCTAGCTGCTGCTGCGGAAACGGGGCTCCCCGTTTGCCTGATGCATATGCAGGGTGAACCGAAAACGATGCAACAGGCGCCACAGTACGATGACGTATTTGCCGATGTGAATCGCTTCTTTGTGGAGCACATTGCTCGCTGTGAGGCCGCAGGGATCTCAAAAGATAAATTGCTGCTCGACCCGGGCTTTGGTTTCGGTAAGAATCTCACCCACAATTATCAGTTATTGGCTCGCCTTTCTGAATTTCATCACTATGGTATGCCGCTGCTGGTAGGAATGTCCCGTAAATCGATGGTCGGGCAACTGCTGAATGTTGGCCCGGATCAACGCCTGAGCGGTAGCCTGGCCTGTGCGGTGATTGCTGCGATGCAGGGGGCTCAAATTCTTCGCGTCCATGACGTAAAAGAGACTGTTGAAGCTATGCGCGTGGTCGAAGCTACGCTTTCAGTGAAGGAAAACAAATACTATGAGTAACCGTAAATATTTTGGCACCGATGGTATTCGTGGTCGCGTGGGCGATGCGCCTATAACCCCTGATTTCGTTCTGAAACTGGGCTGGGCTGCGGGCAAAGTCCTCGCGCGTCACGGTTCGCGTAAAATTATTATTGGTAAGGACACGCGAATTTCCGGCTACATGCTGGAGTCTGCGCTGGAAGCGGGTCTGGCAGCAGCCGGATTGTCCGCGTCTTTCACCGGGCCAATGCCTACGCCTGCGGTTGCTTACTTAACCCGTACATTCCGCGCGGAAGCCGGCATTGTTATCTCCGCTTCACACAATCCATTCTATGACAACGGCATCAAATTCTTCTCCATCGACGGGACTAAACTGCCGGATGAAGTCGAAGAAGCTATTGAAGCTGAGATGGAAAAAGAAATCACCTGTGTGGATTCGGCAGAGTTGGGTAAAGCCAGCCGAATTGTTGATGCAGCAGGTCGCTATATTGAATTCTGTAAAGGCACGTTCCCGAATGAACTGAGCCTGAATGGCCTCAAAATCGTCGTAGACTGCGCCAACGGCGCGACTTATCACATCGCACCTAATGTATTGCGTGAGCTAGGCGCAAAAGTCATTGCCATCGGCTGTGAGCCAGATGGGGTGAACATTAATGAAAAATGCGGTGCGACGGATGTGCGTATGCTGCAAGAACGCGTGCTGGCGGAAAAAGCCGATCTCGGCATTGCGTTTGACGGTGACGGTGACCGGGTGATCATGGTGGATAACCTGGGGCATAAAGTCGATGGCGATCAGATCCTTTATATTATTGCCCGGGAAGGATTGCGTCAGGGGCAACTACGCGGCGGTGCCGTGGGTACGCTAATGAGCAATATGGGGCTTGAAGTAGCGCTGAAGCAGTTGGGCATTCCATTTGCTCGCGCGAAAGTTGGCGACCGCTATGTGCTGGAAAAACTGCAGGAGAAAGGCTGGCGGATTGGGGCTGAAAACTCAGGGCACGTTATTCTTCTTGATCAAACGACGACTGGCGACGGTATCATCGCAGGGTTACAAGTGCTCACCGCAATGGTTCGTAACCACATGAGCCTGCACGATCTGTGTAGCGGGATGAAGCTCTTCCCGCAGATTCTGGTTAACGTTCGCTTTACCGCAGGCAGCGGCGATCCTCTTGAAAACGAAGAGGTCAAACGCGTCACGGCTGAAGTGGAAGCTGCATTGGGCAACCGTGGTCGGGTGTTGCTGCGTAAATCCGGGACGGAGCCACTCATTCGCGTGATGGTTGAGGGTGAGGATGAAGCTCAGGTGACTGCTTTTGCTCATCAAATCGCAGATGCAGTAAAAGCCGTTTAATACATTGGTTATCGCAAACTGATTGAAAAGGCGGCAGTTGCCGCCTGTTTCTTCAGGGAAAGTGACTCGTTTGCTGTTTTTTTCCGCAGTCAGTGCATTGTGAATAAATTGCCCTTGCGCACCTGTCTGGCTTTGGTTAGTATTCTCACCCGCTTCAGTGGGTAATGACAAACGTATCCGCTTAACTGGTTTGAAGCAATTGGCGTGCGGTAATCCCGCAAGGAACAGGTTGATTATGTACGAAGCTCTTTTAGTTGTTTTCCTTATTGTAGCGTTAGGCCTTGTAGGTCTCATCATGCTGCAGCAAGGTAAAGGCGCTGATATGGGAGCCTCCTTCGGAGCAGGCGCTTCCGCTACGTTATTCGGTTCAAGTGGTTCTGGTAACTTCATGACCCGCATGACCGGTGTGCTCGCAACGTTGTTCTTTATCCTGAGCCTGGTTCTGGGCAACCTCAGCACCAATAAAACCAGTAAAGGAAGTGAGTGGGAAAATTTGAGTCAGCCAGCACAAACTGAGCAGACTGCGCCAGCGGCACCTACCAAGCCGAGCAGCGATATCCCACAGTAAGTTTGTCAGCTTCAATGCGGTAACATGAAGGTTGCCGTGTTCAAAGAGTGCCGAGGTGGTGGAATTGGTAGACACGCTACCTTGAGGTGGTAGTGCCCGATTGGGCTTACGGGTTCAAGTCCCGTCCTCGGTACCAAATCCTAGCAATTCTTGCATTTAATGCAATTCTGGCGTAGTATTTGCCACGTTTTCGGACGCGGGGTGGAGCAGCCTGGTAGCTCGTCGGGCTCATAACCCGAAGGTCGTCGGTTCAAATCCGGCCCCCGCAACCACTTTCCCTGAGAGTTCTTTTTCAAATATACTGTGAACACCAGTTTCGGTGCCTTCGCGAAGAATTTAGAAAAAAATTCTCCTGGACGGTGTCCGGGCCGCAGTTGCGGCATACAGGGTTCAGTTATATAAAGCCCCGATTTATCGGGGTTTTTTGTTATCTGACTTTAGAATAACTGGGCTATATGCCCTTTTTTTATGTCTTGGGGGTGGGCTTGTCCACATTAGAGCAAAAATTAACAGAGATGATTTCAGCACCGGTCGAAGCACTGGGCTATGAACTTGTGGGCATCGAATTCGTTCGGGGCCGCACGTCTACGCTGCGCATCTATATTGATAGTGAAGATGGCATCAATGTTGATGATTGTGCTGATGTCAGTCACCAGGTCAGTGCCGTACTGGATGTCGAAGATCCCATCACCGTGGCCTATAACCTGGAAGTGTCCTCACCTGGCCTCGATCGCCCAATGTTCACTGCAGAACACTACGTTCGTTTTACCGGCGAAGAAGTGAGCATTGTATTGCGTATGGCTGTGCAAAACCGCCGCAAATGGCAGGGTATTATTAAAGCCGTAGACGGTGAGATGATCACGGTAACGGTCGAAGGAAAAGACGAAGTGTTCGCGCTGAGCAACATCCAGAAAGCGAACCTGGTACCCCACTTTTAATAGTTTGGATTGAGGTGAAAACCCAGGATGAACAAAGAAATTTTGGCTGTTGTTGAAGCAGTTTCCAACGAAAAAGCGCTGCCGCGTGAGAAGATTTTCGAAGCGCTGGAAAGTGCGCTGGCAACGGCGACCAAGAAAAAATACGAGCAAGAGATTGACGTTCGCGTTGAAATCGACCGCAAAAGCGGTGATTTCGATACCTTCCGTCGTTGGGTTATCGTTGAAGAAGTCACTCAACCTACGCGTGAAATCACTCTTGAAGCGGCTCAGTTTGAAGATCCAGCGTTCACCGTGGGTGAATACGTTGAAGATCAGATTGAATCCGTAACCTTTGACCGTATCACTACCCAGACCGCTAAACAGGTTATCGTGCAGAAAGTTCGCGAAGCAGAACGCGCGATGGTAGTCGATCAGTTCCGCGAGCATGAAGGTGAGATCATCACTGGCGTGGTGAAAAAAGTTAACCGTGACAACATCTCTCTGGATCTCGGCAGCAACGCTGAAGCCGTGATTCTGCGTGAAGATATGCTGCCACGCGAAAACTTCCGTCCGGGTGACCGTATTCGCGGCGTGCTGTACGCAGTGCGTCCTGAAGCTCGCGGTGCGCAGCTGTTCGTTAGCCGCTCTAAACCTGAAATGCTGATCGAACTGTTCCGCATTGAAGTGCCGGAAATCGGTGAAGAAGTTATCGAAATTAAAGCCGCTGCACGCGATCCTGGCTCTCGTGCCAAAATCGCCGTGAAAACAAACGACAAGCGTATCGACCCGGTCGGTGCATGCGTTGGTATGCGTGGTGCGCGCGTTCAGGCGGTTTCTACTGAGTTAGGCGGTGAGCGTATTGATATCGTACTGTGGGACGACAACCCGGCACAGTTTGTTATCAACGCAATGGCACCGGCTGACGTAGCATCCATTGTTGTCGATGAAGACAAACATACGATGGATATCGCGGTAGAGGCAGGCAACCTGGCCCAGGCCATTGGCCGTAACGGTCAGAACGTTCGCCTGGCATCACAGCTGAGCGGCTGGGAACTCAACGTCATGACCGTTGATGACCTGCAGGCTAAACATCAGGCTGAAGCGCATGCGGCTATTGATACCTTTACCAAATACCTCGACATTGACGAGGATTTCGCCACCGTGTTGGTCGAAGAAGGTTTCTCCACGCTTGAAGAACTGGCCTATGTGCCAATGAACGAGCTGCTGGAAATCGACGGCCTTGATGAAGACACCGTGGAAGCATTACGCGATCGCGCTAAAAACGCGCTCACCACACTGGCTCTGGCGCAAGAAGAGAGTCTTGGCGATAAAAAACCTACCGAGGACTTGCTGAACCTCGACGGTATGGATCGCCCGCTGGCCTTTAAACTGGCTGCTCGTGGTGTTAGCTCGCTGGAAGACCTTGCCGAGCAAGGTGTTGACGATCTGTCTGATATCGAAGGCTTAACGGACGAGAAAGCCGGCGAATTGATCATGGCAGCGCGTAACATTTGCTGGTTTGGCGGCGAAGCGTAATAAACTGTAGCAGGAAGGAACAGCATGACAGATGTAACCGTAAAAGCGCTGGCCGCAGAGATTCAGACCTCCGTGGACCGCCTGGTACAGCAATTTGCTGATGCAGGGATCCCGAAGTCTGCTGACGACTCCGTTTCGGCGCAAGAGAAACAAACGCTCCTGGCACACCTGAATCATGAGCATGGTTCAGGTCCAGACAAGTTGACTTTACAGCGCAAAACGCGCAGTACTTTAAACATTCCAGGTACCGGTGGGAAAAGTAAATCGGTACAAATCGAAGTCCGCAAGAAGCGCACCTTTGTGAAACGTGATCCGCAAGAGGCAGAGCGCCTTGCAGCGGAAGAACAGGCGCAGCGTGAAGCGGAAGAGCAAGCCCAGCGTGAGGCAGAGGAAGTTGCCAAACGTGCGGCACAAGAAAAAGCTAAGCGTGAAGCTGAAGAACAAGCTAAGCGCGAAGCCGCTGATAAAGCGAAACGTGAAGCTGCGGAAAAAGACAAAGTGAGCAATCAACAAACTGATGAAATGACGAAAGCCGCCCACGCCGAGAAGGCTCGCCGTGAAGCGGAAGCTGCTGAACTGAAGCGCAAAGCTGAAGAAGAAGCCCGTCGCAAACTTGAAGAAGACGCCCGTCGTGTGGCGGAAGAAGCCCGTAAAATGGCTGAAGCTAACGCTGGCGTTTGGGAAGAGCAGGAGAAGGTAGAAGACGATAAGTCTGACTATCACGTCACTACTTCCCAGCACGCTCGCCAGGCGGAAGACGAAAACGATCGTGAAGTTGAAGGCGGCCGTGGTCGTGGCCGTACTGCAGCGAAAGCACCACGTCAGAAAAAAGCTGGCGGTAAGCACGGCGAGTCTAAAGCTGATCGCGAAGAAGCTCGCGCAGCCGTTCGCGGTGGCAAAGGTAAGCGTAAGCCAAGCAGCCTGCAGCAGAGCTTCACCAAGCCAGCGCAGGCCGTTAACCGTGACGTTGTGATTGGTGAAACCATCAGCGTTGCTGAATTGGCTAACAAAATGGCAGTTAAAGGCTCCCAGGTCATCAAAGCGATGATGAAGCTGGGCGCAATGGCGACCATCAACCAGGTTATCGATCAGGAAACTGCTCAGCTGGTTGCTGAGGAGATGGGCCACAAAGTTATCCTGCGTCGTGAGAACGAGCTGGAAGAAGCGGTAATGAGCGACCGTGATACCGGCGCTGCGGCAGAGACCCGTGCACCGGTTGTGACCATCATGGGTCACGTTGACCACGGTAAAACCTCTCTGCTCGACTACATTCGTTCTACTAAAGTTGCTTCCGGCGAAGCGGGGGGTATTACCCAGCACATCGGTGCTTACCACGTAGAAACCGACAACGGCATGGTTACCTTCCTGGATACCCCAGGTCACGCAGCGTTTACCTCTATGCGTGCTCGTGGTGCTCAGGCAACGGATATCGTTGTTCTGGTTGTTGCCGCTGACGATGGCGTGATGCCACAGACTATCGAAGCTATCCAGCACGCAAAAGCGGCGCAGGTACCGGTAGTCGTCGCGGTGAACAAAATCGATAAGCCAGAAGCGGATCCGGATCGCGTTAAAAACGAACTGTCCCAGTACGGCATCATGCCGGAAGAGTGGGGCGGCGAAAGCCAGTTCATTCACGTTTCTGCGAAAGCCGGTACCGGCATCGACGACCTGCTGGATGCCATCCTGCTGCAGGCCGAAGTTTTGGAACTGAAAGCTGTCCGTAAAGGTATGGCAAGCGGCGTGGTCATCGAATCCTTCCTGGATAAAGGTCGTGGTCCGGTTGCTACCGTTCTGGTGCGTGAAGGTACCCTGAACAAAGGCGATATCGTTCTGTGTGGCTTCGAATATGGCCGCGTGCGTGCGATGCGTGACGAAATGGGCCGTGAAGTGACCGAAGCGGGTCCTTCTATTCCTGTTGAGATCCTCGGCCTGTCCGGCGTACCTGCTGCGGGTGACGAAGTGACCGTTGTTCGTGACGAGAAGAAAGCCCGTGAAGTTGCTCTGTATCGTCAGGGTAAATTCCGTGAAGTTAAACTGGCTCGTCAGCAGAAATCCAAACTGGAAAACATGTTCGCCAACATGACCGAAGGCGAAGTGTCCGAAGTGAATATCGTGCTGAAAGCCGACGTTCAGGGTTCTGTGGAAGCGATCAGCGACTCCCTGCTGAAACTGTCTACCGATGAAGTTAAAGTTAAAATCATCGGCTCCGGCGTGGGTGGGATCACCGAAACTGACGCAACGCTGGCTGCAGCATCCAACGCTATTCTGGTTGGCTTCAACGTCCGTGCCGACGCTTCTGCACGCCGCGTGATTGAAGCTGAAAGCCTGGATCTGCGCTACTACTCCGTCATCTATAACCTGATTGACGAAGTGAAAGCGGCGATGAGCGGTATGCTGTCTCCAGAGCTGAAACAGCAGATCATCGGCCTGGCTGAAGTTCGTGATGTCTTCAAATCACCGAAGTTTGGCGCGATTGCTGGCTGTATGGTTACCGAAGGTGTGGTTAAACGTCACAACCCAATCCGCGTACTGCGCGACAACGTGGTTATCTATGAAGGCGAGCTGGAATCCCTGCGCCGCTTCAAAGATGACGCAAGCGAAGTCCGTAACGGCATGGAATGTGGTATCGGCGTTAAGAACTACAACGACGTGCGCGTGGGCGATATGATCGAAGTCTTCGAAATTATCGAGATCAAGCGTACCATCTCCTGATAGCCGTACCGCATCAATTATCTTAGGGGGGCCGTGTGCCCCCCGTTTTGTCTGGAGAAATTATTATGGCGAAAGAATTTGGTCGCCCGCAGCGCGTTTCTCAGGAATTGCAGAAAGAAATTGCCATTATCCTGCAGCGCGAAATTAAAGATCCGCGTCTGGGCATGATGACCACCGTTTCTGGGGTCGAAGTGTCCCGTGACCTGGCATATGCCAAAGTATTTGTGACCTTCCTGAACGACAAAGACGAAGATGCCATCAAAGAAGGCATCAAAGTTCTGCAGGATGCATCGGGCTATATCCGCACCCTGGTGGGTAAGGCTATGCGTCTGCGTATCGTGCCGGAACTGACCTTCTTCTACGATAACTCGCTGGTTGAAGGGATGCGCATGTCTAACCTGGTTTCCAATGTCATCCGTCATGATGACGAGCGTCGCGTGAATACGGACGACAGCAAGGAGGATTGATGAGTCGTCCTCGTCGTCGTGGTCGTGATATTCATGGTGTACTGTTGCTCGATAAGCCTCAGGGCCTTTCGTCCAACGACGCATTACAAAAAGTAAAACGCCTTTATAACGCAAACCGCGCGGGTCATACCGGGGCGTTGGATCCTCTGGCGACCGGCATGCTGCCGATTTGTCTTGGTGAAGCGACGAAGTTCTCCCAGTATCTGCTGGATTCCGACAAACGTTATCGCGTGATTGCCAAACTTGGGCAGCGCACGGACACATCTGATGCCGACGGCATTGTGGTCCAGGAGCGCCCAATTAGCTTTAGCGCCGAGCAGCTTGCTGCTGCGTTGGAGAGCTTTCGCGGGGATACCGAGCAGGTTCCATCGATGTACTCTGCGCTTAAGCATCAGGGTAAGCCCCTGTACGAATATGCGCGCGCGGGTATTGAAGTTGAACGTGAAGCTCGCCCAATCACGGTGTATGAGCTGCTGTTTATTCGCCATGAAGGGGATGAGCTGGAGCTGGAAGTTCACTGCTCTAAGGGAACGTACATTCGTACGATCGTTGACGATCTCGGTGAAAAACTTGGCTGCGGAGCGCATGTTATTTTCCTGCGTCGCCTGGCTGTAAGTAAATATCCGATTGAGCGCATGGTCACTCTGGATCAGCTCAACGAGCTGGTCGAACAGGCGCATCGACAGGAGCGCGAGCCTGCGGAGATGCTGGATCCGCTGCTGATGCCGATGGATAGCCCTGCCTCAGATTTCCCGCTGGTGAATTTGCTGCCTGAAGTAGCCGTCTACTTTAAAAACGGTAATCCAGTTCGGGTGGCTGGCGTTCAGGCCGAAGGGCTGGTGCGCGTCACTGAAGGCGAAGAGAAGAAGTTTATCGGCATGGGTGAAATCGATGGTGAGGGCCGGGTTGCTCCGCGTCGCCTGGTCGTCGAATATCCCGTCTGACTTTTGTCGCTACCTTGCGGTAAAAGGGCGCTACAGGTAAAATAGCGCGGCTTAACGGCTGGCCCATTGTTTAACAACTGGTTCAGACGTGCACTGGGGTTGCTGAATTAGAGATCGGCACCCTGTTTATTTATCTATAATGTTGGAGTTGAAAATGTCTCTAAGCGTTGAAGCTAAAGCTAAAATCGTTTCCGAGTTTGGTCGTGGTACTAACGACAGCGGTTCTACCGAAGTTCAGGTTGCACTGCTGACTGCACAGATTAACCACCTGCAGGGTCACTTTGCAGAGCACAAAAAAGATCACCACAGCCGTCGTGGTCTGCTGCGTATGGTTTCTCAGCGTCGTAAACTGCTCGACTACCTGAAACGTAAAGATGTAGCACGTTACACTGGCCTGATCGAGCGCCTGGGTCTGCGTCGCTAGTTCTTGCGAGTTTCAGAAAAAGGGGCCTGTAAGGGCCCCTTTTTTCAACCAGACGGCAGCAATTCTATGGAAACTAATGTATTGTTGCTGAGTGTGATCTTTATTGCAGAGGTTCGCGCGGCTAATGAGAGGCTTTACCCGTCAGAACGGGTTAGGATTGTCATTAGTCGCGAGGATGCGATGAAGGTCGGGTACCAACGGCGGCGCGTGAAGCCACGTGCTGCCCGTCATTTTAAAGGATCTTATTTTGCTGAATCCGATCGTTCGTAAATTCCAGTATGGCCAGCATACGGTCACGCTTGAAACCGGCATGATGGCTCGCCAGGCTACCGCTGCTGTAATGGTAAGCATGGATGACACCGCGGTATTCGTTACCGTTGTTGGCCAGAAAAAAGCCAAGCCAGGCCAGGACTTCTTCCCGCTGACCGTTAACTATCAGGAGCGTACCTACGCTGCTGGTCGTATCCCAGGTAGCTTCTTCCGTCGTGAAGGCCGTCCAAGCGAAGGCGAAACCCTGATCGCGCGTCTGATTGACCGCCCGGTTCGCCCGCTGTTCCCTGAAGGTTTCGTCAACGAAGTGCAGGTTATCGCCACCGTTGTTTCCGTAAACCCACAGGTTCACCCTGATATCGTTGCCATGATTGGTGCTTCTGCAGCGCTGAGCCTGTCCGGTATTCCGTTTAACGGCCCAATCGGTGCCGCTCGCGTTGGTTACATCAATGACCAGTACGTGCTGAACCCGACCGCTGAAGAGCTGAAAACCAGCAAGCTGGATCTGGTTGTTGCCGGTACCGAAAGCGCAGTGCTGATGGTTGAATCCGAAGCTGAACTGTTGAGCGAAGACCAGATGCTGGGTGCCGTTGTCTTCGGCCACGATCAACAGCAGATTGTCATCAAAGAAATCAACGCGCTGGTTGCCGAAGCCGGTAAACCACGTTGGGACTGGCAGCCAGAAGCTGTGAACGTAGCGCTGAATGCGCGCGTTGCCGCACTGGCTGAATCCCGCCTAAGCGATGCTTACCGTATCACTGAGAAGCAAGAGCGTTATGCCCAGGTTGACGTCATCAAAGCTGACGTTATCGCGACGCTGACCGCAGAAGACGAATCTCTGGATGCTGGCGAGCTGTCTGACATTCTGCACGCTATCGAGAAAAACGTTGTTCGTAGCCGTATTCTGGCAGGCGAGCTGCGCATCGATGGCCGTGAGAAAGACATGATTCGTGGCCTGGACGTTCGTACTGGCGTTCTGCCGCGTACTCACGGTTCTGCACTGTTCACCCGTGGTGAAACTCAGGCGCTGGTTACCGCAACGCTGGGTACCGCACGTGACGCACAGACGCTGGACGAGCTGATGGGCGAGCGCACTGACAGCTTCCTGTTCCACTACAACTTCCCTCCGTACTCCGTAGGTGAGACCGGGATGGTAGGTTCGCCTAAGCGTCGTGAAATTGGTCACGGCCGTCTGGCGAAGCGTGGCGTTCTGGCCGTTATGCCAGAAGCTGATAAATTCCCGTACACCGTTCGTGTGGTTTCTGAAATCACCGAATCTAACGGTTCTTCTTCCATGGCCTCCGTGTGTGGTGCTTCTCTGGCACTGATGGATGCAGGTGTGCCAATCAAAGCCGCCGTTGCGGGTATCGCAATGGGCCTGGTGAAAGAAGGCGACAACTTCGTAGTTCTGTCCGACATTCTGGGTGACGAAGATCACCTGGGCGACATGGACTTCAAAGTAGCCGGTAGCCGTGAAGGTATCTCTGCGCTGCAGATGGATATCAAAATCGAAGGTATCACCCGCGAAATCATGCAGGTGGCTCTGAACCAGGCTAAGGGTGCGCGTCTGCACATTCTGGGCGTGATGGAACAGGCTATCGACGCACCTCGTGGCGATATCTCTGAGTTCGCACCACGTATTCACACCATCAAAATCAACCCAGACAAGATCAAAGACGTGATCGGTAAGGGTGGGGCTGTGATTCGTGCGCTGACCGAAGAAACCGGCACCACCATCGAAATCGAAGATGACGGTACCGTTAAAATCGCAGCGACCGACGGTGACAAAGCGAAACACGCTATCCGTCGTATCGAAGAGATCACCGCGGAAATCGAAGTGGGCCGTATCTATAACGGTAAAGTCACTCGTATCGTTGATTTCGGTGCGTTTGTTGCTATCGGCGGCGGTAAAGAAGGTCTGGTTCACATCTCTCAAATCGCTGATAAGCGCGTAGAGAAAGTGACTGACTATCTGCAGATGGGTCAGGAAGTTCCGGTGAAAGTACTGGAAGTTGACCGTCAGGGCCGCGTCCGTTTAAGCATTAAAGAAGCAACCGAGCAGTCTCCGGCAGAAGGTGCAGCACCAGCCGCGCCAGAAGCTGAGTAAGGTTTGCCAATTAAGCTCTCCATGGTGACATGGAGAGCTGTTTGTTACGGGACAGGATGTCTCGTTTGCAGCCGGGGGACAGGACGTTCATCCATTTGTTGTCTTCGGGAGTAGGAAATGAAGCCTTTTTTGCGCTGGTGTTTCGTTGCGACAGCTATCACGCTGGCCGGATGCAGCAACTCTGCCTGGCGTAAGAACGAAGTATTAGCGGTGCCATTGCAGCCTACGCTGCAGCAGGAAGTGATTCTGGCACGCATGGAACAAATACTTGCCAGTCGGGCTTTAACCGATGACGAACGCGCACAGCTTTTATATGAGCGCGGAGTGTTGTATGATAGCCTCGGTCTGAGGGCTCTGGCGCGGAATGATTTTTCACAAGCGCTGGCCATCCGTCCCGATATGCCTGAAGTATTCAATTACTTAGGCATTTATTTAACGCAGGCAGGCAATTTTGATGCTGCCTATGAAGCGTTTGATTCTGTACTTGAGCTTGATCCAACTTACAACTACGCGCACTTAAATCGCGGTATCGCCCTCTATTACGGTGGTCGTTATCGTTTAGCGCAAGATGATCTGCTGGCGTTTTATCAAGACGATCCCAACGATCCTTTCCGTAGCCTGTGGCTCTATATTGCTGAACGCAATTTAGACGAAAAACAGGCCAAAGTGGCGCTACAACAGCGTCTCGAGAAATCGGATAGAGAGCAATGGGGATGGAATATTGTCGAGTTCTACCTGGGCAACATTAGCGAAAAAGAGCTAATGGAACGCCTCAAGGCGGACGCAACGGATAACACCTCGCTCGCTGAGCATCTCAGTGAAACCAACTTCTATTTAGGTAAGTACTACCTAAGTCTGGGGGATAAGGACAGCGCCAAGGCACTGTTCAAGTTAGCGGTTGCTAACAACGTACACAACTACGTTGAGCATCGTTATGCATTGTTGGAATTAGCGCTCTTGGGCCAGGAGCATGACGACCTGGCAGAATCGGACCAGCAATAGCTGACGAACAACGATCGTCCCATAAACTTTTTAACTAAAGTCATCACCTTCACGGGTGAGGGCGTTTTTGTTCGTTAATCAATCAAATTTGAGCCGGTTCACACTTTTCAATGAAAATTGCAGATCAATTTCACGATGAGTTACGTAGACTGGCCGCCATCAACGAGGCACATGTACTACATGACTGATATCATCGAAACTACTTTTTCTGATCTGGGGCTGCATGCCTCTATCATTCAGGCCCTGAACGATCTGGGCTACGAAAAGCCATCACCAATTCAGGCTGAGTGTATCCCACACCTGCTGAATGGCCGTGACGTTCTGGGTATGGCCCAGACTGGTAGCGGTAAAACTGCAGCGTTTTCCCTGCCGCTGCTGAACAACCTCGATCCTGAGCTGAAAGCACCACAAATTCTGGTGCTGGCCCCGACCCGCGAACTGGCGGTTCAGGTTGCTGAAGCCATGACGGATTTCTCTAAACATATGCACGGCGTGAACGTTGTGGCCCTTTACGGCGGCCAGCGTTATGACGTACAGCTGCGCGCCCTGCGTCAGGGACCACAGATTGTTGTGGGTACCCCAGGGCGTCTGCTTGACCACCTGAAACGCGGTACCCTGAACCTGTCCGGCCTGAAAGGTCTGGTGCTGGATGAAGCGGATGAAATGCTGCGTATGGGCTTCATCGAAGACGTTGAAACCATCATGGCGCAGATCCCGGCCGAACATCAGACCGCGCTGTTCTCTGCCACCATGCCGGAAGCGATTCGTCGCATTACCCGTCGCTTCATGAAAGATCCTCAGGAAGTGCGTATTCAGTCCAGCGTAACTACTCGCCCGGACATCAGCCAGAGCTTCTGGTCTGTTTATGGCATGCGTAAAAACGAAGCACTGGTTCGTTTCCTGGAAGCAGAAGACTTTGATGCGGCGATCATCTTCGTTCGTACCAAAAACGCGACCCTGGAAGTGGCTGAAGCGCTGGAGCGTAGCGGTTACAACAGCGCCGCGCTGAACGGTGACATGAACCAGGCGCTGCGTGAGCAGACCCTGGAGCGCCTGAAAGATGGTCGTCTGGACATCCTGATCGCCACCGACGTTGCGGCCCGTGGCCTGGACGTGGAGCGTATCAGCCTGGTTGTTAACTACGACATCCCGATGGACTCCGAGTCTTACGTTCACCGTATCGGCCGTACCGGTCGTGCTGGTCGTGCTGGCCGCGCGCTGCTGTTCGTTGAGAACCGTGAACGCCGCCTGCTGCGCAACATCGAACGCACCATGAAGCTGACTATTCCAGAAGTAGAGCTGCCAAACGCAGATCTGCTGGGTGAGCGTCGTCTGGCTAAATTCGCCGCTAAAGTTCAGCAGCAGCTGGAAAGCAGCGATCTGGACCTGTACCGTGGCCTGCTGGCTAAAATTCAGCCTTCTGCTGAAGAAGAGCTGGACATCGAAACGCTGGCTGCAGCCCTGCTGAAAATGGCTCAGGGTGAGCGTCCTCTGATCCTGCCACCAGATGCACCGATGCGCCCACGTCGCGAATTCAAAGAGCGTGACGATCGTTTCGAACGTCGCGGCGACCGTAATGACCGTGGCCCACGTGGCGACCGTCCAGAGCGTGGTGGTGAAGATCGTCCACGTCGTGAGCGTCGTGACGCTGGCGATATGGAACTGTACCGCATCGAAGTGGGCCGTGATGATGGCGTTGAAGTTCGTCACATCGTTGGCGCTATCGCTAACGAAGGCGACATCAGCAGCCGTTACATCGGTAACATCAAGCTGTTCGGGACTCACTCCACCATCGAGCTGCCGAAAGGCATGCCAGGTGAAGTACTGCAGCACTTTACCCGTACTCGTATTCTGAACAAGCCGATGAATATGCAGCTGTTGGGTGACGCACAGCCTCGTCCAGAGCGCAGCGGCGAACGCCGTGGCGGTCGTGACGGTGGTCGTGGCTTCGGCGGCGAGCGTCGTGAAGGCGGTCGTGGTCCACGTCGTGAAGGCGCTGGGGCAGGTGCTGGCCGTAGCTTCAGCGGTGAACGCCGTGACGGTGGCCGTGGCCCGCGTCGTGAAGACGGAGCTGCAACCGCTCGTCGTCGCTTCGGTGATGCATAATTGACCTATAATCTGCCGTATTATTTTTAAACGGCAGTGATAAAAGCCCCGGTTATTGCAATCGGGGTTTTTTTTATCCCTTTTGTACTCATGTACTGGTACAATGAGCCGCATAAGACAATTTCGTCGTGCTCAGTTTTTCAGGGATTCGATATGACAACGTTAACCGCCCCCGGCACAAAGCCTTCGTTAATTGGCGGGGTGATGATCATCGGTGGAACAATCATTGGTGCAGGGATGTTTTCGCTCCCGGTGGTGATGTCCGGGGCCTGGTTCTTCTGGTCGCTGGCTGCGCTGGTCTTCACCTGGTTCTGTATGCTGCATTCCGGGTTGATGATCCTGGAGGCGAACCTGAACTACCGCATCGGCTCCAGCTTTGACACCATCACAAAAGATCTTCTGGGGCGCGGCTGGAACGCGATCAACGGCTTGTCGATTGCGTTTGTGCTTTATATCCTGACCTACGCCTATATTTCGGCCAGCGGCTCCATCCTGCACCATACGTTTTCGGAGATGTCGCTGGACGTGCCGGCTCGTCTGGCGGGGCTGGTCTTTGCGCTGGCTGTGGCGTTTATCGTCTGGCTGAGTACCAAAGCGGTTAGCCGCATGACGGCCATTGTGCTTGGCGCAAAAGTCATTACTTTCTTCCTGACCTTCGGCAGCCTGCTTGGGCACGTCACACCAACCACGCTATTTAACGTCGCAGAGAGCCATGCCTCCTACACGCCCTATTTATTAATGACGCTGCCGTTCTGCCTGGCCTCTTTCGGCTATCACGGCAATGTGCCTAGCCTGATGAAGTATTACGGCAAAGATCCTCGCACCATTATTCGCTGCCTGGTTTACGGCACGCTGATGGCGCTGGGGCTGTATACCATCTGGCTGCTGGGAACGATGGGGAATATTCCACGCCCTGAGTTTATTGGCATCGCGGAGAAGGGCGGTAACATTGACGTACTGGTGCAGGCACTGAGCGGCGTGCTCAACAGCCGAAGCCTGGATCTGTTACTGGTGGTGTTCTCGAACTTTGCGGTAGCGAGTTCATTCCTCGGCGTCACTCTGGGGCTGTTCGATTACCTGGCGGATCTGTTTGGGTTTGATGATTCCGCTATGGGGCGTTTGAAAACGGCGCTGCTGACCTTTGTGCCGCCGATTGTCGGTGGCCTGCTGTGGCCGAACGGTTTTCTGTATGCGATTGGCTATGCTGGATTGGCGGCGACGATCTGGGCGGCCATTGTCCCCGCGCTGCTGGCGAGAAAATCACGTAAACGCTTCGGCAGCCCGAAATTCCGCGTCTGGGGCGGTAAACCGATGATTGCCCTGATTCTGGTCTTTGGCGTGGGCAACGCGCTGGTACACATTCTGTCTACCTTCGATGTTCTGCCGGTCTATAAGTAAAGATTAACGGGCCCTCCGAGCTGAGAGGGCCCAATACATCACTAACCTAAAAGCTCTTCTTTCACCTGCATCGCCAAATCGAACGAATGCAAACGCGCCTGATGATCGAAAATCTGGCCGTTAACCATAATTTCATCCGCTTCAGTTTCGCGCAAAACGGACTCCAGGCCGTGGCGCACTTTTGCTTTATCCCCCACCAGAGACATGCTCAGGGCCTGCTGAACCCCATATTGCTCAGAGGCAGACCAGAGCTGATGCATATTCTCTACCGGCGGTGGAAGCTGGCCGGTTTCACCGCGACGAAGGCGAACAAATGCCTGCTGCATGGAAGTAAACAGGAATTCGGCATCGCGGGTGCTGTCTGCTGCCACGATATTGATGCACACCATCGCGTAAGGTTTTGCCAGCCGCTCGGACGGCTTGAAGTTCTCACGGTAGAGCTGCAGCGCCCGGAACAGCATGTCAGGCGCAAAGTGCGAAGCAAAAGCAAACGGCAAGCCCAGCTGTGCCGCCAGTTGAGCGCCATACAGGCTGGAGCCTAACAGCCAGACCGGCACCTTTTCACCGTAACCCGGCACGGGGCGTACGTGCGGATTCGGATCGCGGGCGTCAAACCAGTCCACCAGCTCTGCAACGTCCCGGGGGAAGTTATCCACGTCGCCGCTCATATGGCGTCGCAGCGCCCTCATCGTCGGCTGATCGCTGCCCGGCGCACGGCCAAGCCCGAGATCGATTCTCCCAGGATAGAGCGCATTCAGGGTACCGAACTGCTCGGCAATCACCAGCGGGGAATGGTTCGGCAGCATCACGCCGCCGGAACCTAAATGCAGCGTGGTGGTATTCGCGGCCAGATAGCCAATCAGCACCGACGTTGCCGCGCTGGCAATGCCGACCATATTGTGGTGCTCCGCCAGCCAGTAGCGGTGGTAGCCGCGCTTTTCAGCCAGTCGGGCGAGATCCAGAGAGTGGGAAAAAGCCTCCTGCGCCGAGGAGCCTTGAGGGATCGGCGCTAAATCCAGCACCGAGAAAGCAACATTTTTGTCAGTCATAACCGCTCACTTTTGTTACAGCGTAGTCATCAGATTGAAGGTCTTCTTCCAGCCTGGCGCAGGAATACCGCGCCGGCCAGAAAAGCTGCACTTTTAATAGTGCATTAAACGATGACCACATTTGTTAACAAAGTGAGCTATTGTCAGGCCCGAAGCTCCAGCCCGGCAACGCGTCGCCAGTAGCCGTTACAGTCGCTGCGGTTAGCCAGCGGCAGCGGGGCGCTGCCGTTTTCATTGGCACGGAAGGCGTTCAAAATGTCCAGCGTCCCTAAGCCCATTGGCGACAGGCGAACAATATCCACCAGCCCTTTCATCGACGTCAGCTCATTGCCGAGGTTATAGACATAGCCGCTCATGGTCTGAATGCCGTTCAGCACAAAGACTTGCTGTTGCTCCTGAGAGCGCATATCCCGGCCATTTGGGTACTTAATGCAGCAAGTTTCGCATTCATCCTTGGCGCGGTCTTCGGAGCGTGCGGTGAAGCAGCGGGCGGAATAAGCCAGCGGCAGATGGCCGTAACTCAGCACCTCCACTTCGAATTTGTCACGAATGCCGAGCTCATCACACTGGTTGAGCATATTGGCTAACCAGTCGCGGGAAAGCTCGACCGGCATACACCAGCGCATCATGCCCTGTTTTAATAACAGGCGCAGTGTCACGGCGTTATAGCAGTTGAGTGCATGTCCGGCGACGAACGGAAGTTTGCGTTCGGCGGCCATATTCACGCTGCCGATATCATTGGCTTCAATCAGAAAGTCGCCGTTTTCTACATAGCGCTTCAGTTCACCCAATTCTGACGGAGCCTGCACCAGTGCTAATGTAGAAAGCACCACCTGTTTGCCCTGGCCTGCGAGCATTTTGGCCATATCCAGCCAGTCGCCGACTTTGGTTGCCCGGCGCTTGCTGCACACCGCTTCGCCGAGGTAAATAACATCGGCCCGGCTTTTCGCCGCGGCCTGATAAAACTTTTCCAGCGTCTCTTTCGGCCAATAGTAAAGCACCGGCCCTAATGAATATTTCATGCTTTTTCCTACTGCCATTTGCGGTGATAGGCACCGAGCGTGGTTTGCGTGCCTTCGGCCATAGAGCCCAGCGTGTCCATCCAGGCGGGCTGGGCCTGGTAGTTTTTAGGATCGGCCATGCAGCGATCGATAGCTTGCCGCCAGACTTTTGCCACCTGAGTGACATAAGCCGGGCTGCGCTGGCGGCCCTCGATTTTCACTGACGCAATATTGGCTGCCAGCAACTCTGGCAGCAGCTCGAGCGTGTTAAGGCTGGTGGGTTCCTCCAGCGCGTGGTAAGGCCTGTCGTCAACCAGGTAACGCCCTTTGCAGAGGGTGGGATAGCCCGCATTTTCGCCGTCTTGATAGCGGTCAATCAGCACATCGTTGAGACGGGATTCCAGCCCTTGTGACGTTTGCTGCCAGCGCACAAAGCGGGCTGGGGAGCAGGCACCCACGGTATTTGGCGACTCACCGGTAAGGTAAGACGAAAGATAGCAGCGCCCTTCCGCCATAATGCACAGGCTGCCAAAAGCGAAGACTTCCAGCGACACTGGCGTGACGCGAGCGAGCTGTTTGACCTGATGAATGGAGAGCACGCGCGGCAGCACCACACGGGCAACATCGAAGTGGCGATGATAGAAGCGAATTGCCTCTTCGTTGGTGGCCGAAGCCTGCACCGATACATGGCGCTCGATATGCGGATAGCGCTCAGCAGCATATTCCAGCATGGCTAAATCCGCCAGGATCAGCGCATCGGCACCCAACTGGGCTGCCATATCAACTGCCCGCTGCCAGCGTGAGTAACCGTCCGGGTGGGCGAAAGTATTGATGGCAATATGCAGCTTGCGGCCGCGAAGATGCACGTAGCTGACGGCTTCCTGCAGCTTTTTCTCGGTGAAATTAAGACCGGCAAAATGACGCGCATTAGTATCATCTTTCAGGCCGATGTACACCGCATCTGCACCGTTATCGATGGCCGCTTTCAACGCCGGAAGGTTTCCGGCCGGGCAAAGCAACTCCATATTTTATCCTGAATCATAGGAGGCATGAATACATGCCCGCGCTGCACAGGGACGGGCAGCATAATTGTTAACGAACCGGGATTTTAGTTAACCTGTCGGCGACAATTTTTGATTTGGGGCAGAGAAAGGCGTATTGCTTAGTGTCGCCGCCGCCAATTCGGCCCCGCAGCAACCTGCGGAATTGTTGATTTGGCGCGCCATCGGGAATTGTCGTTATGGCAAAATAGCGACAAATCTTTTAAAGGAGTTAAACCCGTGTTCGATAAACTGCGTTCTCGCCTGGTTCAGGCTGGTCCTTCTTTGCTGCGGGTTCCAGTCAAGTTAACCCCCTTTGCCGTTAAGCGTCAGGTACTGGAGCAAGTGCTGGGCTGGCAGTTCCGCCAGGCGCTGCAGGATGGCGAGCTGGACTTTCTGGCAGGCCGCTGGCTAAGTATTGAAGTACGCGATCTGGGCCTGAAGTGGTTTACTTCCGTTGAGGACAATAAGCTGCTGGTGTGCGACGATGCACCTGCAGATGTGAGCTTTAGCGCTGAGGCCAACGATCTGTTGCTGATAGCCGCTCGCAAGCAGGATCCTGACACCCTGTTTTTCCAGCGTCGTCTGGTCATTGAAGGCGACACGGAACTTGGGTTATATGTGAAGAATCTAATGGATGCCATTGAGCTGGATGCCATGCCTAAACCGCTACGCATCCTGCTATTACAGCTGGCTGATTTTGTTGAGGCGGGTTTGAAACATAACGCCGCCCCTGAAGGTAATTCGATAGGTGAGCCATGTTAATTCGTGTAGAAATTCCCATTGATGCACCCGGCATCGACGCGCTGCTGCGCCGTTCCTTTGAAGGCGATGGCGAAGCTGAGCTGGTGAAAGCACTTCGGGAAGACGGGCTGTTAACGCTGGGTCTTGTCGCCACCGATGATGAAGGGCAGGTGATTGGCTATGTAGCCTTCAGCCCGGTTGCTGTAGAAGGCGAAGAGTTGCAGTGGGTGGGGCTTGCGCCGCTGGCGGTAGATGAGTCGGTTCGCGGGCAGGGTATTGCCAAACAGCTGGTATACGAAGGGCTGGATTCTCTGAATGAGTTTGGCTATGCCGCCGTGGTCACGCTCGGCTCGCCGGAGATGTACGGTCACCTTGGCTTCCAGCCTGCGGCCCGTTACGGTCTGCGCTGCCGCTGGCCCGGCACCGAAACGGCATTCCAGGTTCATCCGCTGGCGGATGATGCCCTGACCGGCGTCAGTGGCCTGGTGGAGTATTCTGACCACTTCAATAACGTTTAGCGAGTTTCCCCTTGAAGGCTTATCAGCAGGTCTTCAAGGGCTACTTTGCCCGCCACCAGCCGCTCTTTCTCGGCCTTGCTCAACTGTTTAATTCGGTATTCGGCCCGCAGCGCCAGCGACCGGTTTCCCACCACCTGACTAAATACTAAATCCAGCACCCCCCTGCCGCGCAGCGCCTTGGCACCTTTCCCTGACTGATGCTGAGCAAAGCGGCGAGCTACGTCGGTGGTGATGCCGGTATAAAGGCGGTTATCGGGGCAGCGAATTAAATAGAGATACCAGGGAGTCATAGGGCGGGCGCATAATTAACATTTGTCGCAGAGTATCACTGTTCAGGATGACGATGGAATCACTCAATGCTATCAGCCGCTGGCTGACAAAACAGCATGTTCTCAGCTACTGCGTGGGCAGTGGGCACTCGCTTTGGTGCGCGAACGCGTTTTACATTTTCGATCCGGAACGCATCGCTTTCTATCTGTTGAGCGATGCCTCATCCCGCCACGGCGAGCTGATTGGCGAGCAAGCCCCGGTCGCCGGGACGATAAACGGTCAGCCCAAAACCGTGGCGCTGATCCGTGGCGTGCAATTCCGGGGAGAAATTCGGCTGCTGACGGCAGAAGAGGCGGCTGATTTTCGAATCCGCTACCTGAAACGTTTCCCGATAGCCAAAGTCATGTCAGCCCCGATGTGGGAAATTCGGCTTGATGAGCTAAAAATGACGGACAACACGCTCGGCTTCGGGAAAAAGCTACACTGGCTACGTGACGAATAAATTAATTCTCAGGAGGCAGTATGAGTCGTGTTCTGATCGTCGGCGCCACGGGGCTTGTGGGGGGCCATTTACTCCGACTACTTAGTCAGGACTCGCGCATAAGCTCTATCGTGGCACCGACCCGCCGCCCGCTGCCGGTAGCGCTGAACAAGGTTGTTAATCCCCACGATCCGCAGCTTTCAGACGCCCTCGCGCAGGTCACGGAGCCGGTTGATATGGTCTTTTGCTGCCTGGGGACAACGCTTCGTGAGGCGGGCAGCAAAGAAGCTTTTATCCTCGTCGATTACACACTTGTCGTTGACACCGCTCTTACGGGCCAGCGGCTTGGGGCAAAACAGATGCTGGTGGTCAGCGCGGTGGGGGCGAACAGCCGCTCGCCGTTCTTCTACAACCGCGTGAAGGGTGAAATGGAGGACGCGCTGATAGCGCAGGCCTGGCCTCGTCTGATTCTTGCTCGCCCATCAATGCTGCTGGGCCATCGCCAAACCCGACGCTTAAACGAAGTCGTCATGCTGCCGATTTTTAAAATGCTGCCCGGCAATCTCAAGGCTATTGAGTCGCTGGATGTGGCAAAAGCCCTGCTTTTCGAGGCGTTCAACCCCGCTCGGGAAGGCGTGACGATCCTCAACTCAGGCCAACTGCGTGAATTGGCCGTGCAATCTTCCGGGGTTTAATCTTTCCCATCGCGCCCGCCGCGCTTAATATGGCGCGATAAACACTTCTCTTGCTAATCAATTTCAGGAAAACGGCTATGCCACTTTCTTCTTCATCCGCACCCGAAGCCCGTCCGTTCCCCTGGTGGAAGCCAGCGCTGTTTTTCCTGGTACTGATCGTCGGGCTTTGGTACGTAAAATGGCAGCCGTATTACGGCAAAGCCTTTACCGCCGCAGACACTCACAGCATCGGTAAATCCATCCTCGCCCAGGCGGACGCGAACCCGTTTAAAGCCGCGCTGGATTATGCGATGGTCTATTTTCTGGCTGTCTGGAAAGCGGCGGTGCTGGGCGTCATCCTGGGATCGTTAATACAGGTACTTATTCCCCGCGACTGGCTGCTGCGTACCCTGGGGCAACAGCGTCTGCGTGGAACGTTCTTCGGTACGTTGTTTTCACTCCCCGGCATGATGTGCACCTGCTGCGCGGCGCCGGTGACGGCGGGCATGCGTCGCCAGTCCGTTTCCATGGGCGGAGCACTGGCCTTTTGGATGGGGAACCCGTTACTGAACCCCGCGACGCTGGTCTTTATGGGGTTTGTGCTGGGCTGGCAGTTTGCTTTGGTACGGTTAGTAGCGGGCCTGGCGACGGTTCTCGGTGTGGCTTTGCTGGTACAGCGCTGGGTAAAAGATAAGCCGCAAATCATTGAACCAGTCCCTGCCGTTAGCCGTTCGACAGAAGACGGTGCTTTCCTTATTCGCTGGGGAAAAGCGCTGTGGCAGCTCTTCTGGAGCACAATCCCTGTCTATATCCTTGCCGTGCTGGTGCTTGGCGCCGCACGCGTCTGGCTGTTCCCTCACGCTGATGGCGTCGTAAGCGACACGCTGTTCTGGGTTATTGCCATGGCGGTTGTCGGCTGCCTGTTCGTGATCCCGACTGCAGCAGAAATTCCTATCGTGCAAACCATGATGCTGGCAGGGATGGGCACGGCGCCTGCGCTGGCGCTGTTGATTACGCTTCCGGCGGTCAGTCTGCCGTCGCTGATCATGCTGCACAAAGCTTTCCCGGCTAAAGCCTTGTGGCTCACCGGCGGGCTGGTGGCGCTAAGCGGCATTATTGTGGGTAGCCTGGCGCTTATTTAACAGCATTTCCCTGTCACTGATAAAATAAAAGCCACGTAGTTACGTGGCTTCTTAATAGCAAAGCTATACCGCTCAATAAAAATTGAGACGATAATTGTCAGAGGCTGAATATTAAAAGGACTGCAGGTAATCAATATATCCTTTAGCACTGCTTTCCAGCTGTTGTTCGGAAACTTCATATTCGGCACCATAAAATGTGTAGAAAGGCTGGTAATCCGCTTCGACATATTTCGCGGTCATTTCAAACGGCAGAAGTATTTCCTGTAACGAATGCTGATAACGCCCATCAGGTGAAAAGTCCTCCTCTTTGATGCCGGCACTCACCGCCAGCGCGAACTTACGGCCTCTGAGCTTATGCCCGCTGGTAGAGCCGTAGGCCCAGCCATAGGTAAAGACTTCATCCAGCCACTGCTTTAACAACGGAGGACTGTTAAACCAGTACAGCGGAAATTGCAGAATAATTTTATCGTGTTGTTCAATCAGTTTTTGCTCGCGCTCCACATCAATAACGCCATCTGGATAAGTCTGATAAAGATTATGGATGGTATATGACTCTGGCTGCTTTTCTAATTCGGCTACCCAGCGTTTATTAATTTTAGACTCATTAATATTCGGGTGAATAACAACAATTAACGTCTTCATGATTAATTCCTCTTGAGATGACTGTTCATCGGCATTTATTTGATGTTTGCATCATAGGAGGCTTTAAATTAAAGTACAATACTGTCATTGTTGATATGTACTATACCAAAGGATAGTGTAATGAGCGAAAAGGCTGCGCCAGATTCCTGTGCATTTATGGGCGACACGGGCTTTGCCTACACGCTGTCGCTGGTGAATGGAAAATACAAAATGATCATTCTCTATGCGCTGGCGGAGCATAAGCCGGTGATTCGCTTCAACGAACTCAAACGCTGCATTGAGACTATCTCTTTCAGAACCCTGAGCCTGACGCTGAAAGAGCTGGAAAATGACGGGTTGATTATCCGGGACGAATACCCGCAAATTCCCCCCAAGGTGGAGTACAGCCTCTCAGATCGCGGTAAGTCGCTGATCCCAGTGCTGGATATGATGTGCGAATGGGGAAACGTGCATCGCCATGATGTGCTGAAGTAAAGCTTCCCGCTGGCTGGCGGGAAGCCTGTTTTAACGCAGGTGATGCACAACCTGGTTGCTGCTGCCGCGCCAGATCAGCGCCGGGTCTTTTAAATCCTGAACAAACTTGCCGTCCACCAGGACGTTGATTAATGCCACTACTTCCTGCTGCGCGGCGCTCAGCTCATCAAGCTTATACCCCGTCCACACCCAGATGTCCTTGCCCGGACATTCGGCACGCACGCGCTTCACCAGCTTCAGAATCTCCGGCACGTTCTGCGGATGCAGAGGATCGCCGCCCGAAAGCGAGATCCCCTGGCGCTTAACGCGGGTGTCGTTCAGGTCGGCAATAATACGGTCAGCCATTTCTGCGGTAAACAGCATGCCCGAGTTCACGCGCCAGGTGCTTTTGTTGTAGCAGCCGGGGCATTCGTGCACGCAGCCTGAGACAAACAGCGTGCAGCGAGTGCCGGGGCCATTGACGATGTCGACGGGGTAGTATTGATGATAATTCATAAGCCTGACCTGATTGCCCTCACCCCGGCCCTCTCCCACAGGAGAGGGAGAAAACCAGCGCGCGGCGTAAGTATTTATATAGACAGTCCCCTCTCCCCTAAGGGGAGAGGGAGAAAACCAGCGCGCGGCGTAAGTATTTATATAGACAGTCCCCTCTCCCCTAAGGGGAAAGGGAGAAAACCAGCGCACGGCCTAAGTATTTACACAGACAGTTCCCTCTCCCCTTAGGGGAGAGGGTTAGGGTGAGGGGAATTCGCTTTATGGCTTAACCGATCTGCCCATTCCCCAGATGCTTAACGCGACGCTTAACTTCTTCCTGCTTGCCGGCGTTAAACGGGCGTGCGTCCGGGCTACCGAGATAGCCGCAAACCCGGCGGGTAACGGACACGCGCGCTGCATCGTGGTTACCGCATTTCGGGCAAGTGAAGCCCTTGCTGGTGCATTCGAACTCGCCGGTGTAGCCGCACTCGTAGCATTCATCGATTGGCGTATTGGTGCCGTAGTAAGGCACATGCTTGTAGCTGTAATCCCACACGTCTTCCAGCGCCCGCAGGTTGTGCTGAATGTTCGGATACTCGCCGTAGCAAATGAAGCCGCCGTTAGCCAGCGGTGGGTAAGGCGCTTCGAAGTCGATTTTGTCGTAAGGATTCACCTTTTTCTCGACGTCGAGGTGGAAGCTGTTGGTGTAGTAGCCTTTATCCGTCACGCCAGGCACAACGCCAAACTCGGCGGTATCCAGGCGGCAGAAACGGTCACACAGATTCTCACTTGGCGTACTGTACAGGCTAAAACCGTAGCCGGTTTCTTCTTTCCAGCTGTCTGTGGCTTCGCGCAGGCGGGAAACGATGGCAACGGCTTTCTCGCGCAGGGCTTCGCTGTCGTAAACATGCTGGTTACCGAACAGGGCATTCACCGTTTCATGAATGCCGATGTAGCCAAGGGAAATAGACGCCCGGCCATTTTTAAAGATCTCAGACACGTCGTCGTCGGCTTTCAGGCGCACGCCGCAGGCACCTTCCATATAGAGGATCGGGGCCACGCGGGCTTTGACACCTTCCAGGCGGGCAATGCGGGTCATCAGGGCTTTACGCGCCAGCAGTAAGCGCTCGTCCAGCAGTTTCCAGAAGGTGGTTTCATCGCCTTTGGCTTCCAGCGCAATGCGCGGCAGGTTCAGGCTGATCACGCCGAGGTTGTTACGTCCGTCGTGGATCTGCTCCCCGTTTTCTTCGTATACGCCGAGGAAGCTGCGGCAACCCATTGGGGTTTTAAATGAACCTGTGACTTTCACTACCTGATCGTAGTTAAGAATGTCCGGGTACATGCGTTTGGACGCGCATTCCAGTGCCAGCTGCTTAATGTCGTAGTTAGCGTCGCCGAACTTATGGTTCAGGCCGTCCTTGATAGCAAAGACCAGTTTTGGGAACACCGCGGTCTTGCGATTTTTACCCAAGCCGGCGATGCGGTTGCGCAGAATCGAGGTTTGGATCAGGCGGGATTCCCAACTGGTACCGAGGCCAAAACCAAAGGTGACAAACGGCGTCTGCCCGTTGGCGGTATGCAGGGTATTCACTTCATATTCAAGGGATTGGAAGGCGTCGTAGCACTCTTTCTCGGTGCGGGAGTGTGCGTACTCCTCGGCATTGGGGATCTGCCACTCTTCGGCAATTTTACGGTGCTTGTTAAAGCTTTCGGTCACAAACGGGGCCAGCACTTCGTCGATGCGGTTAATGGTTGTTCCACCGTAAATATGGCTGGCAACCTGGGCGATAATCTGTGCCGTAACCGCCGTTGCGGTAGAAATGGATTTTGGCGGCTCGATCTCGGCGTTACCCATTTTAAAGCCATGGGTCAGCATGCCTTTGAGATCGATAAGCATGCAGTTAAACATTGGGAAAAACGGAGAATAGTCGAGATCGTGATAGTGAATATCACCACGTTCGTGCGCGAGTACCACATCGCGCGGCAGCAGGTGCTGCTTGGCGTAGTGCTTGGCGACAATCCCGGCCAGCAGGTCGCGCTGGGTAGGGATGACCTTGCTGTCCTTGTTGGCGTTTTCATTCAGCAGGGCGGAGTTGGTCTGCTCAACCAGGCCGCGAATTTCCTGGTTCAGGCGGCCACGCTTCTCGCGCTCAATATCGCGGTCATGGCGATACTCAATATAGGCGCGCGCCAGCTGCTTGTAGTTTCCGGCCATAAGCTGGTTTTCCACGGCGACCTGGATCTCGCCGATATCGACCTGGCTGCGGCCGGCCATCTGCTGACTGACGATATCTGCGACGGTGGCGCAATAGTCCGCGTCATCGACTCCCGCTGCTTTAGCTGCACGCAGAATGGCTTCTCTGATGCGCTCTGAAGTGAAAGGTACCTTGCACCCGTCTCTTTTCATCACATGCGGTGTCATGATTTCTCCGTTTATTTTTAGGTTATCCACAAAGGTAGGGGCGCATCCGGGAGCACGTAGCCGTTTGTCCTGTCAAAACTTCCCGAAAATCGGCCCTTTTTATCCACAGATAATCCCCAAACTTATCCTGTGGAAGTTGTTGTTATAATAGTTGATGAATACAACATGTAGGGCCGGGGTGCATTTTAAGTTCTATATATAGTGATTTGCATCAAACATGTTTGCGATTTTATTGACGTAGAACAAAGTAAATCGGGGGCAGCAGAAGCGGTGGGCATTGCTAAAAATGCCAAGAATTATCTGATGAGTTTTTCGGATAAATACTCGACAAAAACCCGAGTCTTTGGCGGGACTTTACCTCCTGCATACTTTACCCAGAGTTGCTGCGCCTCGGTGGCCGAACCCTGCAAAATTGCCTGCAATTTTCCTTCGGCAATTGGTTTGGTGAGATACCAGTCGGCGAGATAAACGATCCCCATGCCGGACAGCGCCGCGTCCACCAGCGAATCCGGTGAGGTAGTGATAAACCAGGCTGAGGGTTCGTCAAACAGCGTTTCGTTATTCATCCACTGCTGAAGGCGCCCGGTGCCGGAGTTGCGGTGAATAAGGCAGCGATGCTGTGCGAGATCTTCCGGCGTTTGTGGCGTTCCGTGCTGGGCTAAATAGGCCGGTGACGCTGCCGTAATCATTTTTGAAGTATACAGTTCGCGAGCGACCACGCGGTTATCTCTTACCGTGCGGTGGCCGATGGCCACGTCTATGCGTTCAGCAATTAAATTCACGCTGCGGGCTTCCATGGACAACTCGAAGCGAATCAGCGGATAGCGCCGCTGGAATTCGGCCAGAATTGGCATCAGGCAGTGACGGCCAAAGCCGGGGATCACGCTGACGCGCAGCAGCCCCGAAGGTTCCGTCCCCGGGTTAACCAGAGCTTGGTTCAGCGCCTGCCACAGCGGCGCGACCTCATCGCGTAACGCAGTGCCTTCTTCGGTCAGCACCACAAAATGCGTATTGCGCACAAAGAGTACGATGCCCAGCCGCTGTTCAAGCTGGCGTATGCTTTTGCTCACCGCCGCAGGCGTAATACCCAACTGACGGGCGGCCTCGGAAAAACTCTGGCAGTCGGCCGCCGCCAGAAAAGCGGGAATGAGCCGATGAACGTCTGCGGAAAGCATCATGCTTGTAACCTTTGGTTGAAACAGATGTGCCATGTTATGGACTACAGGTAAGCCCTGTCATCTGAAAAGATAGCCTCATCCCAAAAAATGAGGTCTGAAAGATGAAAAAAATATTAGTCCTGGCAGCACATCGCGCCCCTGAAGAATCCCGTATTAACCGAGCTGGCGTTACGGCCCTGAAAAGCATCGAAGGCGTCACCGTGCACGAGCTTAAGCGTGCGTACCCGGATCACCAGATTGACGTTGAACGTGAACAAGCGCTGCTGGTGGAACATGACGCGATTGTGCTGATGTTCCCGTTCTGGTGGTACAGCTCTCCGGCGATCCTCAAGGACTGGCAGGATCAGGTGCTGACCTTCGGCTTTGCCTACGGGACTAACGGCACCGCGCTGCACGGCAAAAAGCTGATGGTGATGACCTCAACCGGCGGATCGACGGACGCCTATCGTGCCGAAGGGGCTAACCGCTATACGGTGGAAGAGCTGCTGCTGCCGTTCCATGCGATGGCGAATAAAACAGGCATGATTTGGCAGGCGCCTGCGCTTATTCAGGGGGCAAATACGATTACGGAAGCGCTGATCGATGAGGGTGTTAACGGCTGGCTGAGTCGGGTTCAGGCGCTGAAGGGGTAATTTTTCCCCTCACCCCGGCCCTCTCCCCAAAGGGGCGAGGGGGCAAACAACAGGGCAAAACAGTTCGCAATCTATTCCCTCTCCCTTCCAGGGAGAGGGTGAGGGTCAGAAGCGACATTGAGGGGCGTTTTTCCAGACTAACGCTTAACCCAGTACACTGCCTCAAACGGCCTCAGGCTCATCTCCGCAGGCTTCGGTGCGGCATCAGCATAGTTGCTCATCAACACTTCCCATTCGCCTTCATGCCCTTCCAGCTGCAGCCATTGCGCTTCCGCGCTAAGGTTCGCGGCAACCACCAGCGTCTGGCCCTCGTGTTGGCGGCTGTAACTCCACACCAGCGGGTGCTCCGGCAGCAGATCCTGATAATTCCCCCAGGTCAGCACCGGCTCCGCCTTACGCAGCTTGATCAATTGCTGGTAGGTATAGAACACCGACTCTTTGTCCTCCAGCGCCGCTGCGGCGTTGACTGTCTGGTAGTTATCGCACAGGCCAATCCACGGCGTGCCTTCGCTAAAGCCAGCGTTGCTGCCGGCATCCCATTGCATCGGCGTGCGGCTGTTGTCGCGTGACTTGCTGGCAAGAATAGCCATCAGCGTGTCGCTGTCGCGCCCAAGGGTTCGCAGCTCGGCAAACATATTGAGGCTTTCCACGTCGCGGTACTGATCGATGTTGGAGAAATGCGGATTAGTCATCCCAATCTCTTCCCCCTGATAGATGTACGGCGTGCCTTGCATGCCGTGCAGCACCATGGCCAGCATCTTCGCGGAGGTGGTTCGCAGTTCGCCTTCGTGGCCAAAGCGGGACACGATGCGCGGCTGGTCGTGGTTACACCAGAACAACGCGTTCCACGCCACGTTGTGCATCCCCTGCTGCCAGTGGTTGAAAATGGACTTCAGCTCCACGTAGTCAGGTTTTGCCAGCGTCCATTTCTCGCCGCCGGGATAATCCACTTTCAGGTGATGGAAGTTAAAGGTCATCGACAGCTCGCTGCCATCGAGGGCGCCATATTTCTGGCAGTTATCCAGTGAAGTGGAGGACATCTCGCCGACGGTCATCAGGCCGAGCGGCTTAAAAGCATCGCGGCTGAATTCCTGCAGGTACTCATGAACTCGTGGACCATCGGTGTAAAAACGACGCCCGTCACCGCCGTTCACGTCATTCGGGAACGTCTGATCTTTTGATACCAGGTTAATCACGTCGAGACGCAGGCCGTCCACGCCGCGGTTGGCCCAGAACTCGCAAACCTTCTTCAGCTCGGCGCGAACCGTTGGGTTTTCCCAGTTGAGATCGGCCTGCTCAGGCGCGAAAAGGTGCAGGTAGTATTGGCCCGTTTCCGCCTGCCACTGCCAGGCATTGCCGCCGAACTTCGAGCGCCAGTTGTTCGGCAGAATGTCCGGGTTGCCGTCGCGCCAGATATAGAACTCGCGGTACGGACTGTGTTTATCCTGCGCCTGTTTGAACCAGTCGTGCTCCGTGGAAGTGTGGTTAAACACCATATCCAGCACCAGGCGAATACCGCGTTGGTGGGCTTCGGCTACCAGCAAATCAAAATCTTCCAGCGTGCCGTAGGTTGGATCTATCGCGCAGTAGTTAGCGACGTCGTAGCCGTTATCTATCTGAGGCGAGACATAAAACGGTGTGAGCCAAATGGCATCAACGCCCAGCGTCTTAAGGTAATCCAGACGCTTAATCACGCCCTTCAGATCGCCGGTCCCGCTGCCGGTCGTGTCCTGGAAACTCTTCGGGTAAATCTGGTAGATGACGCCGTTTTGCCACCACGGAGGAGTGATATTCATAGCGAGTTCCTGCTAGCTGAAGGGGCGGAATTGCCCCACAAACTGATGACAAGCTTCTGGTAGTAGAAAGAACCTTCAGTGCCATCAAAAATAAACAAGGAAAATCAATGGGCTGATTTTCAGCTGATAACCCACAAAGCGAGAAAAAGTCACTTTGCTCTGACGAAAAGGGGGCATTTCTGCCCCCGGTCAATCTCACTACACCACCAGCAGCGTGCCCTGGCGGAATTTACGCTTGTAGACGATGGAGGTCAGGATAATCGGCACAATCACCGCGATAACAATCGCAATGGCGTAGACGCCCCAGAACTTAGGCTGGATGGACAGAATGCCCGGCAGACCGCCGACGCCAATCCCGTTCGCCATCACGCCGTTCAGGCCGCACAGCAGGCCAGCCAGGCCGGAACCGACCATCGCGCACAGCATCGGGAAGTGGTACTTCAGGTTGATCCCGTACATGGCCGGTTCGGTCACGCCGAGGTAGGCAGAGATAGCCGCCGGGACGGAGATTTCACGTTCGTTCTGCTTGCGGCTACAGATAATGATGCCGACAACCGCAGATGCCTGTGCGATGTTGGACAGCGCAATCAGTGGCCAAACCGGTGTCCCGCCCAGGCTCTGGATCATCTGCATATCGATGGCGAGCGTGGTCTGGTGAACACCGGTAATTACCAGCGGCGCATACAGGAAGCCAAACAGCGCGGCACCGATAGGGGCGAAGCTGCCGGTCATCAGGTGGCGAACTGCGAACGCCACGCCATCACCGATCATACGGCCAAATGGCCCGATCACGGTGTGCGCCAGGAAGACGGCCAGGATCAGCGAGCAAACCGGCACGATAACCAGATAAAGATAATCCGGCACGATACGTTTCATACGAGTTTCGATGAAGCCGAGCGCCAGACCGGCCAGCAGCGCAGGAATAACCTGTGCCTGGTAACCGACTTTCTCAATAGTGAACCAGCCGAAGTTCCACACTTCCGGGATCTTGGTGCCCAGCTCGTAGGCGTTCATCAGCTGTGGTGACACCAGCGTAACGCCCAGCACGATGCCGAGGATTGGCGTGCCGCCCATTTTCTTCACCGCAGACCAGCAAATGCCCACCGGCAGATAGAAGAAGATTGCTTCACCAATCAGCCACAGGAAGTCATACACGGTTTTCAGCGCCGGGTACATTTGGGCAAGAGTTTCCCCGTTGCTCATCGGCAGGTCGCCAATGACGTTACGGAAACCGAGGATCAAACCCCCGCTGATCAGCGCCGGCAGCAGCGGGAAGAAGATCTCTGCGAAGTGGGAGATCAGCTGCTCGTGCCATTTCATGTTTTGACGGGCCGCCGTCTTGGCCTGTTCCTTGTCGGCGGAGTCCAGTCCGGTCGTGGCGATCAGCGCTTTGTAATAATCATCCACGTCGGTACCGATAACCACCTGGAACTGACCGGCATTGGTAAAGCAGCCTTTCACCATCGGGAGGTTTTCGATCTCTTTAGGATGGGCATTTTCGGGATGGTTCAGCACAAAACGCAGTCGGGTAATGCAGTGGCTGACGGTCGCAATATTCTCGCGTCCGCCAACCAGTTCGATCAGTTTGTCGATGTCTTGTTGTTTTACTTTGCTCATAAGTAACACCCTGGGTAGGAGGTAATGACCTGTTGTAAGGGTAGCCAGGTTTCTATATTGCGAAAATGGGAACGTTCCCGAAACCGGGCGAAGATCACAAAATCCCGTTCAGGAGAGGTTTTATTGCAGGTGACTAGGGATGACGATCTGCCGCAGCTGTTGGCCCTGAGAAATCTGCCCGATCAGCTGCAAAGCCGCGGCGCGACCGGCTTCGGCGTAGCCTGGGTCAACGGTGATGATTTCAGGATGCAAGAATTTCATCAGCGGCGTGTTCCCCACGCTCGCCAGTTGAATATCGCTGCGGTTTTGCTGCTGGAGATATTTGCTTGCGCCCAGCGCCAGGGTGTCGGTGGCGCACAGCAGGGCGGTGGTTTTTGGGGTCAGGACTTCAACCACATGCTCGTAGCCTTGCTTCATAGCCAGGCCGGGCAGGGCGGCATTCGGAACAATATCGTGGTCACGACAAAACGCGAGATACGCCTGGTGACGACGGTAACCGGTGGTGACGTCGCCGTGCGGTACGCCCAGGAAGCTGATATCCCGGTGGCCCTGCTGATAAAGCGTAGACATCAGGATGTGAATGGAGCCTTCATCGTCATAACACACCGAAGCGAAACCGTTGGCGTCTCGCGCCATCAGCACCAGCGTGGAGCGCCAGGGCTGCAGCACTTTCTCGTTGATACCCGTGAAGCCGAACAAAATCACGCCGTCGATATTGCGGCGGCGCAGCATGCCGAGATGCTCCTCAACCATCTCTGGTGAGAACTGGCTTTCCATCATGATCGGGTCGTAGCCCTGCTCGTAAAGGCAAGGCAGCATGGTTTGCACCGCCAGATTTTCCGACAGGGAGTCCAGGCGGGTCACGATAATGGCGACGACTTTGTCGCTTTGCCCGCGCATCGCGCGCGCCGAGCGGGAGGGAGAGAACTCATGCTGCTGCATTACCGCTTCAACCCGTTCCCGCGTGCGGGCGCTGACGCCGCTTTCATTGTTCAATACGCGCGAAACGGTAGATTTCCCCACGCCGCTCAGGCGGGCAATATCTTTGATGGTAAGGCGACTTTGCATGGTTGTTCTTTTCCCTGGCGGTCACGGTGCAAATTGGCTGGTTAGACAATGGCGGCTAGCCCTTTTTCCTTTGGGACACGAATGCAGTGATTGTCACTCGTTTGCCACCAACCTGTAATCCGGATTATTTAGAATATACTTACCAGGATTAAAATATTAACGCTCTATCCCGTTCCCGATATGGGCAAAATCTGGTTTACAGACGGTTTAGTTTTACGGGCGTAGTATACCTGGCATTCTCATTATGCCAGAAGGCGTAATGCTATTTTTCTTTCAACGCTACCGGAGATGACATGGAACCCGATCCCAGTCCTCACCCTGAAGTAACAGGAATTTTCCGGTAAGCCACAGGTTAACGCCCGCTGCCTTACCGGTTTTGTAAGGCAGTGACGACCACTCTCTTTTACGTCCCTGCTTGTTGATGCTCTCCTGCCTGGTGCAGCTTTGTTGCGCCTACAGGAAACTTAGGTACCGCTCAAGACGGTGCTAAGGACGTTTATGCAATTCAAAAACCTCACACGCCAGCTGATGTCCCAACTGAGCCGCCACCTGCCGCGCCGCCTGGTGCAGCGCGATCCTATGCCTGACGGGAAAGTGGTGGCGAAGGCCGCCGATATTCCGGCGACGCTGACCCAGGCCTGCCTGAAATATGCCGCCGCCAGCGAAGAGCAGCTCTACGTTGAATTTGGCAGCCATCCGGAAGGGCTGGACGCTCGCGAAGTCGAAAAGGCGCGCGAAACCCACGGCCTGAACCAGATCCCGGCGCAGAAACCCGCACCGTGGTTTGTGCATCTCTGGGTTTGTTACCGCAACCCGTTCAACCTGCTGCTGACGGCGCTGGGGATTTTCTCCTACGCCACGGAAGATGATCTGTTCGGCGCCAGCGTCATCGCGCTGATGGTGGTGATTTCCACGCTGCTGAACTTCATCCAGGAAACCCGCTCCACCCGCGCGGCGGATGCGCTGAAGGCGATGGTGAGCAACACCGCAACCGTGCTGCGCGTGATCAACGACCAGGGCGAATATGCCTACGTCGAAGTTCCGCTGGACCAGCTGGTACCTGGTGACATTGTTAAGCTTGCTGCGGGCGACATGATCCCAGCCGACCTGCGCGTGATGCAGGCGCGTGACCTGTTTGTTGGCCAGGCATCGCTGACCGGGGAATCGCTGCCGGTTGAGAAAGTCGCCGTCAGCCGTCAGCACGACCAGCACAACCCGCTGGAGTGCGACAACCTCTGCTTTATGGGCACCAACGTGGTGAGCGGCACCGCTCTGGCGATGATTATCGCCACCGGCGGCAACACCTGGTTCGGCCAGCTTGCCGGGCGTGTCACCCAGCAGGAAAGTGAACCTAACGCCTTCCAGCGCGGGATCAGCCGCGTAAGCTGGCTGCTGATCCGCTTTATGCTGGTGATGGTGCCGGTGGTGCTGCTGATTAACGGCTTCACCAAGGGCGACTGGTGGGAAGCGGCGCTGTTCTCGCTCTCCGTTGCCGTCGGCCTGACGCCGGAAATGCTGCCCATGATCGTGACCTCCACGCTGGCGCGCGGGGCGGTCAAACTGTCGAAGCAAAAAGTCATTGTGAAACACCTGGATGCTATCCAGAACTTTGGCGCGATGGACATCCTGTGTACCGATAAAACCGGCACCCTGACACAGGACCGCATCGTGCTGGAAACCCACACCGATATCTTCGGTGAGCAAAGCGATCGCGTGCTGCATACCGCCTGGCTGAACAGCCACTACCAAACCGGCCTGAAAAACCTGCTCGACGTGGCGGTACTGGAAGGCGTCGATGCTGACCATGCTCGTACGGCGGTTGCCCGCTGGCACAAAATAGATGAAATTCCTTTTGATTTTGATCGCCGCCGCATGTCGGTTGTGGTCTCCGAGCAGGCCGACGTGCATCAGCTTATCTGCAAAGGCGCGCTGCAGGAGATCCTCAACGTCTGTACCCATGTACGCCACGGGGACGAAATTGTGCCGCTCAGCGAAGGGATGCTGACGCGCATTCGCAGCGTAACCGACTCGCTAAACAGCCAGGGCCTGCGTGTGGTTGCCGTTGCCACCAAATTCCTGCCTGCTCGCAGCGCAGACTACAGCCGCGTGGATGAGTCAGACCTGATCCTCGAAGGCTACATTGCCTTCCTCGATCCGCCGAAAGAAACCACCGCTCCGGCGTTAAAAGCGCTGAAAGCCAGCGGCATCGCGGTGAAAATCCTGACCGGCGACAGCGAACTGGTCGCGGCGAAAGTATGCCGTGAAGTCGGCCTGGAGGTAGGCGACCTGATTATCGGCAGCGACATCGAAGAGATGAGCGATGACGAACTGGCGCGCGTGGCGCTGCAAACCACGCTGTTTGCCCGCCTGACGCCGATGCACAAAGAGCGTATCGTTCGCCTGCTGCGCGGTGAAGGCCATGTCGTGGGCTTTATGGGCGACGGCATCAACGATGCTCCAGCGTTACGTGCGGCGGATATCGGTATTTCAGTTGATGGTGCGGTGGATATCGCCCGTGAGGCTGCCGACATTATCCTGCTGGAAAAAAGCCTGATGGTGCTGGAAGAGGGCGTGATTGAAGGCCGTCGTACCTTCGCCAACATGCTCAAGTACATCAAAATGACCGCCAGCTCCAACTTCGGCAACGTCTTCAGCGTGCTGGTGGCCAGCGCCTTCCTGCCGTTCCTGCCGATGCTGCCGATCCACTTACTGATTCAGAACCTGATGTACGATATCTCGCAGGTCGCGATCCCGTTTGATAACGTCGACGATGAGCAAATCAAGCAGCCACAGCGCTGGAACCCGGCCGACCTGGGCCGCTTTATGGTGTTCTTCGGGCCGCTCAGCTCCATCTTCGATATCGTGACCTTCGGCGTGATGTGGTGGATTTTCAAAGCCAACTCCCCGGAAGCGCAAACGCTGTTCCAGTCCGGCTGGTTCGTGGAAGGCCTGCTGTCGCAGACGCTGATTGTGCACATGATCCGTACCCGCCGCATTCCGTTCCTGCAAAGCCGTCCGGCCTGGCCGCTGATGGTCATGACGCTGCTGGTGATGGCGCTCGGGATTGCGCTGCCGTTCTCCCCGCTGGCGGAATATCTCCACCTGCAGGCGCTGCCGCTGAGCTACTTCCCGCTGCTGGTGATCATCCTGGCAGGCTACATGATGCTGACTCAGGCAGTAAAAGGTTTCTATAGCCGCCGCTACGGCTGGCAGTAATCCAAAAAATGGCGAGATGTGATCCACATCTCGCCGCCGCCTTGCTGAAAAATCCTTCACGTGATAACAGATTGTTTTTGCTATTTTCTGGCCCGTCACGTGAAAGGATTATCCATGTTCAAATCGCTTCGTTTTAGCCTGCTGGCTGCAGGTATCGCCGTTGCCTGCCAGGCGCAGGCCGCTCCCGCAGGGGATCTCCCGTTAATGCCCTGGCCGCAGCAGGTCGAACTCCCGGCCACGCAGGGCAGCCTGCCGCTGACTAACGCCGTGTCTATCGCCATTAGCGGCGACAAGCTCGACGGCGCCGTTGATCGCTGGCGGCAGCGTATCAGCCTGCAAACCGGGTGGCAGCTTCAGCCAGCGGCTGCACAGCCTGCAAAACCCACGATTGCTATTCAAATTAAACAGGTCGTTGATCCTCTACCTAAAGCAGACAGCGACGAAAGCTATGCCTTAAGCGTGACGGCGGACGGCGTGAAGCTCACCGCTAACACGCGCTTTGGCGCGATGCGCGGCATGGAGACCTTGCTGCAGCTGATTCAAAATGGTCCGCAAAATACGTCGATTCCTTATGTCGAAATCAAAGATGTGCCGCGGTTCCCGTGGCGCGGGCTGCTGCTTGATTCGGCTCGCCACTTTATGCCGGTGAACGACATTCTCCGCCAGTTGGACGGGATGGCAGCCGCCAAGCTGAATGTCTTCCACTGGCACTTGACGGACGATCAGGGCTGGCGCTTTGCGTCGACCCATTATCCTAAGCTCCAGCAACTGGCGAGCGACGGGCAGTTCTACACCCAGGCGCAAATGAAGCAGGTGGTACGCTATGCCACCTCGCTGGGCATTCGCGTTGTGCCGGAAATTGACCTGCCAGGCCACGGCTCAGCGCTGGCTGTCGCTTACCCGGAGCTGATGAGCGCGCCGGGCCCATACCAGATGGAGCGCAACTGGGGCGTTCTGAAGCCGCTGCTGAACCCGGCTAACGAAGCGGCCTACAAATTTGTCGATACGCTGATTGGCGAAGTTACCGCTATTTTCCCGGATAATTATCTGCATATCGGCGGCGATGAGGTGGATGACACCCAGTGGAAAGAAAACGCCGCCATCCAGCAATTTATGAAGCAGCACAACCTGGCGGATTCCCACGCGCTGCAAACGTACTTCAACCAGCGGCTGGAAAAGATCCTCGAGAAGCATAAGCGCCAGATGATGGGCTGGGACGAGATTTATCACCCGGATCTACCGAAGAACATTTTGATCCAGTCCTGGCAGGGGCAGGATTCGCTGGGGGCAATCGCCGCCCACGGCTACAAAGGCATTCTGTCCACGGGCTTTTACCTCGACCAGCCGCAGTCTACCGCCTACCACTACCGCAATGAGGTCCTGCCGGTTGGGCTAAACAATGTGGATCACATCTGCGAGGCCGACAGCGCACAGAGCTGGTTCTTCAGCATGCCTCGCCTGAAAGGCAGCGCGGTAGAAGGCAGCTTTACGCTGGTGAAAAGTGACGGCGGCTGGCGCGGATTTATCGACTTCAAGGGCAAATCCCGCCGCGCAGTTCACGACGTAAAATGGCTGAACCCTACCCAGGTGACATTTACGGTAGATACCTGGATGGGGGAAACGCGCCCGGTGGTGACGCTGGAAAACGACAAGCTTAACGGCTACTTCCTGGTGGGCAACGTGCGCTATCCGGCGACCGGACAGAAGCTCGAAGGCATCCCGGACGGCAAACAGCCTGTGGTGCCAACCGACGCGCAGATGAGCAATATCCTCGGCGGCGAAGCGGCGCTGTGGGCGGAAAATGTGATCTCCCCGCTGCTGGATATCAAACTCTGGCCGCGGACTTTTGCCGTGGCCGAACGGCTTTGGTCGGCTAAAGACGTCACCGACGTGGACAATATGTACCAGCGTATGCAGGCCATTGATGCCTGGTCCACGGTGTCCGTTGGCCTGCGTCAGCATACCGAATCCGTTACGCAGCTCACGCGCCTGGCCGGTACGCCGGAGATCATGCCGCTGCAAATCCTCGCCCAGGCCGTCGAGCCGGCGCAGTACTACACGCGCCAGCACCTGAAATTCCAGGCCGGGAATTACAACCACTTTGAGCCGCTGAACCGCTTTGCCGATGCGCTTGGGGCAGAAAGCGGGCAGGTCAGGGCGATTAACGGTTGGGTAGATAAACTGATTGCCGACAGGGAAGACGGGAACAGTGCGGAAGCGCTGCGCCATATCTTCACCCGCTGGCAGAACAACACCCCGGACGTGCTGGCGCTGATCGACGGCAACTACGTGCTAAAACCGCTCAAGCCGGTTGCCGAGGACGTGGACAAGCTCGCCGGTCTTGGCTTAAGGCTGACGGATTTGGTAGCGAAGCAAGGTTCGCTCAGCGATGACGAGCTGAAAGCCATTCAGGCTCAGCTGGATGCTGCGGCGCAGACTCGTGATGAAGTGGTGATTGCGGCGGTGTATCCGCTGGAAAAACTGCTGCGGGCTGTGGTGAAGTAAGCAAAGAAATGGCCCCGTGAAAGCGGGGCCAGAAGCAAAGCGCGGCGGCGAACTAGCGGCGAACGGCGATAGCTTCGATTTCGATTTTTACGTCTTTCGGCAGACGAGCCACTTCAACGCAGGAGCGAGCCGGGAAGGTCGCGTTATGTTCGTTGAAGAAGGCTTCGTAGGTGGCGTTCACGGTCGCGAAATCGTTCAGATCTTTCACAAACACGGTGGTTTTCACGATGTCGCCCACTTTCAGGCCCGCGGACTCAACGATAGCCTTCACGTTTTCCAGGGACTGACGAGCCTGAGCGGCTACATCTTCCGGCACTTCACCGGTTTTTGGGTTCACCGGGATCTGCCCGGAAGTGATGATCATGCTCCCGAGATCGACACCCTGAACATAAGGACCGATAGCGGCCGGTGCATTTTCCGTGCTAAGCGTACGTGACATACTTTCTCCTTAGTATTGGATTTAAACTCCCGCCCATTATAGAGACGGGGAGTGGCTTGTCATTAGTGGTCGTTAATCTACCAGAACCACGTGGCGAGCGAACTCTTTCTCGCAATACTTGCACTTCAGGCTGATATCGTCGGCGCGCTGTTTCACGGCGAACGAAGAAGCCACCGGCTCGTTGTGGCTGATGCAGTTGGTGTTCGGGCACAGCAGCACTTTCTCGATGCGATCCGGCAGGCTTGGGGTGCTTTTGCCGACGACTTCGTACTCGTCTATGCGGTTCACCGTGGCGTGCGGGGCGTACAGCGCCAACTGGTTCACCTGCTCGTCGGTCAGGAAGGTATTTTCAATTTTGATCAGATCTTTGCGGCCCAGCTCGCGGGATGGCAAATTCAGGCCGATAGTAATGCGCTGGTCGGTTTCGGTCAGCTGGAACAGGGTCAGGAGCTTAAAGCCAACCTGAGCCGGAATGTGGTCAATAACGGTGCCGCGCTTGATGGCTTCAACCTGTAATTTATTATCGTGCGTCATCTTCTTGTCCTCTCACTTAAACCAGTTCGCGATTCAACACCAGCGCCAGCAGCGCCTGGCGAGCAAAAATACCGTTACCGGCCTGCTGGAAATACCAGGCATGCGGCGTGCTGTCTACATCGGTGGTGATCTCATCCACGCGCGGCAGCGGGTGCAGCACCTTCATGTTGCCGCGTGCGCCGGTCAGGTCGGCGGCGCGCAGGATAAACTGTGCTTTAACGTTGGCGTATTCAGACGGGTCCAGACGCTCTTTCTGCACGCGGGTCATGTACAGAATGTCCAGCTCGCCTACCACTTCGTCGATGGACTCATGGCGGCTCCAGGCAATGCCTTTTTCATCCAGCATGTCGAGAATGTACTGCGGCATCGCCAGCGCGGGTGGCGCGATGAAGTAGAAGCGGTTGCCGTTGAACTTCGCTAGCGCCTGGGCCAGCGAATGCACGGTGCGGCCATATTTCAGGTCACCGACCATAGCGATATTCAGGTTCTCGAGGCGGCCCTGAGTTTCCTGAATGGTGAACAGGTCCAGCAGGGTTTGGGTCGGGTGCTGGTTAGCGCCGTCACCGGCGTTCAGCACCGGGATCTCACCGGAAAACTCGGTGGCGAGGCGAGCCGCGCCTTCCTGCGGGTGGCGCATCACGATGGCGTCCACGTAGGTACTGATGACGGAGATGGTATCCGCCAGCGTCTCGCCTTTCTTGCCCAGCGAAGTGTTGCTGCTGTCGGAGAATCCGACGACCGAAGCGCCCAGGCGGTGAATGGAGGTTTCAAACGAGAGGCGAGTTCGGGTCGACGCTTCAAAGAAGCAGCTGGCGATAACTTTGTGCTTCAGCAACTCCGGCTGGGGGTTCGCTTTTAGCTTTGCCGCGGTCGCCAGCACCAGTTCAAGTTCTTCACGACTGAGATCATTGATGGAAATGATGTGTTTTTTATAGAGCGGGTTAGTCATGCTTCTCTCCTGTTCTCGGGCCGACGGGCAAAAAAAAGGCCCCTCAACGAGGGGCCTTAGCAATTTGGGAATTTAGAAATTCGACGGTGCAACGGGAAGAAAAACGCCCTGCCGCGTCTGCTTTCAGACGTCGAGCTACGACATTTTTTTGAACACAGTAAACCATGCTTCCTCCCGGCAAATTGTGGCGCATTATACGCGCGTGGGTGTTCTCTGCAAGCGCTAAAATCACACTTTTTCAGGGGCGCTGCAATCGGTTGCGGTGCATTTACGCCTGGCCCAGCATACGCATGATGCGGCGATGCAACAGCGGCGTTTTTTGCACTTCACGCGGCGCAATCCAGACCACGCTGCTGCCGGCGACCACGCCCAAAATCTCGGCGATGGCGTGATGATCGAGAATTTTTGCTATCGCTTTGCCGTAGCCTGACACCGTGTGCACCATGACAAATTCACTGTTGTGCTCAACGCTTAGCACCATTTCAGCCACCGAACGCGCCGCGTTGGGCTGAGGTAAAGTTTGAGGGCTAAGAGCATAAATTTTTTGCCCTTTGGCATTGCGCAACTTTATGACGCCCAGTAGCTTGAGCAGGCGGGAGACAGTGGACTGACTGATGGCTTCGAAGCCGTGCTGTTTCAGGTCATGGCGTAGTTGCTCCTGGGAGTGATAACTCTTGTGGCTGATGAGCTGTTGGCACAGTTCAAGCTGGCGCTGCTCTTTCTCGAACGAGAGGCGGGATGTCCTCATGGTCTCTATACACTCCTGTGATGACCGGTGCGTTTTCATTGCACGGTTGATGAACGTAATTTATTGATAGAAATGATTTTTATTAATTTTATCCCTTAAAAATGTCGTCAATGGATTGAAGTGAAGAGTTTAACGCCACAATCGTGGCGTTAATGGCGTCAGGCTATCTGTAAATTTCCGGTTATCACCAGTTTTAATGTCCATGCGGCCAAAGCAAGAATGGCTACGGCGATCGCCAGTTCATAGCTTTTCAGCAGCGGCTGACCCTGGGTTTTTTTCTGCCACAGGAACACCAGAATGCCCGGCGTGAATAACAGCGAGCTAAGCAACATCGAATCGCCCGCGGCGTAGCAAAGCCAGAAGCCGTAAGCCGTTGCAATCAGGCCAAGCAGGATGCCGCCGGTTCGTGATTCCCCTTGCCCATAACGCTCCCCGGTCCAGGCCAGCTTTAATCCGTAGGCCGCGCTGAACAGGTACGGAGGTAAAATGGCTGCCGTGGCGATGGAGAACAGCGCCTGGTAGCCAGCGGCGTAGAACAAGGTGAGGATCAGGAAGAGCTGAATTAAGCCATTGGTGATCCACAGCGAAAACGAGGGTGAATGGCGGGCGTTCTCTTTGGCGAAAATTTTAGGGAAAATGCCGTCAATCGCCGCGACACGGGGTAATTCAGCGGCAAACAGCGTCCAGGCCAGCAGCGCGCCGGCTACGGACAGAATCACGCCTCCGGCAACGAACTTCGCTCCCCACGGCCCGACCACGCTTTCCAGCACGCCCGCCATTGACGGATTCTTCAGCCCGGCCAGAGTGGCCTGATCGAGGATCCCCATCGACAGCACGCTGACCAGCACATAAATCGCCAGCGCGCCCAGCAGACCAATGACCGTCGCCTTACCGATATCCTCACGTTTTGCGGCTCGGGCGGAAACGACGGTCGCGCCTTCGATGCCGATAAACACCCAGGTGGTGACCAGCATGGTGTTTTTAACCTGGTCGAAAATTTCTGGACGTGAGCCTTCGACCAGCATCATGCGGCCCCAGAAATCTGCTGTGAACACGCCAATCCGGAAGGCAATCAGCACCGCGACAATAAAGACCAGCAGGATGATGACCTTTACCACGGTGAGGATGGTGTTGATGTAGGCGGCTTCGCGTACTCCGCGAAGTACCAGAGCATGCACCAGCCACAGCACAACGGAGGCGCCGATAATGGAAGGCAGGTTATTCCCGTCGCCAAAAACCGGAATGAAAAAGCTCATGGCGCTGAACAGCAATACCGCGTAAGAGACGTTCCCGAGCCAGGCGGAGAACCAGTAGCCCCAGGCGGACTGGAAGCCAATAAAGTCGCCAAACCCGGCCCGGGCATAGCTGTAAACGCCGCCGTCAAGATCCGGGCAACGCGCGCTGAGATTCTGATAAATAAACGCCAGGCAAAGCATACCGACGCCGGTGATAGCCCAGCCGATCAGCAATGCGCCGGGTGAAGCTACTGAAGCAAAGTTTTGCGGCAGGCTGAAAACGCCCCCGCCAATCATCGAGCCTATAACCAGCGCCACCAGCGCGCTGAGTCCGAGTTTTCTTTCACTGCTTGTGGAGGTGTCTGCGGCACCTTCATGGGTAACATCGGCCATTTCCTTTTCTCCCGCTGCGTGAAGCAGCACAAGGGCAATACGGGCAGCGAGGAGTTCCCACCGCCCGACTGTGTTACTCGCCGAGCGTGGCGACCATCACGGCTTTAATGGTGTGCATGCGGTTTTCGGCTTCGTCGAAGACGATGGAGTGTTTTGACTCAAAGACTTCCTCGGTCACTTCCAGCCCCTTCAGACCGTAGGTTTCTTCGATCTCTTTGCCGACTTTGGTGTGTTCGTTGTGGAAGGCCGGCAGGCAATGCATGAACTTGACGTTTGGGTTGCCGGTCGCGTTTAGGACGTTCTGGTTAATTTGGTAAGGCGTCATGATGCTTACGCGTTCGGCCCAGGCTTCTTTAGGCTCGCCCATCGAAACCCAAACGTCGGTGTAGAGGAAATCCACGTCCGCAACGCCTTCTGCAACGCTGTCCGTCAGCATGATGCGGCCGCCGGTTTCTTTGGCGATGGCTCGGCATTGCTCGACCAGCGCCGCTTCAGGCCAGAAGGCTTTGGGCGCAACAAGGCGAATATCCATGCCCATTTTGGCTGCGCCCACCATAAGGGAATTGCCCATGTTGTTACGGGCATCGCCGAGATAAGCGAAGGAGAGATCCTGCAGTTTTTTACCCGGGGCGTGCTCCAGCATGGTCATCAGGTCGGCGAGGATCTGGGTCGGGTGAAATTCATTGGTCAGCCCGTTCCACACTGGCACGCCAGCGTATTCCCCCAGTTCTTCGACAATCTCCTGGCCATAGCCGCGGTATTCAATCCCGTCGTACATCCGCCCTAGCACACGGGCGGTATCTTTCATGGATTCTTTATGGCCGATTTGCGAGCCGCTTGGCCCCAAATACGTCACCAGTGCGCCCTGGTCAAACGCGCCAACTTCAAAGGCGCAGCGGGTGCGGGTGGAGGTTTTCTCGAAGATCAGCGCGATGTTTTTACCGCATAGCGTTTTTTTCTCCGTTCCGGCCTGTTTGGCGGCCTTCAGTTCACGGGCCAGGTCGATGAGGTACTGAATTTCTGCCGGTTTGAAGTCGAGGAGTTTCAGGAAATTGCGGTTTTTTAGGTTGATAGTCATTTTTGTTATCCTTTGAATGAGAAGATTTTTTTACCCTCACCCCGGCCCTCTCCCTGGAAGGGAGAGGGGGAAGTGCGATGCCTTTTTGTCCCCTATCCCCTTGGGGGAGAGGGTTAGGGTGAGGGGTAAGTGCGATACATTTTTTATCCCCTCTCCCCCTTGGGGAGAGGGTTAGGGTGAGGGGGCTTTCACGGCTCCCGAATTAACGTGCCTTTCTCCCCAGTCAGAATTGCCGGGCCATCCTCCAGCGCACCGATCCCGGCGATACCGTGGCAACTGGCGACGAAGCGACTGCAGGCGGACACTTTTGGCCCCATCGAGCCTGCATCGAAGCTCATGCTTTCAAGCTCTGCCGGCGTCACGCTGGTGAGCGGGCGCTGCGCCGGCGTGCCCCAGTTGAGATAAACGGCGTCGGCGTCGGTGAGGATCAGCAGGGCGTCGGCCTCTATCTGGCGGGCCAGTAATGCGGCGGAAAGATCCTTATCAATGACGGCTTCAATCCCGTGGTAGCCGTCGGCTTTTTCCACCACCGGCACGCCGCCGCCGCCGTTGCAAATGACCAGATGGTCACGCTGGATAAGCGCCGTAATGGCATCGCTTTCGACGATGCGTTTAGGCTGCGGGGACGGCACCACGCGGCGGAAGTACTGGCCATCAGCTTTTACCGACCAGCCTTTGTCACGCACCAGCGCATCCGCCTGCTCCTTGCTGTACACCGGGCCGATGTACTTGGTCGGATTGCTAAACGCCGGATCCTGCGAGTCCACTTCAACCTGAGTCAGCAGCACGCTGACTTCGCGGTCAGGCAGGTTATTTTTCAGCGCCTGCTGCAGCATGTAGCCGATCATTCCCTGGCTCTCAGCGCCGAGAACATCGAGCGGATAAGGACTTACGTTTTGGTAGGCGCTGTTTTGCAGGGCCAGCAGGCCGACCTGCGGACCGTTGCCGTGCACCAGCACCACGCGCCAGGCGTGGGTGAGCTGGGCGATAGTTTTTGCCGCCAGCTCAATGTTTTTACGCTGCAGGTCGGCTTCCAGCGGCTCACCGCGCTTCAGCAGGGCATTTCCGCCGAGCGCGACTACGAGAGTGGGTTTCTGTTGCATATGCTTTCCTCCCTTAAATTCCGTCGCGTTCCAACGGGCAGCTCATGCAGCGCGCGCCGCCGCGCCCGCGGCCCAGTTCATCGCCCGGAATAGGCAGGACGGTGATCCCGGCTTTGTCGTATTTCTCGTTGGTCCAGATATTGCGTTCGTAGCCGATGACCACGCCGGGGCGAACGGTCAGCACGTTGTTGGCGTCGTTCCACTGTTCGCGCTCGGCCTCAAAGGCATCGCCGCCGGTGGTGATGAGCTTGACCTGATCGATACCCAGCGCTTTTTCGATGGCGTTCACCAGGCTGGTTTCCTGGTGGCGCTTGATGCCGCCGTGGCCGTCAGGGGTTAACGTCCAGCACTGCACGTCCTTGCGGACGACTTCCGGGTAAACGGAGAAGGTGTCGAGATCGAGATGGGTCATGACGGTATCGAGGTGCATACAGGAGCGGTGCTTCGGCAGTTCAACGGCAATCACGCGCGTTGCCTGTTGATGCCTGAATAATGATTCAGCGAGGAATTCTATGCCTTGAGGCGTGGTTCGTTCGGACATGCCAATTAATACAGCGCCTCGTCCAATCACTAATACGTCACCGCCTTCCAGCGTGGCGTGGTCATAATTAATATTTTCGTCGCCGTAATACTTAATGAATTTTCCGTCAGTGAATGCTGGGTGCCAGCGATAAATGGCCCTTAAGTTATTTGTTTCGCGCTGGCGAGCCGCTTTTGCCATTGGGTTAATAGAAACGCCGTTATAAATCCAGCAGGACGTATCACGGGTGAATAAATGATTAGGGAGCGGCTTCATAATAAAATCTGTTGTGGCGTGAATATCCACGACCATATTTTTAATGTGCGTCGGAATTTCCCCATAGGTCAGCCCGCCGGAAAGGCGACGGGCGAGTTCGCGATGCGGCATATCGGCCAGCCAGCCGCGAACGTCCGAGGCGAATGCGGGCCCGAGCCGATAGTCTGAAATCTGAGTATTCAGCAGCCAGGCCTTGGCATCGCTGACATCCAGCGTCTGGGTCAGCAGGTCGGTGAGCAGCAGGACTTCTACGCCCTGGCCGCGCAGCGTATTGGCAAAAACGTCGTGCTCTTCACCGGCACGCTCAACGGAAAGCACATCGTCAAATAACAATTCCTGACAGTTTGAAGGAGTAAGTCTTTTCAGGCTGAGGTTTGGCCGATGCAGCATCACGCTGCGTAATTGACCTATTTCGGAACCGACATAATGTTTGTCCATGACTATTCCTTTGCATTTATTAGGAAATAAAAGTGCCTGTGACGCAATGAGTATTGCGTCGCGATTTTAATAACCTGTTAAGTTGTCTTCGTGGCGTATATTAATTTCTTCACAACCATTTAATGTGAGATTTATCACGTGCTCAAGGTGGTTTTTATTTGTTTTGTTATTAATTGATGGGTGTCAGAGAACGGTAATTTCACCGATCATGACGAATGCATAATTATACGAAGAACCGTTTTTAATTATTTTTGAGTGTTAAAAATATGTGAGTTTATTCCTAATGATGAATGTCATAACTCATTGATTTAAATTGTTTTACGTTTTCTATTTGCATGATTATTCATTATGAAATCTGTTTAATGCCGTGAAGGGAAACGCAGGGAGAAATAGTTATTTTTATTTTGCTACTAATGCCGTGCATGCAAACTGTGAGCGCAGCGAATTTATTCTTTTTATTTCAATGAAAACAGACTGTTGTATGGGGCATAAAAAGAGAGGGAGATGAGGTTATGTCCTTTTAGTGCATAAAAAATGCTGGTGGTGCATCAAATGTGCAACATTTTTAGTAATAACCAGGCGAGAGAAAAGAAAACCCCTCGGACGGATAACCGACGAGGGGCCAGGAGAAGCCCTGGGAGCGAAGAAACTAGTTTGCCAGCGTGGCGACCATCACGGCTTTAATGGTGTGCATCCGGTTCTCAGCCTGGTCGAACACCACGCTGTGGGAGGATTCAAAAACTTCGTCGGTGACTTCCATGCCGCCGTGCAGATCGAACTCCTGCGCCATTTGCTTACCCAGCGTGGTTTGATCGTCGTGAAACGCCGGCAGGCAGTGCAGGAATTTAACCTGCGGGTTACCGGTTAACGCCAGCATGGCGCTGTTGACCTGATAAGGGCGCAGCAGGGCGATACGTTCGGCCCACTTCTCTTTGGCCTCGCCCATCGACACCCAAACGTCGGTATAGATGAAATCCGCCCCTTTAACGCCCTCGGCAACATCTTCGGTTAACGTGATTTTCCCGCCCGTCTTTTCGGCCATGGCTTTGCATTCGGCGACCAGCTTTTCATCCGGCCAGCAGGCTTTAGGTGCCACCAGGCGCAAATCCAGTCCAGTCAGAGCTGCGGCTTCCAGCATGGAGTTACCCATGTTGTTGCGTGCGTCCCCGGCGTAAACCAGCGTCATCTCATTCAGGCTTTTACCCGGCAAGTGTTCTTGCATGGTGAGTAAATCCGCGAGAAGTTGGGTCGGGTGGTATTCGTTGGTCAGCCCGTTCCACACCGGCACGCCCGCATAGCTGGCCAGGGTTTCGACGATATCCTGGCCATAGCCACGGTACTGGATGCCGTCATAAATCCGCCCGAGTACGCGTGCGGTATCTTTAATTGATTCTTTATGCCCAATCTGGCTGCCGCTTGGGCCGAGATAAGTGACGCGTGCACCCTGGTCGTAAGCGGCAACTTCGAAAGAGCAACGAGTACGAGTCGAATCTTTTTCGAAGATGAGCGCAATATTTTTACCAGTAAGGCGCTGAATTTCTGTTCCTTTTTTCTTGTCGCTTTTCAGCTTGGCGGACAGAGCCAGCAATTCGTTCAGTTGGGCAGGGGTAAAATCGAGCAGCTTAAGAAAGTTTTTCTGATAGAAGTGACTCATTTTTTCCTCGCGTGGCGCAAGCCTTAATTGAATTAAAATTCAATTTATATGTATGAATATTCAATTGCAACCCCATGTTTTAAAACTTTGCGGTGAAAGGTGGAGGCAAACCCCGGCGTGTGTGAAAATGAGAGTATCTGCCGACACATTTGAGGAAAGGGCCATGGCAAATCCAGAACAGCTGGAAGAACAGCGCGAAGAAACACGTTTAATCATTGAAGAACTGCTGGACGACGGGAGCGATCCTGACGCGTTGTACACCATTGAACACCACCTTTCTGCGGATGATTTTGAAACGCTGGAGAAAGCCGCCGTTGAAGCGTTCAAGCTGGGTTATGAAGTGACCGACCCGGAAGAGCTGGAAGTAGAAGAAGGCGATACCGTTATTTGCTGCGACATTCTGAGCGAATGCGCGCTGAATGCTGAACTGATCGGCGCCCAGGTTGAACAACTGCTGAATCTGGCAGAGAAATTCGGCGTGGAATACGACGGCTGGGGCACCTACTTCGAAGACCCGAACGGCGAAGAGGGTGAGGAAGGCGACGAAGACGACGAATATCAGGACGAAGACGACGACGGCGTTCGTCACTAAAAGTCAGCGGTGCAGCGGCGTTCAGCCGCTGCGCTTCAGGATACCCCATGGACTACCAGCAACTCCTCTCCCCGATTACCCAATTCCTGCAGTGCCCAACGCCCGAAGCATGGATTCATAAAGCCCGCCGCCCGGAAAATCTGCCGCTGCTGTTAACCGACCACATGGTGTGCGAGCTGAAAGCCGCGCAAACCGCGATGCTGCTGATCCGCAAATACGTTGCCGATAAAGACAGTTCGCAGGCGCTGCTGGCCTGGCTGCAGCCTTATGAAGCCTTTACCTTCCGTGATGGCGAGGAACCGGACTTTCTCTCGCTCCACAAAGGGCTGAGCAAAAGCATCATGCCGAAAACGGCAAACGGCTGGGGGCAGCAGCTTATCGACAGCATGGTGTTGCTTATCAAAGAAGAGCTGCACCATTTTTGGCAGGTGCGGGAAATTATGATTGCCCGTAACATCCCGTACGCCAAAATTACCGCCAGCCGCTACGCTAAAGGTTTACTGAGTGAAACTCGCACTCATGAACCGCTGATGCTGGTCGATAAGCTTATTTGCGGGGCCTACATTGAAGCGCGATCCTGTGAACGATTTGCCGCGCTGGCGCCGCACCTGGATGATGAACTACAGCGTTTTTACCTGTCGCTGCTGCGTTCTGAGGCGCGTCATTATCAGGATTATTTAACCCTGGCGGAGCAGATTGCCGGGGGCGATATCAGTGAACGCGTTCGTTTCTTTGGCAAGCTTGAGGCCGGGCTTATTCAAAGTCATGACGACGAGTTTCGTTTCCACAGCGGCGTACCCGCAGCAGAGTAGAAGGATGTACCATGAACTGGACCCACGTCATTATTGCAGGCTATATCGGGGCTGCGATCGCCGCGGTGGTCGCGGTTTTTCGCAAGAAGGGCTGGGTCGGTAAAGCGGGCGCGGTGGTCATTGCGCTGGTTGCGATCATGGCGTGGAACATCTTTGACGTAAAATACCTTCTCCCTCGCGAGCGGGCCGGGCAGGAACTGGCGGGGCTGGATGATGCTATGGCCCAGATGCCGGTTTACCAGGTGCTGAAAGAGCAGGAGCCCGCGCTGTGGATGTCCATTCGCCAGCAGGCGGTAGAGATGCACCAGCAGGGGAAAACCGAGCAGGAAGTGATCGACACCATCCAGCCGCAGATCCTCGCCGTGGAGACGAAGCGCCTGCAAAGCGCGACGGATGACAACGTCGTGGCGTTTATGCAGGTGAACATGCAGCAAACGGCTATGGTGCAAAAATCCAGCGATGACGCCTGTTTCCGCTTCCTGTTTCCGGACGTGAAAGGCGGCATCAACTCCACGAAAATTCTGCCTAAGGATGTGACGATGCGCCGTATGCAGGTGGATGCGGCGATGATGCGCTCCGCCTACGGCGAGGACAAACACAGCGTGACCGATGCCGAACGCGAGCAGGCTCGAAAAGACATTCAGCCCATCGTGCAGCAATTGACCCGGCGCTACGGGAGCGATCTCCAGCTAATGTCGAACCCGCATAACGGGGTCGGCAAAGAGGGGCTGGTCTGCAACCAGGTTCAGGAACTGTGGCGCAACGTGCTACAGCTGCCTCCGGCCCGCGCGGCCGGGATCATTCGCCTGTCGGTTGCGCAGGAATAATCCGCAGCCAGAGCATCAGAATCGCTTAAGACTTGAACAGTCACGCGCTTGCCGCTAAGGTAAGCGCGTTTTTTTACCTTCCTGGAAAGCATCATGACCGCTATTGCCCTTATCGACGACCACCTTATCGTCCGCTCTGGTTTTGCCCAACTTCTTGGGCTGGAGGCGGATTTTCAGGTCGTGGCCGAGTTTGGTTCCGGGCGCGAGGCGCTGGCGGGGCTGCCGGGGCAGGGCGTGCAGGTGTGCATTTGCGATATCTCGATGCCGGACATTTCCGGGCTGGAGCTGCTAAGCCAGTTGCCGAAAGGGATGGCGATCATCATGCTGTCGGTGCACGACAGCCCGGCGCTGGTGGAGCAGGCGCTGAACGCTGGCGCGCGCGGCTTTTTATCCAAACGCTGCAGCCCCGACGAACTGATTGCCGCCGTGCGTACGGTAGCAACGGGTGGTTGCTACCTGACGCCGGACATCGCCATGAAGCTGGCTGCCGGGCGGCAGGATCCGCTGACGAAGCGCGAGCGGCAGGTGGCGGAAAAACTGGCGCAGGGCATGGCGGTAAAAGAGATTGCTACCGAACTGGGGCTATCGCCAAAGACGGTGCACGTGCACCGCGCCAACCTGATGGAAAAGCTCGACGTCAGCAACGATGTGGCGCTGGCGCGACGCCTGTTTGACGGCTGGTAATGCGGCCTTTCTTCTCGCGGCTGATCGCCGTTATCGCCAGTTTCTTTATCTTTTCCGCCGGCTGGTTTTGCCTGTGGAGCATTAGCCTGCATCTGGTGGAACGGCCTGAGCTGGCGGTACTGCTGTTTCCTTTTGGATTGCGCTTAGGGCTGATGCTGCAATGCCCGCGCGGCTACTGGCCGGTTCTGCTGGGGGCGGAGTGGCTAATGCTTTTCTGGCTCGCGCAGGAAGTGGCGCTGGAGCATCTGCCGCTGTTAATGGTGGGCGGCGTGTTCACCGTCCTGCCGGTGGCGCTGATTTCCCGCTATCGGCATCAGCGTGACTGGCGGACTCTGCTGCGGCAGGGAGCGGCGCTTATCGCGGCCGCTTTGCTTCAGTCGCTGCCGTGGCTGAACCAGGGCAGCGATGCCCTGAATGCGCTGCTGCTGACCCTGACCGGCGGGTTAACCCTGGCGCCGACCTGCCTGGTGCTCTGGCACTATCTGACCAGCACTGTCTGGCAACCTCTTGGCCCGGCGCTGGTTTCACAGCCGGTCAACTGGCGGGGGCGGCATCTGATTTGGTATTTACTGCTGTTTGCCGTCAGCCTCTGGCTGCAGCTGGGTTTACCTGCCGAACTCTCCCGTTTTACGCCGTTCTGCCTGGCGCTGCCGATTATCGCCCTGGCCTGGCACTACGGCTGGCAGGGGGCGCTGATTGCCACCCTGATGAACGCCATCGCGCTGATCGCCAGCCAGACCTGGCACGATCATCCGGTAGACCTTCTGCTGTCGCTGCTGGCTCAAAGCCTGACTGGCTTGCTGCTGGGGGCGGGGATTCAGCGCCTGCGTGAACTGAACCAGTCTTTGCAAACGGAGCTGGCGCGAAATCGCCGCCTGGCCGAACGCCTGCTGGAAACCGAAGAAAGCGTGCGGCGGGAAGTGGCGCGCGAACTGCATGACGACATTGGGCAGACCATCACGGCGATCCGCACCCAGGCCGGGATTGTGCAGCGGCTGGCGCCAGAAAGTGAAGGCGTTAAGCGCAGCGGGGCGCATATCGAACAGCTTTCTCTGGGCGTATATGACTCGGTTCGCCGTCTGCTGGGGCGCTTACGCCCGCGCCAGCTGGATGATTTATCGCTCGAACAGGCGATTCGTTCCCTGATGCGCGAGATGGAGCTGGAAAGTCGCGGTATCGTCGGCCATATCAACTGGCAAATCGATGAACCTCTGCTTAGCGAGGGGCAGCGCGTGACGCTGTTCCGCGTTTGCCAGGAAGGGCTCAATAATATCGTGAAGCACGCCAGTGCCAGCGCGGTAACGCTCCAGGGCTGGCAACAGGACGAGCGGCTGATGCTGGTCATTGAAGACGATGGCAGCGGTTTGCCGCCGGGTTCCGGGCAGCAGGGTTTTGGGCTAACCGGCATGCGCGAACGCGTGACAGCGTTGGGCGGGACGTTCGCTATTTCCTGCACTCACGGCACACGCGTCAGCGTTAGTCTGCCATTACGTTATGTTTGAGGGACGAGCATGTTCAGTTTTTTAAAGGTCCCGGCAAGCGTCGCGCCGCTTAGCAACAAAAGTGAGATTGATGCCCGCTACCGCTACTGGCGTCGTCATATCCTGATCACTATCTGGCTCGGCTACGCGCTGTTTTATTTCACCCGCAAAAGCTTTAACGCCGCCGCGCCGGAAATCCTCGCCACCGGCGTGATGGAGCGAACCGATATCGGCCTGCTGGCGACGCTGTTTTACATCACTTATGGCCTGTCGAAGTTCTTCTCCGGGATTGTCAGCGACTTTTCCAATGCCCGCTACTTTATGGGCATCGGGCTGATAGCCACCGGCGTTGTGAATATCCTGTTTGGCTTCTCGACCTCGCTGTGGGCGTTTGCGCTGCTGTGGGCGCTGAACGCCTTTTTCCAGGGCTGGGGATCGCCGGTTTGTGCCCGGCTGCTGACGGCGTGGTATTCCCGCAGCGAGCGCGGCGGCTGGTGGGCCGTCTGGAACACAGCGCACAACGTAGGCGGGGCGCTAATCCCGATCATCATGGGGGCCGCGGCGCTGCAGTACGGCTGGCGTGTCGGGATGATGATTGCCGGAGGCCTGGCTATCATCGCCGGGTTATTCCTCTGCTGGCGGCTGCGCGACAGGCCGCAAACCGTGGGCTTGCCTGCGGTGGGGGACTGGCAGCATGACGCCCTGGAGATCGCCCAGCAGCAGGAAGGCGCGGGGCTGACGCGCAAAGAAATCCTCTACAAGTACGTGCTGGTTAACCCTTACATCTGGCTGCTCTCGCTGTGCTACGTGCTGGTGTATGTGGTGCGGGCGGCGATTAATGACTGGGGCAATCTTTATATGTCCGAAACGCTCGGCGTCGGGCTGGTTACCGCCAACTCAGCGGTGACCATGTTTGAGCTGGGCGGATTTATCGGCGCACTGGTAGCGGGCTGGGGCTCGGACAAACTGTTCAACGGTAACCGTGGCCCGATGAACCTGATCTTCGCGGCAGGTATTTTGCTTTCCGTGGGCTCGCTGTGGCTGATGCCCTTTGCCAGCTACGTGATGCAGGCGGCCTGTTTCTTTACCACCGGTTTCTTCGTGTTTGGGCCGCAGATGCTGATTGGCATGGCGGCGGCAGAATGCTCGCACAAAGAGGCTGCGGGCGCGGCGACGGGATTTGTCGGGCTGTTTGCCTACCTTGGCGCATCGCTTTCCGGCTGGCCGCTGGCGCGGGTGATCGACATCTGGCACTGGAGCGGCTTTTTCGCCGTGATCGCGATTGCCGCCGGGATATCAGCTTTGCTGCTGCTACCGTTCTTGAACGCTCAGGCCCCGCGCGAGGCTAACGAAGCGTGATACTCCTCACCCTTTTGCGCCATAAAGGGCAAAACTAGGAAATTTTCCCGGTTCGGCCTGGACGCTGTCTCAGGCCAGTTTACTCGCTGATTTTTACAATGCCTGCCATTAAGCAGGTATTCAAATCAGGAGTCATCCATGCTGGCCTTTCTAAACCAGGTGCGTAAGCCCACCCTGGATCTGCCGCTCGAAGTGCGGCGAAAAATGTGGTTCAAACCGTTTATGCAGTCGTATCTGGTGGTGTTTATTGGCTACCTGACGATGTACCTGATCCGCAAAAACTTTAACATCGCCCAGAACGACATGATTTCCACCTACGGGTTGAGCATGACGCAGCTGGGGATGATCGGCCTCGGTTTCTCCATTACCTACGGCGTGGGCAAGACCCTGGTTTCCTATTACGCGGACGGCAAAAACACTAAGCAGTTCCTGCCGTTTATGCTGATCCTTTCCGCCATCTGTATGCTCGGCTTCAGCGCCAGCATGGGCGCAGGCTCGGTTAGCCTGTTCCTGATGATTGCCTTCTACGCCCTGAGCGGTTTCTTCCAGAGCACCGGCGGGTCGTGCAGCTACTCGACCATCACCAAATGGACGCCACGCCGCAAGCGCGGCAGCTATCTGGGCATGTGGAACATCTCCCACAACCTGGGCGGTGCTGGCGCGGCCGGTGTGGCCCTGTTTGGCGCTAACTACCTGTTTAACGGCCACGTTATCGGGATGTTTATCTTCCCGTCCGTTATCGCCCTGATTGTCGGTTTTATTGCCCTGCGCTACGGCAGCGATTCCCCTGAATCCTACGGCCTCGGCACCGCCGAAGAGCTGTTTGGCGAAGAGGTCAGCGAAGAAGACAAAGAAGCCGAAGACAATTCGATGACCAAATGGCAGATCTTTGTTGAGTACGTGCTGAAAAACAAAGTGATCTGGCTGCTGTGCTTCTCCAACATCTTCCTGTACGTGGTGCGTATCGGCATCGACCAGTGGTCCACCGTCTACGCTTTCCAGGAGCTGAAACTCTCCAAAGAAGTGGCAATTCAGGGCTTCACCCTGTTTGAAGTGGGCGCGCTGGTTGGCACGCTGCTGTGGGGCTGGCTGTCCGATCTTGCCAACGGCCGCCGCGCTTTGGTGGCCTGCGTGGCGCTGGCATTAATCATCGCTACGCTGGGCGTGTACCAGCATGCGAGCAACCAGTACGTTTACCTGGCTTCGCTGTTTGCTCTTGGCTTCCTGGTCTTTGGCCCGCAACTGCTGATTGGCGTGGCGGCCGTTGGCTTCGTGCCTAAGAAAGCTATCGGCGCGGCGGACGGTATCAAAGGCACCTTCGCTTACCTGATCGGCGACAGCTTCGCCAAGCTGGGTCTGGGGATGATTGCTGACGGGACGCCAATTTTCGGCCTCACCGGCTGGGCTGGCACCTTTGCTGCCCTGGACGCCGCCGCAATCGGCTGTATCGTGCTGATGGCCATCGTCGCCGTATTTGAAGAGCGAAAAATTCGCCGCGAGAAAAAAATTCAGCAATTGAAGATCGCTTAAGCGCATTTTGAACTGTTCCAGCCCGGCATAACGCCGGGCTTTTTTATGCCCGCGAATAACGCCAGCGTGAGGCATTACCAGGAAAAGTGATTGCGCTATACTGCCTGGCATTCATTGATAGCAAATTGTCGTTCAGCTGCCGGGTGTTTAACTTCATGATTTGGATTATGTTAGCCACGCTTTGCGTGGTGTTTATTGTCGGCTTTCGGGTGTTAACGTCGGATTCACGGCGGGCCATTCGCCGGCTGAGTGAGCGCCTGGGGATCGACGTGGTGCCGGTAGAATCGATGATCGATCAGATGGGGAAAGCGCAGGGCGACGCGTTTTTACAGTATTTGCACCGCCCGGATGAGTCCCATTTGCAAAATGCGGCGCAGGTTTTGCTGATTTGGCAGATGGTGATTGTCGACGGCAGCGATCAAAATCTCCAGCAATGGTACCGGCGGCTGCAAAAGGTGCGGCTTGCCACGCCGATAACCGACGCTCAGGTTCGCCTGGCGCTGGGGTTTTTACGAGAAATGGAGCCAGAGAAGTCGGAGATCACCGCTTTTCAGATGCGCTACAACGGCTACTTCCAGCCTGAAGATGGCGTGCACTGGCTGAACTGATGCCCGCCATTTCGCAGAAGATTACAGCGTTTTGAGCATGGTGACTTCGCAATCCACGTGTCCGGTGCAGCCGAGTGGGGCAGGAATATGCTCAAAACCTAAATGTTCGTACAGGCCAACGGCTTCTTTCAGAAACGCGGTAGTTTCCAGGTAACAACGCTTGAAGCCCTGAGCCCGGGCGTGATCCAGCGCCTGCAGCGCCAGTTTCTTGGCTAACCCTTTGCCGCGAACCACCGGCAGGAAATACATTTTCTGCAGCTCACAAATATCTGGCTCGCTACACGATAACGGCGCCACGCCGCCGCCTCCCACCACTTCGCCGTTGATTTCTACCACCCAGTACGCATGGCCTGGCTGGCTGTAGAGCTGATAAAGCTCGTCAAGATTCGGGTCGGCAACGGTGTAGCCTTTATCGGCGGTCAGGCCGTATTCGGCGGACACCTGGCGAATAACCCGGGCGATAGCCGAATTATCTTCGGCAGCAATCCGGCGCAGCTGGAGCTTCACATCGACCGGGGCTGTGGTGTTCATCATGTGACTCATAGGCTTAGGGAAGGATAAAAGCAGTTAATAGCACTTCATTACGGAGGGCGCAAGCTGGATAAAAAACGCCCCACACCGAAGTGCGGGGCGAATTATGCCAGGGGCTGATTACAGAGCGGCGATAACGGCCTGCTGCTCAATCAGCTTCGCTTTGGCGTCGGCAAAGCCTTCGAGACGCTCACGTTCTTTGGCGACAACGTCAGCCGGCGCGCGAGCGACAAAGCCTTCGTTGGACAGTTTGCCTTCGATCTTGCCGATTTCGATTTCGATCTTCGCCACTTCTTTCGCCAGACGCTCGATCTCCGCGGCTTTATCTACCAGACCGGCCATCGGGATCAGCAGCTCTGCGCCGTCGATAATTTTGGTCACGGAAACCGGACCTTTGTCATCGACTGGCAGGATGGTGATGCTTTCCAGGCGAGCCAGGTTCTGCAGGAAGGTGCGGTTTTCGCTCACGCGACGAATCGCTTCTTCACTGCAGCCGCGGAGCAACACATCCAGACGTTTGCTTGGGGCGATGTTCATCTCGGCGCGAATGTTACGCACCGCGGTGATCACGTCCTTCAGCCATTCGGTGTCTGCGAACGCTGCTTCATCAACCTGAGACGCATCGTAGGCCGGGAATGACTGCAGCATGATAGTGTCTGCGGTAATCCCTTTCAGCACTTTCACGCGCTGCCAGATGGTTTCGGTGATGAATGGAATGATCGGGTGCGCCAGGCGCAGCAGACCTTCCAGCACGTTCACCAGCGTATTGCGGGTGCCGCGCAGTTCCGCTTCAGAACCGCCGTTCATAACCGGCTTGGTCAGTTCCAGATACCAGTCACAGAACTGGTTCCAGGTGAACTCGTACAGGATGTTGGCGGCGATGTCGAAGCGGTAGCTGTCCAGCGCTTCACGGTACGCTTTCACGGTGCGGTTAAACTCGGCCAGGATCCAGCGATCGGCCAGAGACAGCACCATTTCGCCGCCGTTGAAGCCGCAATCCTGCTCTTCGGTGTTCATCAGCACGAAGCGGCTGGCGTTCCAAAGTTTGTTACAGAAGTTACGGTAGCCTTCCAGGCGCTTCATGTCCCAGTTGATGTCGCGGCCGGTAGAGGCCAGCGCCGCCAGGGTGAAGCGCAGGGCGTCGGTGCCGTGCGGCTCGATGCCGTTCGGGAACTGTTTCTCGGTGCGCTTGCGGATTTTCTCCGCCAGCTGCGGCTGCATCATGTTGCCGGTACGTTTCTCCAGAAGATCTTCCAGAGAGATGCCGTCCACCATGTCCAGCGGGTCGATAACGTTGCCTTTGGATTTGGACATCTTCTGGCCTTCGTCATCGCGAATAAGGCCGGTCATGTAGACGGTCTTAAACGGCACCTGCGGCTTGCCATCTTCATCTTTGATGAAGTGCATGGTCAGCATGATCATGCGGGCAATCCAGAAGAAGATGATGTCGAAGCCACTGACCATCACGCTGGTCGGGTGGAAGGTGCGCAGCGCTTCAGTGTTTTCCGGCCAGCCCAGGGTAGAGAAGGTCCACAGGCCAGAGGAGAACCAGGTATCCAGCACGTCTTCGTCCTGGTTCAACGCCACGTCGGCACCCAGGTTGTTTTCGGCGCGAACTTCCGCTTCGTTGCGGCCAACGTACACGTTGCCTTCCGCGTCGTACCAGGCCGGGATACGGTGACCCCACCACAGCTGACGGGAAATACACCAGTCCTGAATATCGCGCATCCAGGAGAAGTACATGTTTTCATACTGCTTAGGCACGAACTGGATGTCGCCCTGCTCAACGGCTTCTACCGCCACTTTTGCCAGCGGGGCGGTACGCACGTACCACTGGTCGGTCAGCATTGGCTCAATAACCACGCCGCCACGGTCGCCGTAAGGCACGGTCAGGTCGTGAGGTTTGATTTCATCCAGCAGGCCCATTTCGTCGAACTTCGCGACCACGGCTTTACGTGCCGCAAAGCGCTCCAGTTTCTGGAATTCAGCCGGGATATCGGAGGCGTAAACGGTGGACTCTTCGCCGTTGGTATCGAACACTTCTGCGGCTTCACGGATATCCCCGTCGAAGGTCAGAATGTTGATCATTGGCAGCTGATGGCGGCGGCCAACTTCGTAGTCGTTAAAGTCGTGCGCCGGGGTGATTTTCACGCAGCCGGTGCCTTTTTCCATGTCCGCGTGCTCGTCGCCCACGATAGGAATGCGGCGGTTAACCAGCGGCAGTACCACGAATTTACCAATCAGGTCTTTATAACGTGGATCTTCCGGGTTAACGGCCACGCCGGTATCACCGAGAACGGTTTCCGGGCGGGTGGTGGCGACGATCAGGTAATCTTTACCGTCTGCCGTTTTAGCGCCATCGGCCAGCGGGTAACGCAGGTGCCACATGGAGCCTTTGGACTCGCGGTTTTCAACTTCGAGATCGGAAATCGCGGTACGCAGTTTCGGGTCCCAGTTGACCAGGCGCTTGCCGCGGTAAATCAGGTCTTCTTTATAGAGACGGACGAACACTTCTTTCACCGCGTTGGACAGGCCTTCGTCCATGGTGAAGCGCTCGCGCTCCCAGTCTACGGAGTTACCGAGACGACGCATCTGACGGGTAATGGTACCGCCGGATTCTGCCTTCCACTGCCAGATTTTGTCGATAAACGCGTCGCGGCCGTAATCGTGACGGGTTTTACCTTCTTCGGCGGCGATTTTACGTTCTACAACCATCTGCGTTGCGATACCGGCGTGGTCGGTGCCCGCCTGCCACAGGGTGTTTTTGCCCTGCATGCGCTGGTAACGGATCATGGTATCCATGATGGTTTGCTGGAAGGCGTGACCCATATGCAAACTGCCGGTGACGTTCGGCGGTGGGATCATGATGCAGAAGCTTTCCTGGCTGGTGTCGCCATTCGGTTTGAAGTAGCCCTGCTGTTCCCAGTGCTCGTAAAGCGGCTGTTCGATATCTTGCGGGTTATATGTCTTTTCCATTGTCTGCTATGTCGTTCCCGGCGGGGTATAGGTCGCCGTAGTCAAGTGGAAACCGGCAACGCGGTACGCTTTGTAGCGTTCACGAGCCAGTTGTTTCTGGGATTCTTCGTAAGGTACGAAGTCTATCACTTCCAGGAAAGCGGTGGCAAAATCTGCGAACTGTGGCAGCAGGCTAATCAGCAAATCTCGAGGCGCGCTGCCGCGGCGCTGGGGCCATGCCAGTTCAACCGGTGCGCCGTAGCGCGGGCCTTCCCCAGCCAGATTGTGCGGGACGAATGCCTGAGCATCTCGCTGCCAGAGCGCTTCGTCGAGGCGAATCGCCTGCTGTTCGTTTTCGCAGGCGACCAGCACCCGCTTGCCTGCACGGAATCCATCCGCAGCCAGCTCGCACACCAGCTGTTCCACGGCACTCAGCCCTTCGGCATGGGTGTCGTTATCCAGCAGGTAAAACGTTGCGTTTTTCATGAGACCAGCTTGTTAAGTTGAATGTTGTTGCCCCTCACCCTAACCCTCTCCCAGAAGGGCGAGGGAAGCAAACGGCGTTTTATGCCCGTTCTGGGTGAGGGTAAAGCTTTACGCTTACTCTTCGCCGTTAAACCCGGAACGGTTCAACAGGAACTGAGACAGCAGGGCGACTGGGCGGCCAGTTGCGCCTTTTGCCTTGCCGGAACGCCATGCGGTACCGGCGATGTCCAGGTGAGCCCAGTTGTACTTGCGGGTAAAGCGCGACAGGAAGCACGCCGCAGTGATAGCCCCGCCAGGACGACCGCCAATGTTTGCCATATCGGCAAAGTTGGACTCCAGCTGTTCCTGATACTCGTCACCCAGTGGCAGGCGCCATGCGCGGTCACCGGCTTGCTCAGAGGCGCTGATAAGCTCGTGCGCCAGCGGATTGTGATTCGACATCAGGCCGGTGATGTGATGGCCAAGGGCGATCACGCAGGCGCCGGTCAGCGTTGCGACGTCGATAACCACTTCTGGCTCGAAGCGCTCAACGTAGGTCAGCACGTCACACAGGACCAGACGGCCTTCGGCATCGGTATTGAGCACTTCAACGGTCTGCCCTGACATCGTGGTCAGCACGTCACCCGGACGGTAAGCGCGCCCGCCAGGCATGTTTTCACAGCCAGCGAGTACGCCAATCACGTTCACCGGCAGGTTCAGCTCAGCAACCATGCGCATCACGCCGTACACGGAAGCCGCGCCGCACATGTCGTACTTCATCTCATCCATGCCTTCGGCAGGCTTGATGGAGATACCGCCGGAGTCGAAGGTTAAGCCTTTGCCAACCAGCACAATAGGACGAGCATCCGGGGAGGCATTGCCTTTATATTCAATCACCGACATCAGTGATTCGTTCTGCGAGCCTTCACCTACCGCGAGGTAGGAATGCATGCCCAGCTCTTTCATCTGCTGTTCGCCAATCACGCGGGTGACCACGTTTTTGCTGAACGAGTCCGCCAGTTGACGAGCCTGAGAGGCCAGGTAGGCGGCGTTACAGATGTTTGGCGGCATGTTGCCGAGATCCTTCGCGGCTTTGATGCCGGAAGCGATAGCCAGGCCGTGCTGAATGGCGCGCTCACCGCTGGTCAACTCACGACGAGTTGGCACGTTGAACACCATTTTACGCAGCGGGCGGCGTGGTTCGGTTTTGTTGGTTTTCAGCTGATCGAAGCTGTACAGCGTCTCTTTAGCTGTCTCAACTGCCTGGCGCACTTTCCAGTAGGTGTTGCGGCCTTTGACGTGCAGTTCGGTCAGGAAGCAAACCGCTTCCATTGAGCCGGTGTCGTTGAGCGTGTTGATTGTTTTCTGAATCACCTGCTTGTACTGGCGCTCATCAAGCTCGCGCTCTTTGCCGCAGCCAATCAGCAGAATGCGTTCAGACAGCACGTTCGGTACGTGGTGAAGCAATAAGGTTTGCCCTGGTTTTCCTTCCAGCTCACCACGGCGCAGAAGCGCGCTGATGTAGCCATCGCTGATTTTATCGAGTTGTTCTGCGATCGGGGACAGGCGACGCGGTTCAAAGACTCCCACAACGATGCAGGCACTACGCTGTTTCTCGGGGCTACCGCTTTTTACACTGAACTCCATGCACTACGCTCCTGAATCTTAAAGACAACGGCGGGGGCTACAGGCTAAAATTGCAAGCTTGAGTAACTCATCTCCGCTGTTGCGATGACTTCGTGTTAATCTTAACGAATGGATTTACGTTTTCTCTTGTGTCTGAACATCGTCCCGTAATGCGAGTTCGCCGGGCTATGTAATCTTAGCGATGTTTTCGACGATTAAAGAGAATAAATGACGTATAAGCGATGAAACAAGCGATTTTCCTGCAAAAAGACTCGTTTCTACAGGTGTATTTAATGTGATTATCATAAAGTATCTGGTTCGGGAGACGCTTAAGAGCCAGCTGGCGATCCTTTTCATCTTGCTGCTGATTTTCTTTGCTCAGAAGCTGGTCAGGATCCTCGGTGCTGCTGCCGACGGCGAAATTCCGACAAATCTGGTGTTATCTTTGCTGGGTTTAGGTGTGCCAGAGATGGCGCAGCTAATCCTTCCCCTGAGCCTTTTCCTCGGCTTACTGATGACGCTCGGCCGCTTGTACACCGAGAGTGAAATCACGGTAATGCATGCCTGCGGTCTGAGTAAAGCAGTACTGGTCAAAGCCGCGATGGTTCTCGCACTCTTCACCGGTATTGTGGCCACCGTAAACGTGATGTGGCTGAACCCGTGGTCCGCTCGTCATCAGGACGAAGTGCTGGCTGAAGCCAGAGCTAACCCTGGCATGGCAGCCCTGGCGCAAGGGCAGTTCCAGGTCGCGACTAACGGCAGCGCGGTGTTGTTTATCGAAAGCGTACAGGGGAAAGAGTTTAAAGATGTCTTCCTCGCTCAGGTACGTCCGAAGGGCAGTACTCGCCCTTCCGTTGTGGTCGCGGACTCTGGCCAAATCTTCCAGCGCCCGGACGGCACGCAGATCGTGAAGTTGAACACTGGTACCCGTTTTGAAGGCACCTCGGCGCTGCGCGATTTCCGCATTACAGATTTTAAAGATTATCAGGCCGTGGTGGGGCATCAGGCGGTGATGCTCGATCCCTCCGATATCAGCCAGATGAGCATGACCGAACTGTGGAAGAATCCTGAGCCCTCCGCGCGCGCCGAGCTGCACTGGCGCCTGACGCTCATCATGTCGGTGGTGATTATGGCGCTGATGGTGGTGCCGCTGAGCGTGGTGAACCCGCGTCAGGGGCGCGTGCTGTCGATGCTTCCAGCGATGCTGCTCTATCTGGTCTTCTTCCTGCTGCAAAGCTCTTTGCGCTCCAGCGGGGCAAAGGAAAAGCTGGATCCGATGATTTGGATGTGGGCGGTCAACCTGGCGTATCTGGCGCTGGCCGTTGTCCTGAACCTGTGGGATACGGTACCTATGCGCAAAGTGCGTGCCCGCTTTAGCTACAAAGGAGCGGCTTAAATGTTTGGCGTACTTGACCGTTATATCGGTAAAACCATCTTAAACACCATCATGATGACGCTGTTTATGCTGGTGTCGCTGTCGGGGATCATTAAGTTCGTTGACCAGTTGAAGAAAACGGGTCAGGGCTCTTACTCCGCGTTGGGCGCGGGGATGTACACCCTGCTCAGCGTGCCAAAAGATGTTCAGATCTTCTTCCCGATGGCCGCGTTATTAGGCGCGCTGCTGGGGTTGGGGATGCTGGCTCAGCGCAGCGAGCTGGTGGTGATGCAGGCGTCCGGTTACACCCGGATGCAAATCGCCTCTTCGGTGATGAAAACCGCGATTCCGCTGGTTCTATTGACGATGGCAATCGGCGAGTGGGTTGCCCCTCAGGGGGAGCAAATGGCGCGTAACTACCGTGCGCAAATGCTGCTTGGCGGCTCATTGCTGTCCACCACCAACGCCATTTGGGCGAAAGACGGCCATGACTTCGTCTATATCGATCACGTCAACAGCGAAACAGAAATTGCTGGCATCATGATTTACCATTTCAACGGTGAGCGCCGCCTGCTTTCTGTTCGCAATGCCGCGGCGGCGAAGTATGACGCCGAGCATAAAGTCTGGCGTCTGTCGCAGGTTGACGAATCAAATCTCTCCGATCCAAAGCAGATCACTGGGTCGCAAACCGTGAGCGGGGAATGGAAAACCAACCTGACGCCTGACAAGCTTGGTGTGGTTGCGCTTGATCCTGACTCGCTGTCGATCAGTGGGCTTTATGGTTACATCAAGTACCTGAAAACCAGCGGCCAGGATTCCCGGCGCTACCAGCTAAATATGTGGAGCAAGATTTTCGCCCCGGTCTCGGTGGCGGTAATGATGCTGATGGCGCTGTCGTTCATCTTTGGCCCGCTGCGAAGCGTGCCGATGGGCGTGCGAGTGGTGACGGGGATAAGCTTTGGTTTTATCTTCTACGTGCTGGACCAGGTGTTTGGCCCGCTCACACTGGTGTACAACATTCCGCCGATTCTGGGGGCGCTGCTGCCTAGCGTGACCTTCCTGCTGATCAGCCTCTGGATGCTGACGAAAAGAGCGGGATAAGTTAACCCTCACTCTAACCCTCTCCCTATAAGGGAGAGGGGATCTGACTGATACTCTTCTGCTTTTCTTGCCTTTTGCCTCTTTCCCTCTCGAAGAGGGAACTCAGTGAATAAACATCACCGACACACACAAAATCCCGATAATTAGCGTCAGCAGATTAGCCAGAGAACGCCACGGCTTAAGCGCGGGCACCAGGTAGGTCGACAGCGTTGGCATAATAAAGAGGATCAGGGCGATAAGCGGCCCGCTGATGGCGTAAATCATCGCCAGCGCATTTGGGTTGATGTAACACACCACGAAGGTCAGCAGTGAAATCAGGGTAATAGACAGCGCCCGGCAGAAAGCCCGGCTTCGGCTCATACCCGCCGCACCCAGCGAGGACTTAACTATCGCCGTCGCCCCTTCAATCACCCCGAAATAGGTGCCGAGGAAGGACTTAGACATCGCCACAATCGCGACGACAAAGCCTGAAATGCCCAGCCAGGCGGGCGTGCCCGGCACCATCGACAGCGCGGACAGAATCGTCAGGCCCTGAGCCTTCGCGGCGGTAATATCCTGAGCCGGAATCGACAGGAAGCAGCTAAACACGAAGAACAACACGCTACAGCAAATCACAAAGTAAGCGACCCGCATGATTTTCTTGCTGTTATTCATCGCGCCTTCGCCGTGGCTTTCGCGTTGTGCGACGGCAAAAGTAGAGATAATCGGCGTGTGGCTGAAGGCGAAAACCATCACCGGAATCGACATCCAGATCTCACCTAGTGCGTGGCGGTCGAGGACTAAGCCCTCGGTCAGCAAAGACGTCTGCCAGCTGCTGGTCAAATAGAGGGATAAAAACAGGAAGTAGGCAATCAGCGGGAAAACCAGGAACCCCATCACTTTGATGGTCACCTGCCGCCCCATCAGGAAGATCAGGTTCAGTGCCGCAACCACGCCGAGGCTCACCAGCACTCTGATTGTGGTCGTAATCGGCCCATGCTTGGCCAGCTGTTCGATAAGCGAGTTGGTAATGGCGACGGCATAAATCAGGATCACCACGAAGAATGCGACGAAGTAGAGCCCGGTGATCAGGTTGCCGATCGTTTTGCCGTAGTAGTGGGTCACGGCGCTGGTGATACCGCCGCTGCCAGAGGTCTTTGCTGACAGGATAAACTGACACAATGCCCGGTGCGGCCAGTAGGTCAGCGGGTAGGCAATCAAGGCCGTGAGAAGGAGAACGATGGCCCCGGCGGAGCCGAGCTGAATGGGGAGAAAAAGGGTTCCTGCGCCAACGGCAGTACCATATAAGGCGAAACTCCACAAAGTTTCTTCTTTTGTCCAGAATTTGCGCATTATTTAATCTTTTCTTCTGACTGAGTTCCAAAAACCGGCGTAATCTAGCACAAAACAGACCTGGTGAGTCATGTGGCTGTTATTGCAGGGATTATTACCCTCACCCCGGCCCTCTCCCTGGAAGGGAGAGGGGGAAAGTGAAGAAGCGCCATGGGGCAGAGCGGAAAGAAAAATCCCCGCTCTCACATGGATAGACACAGACGGTAAAGCAGAAAAAGAAATGTCCCCTCTTTCTGGAAGGGAGAGGGGGAAAGTGAAGAAGTGCCAGGGGGCAGAGCGGAAAGAAAAATCCCCGCTCTCACATGGATAGGCGCAGACGGTAAAGCAGAAAAAGAAATGTCCCCTCTTCCTGGAAGAGAGAGGGGGAAAGTGAAGAAGTGCCAGGGGGCAGAGCGGAAAGAAAAATCCCCGCTCTCACATGGATAGGCGCAAACGGTAAAGCAGAAAAAGAAATGTCCCCTCTCCCTTGAGGGAGAGGGTTAGGGTGAGGGGGAAATCGCAGAACCTAGCGCTTACGCCCCCCCATAATACTGCCCAGCACGCCGCGAATAATCTGGTTCGTCACCTGCCGCGCCGCGCTCTTCGCCATCGTCTGCACCACGCCATCGCGCTTGCCGCCTCGTGGCCCGGTGCTGCCGAACAGAATATCCTTCAACCCGCCGAGAATACCGTCGTCCACCGCCACGCTCTGGCCTTTGGCTGGCGGCGCATCCTGCTGCTCTCCCGCAGACTGCACGCCTTTTTGCAGTATTTCGTAGGCCGATTCCCGGTCAATCACTTCGTCATACTTGCCGTACAGCGGCGAGTGATTCAGCAGGCCGTTACGCTCGTCGTCCGTCACCGGCCCCATGCGCGAACAGGGGGCGATCACCATCGCGCGCTCAACCATCGTCGGGCTGCCTTTGGCGTCGAGGAAGGAGATTAGCGCCTCACCGGTGCCCAGCTCCTGTATCGCCTTTTCGGTATCAAAAGCCGGATTCGCTCGCATGGTTTGCGCCGCTGCCTTCACCGCCTTCTGGTCTTTGGGCGTAAACGCGCGCAGGGCGTGCTGGACGCGGTTACCCAGTTGGCCAAGCACAATGTCCGGCACATCGGCAGGGTTTTGCGTCACGAAGTACACGCCGACGCCTTTGGAGCGGATCAGGCGGATCACCTGCTCGATTTTATCCAGCAGAACCTGCGGGGCGTCGTTAAACAGCAGGTGCGCTTCGTCAAAGAAAAACACCAGCTTCGGCTTGTCGAGATCGCCCGCTTCCGGCAGCTGTTCGTAAAGCTCGGACAGCATCCACAGCAGGCTGGCGGCGTACAGCTTCGGCATCTGGTAGAGCTTTTCCGCCGACAGAATATTGATGATCCCTTTGCCGTTTGAATCGGTGCGCATCCAGTCTTTGATGTCTAGCATCGGCTCGCCGAAGAAATACTCCGCGCCCTGCTGCTCAAGAGAAAGCAGCCCGCGCTGGATGGCGCCGACGGAAGCGCTGCTGATATTGCCGTACTGCGTCTGGAAAGCTTTGGCGTTATCGCCGATGTATTGAGTCAGGGCGCGCAGGTCTTTAAAGTCCAGCAGCGGCAGGCCCTGGTCGTCTGAAATGCGGAAAATGATTTGCAGCACGCCGCTTTGCACGTCGTTCAGGTTCAACAGCCGCGCCAGCAGCAAAGGCCCGAGATCGCAGACGGTGGCGCGCACCGGATGGCCTTTCTCGCCGAATATATCCCACAGCACTACCGGGTTGCCGTGTGGCGACCAGTCCGTCACGCCGATATTAGCAAGCCTGGCGAGCAGCTTCTCAGACTCGGCACCTTCTTCGGCCACGCCGGTTAAATCTCCCTTCACGTCGGCCATAAACACCGGCACGCCAATCTCTGAGAAGGACTCAGCCAGCTTCTGCAGCGTCACGGTTTTGCCCGTCCCGGTTGCGCCGGTGATTAACCCGTGGCGGTTCGCCATGTTGGGCAGAATATGCAGTTCAGTCTCTTTAGTTCTGGCAATCAGCAGTGGTTCAGTCATGAGCGTTTCCCTGTGGCAACATTTGTCTAAAGCATAGCCTTCCGCACGAATTGAGCATCAGGATCTTCCCATGTTTACCCCCTCGGCCCGGCGAAGGTCTATGCTTGGCAGATCTCTTACACAACCTGGGAAAGCTATGTCCAGATTCTTTTATAACGATCGCAAGCAGTTGGTTAACGATGCCATCGAAGGCGTCATTGTCAGTTCCCGCTACCGCAACCTTGTGCGGCTGGATATCGACCCGGCCATCCGCGTGGTGACCCGCAGCGACTGGGACAAAAGCAAAGTGGCGATCATTTCCGGCGGCGGTTCCGGCCATGAACCTGCGCACGTGGGCTTTGTCGGCAAAGGGATGCTGACCGCGGCGGTGTGTGGCGACCTGTTTGCCTCCCCGAGCGTCGATGCGGTGCTGAATGCGATCGTCGGCGTGACCGGGGATCGCGGCTGCCTGCTGATCGTCAAAAACTACACCGGCGACAGGCTGAACTTTGGTCTTGCCGCCGAGAAAGCCAAAAAGCACGGCCTGAAGGTCGAGATGGTGATCGTCGGCGACGACATCTCGCTGCCGGACAACAAACAGCCGCGCGGTATTGCCGGCACGGCATTAGTCCATAAAATTGCGGGCCATGCCGCAGAGCAGGGCAAATCTCTCTGCGACGTGCGGGACATCGCGCAGAAAGCCTGCGACAGCATTGCCAGCATGGGCGTGGCGATGCAAACCTGCAACCTGCCGGGCAGCGAAGAAGAAGAAGGGCGCATTAAGGGCGGACACGTCGAGCTTGGGCTGGGTATTCACGGCGAGCCGGGTGCCAGCACGGTGGACACACAAAACAGCAAAGAAGTGATTGCCACGCTGGTGAAGCACCTGCGTGAAGCGACAGGCAAAGAGAGCGACCTGGCGGTGCTGATCAACAACCTCGGCGGCGTTTCCTCGCTAGAGATGGCGCTGCTGACCAAAGAGCTGATGCATTCGGATCTCGGTTCACAGATCAAGTATCTGATTGGCCCCGCGCCGCTGGTCAGCGCCCTGGACATGAAAGGCTTCTCGCTCTCTGCCATCAAGTTGAACCCGGACTTTATTCAGGCGCTGGAATCCGAGGTGGAAACCGCAGGCTGGCAGCCGATGGTGAAATACCACAAGATGCCGGAGCAGAAGCAGGCGGTTATCCGTGAAGACCACGCGGTAAAACCGTCTGCCAACGATGAGGTGAAAGCGCTGGTCGCAAGCGTGACCCAAACGCTGATCGCCCAGGAGAACCACCTCAACGCGCTGGACGCCAAAGTGGGCGACGGCGATACCGGCTCAACCTTTGCCGAAGGTGCGCGCGACATCGCCAACCTGAACGACAAAGGCAAGCTGCCGCTGAACGACGCCGCCTCGCTGCTGGGGTTGGTGGGCGAGCGGCTGGCAACGGTGATGGGCGGCTCCAGCGGCGTGCTGATGTCGATCTTCTTCACCGCCGCCGGGCAAAAAGTCAGTGAGAAGCAGCCGCTGGCGGAGTCCCTGCTGTTTGGCCTGGCACAGATGAAGCGCTATGGCGGGGCGGATTTGGGCGACAGAACGTTAATCGACGCCCTGCAGCCGGCGCTGGAAGCGCTGAGGGATAAAGACCTGAACGCCGCCGCGAAGGCCGCAGAGAAGGGCGCGGATGACACGGCGAAGATGCAAAAAGCCAACGCCGGGCGCTCGTCCTATGTGAACAGCGACAACCTCGATGGGGTGAAAGATCCCGGAGCTGTTGCCGTCGCTGCGGTGTTTGCCGGGCTGGTGAAGTAATTAAAAAGGCTCCCTCGGGAGCCTTTCTTACATCAGAAATCCGCCTTTAATACCACGCGGTAGCGGGCTTTGCCGTCACGCACATGCTGGATGGCTTCGTTGATTTTCGACATCGGGTACAGCTCGATCTGCGGCTGAACCTTCGCCCGGCTAACCAGCTTCATCAACGAACGCAGCTCGTGCGGAGAGCCGGTTGCCGACCCGGAAAGGCTGCGGTCGCCGCCGATCAGCGTGCCGGAGCGGATCTGGAACGGTTTCATCACCGCGCCCACGGTGTGGAACGTGCCGCTGTAGGCCAGCGCTTCGAAATAGGGCTGCCACTCGAGGTCAACGCTGACGGTATTGATGATCAGATCAAACTGACCTGCCAGCGCGGTTAACGCGGCCGGATCGCGGCTGTTCACCACTTTATCCGCGCCCATCGCCAGCACTTCTTCTTTTTTGGATGGGTTAGAACTGAACGCCGTCACCTCGCAGCCCATAGCATGCAGCAGCTTGATGGCGATATGCCCAAGGCCGCCGATGCCGATCACGCCCACGCGGCTGGTGGCGGTTATGTGGTGCATCAGCAGCGGTTTAAACACCGTGATGCCGCCGCACAGCAGCGGCCCGGCGGATTCTATGTCAATGGAGTCCGGCAGCGGGATCGCCCATTGCCAGTCCACGCGAATTTTATCGGCGAAGCCGCCACGGTTCACGATGGTCGGCACGCTGCCTTCCTGGCAGTTTATCTGGCTGCCGCTGATACACGCATCGCAGTGGCCGCAGCTTCTCGCCGTCCAGCCGATGCCCACGCGTTGGCCGACTTTGAGCCCTTTGTTTTGTGCCGCCGATCCCAGCGCGTGCACGCGGCCAATCACCTCATGCCCGGCGACCAGCGGATACTGCGAGAAACCCCATTCGTTGTCGATCATCGACAAATCCGAATGGCAGATGCCGCAGTACTCGACTTTAACCTCGACATCTTCCGGCAGCAGATCGCCCGCGTCGAAATCCTGAAGCGCCAGCTCCGCACCGGCCTTTGGCGCGGCATAACTTTTGATAACAGACATCGCTCTTCCTCCATATTGGCTCTGCAACCAGTGTAGAACATTGGATGGAGGAGCGACCTGGTGGAATGTGCCTGGTAGTGTTAAAGCGTTACCCAGCCGCCGCCCTGTTCCGCCGAAGCGTAGAGCGCGGCGACGATCTGCTGCACGACATAACCCTGTTCTGCATCGGCCACCATGGCTGCCTCGCCCTGAACGTGGCGCACAAAGCTTTCCATGGCACGGAAATGGCGGCGATCGTCGGCGGTCTCCCGGTGCTGGAGCGTTTCCAGCTTGCCGTCGCGGTCATGATAAATATGGACCGGGAACAGCGTGGCACCGGCTCGCTCGCCGCAGAACTCGACGTTCATTTGCGAGGTTTCTTCCACGTTGAGAATAAAAGAGGTGTCCAAACGTAGAATGCCGCCGCCTTCAAACTCGACGACGCCGAACAACGCGTCTTCCACCGTATAAAGCGCCGGATCCCACTCGCCATACTGGCCGCTGTTTTTCGTGTTGCCCAGCCTGCGGAAGCTGTGGGCCATCACCCGCGTTACTTTTGGGAAGCCGAGCACGTAAAGCGCGGCGTCGAGCATATGAATGCCTAGATCGATCAGCGGGCCGCCGCCCTGCGACTCCTTACTGATAAAATTCCCCCACGACGGCACGCCGCTGCGGCGCAGCGCTTTGGCCGTGGTGACATAGACATCCCCCAGCGCCCCAGCCTGAACCTGCTCGCGCAGCAGGGCGCTGTCCAGCGCAAAGCGATGGTGGAAATTATAGGCCAGCACCCGATTGGCCTTTTCCGCCGCCCGCCGCATCTCGTCGGCCTGCGCCACCGTCATCGCCGGAGGCTTCTCGCAAAGCACATGGCAACCCGCCTCCAGCGCCTGTATCACGTGCTCATAGTGCAGAATATTGGGCGAACAAACGCTGACGATCTCCGGCTTCGCCTCACGCAGCATCTGCCCGACATCGTCATACACCGCCGGAATGTTTAACTTATCTGCAAACGCTCGAGTCCGCGCCAGATCGCGCCCGCAGGCCGCCACCAAAGCCAGAGAAGGATTAGTAGTATAGTAAGCTGCGTGCACGTTCTCGGCGATCTGCCCCGGCCCGATGATGGCGACTCGTATGGGGGATGTGGGGTTGGGGTTGGACATGGGGGCTCCTCGGGTTGGTTAGCGGCGAATAAGAATAACGTTCAGCCACATCTCATCGCGATCGGGGCGAACATCCTGAGTGATCCATTGTTCTGCGATCTCCAGATCGGACAGATCCTGTAAAAGAGTAGCCAGTCTTTCCTCATTGATATCGGTAAAGCTGCGGCCATCCTTCTCACGCTCGCTATCGCCATACTTAAATGAGAAGTACCAGACGCCCTTCCGCTTTAAAGCTGCCGCCAGTTTCTGCATTACGCCCGGCAACTGTACAAAAGGGACGTGAAGCAAGGAGGCACAGCACCAGATACCGTCGTACACGTCCTTTGCATCTACCTCAGCAAAAGTCATCTGTTCCACCGGCAGGCAGGTATGCTCGCGTGCGAGCGTAACCAGCTCAGGAGAGGCATCGAAAGCCTCTACCTGATAGCCCATCTGCGTAAAGGCAAAAGCGTCCCGCCCGGAACCACACCCTGCATCCAGCACTTTTGCATGGGCAGGCAGGCGACTGGTAAACGTCTCATGTAGCGAGGACATATCCACGTTCACCGTGCCGTCGAAAAAAGTTTGGGCATGAATCTGGTAATAACTGGAGTTCATCAGAGAATCAGTTCCTTCTGCATAATCGGTTGCCAGGTTTGCAGGCGGCAAGCATGTGCCTCATTCCACCTGTCGTTTAAAAATGCTCTGCGTTTAGCCTCATTATTGCCCGTCTGGTTGATGATTGCCTCATGCAGCGGCAGGCGGCTGTTAATGAAGTATTCATTGCGGGCGTGAAGCCGGTAAAGCAGATCGATGTGTGGCACTCTGGCAAACTTGCCTTGCTCACCCCGATTGCAGCTTTGGCAAGCAAGAACCAGGTTCCAGACGCCGTTGAGGTTAGTCCCAGGCATGCCATGCTGAGCAACCAGCGGCAGGAAATGATCGACATCCGCCAGCAGAGGGTGACCGGTTTCGAGGCTGACAGGGGCGTGGCAGTAAAAACAATGGCCTTTCTGATAGCCATTCAGGCTGTTACGGCAGTTGGTTAGCGTGATGCGGCTGTTGGCTAGCTGGGTAAATAACGTTTCCTGCTGCGGATCGAAATGCACGTCCAGCAGTTGCGGAGGCAGGTTCATCTCCCAGGCTTTCTCGACCAGACGCCAGCGGGCATCTGTTTCATGAATCAGGTTGTGAAACTGCGGGGCTTCCATCAGCCGATAAAAGTCATCCGTCAGGCGGATGCCCTGGCTGCTCCGTACCTCGTTGATAAAAAACTGCTTATCAATTTGGCTGCCGCTGACGTTATGGAAGGCATCCAGCACCACCTTAAAGCCGTGTTTTACCGTCGCCTGAATCAGCTGTCCATGGGAAATTTCACCGTTGCTGTACTGCACGGCTGCGGTTAAAAATGGCCCCTGTTTGCTCATATTGAGCGTCTGTTTTGGCGCCAGCTTCAGATGCTCACAGATATGTTTGCTGAAGGGCACAGCTAAATCTTCCAGCATCACCAGCGTGTTATTGCGCTCGACATCGTACAGCGCATGGGCCAGCGCAAACTTGTAGGTGGCGAAGTTGTTCCCAAAGAGGATCACGCCCCGCCAGTAGTTTTCCAGCGCAGGATCGACCTGGTAAAAACGCATACGTTTTCCTGGTTACGGTTTGCTAGTGCAAAGGGAGGTGGGTACTAAAACCCGTAACAGGATCACATAACAAATGAAAGCTGATGTAAACCGTAGAACGATAGATTTGCTGAATGTGTGAGGTGAGGGAGGGCTTATCAGGCGGGCAGGTCAGAGCAAAGGGGAACGATGAAAAATTCAGCACTTAACGCCACTTACGTACAGCGCCGCTTGCAAGGCCGCCAGCGACAGGTATAATCCACAACGTTTCCGCATACCCCTTCAGTGCCGAAGTGGCGAAATCGGTAGACGCAGTTGATTCAAAATCAACCGTAGAAATACGTGCCGGTTCGAGTCCGGCCTTCGGCACCATCGGAATATCAATAGACGTCAACGGACGTCTTTTTTTGTGCCTAAAATCCAGTATTTACCCATCATTCCCGCTATATTAACTCTCTCAAGGTCAACCGACTTCAATGTACATCTACCAACAGATGTTGGTACAGGTGATGGTATTTCCGGTTCGATAATGCTTGTACCAACAGGGAGGGGATAAGCATGGCTCTAACAGATATCAAAGTCAGAACAGCCAAGCCAATGGATAAGCAATACAAGCTTACTGATGGCAACGGTATGCATCTTCTCGTCCATCCAAATGGTTCAAGGTATTGGCGTCTGCAGTACCGCTTTGGGGGGAAACAAAAGATGCTGGCTTTGGGTGTATATCCTGAAGTGTCCCTTGCAGATGCCAGAGCTCGTCGTGATGAAGCGCGTAAGCTTTTGGCAAACAGCATTGATCCGGGAGACAAAAAGAAAAATGACAAAGTTGAGCTGGAAGAAGCACGCACTTTTGAACAGCTCGCCGTTGAGTGGCATGCCACAAATAAAAAGTGGTCGGAAGAACATAGTCGGCGGGTGCTGAAAAGTCTGGAGGACAACCTCTTTCCTGCCATAGGCAAACGTAACATTGCTGAACTTAAAACGAGAGATCTGTTAGTGCCAATCAAAGCCGTAGAGATGTCTGGACGTCTTGAGGTAGCTTCACGGCTACAACAACGTACTACGGCAATTATGCGTTATGCAGTACAGAGCGGTTTGCTCGACTACAATCCCGCGCAGGAGATGGTTGGTGCCGTTGCTTCAAGTAACCGGCAGCATCGACCAGCATTGGAGTTGAGGCGTACTCCTGAACTCCTTCAACGCATTGACAGTTATACCGGTAGGCCTTTGACTCGTCTTGCCGTTGAACTAACCCTCCTTGTCTTCATTCGTTCCAGTGAACTGCGTTTTGCTCGTTGGTCAGAGATCGATTTTGAAACATCTATGTGGACGATACCAGCAGAGCGAGAAGCTATTGAAGGGGTGAAGCACTCCCAGCGTGGCTCAAAAATGCGTACACCTCATTTGGTGCCATTATCTCGTCAGGCGTTAGCAATCCTTAAACAGGTACACAAACTTAGTGGCGATCGCGATTTTGTTTTCATTGGCGATCACGACCATCGCAAACCGATGAGTGAAAACACGGTGAACAAGGCGCTGCGTGTTATGGGTTATGACACGAAGGTTGAGGTTTGTGGGCATGGTTTCAGGACAATGGCCTGTAGTTCATTGATTGAGTCTGGATTGTGGTCGAGGGATGCAGTGGAACGGCAAATGAGCCATATGGAGCGGAACTCAGTGCGTGCGGCATATATTCATAAAGCTGAGCATCTTGATGAGCGCAAACTGATGCTGCAATGGTGGGCTGATTTTCTGGATGCGAATCGGGAAGGGATATTACGGCCATACGATTTTAAAAACTGACAGTTCGTTATAAAAAATATGGCTGAGAAGGTAATGCCAATCACTTAAGAATTTTAAAGGATATAAATTCATAATAATGCTTAGAAGTAAAATGAAGGGATCGGGGATAATCCTTATTTTTCTTATTAAGAAACTCGTATTTTTGGACCTGATTTTTTTAGTGACCAGCATTCGGCTGAGAATGCCCTCTTTTAAATGTTGCTTTTTATCAGTGCCAATGATTCATTTTTTTTGATGCCTGTTATTGTGATGAAAATATTTGGCTCCTTTTAATGATACGAAGGCTTGATGTGCTAAACATATTTTAATCTTGCACGCTAGTATATTAATGTTGCGAATATACATAGTTCACGAATAGATAATAACGAAAGTTATTTATAGAAAAATAATGATAAAAATGTAATAAACCTTGTGCAACTGAGGGGATTTTAATATAAATATGTAGACTACACTACATGGAGATACGTACAATGGCATTCATCTTAGGCTGGAGAAAACCAAACCTCCCAGACGGGGACCTGCAACTACTGGTCCAAGGACATGCTTCTGGCGTGTTACGCCTTACACAGGCTGGCTATACTCACAATGGTAAAGTTATTGATCAAACGGAATATTTCCGATATCAGTTATTCTCTGGATTGCTATGGTATAAAATTGATGGAAAGGAAATGGCTCAGGCAACCTTTCATATACAAATAAAAGGTACATCGGTAGGTACGTTTAAGCTTAAGTTAAGTCATAAACCTTCATGGGAAGCCGGTCAGAATAATTATACAACGGGACTGCACTGGGATGATGCCAAATATTTTATTCAGCGTCGTGATTTAGTCGGTTGTGACCTTGAACTATACAAGGCCATCGATGAAAACTTCGATTTTTTAATTTCAATACATTGACGCTTAAAGTTTTCAGGGAGAATTCTATAGTTCTTCCCTGTTGAACAAGATAAGTGTTCTAAAATAGAATTAATGCAGATGATTTTAAAAAATATACTACTACAGGGTTTGGTTTCAGGAGATGAACATATTCATTCAATAAAGAATGTGTTATCAGATGAAAAGAATAATAAGATTATCATTAGCGTGGCATTTGCAAGAAAAAATGGAGTGCATCTGCTCAAAGAGACGCTCTCCAAGTTCAAAGATAAAGTTGAACTATTCGTTGGTATTGCTAATGGTGTAACCTCAAAGCAAGCGGTAGAGGAAATTATTAAATGTGGTATTTCTCCATATTTAATAAATATGGGAACAGTATCGAGAATATTCCACCCTAAAATATATCTTGCTTTTCAGAAGGAAGGAATACATATCATTACTGGTAGTGCAAATCTAACATACTCTGGGCTTAATGAAAATATAGAAATTAGTACGCATGTTTTTTTACAAAAGGGATCATCAGATTATGATGTTTTAACAGATAAAATTAAGTCAAGTTTCGATTTTTTGAAAAAAAAACATCCTAATAATGTAAGAAGAATTAATAGTAATGAAGAGTTAAATATTTTACATGAAGATGGTTTTTTAGAAGATGAAGATATTAAAAATTCAGCATTAATACTAAGTAAAACAAAAAGTAAAAAACCTAAATTTGTCCCTGAATTCCCAAAGGTTATTGCAACAAAAAAATTAACCAGCATTACTCGACACATATCACATAATGAAAATTATGTGGGTGAAATATGGAAAAGTAAACCTTTAACCAGAAGGGATTTAAATATACCGACAGCTATAAAAACAAACCCAACAGGCTCAATGTTTTTCAAAAAAGGATTGTTCAGCAATATTGACCAGCGACATTATTTCAGAAATGATTTATTTGGTGATCTAACATGGGTTATAGATGTCAATCCTAATAAAAAACATTTAGAAAGAGCGGAGGCCATTTTTGAAATAATAGTCAATGGGGTTTGTTATGGTGATTTTAAATTAAAGCTGACACATGACAGCAGGATCGATAGTAAAACATATAAACAAAATAATAGTGTTACTCAGATCCATTGGGGAGAGGCTAAAAATTATATTTCAAGAGAGGAGTTGCTTAGAAAAACAATGATTCTTTATCATATTGGTCCTAATAGATATCAAATTTCTATTGAGTAAAAATGAGGCCTTATCAATTTTAATTTAATGATAGGGCCACTTTTTAGAATTCCTAATTTCTCTGTCTTCTATTTTTTAACTTATTCCAAATCTGGATTAATTTTTCAACTACCTCGTCATCATATCCCATATGAGAAAATATTTTCTTCCCTTGTTCTGCAATATTTTTCTCCATGGATCTGTTCATCATAGAGTTATTTAACTCAGATAGATTGAAGTCAATTTTTTCCGGTAGAGGGATAAACAGCTTCCTTATTTCAGAAGGTACAAGTTCCATTACCCCACCACCATAAGAACGCCCCTCCAGCTCTGCAAATATCGCAGTTAAAGGGTTGAGGAAGCAATAGGATAATTTTTCCTCATTGATATTAGATTTAGGTTTTATTCTATAGGCTGTATCGGTTGTATAAGCTTGATATTGATTATAAATTAACCTTGGAGCGTCATGAGAGCGTTTAAGCATAGCTAGTTTTGTGCTAAATACAGAGGGAACCTTATACCAAGGTTTCCGAATCCTGCACTTATATCGCTTGTGAAAACCCTGTAATTCGCCATTGAAAATGTATTCTTGCGTTTTTTTAGGTAGTTCATGAAATTCTTTATCCAAATATAAAAAATAAACTGGAAGATTATTCTCTATATTAGATAAATGTTGAGCCTCATCATATATAACACCTTGACAATGTTGACTTCTTCCAAACATTGGATGGGTGAATTCACTTAATTCAAATGTATCAACTACATCTTTATTTACAAGAAAAAACTCATTGGCACCTGTGACAATTCCCACTTCAACATTTGCTATAGAATCAAATGAGTGTACGTTTGGGTGTTTAATAATTTCATTAAGAAGATTAATTTCATTTTTATCAAGTACGGCTTTTGTCCACTTACCTTTTACGGTATCACTACTGATTGTATTTGTCTCATTGAATATGTCTTCTGGATTTTTTTGTAAAAAATCGAAGCCACTGACCCCTTTAATTCCGACACCTTGTGATGCACAATCCATATTAATTTTCTTTTCAACTAATAAAATGACTGCTCCTTGTAAGGTTTCAGTGAACCATATTTCTTTTGGATCAATAATTACAATTTTAGAGCAATGCTCACCTAAGAATGTCCTCAAGGATTGTGCATGCATTACATTTATAATTTCTGATGGAATTACCATGCCAAGACGTCCTCCGGGGTTGAGGAGCGAAACGCCAGACAAAATAAAAGGCACCCATGCATTTGTATGTTTAGTAAATTTCAAGTCAAGCAATTTGAAAATTGCTTCAGTATTTTCTTGGAAATTTTTTTCTAAGAATTGATAACGTATAAAGGGAGGGTTGCCAATAATGGCATCAAAAGAAGTTTTTTTTCTCTGAATTGCAATCCTTGCCCATTCCAGAAAATCACCTTCTGTGATATCAACGTCTGAAAAACCTAAGGATTTGCACAACTCAATAGATTTTTTAGCTTCTATATCGAAAAGTTCATAACCTTGTACTTTAATGTTTTTGTCAAATTTATTATTGTATAAAGACTGAAAGAATACACCATCACCGCAACTAGGTTCTAGAATACTTTTAGGATTATTATTTAGGACCCATTTTGTTGTAAAGTCAGCGATGTTTTGTGGTGTATAATAACCGCCACGTAGTTTTTGAGCTGTCTGATCTGCTTTAAATTTCATTTCGCATTCTCTTTATTCTTATTTTCAATTTGCTCTTTCGCTTTTAAAGTAAACCAGTCTTTAAGGGTTATAGACTCCATAGCTAGGATAGAGTAAAGCTTCTTTTTTAACTCAGGGTCTACTTGTAAAACAATCCTTCCAGATCTTCCAATAGCCATATATATATCTCTTAAGTGCATTCATACCTATGTTACCTATGTAACATAGGTATTTCAAGTTATTTTTAAATGAAATATTATGGCCGAGTTAATCCTTGATGGGCTACTAAGTACAATCTAATAAAACATGATTTTTTATTACTAACGCTATAATTAGACAGCATTCAAATTGTAACAAAATATTCAGCGTGACATGATTAAGTATTCAAGATGCAATTGGTTAATTGAACATCATTTAATATATAGATGCTATAAATAGTTATAGCATCCAGTAAATCAACTCTTCAATTTTTTTCTCGTAATTTTAATCTTGCTTTATCTTCAATACTAATATTCGATGATTGTAATATCAGTCCTAATATTAATTATTTATCCAGCTCTTCTACTTTACAGTCCACAGCTTTAGCTACTTTAGCACCAAGGATTATCTTCTGGCGTGTTTCAGCACTCTTGGATTAAGCGGCCTGCTCCAAAGTAATTCACTACGAACTGGTTATGAGGAGGAACGCACCGACTCCCGATTCCGTCTCATAGATCTCTCCCGATCAACAATCTCCCCATCTTCCCCAACATACCGCTCGGGCCATATCTCACTCGGATGAACTTCAAGCGCCTTAGCAATCAAAAACTCACCTTTTGGCCACGGACGCGTTAACGCATTTGCCAGCGTTGAAGAGGCCAGACCTGATTCTCGTGAAAGTGCCGCCAACGATGTTCCTTTCTTGCGTAAACCGGCGATGATGTCCGCCGAATGCCAACCTTTAGTCATGATTCCCTCCTGACTGTTACCTGTAAGTGGATGTGCTACAAACGAATGCTACGTTATTCGTAGTATCGTGTCCAAACAAAAACTACGAATATCGTAGTTATGCGAACCACTCCAAACTACCGTGAAATTTTCTGCAAAAGGCTCAGGGCATCACGCCTTGCCAGCAGTCTGTCGCAGAAAAAGCTGGGTATGTTGGCGGGTATAGATGAGTTTGCAGCAAGTGCACGTATCAATCGGTATGAGCGAGGGATTCATGAGGTTGATGTTCAAACTGCCCAGCACCTGGCTACTGTATTGAATGTTCCGCTGGCCTACTTTTATGCTGATGACGATCAACTTGCAGAGTTGATCCTCGCCTTTGGTCGATCCGTATCTCAAAAATGAAAAGAGTTTATTTTGGCCTTAGGTTGTAGGACTGCGTGCAGACTCAGATTTGTAATGAACTACGTTACTCGTAGTAGTAGTTGAGTCTTAAAGCTACGACTATCGTAGCCATGAATACTCAAATCAATTACTCAGCCGTTTTCTGCCAGCGTTTAAAAACCGCTCGCTTAGCAAAAGGTCTTTCGCAAAAGGGCCTGGGCATTCTTGCCGGAATCGATGAATTTGTCGCAAGCACTCGTATAAACCGCTATGAAAAGGGCGTTCACCAGGCCAGCATTGACGTTGCCCAACAGTTGGCTAACGCTCTTGAAGTGCCGCTGGCATACTTCTATATGGTTGATGATGGTCTGGCGGAATTAACACTGAGCTGGATTAAGCTTTCTGATGAAGATAAAGCAAAGCTGTTAGTGCAAGTTAAAGCTAGTTCAACGTAATCAAAATTCCCGCACCAGTCTCGCTGGGCTGCCAACATAAACCCCGGCCACTAAGATATCTTTAGTCACCACGCTGCCTGCGCCAATCACCGCGCCGCTGCAAATATGCTCCGTCAGAATGGTGCTGCCGCTGCCTACGGTGACGTTATCGCCGAGGGTGATAGCAGTCCAGTTCTCCGGGTTGGGGTCTGGCCTGCCGCTGCGGAACAGGTCGTTGGCGAAGGTGACGCCGTGGCCGATAAAGCAGTTTTTGCCGGTGGTGACGTTTTCGCACAGGAATGAGTGGGACTGGATGCGGGTGCCGGAGCCAATCACGCAGTGGCGCTGGATCTCGACGAAAGGCCCGACGAATACGCCGCTCTGCAGCGTGCATTCGTAGAGGTTGACCGGCTCCACAACGGTAATATCGTCGCTGGCAATTACGTCGCGGATACCGCTTTTTAGTATTTTCATGGTGGTCTGCCCCGCTGAATAGAATGAATTTTATTGAGCATAACTCATGGGCTTTTATGATCCCAATTTATCTTAGAGCCATTGGTGGCGATATAAATCAACATTCCTGATGTGAATAAAATCTCAATTAAGAAACCTGAATTCAGACTCTTAATAATGTACAACATTTACACAACGGCTAAAGACTGCTTATCATGCTTGGCTACCGGGATGGTAGAGACAACAATATACAAGGACGTGATTTATGTCGGCATTGCAATTTCCCTGTAAGATATTTGAAACCCAGAAAAAGATGGATGATTACACAGCTAAAGATATGCGCTGTGGCGATCTGTCTGATATCGACCTGAAGGCACGGTTTCATTTGGTGGACGTTTCTACAAGGGTGGATCCTTACAAGATGATAAAAATCAGCCCATTCAGCCAGCCGCAGTCGATGTTCCACGGCTCCCGGGGAGAGGGTGAAAAACTGAGCCCGTGTGAGTGCGCAGATATTCTTTTTGATGAGCTCCGGCTCTTGTCCCTACCGTTTGCGCTGCACCGGCCGTACAACCTGCTAATCGAGCTGATGATCACGCATATGCAAAAAGGTAACGGCAAGCCGTTCAGGCATCCACTGTTGGATAGTGCGTTGAAGGAACATATTGTTAATGATGTGACAGAGAATAGTACGTATTTAATTTTACAAAAGGCGCTGAGCAAAAAAATAAATTGGGAAAGTAAATATTATCCTGCAAACGAAAAGAATACATTAAGGGATGAGATTATATGGGGTAAATTGCCAAAATTTGATCGATTTCAGGATAGCTTTAACGGTTTGGGTATTACCGTGCATGATACCTGGGCAACACATATCACAATTAAGTCTCTATCGATTGATAACGAGCGATATCATGCTGTCGTTCACTATAAAGTTCAGGATCACTTTGGGTTGGATGATGATGATATTTCAAAGTTTAAATTTAAATATTTTCGTTTTTTTGGTATCTGGTTTGTTCTTCAGCGCTATAGACAGTTTGCTTTTAAGCCCTTTATGACTAATATGGAAGCTACTGTTGTGATTATGGGAGGTAAAAATGAAATTAAGAAATAAGTATGTGCTAGCATTTACGGTTCTGGTTTTATCAATGTTAATTATATATTTTCTTTGGTTTTCAATTCGTCCTGTTGAAGTCATCGCGATCCATCAAAGAAATAGTTTTAGTGATGTCCTGGTAAATAATTACCCATTTACAGATAAAGGTAAAATAAATTGGTGGTTAGAAAACAAAGATATATTAAAAGTAAAGTATGACATCCCAAAATCATCATTTTCAGGTAGTTATGCCATTGCTTTTTGGTATTTTGGCGACGGTTACAAAGAAGAAGGCAAGTACGATAGGCTATGCTTTGAAGATATGGCCCCACCATTGAACTGTATTGAGAAAGATAGAGCCTTTACGGTGAGGGGAGATAATCATGGCAATATATCCTTTGGTGTTAATGACGGCGAGTATTACATAAATAAAAATGGTGAGATGATAAAAGAAAAATACTAACGATAATTTCTATGCTGACTTGTTAACTATGAATTGTACCGGCTTCCTCAGAAGCAAGTTATCACAATAGTGAATCATGATTATTATTTAATGGTGGTTTTTTCTTTATGGTTATAAACTATATTAGTTAAATCCCTTTATGGTAAAGATAGAGACCACAGTTGAGATTATTGGTAAACGTGATGAAAAAAAATAAAAAAGTCATGCTTACGCTTATTTTTACAGGGGGCGTATTGTTTTTCGTCTGGATCTGGCTATCTCTACGTCCTGTTAATATTGTTGCTGTTCATGAGAAAGGGAATCATAGCTTAATTTTGGTCAAAAATTTTCCTTATACGGATAAAGGTAAAATAGACTGGTGGCTTAAAAATAAAGATATACTTAAAGAAAAATATCAGATCCCAAAACCAAGGGATGATGGTTTTTTTGAAGTGATATTTTGGTATTTTGGCGACGGTTACAAAGAAGAGGATAAGTACGATAGGCTATGCTTTGAAGATATGGCACCACCGATAAATTGCATTGAAAAAGACAAAGCCTTTACGGTATGGATGGACAGGTATGGAAAGGTATCTTTTGATGTTAATGACGGTGAGTATTACATAAATAAAAATGGCGATATGGTAAAAACCAAATATCAGTAAACGCCTGTTCCCCTGAAAACAACTCCATCAGCACAAAGCCCCGGCCTTTCAGCCAGGGCTTTCATGCCGCTACTTCGTATAAAACTTATAAGTCGCCGTATAAGGCACTTTCAGCGTTGCGCCAAACGTCGTCGGGTCGCAAACCGTGGGGCCGGTTACGCCGCCACGAGTGTCCACGCGCTGGATGCTGCTCACGTTGGCGAACAGGCCTGGCTGCGCTTCGGATGTACCGGTCAGCAGCAGCCACGGAATCGAGCCTTTATCTTTCGATGGGCGAGTGGCGCTTAGCGTACCGGCCACCACGCTGCCGTCCGTGGCCTGCCAGTGCGGGCCGTCAAAGTGTTTGCCGACGAGGTGCTTCAGGCCTTTGTCGCTGAACAGGTCAGCTTCCGGGGCCTGGAATACCCAGCTCCCGGTTTTCGCTTCGGCGCCCGCCGCCGCGCAGCGGTAGATTTGCACGCCTCGGGCATAAAGCTCGGTTTGCAAGTGCTCACCTTTTGGCGCGTCGATAGAAGTCTCTGCCGCGTTCGCCAGGGCCGGAAGCCCGTTCATCATCAGCGTGAAGCACGCAACTGTTAAGACGCGCTTGCTCATGACGTCACTCCACAAACCATACGCGCGCCGCCGCCGCCGAGCATTGCCGGGTGGTCAGAATGGTTGTCACCACCGGCGTGGATCATCAGCGAGTGGCCTTTTAGGTCAGACATGCGCAGGCGAGGAGCCAGCACCGGGTAGGTCGCGGTGCCGTCGCTGTCGACGTACAGCGCAGGCAGGTCGCCCAAGTGGCCGTTGCCCCACGGGCCTTCATGCTTGCCGGTGTGGGCCGGATCTAAGTGGCCGCCAGCCGCCAGGCCAGCCACCATTTTGCCGTCCTGCATGGCGGGGCCGCAGTTCGGATTAGTGTGAACGTGGAAGCCGTGAATCCCCGGCGGCAGGCCTTTCAGGTTTGGCGTAAAGACCACGCCGTACTGGGTGGCGTGGTATTCAATGGTGCCCGCCGGGGTGGAGGTACCGTTGGCGTCCACGGTATTCATGGCGACAGTGGCGGCCTGCGTCAGCCCGGTGCAGGCGAGGGCGGTAATACACAGCGTCAGTTTTAGTGTTTTTAACTTATTCATCGTTTAACCCCGTACTTTTATTAGAAGTTGCAAAGCAACAGATGTCGCAAAATTTTGTGCTGCGGGCTTATGCGCGGCAGTAAGCTGGTTATAACAAACTGTTTTGCGGCGTGTTTGATTGCTCTGATAGGTAAAATTGTGGGTTGAAATTCAGCGTGAAGATTTTTAAAAACAATATTTTCATGAGGTTATCCAGTGGTCGGGAACAATTAAAGGGAGAGGCCTGAATGAAAATAGAAACGGAAAAGACGGTAAAAAGAGAGAGTGAAAACGACCTGCTAACGATCGTTAAAAATTATGTCACTGCTGTGCCTGAAATAAAGTGTAGATGAATACGCTGAGCGGGTTGAAAGTGGTCGCTGAAAATCTTGAGATTATTTAAAAAACCCTTAATTTTCATGTGGCTTGATAAATAAGATATATCCGAATAGCAAAAAGGCCGCTAAGCGGCCCTTGAAGTCAATAAAACGATTTAAGCGAGTGGCCGGGAGCCAATCATTCGGGCGCTCTTTATCCACGCCAGAGATCCCATCACCGCAATCGCGGTCAGCAGGATGTACTCCAGCGACATGGCATACACGCCCTGAATGGCATAAATCACCACGCTAATCACGTCGATAACCACCCAAAGCAGCCAGTTCTCGACGTATTTACGCGTCATCAGCACCATCGCGGCAATCGACAGGATCAGCATCGCGGAATCCCACAGCGGGAAGGCATCCGGCTGCAGATGCGGCATCTCAACCGCCACGCCGAGGCTTTGCATAATGCCTACCGCAATGTGGGTCAGCACGGCGAAGACCGGGTCGATGAAGAAGGTCATCAGTGCGATGGCGACCAGGCAAACCGCCGCCAGCGTGAACGCCTTGCCGCGCGGCAGCCAGCGGATTTTCAGCGCGGCCTCGTTGGCCTCGTTCTGGCGGCTCCACGCGTACCAGCCGTACAGGTTGGCGGCGAAGAAGAACACCTGCAGCAGCAGGCTGGCGTAAAGCTGGATCTGGAAGAAGATCGCCGCAAACAGCGTGACGTTAATCAGGCCGAACAGGTAGTTGATGATTTTCTCTTTGCTGGCGAACCAGATGCAGAGCAGGCCGAAGACGGTGCCGATGGCCTCGATCCACGACAGCGCGTAGCCGCCTTCGCCGAGCGGAATGGTGACCATCACATTCTTAATGCTAAAGAAATCCATGATTACTGCTCCTGGCTGTCAAGGTAGAGCGCTTCGAGGGCGAGTAAAATCTCGCGGGATTCACCCTGCAGGCAGGAGTGTTCCTGCTGCTGGTAGTTGTTAATGCCTTCTTCCAGATTGCCGCTGTGCTCGACCACCACGTTAAGCACGGAGGCGATGCGCAGGCCACGTAATGCGCCGACGACCATCAGCGGCGCCGTTTCCATATCCGCAGCAAGAATGCCCTTGCCGGACCAGAACTGGTTAATCTCGTCTTCGCGTTCGGTGTAGAAGCTGTCGTGGCTGCGCACGTAGCCGCAGTGGCTGGCGTAGCCCAGGCGTTTGGCCTGCTGAGTCAAATGGTGAACCAGGCCGATGTCCGCGCAGGCCGGGTAGCCTTTGTCGATGTACATCTGGCTGGTGCCTTCGTCCCGCACGGCGGCGGTGGCGATCACCAGGTCACCGAGGCGAATGTGGTTTTGCATCGCCCCGCAGCTGCCGATGCGGATGAGATTGGTGACGCCAATCTGGCGCAGCTCTTCCACGGCGATGGCGGTCGAAGGCCCGCCCATGCCGGTGGACATCACCAGCACTTCCACGCCGCGGAACCAGCCGCGCAGGGCGCGATATTCCCGGTTGCTACCGAAGTCTTCCACGTTGTCCAGAAACTGCGCGACGTGTTCCACGCGTTTCGGATCGCCCGGCAGGAGCGCATAACGGGCGTGCGTCATCTCCCGGCTGAGCCGGATATGGGGCTGAAGTTGGGTCATGATAGTTACCTGGCGTTAAACGAGCCATTTGGCATGGCTCAGAATTGGCTGCTGTTATTTAATGTTCGGCGTATTGGCGCAGGCGCTGAGGGTCGAGAACCTGAATCTGCTCGCCGTGAATCGCAATAATATTGTCTTCCCGCAGTTCGGATAAAATGCGGTTAATACTGCGCGGGGCTACCGCAAACTGCTCGCTTAATTGCTGCTTATTAAGCGGGATACTGCCTGGTATTGACTGGTATTTCTGCCACAGCGCCAGGCAAATACGTTGATGTAACGAATAAAGAATGTCTTCCCCGGCCTTTTTGGAGAGCTGATAATATTGATCGCTCACGGCCTGTAATATTTTTTGATTAAAGTAATTGTCTAACCCCAGCCAGCGAATAAACTCTTCCCGCGTCAGCACTAAAAGCGCCGCGTCGCTAACCGCTTCTACCGAGCAGATGTATTGCCGCCGCTCGAAGATTTCCAGTTCTCCCAGAATGTCGCCTTTTTTATAGCGCGCCTGGGAATATTTTCGCCCGTCGTCGGCGGTGGTGAAAACGTCGATTTCTCCTTTGACGATCAGGTGAAATTCATCGCAAATTTCTCCCTGGCGAAAAATCAGCGAGCTACGTGGGTAATGTTTTAGCTGCCAGCTGCGCAGAATATCCAGCGGGCAATACTTCAGCAGCTCATACAGCACCGGGTCGCCGGTCACTCGTTCAATGACATTCAGCCAGTCGCCGGGTCTGCTCTCGTTTTTCATGCTGTTCACTATAAAATTTCCCGTCAAATAAGGACAGGACGCCCGTCCCGCGTTGCCCACAGATTAGCGTGAAAACTGCCAGCGGGATCTGAAATCCGTATCGTCGCCGGGACATTTGTCCCGCCGATGCGCTGGCGGAGTGGGCGATCTGTTTGTTTTTCGTACATACTGTTTTTGATGTTCATCCAATCTATTAACTGTTTATGATTTTAATCAAGGAGTTAACATGTCTGGTTGGTTCGAATTAAGCAAAAGCAGCGACGGGCAATTTAAATTCGTGCTCAAGGCGGGCAATGGCGAAGTGGTGCTCACCAGCGAGCTGTATAAAACCCGCGCCTCGGCGGATAACGGCATCGCCTCCGTGCGCACCAACAGCCCGCTGGAGGAGCGCTACGACAAGAAGGTCGCCAGCAACGGGAAGTTCTACTTCAACCTCAAGGCCGGGAATCATCAGGTGATTGGCACCAGCCAGATGTACGCCACGGAGCAGTCCCGGGATAAAGGCATTGCCTCGGTGAAAAATAACGGTGGAACTGAAACGGTGAAAGACAAGACTTAACCGGAACCAGGGCGGCGGGGCAATCCGTGAGCATTCACCTGGGTGATGTTTTCGCGTGATGCTGCCCCGGTCGCCTTTTCCCGGCCGCAGCCTCAATGGCTTGTTGTTTATCGCCGGGAGCCTGGCCGTAAAATGAAAGTTGAATCCACCCCTGCGGCGTATAGCCCCTTAGAACTTCACCTGCCTGTAGCGAGTAAAACGCCCGACACGGATCTCCCGCAGCTTGTCTCGCACATCAAAGACAAAACCGGCATCGTGCCTGCGCATCTTATCCCGCTTCAAAAAGTCGCCTCGGAACACAACTGCATCATTGGTGTTCGCCCGGTGGACAAGCTGGCGACGGCGCTGATTGAGGCCGGGCATCCCACCAAAGGTTTTCACATTAAGGGGAAAAGCGCCTCGTGGGGGCCGCAGGCGGGGTTTATCTGCGTGGAGCAGCGGTTCAGCAAGCTGGAGAACGCCTCGTCAGAACGAATCGCGAAGTTTAACCTGCAAACGCAGGCCTGTATTGCCGAAGGGCATGCGGCCGCCGTGCCGCTGGAAGTTTCCCAAAGCCGCCTGCATGACTTGTTTGAGCAAGGGCTTATCGACAAGCTGTCGCCGGAGAACGCCGGGGGCGTGAGCCATCTCCGGGCCAGCGGTCCAGGCGGCGAGCATTATGCGTTTGAGGCCCGGCGTCTGCCGGGCAGCGGAGAAGCGCGGTATCAAATTTCTCATCACGGTGAGCCCCTGCAAGTGCTGGCCCCACACGCCGAAGCTCTTCCCTTCACCGCAGATTACGATCTGCTGGTCATCGCCCCGCACGTCAGCGATCTAGGGCCTGAGGATAATTTGCAGGTGCCGGATGTCTCCCATCAGGTCTTTCGCCAGCGGCTGGAAAATTACCGCACGCTGCCTGAGCACCAGGCGTTGCGCGGGGACTATGACAACCCGGCAAGCTTCTACCGCAAGAGTGATGATGAAATCGGCAACGCGAGCGAACGCGCCCGCCGGATGATTGGCGTACTGAACCAGGCGCTGGTGGGGGATGGGGAGAAAGTGGTGCATCACGCGATGGACAGCGCTAATCCGGTGACCGATCCGGAGAGCAACTACCCGGCCACATTCGCGCTGCCGCATAAAATAGGGCGCTTCGAGCCTTTGTGCATCATTGAAAACAAAGATGATCTGGCTGAGCTTGTGCTGCAGGCCAAGAACGCGGGCTATCACGTGCCGCTGAATCCACTTTGGGAAAAGGAGGTCCTTGGCGTGCGCAGCGACAGGTTTACCGCCGCAAAGTTAACGCTGGAGGCGCTTCAGCTCACAAGGCCGATCCGGCAGCGCTAAGCTTCTGTCTCCAGACCTGCGGCCACCCATTCCGGGTAGCCGGCATCAAAGCGGCGGATCTTGTAGCCTTTGCGACGAAGATATTCGACGGCTTCGACGGAAAGAATGCAGTGCGCACCCCGGCAATAGGCGACAATTTCTCTGTCTTTGGGCAGTTCAGCCAGGCGCGCTTCCAGCTCTGTGAGTGGAATATTCAGGGCCCCCGGAAGATGGCCATCGCCAAATTCGTCCTCTGGCCTGACGTCCAGCAGCGTCACGGCACCGGCTTCCAGGCGACTTAACAACTCCTCGCGGCCCACCGGTTCCAGCCTCTCGCTGGCGTTCTGGTAGTCGGCAGCAATGCTGCGAATTGCCTCGTTGTTGTATTCGGCAAAACAGCGAAGGCTGGCAATCACGCTTCTGACCGGGCCGTCAGCCAGCCGATAGATGATGTGTTTGCCGTCGCGCCGGGAGGCCACAAAGTTGCCTTTTCGAAGGTTTTGCAGGTGCTGTGAGGTGCTGGCCGTGGACATGCCCGTCAGCCCGGACAGCATTTCAACGGACAGTTCTCCTCCGGCAAGATGCTCCAGAATTTCAATTCTCGCGCCATTGCCCAGCAACCTCGCCAGCTCGCCGAGGTGCGAATACAAAAATTTTTCCGGCTGACTCATTGACTCTTCATCCCGTTAACAGCAACATTCAATCATTCAATTGAATGTTTAAATGATAGCGCAATATGACGAAAAATCCCACCTGCAGAGAAAGGTTTTTCGTCAGCGACCAGCTCAATGTTATACGGGATAAATCCGATGTCATATAAAAACATGTACCGCCAGGTGCTCCTTTTGGTGGGCGCCCAGGCCATTTTTCAGACCGTCTCAGTACTGGTGATGACGATTGGTGGCCTGGCAGGTGGTCGGCTTGCGCCTTCACCTGGGCTTGCTACGGCGCCTATTGCCGCCATGTTCCTCGGCACTGCGCTGACGACATTTCCCGCTTCGCTGTGGATGGCCAGAGTGGGGCGAAAAACCGGGTTTATGACCGGAGCTGCTGCGGGAGTCGTTGGCGGTGTGATAGCCGGTTTGGGGATTGTGTCTGGATCGTTTCTGCTGCTTTGTGCCGGGACGTTGCTGGTGGGGATGTATCAGTCTTTTGCTCAGTTCTATCGTTTTGCCGCCAGCGAAGTGGCGAACGATGCCTTCCGGCCAAAGGCCATTTCACTGGTGATGACCGGTGGGATTGTGGCGGCGCTGGCGGGGCCATTACTTGCCCGGTTCGGCAGCGATCTCATGACTCCACACTATTTGGGATCCTTCATGATTCTGGCGGGGATCTCGGTTGTAGCGGTGTTTTTGCTTTCCCGCCTTTCCACTCCTGAGAGCCGGGAAATCGTTGCTAATCATGCCCCGGCGAGGCCCTGGAAAGTCGTTATCAGGCAGCCTGCTTATCTGACGGCGCTTTTTAGCGCGGCAACAGGTTACGGCATCATGATTCTGGCGATGACGGCCACGCCACTGGCGATGTCGCACCACCACCACTCGCTGGCGCAAACCTCCAGCGTTATTCAACTGCATGTTTTGGCGATGTTTCTCCCTTCTTTCATTACCGGCAAACTGATTGCTCGCTTTGGCAGTATCCGGGTGATGCTGACCGGCGTGGCACTATTCGGCTGCCATATTCTACTGGCGTTGACGGGGACTAGCTTCACCTCGTTTGCCAGTGCGCTGATCTTCGTGGGGCTGGGGTGGAACTTCCTTTATATCGGCGGGACTGCCCTGCTAACCACCACGTTTTCTGCGGCGGAAAAGGGCGTGGCGCAGGCGGTTAACGATATGACTATCTTTATTGTTGGCCTGAGCTGCTCTTTAAGCGCCGGGGCATTACTTGAGTGGCTTGGCTGGGAAAGGCTTAACGAACTGCTTCTGCCGTGGCTGGCTGTGTCAGCGATTGTTTTACTGTGGCAGGGGTTACGTCAGCGCTCTGGCGCCGGGCGTTGATAACGGACGCCCCCGATTCTTTTGCCAAAAAGCGCATTCATTGTTCAAAAAACAATCGCCAGCGGGTCGATACTGAAAACAGAAGCATATGACTTACCCAAAAGTTAACTCACAGAGGGATATGCTGATGAACAGAGACCTACAGGCAGTAAAGAATTTTGATTTTCTGGCGCGCAGTTTCGCGCATATGCAGGCTTTGGGGCAGCAGGTGAATCTCCAGGCCGTGACCGGCAACATGAGCCGCGAGCAAAAAACGTGGTTCTGCGAACGTTTTAACCAGTATTGCGAAGAAGAATCCCGGGCCGCCGAGCTCGAGCACTGAAATAACGGGCCAGGTGGCCCGTTAAAGTTGCTGACAAAGAAGGAAAAAGCGGGGTTTTTCCTTCTTTGTGGCGAGCAGCCGAAAATCAATGAATTGATTTTCCAGTTTATTTTTCTGGTGACAGATTGCAGAATTTTATCCGCATGAGGTTTGTCATCAGTCTCGACGGGCCAGGTGGCCCGTTATCTGTTTCTGCCCTTCAAAACGTCTGTTTCATCCAGGCTCTCGTCAATTATCGGTTATCCGGCTGGGCGCGAACGTTGTTCAGCCCGGTGGTGTTGATCCGGTATGGCTGCCCATTGCTGGATTTAATCAGCTTCTTGGTTCTGAGCTTTTTGAACACGGCCAGCGTGCAGTCGCTAAGCAGCAACCCTTCGCGGGAGTAACATTCAACGGCGGTGACGCGGCCGGACAAGTCGCGGGTGTGAACGATGCGTCCCCCTTTCGCTAAAACGTGGAGGGTACGCTGTTCCTGACGGGATAAATTCATGCTGAAAAACCTTTTCATCATCATGTGCAAAACGTGCCAACACAACGCGTGTGTTCGCATCCGGGTTAAGCGCAGTGATAATCAGTCCGTCCTTTGGGGGGCGGGGAGCTGATTATCTGATGATTACATTCTCCAGCATCAGGCCTCTGAGTGACTTCGGTTGAGGAAACTGGCGGATAATAACACATAAAAACTAAAGGGGAATAGTTAAGGGATCCAGCTATCCCAGGCAGGCTGCGGCGCAAGTTGCTCAACCAGGAAATCAATAAACGACCGGACCTTCGGGTTGCTGTATTTGCTCGGGAAATAGAGGGCGTACAGCGCATGGGTTTCGTAAGTGATGATGCCGTCCAGCAGCAGCGGGGTTAGCTCATCTTTTTGAATATGGTCGCCAATCAGGTAGGTAGGCAGGTAGGCAACGCCCTGATTTTCCAGGACGGATTTAAGCAGCACCAGGCTGCTGTTGGCCTGGATCGGCGTGCGCATTTTTAGCAGGTGCTGCCGTTCGTGCTCATCGGTAGTTTTTATCAGCGGCGTTAATCCAGGGTAAACCAGGCAGTCGTGTGTGACCAGATCCGTGCGTTTGCCCGGCATCCCTTTCTTGCTGAGATAATCTGCGGTGGCGCAGTAAGCCCAGCGTACGGGAGCCAGTTTGCGCATGGCGTAATTTTGCGGTGGAGAGGTGGATATTCGCAGGGCGATATCGAAGTCGGATTCATTAAGATTAATAAAGTTATCGTTGAGATCAATATAAAGATTCACATCGGGGAAGTTCGCCCGGTATTTATCAACAAGGTTGACCAGCCTGGCGTAGCCAAACGCAATAGAACAGGTGATGCGCAATTCACCCTGTGGATTGTTGTAATAGCTTGAAGTGGTATTTAGCGTATCGTCGAATTCTTTAATTAACTTATTAGCGCGGTTAAACAAATATTGCCCGGCATCGGTCAGCGTGATGCTGCGGGTCGTTCTTTTGATAAGCGTTGTGCCCAGTAAATCCTCCAGTGCCGCCAGACTCTTGCTCACCGCCGAAGGCGACACGCTGAGCTGCGCCGCCGCTTCAGACAGCCCGCCGCAATCGATAATTTTGACGAATACCTCGAGATGCTTGAGTGAAATTGGCGCGCTCATTTTTTCCTTTTATTCACAAGTGATTTGCGGAAACGGTATTAATTCCCCATACCAATCCAATTTTAAAAGTGTAACTATTGCTCTGTAGTAAATAAAGAAGTCAGAAAATGAATTTTATACACTATTAGTGATTTGCATCACAAAAGCCCGGGGATTTAATTACAGCAGTTGGTAATTGTGATTTTCGTCCCAGTTATTATTACTTTTATTGAGAAGGTATCCTTTATGTGGACACGCCTCGAACCCTACAAATCATCATTTGTTCTTTTATTTGCTCTTATTATCGGCGGCCTGCTGGGTATTTATGCCCCGACTTACGCCATTAAATTACAACCTGTCGGGCAAATATTCCTCAACCTGTTGTTTATGATTATTGTGCCGCTGGTTGGCGTCAGCGTGATGTCTTCTATTGCCGGCATGACTGACCTTAAAAGGTTAGGCCGCATCATGGTGGTTATTTTTATTGTTTCCATCGCTATGGCGCTGATTCCCGCCGCAGGCATTGTGCTGCTGGCGCTTTGGTACAACCCGGCTCAGGGCGTGACCATCGATCTTTCCCATTCGGTGAAAGGCGGCTCGGGGGAAATGGATTTTGTCAGTATGGTGACCACCAGCGACTTCGTCGGCCTGTTTTCCAAGTCGAATATTCTGGCGCTGATCGTCATCGCGATCATCGCCGGTGTGGCGATTGGCCAGTCGGCGGATGCAGGCAAACGCATCGCCGCTCTGTTGCAGGACGCCAACACCGTTATCATGAAAATTGTCTCTATTATCATGAAGGTGGCACCTGTCGGGCTGGGCTGTTATTTCGCCGCAACCATGGCGAGCCAGGATGCCGCGTTGCTGATGACCTTTGCCAGGGCCATCGGGTTATTTATGGCGGCAACGCTTATCTATTACGTGCTTGGCTCCATTTTCTATTCGTGGATTGGCGGCGGGCTTCCGGCGGTGAAAGCGTTCTGGCGGCACGCCATTGAACCTTCAGCCACCGCGCTGGGCACCTGCTCTTCGCTCGGTACTCTGCCGGTCACGCTGCGTGCGGGCAAGGCTATGGGCATCAACCCTGAAATTGTCGATGTCTCTATTCCGCTGCTGGTGAACCTCAATAAAGGCGGCGTCGCGATGATTGCCGCGCTGAAAATCGTCTTTATCTATTCCGTTCTCGGCCTGCCGTTTACAAGCGAAACCTTTTTCCTCGCGATGCTGATTGCCGTGCTGTCGGCCATTATCGTTGGCGGCGTGCCGGGCGGTGCGTTCCTCGGGGAAATCTTTATCGTTACGACGTTGGGGCTGCCAATGGAAGCCATCCCTCTGCTGGTGGTGCTTGGCACTATTACCGATGCACCGGCCACGCTTATCAACGTGATCCACGATCTTAATGCGGCACAAATCGTTGAACGCTTCGCCGGAAAGAAGCGCCATGAGCCGCAGGCAAGCGCCCCGCTGGCCGCAAACAGTATCGCTGGCTAAGCCCTTTGAATGGAATGAATCAGGCAATAACAGGAGAATTTTATGAAACAGAAAAATCATCTTGAAACTCAACTGGTCACCGCCGGGCGGGAAAAACGCTACACCCAGGGCGCGGTCAATACGGTGATTCAGCGCGCTTCCTCGCTGGTTTTTGATAGCGTAAAAGACAAAAAATTTGCCACTGCCAACCGGGCAAACGGCGAACTGTTCTATGGCCGCAGAGGCACCCTGACGCATTTTTCCTTCCAGAAGGCGATGACGGAGTTAGAGGGTGGTGCCGGGTGCTCGCTTTATCCGTGCGGTGCGGCGGCGGTTACCAATGCGATCCTGGCTTTTGTCAGCGGCGGGGATCATATCCTGATGACCGGCGCGGCCTACGAGCCCACGCAGGATTTCTGCAATAAGATCCTGAACAAATTCAATGTCTCAACGACGTATTACGATCCGCTGATTGGTGCCGGGATCGCTGAGCTTATCCAGCCCAATACCCGCGTCGTTTTCCTTGAGTCTCCGGGCTCAATTACCATGGAGGTTCAGGATGTTCCCGGCATGATTAAGGCGATTCGCGCCGTTAACCCGGAAATTGTTGTCATGCTGGACAACACCTGGGCCGCCGGGGTGCTATTCCGCGCGCTGGATTATGGTGTAGATATCTCGATTCAGGCCGGGACCAAATACACCATCGGCCATTCGGACGGCATGTTGGGAACGGCGGTTGCCAACGAGCGCTGCTGGGATCGCCTGCGCGAAAACTCGTACCTGATGGGCCAGACGCTGGATGCCGATACGGCGTATATGGCTGCCCGTGGCCTGCGCACGCTGGGGGTCAGGCTGAAGCAGCATGAAGAAAGCAGCCTCGCGATTGCCCGCTGGCTGTCAGCTCATCCGCTGGTGGAACGGGTTAACCATCCTGCGCTGGCCGAATGTCCGGGGCATGCGTTTTTCGAACGCGATTTTTCCGGCAGCTCCGGCCTGTTCTCCTTCGTGCTGAAAAAGCGCCTCACAGACGAGCAGCTTGCGGGCTATCTCGACAACTTCACGCTGTTCCATATGGCGTATTCCTGGGGCGGGTTTGAGTCGCTGATCCTGGCCAACCAGCCGGAAGAGCTGAACCAGATTCGCCCGGCAGGCAAGGTGGACTTCAGCGGCACGCTGGTGCGCGTGCACGTTGGCCTGGAAAACGTTGAAGAACTGATTGCTGACCTGGAAGCCGGTTTCGCCCGCATCGCCTGATCCCCTCTTTTGCCGCTCGGAAGGGCGGCTTTCTCGCCTGAATTATTCTGCTATTCCCTGTTCGATGGAATAAAATATTCGTGATTGTGTTCACGCACATGGAATAAAATATTCCATACTATGCACAACAGAACACACATAACGGATGTCCCGATGAAAATTAACTTAACCAAACTGGTCACCGAAGGCCGCAATCCGGCCAGCGCGGAAATCGACACGCTGCCAACCTTAGAGATGCTTAAAGTTATCAATAACGAAGACAAGCAGGTACCGCTGGCGGTGGAGGCCACGCTGCCGCAGGTCGCTCAGGTTGTCGATAAAGTGGTGGCGGCTTTCGCCCAGGGCGGCAGGCTGATTTACAGCGGTGCGGGGACGTCCGGTCGGCTGGGCATCCTGGATGCAAGTGAGTGCCCGCCAACTTTCGGCACGCCGCGTGAGCAGGTCGTCGGGCTGATTGCCGGTGGGCATCCGGCCATTCTGCAGGCGGTGGAAAACGCCGAAGACAACCGCGAAATGGGCGAGCAGGATCTGCGTAACCTGAATTTCAGCGCGCGTGACGTGCTGGTGGGGATTGCCGCCAGCGGGCGCACGCCTTACGTTCTGGGCGCCATGGCCTATGCAAAAAGCGTGGGTGCCACCGTGGCCGCGATTTCCTGTAATCCGGGCAGCGAAATGAGTCTGGCGGCGGATATCGCCATTGAACCGGTCGTCGGCCCGGAAATCGTCACCGGCTCTTCGCGCATGAAGGCCGGGACAGCGCAAAAGCTTATCCTGAATATGATCACCACCGGGTCGATGATTCGCAGTGGCAAAGTCTACGGCAACCTGATGGTGGATGTGGAAGCCACCAATGCCAAGCTGATCCAGCGGCAGGTCAATATTGTGGTGGCGGCGACCGAATGCAGCCCGGAGCAGGCCGAGGCGGCGCTTAGCGCCTGCCGCCGCCACTGTAAAACGGCGATCTTCATGCTGCTTAGCGGCCTGTCAGCCGAAGAGGCAAGCGATCTGCTGGCGAAAAAACAAGGCTTTATACGTGAAGCATTGCGGGGGTTAAACGGGTAGCTATGGCGAAAATCACCGGCTCGATGATAGAAGACATCCTGCGCCTGACGGGCGGCAGCGGCAATATCCTTGTCTGCGGCAACTGCATGACGCGCCTCAGGCTGACGCTCAAAAACAGAGATCTCGTTCAGCACGACGACCTGAAGAAAATTCCCGGCGTGATGGGCGTGGTCAACGGCGACGACCAGCTGCAAATTATTCTCGGTCCGGGCAAAGCACAAACCGCCAGCGAGCTGATGAATTCGATGCTTAAGCAGGAGGGCTTGAGCGAGCCGGAGCATGGCGAAAGCGCGGATTTGGCCGCTCTCGCCAGCCAGAACAAACAGCAGATGAAGGCGAAGCAGAACAGCGCGGTGCATAACTTCCTCACTAAGTTTGCCACTATCTTCACGCCGCTGATCCCGGGCTTTATCGCCGCCGGGCTGCTGCTGGGGATTGCCACGCTGCTGCAGCAAACACTGGTCGTTGAAGGCACAACGCCTGCGGCCTGGCTGACCCAGCTTATCGCCTATATGAAGGTGTTCAGCATCGGGCTGTTTACCTTCCTGAGTATTCTGATTGGCTTCAACACCCAGAAAGCTTTCGGCGGCACCGGCGTAAACGGGGCGATCATCGCCTCGCTGTTTATTCTGCGCTACGTGCCGGAAGGCAAAGTGGGCTATTACGCCGGGATGGATACCTTCTTCGGGCTGGCTATCGACCCGCGTGGCAACATTATTGGCGTGCTGCTGGCCTGTATGCTTGGGGCGTGGATCGAACGTCAGGTTCGGCGGATGATCCCGGATAATCTGGATATGATCCTCACTTCGACGATCACTTTATTGATCACCGGGGCGATCACCTTTGTGGCGATCATGCCCATCGGCGGCGAGCTGTTCAAAGGCATGTCGTGGCTGTTTATGCACCTGAACGGCAACCCGTTCGGCACGGCGATTCTGGCCGGGCTGTTCCTGATCGCCGTGGTGTTTGGTATTCACCAGGGATTTGTGCCGGTCTACTTCGCACTGATGGACGCCCAGGGCTTTAACTCGCTGTTCCCGATTCTGGCGATGGCCGGCGCGGGGCAGGTGGGCGCGGCACTGGCGCTGTTTGCCCGTTCGCCGAAAGGCTCGGTCCTGCGTACTCAAATCAAAGGGGCGATTATTCCCGGCCTGTTGGGTATTGGCGAGCCGCTGATTTACGGTGTGACGCTGCCGCGCCTGAAGCCGTTTATCACCGCCTGTATCGGCGGCGGGATCGGCGGGTTCTTCATTGGGCTGGTGGCCTGGCTGGGGCTGCCCGTCGGGCTGAATACGGTGTTTGGGCCGTCAGGTTTGGTGTCGATTCCGTTGATGACTTCTCATCAGGGGATCTTCGCCGGGATGGCGGTTTACGTTGCCGGGATTGTTATCGCCTATATCGCCGGGTTCATCATGACCTGGTGCTTTGGCAGCAAGAACGTTGATTTGACTTAAGTTAATATAATTCTGCCCGCTCGCGATCTGCGGGCGGCGTTATTCCCGCTCAGCAGCTAACCTTGCCCACTTTTTTTCTAAGGACGGAAAGGCATTAGCGATAATTTTTTATTCTTTTATGGAATCGTTGCCGTTGGAAATACTGCTCTCTCCCCCGAGACAGGAGCAGGATCATGGCAGCAAAACGACACTCACTCTGGCTGGTTGCACTGGCCTTAATCGCAGCGCAGGCCCACGCAGTGGACGTCACCGTGGCGTATCAAACCTCCGCCGAACCCGCCAAAGTTGCGCAAGCCGATGATGCTTTTGCCAAAGACAGCGGGGCGAAAGTGGAATGGCGTAAGTTCGACAGCGGCGCGAGCGTGGTGCGGGCGCTGGCCTCGGGCGATGTGCAAATCGGCAATATCGGCTCCAGCCCGCTGGCCGTTGCCGCCAGCCAGAATGTGCCGATTGAAGTCTTCCTGCTGGCCTCCCAGCTCGGTAACTCCGAAGCGCTGGTGGTCAAAAAAAGCATCAAATCGCCGCAGGACTTGATCGGCAAACGCATTGCCGTGCCGTTTATCTCCACCACCCATTACAGCCTGCTGGCTTCCCTCAAACATTGGGGCATCAAGCCGGATCAGGTGCAAATCCTTAACCTTCAGCCTCCGGCAATCATCGCCGCCTGGCAGCGCGGGGACATCGACGCCGCTTACGTTTGGGCTCCGGCAGTGAACGAGCTGGAAAAAGACGGCAACGTGCTGACGGATTCGGCGCAGGTGGGCCAATGGGGCTCCCCAACGCTCGATGTCTGGGTTGTGCGTAAAGACTTTGCCGAAAAACACCCCGATGTGGTCACCGCTTTTGCCCGCAGCGCCGTTGCTGCTCAGCAAAGCTATCTCACCAACCCGGACGGCTGGCTTAAACAACCGGACAACCTGAGCAAGCTTTCGCGCCTGAGCGGCGTGCCGGAAAGCGACGTCCCGGGGCTGGTGAAAGGCAATACCTACCTGACGGCGAAGCAGCAGGTTGAGCAGCTTAGCGGCCCAGTGAACAAAGCCATCGTGGACACCGCGCACTTCCTGAAAGAGCAGGGCAAAGTGCCGGCGGTCGCCACCGATTATAGCCAGTTTGTGACCGACCGCTTCGTGAAGCCGCTGGCGCAGTAAACAGGAGACACGGCGATGCTACAGGTTTCGCATCTCAGCGCGGAGTACGGCGGCAAGCCGGTACTCGACGACATTAATCTGACGGTGGACGAGGGCGAACTGCTGGTGGTGCTCGGCCCTTCCGGCTGCGGTAAGACCACGCTGCTTAACCTGATCGCCGGTTTCGTTCCCTATCATTCCGGCAGCATTACGCTGCAGGGCAAAACGGTTGCAGGCCCCGGCGCCGAGCGCGGGGTTGTTTTTCAGAATGAAGGACTGCTGCCCTGGCGCTCGGTGCTGCATAACGTGGCCTTCGGGCTGCAGCTTACCGGGCAGGCTAAGCCCGAGCGGGAAGAGATTGCGCTCGACATGCTGCGCAAAGTAGGGCTGGAAGATAAGGCAAAAAACGCCATCTGGCAGCTTTCCGGCGGGCAGCGGCAACGGGTAGGCATTGCCCGGGCGCTGGCGACGAAGCCCCAGCTTTTGCTGCTGGACGAGCCCTTTGGCGCGCTGGATGCCTTTACCCGCGAGCAGATGCAAACCCTGCTGCTGAAGCTGTGGCACGAAAGCCGTCGGCAGGTGCTGCTGATCACCCACGACATTGAAGAAGCGGTATTTCTGGCGACGGAGCTGGTCTTGCTATCGCCTGGCCCTGGCCGCGTCCTGGAGCGGCTCCCGCTTGATTTTGGCCGCCGCTTTGCCGCCGGGGAGCCGTGCCGCAGCATCAAATCTGACCCGGAATTTATCGCCAAACGTGAATACGTGCTGAGCCGCGTGTTCGATCAGCGGGAGGGCTTCTTATGAGCGTCGTTATTCAGGACAAACCCGTGCGCCGCAAATTTGCGTGGCGCTGGCCGTTTTCGCGCCAGCTTACCCTGAGCGCAACCACGCTGGTGGTGTTGGTGCTGCTGTGGTGGTGGGTAGCGGCGCAGCACTGGATAAGCCCGCTGTTTCTGCCGCCGCCGGGGCAGGTGCTGGCGAAGCTTATCACTATCGCCGGGCCGCAGGGCTTTATGGACGCCACGCTGTGGCAGCACCTGGCCGCGAGCCTGGGGCGCATTCTTACCGCGCTCGCCGCTGCGGTACTGATTGGTATTCCGGTGGGCATTGCGATGGGGTTGAGTCCCACCGTGCGCGGCATTCTTGATCCGCTGATCGAGCTTTATCGCCCGGTGCCGCCGCTGGCCTATTTGCCGCTGATGGTGATTTGGTTCGGCATCGGCGAAACATCCAAAATCCTGCTGATTTATCTCGCGATTTTTGCGCCGGTGGCCATGTCCACCATGGCGGGCGTGCGCAGCGCGAAGCAGGTACGCATTCGTGCCGCTCAGGCGCTCGGGGCATCTCGCTGGCAGGTTATCTGGCACGTGATTTTGCCGGGCGCGCTGCCGGAAATTCTGACCGGGTTCCGCATTGGGCTGGGCGTGGGCTGGTCCACGTTGGTGGCCGCAGAGCTTATCGCCGCCACGCGCGGGCTGGGCTTTATGGTGCAGTCCGCCGGTGAGTTTCTCGCGACCGACGTGGTGCTGGCCGGGATCGGCGTCATTGCCGTCATCGCATTTTGTTTAGAACTGGGGCTGCGGGCGCTACAGCGCCGCCTGACCCCGTGGCATGGAGAAGGGCAATGAGTGAAAAAGTGAACATTAAGCCGTTGGGGCCGTATATCGGGGCGCAGGTCGACGGCGTGGATTTAACGCGCGGCCTGAGCGACAACCAGTTCGAGCAGATTTACCACGCGCTGATCCGCCACCAGGTACTGTTCTTCCGTGAACAGGAAATCACGCCCGCACAACAGCGCGCGCTGGCTCTGCGCTTCGGTGACCTGCATATTCACCCGGTTTACCCACATGCCGAAGGTGTGGAAGAAATTATCGTGCTGGATACCCACAACGATAATCCGCCGGATAACGACAACTGGCACACCGACGTGACCTTTATTGAGACGCCGCCTGCCGGGGCGATTCTGGCGGCGAAGCAGTTGCCGGAAACCGGTGGCGATACGCTGTGGACCAGCGGGATTGCCGCTTATGAGGCGCTGTCGGAACCGTTTAAAAAGCTGTTGTCCGGGCTGGAGGCGGAGCACGATTTCCGTAAATCGTTCCAGGAGTACAAGTACGCCCACAGCGAAGTCGAACACCAGCGCTGGCGCGAAGCCGTGGCGAAGAACCCGCCGCTGCGCCATCCGGTGATTCGCACGCATCCGATCAGCGGCAAGCAGGCGCTGTTCGTCAATGAAGGCTTCACCACGCGCATTGTTAATCTGACGGAGAAAGAGAGCGAGACGCTGCTGGGCTTCCTGTTTGCCCACATCACCAAGCCTGAATTCCAGGTGCGCTGGCGCTGGCAGCAAAATGATATTGCCATCTGGGACAACCGCGTGACGCAGCATTACGCCAACGCCGATTACCTCCCGGCCCGCCGTATTATGCACCGCGCGACAATCCTCGGGGATAAGCCTTTCTGGCGCGGTTGATAAAAAAATAGCGCCTAATTCAAGGCGCTATTTTTAGTTGTTTTTAAGCCCGAACTTTCACCGCAACCAGCACCGCCGTGAGCAGCATCAGGCTGCCGGACAGGATAAGCGGGGCCAGCAGGCCGAGGTTATCCAGCGCCAGACCGCCTATTGCCGCCCCGCAGGTGTTGGCCAACTGGATCACGGCCACCTGAATCGACCCGGCTTTTTCCGCCTGATCCGCCAGAGAGCGGGTGATCCACGTTGACCAGCCGACCGGCACCAGGGCAAAGGCCAGCCCCCAGACAATGGCAATTACCGATGCCACGGCTTTGTTTGCTCCCCAAAGCACCAGTACCGCGGCGCTGATGGCAAGGATCAGCGGCGCACAGGCCAGGGCCAGCTTGAGCGAGCGTTTCAGGATCGGGGCGGAAAGTGAGGTGCCGACGAAGCTGGCGATACCAAAGCTCAGCAGCACCAGCGTCAGGCCGTCAACGTCAAAGCCTGACAGGGTCATATACACCGGGCGGATATAGGTAAAGAACGAGAATTGCCCGGCGAACGCCATGAAAATAGCCAGCATACCCGCCAGCACGCCCGGACGTTTGAGCAGGCCAAACATATTTTGCTTCTGGTGTGCGGCTTCGCCCGGCAGAGAAGGCAGCGCTTTCCAGACCCAGATAATACAGGCGACACCCATCAGGGCTGCGGCGTTAAAGACGTTACGCCAGCCGATGATCCCTCCAAGGAAGCTGCCCAGCGGGGCGGCAATCACTAAGGCAATCGATACGGCACCGAAGATAACGGACAGTGCCTTAGGCACCGTGCGTGCGGGAACAAGGCGCATGGTCAGCGAGGCCGACATGGCCCAGAAGCCGCCCAGCGCCAGCCCAAGGCAGGCTCGACCAAGCAGTAACAGAGAAAAATTACCCGCGAACGAAACCAGCAGGCAGGAGGCGGTGAGCAAAACAGCAAAAAGCAGCACCACGCGGCGGCGATCGGTCGACCCAATCAGGTTGGTGATAAACAGGCTGGCAAACATCGCCACAAAGGCGGTGACCGTGACCGATTGCCCGGCAAGGCCTTCGGAGATATTCAGTTCCTGCGCCATCGGCGTCAGCAGGCTAACCGGCAAAAACTCAACGGTAATCAGACAGGCCACGCAAAACGCGATGGCAAAGACCGCCGACCAGTTGGGGCGGGTTATTGAGTTTGCCGGAATGGCATGGGGGGCTGTTTCATTCATCCTGAAGTCCTGGGTCAAAGTGCGGGGCAAGCCTTCCAGTGTATCATCGCTTGCGCAACGTCTTTAACCTTTTGGCAACTTCACTCAGTATTGCGCATTAGGTGTTCAAAACCCTCTTTCTTGAATGAAACAAAAAACATACAAATTTAACAAAAAATGAACAATATTCTGGTGCTAAGAGAACAATATAACCCCCTAAATTAACGAGCCTTTTATCCCTTTCTGCCCGTTTTCCCGAAATGTTTCCCTGGTGATTTCTTAGGTCTTATTAAGACCGCGCTTATATAACATAAAGAATTGGCATCTGTTACTTAATTCAAATTTGGCTTAATTTAGCCACACTTCGTAACCCATCACGAATATATAAAAATTTCATCTTGAATTATTAAAGATAACGTCGTTCGGCACATTAAATAATGCGCTGGGGAAACGTTTGTCTTTAATTCTAATGAAACCACTAAGCATTCTAAGGAATTCCCACAGGATGTGGGGAATGCGTTATGCGGTCATTTAAGACCGATGATGATTCAAACGGAGTCATGAAGGATGCATAACTCCGATGTGCGTTTTATATATGAAGGAATACCCATGAAATTAAGCAAAATCGCCTCTTCTCTGATCGCCACCGTTGCTCTGGTGAGCGGTGCCGCTAACGCAGCAGATCCTGTTACCGTTAATGGCGGGACCGTACACTTCCAGGGCGAGCTGGTTAACGCCGCTTGCGCAGTGAGCACGCAGTCCGACGGCCAGATCGTTAAACTGGGCCAGTACCGTACCGCAGCTTTCACCAAAGTTGGCGATACCTCTTCCCAGATCCCATTCAACATCGTTCTGACCGACTGCGATAGCACCGTTGCGGCCACCGCTTCTGTGGCATTCACCGGCCAGACTGATGCGACCGACCCAACGCTGCTGGCGGTAAACTCTGGCGGTAACGCAACCACCGCGAAAGGCGTAGGTATCGAGATCCTGGATCGTACCTCTAAGACCCTGTCTCCGAACGGTTCTACCTTCTCTACCGCTCAGACTCTGAACGACGGTGAGAACACCATTCCGTTCACCGCTCGCTATAAAGCAACTGCGGCGACCGCCACTGCCGGTGCTGCGAACGCGGACGCAACTTTCGTTATGAAATACGAATAATCAGCCACGGCTGAGAGCACAGGGATGATTCAGCCTCACGGATGAGGCTTGTCCGACGCGAGTCCAGAGAGGACGATGATGATAAGGAAAATCCTGCTCCTGGCGATGCTGGCTGCGGTGAATCCCGTTCAGGCAAAGCGCATCGTGGTTATCCACGGTGGGGAAGTGCATATGCAGGGTGAGCTGGTTAACGGCGCCTGCGCCGTCGCGCCTGAAAGTCAGGAAATGACGGTGCAAATGGGCCAGTACCCGAGCAACGTATTTAAAGATGTTGGCAGCTACGCGCCGCCCAGCATCCCTTTTACCCTTCGGCTGACGGACTGTCGCCCGGAGGTTTATGACCATGTGGGCATCGCGTTTCAGGGGTCTACTCCGGCGGAAGATCCGCTGGTCTTTCTGGCCACGTCCAGCGTAAGTGGCAATGATGCCAGCAGCGGCATTGGCCTGGCGTTATTTGACCCACAGCAGCAGTTGATTATTCCCAATAGCGAACCGGCGTCTTATTCGGAAATAACCACGCAGGAAATGAGTTTTCATTTTACTGCCCGTTATCGTGCGGTTTCAAAGCATATGTCGCCCGGAAATATTCGCTCTGACGTCTGGTTCACGCTGGTTTATCCCTGAACCTCTGCTTCTCCATTCTGGCTATTTTGATGGTACCTGTCGTGATGAACAAATTATATAAAGCCGTTTCGGCACTGATGCTCTCTTTAATGATGGTTGCTTTTAATGCGCAGGCAGCAGGCGGTATTGCCCTGGGCGCCACGCGCGTAATTTACCCGGCCGATGCGAAACAAACTTCGCTGGCTATCACCAACAGCGATCCGAAAGAACGCTTCCTGGTGAACTCATGGATCGATAACGATCTGGGGCAGAAAGAGAAAAGTTTTGTGGTCACGCCGCCGCTGTTTGTCAGCGAGCCAAAAAGTGAAAACACGCTGCGTATTATCTACGCCGGACCTGCGCTGCCGACGGATCGCGAATCCATTTTCTGGATGAACGTGAAGGCCATCCCTTCCGTGGATAAAAACAGCGTTGAGGGCAAAAACGTCCTTCAACTGGCGGTGCTTTCCCGCATCAAGCTGTTCGTGCGCCCTAAAAATCTGCAGATGCAGCCGGAAGATGCGCTGAAAGAGATTCGCTTCGCGCGCAGCGGCCAGTACCTGAAGATCAGCAACCCTTCGCCTTACTACGTTTCGCTGGTCAACCTGAAGATGGGGAGTGAAAAACTGCCTAACACCATGGTGGCGCCAAAAAATAGCGTGCAGGTTGCTGTGCCGTCCGGCGTTCAGGGGGCAGTGAGCTTCCAGACCGTTAACGACTACGGCGCGGTGACCAAAGCACAAGCGGGTGTCATGCAGTAACGCCAGGCTGGCAAAGGGAAGCAGGTAAATCATGAAGAGATCAGTCTCGCGTAAGGTGTTTACGCTAGCGCCGCTGGCGGCGACCATTGTGGCCTCACTCTGGCCCGCGTTCGCTGCCGCCGAGAGCTATTTCAACCCGGCATTTTTGTCGGACGATACCGCGACGGTGGCGGATCTGTCTCGTTTCGAAAAAGGCAGCAGTCAGCCGCCGGGCGTTTATCGCGTAGACATCTGGCGCAACGATGAATTTGTTGCCACCGAAGACGTGCATTTTACCGCGACAGAATCGAAAGTCCCTGCTTCTGAAGCCGTGAAGTCCGGCGGGCTGACGGCCTGTCTCGACGTTGACTGGCTCAAGCGTCTTGGGCTGAATATGCTGGCGTATCCTGAGCTGGCAAAATATAAATCCGGCGAGTGCGTTCCCGTGACGACGGCGGTACCCGGCGCTGAAGTGAGCTATGACTTTTCGCGCCTGCGGCTTGATATTAGCCTGCCTCAGGCCTCTTTAATCAACAGCGCCCGTGGCTACATTCCGCCCGATCAGTGGGATGAAGGGATCCCCGCGGCGCTGCTGAACTACACCTTCACCGGCAACCGTGGCACTTACAACGACAGCTATTATCTGAACCTGCAAAGCGGCCTGAACCTGGGCCCGTGGCGTCTGCGCAATAACGGCGCATGGAACTACACCAGCGGCGATGGCCACCACCAGAATCAATGGCAGAACATCAGCACCACGCTGCAGCGCACGATTATTCCGCTCAAGGGCGAGCTGGTCATGGGCGACAGCAACACCGGCAGCGATGTGTTCGACAGCCTCGGGTTTCGTGGGGCACGCCTCTATTCTTCCGACAGCATGTACCCGGACAGCCTGCAGGGCTACGCGCCAACCGTGCGCGGAATTGCGCGTACCAACGCCAAAATTGTTGTCCGCCAGAATGGCTACGTGATTTATCAGAGCTACGTTTCTCCGGGCGCGTTCGCCATCAGCGATCTTAACCCGACGTCTTCAAGCGGTGACTTAGAAGTTACGGTAGAAGAGAAAGATGGTTCTGTGCAGAAGTACACCGTGCCTTATTCCACCGTGCCGATGCTGCAGCGTGAAGGTCGGTTTAAATATGACGTGGTGATGGGGGATTTCCGCAGCGGGAATAATCAGCAGGATAAGCCGTTCTTTACTCAGGGTACGCTGATTGCCGGTCTGCCGAATGGCTACACCGCCTATGGCGGGACACAGCTGGCAGAACGCTATACCGCCGTCGCGTTAGGTGCCGGTAAAAACCTTGGTGACTGGGGGGCGATTTCGCTCGATCTTACCCATGCACGCAGCAAGCTGGCGGATGACAGTGAGCATCAGGGGCAGTCGCTGCGCTTCCTGTATGCCAAATCCCTGAGCGGTTACGGAACCAACTTCCAACTGCTGGGCTATCGCTATTCCACGCGCGGTTTTTACACTCTGGATGATGTGGCTTACCGGAATATGGAAGGCTACCAGTACGAGTGGCAAAACAACGACAGCAATCGCCAGGAGCTGGTGGCGACCAGCTATCACAACCTCCGCTACAACAAAAAGGGCCGATTTCAGGTCAACATCTCCCAGTCGCTGGGCGATTACGGCTCGGTCTACGTTTCCGGTAGCCAGCAAACTTACTGGGGAACCGATCAGGACAATACCTGGTACCAGCTGGGGTACTCCAGCGGTTGGCGCGGGATCAGCTACTCGCTTTCCTGGTCGTGGAGTAAGTCGCTCGGCCTGGCAGACACCAACCGGATTGTCGCCTTCAATATTTCGATTCCGTTTAGCACGCTGCTTGGGCACGGTTATTCGCGCGATACGGCGTTGGATCGTGCCTATGCCACGATGGCCACAAGCCGCAGCTCTGACGGCAAAAACAGCTGGCAAACCGGGGTCGGCGGCACGCTGTTGGAAGGCCGTAACCTGAACTACAGCGTCAGCCAGGGGCATACCAGCAATAACGGCTATTCCGGCAGCGCCACCGCCAACTGGCAGGCAACGTACGGTACGCTTGGCCTGGGCTACAACTATGACCGCAATCAGCATGACTTCAACTGGCAGGCTTCCGGCGGCGTGGTCGGCCATGCGGACGGGGTGACTTTCAGCCAGCCGCTGGGAGATACCAACGTATTGATTAAAGCGCCAGGCGCTTCCGGAGTCAGCATTGAAAACCAGACCGGGGTGAAAACAGACTGGCGCGGCTATGCCGTCATGCCGTATGCCACGGTTTACCGCTACAACCGCGTAGCGCTGGACACCAACACAATGGACAACCACACCGACATCGAAAACAACGTTAGCAGCGTAGTGCCGACGGAGGGCGCGCTGGTTCGTGCCACCTTCGACGCCCGAATTGGCGTGCGGGCGATCCTCACCGTTAAACGCGGTGACCGCCCGGTGCCGTTTGGTTCCGTGGTGCGGGAAGAGCAAAGCGGCGTGACCAGCATGGCCGGTGACGACGGGCAGATTTACCTCAGCGGTCTACCGCTGAAGGGCAAGCTGTTGATCCAATGGGGCGACGGGAAGGGTTCCCAGTGTCGCGCCAACTATTCCCTGCCGGAAGAGAGCCTGAAGCAGGCTGTCGTCATGGCAACCGCCACCTGTTCATAGCGTGCGGAGAGAGTCAGGAAGATGAAAATGAAACTGAACAATGTTATTGCGGGTGGCTTGCTGCTGGCCTGCGCAGGCCCTGCTGCTGCGACGGTTTGCTACAACTCAAGCGGCACCGTCACCGACGTCTCCTACGATCTGTCGGACAAATTTAACAGCAGCAATAACAACGTTGGGCAAGTGATTACCCTGGCGGAAAAAACGCAGTGGGTCGGGGTGAATGCCACCTGCCCGGCCGGCACGAGCGGTAACACGACGATGCGAAGCTACGTGACGGATTTGCCCGTTCAGGAAGTTGTGGGCAGTTATCAGTACCTGAAGATTAATGATTATCTTAACGGGGCGATGCAGATCACCGACAGCTATGCCGGTACGTTCTACCCGCCGCGCAATTACATTCAAATGGGGAGCCACCCCAACGTCTCTAAGCAGCAGCCTTTTGGTGTGCAGGATTCGAAGCTGGTGTTCCGTCTGAAGGTGACGCGCCGGTTTATTAACATGGTGCCTATCCCGAAACAGACCATGTTCCGCGTCTATGTGACGACACGTGGCTCAGATCCTTTAAGTACGCCGGTTTACACCATCAGCTACAGCGGCAAAGTTGAAGTCCCGCAGACATGCGAAATCAACGCCGGGCAGGTAGTGGAGTTTGATTTTGGCAGCATCGGGGCATCGTTATTCAGCCAGGCCGGGGCCGGTAACCGCCCGCAAAGCGTGACCCCGCAAAGTAAAACGGTCGGCATCAAATGCACCAATATCGATGCCCAGGCTTACCTCACGCTGCGCCTTGAGGCAGAGAAAAGCAGCGGCAATATGATGATCTCCGATAACAGCGATTTGGGCTTTATCGTGGCAAACGCCAGCGGGACTCCCCTGACGCCAAACAACCTTGGCAGCAAGATTAATTTCCAGCTGGATGACGCCGCGTCGGCAAGAGTGGGAATTCGCGCCTGGCCGGTCAGCGTGACGGGCGTTAAGCCGAAGGAAGGGCCGTTCACGGCCCGTGGCTATCTGCGTGTTGATTTCGATTAAGGGGGCAGGATGAACAAATTTTTCCTGAGCGCGCTGGCCTTGCTAGTGCTCATGCCCTCTGCGAAAGCGGCCACTCCGCTGGGTGAGATCAACGTTGAGCTGCGTGGCAATATCGTGGATTACACCTGCGTTGTAGAGACGGGAAGTGATAACAAGACCGTGAAGCTGGGCTCGTGGCCGACCAAACAGCTGCGCACTGCCGGAAGCACGACGCAGGCAATGCCGTTCAACCTGAAACTAACGGGCTGTCCGCCGAGCGGCACGGCATCCATCACCTTCAATGGAAAAAGTACCGGGACAGGTCTGCTGGCGCTCAACGCGGCCAGTACGGCGAAGAACGTGGCCATTGAGCTACTGAATGAGGATAAGTCCCGATTGTTGCTGAATAATGCCAGTAAAACGATGCAGGTTGATGCGAACGGTGATGTGACGCTGAAGTTTTGGGCCAACTACATTGCCACGGCAGACAATGCGGATGCCGGGCTGGCCAATGCGGATGCGACGTTTCTGATTAATTATAACTAAATGCGTTTTAATGATTCCAGAAAATAACCGGGAGAAGGTTCCCGGTATTTCCGCTTCCAGTGCGTGAAGGTCCCTTATAGCAGTTCGTGCACCTTGGCATAGTCAATCAGCTCGACAATGGAAGTGAGTCCGAGTTTAGAGAATATATTAGCTTTATGTGCGCTAATGGTTTTATTGCTAAGCAATAGCTGTTCGGCAATCTCTTTATTCGACAACCCGTTTGCCAAATAGCGTAAGACGGTAACTTCGCGATTGGATAACGGCATATCGTCCATTGTTCCCCGACGAGATTTATGGCTACTGATAAAGTGCAGCGTCTCAGAAGGGAAAAAGGAGTAGCCAGACAGCAACATTTCAACCGCGTTAAATATATCTTCCTGTTCCTTACGTTTGCTCACAAAACCGTTGGCACCAGCCTGAATCGCGCGTCCGGCGTAAAAAGACTCTGATTTTGATGACAGGAAAAGGATCTTGGTATTTTCCTGTATTCCTTTGATTCTCTTAAGCAATGTGAAACCGTCGGTGTTAGGGAGTTCAATATCAAGAATCACCAGATCGACCGGATTCGCTCGCATATAGTCGATAACTTCCCGACCATCATCTGTTTTTAAAACAACATTAATATCTTTATTTCTCTGGAGCAGGACTTCTATCGACATTCTGACAATAGGGTGTTCGTCCATAATGATTACGGATGCCGGTTTCATTTTTTTTGCCTCGATTGTTTGATAAAAACATCGCTTTGACACAGCGTCAATGGCAGCGAAAGTGATAAACAGTGAGTTGGCGGTTGCCGGTCTTTATGCGGGAACCTCCTTGTTTGCTTTAAAACTTATCCCTTTTTTAAATTCGTTATTCGTAGCGGAGAACGACTGCCTAAATAACTTCACATTTAAACGTTATAAATGCCCTGGCAAATATAAATATGTGATGGAGTGATTATACAGCGCAGTTTTTGTGGGAAAAGTCTGATGTTCCTGGGGGGCATCTGAGTCAATACGAAATGCTGTGTAGTTAATTGGCCTTTTTCTAAATTGAATTAACTCACCTTAATTTTAAGTTAGGTTGGTTTGAAAGACTTTTTATTGCAGAAAAAATGACATTTAGTTCTGATTGTTGTTAATTTGTTTTGGATCAAAAAGTGCTGAATGGCGGCAGGGCGGAAGAATTGCTTCCAGGAATAGTTGTAATTGTTATTATTTTGTTGGTTTTTAACTCAAGTTGAACATAGAAATTAAGTAAATTCTTAAAATATCTTATCACTCAGTAGGTTAGTCCGATCGCCAATGTGCGTTATTTGCAACAGAAATTTCATGAAGCAGATGCAGCATTTTACTGCGTTTATCGAGGCCCAGTCGGGCCAGCAAAACGTTGAAGCGGTAAACGACGTAATGATAGGGTTTATCCAGTAAAAGGGCGATAGATTTCAATGACTCTCCGCGGCCTAGCGCCAGTAAAATAGCCCATTCTCTAATGGAAAAACCGGGGGTGTCGTACCGCGTGGTCAAATCGGTGTCGTAACAACTTAGCGCCTGTTTCAGTTTGTCCGGCGGCAGACGACGCTCTACGAGTTGGCAGTCCACGGCCAGCAGAATAAATCGCGTAACTTCAGGTTTTCGTAACGCGCTAAGCAAGATGATTTGGGACTGCGGCGTGGCGATTATCTGTTGGCGAATGGTCTGCAGAATTTCAAACGTCGGTGTCTCCAGGCTGTCGAGGTCGATGATCAGACGGGGTACAGAGGAGAGTGTTTGATGCGCGATGACGTCATCCAGTGAAGAGGAAACCGGAATGTTAAGGTGTTGAAAAAGATTGCCGGTGATTGCGTGGCTGAGAAAGCTGTCGGCAGAAATCAGGATGGCGTCGGGCTTCTTTGGTTTTTGTCCCCCAATCAATTGCTGCTGAAGATATTCGAGTCGATCAAAAAAAAGTGGCGCTGTGTAGTTGGCGGGGTTTAGAAAATAATCAGTCCGACTACGACGGTGTTTATTTCGCCTCATGGCTGCGCACATAAGCCTCCTCACAATGACAATGTATCAGAGAGCAGCCAACGTTTATGCGGCCATAAATAGCCCTGCCCAAGATTGGCACCTGACTGGCGAGCAAGTTCGAGATGTTGCGTGTCTTCGATACCTTCAATGACAACCTGAGGTGATATATCTGCGCACTGTGCAACCAATTGCCTAAGTGCCCGGCGGTTTTTGCTGAGCGTCCAGAATGCGTGTTTATCAATTTTTACTCCGCCGACATCAATGGCGTAGCGGTGGAAGCTTTCAATACAGCCGTCGGTAAGGTCATCAAGCCAGACCGATATCCTTTGTTGCTGTAACAGCTTAATTCGCTCACACAGGCAAAGCTGATGCTGCGTGGAGCACAGACCGAAAAGTGGAGCATCCTGTATCTCAATTGTTATCCATGATTCGCAAACATCAAGCAGGTGTGTGAATAGCCGATCGTCAATCAACGCCATAAGAGGAAGGTTAAGGCAGTATCTGCCGGGTTTTTGTCGGGACTTCAGCAGTTCGGTTTGCTGGCAAAAAAGTGCCACGCTGTCGGAAGCCGGCAGATTTGCAAAAAAAGCGTCAGGATCGCGCGACGGCGTTAGCTGACTGAGTACTTCGTAATGAATAACGTGTCCGCTGAATAAATTAACAATCGGCTCCAGGCGGAGGCCGGATATATGCTGGTTAACAGATAATAAAATGTTATCGCTAGAAATATTTATCATTATTTTGTCGCTAATTGTGACAATTATTACGGAGTTGCTGTTCGATCAATGACCTGAGAGAAAGAGGTCGTGCACTTTCAGCAAATTTGGAGATTATTCTGAGCGTATTCTCTCAGCGCTACGAAAGGGTGAATAGCAGGGATGGCTTATTCCAGGTTGCGAAAATTCGCAACCCTGAAGTGTGAAGGGAGTGTTTTTTTAATAATTAAGAGTAATTCCCTGGCATAATAAGAAAGTACTTAATCAATGGATTCAATCCAGCAAGAAAGGCAAATTGAGCTTGATATAATTCATGAGTTTATATTGGCTCTTGATATTAAGTTTTTTCATAATCGACAGTCGTTTATCTCGCGCTGCATTTTCATCGATATGCATAATAAAAGCCGCATCAATCAGCGAGTAACCACAGGCCATTAGCTTCAACAGCTCGCGCTCCTGCATGTTGAAATGCCGCGTTGTGCAGTAGTGGCAAATAGATGTAGGCACCGGCAGCGTGTTTTTTTTACGCCGTTCGGGATCTATCCAGGGGGCCAGCTTGAGCCTGACATCTTCGACCTCATCCTCACGGTAAATAGACGGCAGCATATACAGGCAGGGGCGAAACATCAGGTTCTCCTGATCCTGCTTTTTGCAGATGAGGATCACCCTCTGATGGCGCGTCGTCTGCGGTATTTTGTAGCAGTTGGCCGTTGACCAGTTGTCATCGAGTGCGAAAAAAACCAGATCCGCGACATCCTGGTGCGCCAACGGTAGGAAATGATAAGTCTCGCTAAACTGATGACAGAGCTGCTGGATAATAATTTTAATGCCATTGGCAAAATGGCTATTTCTTTCACAGATAGCAACGGTGAGCATGCCTTCCTCCGGGCTGGTTGACTATTAAAAAAATGATAGTGAAAAAAACTCGGGTTATGAATGTGTTACGACTTAACCCCGCAGGCGTGGAGGATGAATTATTGCCAGGCCATTTCCTGGGAGTAGCAGAAAAAACGGCAAAAAAACGCTTTGGGTAAAGTTTTCTGCTGTTACGCCGATGATTAAGACTTGTCTTACAGGGAATGAGAAGCAATGTTAAACCGTATCAAAATCGTTACAAGCTTACTGGTCGTCCTGGGGCTGTTTGGCATTTTGCAGATAGCTTCCGGTGGGTTGTTCTTCAACGCGCTGAAGCAGGACAAAGAAAATTTCACCGTTCTACAAACCATTCGTCAGCAGCAGTCAACGCTGAACGGCAGTTGGGTCGCGCTGCTGCAGACCCGTAACACTCTGAACCGCGCCGGTATTCGTTACATGATGGATGCCAATAAAATTGGCAGCGGTGCAACCGTTGAAGAATTGATGGCGATCGCCAGCACTTCGCTGAAACAGGCTGAGGTTGAGTGGGCGGCTTATGAAGCTTTACCGCGCGACCCACGTCAAAGCGACACGGCCGCACAAGAAATTAAGCGCAACTACGATATTTATCACGGCGCGCTGGCGGAGCTGATTCAACTGCTCGGTGCGGGGAAAATTAATGAATTCTTCGATCAGCCAACCCAGGGGTATCAGGACGGCTTTGAGAAGCAATACGTTAACTATCTGCAGCAAAACGATCACCTTTATCAGGAAGCGGTCGACAGCAGCAATAGCTCCTACAGCATGGCGATTTGGATCCTGATTGGCGTCCTGATTGTGGTACTGGTAGTGATCCTTGTGGTCTGGCAGGGGATCCGCACCACGCTTATCTCTCCGCTGAATCGCCTGATCGAAAGCATTCGCCACATCGCCAGCGGCGATCTGGTGCGCAAAATCGACGTGGAAGGCACCAACGAGATGGGCCAGTTGGCCGAGAACCTGCGGCATATGCAAAACGAGCTGGTGATTACCGTGGGCGAGGTCCGCAACGGCGCGAATGCTATTTATAGCGGCGCCAGCGAGATTTCCATCGGCAATAACGACCTCTCTTCTCGTACCGAACAGCAGGCGGCTTCGCTTGAGGAAACGGCTGCGAGCATGGAGCAGCTGACTGCCACGGTGAAACAGAATGCCGAGAACGCCCGCCAGGCTAGCCAGCTGGCGTTGAGTGCGTCTGAAACCGCGCAGCGCGGCGGCAAAGTCGTGGACAATGTGGTGCATACCATGAGTGAAATTGCCGGCAGTTCGCAGAAAATTGCCGACATTATTAGCGTCATTGATGGAATCGCCTTCCAGACCAATATCCTGGCTCTTAACGCCGCCGTTGAAGCTGCCCGTGCGGGCGAGCAGGGCCGTGGTTTTGCCGTGGTAGCCGGAGAAGTCCGTAACCTGGCGCAGCGTAGCGCGCAGGCCGCGAAAGAGATCAAAACCCTGATTGAGGACTCGGTCAGCAAGGTGGATACCGGCTCAACGCTGGTTGAAAGCGCCGGGGAAACCATGGGGGAAATCGTGAATGCGGTGACCCGCGTGACCGATATCATGGGCGAGATTGCCTCTGCTTCTGACGAGCAAAGCCGCGGGATCGATCAGGTTGGATTGGCGGTGGCAGAAATGGATCGTGTGACCCAGCAAAACGCCGCCCTGGTTGAGGAGTCTGCCGCCGCAGCCGCTGCGCTGGAAGAGCAGGCTAGCCGGTTGACGCAGTCCGTTTCCGTGTTCCGTATCGCTCAGGAGCGCCAGGCCAAAGCCCAGGCCGCTGCGCCAAAGGTTGTCGCGACGACGCCTGCACCGCGTAAAGCCGTAGCCGCAGCGTCTGACGACAATTGGGAAACCTTCTGATTCGGTGATTTTCAGTGAAACAAGGCGGATAGCTCAGGCTTATCCGCCTTTTTTATATTCTCGCCACCATCTCCAGTGCGTCGCTGTCCTGGAGCCAATCGCGCGAATTGATCCTCAGCATTTCCATAAAAGTTGTTCCCGCAGTGGAAAGTCGTCCAAGGCTGGGGCAAACGATATTCACGCTGGTTGCCGGCAACACTTCTTTGAGCGTGAGTGGACGAAGGTTTTTTTCATAACCTGGGAAGCGCAGCCTGACCGATGTCCACATGCTGACAATGGGTGCCTGCTCCATCATGCGCGCCATAATCCACGGGGAAGAACAGTGAACAATCGTCGGTGGTAGCGGCAGGTTATAGCGGCGAAAAACCTGGCCCAGAATAGAGTGTTCCCCTGGTTCATCCCAGTCCAGCCAGGGAAATTGCATCAGACTTTTCAGCGTCGTGGTGTGGGTAACGGGGTGATGTTCGCCGGCAATAATGGTATTGCTCAGTGCGTAGAGTGTCTCGTGATAAAACGTACCGATGGGCGTTCCGCTCGCGCTGGTCATTACCGCCATATCCAATCTCTGATTCGCCAGGGCATCCAGGATCTGGTGCGGCCTGCCTTCCATCGCGGTTAGCTTCACGCCTGGGTATCGTGTCTGATACTGACTCATTGTGGTACAGAAGGGGCCGTAAGAGGCGGCGGAGGTAAATCCAACGCGCAACTGGCGCATAGCTTTCCCGAGCAGATTATCTATTTCATCTCTTGCCTGATGTAACGATCGATCAATATCTCTGGCATGGCGCAACAGCACTTGCCCGTACTCATTCAACGTCACGCCCCGTGATGAGCGTTGCAAAATTGGCATGCCGATTTCAGTTTCCATCTCCTGAATGGTCTTGGAAATGGCGGGTTGAGTGAGATGCAGCGCCCGGGCTGCCTTACCAATGCTGCCTTGTGCGGCAACCTCTAGCAATACATCTAACTGATTTAGTTTGATTTTCATTTGTTACCCCGCCTTGTGTCACCGCCATAGTGCAAAAAATGTGCTTTCAGGATAGGAAGAATATAACCAAAGGCATAACTAATTTTTATGTTTGCGATGTTCTTTTTTTATGCAGATAGTCGAATCACTCCCCGGAGTAACAACACAACATGCAAAAAATAATTAGAAGGAAGTGAGCATGAAATCATCTGCCAGTTCTGCCTCCACAGCCAGTGGGTTGATAGCCGCGGTGCCGCCTCTGAGCCGCCCAGTGGAAGAGCGAACCAGCGCTAAGTCGCTGGTGGCTGTGACATTGGGAAACGGATTAGAAATCTATGATTTCGCGGTGTACAGCTTCTTTTCGGTCATCATTGGTCACCTCTTTTTCCCCTCCAGTAATGATTATGTTTCTCTGCTGCTGGCGGTCGCGACTTTTGGCGTCGGTTTTGTCATGCGCCCTTTGGGGAGTCTGGTGTTGGGCAATTATGCAGACAAACATGGCCGCCGTTCAGGAATGACGCTGATCCTCGGGCTGATGGCACTTGGTGTCATGCTGGTGGCGTTTGCGCCGACTTACAGCCAGGCCGGGATTGTGGGGCCAATGGTGCTGATAGCCGGGCGTTTGCTCCAGGGATTTTCTGCCGGAGGAGAAATCGGCGCGGCGACCAGCTGGCTGATGGAGGCCGGGGATAAATCCCGCCGCGGGCAACGCGTGAGCTGGCAGATGACCAGCCAGGGGGGAGCGGCGCTTTTTGGTGCGGCCATGGGCGCGGGATTGAGCCATTATCTCAGTGAAGAAGCCTTGTACGATTGGGGCTGGCGCGTACCCTTTATTCTGGGCCTGGCGATCATGCCCATTGGCATGTACATCCGACGTCACCTGCCGGAAACCCATCATACTGAATCAACTCCCCAGAAGGAGAATTCGGCAAAAACTCTCTGGCGGGAACATCGCCGTGCGCTGTTGCTCGGCATTTTGCTGATAATGAAAGGCACAACAACGTTTTACATTATTATTTATTACATGCCTGCCTATATGGTGAACACGCTGCATATGCCGGCGGCAACCTCCTACTGGATCAGCCTGACGGCAGCGCTTATGACACTCCTGATCCCCTTTTTTGCCGGAAAGCTGGCGGACCGTCTGCCCCGACGTAAACCGATCATGACTATTTGTTTTTCCGTGTCGCTAGTGCTGATTTGGCCGATCTTCGCGTCGATCCTTAACGGCATGCCGCTGTTTATCACTATCGCGTTAATTGCTGTCGATCAGGTGCTCGCTAATGTTTGCACTGTGGTGCTGTTTTTGCTGCTGCTCGAAGCATTTCCGCAAACGGTTCGGGCCTCGGGGATCGGTATCGTTTATGCCGTTGGCGTAACGCTGTTTGGCGGCTTTGCACAATTTAACGTGACCTGGTTACTTAAAGTGACGGGGCAGCCGATGACGCCGGCATGGTATCTGATTTTTTGCTCTTTCGTTTCGCTGGCGGCGCTGTTTGCCTGGCGGGAACGGAAAACGCTACCCGATGCTTAATACAAGGAGCTATCTATGTTGATTAAAGAGATTCTGGATCGTGAAGAAGAGATGATCGCCATTCGGCGTGATTTCCACCAGCACCCGGAACTGGGTTTTGAAGAGTTTCGCACCAGCGATCGTATTGCTGAGCTGCTGATGGGCTGGGGTTACGAGGTACATCGCGGGTTAGGAGGCACCGGGGTAGTTGGGACGTTAAAAGTGGGTAGCGGCGGTAAAAGATTGGGGATCCGCGCCGATATGGATGCGCTGCCGATGCAGGAGCAAACAGGGCTGCCGTGGGCAAGCCAGGTCGAAGGTAAAATGCATGCATGTGGGCATGACGGACACTGTGCCATTTTGCTTTCGGCGGCCTGCTATCTGGCGGAGAAGAAGCCTTTTAATGGGACATTACACCTGATCTTCCAGCCTTCTGAAGAAAAGATCGGTGGTGCTAAGCGCATGATCGACGATGGCCTGTTCAGGTTATTTCCGTGTGATGCGGTGTTTGGCCTGCATAATTTCCCCCTGATCCCCGCCGGTCAATTTGTGACAAAACCAAGGGCGCTGATGGCATCTTCTGACAGTCTGACGATCACCCTGGAAGGCAAAGGCGGGCATGGTTCGATGCCGGAGCACTGTATCGATCCTACCATAGCTGGGGCATCTATTGTGATGGCGCTGCAGACTATCGTCTCTCGCAATATCGATCCTCAGGATTCAGCTGTGGTTACCGTGGGCAGCCTGCAGAGCGGCACAACGCACAACATTATTCCTCATAGCGCCGTGCTGAAACTGAACATGCGTGCCTTTAAAAAAGAGGTGCGTGAGGCGCTCAAACAAAGGGTTGAGACTCTCGTCCACGCTCAGGCGGAAAGTTTTGGCGTGAAGGCCAGTATTGAAGTGGATTTTGGCTATCCAGTGACGATAAATAACGAAGCGCAAACGGCCTTTGCGCTTCAGGTTGCCCGGGATACATTCGGCCCAGATAAAGTCGCTGACCCTCAGGAGGTTAAGAGTATGATGGGCAGTGAGGATTTCTCTTTTATGCTGGAAGAGGTGCCTGGTTGTTATATCTGGCTGGGAACGGCGACGGGGAAAGACGACTACTCGGTACATCATCCGCTGTATCAGTTTAACGACGCTTGTATTTCGGTAGGCGCAACATATTGGGTCCGGTTGAGCGAGGCATTTTTGCGCTGAGCCTTTCCCCCAGGCGCTTTCCTTTGCGGGAGCGCCAGGGGGATGGGGATTACTCGGCGTCTTTCGGGACTTCGCGGTTTTCCAGTTCGGTCAGACGCTGCTCCAGCAGAGCCAGTTTCTCGCGGGTGCGCAGCAGCACCTGAGTTTGCACGTCAAACTCTTCGCGGCTCACAAGGTCAAGACGGGTTAACTGAGACTGAAGGATCTGGCGTACTTTCTTCTCCACATCATCCCCGAACTCACGAATCCCTTTCGGCATAGACTCATGGACCTGGCGGGCGATTTGTTCAATTTTTTTCGGGTCAATCATAGCGGCTTCCATTATCTGGCGAGTAATAGGGCTAATTGTAATGCCTGATTGCCAGGGGATAAACTGGAAATGTTGCCTGTGTAATCGTTGCCCACAAAAATGATTAGCGCTATAGTGAACCTGCTTATTCTCAGGGCGGGGCGAAACTCCCCACCGGCGGTAAATCAGCGAACGCTGAAAGCCCGCGAGCGCTTCAGGCTTTGCCTGAAGGTCAGCAGATCCGGTGTAATTCCGGGGCCGACGGTTAAAGTCCGGATGGGAGAGAGTAACGATCACGTCAGGCCCTGGCCTGCCCGCGTTATTTTTTTAGCTCCTAAGACTGCCCTGATTCTGGTAACCATAATATTAATGAGGTTTTTATTACCATGAATCAGACGCTACTTTCTGCATTTGGCACCCCGACTGAGCGCGTTGAGCGTGCTCTTGATGCGCTTCGCGAAGGCCGTGGCGCCATGGTTCTCGACGACGAAAATCGTGAGAACGAAGGCGATATGATCTTCCCGGCTGAAACCATGACCGTTGAGCAAATGGCGCTGACCATTCGCCACGGGAGCGGCATTGTCTGCCTGTGCCTGACCGACGAACGCCGTAAACAGCTCGACCTGCCGATGATGGTTGAAAATAACACCAGCGCGTTTGGCACCGGGTTTACCGTGACCATCGAAGCGGCGCACGGCGTGACAACCGGCGTTTCTGCGGCCGACCGCCTGACCACAGTTCGTGCGGCGATTGCCGATGGCGCTAAGCCGAGCGACCTGCACCGCCCTGGTCACGTTTTCCCACTGCGTGCGCAGCCGGGCGGCGTGTTAACTCGTGGCGGCCACACTGAAGCCACTATCGACCTGGTTTCTCTGGCTGGTTTCAAACCTGCGGGTGTGCTGTGTGAACTGACCAACGACGACGGCACCATGGCGCGCGCGCCGGAGTGCATCGAGTTCGCCCGTAAACACAATATGGCGGTTGTGACCATCGAAGATCTGGTGGAATATCGCCAGGCGCAAGCGCGTAAAGCTAGCTAAAAAAATAAAGCCCGGTCAGCACGATCGGGCTTTTGCTTTTCATTCCTGCCTGGCTGTTTTCGTCTTTTCTGACCTGTTCAAAATTTCTGATGATCATCATCATGCTTATCTGAGTTCTTCCCACAAAAATTGGGCGTAATCTGTGTGTATTAAATCTTAGCCATTTAAGGACACCATCATGACAAGCCCACGTATGCCCGCGCTGTTCCTTGGCCACGGTAGCCCGATGAACGTGCTGGAAGATAACCGCTATACCCGCACCTGGGCCCAGCTTGGCGAAACGCTGCCGCGGCCAAAAGCGATTGTGGTGGTGTCGGCCCACTGGTTCACCCGTGGAACGGGCGTGACTGCGATGGAAGCGCCGAAAACGATCCACGACTTTGGCGGTTTTCCGCAGGCGCTGTATGACACGCATTACCCGGCACCCGGTTCACCTGAGCTGGCTCAGCAGCTGGTTGATCTGCTGGCGCCAACGCCGGTTGCGTTAGATAAAGAGGCATGGGGCTTTGACCATGGCTCTTGGGGCGTGCTGATTAAGATGTACCCGAATGCGGATATCCCGATGGTGCAGCTGAGTATCGACAGCACGAAGCCAACAGCCTGGCATCTGGAGATTGGCCGTAAACTGGCCACGCTACGTGACAAGGGCATTATGCTGGTGGCGAGCGGTAACGTGGTGCATAACCTGCGCACGGCACGCTGGCACGGTGAAAATACGCCTTACCCATGGGCCGAGTCGTTTAACGACTATGTTAAAGCGAACCTGACCTGGCAGGGGCCTGCGGAACAGCATCCACTGGTGAACTATCTCAGTCATGAAGGCGGCTCATTGTCTAACCCGACGGCGGAGCATTTCCTGCCGCTGCTTTATGTGCTGGGCGCGTGGGACGGCAAAGAGCCGATCACGATCCCGGTCGACGGTATAGAGATGGGATCGCTGAGTATGCTGTCGGTTGTGGTGGGATAAAGAAAAGGCGCCTTTCGGCGCCTTTTTCAACGTTTATTCAACAAAAATATGCGGATAGAAACGGGAAAGATCCTGCGTAATAAGCTCGCGATCCTCACGAATCCCGATCCCGGCAGGTTGATCGTTAATCAACCAGCTGCCAATCAGCGTATAGCTGTCGCCGAATTTTGGTAGCTGATAGAACTGCTGGACGATCATGCCTTCTTCGCCATATGGCCCGTCAACGCGCGCGATCTCCTGGCCATTCTCGATGATCTTCACGTTGGCGCCTTCGCGAGAGAAGATCGGCTTCACGACGTATTTTTCCATCGGCGGGAAGTTATCTTCGGCGAAATAGGCTGGCAACAGGTTAGGGTGGCCAGGGAACATCTCCCACAGCATCGGCAGCAGGGCTTTGTTGGAGATAATGCTTTTCCAGGCTGGCTCTAACCAGCGCACGCCCGCATCTTCCAGCTTGGTAGAGAACATCTCACGGAGCATGAATTCCCACGGGTAGAGCTTGAACAGGTTGCTGATAACCTGATCCTGCAGATCGGTAAACTGACCTTTCTCCCCGAGGCCAATTTCCTCGATAAAGAGGAACTCGCTGGCGACGTCAGATTCGGCAGCGCAGTCCTGCAGATACTGCACGGTGCCGCGATCTTCGACTGTGTCCTGGCAGCAGGCAAAGTGCAGCAGATTGAAGCCATGCTGCTGCTTCAGTTCGGCGAAACGCTCAATCAGCTTTTCCTGCAGGCTGTTGAACTGGTCTGCGCCTGCGGGCAGGTTGCCCGCAGCCACCTGATCTTCGAGCCAGATCCACTGGAAGAAGGCCGCTTCGTACAGCGACGTTGGCGTATCGGCATTGTTTTCCAGCAGCTTGGGTTCACCGACGCCGTCCCACGCCAGATCCAGGCGGGAATAAAGGGAGGGCTGCTGGCTACGCCATGACTGGCGAACAAATTCCCAGGTGTGTTTTGGAATGCGGAAACGGGCCATCAGCTCATCGCTGGCCACCACTTTTTCCACAACCTGCAGGCACATTTGATGCAGCTCGGCGGTCACCTCTTCCAGGCGTTCAACCTGAGCCAGAGTGAGTTTGTAATAAGCGTCTTCACACCAGTACGGCTCCCCGTACATGGTGTGGAAATTGAAGCCGTATTCCGTGGCTTTTTCGCGCCAGTCCGGGCGCTCAACGATAGAAACTCTTTCCATGATTTATCAGCCGCCCATCGAACGGCTGCTGCCGGAGGTGGCGCTGCTGCGCTGCATGGTGGATTGCTTGGCCACTGACTCACCAAAACCGCCGCGAGTCACCGTTGAGGTTGTAGCAGGTTTTGGTGCCATCGCGCTTTTCGGGACGGTTGTCGTCCGGCCAGGGGTGGCCGCGCCGTAGCTTTTACCGCTGGCATCGGCGTACTTGCCGTAAGCCGGGCTGGCCGGGTTTTTTGAGGTAAACAGCGGCTGCTGAGCAAAGCCCGCGCCGCCGCCCATCAGACGGCCCATCATGTAGCCCGCCATCAGCGGCATCCAGAAGCTGCCGCTTTGCTGCGGTTGAGCCTGAGCCTGGCTTTCACCGGCAAGGCTTGCCTGAGCAGGCGCTGGCTGGCACTGGCCTTCGCCAAACTCGGCAACGCAGGCTTCACGGGAAGCGTACTTCGGTGCAGTGCGCTCGGCTTCTTTCAGAGCGTTATTATAGGCGGTGGTACATTCCGCGCTTTTGCTCGGGTTTGCCTGCGAGCAGTCGTCCGCGTTTTGGTACATAGAGACGGTTTCGTCGCTTTGTTCACAGCCGGCCAGCATAAAGACGGCGGTGACAGCCAACGCCACCGGCGTTAAATGGCGTGCGTTCCAGCTTTTGCGGAACGATGAATGATTTATATTTTTTGTCCGTTTCATTTAATCAGTCCTGAGCCCAGTAGGTTTGGTGCTAAGGATAGGGGATGAGCGGTTGAAAATGAAGCGATGTAGGCCTGTTGGCAGGAGATCTTTACGTTGCCTTACGTTCAAACGCGAGGCAGAAAAAAAGGGGCGTAAAAATACGCCCCTTTCGTTGGCATTCCGGCGATTAATTAGCGAATGGGTTCGCTTTTTTCCCGCTGGTGGCCGCTGCCGGAGTGGCATGGGCCGCTTTAGTGGATGTGGCTGCTGGCGTAGTGTTGTAGCCATCTGCACGGGCATCCTGCTCTGGGGTTTCCGGCGCAACGCTGTCCGCAGAGGTTGAAACCGGTTTGCCCAGCGTGTTGTTCAGCGCAATCAGATCCTGCTCGTTCAACGTACCCAGCGCTGATTTGATATTCAGCTGGTTAATCAGGTAGTTATAACGCGCGCTGGAGAGTTGCTGCTTGGCGTTATACAGCGTAGTGGTCGCATCCAGCACGTCAACGATAGTACGGGTACCGACCGAGTAACCGGCTTCCATCGCATCCAGGGAGCTTTGCGCAGACACAACGGCCTGTTTGTAAGCGTTGATGGTGCTGATAGAGGCGTTCACGTTATTAAAGGAAGAACGCACGGTCTGGACGACGCTGCGGTGCGCGCTTTCCAACTGCTCGCTGGCACCCACAAAGTTGTACTGAGCCTGTTTAACCTGAGAGTTAACCTGGCCACCCTGGTACAGCGGCAGGGAGAAGCTCAGGCCAACCTGGTTCTGCCCTTTGTAGCTGTTGTCATACGCCGAGTTACTCCCGGTTTTAGAACCATTGTAGCTGCTGTTAGTGACGCCGCTGGACGCGTTCAGGCTCAGGGTCGGCAGGTGGCCGTCTTCAGCCAGACGAATTTGTTCGCGTGCAAGATCCTGGCTCAGGCGAGCCTGAAGCAGGCTAAGGTTGCGTTTCTCAGCGTCTTTGAGCAGGTTGTTGACTGCATCTGGCTTGGTGGTTTTGAAACCGTCCACATTCAGGGACGCCAGGCTCAGGTAGTCGTTCCCGGTGACCTGACGCAGTGATTCCACCGCGTTGTCCAGATTATTACGGGCGGTAACTTCGTTCGCCAGTACGGTGTCGTACTGCGCGCGGGCGTTCTGCACGTCAGTGATAGCAACCAGGCCTACGTTAAAGCGCTGAGTGGTTTGATCCAACTGACGGTAGATGGCCTGTTTCTGCGCTTCAGTATAAGAAAGCGCGTCAATGGCGCTCAGCACGTTAAAATAGGCTGTGGCCGTGTTCAGAATCAGAGACTGTTGATCGGTCTGGAAGCTGACGTCCTGAATCCCTGCGGTTTTTTCCTGCAGGCTCAGTGCGCGCCATTTCGACATATCAAAAATGGTTTGCGTCAGTTGTAATGTTGCACTGGTCGTGTTGGAGTTAATGCCATTAGAGTCGCGAAAACCGTTGCCGTAGGTGTAATCTGCACCCAGACCCAGCTGTGGCAATAACGGGCTGCGAGCTTCATTAATTTTTTCGAATGCGGCGTCACGGTCAGCAGCGGATTTACGCAGGTCCGGGTTGCTGGTGCGGGCCTGTTGATAAACCTGCAGCAGGTTTTCTGCCTGGCTCATGGCGCTGAAACCCGTTAGGCTCAGACCGATAAGAATGGGGAGCAGTTTCTTCATTTGCATTCCTTGTTGTGAAGCAGAATTATTTTGTTTAACGCCGACAGGAGTCAAAGATGATCGCCGATTCTACAGATTCCGTCAGCCGGGCAGGTTGGCGTAAAGTGCCATCTACCTTAATTTTCACCAATCTACCACATCAAAATTGAAAGGGCAGTTAAGCAGGGTTGAAATCGCCCGGCCAGCGCCCATTTGCCATCAGGACATCATTTATGAATAAGTCAGAAAAGCTTGCGGCTACTTTCGCCAAAAAGGATGTAGAAATTATTGCACGGGAAACGCTTTATCGTGGCTTTTTTTCACTCGATCTTTATCGTTTTCGCCATCGTTTATTCAACGGCGAAATGAGTGGCGAAGTGAAGCGCGAAATTTTTGAGCGCGGTCACGCTGCGGTGCTGCTACCCTATGACCCTGTGCGCGATGAAGTCGTGCTAATAGAGCAGATTCGTATTGCCGCCTGGGACACCAGTGAAACCCCATGGCTGTTGGAAATGATCGCCGGCATGATTGAAGAAGGTGAAAGCGTAGAAGATGTTGCGCGCCGTGAAGCCGTAGAAGAAGCAGGCCTTGCTGTGGGCCGGACCAAACCGGTTCTAAGTTATTTAGCCAGTCCTGGCGGTACCAGCGAACGGCTGTCTATTTTAGTCGGCGAAGTGGATGCCACTCAGGCCAAAGGTATTCATGGCCTGGTGGAAGAAAACGAAGATATTCGTGTTCATGTGGTCAGCCGGGAGCAGGCTTACCAGTGTGTCGAAGAGGGGAGCATCGACAACGCGGCATCGGTCATCGCTTTGCAATGGCTGCAGCTGCATTATGAGCAACTAAGAAAAGAGTGGAACCACTGATTATGAAGCGCTATACCCCTGACTTCCCCGAAATGATGCGTTTGTGCGAAACCAACTTCGCGCAGCTGCGCCGCCTGTTGCCAAAAAATGATGCAGTGGGTGAAACGGTAACCTATCAGGTTAATAGCGCCAGATATCGCTTAACTATCTCAGAATCAACGCGTTATACAACGCTGGTGGAAATTGAACAAACGCAGCCCGCGGTGAGCTACTGGAGCCTGCCGTCAATGTCGGTCAGGCTGTATCACGATGCGATGGTCGCGGAAGTGTGTTCAAGCCAGCAGATCTTTCGCTTCAAAGCGCGATATGATTATCCGAATAAAAAGTTGCATCAACGCGACGAAAAGCATCAAATTAACCAGTTTCTTGCTGACTGGCTGCGCTACTGTTTAGCGCATGGAGCAATGGTCGTGCCCGTGTATACCTAGTTTTTTAGGGATCAGGACGGCTAACGGCACAACGCCCTGAATAAATGGATGATATTGATACCCTGAATGAATCGAGCTGCCGCCTGGATATCAGCAGCTTAAGTGTGGTGGGTAGTAAGTGTGCGTGAAACCTAAGGACACCATTTGGAAAGCCTGTTAACCCTTCCTGTGGCCGATGGAGGCCGAATCAGGATATTGCAAATAACCGATACCCACTTGTTCGCGGGAAAGAACGAAACGCTGCTCGGGATTAATACCTGGAAGAGCTATCAGGCGGTGCTGACCGCCATTCTCGCCGAACAGCGTGCCTGCGACTTACTGGTGGCAACCGGGGATTTGGCCCAGGATCACAGCGTGGAGGCTTATCAGCACTTTGCTGAAGGGATCTCCCGCATTTCTGCGCCTTGCGTTTGGCTACCGGGTAACCACGATTTTCAGCCTGCGATGTTTAACGCCCTACAGGAGGCCGGTATTTCCCCGGCCAAGCGCGTTTACATCGGTGACCACTGGCAAATCTTGCTGCTGGACAGCCAGGTTTTTGGGGTTCCTCACGGTGAACTGAGCGATTTCCAGCTGGAGTGGCTTGAGCGTCAGCTAGCTGCGGCTCCAGAGCGTCACACGTTACTTCTGCTTCATCACCATCCTCTTCCTGCTGGCTGTAGCTGGCTGGATCAGCACAGCCTGCGCAATGCTGCCGCACTGGATGCCGTGCTTAAGCCGTGGCCGCAGGTGAAAACGCTGCTTTGTGGGCACATTCATCAGGAACTGGATCTCGACTGGAACGGCCGCAGAATGCTGGCCACGCCTTCGACATGCGTCCAGTTCAAACCCCACTGTGCCAATTTCACGCTCGACACCATTGAGCCGGGTTGGCGCTGGCTCGATCTTTACCCTGACGGCAGCCTGACGACGGAAGTTTGCCGTTTGCAAAGCGGTAAATTCAGTCCTGACACGGCTTCTGAGGGTTATTGATGCCTGCGTTACTGTATCTGCACGGGTTTAATAGCTCTCCGGCCTCCGCAAAAGCGACCCGTTTTAAGGCATGGCTGGCTCAGCATCATCCTGAAATTGAGATGATTGTGCCTCAGTTACCGCCGTACCCGGCAGAGGCCTCCGAACTGCTGGAATCGCTTGTGCTTGAGCGCGGAGGAGAGCCTCTTGGTATCGTGGGATCTTCCCTCGGCGGCTATTACGCGACCTGGCTTTCGCAATGCTTTACTCTGCCTGCGGTGGTGGTTAACCCGGCTGTTCGTCCTTTTGAGCTGCTGGTGGGCTATCTTGGTAAAAACGAGAACCCCTACACCGGGCAGCAATATGTGCTAGAGTCACGCCATATTTACGATCTGAAAGTCATGCAGATTGACCCGTTGGACGCGCCAGACTTGATTTGGCTGCTGCAACAAACGGGCGATGAGGTGCTTGATTACCGCCAGGCCGTAGCCTACTACGCGCTCTGCCGCCAGACGGTGAAACCCGGTGGCAATCATGCCTTCACGGGCTTCGAAGATTATTTCACACAGATTGTCGACTTCCTCGGCTTGCGCTGAGGCCTGACGGCCGATTTCCTGTTTCGCTATCTGAATGAATAAACCATGACGCAATCCTATAATGCCGATGATATAGAGGTACTCACCGGGCTTGAGCCTGTTCGCCGCCGCCCGGGGATGTACACAGACACCACTCGTCCTAATCATTTAGGGCAGGAGGTCATTGATAACAGCGTGGATGAGGCGCTGGCAGGTCACGCCAAGCGCGTGGATGTCATCCTGCACGCCGACCAGTCGCTGGAAGTCATTGATGACGGTCGCGGGATGCCTGTTGATATCCATTCCGAAGAGAAGGTCCCGGCCATTGAGCTGATCCTTTGCCGTCTGCATGCGGGCGGTAAGTTCTCGAATAAAAACTACCAATTCTCCGGCGGCCTCCACGGCGTAGGGATCTCTGTGGTTAACGCCCTTTCCAAACGCGTTGAAGTGACCGTCCGCCGCGACGCTCAGGTATACAGCATCGCTTTTGAAAACGGCGAGAAGGTGCAGGATCTGGAGGTGATTGGCACCTGCGGGAAGCGTAATACCGGGACCAGCGTGCATTTTTGGCCGGATGAAAGCTTCTTCGACAGCCCTCGTTTTTCGGTTTCGCGGCTCAGCCATCTGCTGAAAGCAAAAGCTGTATTATGCCCAGGGGTAGAGATTACCTTTACCGATAAGGTGAATAATACCGAGCAGCGCTGGTGCTACCAGGACGGCCTGAACGACTATCTGTGCGAAGCCGTTAATGGCCTGATTACTCTGCCGGAAGCGCCGTTTATCGGCAATTTTTCGGGTGATACCGAAGCCGTTGACTGGGCGCTGCTCTGGCTGCCGGAAGGTGGCGAGCTGCTGACGGAAAGCTACGTCAACCTGATCCCAACCATGCAGGGCGGTACTCATGTAAACGGCCTTCGTCAGGGGCTGCTCGACGCAATGCGTGAGTTCTGCGAATACCGCAATATTCTGCCGCGTGGCGTGAAGCTCTCTGCGGAAGATATTTGGGAGCGGTGTGCCTATGTGCTGTCGGTCAAAATGCAGGATCCTCAGTTTGCTGGCCAGACGAAAGAGCGTCTCTCTTCGCGCCAGTGTGCTGCCTTTGTTTCAGGTGTAGTGAAGGATGCTTTCAGCCTGTGGCTGAACCAGAACGTGCAGGCGGCAGAACAGCTGGCCGAGCTGGCCATTTCCAGCGCCCAGCGCCGTATGCGCGCCGCGAAGAAGGTTGTGCGTAAAAAGCTGACCAGCGGGCCGGCGCTGCCGGGTAAGCTGGCGGACTGTACCGCGCAGGATTTAAGCCGGACCGAACTTTTCCTGGTGGAAGGGGACTCGGCGGGCGGCTCCGCGAAGCAGGCTCGCGATCGCGAATATCAGGCGATCATGCCGTTGAAAGGGAAAATCCTGAATACATGGGAAGTTTCTTCTGACGAAGTGCTGGCCTCGCAGGAAGTGCATGATATTTCTGTGGCGATCGGTATTGATCCGGACAGTGAAGATCTGAGCCAGTTGCGCTATGGCAAGGTCTGTATCCTTGCGGATGCGGACTCCGATGGCCTGCACATTGCCACGCTGCTGTGTGCGCTCTTTGTGCGCCACTTCCGGGCACTGGTAAAAGGTGGTCACGTTTACGTGGCGATGCCGCCGCTCTACCGCATCGATCTGGGTAAAGAGGTTTATTACGCGTTGGATGAAGAAGAAAAAGCCGGCGTACTGGAACAGCTTAAGCGCAAAAAAGGCAAGCCAAACGTGCAGCGGTTTAAAGGGTTGGGCGAGATGAACCCGCTTCAGCTGCGTGAGACCACGCTTGATCCGAATACGCGCCGTTTAGTTCAACTGACCATCAGCGATGAAGATGACCAGCGCACGCTGGCGACGATGGATATGCTGTTAGCCAAGAAACGTTCGGAAGATCGCCGCAACTGGCTGCAAGAGAAAGGTGATATGGCCGATATTGAGGGCTAATCGTTTTTCTCCAAAACGTAAAAGGGATGGCTCAGGCCATCCCTTTTTGCATTCTAATGCCCAGTTACTTCACGGCTTCTTCGAGAATGCGGATATGCACTTCCAGCACGTCGTCTTTCACGCGGGCGCTATGCTCTTTCATGTGTGTGGTCTGAAGATGCGCTTCCAGGTGCGCGACGCTTTCCCATTTTTCCAGCATGAAGATGGAATCCGGGGCGGTAGTCTGGAACGCTACCTGGGCGTTATGATCGACCAGCGGCGCGTAGCCGTGGCAGCCATCTTCCTTCAGCACGGTTGGAATAATTTTCTCAAACGCTGCAATTACCGCCTGGCGGTGGTGTGAACCAGGACGCGTGCGAATTTCTGCAATCACTGTCAGCATGACTAACTCCTTATGTTATCCGGCCAACAGTTAAGCAAAAATACCAGCCAGATGCTTGCGATATTCTGCTACATAATGTGGCACGTCAGGTGCTTTGATGACGTCATTAGCGATAAAGGTTGGCAGTCCTTCCATACCCAGGAATTGGTTCGCTTTGTGGAACGGAAGATAAACGCCATCCACGCCAACGCCATGGAAAAACTGATCTTTTTCGGTGAAAGCTTCTAAAGGTGCGTTCCACGTCAGGGATATCATGTAGGTTTTGCCCTGAATCAGGCCACCAGAGCCATATTTTTTAGAAGCGTCTGAACGAGTACGACCGTCGCTGGCATACAGCGAACCGTGACCTTCGGTGAACACATCGTCAATGTACTTTTTGACCGTCCACGGGGCGCCCATCCACCAGCCCGGCATCTGCCAGATGATGCTGTCTGCCCAAAGGAATTTCTCGACTTCCGCTTTAACGTCATATTCGCTGTCTGCGCGAGTGACCTGAACATCATGCCCGAGGTCGCGCAAATAGCTTTCCGCGACTTCAGTCATGGTGTCATTAAGCTGGCCGTTAGAATGACCGAATTTTTTACCGCCGTTAATAATCAGGATGTTGCTCATCGTTAGCCCTTAAATAATTACGTTTGCCAATCATTATAATGAGCGCCTTGCTGTCTAAAAATGACCAAAATGTGCAAAGACTTTTGCTGTACAAGCAATAATCAGACTGAAACCTCTCAGTTCCAACTGATGTGAACCCTAAAGCCGCCGCTTTCTGCATTGCCGAAAGTTGCCTGCATACCGTGCAACGCCGCAATTCGACTTACGATTGACAACCCCAGCCCGCTGCCTGTTTTTAGCTGCCCAGGCGGGCGGAAGAAGCGTTCGCCCAAAGAGGCAAGATATTCAGGGTTCACACCTGGTCCATTGTCGATAATCTCAAGGTTATGTTCGTTTAGCACGACGTTCACAATGCTGCCTGCGGGACTGTAGCGGATGGCGTTATCGAGGATATTGCGTAGCATCAACCCGAGTAAAAGTGGCTGGCCACGGCGAGTCACCGGTTGCTCCAACATCTGCAGGCGAATATCAATGTGTTCTCGCTGGGCCCCATGCCAGGCTTCCATCACGTTTTCCTGAAGCAGCGTCTGCAGCGACACGTCTTGCACATCGTTAAGTTCAGCCAGGGAGTCCAGTCGGGAAAGCGTAAGGAGCTGTTCAACAAGACGAGAAGCGCGATCGATGCCGTGGTGAAGCTGGTTTAGTGCTTGAGCTCTGACCTGAGTATCATCCTCAGCTAGTTGAGCCACCTCTGCCTGTACCTTCATGGCGGCAAGCGGGGTACGGAGTTCGTGCGCAGCATCGGACGTGAAGCGCCTTTCACGCTGCATAAACGCCTCTGTACGCTCAAAAAGCTGATTTAATGCTTCCACCAGTGGCCTGACTTCCAGCGGAAGCGCCTGCGTCGCCAGTCTGCTGTTGTCGGCCGGAGGACGGTGCTGTAGTTTTTGCGTTAGCTTACGCAGCGGTGCCAGTTCTGAACTGACTAACCAAATCAGCAGGGCCAGCATCAGCGGCAACACGATTAGCCAGGGCATGAGCTGAGCGGAAACCACATCCAGGGCCATATCGTTCCTGTAATCCCACTCCTGGCCGACCACGATGCGATAATGCCCATCAGGCGTTGTCAGCCAGACCAGACGCCATTGATCGTCATCATCTTTGAGTCGTCCGTCAGCAAATCCATCTCTATGCCATGAATAAGTCAGCCCTTTACCGCTGTCGCCGTCATTGAGCACAAGCCTGCCGTCTACGGTAAAAATGGCGAAGGCTAATGTGTCATCATCAAGTTTACCTCGATGTTTTTTCAGTATGTTTTTACTGCGAGGAAGCTGTGAATCGGTATTGTTTGCAGTGTTGAAATCCAACACGCTTAGCCGCTTAGCAAAAAGCAGTTGCTGCGTATCAAAGAGCTTGTTGAGCGATTTGCGGGCTTCATACCACGCGGTGGTACTGGCAATGGCTGCGGCTGCAAAGGTAAGTACGATAAAGCCTACTGTCAGACGCGTGCGTAAGCTTTTGGTCAGGGTGTTCAGCATGTGTCACCCAACGTATAGCCGATGCCGTGTACGGTGCGAATAAAACTGCTGCCCAGTTTTTTGCGAAGATGGTGAATATGAACTTCAAGGGCGTTACGTGAGACTTCATCGTCCCAGTTATAGATTTTTTCCTCGATTAACGTGCGCGGTAGCACGCGCCCGGCGTTTCGCATAAGCAACTCGAGTAAGGCGAACTCCTTGGGCTTCAGCTGCAAGGGCTCGCCGTTGAGAGATACCGTATAGTTTGCCGGGGAAAGCACAACATTTCCGTAGGTTAGTTCCGGCTGCGCGTGGCCGTGCGCCCGGCGGATGAGCACTTGCAGCCGAACCGCGACTTCTGTGAGTGCGAAAGGTTTACAAAGGTAGTCGTCCGCCCCCAGCTGTAATCCTTCTATCCGCTCGTCCAGCGAGTCCCTGGCCGTTAAAATCAGCACCGGTTCGTTGTGGCCTTCTTTTCGCCAGGCACGGAGGATATCCAGACCATCCATACCGGGCAGGCTGAGATCCAGCACTACGGCATCGTAGGGGGCGAGGCCAAGTGCGGCTTGCCCCTGAAGCCCATCGTTAAACCAGTCAACCGCAAACCCCATTTTGATTAATCCGGCTTTAATGCCGTCACCAATCAGTGGGTCATCCTCAATAAGTAACAGGCGCATGGCGCACTCCTTGTGGCTGCCGTTATGGCGTGCAGTAAATACCCGAATCCCTTACGTGTACAGCAGAAAAGCCTACTCCTTCGGTCAAGGCCGCAAATACACAATAAAAAATAGTTTCCACTCTCGGGATTAAGATCCCGCTAAGATTTAAGCGATTTAATGGGGGCTAAGAAACGAAAGGAGAATTAGATTATGAAAAAGACAGCAGCTTTGTTTGCCATTATTGCTTTAACTTCAGCCCCTCTCTTTGCTGCTCAGACCGGTGGGTTTGTTGACCCTAATGCCTCGGTACAAACTCAGCCTATACAGCAGGGCGGCTTTGTGGGCCCAACGGGGAGTAAAACCACGGTAAAACAGGCCAAAACGTTATCTGATGACACTTGGGTGACGCTGACCGGCAAAATAGAACAGCGCATTGGTGGCGATGATTACATTTTCCGCGATGCAACCGACAGCATCAACGTAGATATTGATCATAAGCGTTGGAACGGCCAAGTGGTCACCCCACAGGATACAGTGGAAATTCAGGGTAAAGTGGATAAAGACTGGAATTCGATTGAAATCGACGTAAAGCAAATTAACAAACTGAAGTAACGCTTGAAATGCGGTTTGCCCTTCTGGGCTGCCGCTTCGTATAAAGCTATTCATCGCTATGACTCAACAGGCCAGATAAGGTACTATCGGCGGCAATTACGCCGATTGTGGCCACAATCGGTTCGTCAGTTTGAGGATGAATGAGCAATGAGTGATTTGACTCATGATGGTGCTGAGCGTCTTGCGCTGCACGAATTCACGGAAAATGCGTATCTCAACTATTCCATGTACGTCATCATGGACCGCGCCCTGCCGTTTATTGGCGACGGGCTCAAGCCGGTTCAGCGTCGAATCGTATATGCGATGTCTGAGCTGGGGCTAAACGCCAGCGCAAAATTCAAAAAGTCTGCCCGTACCGTGGGTGATGTGCTGGGTAAATACCATCCGCACGGCGACAGCGCCTGTTATGAAGCGATGGTGCTGATGGCGCAGCCGTTCTCTTACCGCTACCCCTTGGTTGACGGGCAGGGGAACTGGGGCGCGCCGGATGATCCCAAGTCCTTTGCTGCAATGCGTTATACCGAATCTCGCCTGTCGAAGTACGCGGAGCTGCTGCTCAGCGAACTTGGACAGGGAACGGTAGATTACATCCCGAACTTTGACGGAACGCTGCAGGAGCCAAAAATGCTGCCTGCACGTTTACCTAACATTCTGCTTAACGGCACAACCGGCATTGCGGTAGGGATGGCAACGGACATTCCTCCACATAACTTGCGTGAGGTTGCCCAGGCCGCCATAACGTTGATTGACCAGCCAAAAACGACGCTGGACAGCCTGCTGGATATCGTCCACGGTCCGGATTATCCGACCGAAGCGGAAATCATTACGCCGCGTGAAGATATTCGCAAAATCTACCAGAACGGGCGCGGTTCAGTTCGCATGCGTGCGGTATGGCGCAAAGAAGACGGTGACGTGGTGATTACCGCGCTGCCACACCAGGTATCGGGCGCTCGCGTGCTGGAACAGATTGCCAGCCAGATGCGGGCGAAAAAGCTGCCAATGGTTGAAGACCTGCGCGATGAGTCGGATCATGAAAACCCGACCCGACTGGTGATTGTGCCTCGTTCTAATCGTGTAGACGTTGAGCAGGTCATGAACCATCTGTTCGCGACCACCGATCTGGAAAAAAGCTACCGCGTTAACCTGAATATGATTGGCCTGGACGGCCGTCCGGCGGTGAAAAACCTGCTGGAGATCCTCAGCGAATGGCTGGTCTACCGTCGTGACACGGTGCGCCGCCGCCTGAACTACCGTCTGGAAAAAGTCCTTAAACGCCTGCATATCCTCGAAGGCTTGCTGGTGGCGTTCCTCAATATCGACGAAGTGATCCATATCATTCGTACCGAGGATGAGCCGAAGCCGGTGCTGATGTCGCGCTTTGATATCAGCGAAACGCAGGCCGAAGCGATCCTTGAGCTGAAGCTGCGCCACCTCGCCAAACTGGAAGAGATGAAGATCCGCGGCGAGCAGAACGAGTTGGAAAAAGAACGCGATCAGCTGCAGGGTATTCTCGCTTCCGAGCGTAAAATGAACACGCTGTTGAAGAAAGAACTGCAGTCGGATGCCGATACCTACGGTGATGACCGTCGCTCTCCACTGCACGAGCGCGGTGAAGCGAAGGCGATGAGCGAGCATGACATGGTGCCGTCTGAACCGGTGACTATTGTGCTGTCGCAAATGGGCTGGGTGCGCAGCGCCAAAGGCCACGATATTGACGCGCCGGGCCTGAGCTACAAAGCCGGTGACAGCTACCTTGGCTCTGCCAAAGGCAAAAGTAATCAACCCGTGGCGTTCATTGACTCCACCGGGCGAAGCTACGCGCTGGATCCGATCACGCTGCCGTCAGCGCGAGGTCAGGGTGAGCCTCTGACCGGTAAGCTGACGCCACCGCCAGGTGCGACGGTGGACTATGTGCTGATGGCCGCAGACGATCAGAAGCTGCTGATGGCGTCTGATGCGGGCTATGGCTTCGTCTGTACCTTTAACGACGTTGTATCACGCAACCGCGCAGGTAAAACGTTGATTTCCCTTCCTGATAACGCCCGTGTTCTCCCTCCGCTGGAAATTCACAGTGCAGACGACATGCTGCTGGCTATCACCGCTGCCGGGCGCATGCTGATGTTCCCGGTGAGTGATTTGCCGGAATTGTCGAAAGGGAAGGGCAACAAAATTATCTCTATCCCGGCAGCCGAAGCGGCGAAGGGTGAAGATAAGCTGGCACATCTGTTTATCCTACCGCCGCAAAGCACGCTGACGCTGCATGTCGGGAAGCGTAAAATTAAGCTTCGCCCTGAAGAGTTGCAGAAAATTACCGGTGAGCGAGGCCGTCGCGGGACGTTGATGCGTGGTCTGCAGCGTATCGACCGTGTAGACGTCGATTCCCCTGTGCGGGCTGGAGCTGGAGACAGCGAAGAATAATCCGGGGTACGGTGGCAACGTTGCCGCCGTCCGGTGTGTTTTACGCTAAAGCCGATATACTTATCAACGGCTTCGGCTCATGAGGTAGTTATGCTAGCGATTGTACGTTTTATTATTGTCGTTATTTACTGCATCCTGGTATGCATCTTTGGTTCAATTTATTGTCTGTTTAGCCCGCGCAATCCGCGCCATGTGGCAACTTTTGGGCACCTTTTCGGACGTCTGGCGCCAGTATTTGGTCTCAAGGTTGAAACCCGCTTACCTGCCGGGGCAGAAAACCACCCCACCGCGATTTACATCGGTAACCATCAGAACAACTACGATATGGTGACGGCCTCGAGCATCGTGCAGCCGCCGACGGTGACGGTTGGGAAAAAAAGCCTGGTGTGGATCCCATTTTTTGGCCAGCTTTACTGGCTGACGGGCAACCTGTTGATCGACAGGGATAACCGGGCAAAAGCCCATGGCACTATCTCCCAGGTTGTAGATCAGATTCGCAAGCGTAATGTTTCTATCTGGATGTTCCCGGAAGGGACCCGCAGCCGTGGCCGCGGCCTGCTGCCGTTTAAAACCGGGGCGTTTCATGCCGCGATTGCTGCGGGCGTGCCGATTATTCCGGTGTGCGTTTCCAATACCAGTAATAAAATTAAGCTAAATCGTTGGAACAACGGTTTGGTCATCGTCGAAATGCTGCCGCCAATTGATACCAGCGCTTATGGGAAAGATCAGGTCCGTAAGCTGGCCACTGACTGTCGTGAACTGATGATGGCCAAAATCGACGAACTCAATCAAGAAGTTGCCGCGCGTGAAGCAGCCGGCAAAGTTGAAAAGAATCAGGCGAGTTAAATGCCGCCTTTGGCGGTACGGTTTGTATCGCCTTTCGTTATTCAGTTTTACATGGAGCAATTATGTCACTCAGTCGGCGTCAGTTTATTCAGGCATCCGGAGTTGCGCTTTGTGCCGGCTCGGTGCCGCTGAGGGCAAACGCGGCAGGGCAGCAGCAGCCTTTACCTGTCCCCCCTCTGCTTGAATCTCGTCGCGGCCAGCCCTTATTCCTGACGCTGCAGCGCGCTCACTGGTCATTTACCGGCGGCGCGAAGGCACCCGTTTGGGGTTTTAACGGGCGCTATATGGGGCCAACCATTCGCGTCTGGAGCGGGGATGACGTGAAGATGATTTACAGCAACCGTCTGCAGGAAAATGTTGCGATGACGATTGCTGGCCTGCAGGTGCCGGGTCCGCTGATTGGCGGGGCCGCACGTATGATGTCGCCAAACGTAGACTGGGCGCCCGTTTTACCTATTCGCCAGCGAGCCGCCACGCTGTGGTATCACGCCAACACGCCGAATCGCACCGCAAGACAGGTTTACAGCGGCCTCGCGGGGATGTGGTTAATTGAGGATGAAGTCAGCAAATCTCTGCCAATCCCTAACCATTACGGCGTGGACGACTTCCCGATCATCATCCAGGACAAGCGGCTCGATAACTTCGGTGCGCCGGAGTATCAGGAGCCGGGCAGCGGCGGTTTTGTTGGCGATACGCTGTTGGTGAACGGGGTGCAAAGTCCGTATGTGGAAGTGTCCCGTGGTTGGGTGCGCCTGCGTTTATTGAACGCCTCAAACTCGCGCCGCTATCAGTTGCAAATGAGTGATGGTCGCTCCATCGCAGTGATTTCCAGCGATCAGGGGTTCCTGCCGGCACCCGTTTCGGTCAAGCAGCTGTCGCTGGCGCCGGGAGAGCGGCGAGAAATTCTTATCGACATGACCGAAGGCAAAGAGGTCTCGATTACCGCCGGTGAAGCTGCGGGAATCATGGATCGCATTCGTGGTTTCTTTGAGCCGTCGAGCATTTTGATTTCCACGCTGGTGTTAACGCTGCGTCCTACCGGCCTGCTGCCGCTGGTGACCGACACGCTGCCAATGCGCCTTCTGCCGGAAGAGATTATTGGCGGTAACCCAACGCGCAGCCGTGAAATCACCCTCGGTGACGATCCGGGCATTAACGGCCAGCTGTGGGATATGAAGCGGATAGATATTCAGACTCAGCAGGGCACCTGGGAACGCTGGACGGTACGCGCCGATACGCCGCAGTCTTTCCACATTGAGGGCGTCAGTTTCCTGGTGCGCAACGTGAACGGGGCTTCTCCGTTCGGGGAAGATCGCGGCTGGAAGGATACCGTGTGGATTGACGGGCAGGTTGAGCTGCTGGTCTACTTTGGGCAGCCGTCCTGGGAGCATTTCCCGTTCCTCTATTCCAGCCAGACGCTGGAGCTTGCCGATCGCGGTTCCATCGGTCAGTTATTGGTTCAGCCCGCGCCGTAGTTTTACCCTCTCCCTAACCCTCTCCCAGGAAGGGAGAGGGGGCAGCATGGTACTTTGCTCTGAGTTTTTCTCCCTCGCCCCTTTGGGAGAGGGGCGGGGTGAGGGGCAGAAAACCCAGAATAACCCTTCAAAAAATAGTCCTAATAGGCGTATAATCGCCGCCCTTTTGTTCATTTCTACATCACCTCTTCGGAAATCCTATGAGCGTCAAAAGCCTGATCCAGCCGGATCGCGAACTCTTTTCATGGCCTCAATATTGGGCTGCTTGTTTTGGTCCGGCACCGTTTTTACCCATGTCCCGCGCGGAGATGGACGAACTCGGCTGGGACAGCTGCGACATCATTCTGGTCACCGGCGACGCCTATGTGGATCACCCCAGCTTCGGGATGGCCATTTGTGGCCGTATGTTAGAGGCTCAGGGCTTCCGCGTAGGGATTATTTCCCAACCGGACTGGTCTTCTAAGCAAGACTTTATGCGCCTCGGCAAGCCGAATCTGTTCTTTGGCGTGACCGCCGGGAACATGGATTCGATGATTAACCGCTACACGGCAGATCGTAAGCTGCGGCATGACGATGCTTACACGCCGGATAACGTGGCAGGCAAGCGTCCCGATCGCGCTTCTTTGGTCTACACCCAGCGCTGTAAAGAAGCGTGGCGTGATGTGCCGGTGATCCTGGGCGGCATCGAAGCGAGCCTGCGCCGTACCGCGCACTATGACTACTGGTCTGATACCGTGCGCCGCTCGATTTTGGTGGATGCTAAAGCCGATATGCTGATCTTCGGCAACGGTGAACGGCCGCTGGTGGAAGTGGCGCATCGTCTGGCCAACGGCGAAGGGATCGCTGACATTTGCGACGTGCGTAATACCGCCATCATGCGCAAAGAAGCGATGCCCGGCTGGGCAGGCGTCGACTCCACCCGCCTTGATACGCCAGGAAAAATCGACCCCATTCCGCACCCTTACGGGGACGATCTCCCCTGTGCCGACGGTAATAAACCGAAGGATACGAAAGCGGATGAAGCCAAAGCTGTAACCGTGCAGCCGCCGCGACCAAAGCCTTGGGAAAAGACCTATGTTCTGCTGCCGTCCTTTGAGAAGGTGAAGGCCGATAAGGTGATGTATGCCCACGCTTCGCGGATCCTGCATCATGAAACCAACCCTGGCTGCGCCCGAGCGATGATGCAAAAGCACGGCGATCGCTATATCTGGATCAACCCACCGGCTATTCCACTTTCGACCGAAGAGATGGACAGCGTGTTCGCGCTTCCTTACCAGCGTGTGCCTCATCCTTCCTACGGCAAGGCTCGCATTCCGGCCTATGAGATGATCCGCTTCTCGGTGAACATTATGCGTGGCTGCTTCGGAGGCTGCTCTTTCTGCTCCATCACCGAGCACGAAGGTCGCATTATCCAGAGCCGATCCGAAGATTCCATCATCAGCGAAATCGAAGCCATGCGCGACAGCGTGCCGGGCTTTACCGGCGTGGTGTCCGATCTCGGTGGCCCAACCGCCAATATGTATATGCTGCGCTGCAAGTCGCCGCGTGCGGAGCAAACCTGCCGCCGCCTGTCGTGCGTTTATCCGGAAATTTGCCAGCATATGGACACCAACCATCAGCCGACCATCGATCTCTACCGCCGCGCCCGCGATCTTAAGGGGGTGAAAAAGATCTTAATCGCTTCCGGCGTACGCTACGATCTGGCGGTAGCCGACCCGCGCTATATCAAAGAGCTGGCTACTCATCACGTAGGCGGTTACCTGAAAATTGCCCCAGAACATACCGAAGAAGGGCCGCTATCGAAGATGATGAAGCCGGGGATGGGCAGCTATCATCGCTTTAAAGAGCTATTCGATACCTATTCGAAGCAGGCTGGCAAAGAGCAGTATCTGATCCCATACTTTATCTCCGCGCACCCGGGGACGCGTGATGAGGACATGGTGAATCTCGCGCTGTGGCTGAAGCAGCACCGGTTCCGCCTCGATCAGGTTCAGAACTTCTATCCATCGCCGCTGGCTAACTCCACCACCATGTATTACACGGGTAAAAATCCGCTGAGCAAGGTGAGCTACAAAAGCGAGGATATCGTCGTGCCGCGCGGCGATCGTCAACGCCGCCTCCATAAAGCCCTGTTGCGCTATCACGACCCGGCTAACTGGGCGCTGATTCGCGAGGCGCTGGAGGCGATGGGTAAAAAGCATCTGATTGGCGGCAGACGTGAATGCCTGGTGCCTGCCCCAACCCTGGAGGAGATGCGAGAAGCCCGCAGGAATGCTCGTCACGCCCGGCCGGCGCTGACGAAGCACACCCCGCTTGCGCACCAGCGCCGCCCGGCAGCAGCAGGAAAAAGGAAGCCGCATGTGAAGTAACGGCGTGCTTTCATGCCGCTGTCATTTTTTTCTGCGACAAAGAGAAGTGGGAATCCCTGTCCGTCGGGTCTGGTGCTAAGCTGCCCGGCGGCCTCTTTGCTGAAATGAGAAATGAACATGTCTAACCCGCTGTACGTTTTTGACCTCGACCATACCCTGATTGACGCCGATTGCAGCACCCTCTGGAGCCGCTTCCTTTCCCGCGAAGGGCTGATAAAAGATCCTGATTATCTGGCCAAAGAGCACAAGCTGATGCTCGACTACCAGCGCGGCGAAATGAACATTCACGAATACGTTGGCGTCACGCTGGCCCCGCTGACCGGTATGACAATTGCCGACGTCGATACGCTGGTGGCCCGCTGTGTAGAAACCGATGTTTTGCCGCTGGTTTACCCGGAAGCCAAGCGCCTGATTGAGCAACTGCACGCCCAGGGTCAGCAGATGATGATCATCTCTGCGTCGGTCAGCCTGCTGGTAAAGGCCATTGCGCCGCGGCTGGGCATTGAACACGCCATCGGTATCGACCTGGTGACCGGCAATAATGCCTACACCAGCGTGATAAGCGGCGTGCCGAGCTATCAGGCTGGCAAAATTACCCGTCTGAAGGAGTGGCTGGCGGTGAACCCGGAATACAGCGGCGAACTGACGTTTTATACCGACTCTATCAACGACTTACCGCTGTGCCTTGAGGCCGATAAAGTGCTGATGGTAAATCCTTGCCAGAAACTTGCCGCGCAGGGCGCACGTTACGGCTGGCAAACGCTGAACTGGTCTTTGTAGCGAAACCGGGGCATGGCGAAAACCGTGCCCCGTTTAGATGTTATTGCGGAGAATACAGCGGCACCGGCTTCCCGGTGATATAACGGCGGCGCAGCCAGGCCGAAATAGCATCCATCGCCATTACCACGCAGACCAGAATCAGGGTGATAAACATCACCACGTCCCAGTTCCACAGCCGCATGTTCTCGGCGTAAACCAGGCCGACACCGCCCGCGCCGACAAAGCCCAGCACCGCCGCTGAACGGGTGTTGGACTCAATCTGATACAGGCTGAGGGAGAGAAATGCCGGGAACGACTGGGTGAAGATTCCGAAGCGGTGCTTCTGAATACCCGCAGCTCCCACGGCGGTTAATCCCCGGCTCGGAGAGCGCTCTACCGCTTCGTGCCCCTCGGCATAAAGCCTGCCCAGTAAGCCGGTATCCTGCATGATAATTGCCAGTACGCCTGCCAGAGGCCCAAGCCCCACGGCACGCACAAATATTAGCCCCCAAATCGCCATATCCACGCCACGCAGCAGGTCAAACAGGCGGCGAACCAGCAGCGCGACTATGCGTGCTACCGGGCCCTGCATGATATTGCGTGCGGCAAAGAACGACAGCAGCAGCGCCAGCACTGTGGCGGTCAGCGTCCCGGCAAAAACAATGGCGAGCGTAATGGCGATTTGCGAGAAGTAATAGGCGAACGGCCAGTTAACAAAGTCATGCCAGACAAACATGCGCAGGAAGTAGCGCCCGAGCTGAGCGATGCCGGTCAGGATTTGCCCGGAGTCGATGCCGAAAGTGAAGAAAAACCAGACGTAGTAGCCGAGGATAGCGGCGGCCAGTAGCCCGATGTGGCGCAGATAGCGCCCCTGCATCCGGTAAAGTTCACGGTGCTGCTCGCGGCTTTTAGCGAGATCCGGTGTTGCCTGTGAAATGCTCATTTTTTCCCCTCCAGAACCCAGCGGCGTAGCCTGCCGGATAGGACATCGAGGATGGAAACCACCACGATAATCAGCAGCAGCGTGATGCTGACCTGATCGTAACGGTCGAGTTTAATGTTGGTCATCAGCTCCTGGCCGATCCCGCCCGCGCCAACGAGGCCGAGAATGGTGGAGGAGCGGAAGTTAATCTCGAAGCGCATAAAGCTGTAGGACAAGAAGATCGGCTTCACCTGCGGCCACAGGGCGAAGCGTACGCGCTGAAGTGGCGTAGCACCGCAGGCCACCAGGCCACGTACAGGTTTGTCGGACGCGCTTTCGATGGCTTCATAAAACAGCTTGGTCAGGCTGCCAATGGTGTGCAGGGCCAGCGCCAGAAACCCCGGAATAGCGCCGATGCCAAAGGCCATCACGAACATTACCGCCCATGCCAGTTCCGGCATGGTTCTCAGAAACGCCACCGATGCCCGAACGCCGAAGCGTACGGCGGGTGGCGTCCATGTATTACCGGCGGCCAAAAATGCCAGCACGGCAGCAATACAGGTCGAAATCAGCGTTGAAGCCAGCGCCAACTGCAGCGTTTCCCAAATCAGCGGCAGCTGAATAGGCAGGCGGTATCCCCAATAGGCCAGCGAGCCTTTGGTGTGGACGTCGGCCAGCAGAACCGAAAGGTGCAGCGTCGGCAGGGTTTCGAACATGTAGTCGAGGAAGTTTGGCAGCGATTGCCAGATGGTGGTCAGGCTGAACTCAGCGACATGACCGGCGGTAAGATACAGGCCTACCAGCAGCAGGGACCAAATCAGCGTGTCGCGCTTCTGGCGCATTCTGACCTGGTGATAGTAACGCTCAAATTCCGTATTCAACATCATCACTTATTATCCGGTTTGTTTCCGGTGACGGGTTGCCCCGTCCTGATAAAAAAGCACCCTGGCAGGTCGCCGGGGTGCGATTTTTATGCGGTGGGCGTCAATTAGCGAGCGCTAACCAGCTCACGCTTCATGTCGATGATCTGCTGGAAGTCAGCCACTGATGCCGGGCCGATGTGCTGGGTGCCGCCCATCGCCTTCACGAAGCAGCCGTGATCTTCTTTATCCAGTTTTTTCACCGCATCCACCACTTTGGCCTTGAAGTCAGCCGGCAGCTTGTTGCTGACCAGGATCGGGCCGTTCGGGATCAGTGGCGAAGTCCAGATGATGCGGATCTGCTTCATCAGGTCCGGGTGATCCATACGGATCAGGCGGTTAAACGCCCCGGCGGTGTAGCCGTCGTTATAGTCGCCAACCATGGAAGCCCAGGTCACCGCGCCAGCAAACTGGCCGTTCAGCACGCCCAGGATGTCCTGCTCGTGGCCGCCGGAGAAGGTGACGCTGGAGAAGAAGTTGTTGTATTTGTTGTCCGCGGTGCCGCCGAGTTTCTGTTTGAACTCGTGGTTCGGGATCAGGTAGCCAGAGGTGGAGTCCGGATCCGCGAAGCCGAAGGATTTGCCCTTCAGATCTTCGATGGTTTTGTACGGGCTGTCGGCTTTCACGATCACCACAGAGTGGTAGCCGCGAGACTGGTCTTTATCGTCAACCGCGATGCCAACGATATCCACCGCTTTCGGGTCGTTCATGTATACCGAAGCGTAGGAAGAAGGGGACATGCTCAGCACCAGGTCGACTTTACCGCCGATCAGGCCCTGAATAACGCCAGAGTAGTCAGAAGAGTTACGCAGTTTCGTGTCGACATTCAGTTCTTTATCCATGAACTGCTTCACACACTGGTTATCACCAATTTGCTGGGTCGCATTCTGCCCGCCGAGGATCCCGAGGTTCAGTTCGCGCGGCTGGTCAGCAGCCATAGCGTGGCCTGCAATCACAAGGCCAGTAATCACTGCGGATAAACGTAATGCGCCAGTCAGTTGCTTTTTCATTATCATTGCCTGTGTTGTATCAATTGGAGAGAGAATTAATGCACTTGATTGATTTCATCGCCGTACAAGAGATGCAGCACGTCGTCCGTTAACATCGACGGATGACCGTCAAACACGATATTTCCTTTTGCAACCCCGATAACGCGGGTGCAGTACTCTTTCACCAGCTCGATGGAATGCAGGTTCACCATCACGCTGATGCCTTGCTCACACACTTCACGCAGCACTTTCATGATGCGTTGGGTATTTTTCGGGTCGAGCGAAGCTACCGGCTCATCGGCCAGCAAAATGCTTGGGTTTTGCATCAGCGCTCGGCAAATGGCGACGCGCTGCATCTGGCCGCCGGAAAGGTTCTCGGCGCGTTGCAGGGCGTGGGGCAGCATGTTCATCCACTCCAGAAGCGAAATCGCACGGGCGCGGTCTGCCTCAGGGAATACTTTAAACAGGGATTTCAGCGTGGAGGTCTGGCTCAGGCGGCCCAGCAGGACGTTGGTCAGCACATCCAGTCTTGGCACCAGGCAGAAGTCCTGGAAGATCATGCCGCATTCGGTGCGCCACTGGTTCAGGGCGCGACCGCTGAGTTTAGACACATCGTGCGGCATCCCGACTTCCGGAAAGCTGAGGATCTCGCCCGACGTGGCAGAATGCGTACCGTTCAGAATATGCAGCAGCGTAGATTTCCCCGCGCCTGAGCGGCCAATCACGCCCACCAGTTCACCGGCATGCAGGTCAAAGTTAATGTCGTGCAGCACGGTCTGGTGTGCGTTATAGGCCTTACTCAGGCTCTTAACGCTCAGGACTTTACGCCCCGGCGCGGGCGCAAACTGCGGCAGCGACTCCAGGTCAGAGTTGGTAACTACGGCAAGGGATCTGTTCATAACCATTCCAAATGAGTTAGCGAAGCTGGCCCTATTTATCGTGGTGTTGTGTGACTTTTTGATTACGGCTAAAAGAACAAATAATGAACGCCGTGAAAATTCACGCGACGATCAAACGGATGTGTTACACGTAGAAAGCGCTGGGGCAGGGAGTGTGCAGGAAATAAAAAACCACCCGGCTGGTTAAGGCTAAGGTGGTTTGGGAGAGAAAAGAGAAGCCGGATTTAGCCGACAAATACGTCCGGGTCTGGCCCAAGGCGTTTACCGCTGTCGAGCTTCGCAATTTCAGCCAGCTCTTCTTTGTCCAGGCGGAAGTCGAACACGTCAAAGTTTTCAGCAATACGGGCCGGTGTGACCGATTTAGGGATAACCACCAGTCCGCTATCGAGGTGCCAGCGAATCACCACCTGAGCCGGTGTTTTGCCGTATTTGTCCGCTAAATCACGAATGATTTTCTGATCAAACACGCCTTCGCCGCCCTGGGCCAGCGGGCTCCAGGACTCCGTCTGGATTTTGTGAGTCGCGTTCCAGGCGTGAAGCTGGCGCTGTTGCAGCAGAGGGTGCAGCTCAATCTGGTTGATCACCGGGCTAACGCCGGTTTCGTCGATCAGCCGCTGGAGATGATTAAGATTGAAGTTACACACCCCGATACTCTTCACCAGCCCCTCTTTTTGCAGCTCAATCAGCCCTTTCCAGGCTTCGAGATAGTGATCTTTACTCGGCACCGGCCAGTGCAGCAGATAGAGATCGACATAATCAAGCTGCAGTTTTTCAAGGCTGTCTTCCAGCGCCTGGCGAGGCCGCTGCTGGTCGCTGTTCCAGAGCTTGGTGGTAATAAACAGGTCGTCACGCGCAATGCCTGCGCTTTTCAGTGCGGTGCCTACGCCGTCCTCGTTTTTGTAGGCGGCGGCGGTATCAATGGAGCGGTATCCCACTTCCAGGGCTTTCTCAATGGCTGTCCTGACCTGGTCGTTGCTGGCCTGCCAGACACCGAGCCCAAGCTGCGGCATTACGTTGCCATCCTGGAGCTTGATTAAGGTTGGATGAGTCATGCGTACCTCCTTAATAGTGCGAAAAACACCGGGCAAGCCCGGTGTAAGTTTGGTATTAAGTCTAGTCGAAACTCAGGCAGTCAAAGCGCTAACCTGGATTCTCTTAGCGCGCGGCTTCGTAAATGCGGCGGCTAACGTCCAGCGTAATGTCCTGATGTTCGCCCAGCTTAGTCATGCCTTTTTCTTCCAGTTTCACCAGCAGAGCAGGGATGGAGCTGCCGTCCAGGCCGTAGGCGGACAGGCGAGTCGCGGTGCCCATTTTCTCGAAGAAATTGCGGGTCGCTTCGATAGCCGCATCAATACGCTCTTCTTCGCTGCCGGAGGTGATGTTCCAGACGCGTTCTGCATATTGCAGCAGTTTGGCGTGCTTCTCGTTACGCTTTTCATTCATCAGAGAAGGCAGAACCACCGCCAGCGTTTGAGCGTGATCCAGACCGTGCATTGCGGTCAGTTCGTGGCCCAGCATATGGGTCGCCCAGTCCTGCGGCACGCCTGCCCCGATCAGGCCATTCAGCGCCATTGTTGCAGCCCACATCACGTTCGCACGCACATCATAGTTTTCCGGATCTTTCAGCGCTTTCGGGCCGTCTTCGATCAGCGTCAGCAGAATGCCTTCTGCGAAACGATCCTGAACTTTGGCGTTGACCGGGTAAGTCAGGTACTGCTCGATGGTGTGCACAAAGGCATCCACCACGCCGTTAGCAACCTGTTTAGGTGGCAGGGTGTAGGTGTAAACCGGATCCAGAACCGCAAAGACAGGCTGAACGAAGTCAGACATGAACGCTTGTTTGTCGCCAGTAGAGCGGCGGGAAACTACCGCGCCTTTGTTGGATTCGGAGCCGGTTGCTGGCAACGTCAGCACGGAACCCATTGGGATCGCGCTTTTCACGTCGTTACCGCGCGTCAGCAGAATGTTCCACGGATCGATATCCTGCGGATAGTGCGCTGCTGCGGCGATGAATTTAGTGCCGTCGAGCACGGAGCCACCTCCGACTGCCAGCAGGAAAGTCACGTTTTCTTTACGCGCAATCTCTACGGCTTTCATCAGCGTTTCGTAAGACGGGTTAGGTTCGATGCCGCCAAACTCCAGCACGTCGAGGCCTTTCAGCGCATCTTTAACCTGGCCCAGTACGCCAGTTTTAATCACGCTACCGCCGCCGTAGGTAATCAGTACGCGAGCGTCCGCAGGGATCTGGTCACGCAGTTCTGCCAGGGAGCCTTTACCAAACAGGATGCGGGTTGGGGTATGAAGATTGAAGTTATTCATGATGGGTTTCCCGTTCGTTAGATGAGTCACATTGCTAAATCTGATGGCGCTTATTGTGGTCCGCCACCTTGCCTCTCTCAATGCATATTTCTGCCTTTATCTTGCCTGTTTCTCCAAACGGCTGGAGAAATTGCAGAATTCATCGCACACTGTAAGCCGGATAAAACGCGCCGTGGAGACGTAATAAATGAGCAGCCAGGCTATCTGCCAGCAACTGACTGAAAAAATCAATCAGCTAATTTTAAAGGAAAAAAAAGAGAATTTTTTCGATGGCGTACGACTGGTGTACGGCACTAAACCACTGGCGCGCACCCCGGTTATGTACGAGCCAGGAATCATTTTTCTCTTTTCTGGCCATAAAACAGGTTATGTGAACGATCGTGTATTTCGCTATGACGCCAATGAATATCTGTTGCTGACGGTGCCTTTGCCGTTTGAGTGCGAAACCTTTGCGACCGCGGACGTGCCGCTCGCCGGGATGAGAATTAACGTCGATATTCAGCAACTGCAGGATTTGCTGATGGACATTGGCGAAGACGATCTCTTCCACCCGCAGTCATGCATCGACGGGATAAACTCCGCCGAGCTGTCGGAAGAAATACTTTGCGCTGCGGAGCGGTTGCTGGACGTATTGGATCGTCCTCTTGATGCCCGAGTCCTGGGCAAGCAGATTATCCGCGAGATCCTTTATCACGTTTTGACTGGCCCAAGCGGCGGGGCGCTGCTGGCGCTGGTAAGCCGTCAGACGCATTTTAGCCTGATCAGCCGCGTGCTGCGGCGGATTGAAAATCAGTACACCGAAAACCTGTCCGTGGACCAGCTGGCAGCCGAGGCCAACATGAGCGTTTCGGCTTTCCATCATAATTTTAAGTCGGTGACCAGTACGTCTCCGCTGCAATACCTGAAAACCTACCGACTGCATAAGGCAAGAATGTTAATGCTGCATGACGGTATGAAGGCAAGCGCGGCGGCTATCCGCGTCGGCTACGAGAGCGCATCTCAGTTTAGCCGGGAGTTTAAGCGCTATTTTGGCGTGACGCCGGGGGAAGATATGGCGCGGATGCGGGTTATTTGATGAGGCAAAAGTGAAGAGCGAATAAGCCGGGCCTATCCGCTCTTTCTTTATTAAGTGTGGTTACGCGGCGCTAACCTTTTTTTTCAGCACCACAAACACCGTGCCGACCAGGCCCATAATCAGCAGAGCAACCGGCAAAATCATCAGGAAGGTCATCACCTGATCTTCATGGCGCTTAACAAAGGGGATCATGCTGAGCGCGTAGCCAAGGCTAATTACAACGCCGACCCACAACAGGCCACTTAGCCAGTTAAAGAACTGGAAACGGCGGTTGCTGAGGCCGGAAATCCCCGCCATGGTAGGCAGCAGAGTACGAACAAAGGCCAGGAAGCGGCCCGCAAGCAGCGCCAGTAAACCGTGGCGGTCAAACATCTGCGTGGCGCGCTGGTGGTACTGGGTTGGCAGCTGTTTCAGCCAGCCTTTAACCGTGCGGGTATTGCCGAGCCAGCGCCCTTGTAAATAGCTAAGCCAGCAGCCCAGACTGGCTGCGATGGTTAAAATCACCAGCGTCGGCACAAAGCCCATCACGCCTTTGGCGATAAGCGCCCCCGCGAGCAGCAACAGGCTATCGCCCGGCAAAAATGAAGCAGGAAGCAGCCCATTTTCCAGGAACAGCGTCGCAAACATAACGCAATAGACAATGCCAATCACATGGGGGTCGGCCAGCGCGGCAAAATCGTGATGCCAAAGCGCCTCGACAATATTTTGTATAACAGCCATAGGTATTCCTGTGGAACCGCTTATTGAGTTCGCCCTGAGTATTGCACCCGCAACTTAGGCTCACCTTAATTTCTACACATTGTACTGCTAAAATCTTCGCGACACCTTGATCCCAGGCTCAACAAAACGCCGATGATGGCAAAAAACTGTTCCACGGTTACCGATAAACGGAATTTTTAGGCAATACGCTGGAAACCCGCTTCCAGATCGGCAATCAGATCGTCCACGTTTTCCAGCCCAATGTGAAGGCGAACCAGGGTGCCGCTAAAGTCGACGCCGCCAGCCGGGCGGATCTCCGCCAGCTCTTCAGGCTGATTAGCGAGAATAAGCGATTCATAGCCACCCCAGGAATAGGCCATGCTGAAATACTCGAAATGATTGAGGTACTGTTCATACTCTTCATCATTCAGCCGCTTTTTCAACACAAATGAGAACAGCCCGCTGCTGCCCGTAAAGTCACGTTTCCATAACTCGTGCCCTTTACTGCCCGGCAGCGCCGGATGATTCACGCGCTCAACCTGCGGATGCTGTGCCAGCCATTCGGCTACTTTCAGGCTGCTTTCATGATGCTGGCGCAGGCGCACACCCAGCGTGCGAATGCCGCGGCTGGTCATATACGCGGTGTCTGCATCCAGCATTTGCCCCATCAGATAGGCATTCTCGCGCAACTGATCCCAACATCGGGCATTGGATACCGCGGTGCCAACCATCGCATCCGAATGGCCAATTAAATATTTGGTGCCCGCCTGAATGGAGATATCGATGCCGAACTCCAGCGCTTTAAACAGCACGCCAGCCGCCCAGGTGTTGTCGATCATGATGATAGCCTCAGGAGCAACGCGCCTTACCGCTGCGACAATCGCTGGAATATCATGGATTTCCATTGTAATGGAACCGGGAGATTCCAGAAAAACGACTTTGGTGTTCGGCTGAATCAGGTCGGCAATATTGGCACCAATCTCCGGTGCGAACCAGCTGGTGCTGACCCCGAGCTTCGAGAGAATTTTGGTACAGAAGTCCTGCGTTGGCTCGTAGGCGGTTTCGGTCACCAGGACGTGGTCGCCCTGTTCGACAAAGGCCAGAATCGTATTGGCCACCGCAGCGGCGCCGCAGGGGAAGAGGGCACAGCCCGCGCCGCCTTCCAGTTCACACATCGCTTCCTGCAACGAGAAATGGGTCAGCGTGCCGCGGCGCCCATAGAACAGCTCGCCCTTAGCGCGGTTGGCAGTGGCCTGCTTTTTGGCCTCAACGCTTTCAAAGACGAGGGAAGAGGCGCGCTGAATAACGCTGTTAACCGAACCCTGAGTAAATTTCTTGCTGCGCCCGGCGTTGACCAGCGCCGTTTCGATGTGTTTTTCCGCCATTTACACTTCCCCGTCTAACCATCTGGATGTCTGGACGTAAATTAACACAAAATGCGCAAAGGGCATCATGGCGTTTTTTCAGGTTGGCGAAAAAAGCCATCATTTCACCAGGTGGGCGCTTTTCCTGCGTAAGCGCAAGGAATGCTTCAATAATTTCCGGCAGTCTGTAAATACTAATGAGAACGACTATCAATTCGATAGTTTTTTGATATATTAGTCTCAGTTTTGACATTTATTTCTCGCTGGAGCGTAAGACGTGACGAGTAATCTGATGCAGACGGATCTGTCCGTTTGGGGCATGTATCAACATGCTGACATCGTAGTGAAGATCGTGATGATTGGCCTGATTCTGGCCTCAGTTGTCACCTGGGCCATCTTTTTCAGTAAGAGTGTGGAGCTGATTACCCAGAAACGTCGCCTCAAGCGAGAGCAGCAGCTGCTGGCTAACGTGCGCTCCCTCAATGAAGCGAGCAGCGCGGCCGAAGCGTTTGACAGTAAAAGCCTGAGCACGCTGTTAATCAACGAAGCCCAGAATGAACTGGAACTTTCAGCCGGCGTGGAAGATAACGAAGGCATTAAAGATCGTACCGGTTTCCGCCTTGAGCGCCGCGTGGCCGCCGTTGGGCGTCACATGGGGCGCGGCAACGGTTTCCTTGCCACCATTGGTGCGATTTCGCCGTTCGTCGGCCTGTTCGGTACCGTTTGGGGCATCATGAACAGCTTTATCGGTATTGCCCAGTCTCAGACCACTAACCTGGCGGTAGTTGCCCCGGGCATCGCAGAGGCGTTGCTGGCGACGGCCATCGGCCTGGTCGCTGCTATCCCGGCGGTCGTCATCTATAACATCTTCGCGCGTATGATCGGCAGCTACAAAGCGACCCTCAGCGACGTTGCCGCTCAGGTTCTGCTGCTGCAAAGCCGCGATCTGGATCTGGATGGTACCGCTCAGCCGCGTCCGGTGCGTAATACCCAGCAACTGCGAGTAGGTTAATGCCCCATGGCAATGCGTCTGAACGAAAACCTCGATGACAATGGTGAAATGCACGAAATCAACGTTACGCCGTTTATCGACGTTATGTTGGTGCTGCTGATCATCTTCATGGTGGCGGCGCCGCTGGCAACGGTGGACGTGAAGGTTAACCTTCCGGCCTCCAGCAGTGAACCACAGCCACGCCCTGAGAAGCCGGTTTACCTGTCGGTAAAAGCCGATCATTCGATGTTTATCGGTAATGACCCGATAACCAAAGAGTCGATGGTCAACGCGCTGATTGCCGCGACCGAAGGGAAAAAAGACACCACCATTTTCTTCCGTGCGGACAAAACGGTGGACTACGAAACGCTGATGGACGTGATGGATACGCTGCACCAGGCAGGGTATCTGAAGATTGGCCTGGTCGGCCAGGAAGTCACGAAAGCGAAGTAAGCGGTAGTGACCCTCACCCTAACCCTCTCCCAGAGGGAGAGGGAATAAACCATGTTCCCCACACCTGCTTTCTCCCTCTCCCCCTTGGGGAGAGGGCCGTCCCTGTACCTGTTTCCTCCCTCGCACCTTTGGGGAGAGGGCCGTCCCTGTACCTGTTTCCTCCCTCGCCCCCTTGGGGAGAGGGCCGTCCCTGTACCTGTTTACTCCCTCGCCCCTTTGGGGAGAGGGCCGTTCCTGTACCTGTTTCTTCCCTCGCCCCTTTGGGGAGAGGGCCGTTCCCGCACCTGTTTACTCCCTCGCCCCTTTGGGGAGAGGGCCGGGGTGAGGGGAAACAGATCTACGAGTGAACGGAACATTCACCCAGCACAGCAAAGAGCATTTGCACTGCCAGGGATTAAATCACAGCGTCGAACTCTTCCACGTCTTCTCAGCCAGACCACGGGTCATCGACAGCGTCTGCGCTTCCTGCTCTTTCAGGCGCTGATAATGCCCTTCCAGCCGCTTAATAATCTGCTCTTTAAGTTTTGGATGATGGCTAAGGATCTCTTCCAGTACCGCCCCATACACCTCTTCTTTGGCACGCCACGGGAAGATTTCACGGCGGTTCATCCACTTCAGGTCGATAAGCGCCGAAGTAATATCCGTGACTTCCTGTGTATTGCGGGTGATATTTTCATTTTTAAGGCGAACCAGAATCGCTATATTTTTACTTAACGTAAATTCATGGTCTTTATTTTCATCGGCGCTAATTAACACTGGCTGTTTTTTTATAGGTTCTGCCATAGCACTACTCCTCAATTGAATAGCATAATGGCCAGGGTCTTTCTTGGGTCATTTGATTAACCCAAATTTCCTGTTCCTTGCTACTCACCCAGGCGGTTTTGTCTTCGATAAGCATCTGCAAATCGGCTGCACTAATAAGTTCTTTTTCAACCAGTTCGCCAATCAGGGCGTGTAACGCCTCTATCCGAACGGCACACAGCAGCCTCTCTTTAATATGACGATCGGTTTCTTCAAGCAGGCGGTTTTTGGCCTGCCCGGCATAATGACTGCCGCTCAGGATGTTTTTTTCCAGCGTTAAAATCTTATCCTGAACGACTTCCGGCGTGGTACTATTTTCAGCTTCTGCGGGGAGCGTTGACGGTGCAACAGCGGGATAGCGCCGTGGTAAGAAGTGTTCAGGCAGCATCGAATGTGATCCTTTGATATCGGTTCAATATTCAGGTTCAGAGATTCGCGATATGATGCCTCAATTCAAAAATAAAAAAAACAGGAGTTTCTTATGCACAGCATATTTTATTCTATTGTCACCATTTTGATTTTGTTATGCGCCGTGCTGGTTATGCGCAAAGAATTTAGCACCTCAAATAATAAAAAAAATCGCGCTGCGGGTGAGATACAACCCATTACCTCCAGCGAAGAGCGGGAAGATTATTTTGGCATGCTGATGTCTAAAATTACACCCAGCTATTATTGGCGTATTAACAGTGAGTATATCGACTTCACTCACGCCACCATTAAAAAAATGCGTATTGATGAGCTGACGTCTCAGCCGGTTTTATTTAGCGCCCAGCGCCGCTGCAGTGATTTAAATTCGGCGGTATATAAATATTATGACAACATTAAAAAACGCTGTGCCGAAGGTGAGCAGGTGCCATTGTCGGATATTGAAGTACTGAACTTGCGTCAGTGTTTTAACGAGTTTAGCCGGGAAGCTTACCCGGAGCTGGTGGCGCTGGTGTGGCCGCAGTACCAGCGCCCTGATATCGACCTGAAAAGTGTTTAAGGCCTGCAATGCAGGTCACTCTTAAACACTGGAATTCGCTATAATGACGCCCTTTTGATATTCCCAGACAGGACATTATGGAACGTTTTATTGAGAATGCGATGTACGCCTCGCGCTGGCTTCTGGCTCCGGTTTACTTCGGGTTATCTCTGGCCCTGCTTGCGCTGACGGTGAAGTTTTTCCAGGAGATCATTCACGTTCTCCCGAATATCTTCTCGATTGCGGAAGCTGATTTAATTCTGACGCTGCTTTCGCTGGTGGATATGGCGCTGGTTGGCGGCCTGTTGGTGATGGTGATGTTTTCTGGCTATGAGAACTTTGTCTCGACGCTGGATATTTACGAAGGCAAAGAGAAACTGAGCTGGCTGGGGAAAATGGACTCCGGTTCGCTGAAAAATAAAGTTGCGGCATCGATAGTAGCGATCTCGTCCATCCATCTGCTGCGTATTTTTATGGACGCTAAAAACGTGCCGGACAACAAACTGATGTGGTATGTGATCATTCACCTGACGTTTGTGCTGTCGGCGTTTGTGATGGGTTATCTCGACAAGCTCTCCCGCAGCGCCAAGTATTAAATATTAAGCCCCTGTTAAACAGGGGCTTTTGCTTTTATTTGTCGGACGATGCCTGCCACAGATTTAGCTCGCCATCGGCGACGTGGCGGTCAATTCGCTCGAGCTCCTCTGCCGTAAAGTTGAGATTCTCCAGCGCTTTCACATTCTCTTTTAGCTGTTCTGCCCGGCTGGCACCGATCAACACTGAGGTGACGCGTTCATCTTTCAGCAGCCAGCTCAGCGCCATCTGTGCCATCGTCTGGCCGCGCTCCAGCGCCATCTCGTTGAGCAAGCGCAGGCTGCTGAGATTAGCCTCGGTCAGCATCTTTTCATTCAGTCCGCGAATTTTATTGCCTTCCACCTGCATCCTTGAACCTTCCGGGATGCCGTTCAGGTATTTACCGGTCAGCAGGCCCTGGGCTAACGGGGTAAAGGCGATGCAGCCGCTGCCGTTGCGCTGCAGCGTGTCCAGCAGGCCGCTTTTATCGACCCAGCGGTTTAACAGGTTGTAGGAGGGTTGGTGGATAAGCAGCGGAATTTTCCATTCTCGCAGCAGATCGGCCATTTTCTGTGTTCTTTCGGAGGAGTAAGAGGAGATCCCGACATAAAGCGCTTTGCCGCTTTGTACCGCATGTGCCAGTGCACTGGCCGTTTCTTCCATCGGCGTTCTCTCATCCACGCGGTGGGAATAGAAGATATCGACGTACTCCAGTCCCATACGCTTCAGGCTCTGATCCAAACTCGCCAGCAGGTACTTACGTGAGCCACCGGAACCATAAGGGCCTGGCCACATGTCATATCCCGCTTTGGTGGCAATAATCAGCTCATCGCGATAGCCGCTAAAATCCTGCTTCAGCAGGCGACCAAAGTTTTCTTCCGCCGAGCCCGGAGGCGGCCCGTAGTTATTCGCCAGATCGAAATGCGTAATGCCAAGATCGAACGCGGTGCGCAGCAGATCGCGCTGGGACTCCAGCGGGCTTACGCCGCCAAAACTGTGCCACAAACCGAGAGAAAGCGCGGGCAGCTGCAGGCCACTCTGACCGCAGAAGCGATACTGCATGGATTGATAACGCGACGGGCTGGCTTCGTAGGGCATGGTGTCTCCTTAGGGTAAGAGTTATTTTTGAAACGTTGTTTCCATCTTAACCCTGCGGAGACATTCGGCAATCCGAAAATCAGGCCTCCGGCGACAGCGCGCTGTGCGGCGTGCCCTGGTAATACGCGAGCGCCACCATCAGCGACTGCACCAGGCAAAGCGTGGCGGACTGCGAACGGAAAGCGTCTACCTGCGCCTCTTTCACCACAAAACAGAGATCGCTAAACGTGGCGAACGGGCTAATCTGGCTGTCGGTGATCACTATCTGGCGAGCCCCCGCCTGGGCGGCAATTTCGCTGACCATCAGTGTCTCTTCGGCATACGGGGAGAAGCTTATCGACACCACAATATCTTTCGCTTTCACCCGGTTGACCTGCTCGCGCAGCATGCCACCAAGCCCGTCCAGCAACACGGCACGGCAATCCAGGTGGCTCAGGGCATAGGTCAGATAGGCCGCCACGCTAAAGGAGCGACGCAGGCCGACAACGTAGATCGTGTCTGCTTCGGCAAGCAATTCCACTGCACGCTGCAGCATTTCCGGTTCGGTACGGGCGGCCAGCTGCTGCAGGGCCTGAGCATTTGAGCGGGCAAACTCCTGCAAAATATCCAGCGGCGTTTCCGGCACGGCTTCTCTGCCCAGCTCGCGGAACAGCCTGGCTCGATCGGTATAGCTGGCCGTCTCTTCCACCAGATTCATGCGAAACAGTTGTTTCATTTCGTTGAACCCGCTGAAATCAAAGGCATTGGCAAAGCGGATAAGCGTAGAAGGCGGCACCTCTGCCCGCTCGGCAATGGCGGCCACGGTATCAAATGCCACGCTATTGGTGTTATCCAGCACGTAACGGGAAACCTGCTGCAGCCTTTTGCTCAGGCTGTCATAGCGGTCGCGGATCTGCTGCTGGAGTTCGCTCAGGGTTGTCGCCGTGGTCAATTTGCCATCCTCAAAAGTATTCGCTGAAACGTATTTAAGCGTAGTCCCGGCAAAAATGAAACAGATGCACCAAAACTGGCGGGGGCTGAAACGCCGCCGAAGTCTCAGTCTTTGCACCTCATTCTGCTGGTTAACATAAAAACGAAGTGTTGATCACAATAATCAACATTTATTTTATTTCAACTTAAAATGGAATGTTTGTTTCATATACAGTGTTCGGGAGACAACCCTAACAGCAAGAGGCCAGAGATGGAGACGGTAGCGAATTTTATCCACGGTGAATGCGTCGCGGGCGAAGGCCAGCGGGTACAGGCGATCTTTAACCCGGCGACCGGCGCGCAGATCCGCCAGGTCGCCATGAGCACGGCCAGGCAGACGGAGCAGGCCATTGCCGCGGCCCAGCAGGCGTTTCCAGGCTGGGCTCGCCAGTCTCCGCTCAAGCGCGCCCGCGTGATGTTCCGCTTTAAAACTCTGCTTGAGGAACACATGGACGGCCTGGCGAAGCTCATCAGCGAAGAGCACGGCAAGGTTTATTCTGACGCGGTGGGCGAGCTGACCCGTGGCCTTGAAGTAGTAGAGTTCGCCTGCGGTATTCCGCATCTGCAAAAAGGTGAGCATTCGGCCAACGTAGGAACGGGCGTGGACAGCCATTCTCTGATGCAGCCGCTTGGCGTTTGCGCGGGGATCACGCCGTTTAACTTCCCGGCGATGGTGCCAATGTGGATGTTCCCCATCGCGCTGGCAACCGGGAATACCTTCGTGCTCAAGCCGTCGGAAAAAGATCCGTCGCTGTCGCTGCGGCTGGCTCAGTTGCTGAAGGAAGCCGGGCTGCCGGACGGCGTGTTTAACGTAGTGCAGGGCGATAAAGAAGCCGTGGACGTACTGCTGACCGACCCGAGAGTTCAGGCCGTCAGCTTTGTCGGCTCGACGCCGATTGCCGAATACATTTACCAGACCGCTTCTGCCCACGGTAAGCGCTGCCAGGCGCTGGGCGGAGCGAAAAACCACTGCATTTTGATGCCGGATGCCGATCTGGATATGGCGACCAACGCCATTATGGGGGCGGCTTTTGGCGCCGCCGGGGAACGCTGCATGGCGCTTTCGGTAGTGGTCGCCGTGGGGGATGAAACTGCAGATGCGCTGTGCGCTGGGCTGGAAAAACAGCTTGCTACACTGCGCGTGGGGCCGGGCCTTGGGCAGGAGCCGGAAAACGAAATGGGGCCGCTCATTTCCGCGCCGCACCGGGCCAAAGTGCTGGGCTATATTGATAGCGGAGAGCAGCAGGGCGCGACGCTGCGCGTGGACGGCCGTGGCCTCAGGCTGGCAGGCCACGAAGGCGGCTATTTTGTTGGCCCAACGCTGTTTGATCATGTCACGCCTGAGATGACCATTTATAAAGAAGAGATCTTCGGCCCGGTACTGAGCGTGGTGCGTGTGCCGGATTACGCTAGCGCGTTGGATCTGATCAACAAACACGAATACGGCAACGGCACGGCGATTTTTACCCGTGACGGCGGCACGGCCAGGCGTTTTACTGAAGAAGTCCTGGTGGGGATGGTTGGGGTAAACGTGCCTATCCCGGTGCCGATGGCTTTCCACAGCTTTGGCGGCTGGAAGCGTTCTATCTTCGGGCCGCTGAACGTGCACGGCAGCGACGGCGTGCGTTTCTACACGCGGATGAAAACCGTCACCGCTCGCTGGCCGGAAACCAGCCATCAGCAAGGATCTGCATTCTCAATGCCGACGCTGGGCTAAGGGGAGGAAAGATGACCACACAACGCATGACCATGGCGCAGGCGCTGGTCAGGTTTTTAAACCAGCAGTACGTAGAAATTGACGGGCAGGAGCAGCCGTTCATAGAAGGCGTAATGACCATTTTCGGGCACGGCAACGTGCTCGGCCTTGGGCAGGCGCTGGAGGAAGACCCTGGACACCTGAAGGTACATCAGGGCTGTAATGAACAGGGCATGGCGCATATCGCCACAGGCTTCGCTAAGCAGCACAAGCGGCAGAAGATTTATGCCGTGACCTCCTCCGTGGGGCCGGGAGCTGCCAATATGGTGACTGCCGCCGCAACGGCTACTGCCAACCGCATTCCGCTGTTGCTCTTGCCCGGCGACATTTACGCCAGCCGGCAGCCGGACCCGGTGCTCCAGCAAATCGAGCAGTTTCATGACCTGAGCATTAGCACCAACGACTGCTTCCGGCCGGTGTCGCGCTACTGGGACAGAATCAACCGCCCTGAACAGCTGATGAGCGCCATGATTAGCGCCATGCGAGTACTTACTAACCCCGCTGATACCGGTGCGGTAACGATTTGCCTGCCGCAGGATGTGCAGGGTGAAGCCTGGGATTACCCGCCAGGCTTCTTTGCCCGGCGGGTGCACCATATCGAGCGGCGTCCGCCGGATGAAAACCGGCTGCAGGCCGCGCTAAAGCTCATTGCCAGCAAGCGTCGTCCGCTGGTTATTTGCGGCGGCGGGGTTCGCTATTCCGGCGCGCACCGGGCATTTCAGGATTTTGTGGAGCGTTTCGGGCTGCCGTTTGCCGAAACCCAGGCCGGGAAAGGTGCGATTGTAAGCGAGCACTCACTTAATCTGGGAGGCCTCGGTGTGACGGGCGGTCTGGCGGCTAACCTGCTGGCCCCGCAGGCGGATTTAATCATCGGCGTGGGGACCCGGCTGACAGATTTTACCACCGGCTCGAAATCACTGTTTTCACCCGAGGCTGACTACCTGCTGCTGAACGTGGCCGAATTCGACGCCCTGAAGCTGGACGCCACACCGCTGGTGGCCGATGCCCGGATTGGGCTTGAGCATCTGACGGTTGGCCTGCATCAGACAGGCTATCAGGCGGCCTGGCAAAACGAGACCACGAACGCGAAAGCCGCCTGGCACGAGGAGTGCCAACGGCTGTGGACGCGGCAATGGCAGGCGGGAGAAGCGCCGGAAGTGGCGGGTCATCTGGATGAAACGTTGCAGGAATACAGCCGAGAGCTAGGCACCTCATTAACGCAAACCCGGGTGCTGGGCCTGGTGAATCAGCATATTGAAGATGACGCTATCGTGGTGGGCGCGGCGGGTTCGCTGCCGGGGGATTTACAGCGCCTGTGGCAGGTAAAAACGCCGGACAGCTATCACCTGGAATACGGCTATTCGTGTATGGGCTACGAGATAGCCGCGGCGGTGGGGGCAAAGCTCGCGAAGCCGCAGCAGCCGGTATACGCGATGGTGGGGGACGGTTCTTACCTGATGCTGCATTCTGAGCTGCAAACTGCCGTGCAGGAAGGGATCAAAATCACCATTCTGCTGTTCGATAACGCCGGGTTCGGCTGCATCAATAACCTGCAGATGGGCCACGGAATGGGGAGTTTTGGTACCGAAAATCGCCACCGAAACCCGCACAGCGGCAGGCTGGATGGCCCACTGGTGAAGGTCGATTTTGCCCAAAATGCCGAAAGCTACGGCTGCAAAGCCTGGCGGGTCAATAGCGAGGCGGAGCTGCTTGCCGCGCTGGAGGCATCTCGTCAGGAGCCGGGGCCAACGCTGCTTGATATCAAAGTGTTGCCCAAAACCATGACTCACGACTATGAGGCCTGGTGGCGCACCGGAGATGCTCAGGTTTCGCGCTCGAACGCGGTAGCCGATGCCGCTGAACAAACCGCGGCTAAGATCAAAAACGCTCGTCAGTACTGACCTTTTAGCATTCCGCTGGGCTATCTGGCGGAATGTTTATTTCATTTTTACTTTCTTTTCCTCTTGCACTGCAGCATGGGTGCGCTCTCCCTCTCAAATCCCTTCTCTGTGCAGGTTTTAATTCATTCGGCGTTGTGATTTTGCTAACAAAATACAGCCGATAAATTATCAAAATGTTAACCTCTGTGCAAAAATGAAACTTTCACTCTGCATTAAAATGAAATAAATGTTTTATTTAAGGCGTCGTTATTCAGCTGCATGTGAAAGCCGGAAGACCCGGCTCATGACCCTACTGCAACACCACTTTCGGGAGCCGCCATGTTTAACATTGCTTTACTGGGCGCGGGCCGTATCGGCCAAATCCACGCCGCCAATATTGCCGCCCATCCCCATTCCACCCTCTGGTCCGTTGTCGATCCTAATGCAGAAAACGCCGCGCGCATTGCCGAAAAATACCAGGCGCGCCAGCAGAGCGTTGCCCAGGCGATGAGCGACCCGGAGGTTCATGCGGTGCTGATCGCCTCGGCGACCGACACTCACGCTGACCTGATTGAGCTTGCCGCCAAGCATGGCAAAGCAATCTTCTGCGAAAAGCCGGTGCATTTGGATCTGGCCCGTGTGCGCGATTGCCTGAAAGTGGTGAAAGCACATAATGTGCCGCTGTTTATCGGCTTTAACCGCCGCTTTGATCCGCAGTTCCGCAAACTGAAAAACGAAGCGCTGCAGGGGCGCATCGGCACGCCGGAATCGCTGGTGATTATCTCCCGCGATCCATCGCCGCCGCCGGCTGAATATGTGCGTGTCTCCGGCGGCATGTTCCGCGACATGACCATCCACGACTTTGATATGGCTCGCTTCATCATGGGTGAAGAGCCAGTGGCCGTGTATGCCCAGGGCAGCAACCTGGTGGATCCGGCGATTGGCGAAGCGGGTGACATCGATACCGCTTTTATCGTCCTGAAATATGCCTCCGGAGCGCTGGCGACCATCGTCAACAGCCGCCGCTCGGCCTATGGCTACGACCAGCGCCTGGAGCTGCATGGCGCTAAGGGCCTGCTGACTGCCGGCAATATCCTGGAAAACCAGGTTCAATTCTTTGGCGACGGCGGGAACACCAGCGCGTTACCAGAACACTTCTTCCTCCAGCGCTACAAAGATGCCTATGCCGCCGAATGGCAGCACTTTGTTGCCGTCCTGCGCGGCGAGGCCAAACCCGAGTGCAGCGGCGATGACGGTGAACGCGCCCTGTACCTGGCCGACAAGGCGCTGGAGTCACTGCGTAGCCAGCGCGAAGTTGCTTTGTAACCTCCGAAGCCCCTACACATAGAAGAGAGATAACAATGAAAAAGCTGATCCTCGCCGCACTCATCGCCCTGACCACGGCTCCGGCGCTGGCCGAAAACGAACAGATTGTTTTTAGCACCCCAAACCTTGCGATGCCGTTTGAAGTGCATATGCAGCGCACCGCCGTGCAGGCCGCCAAAGAGATGGGCGTCAAGCTACAGGTTCTCGACAGCCAGGGCAGCTCGCCTAAGCAGGTCGCAGACCTGGAAAACGCCATCACGCGTGGCGCTCAGGGGTTTATCGTTTCGCCAAACGACGTTAACGCCGTGTCGAGTGCGGTAGGGGAAATTCAGGATGCCAAACTGCCGGTGGTAACGCTCGACCGCTCGGTTGCCAGCGACAAGCCGGTACCGCACTTTGGTGCCAACAACTACAAAGGTGGCCAGGCCGTAGCTGATTTTGTGAAAGCCAAATTCCCTGACGGCGCGGACATTGTGCTGCTGACCGGGCAGCCTGGCTCCTCCTCCAATATCGAACGTACCAAAGGGATCCGCGACGGCCTGAAAGCCGGGGGCGACAAATATAAGATCGTCGCCGATCAAACCGGGAACTGGATGCGTTCTGAAGGTATGCGCATCGTTGAAAGCGTCCTGCCATCACTGCCGAAAAAGCCTCAGGTGATCCTCTCCGCTAACGACGATATGGCGCTGGGTGCGATTGAAGCGCTGCAGGGCCAGGGCATGAAGCCGGGTGAAGTGCTGGTGACCGGCTTTGACGCAGTACCGGAAGCGCTGGCTCGCGTGCGTGACGGCTGGATGGCGGCAACTGCCGATCAGCGCCCTGGTTTTGCGGTGAAAACGGCGATGAGCCAGTTGGTGGCCAACATTCGTGAGAAGAAGGCGATCACCGGGGCAGATTACGCGCCCACGATGATCACCAAAGATAACCTCGATCAAGCAGAGCGTATCGGCGAAGCCGGCAAATAAATCTGAACGTGCCCGTCCGCCTGTGGGCGGGCGCAACAGAGGAGCAGTCTGATGTCGCAACCTTTACTGAAAGTGACCGACCTGGCGAAGAGTTTTTCCGGCGTCTGGGCGTTAAGCAGCGCGCAGCTCAGCGTTGGGCAGGGCGAAATTCATGCCCTGCTGGGGGAAAACGGCGCGGGAAAATCCACGCTGCTGAAGGCGCTGGCCGGGGCGCAGCCGCAAACGCGCGGTGAGATCTGGTTTAACGGTGAAACGCTTTCGGCGGATGACTCGCCGGTAGCGCGCCAGAACAAAGGCATTATCACGATTTATCAGGAATTTAACCTGCTGCCCAATATGACGGTGGCGGAAAACATGTTTCTTGGCCGCGAGCCGCGCCGCCGCAACCTGATTGTCGACAGCAAAGCGGTGAACCAGGAAGCGCAGGTCATTCTGGATTATTTGCAGCTCAACGTTGCGCCAACAACTGCCGTGGCTCGACTCAGCGTTGCCCAGCAGCAAATGGTGGAGATTGCCAGAGCGCTGACGCTGAATGCCCGGCTGATCATTATGGATGAGCCTTCCGCAGCCCTGAGCGACAGTGAAGTTGAGAGCCTGCACCGCGTGGTGCGCGAGCTGAAAGGCCGCGGCGTCAGCATTATTTATGTGACCCATCGCCTGCATGAAGTCTTCCAGCTTTGTGACCGTTTCACCGTGTTCCAGGATGGCCGCTATACCGGCTCCGGCGACGTGGCGGGCACCAACGTGGAGCAAATTATCCGCCTGATGGTCGGCCGCGACGTGGTGTTTAACCGCCGCGATGCCAGCCTTACGCACCATGCAGACAAGCCCATCCGCCTGGCGGTGAAGGGGCTGAGCCGTGAAAAACCGCCGCTTGATCCACACGGCATTGCGTTGAAAGACATCAGTTTTCACGTCCACGCCGGAGAAGTGTTGGGCATCGCCGGGCTGGTAGGCGCCGGGCGTACCGAGGTTGCTCGCTGTCTGTTTGGCGCAGACAAATTCACCACCGGCAGCTTCGAGCTGGACGGCAAACCTTACCGACCGCAAAACCCGATGCATGCCCTGGACCAGGGGATCGCGCTGGTGCCGGAAGATCGTAAAAAAGAAGGGGCGGTGCTGGGCCTGTCGATCCGCGACAACCTTTCGCTCTCCAGCCTTTCGTCGCTGCTCACCTGGCGCTATTTCGTCAGCCCGCGCAAAGAAGATGCGCTGATTGAGTCCTACCGGCAGGCGCTGCAAATCAAAATGGTTAATGCCGAGCAGGAGGTACGCAAGCTCTCCGGCGGGAACCAGCAAAAAGTGATCCTGGCGCGCTGTATGGCGCTGAATCCAAGGGTGCTGATCGTCGACGAGCCGACTCGCGGCATTGACGTAGGGACTAAATCGGAAGTGCATCAGGTGCTGTTTGATATGGCTAAGCGAGGCGTGGCGGTGATCGTGATTTCTTCCGACCTGCCGGAGATTCTCGCGGTGTCGGATCGGATCATTACCCTCAGCGAAGGGCGAGTGACCGGCGAACTACACGGCGATGAAGCCAATGAAGAACGGCTGATGACTCTGATGGCCATCAACCATAGCGCCTTAAGCGCCGCATAACGGGGGAGCCCATGACGCAGATGATTACCAAAACCCAGACTCCGGCAAAAAGCGCCTCGCGCTTCGATCCGATCGCTTTCTTCGAGCGCTTCGGGGTGCTGATCTTCATGTTCTTGTTGCTGATCTTCTTCCAGTCACAGAACAGCAACTTCCTGTCCGAACGCAATATTTTCAACATCCTGACCGAGGTTTCAATCTACGGGATCATCGCGGTGGGCATGACCTTTGTCATTCTTACGGCGGGTATCGATCTGTCGGTGGGGTCGATCCTGGCCGTGTGTGCGATGACCGCAGCCTACGTGATCAAGGGCGATAACTTTACCACCGTCGATCCGAACGCCTGGGGCGGTTTTAGCTGGCTGCTGGGGCTGGGGATCTGCCTGGCGCTCGGCACGCTGATAGGCTTCCTGCACGGCCTGGGCGTCACTCGTCTGCGTCTGCCGCCGTTCATCGTCACGCTGGGCGGGATGACCATCTGGCGCGGCCTGACGCTGGTGATCAACGACGGTGCGCCCATCGCCGGGTTTGACGCGGGCTACCGCTGGTGGGGACGCGGCGAAATGCTCGGCATCTCTATTCCTATCTGGATCTTCGCCATTGTCTCGATTCTGGGTTATCTGGCACTGCACAAAACTCGCTGGGGGCGCTTTGTGTATGCCATCGGCGGCAACCCGGAAGCGGCTCGTCTCGCCGGGGTTAACGTGAAGCGCGTGCTGGTTAGCGTGTACGTGGTGATTGGCTGTCTTGCCGGGCTGGCGGGCTTTGTGCTCAGCGCCAGATTGGGCAGCGCCGAAGCGGTGGCGGGGATCTCCTTTGAGTTGCGCGTGATCGCCTCGGTGGTGATCGGCGGGACATCGCTGATGGGCGGCTACGGGCGGATCAGTGGCACGATCATCGGCGCCATCATCATGGGGATCCTGATTAATGGCCTGGTGCTGATGAACGTGTCGGCTTACTACCAGCAGATCATTACCGGGCTGATTATCGTGCTGGCGGTGGCGTTTGATACCTACGCCAAGAATCGCCGCGGCGCGCTGTAGGGATTGCCCCTCACCCTAACCCTCTCCCCAGAGGGGAGAGGGGACATTTTAAGAGCAGCATCTATCTCCCCCTCTCCCTTTGAGGGGAGGGCCGGGGTGAGGGTAAAAGTGGGAATGACCCCGTTTCAAAAAGAAAGCCGTTTTTCCCCCTCTCCCTTTGAGGGAGAGGGCCGGGGTGAGGGTAAAAGTGGGAATGACCCCGTTTCAAAAAGAAAGCCGCTTTTCCCCCCTCTCCCTCTCAGGGAGAGGGCTGGGGTGAGGGTACAAAGGCTGGTCACGACTTCAGGAACAACACATGAAAAAAGTCAGAATTGGTTTAATCGGTACCGGCTACATCGGCAAAGCCCACGCCATCGCCTACGCGCAGGCGCCGACGGTCTTTGACCTGCAGGGCGAACTGGTGCGTGAAATGGTAGCGGAAGTCACGCCGGAGCTGGCGGCGAAGCGCGCCGCCGCGTTTGGGTTTAATCGCTCCACCGGCGACTGGCGCGAACTGGTGGCGGACCCGAATATCGACGTGGTGGACATTTGTTCCCCAAACCACCTGCATAAGGAGATGGCGCTGGAGGCGATTCGCCACGGCAAGCACGTCTATTCGGAAAAGCCGCTGGCGCTGAACGCCCGCGACGCACGCCTGATGGTGGATGCTGCCGATCTGGCCGGTGTTAAAACGTTGGTGGGCTTCAACTACATGAAGAACCCAACGGCGCAGCTGGCAAAGCAGATTATTGCGCGCGGTGAGATCGGGGAAGTGATCCACTTCTACGGCACCCACAACGAAGACTACATGGCCGATCCGCTTTCGCCGATCCACTGGCACTGCTTCAAGGAAACCGCCGGGCTTGGTGCGCTGGGGGATCTGGCGGCGCACATCGTCAATATGGCTCAGTACCTGGTGGGCGATATCCGCGAAGTCTGCGGCGACCTGAAAATCGTGGTGCCGCAGCGCCCGGCTTCGGCTGGTAGCAGCGAGATGATCGCTGTGGAAAATGAAGATCAGGCCCACGCGATGGTGCGCTTTGAAGGTGGTGCTCAGGGCGTGATTGAAACATCACGCGTCGCCAGCGGCAGAAAAATGGGGCTGACCTGGACGATCACCGGCACGAAAGGGGCGCTGAGTTTTACCCAGGAACGCATGGCGGAGCTGAAACTTTATCTGCAAAGCGATCCCGAAGGCCGCCAGGGGTTCCGCACGCTGCTGGTTGGCCCGGCTCACCCGGATTACGGCTCGTTCTGCATGGGCGCGGGACACGGCATTGGCTTTAACGATCAAAAAACGGTGGAAGTACGCGATCTGATCGACGGCATTGCCGCCGATGCCCCGCTGTGGCCGGATTTTGAAGAAGGCTGGAAGGTGTCTCGCATTCTCGACGCGATCGCCCTGTCACACCAGCAGGGGCGCTGGGTCAACGTATCTGACATTGTCTGAGGACGAAGCATGAAAGAAAAGCAGTTGGATCTGATTTGCATGGGGCGGGTCGCGGTAGATCTCTACAGCCAGCAGATTGGCGCGCGGCTGGAAGATGCCAGCAGCTTCGCCCGTTATCTTGGCGGCTCGTCAGGCAATGTAGCCTACGGCACCGCTCGCCAGGGGCTGAAATCTTCCATGCTGGCGCGCGTTGGCGACGAGCACATGGGGCGCTTTCTGCGCGAAGAACTTAGCCAGGTTGGCTGCGACACCAGCCATTTAATCACCGACAAAGATCGGCTGACGGCGCTGGTGCTGCTGGGCATCAAAGATCGCGACACTTTCCCGCTGATTTTTTACCGTGACAACTGCGCGGATATGGCGATTACGGCGGACGATTTCAGCGAAGAGTACATTGCCTCCGCCCGCTGCCTGGCGATTACCGGCACGCACCTCTCAAACCCCCGTACCCGTGAGGCGGTGCTGACCGCGCTGAGCTATGCCCGCCGGAATGATGTGCGCACCGTGCTGGATATTGATTACCGCCCGGTGCTGTGGGGGCTGACTTCCCTTGGCGACGGCGAGACGCGTTTTGTTGAAGCCGAACAGGTCACAACCCAGCTGCAATCTGTCCTGCATCTTTTTGACGTGATTGTCGGCACCGAAGAAGAATTTCACATTGCCGGCGGATCAACCGACACGCTGGCGGCGCTGAAAAAAGTGCGGCAGAACACCGAAGCGACGCTGGTCTGTAAGCGTGGGGCGCAGGGTTGTTCCGTGTTCCTCGGACTGATTCCTGACTCGCTGGACGGCGGGATCAACGTCAGCGGCGTGCGCGTGGAAGTGCTCAATGTACTGGGCGCGGGGGATGCGTTCATGTCTGGGTTGCTGCGCGGTTATCTCAATGACGAAGGCTGGGAGCAGGCCTGCCGCTATGCCAATGCCTGCGGCGCGCTGGTGGTTTCACGCCACGGCTGCGCCCCGGCGATGCCGAGCAAAATCGAGCTGGACGATTACCTTTCGCGTGAGCATCAGGTACCTCGCCCGGATCTCGACGCCCGCCTGAACCACCTGCACCGCGTCACCACCCGCCGTCGGCAGTGGCCGGAACTCTGCGTGATGGCGTTCGATCACCGCAGCCAACTGGAAGAGATGGCGCTGAAAAGCGGCGCGGATTTACGCCGTATTCCGGTGTTGAAACAGTTGATTTTGCAGGCCAGTCGCGAAGCCGCTCAGCGTGCCGAGCTGGAGGGCAAGGCCGGGCTGCTGTGCGACGGTACCTTCGGCCAGGACGCGCTGAATTCCATCACCGGTGAAGGCTGGTGGATTGGCCGCCCGATTGAGCTGCCGGGATCACGCCCGCTGGAAATGGAACACGGCAACATCGGCTCGCAGCTGATTAGCTGGCCGCAGGAGCATATCGTCAAGTGCCTGGTCTTTTTCCACCCGGAAGATGCCCACGCGCTGCGCCTGGAGCAGGAGCAGAAAGTTGCGGAAGTGTATCGCGCCTGCTGTCAGTCGGGGCACGAACTGCTGCTGGAAGTGATCCTGCCTGCGGATATGCCGCGCAGCGACGAGCTTTATCTCAGAGCCGTTTCCCGCTTTTACAACCTCGGTATCTACCCGGACTGGTGGAAGCTGCCGCCGCTGAGCAGCGCTGGCTGGGCGGCCCTGAGCGAGCTGGTGGAAAAACGGGATCCTCACTGCCGTGGCGTGGTGATCCTCGGCTTGGATGCACCGGTCGATGTGCTGCGTGAAGGCTTCAACGCAGCTGCTGATTACCCGATTGTGAAAGGCTTTGCGGTAGGGCGCACGCTGTTTGGCGAAGCCTCGCAGGCCTGGTTAAAACGCGATATCGACGATGCGCAGCTGGTGGCGCGCATCCGTGACAATTACCTGCGGCTGATCGCCCTGTGGCGCGAGCGCGGCCAGCATAAACAATAAGGAGAGCATTATGACCGTGCATTTAGGCATTAACCCGCTGACCTGGACCAATGACGATCTGCCTTCTTTGGGCGCCGACACGCCGCTGGACACTTGTCTGAGCGAAGGGAAAGAGGCAGGGTTTGAAGGTTTTGAGCTGGGGAATAAGTTCCCGCGAGAGGCCGGCGTGCTGGGGCCGATTCTCGATAAGCATGATTTGAAGCTGGTCTCCGGCTGGTATTCCGGCCGCTTGCTTGAACGCTCCGTTGAGCAGGAAATCGAGGCCGTGCAGCCGCACCTGACGCTGCTGCGTGAGCTGGGCGCGAAGGTGCTGGTGTTTGCCGAAGTCACCCACTGCATTCACGGGGAGCAGCAAACCCCAGTGCATTTACGGCCCAGATTCCCGGCCGAACGCTGGCAGGAATACGGCGAAAAGCTTACCGCGTTTGCCCGTTACACCCAGCAGCAGGGCGTGCAAATTGCCTATCATCACCATATGGGGACGGTGATTGAGAGTGCGGATGATGTGAATAATTTGATGGTTCACACCGGGCCGGAAGTCGGGCTGCTGCTGGACACCGGGCACCTGACTTTTGCAGGGGCCGATCCGCTGGCGGTAGCCGAGCGTTGGATCTCGCGCATTAACCATGTGCATTGCAAAGACGTGCGTGCTGGCGTACTGGCGGACGTGAAAAACCGCAAAACCAGTTTCCTGGATGCGGTGCTGAGCGGCGTGTTTACCGTGCCGGGCGACGGCTGCGTGAACTATCCGCCGATCATGGCGTTGCTAAAAAAACACGGCTATCAGGGCTGGCTGGTGGTTGAGGCCGAGCAGGATCCGGCGGTGGCACACCCGATGACCTACGCGCGGATGGGCTACGCTAACCTGAACCGTTTTGCTCGCGAAGCCGGGCTGATTTAAGGAGGGAGCATGGCCGAATTACTTTCCCGTTGGCAGCAGCCAGACGCGAAGGGGCAGACGCAGCACGTCACGCCGGAAAACGCGGGCTGGGGCTACGTGGGGTTTGCCGTTTATCAGCTTCAGGAAGGGCAGGTTCTGGAACTGCCCGCGGTGGAGGAAGAGCGCTGCCTGGTGCTGGTTGCAGGACGCGCGACGGTGGACACGCCGCTTGCTCGCTTCCCTGAAATAGGCGACCGCATGAGCCCATTTGAACGCCGTAAACCCTGGGCTGTGTATGTGACGTCCGGCGAGGAGGTTAAGGTTCAGGCGCTTACCGCACTCGAGCTGGCCGTTTGTTCCGCGCCGGGGAAAGGGACTTATGCCACGCGACTGATTGCCCCACAGGATATTGATGCCGAGGCGCGCGGCAAAGGCCACAACCAGCGCTATGTCCACAATATTCTGCCGGAGGATAAGCCAGCCGACAGTCTGCTGGTGGTGGAGGTGTACACCAACGAGGGCTGCACCAGTTCGTACCCGAGCCACAAGCACGATACCGATAATCCGCCCAACGAAACCTATCTGGAAGAGACCTATTATCACCGCCTCAACCCACCACAGGGATTCTGTCTGCAGCGCGTTTATACCGATGACCGCGCGCTCGATGAGTGCATGGCGGTATACGACAAAGACGTGGTGAAAGTGCCGAAAGGTTACCACCCGGTGGCGACGATGGCCGGGTACGACAGCTATTACCTGAACGTGATGGCGGGGCCGGTGCGCAAGTGGATGTTTACCTGGGAAAAAGATCACGCCTGGGTTAACGGCAGCGAGTACGGGAACAAATAAACCGACTGAGTCACTTTTTAACAAAGGCTGCCCGATGAGGCAGCCTTTTTCTTTGGGGCACAGCCTGTTGGAAAATGCTCTGTTTAAACGAAGCGCAACTGCACAAAACCATTGGCAGAGGTGTATGATAACGGCTTCTCTGTCAGGTTAATTTTAACGTGCAGACGACAATCCGCGTGACCTTTGCCGCCTGCCTGATCTAGGTTGGACACATGCATACAGGAACACCAGACAACGATTCGCCCTTTGGTACACTTCTGGGCTATGCGCCGGGTGGCGTAGCGATTTACTCCTCTAATTACGGCAGCCTCGACCCGAAAAATTACCCCGAAGATGCTGAGTTTCGCAGCTATATCGGCAACGAATACATGGGCCACAAATGGCAGTGCGTAGAGTTTGCGCGCCGCTTCCTCTTCTTAAACTACGGCTTTGTCTTTACCGACGTACACATGGCGTGGGAAATTTTCTCGCTGCGCTTTTTACGTCAGGTGGTGAACGACAATATTCTGCCGCTGCAGGCCTTTGCGAATGGCTCAAAACGGGCGCCAGAGGCTGGCGCGCTGCTTATCTGGCAGAAGGGCGGCGAGTTTCATGAAACCGGCCATGTCGCCGTGATCACTCAGCTTATTGACAATAAAGTGCGCATTGCCGAGCAGAACGTAATTCATGCACCGTTACCCGCCGGGCAGCAGTGGACGCGTGAGCTAACCCTGGTTGAGCGCGAAGGTCGCTACACGCTGCAGGATACGTTTGCTGACACGTCGATTCTTGGCTGGATGATTCAGACTGAGGATACGACCGACAGCGAGCCACAGCCAGATATCGGCGGTGAAACGCTAAAAATTGGCGGGGCTCGCCTGAAGAATAAGCGCCAGTTTGACGGCAAATGGCTGAATGAAAAAGATGAGCTTCAGCGGGCCTATGTCCAGGCTAACGGCCACGTTATCAATAAAGATCCCTGCCAGTATTTCACCATTACTGAAAGCGCCGAGCAGGAACTGATCAAGGCCACCAACGAGCTGCATCTGATGTACCTGCATGCCACGGATAAAGTGCTGAAAGATGACAATCTTCTGGCACTTTTTGATATCCCCAAAATCCTCTGGCCTCGCCTGCGGCTTTCCTGGCAGTGGCGTCGCCACCAGATGGTCAGTGGTCGCATGGATTTTTGTATGGATGAGCGCGGGCTGAAGGTGTACGAATACAACGCCGATTCTGCCTCCTGCCATACCGAGAGCGGGCTGATTCTTGAGGAGTGGGTTAAAACGGGATACCGGGGTACCGGACATAATCCGGCCGAAGGATTACTGGAAGAGCTTACCGGAGCCTGGAAGCACAGCAGCGCTCGCCCGTTTGTCCACATCATGCAGGACAATGACGCCGAAGAGGATTACCACGCGCTGTTCATGCAGCGTTCACTGATGCAGGCCGGGTTTGACACCAAAATATTGCACGGCCTGGGCGAGCTAAGCTGGGACAGCGCCGGGCAGCTTATTGATAATGACGGCCGGGCGGTGAACTGCGTCTGGAAAACCTGGGCGTGGGAAACGGCGATTGAGCAAATTCGTGAGGTCAGCGAGACTGAGTATGCCGCCGTGCCAATTCGTACCGGTCATCCTCAGGGAGAGGTGCGCTTGATTGACGTTTTACTTCGCCCGGAAGTGCTGGTGTTTGAGCCGCTGTGGACGGTTATCCCCGGCAACAAAGCCATTCTGCCGGTGCTCTGGCAGCTGTTCCCGAACCACCGTTATCTGCTGGATACGGATTTTGAGGTGAACGAGCTGTTGGCAAAAACCGGCTATGCGGTGAAGCCGATTGCCGGGCGCTGCGGCAGCAATATCGATTTGGTCAGCCATCATGATGAGCTGTTGGATAAAACCGACGGTAAGTTCGTTGCCCGCAAGAACATCTATCAGCAGTTGTGGTGCCTGCCGAAGGTGGATGGTAAATACATCCAGGTCTGCACTTTTACCGTGGGTGGCAGCTACGGCGGCACTTGCCTGCGTGGGGATGATTCGCTGGTGATTAAAAAAGAGAGCGATATTGAGCCGCTGATTGTGGTGAAAGATAGATAGCGGTTTAGCGTGGCTAAGGACGAATTGATTGCCCGGATGTCGTTTCGTTCCGGGCAAGTTGCCCGTTTATACCACGGAGATTCATGTATTATTTCTCGTCATTGTCAGCGCTTTTTCTTATTTTTTTCGTGATTATCCATTTTATTAATTCACCACTATTTTAATGAAGTGAAATCCAGTCTCTATTTGGGGTGGTGTGCTTTTTTGATTTTTTTTATTGATGTTTCTTTTGTTTTATTTTTTATTTTAAAAGGTCATTGAATTCAATTGGTTGCAGATGTTTTTTTGATTATTTTAAATTTTTCTTGTCTGGGGTTAAGGCTGGATATAACATAATTACATTAGGGTATTGATGGCATTTATTTAAATTATGCGATTGATAATTTACATGAATGTTTTTATCCGCGGAGTGTAGTTTTCTTGATGAAGGATATTGCCAGGTTGACGTGTTGAGACATCCGGGATGGATTTAGTGTAATACCAGGATTTCGCCGTCGGCAGTAATGTTGAGGCGACAATAAAAGGGAGTTTTTGTGAGAAAAAATAAAAAAATTATTCTTGATGATAATGTTCTCAACGCATCTAAGAAGAGAATCGACTGGATATTCGATACCTTCGATCAGGTTTGTGTCTCTTTTTCCGGAGGGAAGGATTCCAGCGTGCTTTTTCACCTTGTAGCTGAAATCGCGCGCCGTCGAAAGCGCCAGTTTGACGTGCTGTTTATGGACTGGGAGGTTCAGTTTCAACATACCATTGACCATGTTTCGCGGCTCAAGCAGCAATATAGCGATATTGTCCGGCGTTTTTACTGGGTGGCTTTGCCGCTGACCACGGTGAACGGTGTTTCACAGAGTCATCCTGAATGGATTAGCTGGGAAACAGGCGTCGAATGGGTTCGCCAGCCGCCCGAAGACGCCATTACCGATCCGGAATTTTTCCCTTTCTATCGTTATGGCATGACCTTTGAAGATTTTATGCCTGCGTTCTCTCGCTGGCTTTCCGGAGATAAAGGTCTGGCCACGTTAACCGGCATCCGGGCCGACGAATCCCTCAACCGTTTTTTAGCGCTGGCTTCACAAACCAAAACCCGCTATGCCGATGATAAGCCCTGGACTACGGCCAGCAGGGAAGGTAATTACTGCGTCGCTTATCCTTTGTACGACTGGAAGGTACAGGACATCTGGATTTTTAACGGTAAATACAAAGCTGCCGGAAACCCGCTTTATGACCTCATGTACCGCGCCGGTGTCCCTATGAAAGCGATGAGGGTGTGTGAACCCTTTGGCCCGGAGGCGCGGCGTGGACTATGGCTTTACCATGTTCTCGAGCCTGAAACCTGGTCTCGGGTCTGCATGCGCGTGGCTGGTGCCAACAGCGGCGCTATTTATGCGCATCAAAGCGGTTCCTTCTATGCCCGAAATACAGTCATCACCAAACCGAGCCATTTAACCTGGCAAGAGTACGCCATGTTTTTACTTGCATCGATGCCGGAAAAAACAGCTGAGCACTACAGGAATAAAATTGCCATTTATTTGAAATGGTACAAAGAGCGAGAGTTTCCAGAAAACATTCCTGATGAACAGGATAAAGATTCAGGGTCGAGGGATATACCTTCATGGCGACGGATATGTAAAACGCTATTGAAGAATGATTTTTGGTGCCGGACGCTTTCATTTAGCCCTAATAAACCACAGCACTACAGCCGGTACCTTGAAAGGATAAAAAAGAAACGACAAATGTGGGGGATCCTCTGATGCTTAATGCACTATTAAAACAACTGGATAATTATCTTTCTTCCGTTGAGTCTGATGAGTCAAAAGTGGCCGCAATCAATGAGGTCAAAAAAGTCATGCATCAGCACAGCCCTTTTAAAAAAGAGCCTGTTGATTGTGTCCTTTGGGTTCGTGAGGGAGAGATTGTCGCCAATGATTATAACCCTAATGTCATGGCACCCGTTGAACGAAGCTTGTTACAGCTTTCAATTGAGACAGATGGTTTCACTCAGCCTATTGTGGTGACACCGCTAAAAGATAAGTTTCAGGTCGTGGATGGGTTCCACCGGCATCTGGTGGGAAAAACATCACCGGTGGCAAAAAAGAGAATTAATGGTTTTCTTCCGATCACGGTGGTTAACCTTGAATCCAGTGGCGAAGCCGAATGTATTGCCGCGACGGTGCGTCATAACAGGGCGCGCGGCAAACATCAGATAACGGCGATGTCCGATATTGTGCGCGATCTTTCCCGTCTGGGCTGGGATGATTTGAAAATTGGAGCAGAATTGGGGATGGACGCTGACGAAGTGCTGCGCTTAAAGCAGATCAGCGGCCTGTCTGAGTTGTTCAGTAGCGAACAGTTTAGTGATGCGTGGACGATAAAATAGGGTTGTAGATATCAAAATAACCCGCCTTTTTGAAGTGAACTCTATTTTTTGTGGCGGGTTATTTATTAATTGAATGTCTTAGTGAGAAGCATTGTAAGTACAAACAACTAATGAATTTATTACATTAACACATTAATGTATATTAAGATTTTAACAAAAAAATTTAATATTTATTAAGATGATTTTGGTTGAGTGAAGTGAGAGGGATATACATAATTATTTCTATTGCATATGATTTTTTGTTGAGCTGAATAATTATCGAAAAGAAGTTGGTGTTATTAAGTTTTTCTTGTGATATTGGCGAGAGTGATTGGTTTATTTACATTCAGAAGATGTTTTTTTAAATGTGGAATAAATTTCATATTTATCTTGTTCAAGTTGGGGGGATATTCGTGGAAGTTATTTTATTGGCTCCGGGCTTTGGGGTTTTTATACTCAAGTCTTACGTTAGGTAAGACAAAGGCTGTTCAGGGCAATGCTATTAAAGATTTCAAAGATACCCGGTACACTCAGAGCAACATAAATGTTTTTGTGCCTAAACTTTGGGGGCACCCTGATTCTGATGTTTGAGATTTAATGACAGTATTTTTGTTAAGTATGCAAATGCGGTTGTTTTTACCATCCTTTCGTTGGTTATAGTTATTGGCTTTTTTAATAAACCAGCAGTTCTGATATCCGTTGGTGTGGAACTGCTTTGTATAATTTGGAGGTTTATAATAATGAAGTTTCCGAATGGCTGTTTTGGGCAAAAAGGTATATCTAAGAAAGATATATCATCTCCTTTAGATTTATTTTATAACGATTCGACACGTTATAAAAACCTTATGCCAAATAGATTGGAAAGGGAAGTGAAAGCCATCAATAGGCTTAAGCCAAAAATTGCAGAAATAAAAAGTTTGATGGAGCTAAAAACATACTTGAATATAAAAGGAACGGATGGATTGTCAGAGTATAATCTGAAATTCATCATCACCAAACAGAGAACTCTTTTACTTGGTGAGTTTCTTCGTTTTGGTCAGGACTATGTTACTCATGCCGCAATATTCAATGCTCTCGGATATAGTGATTCTGAAGAGATCATTGCAGCAGGAAGAATATCCGCCGCGACAAATTTTCGAGGTAATTTTGAAATCTTCGCAAACAATGAGTCGGGGCACTTTAAACCGGGCAGGGAATCTGTAAAGCATCTTAATGCTTTAATTAAGCGTTGGGGAGGATATGCTGCTATTGATGAAGATGATAGATGATGATTAATCCGAATGGGGTACGCTGCCGGAATTTCCTGTATAGGCCTTGTGGGAGTGAAGCTGCAAAATGTAATATTTGACGAATTTGAATCGGATCTGATTGAAAGTCATTCACTATTTCAGAAAGCAAAAAACCAGCCCTAAGGCTGGTTTTTCTAAATAGTGGTGCCCGGACTCGGAATCGAACCAAGGACACGGGGATTTTCAATCCCCTGCTCTACCGACTGAGCTATCCGGGCAACGGGGCGCATTAAACCGTAAACCCCATTCCGCGTCAATGGCTTTGTTGCACACCACGGTGCGTTTGCCTGATTTATGTGCGGGCTGTTACAGACTTCATGTTGAACCCCCTGGCAGAAGGTGCCATGATTGCGCCAGTTTTCTTATCCACTACGGGGTGCCTTGATGTTCACTCTCAATTCCCATGCATCTTTCGGGATGGCGCTCGTCCGTGCTGCTATTACCTTCCGAAGTCCCTTGCTCACCATGCGGTGAGGGCAATGCTTGCTCGCTGCAGGACATCAGTAAAATCAGGAGTCGCCTGGTTTTACTGATGTCTGGCGGTCGAAGTGGATTCACACCTAAGACCTTCAGAACGCCTTCGTTGGGGAGTTTTCCCTTTGCCGTGCCGGTTGGCACTCACTCATCCTTGCAGACGGGGATTTGTGCTTATGAAATCACTGAAAATTGCCGCCAGCCACGACGTGGCTGCATTACTCTCAACGCATCGTGAAGTGGTCACGCTCGACGAGACCGACTTCACCGATGTGGCGGCAGTTGTCATCTCCGTTGCGGACAGCCGCAGCGGCATCCTGGCCCTGCTTAAACGCACGGGTTTTAATTTACCGGTATTTATTTTCAGTGAGGCCGTCGTTGACGGTTTGCCTGCGGTAACCGGCGTGATTAGCGGGAAAGCGCAGGATTATCTGGAACTTGAAACCGCGGCCAGCGACTACGAAGAAGAACTGTTGCCGCCGTTTTTCAACACGCTGACCAAGTACGTGGCGATGGACAACAGCACTTTTGCCTGCCCGGGTCACCAGCACGGTAAATTCTTCAAGAAACACCCAGCCGGGCGGCAGTTTTATGATTTCTTTGGCGAGAACGTGTTTCGAGCTGATATGTGCAACGCGGACGTTAAGTTGGGCGATCTGCTGATTCACGAAGGCTCCGCCAAGCATGCGCAGAAGTTTGCCGCGAAAGTTTTCCACGCCGATAAAACCTATTTCGTGCTTAACGGCACCTCTGCGGCGAACAAAGTGGTGACCAATGCGCTGCTGACGCGTGGTGACCTGGTGCTATTTGACCGAAACAACCATAAATCAAACCACCACGGCGCACTCATCCAGGCCGGTGCGACGCCAGTTTATCTGGAAGCCTCGCGCAATCCCTTTGGTTTTATCGGCGGCATTGACGCGCACTGCTTTGATGAGAAATACCTGCGAGAGCTGATTGCGGAAGTGGCACCAGAACGTGCTCAGGAGGCCAGGCCTTTCCGCCTGGCTGTTATCCAGCTTGGCACCTATGACGGCACGATTTATAACGCCCGCCAGGTGGTGGATAACATCGGTCATCTGTGCGATTACATCCTCTTTGATTCGGCGTGGGTGGGCTACGAGCAGTTTATTCCGATGATGGCGGACTGTTCGCCGCTGCTGCTGGAGCTGAACGAGAACGATCCGGGGATCTTTGTTACTCAGTCGGTTCACAAGCAGCAGGCCGGGTTCTCCCAGACCTCGCAGATTCATAAGAAAGATAACCATCTTCGCGGCCAGGCCCGCTTCTGCCCGCACAAGCGGTTGAACAATGCTTTCATGCTCCATGCTTCAACCAGCCCGTTTTACCCGCTGTTTGCTGCGCTGGATGTGAATGCCAAGATCCACGAGGGCGAAAGCGGCCGTCGCTTGTGGGCAGAATGTGTGGCGCTGGGCATTGAAGCGCGCAAAGCGATTATCGCCAACTGTAAGATGATCAAACCGTTTATTCCGCCGGAAGTGGCTGGGCGCCCGTGGCAGGATCACCCCACGGAGAAGATCGCTCAGGAGCGCCGCTTCTTCAGCTTTGAACCCGGTGAGCGCTGGCACGGTTTTGAAGGTTATGCGAAGGACGAATATTTTGTCGATCCCTGCAAGCTGCTGCTAACCACGCCGGGCATTGATCCAGAAACTGGCCGCTACACCGAGTTTGGCGTGCCTGCGGCGATCCTTGCTAACTATCTGCGTGAAAACGGCATTGTGCCGGAGAAGTCGGATCTTAACTCGATCCTGTTCCTGCTTACCCCGGCGGAAAGCCACGAGAAACTGGCTCAGCTGGTGGCCATGCTGGCGCAGTTTGAACAACATATTGAGGACGACACGCCGCTGGCGGATGTGCTGCCCACGATTTATCAGAAATACCCGGTGCGCTACAAGGGCTACACGCTGCGCCAGCTTTGCCAGGAGATGCACGATCTATACGTGAGCTTCGAGGTTAAAGAGCTGCAGAAGGCGATGTTCCGCAAGGAGAGCCTGCCTGCCGTGGTGATGAACCCGCAGGACGCCAACATCGAGTTTATTCGCGGCAACGTGGATCTGGTGCGCCTGAGCGAAGCTGAAGGGCGTATCGCGGCGGAAGGTGCGTTGCCTTATCCCCCGGGCGTGCTTTGCGTGGTGCCGGGTGAGGTTTGGGGCGGAGCGGCGCTGCGTTACTTCCTGGCGCTGGAAGAGGGCGTGAATATGCTGCCGGGCTTCTCGCCTGAGCTGCAGGGCGTTTACAGCGAGACGGATTCGGACGGCATTAAGCGGCTGTATGGCTACATGTTGAAATAAGAGGGAATAGCCCCTCACCCCAGCCCTCTCCCCAAGGGGGCGAGGGAGCAAAGCAGGTTGAAGAAATAGAATCCCAAAAGTCCCCTCTCCCTTTTAGGGAGAGGGTTAATTACCGCCGACGATAACTCTTCTGGGCGTTATTCACTTTGTACAGATAACGACGAGACTCTGCGGACGGATGGCGCGTGGTCAACGTTTGATAGACATCGCCCGGCGCCATGCTGTTAATCAGGCTAAACGCCTGCATCTTATCGTTAGAGAACACCCGCAGCACGCTGCCCGCTCCGCCGTTATAGGCCGTAATCACCGCATAGCGACGTGACGTTGGGTTATCAATTTGCCCCAGATAACTATTCTGCAAAATCGCCAGATAAGCCGTGCCGGTATCGATATTGCTTTCCGGGTCAAACAGGAAGCTGCGGCTTGGTTTGCCCCATTTCCCCTGCGCCTTAAACACGTCAACCCCGGCGCTGTGCTGAACAACCTGCATCAGGCCCAGTGCGTCTGCGTGGCTTACCGCATACGGGTTGAAGCTGGATTCCGTCTGCATGATTGCCAGAATCAGCGACTCGTCCACGCCGTATTTCTTCGACGCTTTACGCACCATGCCGATGTATTTATGGGCACGCTTGTCGAGGTGGTTAGGCACAAGATTGATGGTCACGCTATAGACGATTTTCAGCCCGGTACTGCGCTTTTGCAGGCGCGTTTGCAGCAGATAGTCGGCAAACTTTGTCGCCCGGCCTTCCCAGCGAATAGGCTGGCCGGTGTTATCCACCACCTGCCCATAAAGGAACGGCTCTTTGGAAATCTGGACGTCGTTGGCGTCAGAATAAAGATCGATCGAGCCAGGATCGTCCCCCATCAGCAGGGTGGTAATGATGGCCTGGCGCAGGTGCGCGGCAGGATCGGTGCCCGCGATGGTCTCAACGGTAATGGTACCTTCGTCGAAGTTGATGTGGCTACGCGTCAGATATTGGTCGGTATATTTGACGTAATCCTTCGGGCCTGCGATCAGGACCTCTTTCATACCCCAGATATTTTCGATGTTGTTGGCAAACTGCCCCATCAAAATATCAAACCCGTTGGTGTCCTTTACGTAGGCTTCGTTAAAAGCGTCATCGCCTTTTTTACTGGAGCAGGAGATCAGCAACGGGGCCACGAGAGCCAGCGCGAGAAGTTTTTTCATCATTCCGTGTATGCGTGTTGTGTTTGCAAAAAGGTGCCGACGATTACTGTTTTTCTGGCGGGGTAAAGCCTTCGATATGGACTTCTTTCCCTTCAAACAGGAAATTGACCATCTCGTTTTCCAGCTCTTTACGGTGTTCCGGGTTCATCATGCTCATCTTTCTTTCATTGATCAGCATGGTCTGCTTGGACTGCCACTGCGCCCAGGCCTCTTTGGAGATTTCGTTGTAGATCCTCTTACCGAGTTCGCCCGGGTACAGCTGGAAATCCTGGCCTTCAGCATCGCGCTGCAGGTAAGTACAAAAAATCGTTCTGCTCATGATTATTCCTCTTCTTCGGCGCGAACGGGCGCTAAGGCAACCGGTTCGGCTCGTAATTGTTGTAGCAGGCGCTCCACGGGAGCCGCCAGCCCGACAGATGGTGGCTGGCCTAAGTTATACCAGAGAGCGGGGCCTTCATCCATGCAGCCGTCCATGGACGACACCGGAAGCCACATCGGCACAATGTCCAAATGGAAATGGCTGAAAGTGTGGCGGAAAGCTGTTAACTGCGTGAGATTATCCGCCGGAATACCTCGCTGCTCCAGCCAGCGATGTAATTCTTGTTCTTCCGCGAACTGTGGGAAGCAGAATAAGCCTCCCCATAGCCCCACTGCCGGGCGCTGTGCCAGGAACACTTCATCGCCATGTTGCATCATCAGCATATAGCCGGTGCGCTCTGGCAGCGTCACTTTAGGCTTCTTGCCCGGATAGTTTGCCCAGCTGTGGTTGGCATAAGCCACGCAGCCATTGCTCAGCGGGCAAAGTTCGCATTTGGGCTTTGAGCGGGTGCAGACCATGGCACCGAGGTCCATCATCGCCTGATTAAACTGGCTAACGCCCTGTGCCGGGGTTACGCGCTCGCTGATTTCCCAGAGACGATTTTCGACCTCTTTTTTACCCGGCCAGCCGGAAACGGCATAGCAACGGGCGAGCACGCGCTTTACGTTGCCGTCGAGAATCGGGAAGTGTTTACCCAACGAAAGAGACAGAATCGCGCCTGCGGTTGAGCGTCCGACGCCAGGCAGGTCGGCCACTTCGTCATAGGTTTGAGGGAAAACGCCACCGTGTTTATCGGCAACCTGCTTAGCGGCTTTATGCAGATTGCGCGCGCGGGCGTAATAGCCCAGCCCTGTCCACAGATGCAGCACTTCATCCAGCGGGGCGTTTGCCAGGTCGGTCACGGTGGGGAAACGTGCCATAAAGCGCTCAAAATAAGGGATGACCGTCGCGACCTGGGTTTGTTGCAACATCACCTCAGAGAGCCATACTTTATAAGGCGTTTTCTCCTGCTGCCACGGCAGGGTTTTACGCCCATACTTGTGGTACCAGTCGAGGACTTGTTGGGCGAATTGAGGAGCTTGCATGGTCAACGCGGGATATCCGGCAAAGGTGTAATAAAGGAGCCGATTCCAGCACAGCGGCGTAAAGCTGTAAACCGGAACTTTCTGCCACTTGCTTCTCATCCTTAACTTTGGATAATGCCCGTTTCCCGAACACTAAGCGAAGCGTTAAGAAAACCATGAAGAATGACGTCATTTCACCGGAATTTAATGAAGAAGGCCGTGTGCTGCGCCGAATCCGCAGCTTTGTCCGTCGCCAGGGGCGGCTGACAAAAGGCCAGCAGCACGCGCTGGATAACTACTGGCCGGTGATGGGCGTTGAGTTCCAGGCCGAGCCTGCCGACTTTAGCGAGATTTTTGGCCGCGAAGCGCCGGTCACGCTGGAAATCGGTTTTGGTATGGGCACTTCGCTGGTGACCATGGCGGAAACCAATCCGCAGCATAACTACCTCGGTATTGAAGTGCATTCGCCGGGCGTGGGCGCTTGCCTGAGCACCGCTCATGAGGCGGGCGTAGAGAACCTCCGCGTGATGTGCCACGACGCCGTGGAAGTGCTGGAAAACATGATTCCTGACAATTCTTTGAACATGGTTCAGCTGTTTTTCCCTGATCCATGGCATAAAGCACGTCATAATAAACGCCGTATCGTTCAGGTACCGTTTGCTGACCTGGTAAAACGTAAGCTGAAGCTGGGTGGCGTGTTCCATATGGCCACCGACTGGGAACCTTATGCTGAACATATGCTCGAAGTGATGTCCTCTATCGAAGGGTATAAAAACCAGTCGGAGAGTCACGACTACGTACCGCGTCCGGATTCACGTCCGGTAACCAAATTTGAACAACGTGGCCATCGTCTTGGTCACGGCGTATGGGACTTAATGTTCGAGAGGGTGAAATAATGGCAAAGAATCGTAGCCGTCGTCTGCGTAAGAAAATGCACATCGAAGAGTTCCAGGAGCTGGGGTTCTCGATTGCCTGGCGCTTCCCGGAGGGCACTTCCGAAGAGCAAATTGATAAAACCGTGGACGAGCTGATCGCCGAAGTGATTGCGCCGAACAAGCTGGCGTTTGACGGCAGCGGTTACCTGGTCTGGGAAGGTCTGGTGTGCATGGAAGAGATTGGTAAATGCACCGAAGAGCATCAGGCGCTGGTGCGTAAATGGTTAGAAGACCGCAAGCTCGAAGATGTTCGCATCAGCGATCTGTTCGACGTCTGGTGGGACTAAGCTTTAGCAAAAAACAGGCTGGTTAATTAACCGGCCTTTTTTTCAGGAGCTGATTTTTCAGGAGAAAATATGATCCGTAAAGTTCTTTTAGGCGCGCTGCTGGTTACCGCCGCTTCAGCACACGCGGACTACCAGTGCAGCGCCAATCCACGCGATGACGTGGTCATTAACCCGCAGTCCGTGCAGGTGGTGGGTGAGAACGGCAATCTGGTCATCGCGCCTGACGGCAGCGTGAAATACAACGGTGTTCAGAAAACGCTGACCGCCGCGCAGCGCCAGCAGGCGCTGAACTACCAGAAAGCCCTGCGCACGGATTTACCGTGGATTGATAACGGGGCTCGCTCTCGAGTAGAGAAAAGCCGCGTCGCGCTGGACGGCATTATTGCTAAACAGGTCGGGGAAAGCAGCAGTATGCGCAATCGCCTGACCAAACTGGATGCCCAGCTAAAAGAGCAGATGAACCGAATTATTGAACGCCGCCAGGATGGGCTGACGTTCCACTATAAAGCGGTCGATCAGGTGAGAGCTGATGGCCAGCAGTTGGTGAACCAGGCGATGGGCGGCATTCTTCAGGACAGCATTAATGAGATGGGCGCGCAGGCGGTGCTGAAAGGTGGCGGCAACCCGCTGCAGAATGTGCTGGGCAACCTGGGCGGCCTGCAAACGGCGGTTCAGAACGAGTGGAACAATCAGCAGGCTGATTTTGAACAGTTCGGCCACGAGGTGTGTAACCGGGTGGTGTCGCTGGAAAATCAGCGTAAAGGGCTTGTGGGTTCGCTGAAGTAATTTTCCCCTCACCCTAACCCTCTCCCCTCAGGGGAGAGGGAATAAAAAATTCTCTGCAGACTGTATCCCCCTCTCCCTTTGGGAGAGGGCCGGGGTGAGGGTAAAAACTTACGCGTCGTCGGCTAAAAACAGCTCCAGCAGGGAGTTTAAAAACAGCTTCCCGTGCTCGGTTATCTGCCAGTACTCATCCGTCTCAGTCATATAGTTTTTCGCCAGCGCTGCATCCAGTTGCGGGCGAATTATCGCTTCATCTAAACCAGTATAAAGCGTGAATTCACTGCGCGGCGCGGCTTCCAGCAGGCGGAAGCGGTTCATAAAGAATTCGAACGGTTTATCTGCTTGTTCAACGTCATGCTGGCGGTCGAGGTACTTTCCTTCCATGTATCCGCGCGGATGGCGCGTTTTCGCCGTGCGCGTAATGCGCCCGTCCGGGAAGGTGATTTTGCCGTGCGCGCCGCAGCCAATCCCCAGATAGTCGCCAAAGCGCCAGTAGTTAAGGTTGTGCTGGCACTGATAACCGGGCTTAGCGTAGGCGGAGGTTTCGTATTGCTGGTAGCCCGCGGCGGTCAGCAGCTTATCGCCTTGTTCGAAGATGTCCCACAGCGCGTCGTCGTCCGGTAGCTTCGGCGGACGCGATCCAAACAGCGTGTTCGGCTCGATAGTCAGTTGATACCAGGAAAGATGTGGGGGATTCAGGGCAATGGCCTGGCGCAGGTCGTCCAGCGCCTCTTCGAGCGACTGGTCCGGCAGGCCGTGCATCAGGTCAAGGTTAAAGCTGCGCAGCCCCAGGCCGCTTGCCAGGTTTGCGGCACGTTTGGCTTCACCCGCATCATGAATACGGCCCAGGCGCTTTAATTTGGGTTCGCTAAAGCTCTGTACGCCGATAGAAATACGGTTCACGCCTGCTTTCTGGTAGCCAACAAAGCGGTCGGCTTCGACCGTGCCGGGGTTGGCTTCCATGGTGATTTCTGCGTCGTCTGCCAGCTTGAGGCGTGAGCGTACGCCGTCCAGCAGCGTTTGCATTGCTTCGCTGGAGAGCAGGCTTGGGGTACCGCCCCCGATAAAAATAGTCTTTACCTCACGTCCCTGAGCAAGCGCTACGTCGCGGTCAAGATCGCGCAGCAGATGACTCACGTATTCGTCGTGCGGCACGTCGCCTTTAAGCGCGTGGGAGTTGAAGTCACAGTACGGGCACTTCTGTACGCACCATGGGATGTGAATGTAGAGACTAAGAGGTGGCAAATTAGCCATTACGCATTGCTTCCAGTAACAGTTTTAGCGCTTGCCCACGGTGGGAAATCGCGCTCTTTTCATCGCGGGTTAGCTCCGCCGCGGTTTTCCCCTCGGACGGAACATAGAAAATAGGGTCGTAGCCAAAGCCGCCTTGCCCGGCAGGCGCGTGGGTAATCACGCCCGGCCAGCTGCCGTGAAACACCAGCGGCGTTGGGTCTTCCGCGTGACGCATATAGACCAGCACGCAGTGGAACTGAGCCTGGCGTTTATCGTCGGGTACGTCTTTCAGCGCTTCCAGAAGCTTGTCGAGGTTCTGCCGATCGCTGGCATCTTCACCCGCGTAGCGTGCGGAATAGATGCCCGGCGCGCCGCCCAGAGCATCCACCGCCAGGCCAGAGTCGTCAGCCAGCGCCGGAAGCCCGGTCACTTTAGCCGCATGGCGAGCCTTGAGAATCGCATTCTCAATAAAGGTCAGGCCGGTCTCTTCGACAGACTCCGCGTTCAGCTCGGTTTGCGCGACCACATCGAGGCCAAAATCCGCCAGCAGATCGGCGAGTTCACGCACTTTACCGGCGTTACCGGTAGCTAATACGACTTTTTGCATAGTCAGTCCTGTGTTATTCGAGGGGGGCAATCAATGCCGCGACTTCCGTCGGGATCTGCTGCGGGCCGATAATTTTAACTTGTTTATGGCGACCAAGTTCGCCTTTCTCTATCACGACCTGACCTTTCGCTACCCGGAACTGTTTGGCCAGATATTTTACCAGGTGAGCGTTAGCCTGCCCATCTACCGGCGGTGCGGTGATGGCGACTTTTAACTCGTCGCCATGCATACCGATCAGGCTATCGCGGCTGGCCTTTGGCTGGATATACAACCGCAGAACCAGCCCGTCAGGCTGCTGAATCACAGCACTCAAATGGCGTACCAGAGGCCAGGGAACAGGTCCATACCGAGGTAGTTCAGCGCATAAAGGATCAGAATGACCACCATGGCGGAGAAATCAATGCCGCCCATAGCAGGCAAGATGCGGCGAATCGGCGACATCATTGGCTCGGTCATTTGCATCAGCACGTATTCAATAGGGCTGCGGCCCTGGCTTATCCAGCTCATCAGGGAACGCACGATGATCACCCAGAACACCAGGGTGCCGGCTGATTTCAGCAGCGACAGTACGCCGATGAGCAAGTTTAACGGATCGAGCGACAGCCCGCCGGACTGGATCAGCAGCAGAATAGGGAATTTCAGCGTGGTGAGGATAAACGCCACCAGCAGGGATGAGGTGTCAATTGGGCCCAGAGACGGCAGTACGCGGCGAAGCGGTCCGACAACCGGCTGGGTAACTTTAACGATGAACTGGGCGAACGGGTTGTAGAAATCACAGCGCGCCCACTGCATCCAGATGCGGATAAGCAGCACCATTACGTAAAGCTCAATCAGGGTTTTGACCAGGAAAGTCAACGTTAGCATGGTTTTCCTCAAAAATGATGGTGATTAACGAGCGGGGTAATCCCGCGCGCCGAAAATAGCGGTTCCAATGCGCACCATGGTGCTGCCTGCGGCAATCGCGGCTTCCATGTCATCGGTCATGCCGAGAGATAATGTATCGACCGTGGTAAAGCGGTCTTTGAGTGCATTGCAGGCCTCTGCCATCTTGCGGCAAACGGCAAGCTGGCGCTCGTAATCCGGTTCTGGTGCCGGGATGGCCATCAAGCCCCGCAGTGTCAGTCCCGGTAAGGCCGCCACTTCGGCAGCTAACTGCTCCAGCTCACTCAACGCGATGCCGGACTTACTGTTTTCGTCGCTGATATTAATTTGAATCAGCACGTTTAGCGGCGACAACGTCGACGGGCGTTGTTCGCTGAGTCTGCTGGCAATCTTCAGCCGATCGACGGTATGGCACCAGTCAAAATTTTCCGCCACAAGGCGGCTTTTGTTCGACTGCAGGGGCCCGATAAAGTGCCATTCCAGCCCTGTTACACCTTGTTCAGCAAAGTGGTGAATCTTATCCACGCCTTCCTGCACATAGTTTTCGCCAAAGGCGCGTTGCCCGGCAGCAATCGCTTCTGCGAGGGCGCTCGCAGGTTTAGTTTTGCTGACCGCAAGCAGAGTCACTTCTTCGGGGCTTCTGCCGCAACGTGCTGCAGCGGCTGAGATTTTCCCATGTACCTGTGCCAGATTGTGCGCTATCTCATTCATGATCGTTGGAAGTGATATGGATATCGAAGAAATTGTGGCCCTTAGTGTAAAGCATAATGTGTCCGATCTACACCTGTGCGCGCGCCAGGCGGCACGCTGGCGAAAGTGTGGCAGACTGGAAGCGTGCCCGGAGCAGGTGCCGGAAGTCGAAGAAGTGCTCAACGGATGGTTAAGTGAGGAGCAAAAGCTGCAGCTTAGCCACGGCGGACAGCTCGATTTTTCACTTACGCTTGCGAACGGCATTAGGCTTCGTGGCAACGCTTTTCGCCACCTGGAAGGTTATTCGCTGGCGCTTAGATTACTGGCGTCTTCTTGCCCGGATCTGCATACGCTTGGCGCTCCGCCCCAACTGAAGGCACTTTTACAAGAAAGCGAAGGGCTGATACTGGTGACGGGTGCCACCGGGAGCGGAAAGTCTACAACCCTTGCTGCGATGATCCAGCATCTCAACCAACATCTTGATGGCCATGTCTTAACGCTGGAAGACCCCATCGAAATTATTCACGCCTCTGGCCGCTGTCTGATTCAACAGCGGGAGCCAGGCCTGCATTGTGACAGCTATGCTTCCGCGCTAAAAGCCGCTTTAAGGGAAGATCCGGACGTCATCCTGCTGGGCGAGCTTAGGGACAGCGAGACGATTGGCCTGGCGCTGACCGCGGCAGAAACAGGGCATTTGGTTCTGGCGACATTACATACCCGCGGTGCTGCTCAGGCGATAGAACGGCTGGTGGATGTATTCCCTGCCCAGGAGAAAAGCCTGATTCAAACTCAGCTGGCCGGGAGCCTGAAAGCCGTGCTGGCACAAAAGCTGGTACCTGCGACTGACGGTGGCCGGGTGGCGCTGTACGAACTGTTGGTCAATACCCCGGCTGTGGCAAATTTGATTCGTGAAGGGAAGACGCATCAACTTCCCGGTGTGCTGCAAACCGGCCAGCAGCATGGTATGCAAAGCTTTGCCCAGAGCGAGGCGCAACGGCTGCATGAAGGCAGCATTTTTAAGAACGAGAGAGTCGCCGGTAGACCATGGGAGGCGACATCATGAACACTTTTATTGCTTCTGTGTGTATTGGTGTGTATATTAAACATCATTCAGGGAGAGCATGATGACCTCTGCTGAGCTGATAAAGGCATTGAGGGCCACGGGGTGCGAACCCGTCAGGCGTTCTGGGGGGAGCCACTGGATCTGGTGGTCACCCACAACCGGAAGAACGTTCCCTGTTCCGCATCCTAAAAAGAATTTGCCCGTCGGTACTGTCAAATCCATTCGTAAAATGGCAGGCATTTAGCCTGTCGCTGCCGGAGGTTGATGATGTTTTTTTCCGTTGGTGTGGAATTACCCGCAACTGAAAACGAAGCGTTTGGCCTGGTCGTCCCCGCGTTATGCAATGATGAATTTGGCTGCGTATCAGCCGCAGACAGTCAGGCGGATATCGCCCCGATGGTGCAGGACGCGGTGCTGTCGATTGTGGATTTAATGGTGGAGGGCGGCAAAGACATTACTCAGCTGTGTGATGCCGGGCCTTTTGTTTATGCCGCAGACCCGGACTACAGCTACTGCCAGCAATGGCTGCTGGTTGATGTGGATCTATCCGCGCTGGAAGGAAAGCAGCAGCGGCTAAACATCATGCTGCCGGACGCGCTGCTGCGGCGTATTGATTCCCGTGTTAAACAGCCTTCTTCAGGCTACCGGGACCGCAGCCATTTTCTGGCGATTGCCGCAAGGCATGAACTGCTGAACGCAGGGAATGACACGCCCGGCAGTTAAGCTCTTCACGGGTGGTACTCGAACCAGCTTTCAAGAATAATCACCGCAGAGGCGGAGTCGATGCTGCCTTTGTTCAGAGCACGAAAACCGCCATGTTCGAATAATCCGGCTCGGGCTTCGACGGTACTCAGCCGCTCGTCCTGCAGAGAAACTTTCACACCGAAACGGCCATGCAGGCGGTTAGCAAACTTGCGGGCTCTCGCCGTCAGGGGCTGTTCGGTCCCATCCATATTCAGCGGCAGGCCGACAACCACTTCTTCCGGCTGCCACTCTTTCAGGATTTTTTCTACCGCGTTCCAGTCCGGCGTGCCGTCCTGTGCCTTAAGCGCCGTTAACGGGCGCGCAGTGCCGGTAATGCGCTGGCCGATAGCGACGCCGATGCTTTTGGTGCCGAAGTCAAAAGCCATTAAAGTTCCGCTGCTCATCAGGCGTGCCCCGCTTCGCTTGGCATGGTGTGGATATCAATACCAATCAGACGGGCAGCTTCACGCCAGCGCTCTGAAATGGGTGTATGGAACAGGATCTCAGGCGAGGCGGGTGCTGTCAGCCATGAGTTTTCCATTATTTCCTGCTCAAGCTGCCCCTTTTCCCAGGAAGCGTAGCCGAGGGCAACAATCACCTCTTTCGGCTGTTTGGCCGTGCCTAACGTTTCCAGCACATCACGAGAAGTTGTAATCACCGTGTCGTCGGAGATACGAATACTTGAGCCAAAGTTGTCCGGCGGCGAGTGAAGAATAAAGCCTCGATCTTCCGCCAGCGGGCCGCCGATGAAAACGGGCTTATCCAGGCGAATGGTTGTGTCGCGCGGGTCTGGTTCTATTTTTAGCTTTTCGAGAACGCCATCAACCTGCAGGTTTTCCAGCGGTTTATTGATGATAATCCCCATCGCGCCTTCATCGTTGTATTCACAGATATAGACTACGGAGCGCTTAAATAAAGGGTCCTGGAGAGCCGGCATGGCAATAAGAAAGTGATGCTGTAAATTCATTGTCAGAGGTTCTGATCCCGGTTGATAAAAGCGGCATTGGCTGCGCGAAGTGTGGCCAGCTTACCACTAATGAAGGAAGGCGGGCTACCCGCCGTGAATCGTGCCTTCGAAGGGGAAAGGCGGGTAACAGCTACCCGCCAGATGCGCTTAGTGAGCGAGGCGTTTTTCGATGGCGTCGAACAGCATACCGGTGATAGACACAGGGAATTCGGCTTCGATTTCGCGGATGCAGGTTGGGCTGGTGACGTTAATCTCGGTCAGACGATCGCCGATAATATCCAGACCAACAAAAATCAGCCCTTTTGCCTTCAGCGTAGGCCCAACGCGGCGGGCGATTTCCCAGTCGCTTTCGGTCAGTGGACGTGGCTCGCCACGGCCACCAGCCGCCAGGTTGCCGCGAGTCTCGCCGCCCTGCGGAATACGCGCCAGGCAGTAAGGAACAGGTTCACCGTCTACCACCAACACGCGTTTGTCGCCATCTTTGATAGCTGGCAGGTAGTTCTGCGCCATGCAGTAGCGGGTACCCAGTTCGGTCAGTGTTTCGGCGATAACGCCGATGTTTGGGTCATCCTGTTTCACGCGGAAAATAGACGCACCACCCATGCCGTCCAGCGGCTTCATAATGATGTCGCCGTGCTGCTGCCAGAAGGCTTTCAGCTGCGCTTTGTTACGGGTGACCAGCGTTTCCGGCGTTAAGTCGGCAAACCAGGCGGTAAACAGCTTTTCGTTACAATCGCGCAGGCTCTGCGGTTTGTTAACGATCAGAGTGCCTTTCTCTTCTGCGCGCTCAAGAGTATAGGTCGCGTAAATAAATTCAGTGTCGAACGGCGGGTCTTTGCGCATCAGGACCACGTTCAGATCGGCCAGGGCGATATCCTGCTCGGTACCAAACTCATACCACTTGTCGTAGTTCTGCTCGACACTGAGTAGACGTGTGCGGGCGCGGGCTTCGCCGTTGTTCAGGTACAGGTCAGCCATTTCCATGTAGTGCAGTTCGTAACCACGACGCTGCGCTTCCAGCAGCATGGCAAAGCTGGAGTCTTTTTTAATGTTGATGTGCGCGATGGGGTCCATCACGATGCCGAGCTTGATCATTGTTGTTCTCCTTTAGCCCAGGTCGCCAAAGCGCACCTGTAATGCGGTGATGGCGGTGAGCGCGGTGGTCTCAGTACGCAGAACGCGCGGTCCCAACAGAATATCAGTAAATTGGTGCTCAGCGGTCATGGCAATCTCATCCGCAGACAGGCCACCTTCCGGGCCAATCAGCAGGCGGACGCGCTCGACCGGCTGCGGCAGCGTGTTGATGCTGGCGCTGGCTCTCGGATGCAGATTGAGCTTAAGGGCGTCATCCTGCTCGGCGCACCAGGCGGCCAGATCCATCGCCGGGCGAATGTCTGGCACCCGGTTGCGGCCGCATTGTTCGCAGGCGGCAATCGCAATCTTTTGCCACTGCTGGAGTTTCTTGTTCAGCCTTTCCGCATCCAGTTTTACCCCGCAGCGCTCGGAAAACAATGGGGTGATCTCGTTCACACCCAGTTCCACGGCCTTCTGAATAGTGAATTCCATTTTTTCACCGCGCGACATGACCTGGCCGAGATGCAGCCAGAGCGGTGACTCACGGTCATCCTCGTTGCCCGCCAGGATTTTAACGCGCACGCTTTTTTTATCCGCCTGCACGATTTCCGCGTCGAATACCTGATTACTGCCGTCGAACAGCTGAATGGCCTGGCCTGCGCCCATACGCAGCACGCGTCCAACATGGTTAGCCGCATCTTCGCTCAGGGCAACGTTCTGGCCAACGGAAAGATTTTCAGGATGGTGAATGCGGGGTATACGCATGAAGTGAGTTCCGGTTAGTTGCGCTGCAGGAATGGGCTCTTATCCTGACTCTATCCCAAAGAGGGAGAGGGGATTTCGCCCCCTTGTTCTGTAGGTCGAGGGCGATATTCGTCACAGCAAAAAAAGAATTGCCGCTAGTGTAGGTTAGCTGTTTCGCGCCTGGCAAGCCCGCAGCACATATGGATTATGATTGCCCTGGACTTTCGCAATGCGTTCATCCCGTTCACACTCCCAGTTGTTGACCGGGTAGCGTTTATCCCATGCCTGGAAGAGCTGTGTCTGCTGGCGAGAAAGCGACAGCTGGTATTGGTCGCGCATGTAGAAATAAGTGCGTGCAATCGCGCCTCTTGCTCGTTCCGGTGGCTCGGCCACTTTATCTTTAAAATCAATTTTCATTGCGCACTGGCCGTATTGGCCTTCGCCGCCGTTCCACTGGCTGTACATGAAGTTATTTCTGTCGGCGTTAACCTCGCCCACGGCAGGCTGCAGGTTGTGCATATCGCTTTCTATTTTGCGGTAGACCGGATCTTTGGCGCAATTTTTACGCCCGCCGTCCTGCCAGCACTGCAGCAGGTGGCCGAACTGCCAGGCAGGCATGACGTGCTCCCATTCAATGCGGGTGGCGCGATTTTCGTTCTTCCGCACTTTATAGCCGCATGACTCCAGGTCCGGGATACCTTTTTTACCCTGCCAGCTGATTTTACAGCCGCAGTAGAAGTCGCCCGGAGCATCGGCGTTGATCTTGACGCCTGCGGTTTTGGCTTGTGCAAAGCTATTGATACCGTTGCTGAAGGCGGGAAGCGAACTGAAGGCTGCAACGAATGCAACAGCCCAAGAAATTTTGCGAGACATTTCCAGAATCCTTACTAAAACGTGCCCGCACCCTACCTGATCGAATATCCAGTTTCAATCAGAGGGTGCGTAAAAATTCCAGAAATAAATGATTAATTACATGAGGTTGTAACGTCGGGTTTTAATAACTGGCCGCAATGGGTGCAGCGATATTCGGCTTCGCCGCGCAGCACCCGGTTGTGACGGCGAACGGTGAGCTGGTGCTGCTGACAAGGGCAGCGGTAGGGGAAGGTATTTTTGCGTACCGAATCGACTTCAAATTTATGCGTGCGGCGGGCCGGGACGTTGAGCACGGTTTCCATCATCCATTTCCATTCTTTGCCGTGAGGGGCGACGTGGCCAAAATGCTTCCAGACCAGCAGGTGAGCCAGCTCATGGGGGACGACTTCATCGACAAAAGCCTGCTGATTTTCCATCAATAAGACGGGATTAAGGCGAATTTCGTTGCTTTCCAGCCAGGCCGTTCCGGCGGCGGTACCGCGCTGCTGATAGACCATTTTGGGTTCAGGATAATGGGTGCCTAAATGCGCGTTGGCCTGCTGAAGTTTTTCACGCAGGCAGCGCATAACGGCTTGCTGGAGAGCGATGGGGAGTCGGGGGGCTTTCATAACGGCAGAGAATAATGGGGCGGGAAGCGTGGTGCAAGCCCCTCCCGTTATTGGGAGGGGGTCGTCAGGACTTAGTTGTGTGCGCCGATTTCGCGTAATTTACGGCCTTTCATCAGGTTACGTTCGATATGTTCCAGCGAGACATGTTTAGTCTCAGGAATAAGCCACAGCGTCAGGATGATGAAGAACAGGTTCAGCGCCGCATAAACCCAGAAGGTGTTGGCGTTGCCCAGCGTGTTCAGCATGGTCAGGAAGGTGGCACCGACGATCATATTGGCAATCCAGTTGGTGGCGGTGGAGCAGGTGATGCCGAAATCGCGCCCTTTGAGCGGCTGGATTTCGGAACACAGCACCCAAATCAGCGGGCCAGCGCTCATGGCAAAGCCAACGATAAACATCAGCAACATGGCAACCGCGAAGTACTGCGCGCCCTGGGAATGAATGCCAACGTGTAGCATGGTGCCAAGCACGCCCATGCCAACGGCCATGACCAGGAAGCCGAGCACCAGGGTTGGCTTGCGCCCCCAGCGGTCGACCAGGCCGATAGCAATGAAGGTAGCCAGTACGTTAATCAGACCGACGATCACGGTGCCCCACATTTGCTGCGTGGTATTCGCGAATCCGGCAATTTCGAAGATTTTTGGCGCGTAGTACATGATGACGTTCATGCCGGTGAACTGCTGCATCACCTGCAGCAGCACGCCAAGAAAGACCGCCCGGCGGAAGTTCGAGTTGTCCTTAAACAGCGCCCAGCCGCTCTGTTTCACCTTCAGGCTTTCGCGGATTTCTTCCAGCTCACGTTTCGCTTCCGCACTGGTATCGCGCAGGCGCAGCAGGACGCGTTCAGCATCATTGAAGCGGCGCTTAGCAGCAAACCAGCGCGGGCTGTCCGGCAGGAAGAACACACCAACCAGCAGCAGCAGAGCGGGAAGGGTGATCACGCCCAGCATCCAGCGCCAGGATTCGGTGTAGCTGAAGGCGGTATCGGAGAGATAGGCACCCAGAATACCGATGGTGATCATCAGCTGGTACATGGAGATCATGCTGCCGCGGATTTTCTCCGGTGCAATTTCTGACAGGTAGAGCGGGGCGGTGTAGGACGCGACGCCGACGGCGAGACCCAGCAGGACACGAGAAACGATCAACACTTCAACGTTGGGCGCAAAGGCTGAGAACAGGGAACCGAGCACAAACAGCACGGCACCAATCATCAGGCTGTATTTTCTCCCCAGTTTGAAAGAGAGCCAGCCGCTACCGATGGCTCCGACGGCTGCCCCGAACATCATTGAACTCACCACCCATTCCTGGGTATGGGAGGTGATGGCGAAGTCTTTGGCGATAAACGGCAGCGCACCGGCAATCACGCCAATGTCCAGGCCAAACAGCAGGCCAGCGAGCGCGGCGAGGAAGCAGACAAAAAAGGTCATGCTTTTGTTTGAGCGCCCGGTTTTTTTATTGTCAGGCATATCGCCCTCCACGTGAATTATTCGGATTTGACGTTTTTAAGGGTAGGGCAGTAAACGGCGGAAGTGTGTGATGATAATCACAGTGATGTAATCGTTTACACCATGGGTATAAATTGAGAAGAAACTGAGTGCTGATAAAACAGGGCGTTAACCACGAGAAAAGTCTCTTTCGTGGTTAAATTTCGGTACTGCATGAAGCGTTATGTAACAAATGATGTGCTCGAGCATGCATTCAAAGAAAAATAGCGATGAAGGCGATTTCTTATGAGTGTAATCGGTTTCAAAATGTTGCTGGCGATAGCGGGGAACGGGTTGGAGCGAGTTCTGGTGGCACAGAACCAAAAAGCAAAAGGCCAGCATAGGCTGGCCTTTAAAGCACAAAGCGGTGGCGGATTATTTCAGGCCAGCGGCTTCACGCAGCAGTGCGGCTTTGTCGGTTTTTTCCCATGGGAAATGTTCGCGACCAAAGTGACCGTATGCGGCGGTTTCTTTGTAGATTGGGTGCAGCAGATCCAGCATCTGAATCAGGCCGTATGGACGCAGGTCGAAGAACTCGCGCACCAGCAGGGTCAACTGCTCGGTAGAGATTTTCTCGGTACCGAAGGTTTCCACCATGATGGAAGTAGGTTCTGCCACGCCGATAGCGTAAGAAACCTGAATTTCACAGCGGTCAGCCAGGCCTGCAGCCACGATGTTTTTCGCGACATAACGCGCGGCATAGGCAGCAGAACGGTCAACTTTAGACGGATCTTTACCGGAGAATGCGCCGCCACCGTGGCGAGCCATGCCGCCGTAGGTATCAACGATGATTTTACGCCCGGTCAGACCGCAGTCACCCATTGGGCCACCGATAACGAAACGGCCGGTCGGGTTGATGTGGTATTTGGTGGAGGCATTCAGCCATTCGCCAGGCAGAACAGGTTTGATGATCTCTTCCATCACCGCTTCCTGCAGGTCTTTCAGCGCGATGTCTTCAGAGTGCTGAGTGGACAGCACAACCGCATCGATACCAACGATTTTACCGTCGTCGTACTGGAAGGTGATCTGGCTTTTCGCGTCCGGACGCAGCCACGGCAGGGTGCCGTTTTTGCGCACTTCAGCCTGACGCTGCACCAGACGGTGTGCGTAGGTGATTGGCGCTGGCATCAGCACGTCGGTTTCGTTAGTGGCGTAGCCAAACATCAGGCCCTGATCGCCCGCACCCTGTTCCAGCGGATCGGTACGGTCAACGCCCTGATTGATATCCGGGGACTGTTTACCAATCGCGCTCAGAACAGCGCAGGAGTTGGCATCAAAGCCCATATCTGAATGCACATAGCCGATTTCACGCACGGTTTTGCGGGTGATTTCTTCGATATCAACCCACGCGCTGGTGGTGATTTCGCCGCCAACCAGAACCATACCGGTTTTGACGTAAGTCTCACAGGCTACGCGCGCTTTCGGATCCTGCTCGAGGATGGCGTCAAGGACGGCGTCGGAGATTTGGTCAGCGATTTTATCAGGATGCCCTTCAGATACAGACTCGGACGTAAAAAGGTGTTTAGCCATATTTTCTTCACCCTAAGAGGATTTATTTAGTTCAGGCTGCTGCTCTACGCCACAGTGGTGGCGAGATAGACCAACCCGGGAACTTATTGCCACAGATTGAAAAACAGGCAGTCTAACAGTTAATCAGTATAGATGGATTAACATCTGGACGGCCATTTTAGATTAGACAATCGGCAGATAGCCAGAATTTTTTAGGGTAACGGCAACATGTGATAAATCTTTAGTGGAAAGTGGAGCTGACACTGCTGGCAATTTACACATTTTGTTTTGCTTTTTACCCCTTATATCGGTATAAAGCGGCGCGCGCGGCTTAATCAAAAGCACACGATTCGTGTTGCCCACTTCCAGCCGGGTTGAGCAATTATTTAGAGCCTGTCAGGTACAGTGTTCGCAGCTTTGGCTTGTCGCATACATATTCAACGTATGCGTGGAGGTGATACAAGTAATGAACCGCCGTCATTCATATAACCCAGCACGCCGTTCTGGCGCGCATATGCTCCTCGCAGCCTGCATCTCATGTTTTCAAACTTGCCGATGTTTTACCCATCTCGGCGCTTCTCAGGATCCCCGGGCCGGTCTGTAATCCGCCGTGGTAACTGAACAAGGGCGCTCTTGTATTACAAGAGTTTTCTCGTGGTTTCGCCGTCCTGTCATACAGGGTTCGGATACGTGTTTTACAATGATATGAAAATGAAACCGGTCGCACAGCCTTGCTGTCAGCGTCTTCTGCTGCCAATACGCGCTGTTAATGGGTTGTTATTGCAGGATGCCCCTGCGATAGTAGTCAACTGTTTTGCACAATCGACAAAATTTGAGGTTCGCCATGACTGACAAAATCACTTCTGTTTCGGGTTCGTCAGTGGGCGAGCAGGATGTACATCGTTCCATTCAGGAGGTTGCCATGAGCTCCGAGGAAGCCAGCAAGATGCTGCGTACATACAATATTGCCTGGTGGGGTAATAACTATTACGACGTCAACGAACTGGGCCATATCAGCGTTTGCCCGGATCCGGACGTTCCGGAAGCTCGCGTGGATCTCGCCGAGCTGGTGAAAGCGCGCGAAGCTCAGGGCCAGCGCCTGCCTGCGCTGTTCTGCTTCCCGCAGATCCTGCAGCATCGCCTGCGTTCTATTAACGCCGCCTTTAAGCGTGCGCGCGAATCCTACGGCTACAACGGCGACTATTTCCTGGTTTACCCGATCAAAGTTAACCAGCACCGCCGCGTGATTGAGTCGCTGATTCATTCCGGTGAACCGCTGGGCCTGGAAGCAGGCTCTAAAGCCGAGCTGATGGCCGTGCTGGCGCACGCGGGCATGACCCGGTCTGTTATCGTCTGTAACGGCTATAAAGACCGCGAATACATCCGCCTGGCGCTGATCGGCGAGAAGATGGGCCATAAGGTCTACCTCGTTATTGAGAAGATGTCCGAGATCGGCATCGTGCTGGAAGAAGCCGAACGACTGAACGTGATTCCTCGCCTGGGCGTTCGCGCCCGTCTGGCCTCTCAGGGTTCTGGCAAATGGCAGTCCTCCGGCGGTGAGAAATCCAAGTTCGGCCTGGCGGCAAACCAGGTTCTGCAACTGGTCGAAATTCTGCGTGAACGCGGCCGCCTGGACAGCATTCAGCTTCTGCACTTCCACCTGGGGTCGCAGATGGCGAACATTCGCGATATCGCCACAGGCGTTCGTGAGTCCGCGCGCTTCTACGTTGAGCTGCATAAGCTGGGCGTGAACATCCAGTGCTTCGACGTGGGCGGTGGCCTGGGCGTGGACTACGAAGGGACGCGTTCCCAGTCCGACTGCTCCGTTAACTACGGCTTGAATGAATACGCGAACAACATCATTTGGGCGATTGGCGATGCCTGTGAAGAAAATGGCCTGCCGCACCCGACGGTGATCACCGAGTCTGGCCGCGCCGTGACCGCGCACCACACGGTGCTGGTTTCCAATATTATCGGCGTTGAGCGTAACGAATATACCGAAGCGACTCCGCCTGAGGATGACGCTCCTCGCGCGCTGCAAAGCATGTGGGAAACCTGGGAAGAGATGCATCAGCCGGGGACTCGCCGCTCGCTGCGTGAATGGCTGCACGACAGCCAGATGGACCTGCACGATATCCACGTCGGCTACTCCTCCGGGGCGTATAGCCTGCAGGAACGTGCCTGGGCAGAACAGCTTTACCTGAACATGTGCCACGACGTTCAGAAGCAGCTTGATCCAAGCAACCGCGCGCACCGTCCAATTATCGACGAACTGCAGGAGCGCATGGCGGACAAAATGTACGTCAACTTCTCGCTGTTCCAGTCGATGCCGGACGCATGGGGGATCGATCAGCTGTTCCCGGTGCTGCCGCTGGAAGGGTTGAATCACGCGCCTGAACGCCGCGCAGTGCTGCTGGACATTACCTGCGACTCCGACGGGGCGATTGACCACTATATTGATGGCGACGGCATTGCCACAACGATGCCGATGCCGGAATACGATCCGGAAAACCCGCCGATGCTGGGCTTCTTCATGGTGGGCGCGTACCAGGAAATTCTCGGCAACATGCATAACCTGTTCGGCGACACCGAAGCGGTGGACGTCTTCGTCTTCCCTGACGGCTCCGTGGAAGTTGAGCTGTCTGATGAAGGCGATACCGTCGCGGACATGCTGCAGTACGTGCAGCTCGACCCGAACAAGCTGCTGACCCAGTTCCGCGACCAGGTGAAAAACACCGGCCTTGACGATGCGCTGCAGCAGCAGTTCCTCGAAGAGTTCGAAGCGGGCCTGTACGGTTACACGTATCTGGAAGACGAGTAAGCCATTACTTTCCCTCTCCTCCGTGGGGAGAGGGCAAAGAGAGCGCAATAGCCTATACTCTCTTGAACCCGTATGAATTAGCGGCGATAATCCGCTCAATAAATAGCAGTCCCCCAATCCAATCCCTTCCTCGTCGGGTTTAACGACGCGGAGGGGATTTTTTTTAGGCGTTTTTTAACCCCAACCGAGAGGTCAGACAATGAGCACCTTAGGCCACAAATACGATAACTCCCTGGTATCTAATGCCTTTGGTTTTTTACGTTTCCCGCTGAACTTCCAGCCATACGATAGCGATGCAGACTGGGTGATCACCGGCGTTCCGTTCGATGCAGCAACGTCAGGTCGTGCCGGTGGCCGTCACGGCCCGGCAGCGATTCGTCAGGTATCCACCAACCTGGCATGGGAAGGAAACCGCTTCCCGTGGAATTTCGACATGCGCGAGCGTCTGAACGTTGTTGACTGCGGCGACCTGGTTTATGCCTTCGGCGATGCCCGTGAGATGAGTGAAAATCTCCAGGCACACGCCGAGCGTCTGCTGGCTGCCGGCAAGCGTATGCTTTCCTTCGGCGGTGACCACTTCGTGACTCTGCCGCTGCTGCGTGCTCACGCTAAGCACTTCGGTAAAATGGCGCTGGTTCACTTTGATGCCCATACCGACACCTACGCGAACGGCTGCGAGTTTGACCACGGCACGATGTTCTACACCGCGCCAAACGAAGGCCTGATCGATCCGAACCACTCCGTGCAGATCGGTATTCGTACTGAGTTCGACAAAGATAACGGCTTCACCGTGCTGGATGCCTGCCAGGTTAACGATCGCGGCGTAGACGATATCATTGCCCAGGTTAAGCAGATCGTCGGTGACATGCCGGTTTACCTGACCTTCGACATTGACTGCCTGGATCCTGCTTTTGCACCAGGTACTGGTACGCCGGTGATTGGCGGCCTGACCTCTGACCGTGCTATCAAGCTGGTTCGTGGCCTGAAAGATCTGAACATCGTGGGGATGGACGTGGTGGAAGTGGCTCCGGCCTACGACCAGTCTGAAATCACCGCCCTGGCTGCGGCGACACTGGCGCTGGAAATGCTGTATATCCAGGCAGCCAAGAAAGGCGAATAAGCCCTACGCGCTGATTGCTGCTGCGCAGGGCCTGTGCAGCAGCATTTCTCATCCAACAAGCCGGATTCTTCCCGGCGCGTCTCTTTCTTGCATAAAAGAATAGTGTATGTTCTGAACGATCATTCACTTTTTAAGCGGTAAAGAGATGAGACGGATTGAGATTATTTTGGGGGAGCTGGAACGGCTGACACAGGGAGTGGATCTTACTGATTTAGCAAAGGAAACGGCATTCACGGCAGAAGCTATTGGCTTTAACCTCGGGCTGGCTAGAAACTCGGTCAGTAAAGATCTCAACCAGTTATGGAACGATGGCCTGGCCATCAAAAGCCGGGGTCGCCCGGTTTTCTTTTTGCACCGTCATGCGCTGGAAGCCGTTCTTGGACGCAAGCTGGATGACGCCGAGCGTGAAGTGCGATCGGTGGCCGATCTGCTCCCATGCCAGGAAAAGCTCAGCGGGGACGATCCTTTTAGCGGTCTGATTGGCTACGATCGCAGCCTGCGCGATGCGGTAGACAAAGGCCGTGCCGCGGTACTTTACCCCCACGGATTACACGTGCTGCTAACCGGGCCTTCCGGCGTCGGTAAAACCTTTTTCGCCGAGTTAATGCACCGTTTTGCCTGTGAGCACGCTTCTGGCGGCACACCGCCGCTGGTCTATTTTAACTGCGCGGAATATGCCCATAACCCGGAGCTACTTTCTTCGCACCTGTTCGGCCACCGCCAGGGGGCGTTTACCGGGGCGAATGAAAATAAACCCGGCCTTGTGGAGCAGGCAGACGGCGGCTACCTGCTGCTGGATGAAGTACATCGCTTGCCGTATGAAGGGCAGGAGAAACTCTTTTCTATTCTCGACAAAGGGGAATACCGGCCGCTGGGATCCAGCGCCGTGGCTCGCCCTATTTCAGTCCGCCTGATTTGTGCCACCACCGAGCCGGTCAATTCCGCGCTGCTGCGTACTTTCCAGCGGCGTATTCAGGTGTGTATTGATTTGCCGGGTATTCGCCAGCGTTCTGTTGAAGAGCAAATTGAGTTGATTATTGGGTTCTTGCAGCGTGAAAGCCGCAAAATAGAGCGCACGGTCAGCCTTGATAAAACCCTGCTGCTCTGGCTGCTCAATAAGCCGCTGGAGGGCAATATCGGCCAGCTCAAAAGCGATATTCAGTTCTTGTGCGCTCAGGCATGGGCGTCGGGCATGACTGAGCATCAGGACACGCTGCAGCTGGATAAACGGCTGGCAGAAATGCCGTTTAATGCCACGCCAGAACAGCGGCTGCTGGTTGATACGCTGTTTGATGGCAAAGAGCGTTTAAACGTTGATGCGCGTACGCTGCCGGCGCTAAAAAGCTCCCTGGCCACCGGGAGTGAAATAGAAGAGAGCGATCTCTTTTACAGCTTCCTGACCCGCGAATACGTTAACCTGCGCAACAGCAATGTCCCCCCGGCGGAAACGCTGGCGATCCTGAAAAATAAGCTGAGTTCGATTTTTGAATATGGTCTCTACAGCCGGGACAGCGTGGTTCATCCTCCGCGATATGGCGGCCAGGTGGAAGAACGCGTGACGCTGCTTATCGGCTGCGTGGAGCAGGTGCTTGGATTTTCACTGCCTGAAAATTTGGTTAACCCGCTGCGTAAACATTTTCTGGCGCTGATTGGCTACGTGCAGCGCGGCCTGATCCCACAGCTTTATTCCTCAAGCCTGATCCTGGACCGCTGCAAAGACGAGTACGAAAACGCCACGCAGCTGTGCCGGAAAATTAACGAACTGCTGCACATTCAGTGCCCGGCGACGGAAGTTGTCTGGCTGTGCCTGTTCCTGAAAGAGTGCCGGCATTATCGCCAGCGCATTGATGCCAGCCCCGACTGCGGGGTCATTTTGATTGCCCACGGGGCGACCACCGCCACCAGTATGGCGCAATACGTCAATCGCGTATTAGAGCGCGATCTGTTCAGCGCCATTGATATGCCTTTTGAGCAGTCGGTACATGACACCCTGGAAACGTTAACCCTGATGATTCAGACCCGGCGCTATCGGCGGCTGATCCTGATGGTAGACATTGGCTCGCTGGTACATTTTGGCAGCACCATCAGCAAGTTATTCCAGATAGATGTTCTACTGATGCCGAATATTACGCTTACCAGTTTGTTGGAGGTAGGGCTGGATTTAAACTATGAAACCAGTGATTTACCGCAGCTGGCTGCGCTGATGCAAAGCAAAAACATTCCCTGTCAGCTCTGTACGCCGCAACAGGAAAGTGGGGGCAAAGTGCTGGTGGTGTCCTGCATTACCGGTATGGGGACGGCGGAAAAAATCAAAAAAGTGCTGGAGGAGAGCTTTGGTGAGCTGATGTCGCAGGACACGCGAATGGTTATCCTCGATTACAACGAAGTTCGCAGTCTGGAGCGCGTGCAGCAGGCACTGGGCGTTGGCGAGCGGCTAGCGGGGATCGTCGGGACTTTCCAGCCTGGCCTCCCGGATATTCCGTTTATTTCGCTGGAGGAGTTGTTTTCCGAACAGGGGCCGGAGCTGGTGTTAAGCTTGCTGACGCCGGATCTCTCCAGCAGCGAACGGCGTCTGGAAATGGAACGTAGTGCCATGCGTTTTATCAGCGCTTTGACCATGGAAAGTATCATTAACCACATTTCAGTGCTTAATCCACAGCGCATTCTCAAAGAGATGGAGGGTGTACTTAACCATCTGACCTCGGCGCTTTCGCTCAAACCGAGTCGCCAGGTGACACTGCGCTTTCTGATCCACTGCTGCTGCATGGTCGAGCGTATCGTGATTAACCGTAAACCGTTACAGATGGCGCTGGAAAACAGGCCAGATCTGGACGTTCGCGCGTTTAGTGTCATCAAATCTGTGTTCCAGCCAATAGAAGAGGCTTACGGCATCCGCTTATCGGATGCAGAATATATTTATATTTACGAACTGCTTTATAGCTAATCCCACAACTGGCGGGGCACTGCGCTCCGCCAGGCCTTTCTTACTCCCCGCGTGACACAAACTCTGGCACATCCTTTGCTCTCTCTACGTACGTAAACGTAATCGAGCCAGGAGGCCACTTTGACTACCACTGAATCCTTGCCCCAGATCCTGCTGTTAACGCACGGCGGTTGGGGGCAGCAGCTTTGCAACAGCCTGCGCATGGTGATGGGCGAAATTGAAGGCGTGACAGAAATCGCGCTGATGCCAGTCGACACGCTGGGTGATTTTTATCAACGCGTTGAAGCGGTGGTGAAAACGTTGCCTGAAGGCTCGCTAATCCTTACCGATTTTGTCGGCGGCACAACCTCTAACGTGGCGGCACGCCTGAGTGCTGATTATCCGATAGCGGTGATTTCTGGCCTGAACGCCTCTTTATTGCTGGAAGCTCTGGACCGGCGCGAGCACGGTTTACTCACCGCCTGCGTGGCCGAGGTGGTCGAGGCCGGTCGCAGCAGCTGTCTCGATGTCGTGGCCCACGTTCGTCAGTTACAACAAACAAAATAAAGGAAAAATATCATGGCAAAGATCGTTTTATGTCGCATCGATAGTCGCCTTATTCATGGACAGGTGGTGACGAAATGGGTGGGCCAGTCTCAGGCCAACAGGATTGCGGTGGTCAGCGATGAGCTGGATGCGGATCCGTTTATGAAAAATATCTACCTGATGGCCGCGCCGCCAAGCATCAAAGTGGACTGCTACAGCAACCAAAGTTTTGCCGCATCGTGGAAAGAAAACCAACTGGGGGAGGGCAACGTGCTGGTGCTGTTCCCGTCACTGGCGGCGATTCAGGACGCGGTGGAGCAAGGTTTTGACGTGACGGATATTCAGGTTGGCGGGCTGGGTGGTGGGCCAAATCGTAAAGCGGTTTTCCAGAACATCACGCTTGATGAGAAGGACGTCGGCATTCTTAACGATCTGAAAAATCGTGGGATTAAGGCCATTTTCCAGACCATCCCGGAAGATAAGCCGCAGTCGCTGGACGATATCCTGAAAAAATTCTAATCCTTTGATAATAGGGTAAATAATTATGGATACATTAGTCTTTGCAAGCCTGATGGGGTTGTATTACTGGTTTGCCCGTTTACGCCTTGGCTACACCTTCTCCGCCATGTTGCTCCAGCCCGTAGTGATTGCCGTCTTTGTCGGTTTGCTGCTCGGTAATATGCAAACGGCGATGATCATCGGCGCCGGTATGCAGCTCGTCTATCTTGGCGTGACGTCGACACCCGGGGGTAACGTTCCGTCAGATCCTGCCCTGGCAGCCTGTATTTCCATTCCGATTGCCGTTAAAGCGGGCATGGACCCAAACCTGGCCATTGCGTTGGCGATCCCCTTCGGCGTGATTGGCGTGTTCCTCGATCAGCTACGCCGCACGCTCAACGCCGCGTGGGTACACATGGCCGACAAGCACGCTGAAACGGCCAATATGGCAGGCATTATGCGCTGTGCTTTCCTTTACCCGGCGTTACTCGGGCTGGTGCTGCGCTTCCCGGTGGTGTTTGCCGCTAACTACTTTGGTCAGAACGTGGTGGAAAGCTTCCTTAAGCTGATGCCGCACTGGTTAACCCACTCCTTTGAAATTATGGGCGGGATCCTGCCTGCGCTGGGCTTCGCCATCACCATTATGGTGATTGGTAAAAAGAGCCTGCTGCCGTGGTTTATCGGCGGATTCTTCGCGGTGCTGTATCTCAAGGTGGACATTATGGCGATGGCAATCTTCGGCACCTGTGTGGCCTTCCTGATTAAAGGCCTGGCAAAAAATGAAGGAGCAGCATGATGAGCACTGATGTAATGCAGCATGAGCTGGTTGAACGCGCGCGCGAAAGCGGCGCACTGACCAAAGCCGATATCACCAAAGCGTGGTTTATCTACTGGCTTGGCGCCGAAGTGTCCAGCTCGTATGAGCGCCTGCAGAGCCTGATCTTTTGCGCCTCGATGACGCCGATTATCAAAAAGCTCTATCCGCAAAAAGAAGAGCAGGTGGAAGCGTTAAAACGCCATCTGAACTTCTTCAACTCAGAGCAGACTTTTGGCGCGGTTATCCAGGGGATCTCGATCGCCATGGAGGAACAAAAAACGCGCGGGGAGCCGATAAGTGATGCGTCGATCACCGGGATTAAAACCGGTCTGATGGGGCCGCTGGCCGGGATGGGGGACTCCATTATTTGGGCGGCAGTGATGCCGCTGCTGATCGCTATCTTTATCCCGTTTGCCGCCAACGGCAGCGCAATGGGCGGCATTATTCCGCTGATCCTCTACCCGGCAATTACGCTGGCGATCAGCTACGGCATGGTCCACAAAGGCTACACCCTGGGGCGTGACTCGATCATCGGCCTGTTACAAGGGGGGCGTATCAAAGAGCTTATCTACGGCGCTAACGTGCTGGGCCTGATCATGATGGGGGCGCTCTCGGCAAGCTACGTCAAGATAACCACACCGCTCAAAATCAGCGCGCTGAAAGGGTCTGAAGTGGTGGTGCAGCAGATCCTGGATTCTATTGCTCCCGGCCTGTTGCCGCTGGCCGCGGTGTTTGCGATCTACTTCTACCTGGTGAAGAAAGGCCCGCGTTATACCACTATTCTGCTGTCGATTGTGGCGTTGAGCGTGGTCTGTTCGCTGTTGGGAGTGTTGTAAGCCATGACACAGAACATCTATCAACAGCTGGGTTTAAAACAGGTGATAAACGCCTGTGGGAAAATGACGATTCTGGGGGTTTCCAGCGTTTCCCCCGACGTGATGCAAGCCACGGCGAAGGCGGCCTCGGCTTTTGTGGAGATTGACCGGCTAGTGGACAGAACGGGAGAACTTATCTCCCGCTATACCGGCGCGGAAGACAGCTACGCTACATCCTGTGCTTCGGCAGGAATTGCGATTGCCGTGGCCGCAGCGATTACCCGTGGTGACCCGGCGTGTGTGACGTTAATGCCAGAGAGTTCGGGCATGGCCAATGAGGTGATAATGCTGCGTGGGCATAACGTCGACTATGGCGCGCCAGTCACCAGTGCGATTCGCCTGGGCGGTGGGCGAGTGGTGGAGGTTGGCTCCAGTAATCTGGCCGCTTGCTGGCAGCTTGAGAGTGCGGTGACTGAAAACAGCGCTGCGCTGCTGTACGTAAAGTCACATCACTGCGTGCAGAAAGGAATGCTGAGCATTGAGGATTTCGTACAGGTGGCGCAGCGCCACAACCTGCCACTGATTGTTGATGCCGCTGCCGAGGAAGATTTACAGGCCTGGGTGGCAAGCGGCGCGGATATGGTTATTTACAGTGGGGCAAAAGCTTTTAATGCGCCGACCTCTGGTTTTATCACCGGCAAAAAACAGTGGATTACCGCCTGTAAGGCGCAGCATCACGGTATTGCCAGGGCGATGAAAATTGGCAAAGAGAATATGGTCGGGCTGGTGTATGCCCTGGAGAACTATCACCAGGGGCAGGCCATTGTCACCGCGGAGCAGCTGCAGCCGACGGTTGAGGCTATTTCCGCCATTCGCGGGCTGAGCGCTGATATAGAACAGGACGAGGCTGGACGCGCCATCTGGCGTGTACGTATCCGGGTGAATGCCCAGGAACTGGGGCTAGATGCGCGGGAGGTTGAATCCCGGCTGCGCGAGGGCGATATCGCTATTTATGCCCGCCGCTATAACCTGCATCAGGGGGTTTTTAGTCTTGATCCCAGAACGGTGGCTGAAGGGGAAATGGCGCTCATCGTCGCGCGACTACAGGAGATTGCAGACCATGCAGCAGATTAATTTTTATCGTCAGCGTGTGGCGATTAACGTGCTGGCGAAAGATATCGCCAATGCCCGGGAAATCTACGAGGCCGCCGAAGGCCATGCGGTCATTGGCGTGCTTTCCGCCCAGTTTGATTCCGTTGAGGATGGGATCAATGAGATTCAGCGCTGGATGGCCGAGGTGCCGTCAATTTCTGTTGGACTGGGGGCCGGTGACCCGGCGCAATTTTATAAAGCAGCGATGATTGCCTCTAAAGTGCATCCTGCTCACGTCAACCAGACCTTCACCGGGTGTGGGTTTGCAGCGGGTGCGCTGGCGGCAACGTGCGGGGAAAAAACGCACATTAACGCTTTGGTCAGCCCAACCGGAATAGCAGGCGAGGTGCTTATCTCTACCGGCGTTAGCAGCAGTCAAGGCACGCCAGCTCGCGTTTCCAGTGATGCTGCCGTACGCATGATGCTGGATGCCGGCGCGCATGCCGCGAAGTTCTTCCCGATGGGAGGTGAGAAATCGTTGCCTGAACTCTATGCCCTGGCAGAGGCGGCGGCGCGCAACGGTATGACGCTGATTGAACCGACTGGCGGTATTGATCTGGATAACTTTGGCATTATTTTGCAAACCTGTCTGGAAGCCGGAATGTTGCGTGTTATGCCGCACGTTTACACGTCAATTATTGACCCGCAGACGGGCAACACCAGGCCGGAAGATGTGGTTCGCTTGATGGATATCGTGAAGTCGCTGGTGGACTAAGTTTTGCGCACCATGGGGTGCGCAAATTTTTTGATAATTACTTAATCCCGTCCGCCGCCATGCGGTCGCGGATGTGCTGGGCACGCGCTGCAGACGCCGGGTGGTCGTCCAGCATGGAGCTTTGACGGCCTTCGTCGAGCTTAGCCAGTTTCTCGAAGCTGGTGGCAAGGCCGGTCGGGTTGATGCCGCGTTTGCGCAACAGATCGTAAGAGTAGTCGTCCGCTTCGGATTCCTGGCGCTGGGAGAACTGAGCGTTCACCAGCTTTTCGCCTAAATCCCCAAGCTGAGACTGCGACAGATTGCCAATCACGCCGCCTGCGGATGCCGCTGCAACGCGGGCGGCGTTAGCCCCGAGCGCGACCTGCATGCCTTTTTTCACGTGGCCCAGCGCGACGTGCCCCATTTCATGGCCAATCACCGCTTCAACTTCGTTGTCGTCCATCATGTCCATCAGGCCGCTGTAAACGCGGATACAGCCGTTCGCCATGGCGAAAGCGTTGACGTCTTTGGTCACATAAACTTTGTAATTGACCGGCAGGCCGTTGATGTTATCGCCCAGCGCGGAGGCAATTTTGTTCAGCCGCTGAGTGTAAGGGCTGTCTGCCGGGGCTATCGTGGCTTTGCTGTCCTGTTGCTTACAGGCGTCATCGCTCAGGGTTTTCACCTGCGCGTCGCTTAAAGTGTAGGCCTGAAAAGCTTCGGCTCCAGAGGTCAATAGCCCGTTGGAATCCATTCCCTGGCAGCCGCTCAGCAGGGCTGCGACGCTCAGACTCAACAATATTGGGCGCATCTTCATGGCCATTTTCCTTTCTTTATAATAGGTAAAAACAGAATCGGATTTACCGCAGGCGAGGCGGCTCCAGACTCAGTATAAAGAAGAATAAATGGCCTGCGCATCAGGTTGCGCAACTTGCGAGCGTTATCCAGAGATTTCTTACCCTGTCAACGGCACGCCGCATGTACATGACCATTCCCCTGGTGTACATTGTTGTCACATTTTCGGGCGTAGCCCATAACGCATCGTAGTCAAGGCGCGACCTTCAACCATCCGATCTGGAGTCAAAATGTCCTCTCGTAAAGAGCTTGCCAATGCTATTCGTGCGCTCAGCATGGACGCAGTACAAAAAGCCAAATCCGGTCACCCGGGTGCCCCTATGGGCATGGCCGACATTGCCGAAGTCCTGTGGCGTGATTTCCTGAACCATAACCCACAGAACCCGTCCTGGGCTGACCGCGACCGCTTCGTGCTGTCCAACGGCCACGGTTCTATGCTGATTTACAGCCTGCTGCACCTCAGCGGTTATGATCTGCCGATTGAACAGCTGAAAAACTTCCGTCAGCTGCACTCTCAGACTCCGGGCCACCCGGAAGTGGGCTACACCGCCGGTGTTGAAACCACGACTGGCCCACTGGGGCAGGGTATTGCGAACGCAGTCGGTATGGCTATCGCAGAGAAAACGCTGGCGGCGCAGTTTAACCGTCCTGGCCACGACATCGTGGACCACTTCACCTATGCATTCATGGGTGACGGCTGCATGATGGAAGGCATCTCTCACGAGGTTTGCTCTCTGGCTGGTACCCTGAAACTGGGTAAACTGGTTGCGTTCTATGACGACAACGGCATCTCCATCGACGGTCACGTTGAAGGCTGGTTCACCGACGATACCGCAAAACGCTTTGAAGCCTACGGCTGGCACGTAGTGCGCGGCGTAGACGGCCACGATGCAGCGGCTATCAAACGTGCAGTAGAAGAAGCGCGTGCGGTAACCGACAAACCATCCCTGCTGATGTGCAAAACCATCATCGGTTTCGGTTCCCCTAACAAAGCCGGTACCCACGATTCTCATGGCGCACCGCTGGGTGATGCAGAAATCGCACTGACCCGCGAAGCGCTGGGCTGGAACCACGCGCCGTTCGAAATCCCTTCTGATATCTACGCTCAGTGGGATGCGAAAGAAGCTGGTCAGGCTAAAGAAGCCGCATGGAACGAGAAGTTCGCTGCTTACGCGAAAGCCTTCCCGCAGGAAGCCGCGGAGTTTACTCGCCGCGTGAAAGGCGAAATGCCTTCTGACTTCGACGCGAAAGCGAACGAATTCATCGCTAAGCTGCAGGCTAACCCATCCAAGATCGCCAGCCGTAAAGCATCCCAGAACGCTATCGAAGCGTTTGGCCCGCTGCTGCCGGAATTCCTGGGCGGCTCCGCTGACCTGGCGCCTTCTAACCTGACCCTGTGGTCCGGTTCTAAAGCGATCAACGAAGATACCGCCGGGAACTACATCCACTACGGCGTGCGCGAATTCGGTATGACCGCTATCGCCAACGGTATCTCCCTGCACGGTGGCTTCCTGCCGTACACCTCTACCTTCCTGATGTTCGTAGAATATGCCCGCAACGCGGTGCGTATGGCTGCGCTGATGAAACAGCGTCAGGTGATGGTATACACCCACGACTCCATCGGCCTGGGCGAAGATGGCCCAACTCACCAGCCGGTTGAGCAGGTTGCTTCCCTGCGCGTAACCCCGAACATGAGCACCTGGCGCCCATGTGACCAGGTTGAGTCTGCAGTAGCGTGGAAGTACGGCGTTGAGCGTCACGACGGCCCGACCGCGCTGATCCTTTCCCGCCAGAACCTGGCTCAGCAGGATCGTACCGAGCAGCAGCTGAAAGACATCGCTCGCGGTGGCTACGTGCTGAAGGATTGCGCCGGTCAGCCAGAGCTTATCTTCATCGCTACCGGCTCTGAAGTTGAGCTGGCGGTTGCCGCATGGGACAAACTGACTGCCGAAGGCGTGAAAGCGCGCGTAGTGTCCATGCCGTCTACCGACGCGTTCGACAAGCAGGATGCGGCTTACCGTGAATCCGTGCTGCCGAAAGCCGTTTCTGCTCGCGTGGCTGTCGAAGCTGGCATCGCAGACTACTGGTACAAATACGTTGGCCTGAACGGCGCTATCGTCGGCATGACCACCTTCGGTGAGTCTGCGCCAGCGGAACTGCTGTTCGAAGAGTTTGGCTTCACCGTAGAAAACGTGGTGAAACAGGCTAAAGCGATTCTGTAATCCGCCTCGCTAATTATCAGGGTCGCTTCGGCGGCCCTTTTTTATGCCGATTATTCCACTTCTACCCTGTTCTTTATTCCACCACTGCGGCGCTCAGTTGCAGTTATTCCACCAAAACTGTGATGTACGTCAGAAGTTGAGCGGAGCATGTTGGGGTATCGTTCCTTTTATTCCCGCTTTCGCTTAACATAGCTGAAGCGTTTCAGTCGAATAAATGTTCGACAATTAAGCAAACAAGTGCAGTTTCATGAGTGCGAGGATTCCCCTCAGGCGGTTGCTGGATTACTCTGTCAGCCACTAAATCCCAGGGATTCTGGCAGGAGAGATATGACCGTACGCATCGCTATTAATGGCTTCGGTCGCATTGGGCGCAACGTGGTACGTGCTTTGTACGAATCTGGTCGCCGTGCGGAAATTACCGTGGTAGCAATCAACGAACTGGCAGACGCTGCGGGTATCGCGCATCTGTTGAAGTACGATACCAGCCACGGCCGCTTTGCCTGGGATGTTCGTCAGGAGCGTGATGTCCTGTTTGTGGGCGATGACAGCATCCGCCTACTGCACGAACCGACCATTGAGGCGTTGCCATGGGCCGAACTGGGCGTTGATATCGTGCTGGACTGCACCGGCGTGTTCGGCTCCCGCGCTGACGGTGAAGCTCACCTCGCGGCAGGGGCGAAGAAAGTCTTGTTCTCGCACCCCGGCGGTAACGACCTCGATGCGACCGTCGTCTACGGCGTGAACCATGAGCTGGTCGAAGACAGCCACCGTATCGTTTCCAATGCCTCCTGCACTACAAACTGTATTATTCCAATCATTAAACTGCTGGATGAAGCGTTTGGCATTGAGTCCGGGACGGTCACTACCATCCACTCGGCCATGCACGATCAGCAGGTGATTGACGCTTACCACCCTGATTTGCGACGCACCCGCGCGGCGAGTCAGTCGATCATTCCGGTGGATACGCGTCTTGCGGCCGGGATCACGCGTATTTTCCCACAATTTAATGACCGTTTTGAGGCGATCGCGGTACGCGTGCCCACGATAAACGTAACGGCCATTGATTTAAGCGTGACGGTCAGAAATTCAGTAAATGCATGTGAAGTCAACCACTTGCTGCAAAAAGCGGCACAGGAAGCATTTCATGGTATAGTTGACTATACGGAATTACCGTTGGTCTCTACTGATTTTAACCACGATCCGCACAGTGCAATCGTCGACGGCACGCAAACGCGGGTCAGTGGGCAACATCTGATTAAAACTCTAGTCTGGTGTGATAACGAATGGGGCTTTGCCAACAGGATGCTCGACACCACGTTGGTTATGGCTCAATGGATTTCAGGTAAGGCGCACGTTGCGTCTGCAAAACTTTAAGAATCAACGAGAGGATTCACCATGTCTGTAATTAAGATGACCGATCTGGATCTGGCGGGCAAACGCGTCTTCATCCGTGCCGATCTGAACGTGCCGGTTAAAGACGGGAAAGTGACCAGCGATGCGCGTATTCGTGCTTCTCTGCCGACCATTGAACTGGCGCTGAAACAGGGTGCTAAAGTCATGGTGACTTCTCACCTGGGTCGTCCGACCGAAGGCGAGTACAACGAAGAATTCTCTCTGCTGCCAGTAGTTAACTACCTGAAAGACAAACTGTCTAACCCGGTTCGTCTGGTAAAAGATTACCTTGATGGTGTAGAAGTTGCTGCCGGTGAGCTGGTTGTTCTGGAAAACGTTCGCTTCAACAAAGGCGAGAAAAAAGACGACGAAGCGCTGTCCAAAAAATACGCTGCACTGTGTGACGTGTTCGTGATGGATGCGTTCGGTACTGCTCACCGTGCTCAGGCTTCTACCTACGGCATCGCTAAATTTGCTGACGTGGCTTGTGCAGGCCCGCTGCTGGCTGACGAACTGGAAGCGCTGGGCAAAGCTCTGAAAGAGCCAGCTCGCCCAATGGTGGCTATCGTTGGTGGTTCTAAAGTTTCTACCAAACTGACCGTACTGGACTCCCTGTCTAAAATCGCTGACCAGCTGATTGTTGGTGGCGGCATCGCGAACACCTTCGTTGCAGCCCAGGGCCACAACGTAGGTAAATCCCTGTACGAAGCTGACCTGGTTGATACCGCTAAAGATCTGCTGACCCGTTGCGATATCCCTGTACCAACTGACGTGCGTGTTGCTACCGAGTTCTCCGAAACTGCGACCGCAACCCTGAAGTCTGTAAACGACATCAAAGACGAAGAGCAGATTCTGGACATGGGCGACGTTTCCGCTGAGAAACTGGCTGTGATCCTGAAAAACGCGAAAACCATTCTGTGGAACGGCCCGGTTGGCGTATTCGAATTCCCTAACTTCCGTAAAGGGACCGAAATCGTTGCTCGTGCTATCGCAGACAGCGAAGCCTTCTCTATCGCAGGCGGCGGCGACACTCTGGCCGCTATCGACCTGTTCGGTATCGCAGACAAAATTTCCTACATCTCTACCGGCGGCGGCGCATTCCTCGAGTTCGTGGAAGGCAAAGTACTGCCAGCTGTAGCGATGCTCGAAGAGCGCGCTAAGAAGTAATTCCTACGGGCAGGGTAACCTGCCCGTTGATTTATTGCCGCCCGGCAAGATTCAGGACGGTGATTCGATTTTTCCAAGGCCTACAGGACACATCAACATGTCTAAAATTTTTGATTTCGTAAAACCAGGTGTTGTAACTGGCGACGACGTACAGAAAATCTTCCAGGTAGCAAAAGAGAACAACTTTGCTCTGCCAGCCGTTAACTGCGTCGGTACCGACTCCATTAACGCCGTTCTGGAAACCGCTGCGAAAGTAAAATCTCCGGTTATCGTTCAGTTCTCTAACGGCGGTGCTGCGTTCATCGCTGGTAAAGGCGTGAAAACTGATGTTCCACAGGGTGCTGCTATCCTGGGCGCAATCTCTGGCGCACACCACGTACACCAGATGGCTGAACACTATGGCGTGCCGGTTATCCTGCACACTGACCACTGTGCTAAGAAACTGCTGCCGTGGATCGATGGCCTGCTGGACGCGGGTGAAAAACACTTCGCCGCTACCGGTAAACCACTGTTCTCTTCCCACATGATTGACCTGTCCGAAGAGTCTCTGGAAGAAAACATCGAAATCAGCTCCAAATACCTGGCTCGCATGTCCAAACTGGGCATGACCCTGGAAATCGAACTGGGCTGCACCGGCGGTGAAGAAGACGGCGTGGACAACAGCCACATGGACGCTTCTGCTCTGTACACCCAGCCAGAAGACGTTGATTACGCTTACACCGAACTGAGCAAAATCAGCCCACGTTTCACCATCGCAGCTTCCTTCGGTAACGTACACGGCGTGTACAAACCAGGTAACGTGGTTCTGACCCCAACCATCCTGCGCGATTCTCAGGAATATGTTTCTAAGAAACATAACCTGCCGCACAACAGCCTGAACTTCGTCTTCCACGGCGGTTCCGGTTCTTCTGCTCAGGAAATCAAAGACTCCGTAAGCTACGGCGTAATCAAAATGAACATCGATACCGATACCCAGTGGGCAACCTGGGACGGCATCCTGAACTACTACAAAGAAAACGAAGCTTACCTGCAGGGTCAGCTGGGTAACCCGAAAGGCGCTGACCAGCCGAACAAAAAATACTACGATCCACGCGTCTGGCTGCGCGCAGCACAGACTTCTATGATCGTTCGCCTGGAGCAGGCATTCAAAGAGCTGAACGCGGTAGACGTTCTGTAATTTGAGCGAATACTCGCTTCGCTAAAAACCCGCTTCGGCGGGTTTTTTTATATTCAAATAAAAGTGTAATATTTGCAGGTGTTTTTAATATCACGTTATATTTTGAACGCGCTGGATGAATTAACGCCAATATTGATGAATCTTCACTCCTGATAACAGCTTACTGACATTTATATGAATTTATTATCACCATAACTTTATTTTATTCAGCATATTTAGGTTGACCTTAATCATATAAATAGCAGATCGTAAAATACCAACTCATTGTTATTATTGTATTTTATTGGATTAGTGCGCTTATTGAACAAATCATGGTTGAGCAGTTGTGAGTCGCCGCACATAACCTTTCACGGGGAATCCGTAAGATCGCCGCCATCGGCAACTTATTAGGCATGGCGCTTTATGGATAATACGACATTACCTAAAACACAACACCTGATTGTATTTCAGGAAGTGGTAAGAAGTGGTTCATTTGGCTCTGCGGCGAAGCAACTGAGTTTGACTCAACCTGCGGTCAGTAAAATCATCAGCGACATGGAAGCCCTGTTCGGACTGGAGCTTATCATTCGTAAAAATACCGGTGTTCAGCTCACCGTTGCAGGAAAAGTGCTGCTCGGTTACGCCGAGTCGATTACCCGCGAAATGCGCAACATGTGCAACGAAATGAGCAGCCTGATCGGTAGTGAAGCGGTAGATGTTTCGTTTGGTTATCCCTCGCTTATCGGCTTTACTTTCCTGCCGGGCATGATGAAAGCCTTCAAAGAACTGTACCCTCATGCCGAAGTCTCGATGTTTGAGGCGCAGCTTTGTTCTTTCTTACCGGCAATACGAGATGGCAGACTGGACTTTGCCATCGGTACCCTCAGCGATGAGATGCTGCTTCAGGATTTACACATTGAGCCGCTGTTCGAATCAGAGTTTATTCTGGTTGCCAGCCGAACACGAACGCGCGGAGGCGCGATGGCGCTTCGCTCATTAAGCCATGAGCAGTGGGTGTTGCCTCAAACCGAAATGGGCTACTACAGCGAACTCCTGACTATCCTGCAAAAGAACCACATCACCAGCGAAAAAATCATTAAAACCGACTCCGTCGTCACCATCTATAACATGGTGCTGACCGCCGGTTTTCTGACGATTATTCCCCGCGAAATGATAGCGCCCTTTGGTTCTCAGGAATTTATTCAGATTCCTTTAACGGATGAATTACCTGTCGCGCGCTATGCCGCAGTATGGTCAAAAAATTGCCGAATAAAAAAATCGGCGGCGACGCTCGTCGAATTAGCCAAAGTGCATTCAGTGCGTAACAAATATGAATTTAATAAATTAACGGTGGTAGCTTAGCAAAACTTACCAACTCGATTTTTATGATTAATTAAACCAGGGCGGCAAATTAAATATATTTGCCATCTCTAATATCGCTTATCGTTTTTTCATGCAGAGGTTAATATGCATATCGACAATGAACTTCCGGTTACTATTAATGATGTTCTTGAAGCGAAAAAAAGAATATCTGGATTTGTGTATAAAACCGGGATGCCTCGCTCTAATTATCTTAGCGAATGCTGTAAGGGCGACATCTATTTAAAATTTGAAAACATGCAGCGTACCGGTTCGTTTAAAATGCGCGGCGCGTTCAATAAACTAAGCTCGCTGAGTGAAGAAGAAAGAGCCCGGGGCGTGGTGGCATGCTCCGCGGGTAACCACGCCCAGGGGGTTTCGCTGTCGTGCGCGCTGCTCGGCATTAACGGTAAAGTGGTGATGCCTAAAGGTGCACCTAAATCAAAAGTCGCCGCCACGACTGACTATTCCGCTCAAGTGATTATCCACGGCGATAATTTTAACGAAACCATCGCTAAGGTCAGCGAAATTGTTGAGACGGAAGGACGCATTTTTATCCCGCCTTATGACGATGAAAAAGTCATTGCCGGGCAGGGAACTATCGGCCTGGAAATTCTTGAGGATCTTTACGACGTCGATAACGTGATTGTGCCTATTGGCGGCGGCGGTCTGATTGCCGGCATTGCGGTGGCTATTAAATCCATTAATCCGACGATTAATATTATTGGCGTACAGGCAGAAAACGTCCACGGCATGGCTTCGTCTTTCCGTACTGGCGAAATTACCGCGTATCGAGCAAGCAGCACGCTGGCTGACGGCTGTGACGTCGCTCGCCCAGGGAAGCTAACCTTCGAAATCGTTAAGAAATTAGTCACCGATATTATTTTGGTTAGTGAAGAAGAGATCAGAAATAGTATGGTCGCGCTGATTCAGAGAAACAAAATTGTCACTGAGGGCGCCGGGGCACTTGCGTCTGCCGCATTATTAAGCGGCAAGCTAGACCAGTACATCAAGGGTCGGAAGACCGTAAGTATTATTTCTGGCGGAAATATTGATTTGTCTCGCGTCTCTGAGATTACTGGTGCAGCGGAAGCCTGCCTGGTCTAAATAAGGATCTTCATTATGAGTAATGTAGAAACAACGCTTGTTGGTCAAAAAGAATCCTCCCTGTGGCGTAAGTCCGACACCACCTGGACTTTAGGTCTGTTCGGTACCGCCATTGGTGCGGGAGTGCTGTTTTTCCCGATTCGCGCGGGCTATGGTGGCCTGATACCTATCCTGATTATGTTGGTTTTAGCCTATCCCATCGCCTTTTTCTGCCACCGTGCGCTGGCGCGACTGTGTCTTTCCGGCAGCAATCCTTCGGGTAATATCACCGAAGTTGTCGAGGAGCATTTTGGTAAAACGGGTGGAGTTGTTATCACCTTCCTTTACTTCTTTGCGATTTGCCCGCTGCTGTGGATTTACGGCGTTACCATTACTAATACCTTCATGACCTTCTGGGAAAACCAGCTCCAGCTGATGCCGTTGAATCGTGGGCTGGTGGCCCTGTTCCTGCTGATGCTGATGGCCTTTGTCATCTTCTTTGGCAAGGATTTGATGGTGAAGGTGATGAGCTGGCTCGTGTTCCCGTTTATCGCCAGCCTGGTCATTATTTCCCTGTCGCTTATTCCCTACTGGAATTCAGCGGTTGTCGATCAGGTGAACCTGAGTGAAATCGCACTCACCGGCCATGACGGCATCCTGGTGACCGTGTGGCTCGGGATATCTATCATGGTGTTCTCCTTTAACTTCTCGCCGATTGTCTCTTCGTTTGTGGTGTCGAAGCGCGAAGAGTATGAAGCGGATTTCGGCAAAGCCTATACCGAAGACAAGTGCTCAAAAATCATCTCCCGTGCCAGCATGTTGATGGTTGGCGTGGTGATGTTCTTCGCCTTTAGCTGCCTGTTCACGCTGTCGCCACAGAATATGGCTGAAGCAAAAGCGCAGAACATTCCTGTGCTCTCCTATCTTGCGAACCACTTCTCTTCACTGTCTGGTTCTAAGTCTACTTTTGCCACGGTGCTGGAATATGGCGCGTCGATTATTGCCCTGGTCGCCATTTTCAAATCCTTCTTCGGCCACTATCTCGGTACCCTGGAAGGGCTGAATGGTCTGGTGCTGAAGTTTGGCTATAAGAGTGACAAAACGAAGATTTCCGAGGGCAAACTTAATCTGATCAGCATGGTGTTTATCATGGGGTCAACCTGGGTTGTGGCCTACGCCAACCCTAATATTCTTGACCTGATTGAAGCGATGGGCGCCCCGATTATTGCCTCTCTGCTTTGCCTGCTGCCGATGTACGCAATTCGCAAAGTGCCGGCGTTGAGCAAATACAAAGGCAGAAGCGAAAATATCTTTGTTACCGTGATCGGCTTACTGACGATCCTCAATATCGTATACAAAATTATTTAATTAATCGTCATTGGCTCAGGATGAGTGAACGTTAATATGAATGAATATCCGGTAATATTAACCATAAATTGCGGTTCATCTTCGGTTAAATTTTCCGTGCTGGATGAATTAACCCTGGAGCCACTTTTAACGGGTATTTGCGAAGGCATAAATACCGAAGCCGCAAGGCTTATCGTTAATAGCGGCGAGCCGTTGAAGTTGGCGCATTCTGATTATGAGGATGCGCTGGCGGCAATCGCCCTCGAGCTAGAAAAACGTAATCTGACCGAAAGCGTGGCCTATATAGGCCACCGCATTGCGCACGGCGGGGCTATTTTTGGCGAGTCGGTATTGCTCACGGACGACGTCGTGGAGCAAATCCGCGCGGTCTCGCCTCTCGCACCGCTGCACAACTATGCCAACCTCAGTGGAGTGGCTTCGGCCATGCAGCGCTTCCCCGGTGTGCCGCAGGTTGCCGTATTTGATACCAGCTTTCATCAGACGATGCGCCCGGAAGCCTATCTCTACGGCCTGCCTTACCGCTATTTCAAAGAGCATGGCGTCAGGCGGTATGGGTTCCATGGGACCTCTCACCGCTATGTTTCCATGCAGGCAAGCGAGCAACCTGAACTGAAAGGGCGTTCATCGGGGCTGGTGATTGCTCATCTGGGTAACGGAGCTTCAGTGTGCGCGGTTGTTGACGGGCAAAGCGTTGATACCTCGATGGGGATGACGCCGCTGGAAGGGCTAATCATGGGGACACGCTGCGGCGATGTCGACTTTGGCGCGATGGTGTGGCTGGCAAGGCAGACCGGGCAATCGCTGGACGATCTTGAGCAGGTAGCAAACACCGAGTCAGGACTGCTGGGGCTTTCAGGAATATCTTCTGACTTAAGGACGCTGGAAAAAGCCTGGCAGCAGGGAGATACCCGTGCGGAGTTGGCTATCAACGCGTTTGTGCACCGCATTGCCAAAACCATCGGCGGGCACGCAACTTCGCTACCAAGTTTCGATGGGCTAATTTTTACCGGCGGCATTGGTGAAAACTCAGCGCTAATTCGCCGTCTGGTTATTCAACATTTGCGGGTATTCGGTTTCGACCTGGATGAAGAAAAAAATATGCGGCCTAATTCTGACGGCGAGCGTGTTATTTCAACGAAAAACTCAGCGGTACTGTGCGCGGTTATTCCGACTAACGAAGAAAAAATGATTGCTATTGATGCCCGGGAATTAGGCAAGGCATCGCAGCTTGCGGAATTCGCTTAATCTTATTTGCGGTACAGAGGATTGAATGCATGAAAATGGATATTGATATTTCCCATGAGGATTATGCTCAGGCCTGGCAGCCGTTCCGCGGGGAGTGCTGGCAGCATGAAATTAATGTTCGGGATTTTATCCAGCAAAACTACACGCCGTATGAGGGTGATGATGCGTTTCTGGTGGGGGCAACATCAGGGACGACGGCGCTATGGGAAAAGGTGATGGAGGGTATTCGCGTTGAAAATGCCACTCATGCCCCGGTCGATTTTGACACTAACGTGGCCACGTCCATTACCGCCCATGCCCCTGGTTACATTATTCAGCAGCATGAGAAAATTGTTGGCCTTCAGACGGACCAGCCGCTAAAGCGCGCGCTGCATCCTTTCGGCGGCATCAATATGATCAAAAGTTCGTTTGAAGCCTATGGCCGCAAAATGGACCCTGAGTTTGAGTATCAGTTTACCGAGCTGCGGAAAACGCACAATCAGGGCGTGTTTGACGTTTATTCGCCGGATATTCTGCGCTGCCGCAAGTCCGGCGTATTGACGGGTCTGCCGGATGGTTACGGGCGTGGCCGAATCATCGGCGATTACCGCCGCGTGGCGCTGTACGGCATCGCTTATCTGGTTCGCGAGCGCGAGCTGCAGTTTGCCGACCTGCAGCAGAAGCTTGAGCGCGGGGAAGATCTTGAAGCGACGATTCGTCTGCGTGAAGAGCTGGCGGAGCATCGCCACGCGCTGCTGCAAATTCAGGACATGGCCGCCGGATATGGTTTCGATATCTCGAGGCCGGCGAGCAACGCGCAGGAGGCGATTCAATGGCTTTATTTCGCCTATCTGGCGGCGGTGAAGTCGCAAAACGGCGGGGCGATGTCGCTAGGGCGCACCGCAACCTTTATTGATATTTATATCGAGCGCGATATTCGCTCTGGCCTGCTCAATGAGCAGCAGGCGCAGGAGCTGATTGACCACTTCATTATGAAAATCCGCATGGTGCGCTTCCTGCGCACGCCGGAGTTTGATTCGTTGTTCTCCGGGGATCCTATTTGGGCAACGGAAGTTTTAGGCGGAATGGGGCAGGATGGCCGTACTCTGGTGACCAAAAGCACCTTCCGCTATTTGAATACGCTTTACACCATGGGGCCTGCGCCGGAGCCTAATTTGACCATTCTTTGGTCTGAGGCGCTGCCGAAGGCGTTCAAGGTTTATGCCGCCAGGGTATCGATTGAAACCTCGTCGTTGCAGTATGAAAACGATGACCTGATGCGCAGCGATTTCGCCAGCGACGACTACGCGATTGCCTGCTGCGTTAGCCCGATGGTGATTGGCAAGCAGATGCAGTTCTTTGGCGCTCGTGCCAACCTGGCAAAAACGCTGCTGTACTGTATCAACGGCGGCATGGATGAAAAGCTGAAGATCCAGGTCGGGCCGAAAACGCCAATGTTGCTCGACGACGTGCTGGACTACGACAAGGTGATGACCAGCCTCGACAGCTTTATGGATTGGCTGGCGGTGCAGTACGTGACGGCCCTGAACCTGATCCACTACATGCACGATAAATACAGCTACGAAGCTTCGCTGATGGCGCTGCATGACCGGGATGTTTACCGCACTATGGCCTGCGGCATTGCCGGGCTTTCGGTGGCGGTGGATTCACTTTCTGCCATCAAACACGCTGTGGTTAAGCCGGTTCGTGACCACACCGGGCTGGCGGTGGATTTCGTGATTGAGGGAGACTATCCGCAGTATGGGAATAATGACGACCGCGTGGACGCCATCGCCTGCGATCTGGTTGAGCGTTTTATGAAGAAAATTCAGGCGCTGCCAACTTATCGTGATGCCGTGCCGACGCAGTCTATTCTGACCATTACGTCGAATGTGGTTTACGGGCAAAAAACGGGGAACACGCCGGATGGCCGCAGGGGAGGAACGCCGTTTGCGCCGGGTGCGAACCCGATGCATGGGCGAGACACCAAAGGCGCCGTGGCCTCGTTAACCTCCGTGGCTAAGCTGCCGTTCAGCTATGCAAAAGACGGTATCTCTTATACGTTTTCCATCGTGCCTGCGGCGCTGGGGAAAGATGATTCCGTTCGCCGCCTGAATCTGGTCGGATTGCTTGATGGCTACTTCCATCACGATGTTAAAACGGAAGGTGGCCAGCATCTGAACGTTAACGTGTTGAACCGCGAAATGCTGATGGATGCTATCGCGCATCCTGAAAATTATCCGACGCTGACCATTCGTGTTTCAGGCTATGCGGTGCGTTTCAACGCGCTGACCCGCGAACAGCAGCAGGATGTTATTTCCCGAACCTTCACGCAAACGCTGTAAGCCCACTTCAACCCCGGACATTCGTCCGGGTTTTCCCCTTCTTTTGCCGCATTAGTACTCAATTTGAGATCAATTTTGTGACGTACTTGGCACATTCATGCGTTTTTGTTTACCCTTTACGGTTTGAACTGCCTTACCGGGCGGAGAAACTTTTCAGACAAGGAACAGTAAATGGAAGATCTCAACGTAGTAGACAGTATTCATAATGCGGGAGGCTGGCTGGTGCGCAATCAGGAGCTTCTCCTGAGCTATGCGGTAAACATCGTCGCCGCCGTGGCCATTTTGATCGCCGGGATGATCGTTGCCCGTCTGGTCTCTGGGGCCGTTAATCGCCTGATGCTGGCTCGCAGCATCGACAGCACCGTCGCTGATTTCCTTTCTGCGCTGGTGCGCTATGGGATTATTGCCTTCACGCTGATTGCGGCCCTGAGCCGCGTCGGGGTGCAGACCGCTTCGGTGATCGCCGTGCTGGGTGCCGCAGGTCTGGCCGTTGGTCTGGCGCTGCAGGGTTCTCTGTCCAACCTGGCCGCAGGCGTACTGTTGGTCACCTTCCGCCCATTCCGTACCGGGGAATATGTCGATCTCGGCGGCATCGCGGGCACCGTGCTGAACGTGCAAATCTTCTCCACCACGCTGCGTACCGTGGATGGCAAAATCGTGGTTGTACCGAACGGGAAAATTATTGCCGGCAATATCATTAACTTTTCCCGCGAACCTGCCCGCCGCAACGAATTCATCATCGGCGTGGCCTACGATGCGGACATCGATCAAGTTAAGCAGATCCTGACTGACATCATCACCAGCGACGAGCGCGTGCTGAAGGATCGCGACATCACCGTGCGCCTGAACGAGCTTGGCCCTTCATCCGTCAACTTTGTGGTGCGGGCATGGAGCAAAAGCGGTGACCTGCAAAACGTTTACTGGGACGTGCTGGAACGCATCAAGAAAGCCCTTGATGCCAACGGCATCGGCATTCCTTATCCGCAGATGGACGTTCACGTTCGCCAGATTAAAGACTCTGATAACGCATAACCCTCGAGGCCAGCTTTCGCTGGCCTTATTTTTCCCTGCAATAATTAGCTGTTCTTATCAGCGATTAAAACTATCAATTTCCTCTAATAATTTTTGCGCATTACACTCACGCCCAATGATGAACATTTAAAGGGTGTGTCGCGTGTTATCTTATTATTTTCAGGGTATTGCATTGGGAGCCGCGTTAATTCTGCCGCTGGGGCCGCAAAATGCCTTCGTGATGAACCAGGGCATTCGTCGGCAGTACCATCTGATGATTGCTTCCCTGTGCGCGCTGAGCGACATCATTCTGATTTGTGGCGGGATTTTTGGCGGCAGCGCTATTCTGATGCAGTCTCCGTGGCTGCTGGCGCTGGTCACCTGGGGCGGCGTAGCATTTCTGCTGTGGTATGGCTGGGGCGCGCTGCGCACGGCGCTGAGCAGCAACCTGGAGCTGGCTTCGGCTGAAGTGTTAAAGCAGGGGCGCTGGAAAATCGTGGTCACCATGCTGGCGGTGACCTGGCTCAACCCGCACGTCTATCTGGACACCTTTGTGGTACTTGGCAGCCTGGGCGGACAGCTTGCGGATGATGCAAAACGCTGGTTTGCACTGGGAACCATTAGTGCCTCTATTCTCTGGTTTTACGGCCTGGCTATTCTTGCCGCCTGGCTGGCTCCTCGGCTGCGAACCGCAAAAGCACAGCGCATTATCAACGGCGTGGTTGGGATTGTGATGTGGTTTATTGCCGCTCAACTCGCCCGGGATGGGGTGCAGCACATCGCGGCGCTCATGGGCTAATTCGCCATAATCTGATAGACAAGTTACCATTACAGGCTAAGCTTGCTGGCAGACGCCGGGAGTTTGTTGAACGGCGTAATCACAGTGGAACGTAGCACGGAGGAGTTACAGTGAAGTTTAAAATTTTAGCATTAGCCGCGTTAATGGGATTAGGTTCTGTTTCTGTACAGGCAGGCGAGTTGCCAAACGGGCCGCACGTGGTCACCTCCGGGACAGCCAGCGTCGATGCCGTACCTGATATCGCCACGCTCGCTATCGAAGTCAACGTGTCCGCTAAGGACGCCGCTTCTGCCAAAAAACAGGCCGACGATCGCGTGGCACAATACCTGACTTTCCTGCAGAAAAATGGCGTAGAGAAGAAGGATATCAATGCCGCTAACCTGCGCACACAGCCAGAATATGACTACCTGAAAGACGGTAAAACTCAGTTGAAAGGCTACCGTGCGGTACGCCAGGTGGAAGTCACCCTGCGTCAGCTGGATAAAATGAACGAGTTGCTGGATGGCGCGCTGAAATCTGGCCTGAACGAAATTCGTTCCGTGTCGCTGGGCGTTGCGCATCCGGAAGAGTACAAAGACAAAGCACGTAAAGAGGCGATTAACGACGCAACCCGTCAGGCGAAGCTGCTGGCCGAAGGCTTTAACAACAAGCTGGGCCCGGTTTACAGCGTGCGTTACCACGTTTCTAACTACCAGCCAGCACCGATGGTTCGCATGATGAAAGCGGATGCAGCTGCACCGGTTTCCGCTCAGGATACCTACGATCAGCAGACTATTCAGTTTGACGATCAGGTCGACGTGGTATTTGAACTGCAGGGCGCACAAACCCCGGCGGCCCCTGCTCAGTAAGATGTGATCTTCACCTTAACCCTCGCCGCAGCGGGCGAGGGTTAATCAAAGCGTTATTCCGTGTCCTGCCTCAAGACCTTATGCCCGTACTCCAGCAAGGCATCCGTCACGTTGCGCATCATGCGGCTTTCCGGCGCAAAGCGGTGCCAGTAAAGCATACGACGCTGCAGCAGGCCCGGCGTCAGGTCGATTAATTCCCCGCTATTTAACTCGCGCTCAATTTGCAGGTGCGGGATCATGCAGCATGTTGTGCCCTGACGCGCCAGCTGCACAAAGGCCTCTGAAGAGTTGACGATATGGCACGGTACGCTGCCGGGAGAAAGGTCAAAGTTCTGCTGTAAAAATGCCTGATGCATATCGTCGAGATGGTCGAACGCAACAGCGGGGGCTTTAAGCAGCGCAGAGCGCGTGACGCCATTCGGGAAATAACGCTCGGCAAAATCTTTTGAACCCACAAACAGGTAGTCCAGCGCGCCAAGGCGATCTACAAGGCAGCTCGGCAGCGGCTGAGGCTGAATGGACACCGCGCCAACCACTTCCCCACGACGCAGGCGCTCCTGAGTGCGGGTTTCATCTTCAACCTGAAGATTCAGGCGAATCGGAGAGTCGGCCAGAACCGGTGCAAGGGCCGGCAGCAGCCAGGTGGCCAGACTGTCGGCGTTAACGGCCAGCGAAAGCAGCAGCGGCGTCGAGCCGGTTTGCTCATCACCCAACCACTCTTCCTCCAGCAGTTCCACCTGACGTAAAAGCGCCAGCAGTTTTTGGCCCTGCTCGGTAGGGCGGGGCGGCACGGTACGCACCAACAATGGCTGGCCGAACATCGTTTCCAGTTGCTTAATACGTTGTGACACCGCCGACTGAGTAATGCACAGCTTCTGCGCCGCACGCTCAAATCCTCGTTCACGAATTACCGCATCCAGCGCCTGCAGCGTTCTGTAGTCCGGGCGTTTCATTGTTGTTCATCTGCTCCTGATTTCGTCGTGCAGCCACTATGACATAAATTTGCCGCTGATTCAGACCAAATCAGCAAGCTGACATTGTGTTTGAACGTGATGGGGTCGGCATTGCGGCAAAGCCGGGGACATTTTTCCGACGCATGCTTTATAATGCGCGTCAGTTTCCACATCACAGGCATAAAATTATGACGCAGGATGAACTGAAAAAAGCAGTCGGATGGGCAGCACTCCAGTACGTGCAGCCGGGCACCATTGTGGGCGTGGGGACGGGCTCAACCGCCGCGCATTTTATTGATGCTTTGGGCACCATCAAACACCAGATTGAAGGTGCTGTTTCCAGCTCCGACGCTTCCACCGCGAAACTGAAAAGCCTTGGGATCCCCGTTTTCGATCTCAACGAGGTAGATTCATTAGGCGTTTACGTTGATGGTGCCGATGAGATCAACCACCAGATGCAGATGATAAAAGGCGGTGGTGCCGCGCTGACCCGCGAGAAAATCATTGCTTCCGTTGCCGACAAGTTTGTTTGCATCGCGGATGCCTCCAAGCAGGTTGATATTCTCGGTAACTTCCCGCTGCCAGTGGAAGTGATTCCTATGGCGCGCAGCGCCGTTGCGCGTGAACTGGTAAAACTGGGCGGTCGCCCGGAGTACCGTCAGGGCGTGGTCACGGACAACGGTAACATCATTCTGGATGTGCACGGTTTGAGCATCATGGAGCCGATGAAGCTGGAAAACATCATCAACGGTATGCCTGGCGTTGTTACCGTCGGCCTGTTTGCGAACCGTGGCGCGGATGTGGCGCTGATCGGCACCGCTGACGGCGTAAAAACCATCGTGAAATGATCTGACCGGGGCGCGTTCTGCGCCCCAAAAAACCGTATAAAAAATGACAAATTATTTTAACCGCATATTTGGTGACATATATCACATTTCGGTAACAGTGCTGTGATTCATGCCTGGTTCACTCTCCCGCTCAGCATTTTATTCTGACTCCCGCCGCCTTATTCCCGCCTGACGATACGGCGACGCAATCGTTCATATTGCCCCAAACGTAGATTTTGATATTTTGACAGAAGGGTAACTTATAGGCGGTGGCGCATCACCGCCTAAAAACGAACACAACAGCACTGAAAATAGGGTCGGGAAATGGCAAAAGTATCACTGGATAAAGACAGAATTAAATTCCTGCTTGTGGAAGGCGTGCACCAGAAGGCGGTAGACAGCCTCCGTGCAGCGGGATACACCAACATTGAATTCCATAAAGGCGCGCTGGATTCCGAAGCGCTCAAAGAGTCGATCCGTGATGCTCACTTCATTGGCCTGCGTTCCCGCACCCATTTGACCGAAGAGATCTTTGCCGCGGCTGAAAAACTGGTCGCCGTGGGCTGTTTCTGCATCGGCACCAACCAGGTTGATCTGGATGCGGCGGCGAAGCGCGGTATCCCTGTGTTCAACGCCCCGTTCTCTAACACCCGTTCCGTTGCTGAACTGGTGATTGGTGAATTGCTGCTGCTGCTGCGCGGCATTCCTGAAGCTAACGCCAAAGCGCACCGTGGCGTGTGGAACAAGCTGGCGGTAGGCTCTTTTGAGGCCCGTGGTAAAAAGCTGGGCATCATTGGTTATGGCCACATCGGTACACAGCTGGGGATTCTGGCGGAATCTCTGGGGATGCACGTTTACTTCTACGACATCGAAAACAAGCTGCCGCTGGGCAATGCCACTCAGGTTCAGCATCTTTCCGACCTGCTGAACATGAGCGATGTGGTGAGTCTGCACGTGCCGGAAAACGCTTCTACCAAAAACATGATTGGCGCGAACGAACTGGCGCTGATGAAGCCGGGCTCACTGCTGATCAACGCCTCCCGTGGTACGGTGGTAGATATTCCTGCTCTATGTGGTGCGCTTTCCAGCAAGCATCTGTCTGGTGCGGCGATTGACGTATTCCCGACTGAGCCAGCTACCAACAGCGATCCGTTCAACTCCCCGCTGTGCGAGTTTGACAACGTGATCCTGACCCCGCACATCGGCGGTTCAACTCAGGAAGCGCAGGAAAACATCGGCCTGGAAGTGGCGGGCAAGCTGGCGAAATACTCCGATAACGGCTCAACGCTGTCTGCGGTTAACTTCCCGGAAGTTTCGCTGCCGCTGCACGGGGGCACAACCAGCCGTCTGCTGCATATTCATGAAAACCGCCCAGGGATCCTGACCGCGCTGAACCAGATCTTTGCCGATCAGGGTATCAACATTGCCGCTCAGTTCCTGCAGACTACGCCGCACATGGGTTACGTGGTAATTGATATTGATGCGTCGGAAGATGTGGCTGAGAAGGCGCTGAAGTCAATGAAAGCGATTCCGGGCACCATTCGCGCCCGTCTGCTGTACTGATCTGACGAATGGCCTCTTCCTCTAAGGGGGAAGGGGCATCACCACTGCCAAAGGCGCGATGGCGTCACCACGGCAGGCAAAGGAATATCCCACTGTTCTACCGGCAACGTTTCCACCTGCTGGCAATCATGTGCCAGGCCAACCGGGTAAAAGCCGTGCTGCTGCCAGTTCTGCAGCGTTCTGTCGTAAAACCCACCGCCCATCCCCAGACGCTGGCCTGTTTCATCGAAGGCAACCAGCGGCGTGACCAGCACATCCAGCTTATTTAGCGGCAGCACGTCGCGCACATCCAGCTTAGGCTCAAGAATTTTCAGGCGACTGGTGACCAGATTGCTTTGCGGCGTGTAGCGTAAAAACAGCAAGTTACCGGGGCTGAAAGGATGAAGCACAGGGAGATAAACGTTTTTGCCCGCCAGCCATAAAGCTTCAATCAGCGGCGTGGTATTCAGTTCCCCGTCGAACGAGAGAAACAACGCCACGGTCTGAGCACGAATAACCGGCTCAAACGCCAGCATGCGTTCAGCAGCCTGTAGGGCGAAGGTTTGTTGTTCAGCGGGAGTGAGCGACCGGCGTCGTTGCCGTATCGTTTGGCGAATGTCCTGACGAAGCGTTGAGGTTAACGGGATATACGTCATGATGGCCGGGTAGTAAAGAGGGAATCTCCGAGATGCCGCCGCAGGCTGTAACCCTTGAACCCTTGGTTCAAGGTGAGTGTGTCGTCATGGTTTTAAGGCTTCTCGGACGGACCGAGCATGCTCACCAACCGCGGAGCGCCACACTCTTGTGGTATGAAATATCGGCTCAGGGGACTGGCCCGCTTGCAAACATCTCAGAGAAATTTTGTCTTCGAAGTTACTCTACCACAGTCAACTGCGAAGTGTTATTCAAACTTTGGACCCTGTCGGTCAGCTATGCGACCTTGCTCAAGCAATGCTTGTTCGATGGTCTGCTGTAGCATCCGAATACGCTCTTCCATATTGGCGGCGTAGTCACGGGTTTTCGACTTTTCCTGAGCCAGTTCGTAGCAAATGTTAAGTGCTGCGATGAAGACTAGCTGCTCGGTATTTGTGACTCTAGTGCGAACTTTTAAATCTTGCAACCGCTGATTCAGCTCTTCCGCAGCCTGATTCAGCGCATCCTGTTGTTCAGGCGGACAATTCACGCGCAATGAACGACCGAAAATTTGAATATCGACTGGTTGTGCAGACATGCCACCTTCCTGCTGTTTACTCGCCTGCCTTTACGCTACCGGCCCCGGTAGCGGAAGGGGCGCCACTATAGCTATCCCGATATCAAGATACAAGCCCTTTTCTGGTATCTGCGGGGGTCCTGGTGGTAGCATAACACACACTATTCCTGCCAACGATGACGAATGCGCATGTCAATACAGAACGCAATGCCGGACTACGACTTAGTCGGCCAACTTTTGAACCAACAGGGTGTGGGTCTGACGCCTGCAGAAATGCACGGCTTGATCAGCGGCATGCTGTGCGGCGGTAACAAAGATACCAGCTGGCAAACGCTGCTGCATGACCTGACTAACGAAGGCCTGGCCTTTAGCCAGAACCTCGCGGATCCGCTGCGCCAGATGCACGGCGCTATTGGCGACGCGCTGGAAGACGAAGGCTTCCTGTTCCAGCTTTACCTGCCGGACGGGGATGATGTCTCCGTTTTCGATCGCGCCGATGCGCTTTCGGGCTGGGTAAACCACTTCCTGCTGGGCCTCGGCGTTATGCAGAGCAAGCTCGACAAAGTCACCGGTGAAACCGGCGAGGCCATTGACGATCTGCGTAATATTGCTCAGTTGGGTTACGACGAGGACGAAGACCAGGAAGAGCTGGAGATGTCGCTCGAAGAGATTATTGAGTACGTGCGTGTTGCCGCGCTGCTGTGCCACGACACCTTTACTCACGCGGCACCGACCGCGCCAGAGGTACGCAAACCTACGCTCCACTAACGATCAAAAAGTCAGGAGATGTGATGACCCAGCAGGAATTTCTTCGCCGCCGCCAGGCGCTACTGGCAAAAATGGTACCCGGCAGCGCTGCGTTAATTTTCGCGGCCCCGGAAGCGATCCGCAATGCCGATAGCGAATACCCTTATCGGCAGAGCAGCGATTTTTGGTACTTCACCGGCTTTAATGAGCCGGAAGCCGTGCTGGTGCTCATTAAAAGCGATGAGTCGCACAATCACAGCGTGCTCTTCAACCGCGTGCGGGACAAAAGCGCAGAAATCTGGTTTGGCCGCAGGCTTGGCCAGGACGCAGCCCCGCAGAAATTAGGGGTGGATCGCGCGCTGGCCTTCAGCGAAATCGGCGAGCAATTACATCTCCTGCTAAACGGCCTGGATGTGGTTTACCACGCTCAGGGCGAGTACGAATATGCGGATAACATCGTTTTTGCCGCGCTGGATAAGTTGCGTCGTGGATCGCGTCAAAACCTCGCTGCGCCAGCAACGTTGACCGACTGGCGTCCAACGGTACACGAACTGCGTCTCTTCAAATCCGAAGAGGAGATTGCCGTTATGCGCCGCGCCGGGGAGATCTCCGCGCTGGCGCATACTCGTGCCATGCAGGCCTGCCGCCCGGGAATGTTTGAATATCAGCTTGAGGGTGAAATTCACCACGAGTTCACCCGCCACGGCGCGCGTTATCCTTCGTACACCACCATTGTGGGCGGCGGTGAGAACGGCTGCATTCTGCATTACACCGAAAACGAAAGTGAACTGCGCGACGGCGACCTGGTGCTGATAGACGCCGGATGTGAATACCAAAGCTACGCCGGAGACATCACGCGTACTTTCCCTGTTAACGGTAAATTCAGCCCGGCGCAGCGTGAAATTTACGACATCGTGCTGGAATCGCTCGAAACCTCGCTAAAACTCTACCGGCCGGGCACCTCCATGCAGGAAGTGACGACGGAAGTAGTACGCATCATGGTAAAAGGGCTGGTGAAGCTCGGTATTCTGAAAGGCGATGTCGATCATCTGATAGCCAATAACGCCCATCGCGCGTTCTTCATGCATGGCCTAAGCCACTGGCTGGGGCTGGATGTGCATGACGTAGGGGCTTACGGGCAGGACAGGTCGCGCTTACTGGAGCCGGGGATGGTCATCACCGTAGAACCCGGGCTTTATATTGCGCCGGATGCGGACGTGCCCGCGCAATACCGTGGCATTGGCATCCGCATTGAAGACGACATTGTGATCACCAAAGACGGCAACGAGAACCTGACCGCCAGCGTGGTGAAATCCGCAGACGATATCGAAGCGTTGATGGCGGCGGCGCGTCAGCTATGAGTGTCATCATTGTTGGCGGCGGGATGGCGGGGGCAACGCTGGCGTTAGCCATCTCGACCCTCACCCAGGGGAAATTGCCGGTGCACCTCATCGAAGCGATTGCCCCGGACTCAGCCGCTCATCCGGGGTTTGATGCCCGAGCCATCGCACTCGCCCAGGGCACCCGGCAGCAGCTGGCCCGCATTGGCGTATGGCCTGCGCTCGCCGACTGTGCCACGGCAATTAAAACCGTGCACGTCAGCGACAGAGGCCATGCTGGCTTCGTTACCCTTGAGGCTGAAGATTACCAGATTGATGCGCTTGGGCAGGTTGTGGAGCTTCACGATGTCGGGCTGCGTCTTTTTAGCCTGCTGCGCAAAGCGCCAGGCGTAACGCTGCACTGCCCGCAGCGCGTTGCGTCGTTTACCCGGCACGAGCATAGCGTGCAGGTTGTGCTGGATAACGGCGTTGAACTACAGGGCAATATTCTGGTTGCTGCGGATGGCACACGTTCTAAGCTGGCGGCGCAGTGCGGCATCACCTGGCAGCCGCAGAGCTACCAGCAAATCGCCGTGATTGCCAACGTCACCACCTCAGAACCCCATCATGGCCGGGCATTTGAGCGGTTTACCGAGCACGGGCCGATTGCCATGCTGCCGATGTCCGACGGGCGCTGCTCGCTGGTCTGGTGCCATGCGCTGGAAGCTCGTGAGGAAGTTGAAAGCTGGAGCGAAGCAGAGTTTTGCCAGCAGCTTCAGCGTGCCTTTGGCTGGCGGCTGGGGCAAATTACTCATGCAGGCATTCGCCATCATTATCCATTGGCGTTACAACAGGCTTCGCAGACCGTATCTCATCGCCTGGCGCTGGTGGGCAATGCCGCGCAAACGCTGCATCCGATAGCCGGGCAGGGGTTCAACCTTGGCCTGCGCGACGTTATGTCGCTGGCTGAAGGGCTGGCAGAGGCCCACGCGGCAGGCACGGATGTCGGCAGTTTCCCGGTTCTGGCTGCTTATCAGCAGCGCCGTGCCGCAGACAAAGCGGCAACCATCGGCGTTACTGACGGGCTGGTTCAGCTGTTTGCTAACCGTTGGGCACCGCTGGTGGCGGGCCGTAACCTTGGCCTGATGGCGATGGAACATTTTACTCCGGCACGAGATGTGCTGGCTCAGCGCACCCTGGGTTGGGTGGCGCGTTAAAGGAGAGTCAATTTGCAAAGCGTAGATGTGGCGATTGTCGGCGGCGGCATGGTGGGGCTGGCGGTGGCCTGCGGGCTTCAGGGCAGCGGCCTGCGCGTTGCGGTCATTGAAAGCCACCTTCCACAGCCTCTGGGGCCTGAAGCTGCGCCAGAACTGCGTGTTTCGGCGATCAATGCGGCGAGTGAAAAGCTGCTGACGCATCTGGGCGCGTGGCCAAAAATCAGCGAGCGAGCCAGCAGCTATCACGGGATGGAAGTCTGGGAACGGGACAGCTTTGGGCAAATCGCTTTTGATGATAAGAGCTTCGGTTTTAGCCACCTGGGGCACATCATCGAAAACTCGGTGATCCACCAGGCGCTTTGGCAACGGGCGGAGCAATGCAGCGACATCAGCCTGATGGCACCCGTGGACATCAACCAGGTCGCCTGGGGTGAAAACGAAGCGTTCCTGACCCTTAAGGACGGCACAATGCTAACCGCAAGGCTGGTGGTGGGGGCAGATGGTGCCAATTCCTGGCTGCGGGACAAAGCCGATATCCCTCTGACGTTCTGGGACTATAACCACCATGCGCTGGTGGCGACTATTCGCACCGCCGAGCCGCATCAGGCCGTCGCGCGTCAGGTGTTCCACGGGGAAGGCATTCTGGCGTTTCTGCCGCTTTCTGACCCGCATCTTTGCTCTATTGTCTGGTCGCTGCCGCCGGAAGATGCGGTGCGTATGCAGCAGGCCGACGATGAAGCGTTTAACCAGGCGCTCTCCGTCGCGTTTAACATGCGTCTCGGGTTGTGTTCTGTTGAAAGTGAGCGCCGCACCTTCCCGCTGACGGGCCGCTACGCCCGCAGCTTTGCCGGCCACCGTCTGGCACTGGTGGGCGACGCCGCCCATACCATTCACCCGCTGGCCGGGCAGGGCGTCAACCTCGGCTTTATGGATGCCGCTGAATTGATTGCGGAAATTCGCCGCCTGCATCGCGAAGGCAAAGATTTTGGGCAGCATCTCTACCTGCGTCGCTATGAGCGCAGCCGCAAGCACAGCGCGGCGGTGATGCTGGCCAGTATGCAAGGTTTCCGGGATCTGTTTGCCGGCAGCAACCCGGCAAAAAAACTCTTCAGAGACATTGGCCTGAAGCTTGCCGATACGCTGCCGGGGGTTAAACCGCAGCTAGTTCGTCAGGCGATGGGGTTGCAAGATCTGCCGTCCTGGCTGCGCTAAATACTCGTCATACTTCGAGCTACAGGGGTGTTAGCGGCACTCACTTACCCCAGTCACTTACTTTATGTAAGCTCCTGGGGATAAGCTCCCTTGCTGCCTACCTGTAACTCGAATTATTTAGAGTATTAGAGTCGCTCTCTGATTCAGCTTCCATGGCTGCAATAAATACTCGTCATACTTCGAGCTACAGGGGTGTTAGCGGCACTCACTTACTTTATGTAAGCTCCTGGGGATAAGCTCCCTTGCTGCCTACCTGTAACTGGAATTATTTAGAGTATTAGAGTCGCTCTCTGATTCAGCTTCCATGGCTGCAATAAATACTCGTCATACTTCGAGCTACAGAGGGTTAGCAGGACTAACCCACTCGATGGAATCCATAGTGATAACTCCGTCACATTTCCCTTCCCGATGATCGGGAAGGGTATCTGCTCCCTCGTTTGAAATATTCTAATCTCAGGACAAATCTCGGATTACATTTTCTAATCTTACAAATTATGCGATGTAGTCAATTTGTTTCTGAAATGGTCGTAAATGTTAGCCAGTGCTAAATTCGACACTAAATACCTGCTGTTAATGTGGAGTGAATCGCATTTTTACAGTGAATAACTCTGCACACTTCCTCTCCCATTTTGGTCATAAGCTAATGCAATGACCGTTTTTCGCTTATGGTTTACGCCCCCGTTCGGTGGTAAGTTCAGGTCAAAGGTAACGTTTGCGTCGCTATCGGGGAACGGTGGCGATGCCGGGTTTCGTCTGACGGTTGGCAAAGCCAAATCCGCTTTGCAACCAGATGGTTAAAGAGGAAAAGATGACTCAACAGACCCCCTTATTTGAACAGCACACGCTCTGCGGTGCCCGCATGGTTGATTTCCACGGCTGGATGATGCCGCTGCACTACGGATCGCAAATTGATGAGCATCACGCCGTACGCACCGACGCCGGTATGTTCGACGTGTCGCACATGACCATCGTCGACCTGCACGGCAGCCGTACCCGCGAGTTTCTGCGTTACTTAGTCGCCAACGACGTCGCCAAACTCACCCAGCCGGGCAAAGCCCTTTACACCGCCATGCTTAATGCTTCCGGTGGCGTGATTGACGACCTGATCATCTATTTCCTCACCGAAGACTATTTCCGCCTCGTTGTTAACTCCGCCACTCGTGAAAAAGACCTTGCCTGGATTAACCAGCACGCTGAACCGTTTGGCGTGTCCGTCACCGTGCGTGACGACCTGGCGCTGATTGCCGTTCAGGGGCCGAATGCGAAGGCCAAAGCCGCCACGCTGTTTAGCGAAGCGCAGCGTAAGGCCGTTGAAGGCATGAAGCCATTCTTTGGCGTGCAGTCCGGCGATCTGTTCATTGCCACCACCGGCTACACCGGCGAAGCGGGCTATGAAATTGCAATGCCGAACGACAAAGCTGCAGGATTCTGGGCACAGCTGGTTGAAGCGGGCGTTAAGCCTTGCGGCCTGGGCGCTCGCGACACGCTGCGCCTGGAAGCGGGCATGAACCTTTACGGGCAGGACATGGACGAAGGTGTTTCTCCGCTAGCCGCGAACATGGGCTGGACCATCGCGTGGCAGCCGGAAGATCGAGCGTTTATCGGCCGTGAAGCGCTGGAAGCACAGCGCGCGAACGGCACCGAAGAGCTGGTTGGCTTGATCATGACCGAAAAAGGCGTATTACGTAATGAGCTGCCGGTACGGTTTACCGACGCGCAGGGCAATACGCACGAAGGGGCAATTACCAGCGGCACTTTCTCGCCAACGCTCGGCTACAGCATTGCGCTGGCTCGCGTCCCGGCGGGCATCGGCGAAACGGCGATTGTGCAGATTCGTAACCGCGAAATGCCGGTCAAAGTCACCAAACCTATTTTTGTTCGCGCCGGTAAGCCGGTTGCGCTTTAAATTTTGAAATCAGGTATCAGGAGAAAACAATGAGCAATGTGCCGAACGAACTGAAATACAGCAAAGAGCACGAATGGCTGCGTAAAGAAGCTGACGGTAGCTACACCGTGGGCATCACCGAACACGCGCAGGAACTGCTGGGCGACATGGTATTTGTTGACCTGCCTGAAGTGGGCGCCACCGTTTCTGCCGGTGATGATTGTGCCGTTGCTGAATCCGTGAAAGCGGCTTCTGACATTTACGCCCCAATCAGCGGTGAAATCGTTGCGGTCAACGATGCACTAAGCGACAGCCCGGAGCTGGTCAACAGCGAGCCTTACGGCGAAGGCTGGATCTTCAAAATTAAAGCCAGCGACGAAGCACAGGTTGCCGCGCTGCTGGATGCTTCTGCCTATGAAGCGCTGTTAGAAGACGAGTAATTTTTAAACCCCTCTCCCTGGTGGGGAGGGGAAACCATTTCAGGAATCACCGCTCATGACCCAGTCTTTAAGTCAGTTAGAGAATCACGAAGCGTTTATCGATCGTCACATTGGCCCGGACGCACAGCAGCAGCAAGAAATGCTGGAGACCGTCGGTGCGAAGACGCTCCCTGACCTGATCGCCAGCATCGTTCCGCAGGACATTCAGCTTGCTGAGCCGCCTCAGATTGGCTCCGCGGCGACCGAGTTTGCCGCGCTGGCCGAGTTAAAAGCCATCGCCAGCCGCAATAAACGCTTCAAAACTTACATTGGCATGGGTTATACCGCGGTACAAACGCCGCCGGTGATTCTGCGTAACATGCTGGAAAACCCAGGCTGGTACACCGCCTACACGCCTTACCAGCCAGAAGTTTCCCAGGGCCGTCTTGAAGCGCTGCTGAATTTCCAGCAGGTCACGCTCGACCTGACCGGCATGGATATCGCTTCCGCTTCTCTGCTTGATGAAGCCACCGCGGCAGCCGAAGCGATGGCGATGGCCAAACGCGTCAGCAAGCTGAAAAACGCTAACCGTTTCTTTGTGGCCTCTGACGTTCACCCACAAACGCTGGACGTGGTGCGTACCCGCGCGGAAACCTTCGGCTTTGACGTCATTGTCGACGATGCAGCGAAAGTGCTGGATCATCAGGATGTATTTGGCGTGCTGCTTCAGCAGGTGGGCACCACCGGCGAAGTGCATGATTACACGGCACTGATTGCCGAGCTGAAGCAGCGCAAAGTTGTGGTTAGCGTAGCCGCAGATTTCATGACGCTGGTGATGCTGACCGCGCCGGGCAAACAGGGCGCAGATATAGTCTTCGGCTCTGCCCAGCGCTTCGGTGTCCCAATGGGCTACGGCGGCCCACACGCGGCGTTCTTCGGCGCTCGCGATGAATTTAAACGCTCCATGCCAGGCCGTATTATCGGCGTTTCCCGCGATGCCGCTGGCCGCACCGCGCTGCGCATGGCGATGCAAACTCGCGAACAGCACATCCGCCGCGAGAAAGCGAACTCCAACATCTGTACTTCCCAGGTGCTGCTGGCGAACATTGCCAGCCTGTATGCGGTCTTCCACGGCCCGGCTGGCCTGAAACGTATTGCAGGCCGCATCCACCGCCTGACCGACATTCTGGCCGCTGGCCTGCAGCAGAAAGGCCTGGTTCTGCGCCACAAACACTGGTTCGACACCCTTTGTGTTGAAGTGGCTGACAAAGCCGCCGTGCTGGCGCGCGCCGAAGCGCGTGAAATTAACCTGCGCAGCGACATCCTGAACGCGGTAGGCATCACCCTTGATGAAGCCACCACCCGTGAAGATGTTGTTGCTCTGTTCGACGTGCTGCTGGGCGATGCTCACGGTCTGGATATCGACAAGCTGGATCGCGACGTTGCCAACGACAGCCAGTCCATTCCGGCCCCGATGCTGCGCGACGACGAGATCATGACCCACCCGGTCTTTAATCGCTACCACAGCGAAACAGAGATGATGCGCTACATGCACTCTCTGGAGCGTAAAGATCTGGCGCTCAACCAGGCGATGATCCCGCTTGGCTCCTGCACAATGAAGCTGAACGCCGCGGCCGAAATGATCCCAATCACCTGGCCGGAATTTGCTGAGCTGCATCCGTTCTGCCCGGCAAACCAGGCCGAAGGCTATCACCAGATGATCGCCCAGCTGTCCGACTGGCTGGTGAAACTGACCGGCTACGACGCGCTGTGCATGCAGCCGAACTCCGGCGCCCAGGGCGAATACGCTGGCCTGCTGGCTATCCGCCGCTACCACGAAAGCCGCAACGAAGGTAGCCGCAACATCTGCCTGATCCCAAGCTCTGCGCACGGCACCAACCCGGCTTCGGCACAAATGGCGGGTATGGAAGTGATCGTCGTGGCCTGTGATAAACAAGGCAACATCGATCTGCAGGATCTGCGAGTTAAAGCCGAACAGGCTGGCGAAGCGCTCTCCTGCATCATGGTGACTTACCCGTCCACCCACGGCGTGTACGAAGAAACGATCCGCGAAGTGTGTCAGATCGTGCATCAGTTTGGCGGCCAGGTTTACCTGGACGGCGCCAACATGAACGCTCAGGTCGGGATCACCACGCCGGGCTATATCGGCGCGGACGTGTCGCACCTCAACCTGCACAAAACCTTCTGCATTCCGCACGGCGGCGGCGGCCCGGGCATGGGCCCAATCGGCGTTAAAGCGCACCTGGCGCCGTTTGTACCGGGCCACAGCGTGGTTCAGATTGAAGAGATGCTGACCCAGCAAGGCGCGGTTTCCGCCGCCCCGTTTGGCAGCGCCTCTATTCTGCCTATCAGCTGGATGTACATCCGCATGATGGGCGCGGACGGCCTGAAGAAAGCCAGCTCCGTAGCGATTCTGAACGCCAACTACATCGCGACCCGCCTGAAATCCGCGTATCCGGTGCTGTACACCGGCACGAACGGCCGCGTGGCTCACGAATGTATTCTGGATATTCGTCCGCTGAAAGAAGAAACCGGCATCAGCGAGCTGGATATCGCCAAGCGCCTGATCGACTTCGGCTTCCATGCGCCAACCATGTCGTTCCCGGTAGCGGGCACGCTGATGGTTGAGCCAACCGAATCCGAAAGCAAAGTGGAACTGGATCGCTTTATTAATGCGATGCTCTCCATTCGCAGCGAAATCGACCGCGTCGTTGCAGGCGAATGGCCGCTGGAAGACAACCCGCTGGTGAACGCGCCGCACACTCAGGACGAAATCGTTTCCGAGTGGGCGCACCCGTACACCCGCGAACTGGCGGTCTTCCCGGCTGGTCACGGCAATAAATACTGGCCAACCGTGAAGCGTCTTGACGACGTTTACGGCGACCGCAATCTGTTCTGCTCCTGCGTGCCGATGAGCGAGTACGAATAGTTTTTACAGATTGAATCAAGGGCACTTCGGTGCCCTTTCTTGTTTTTGGGAGCAGTGGCAATTTCTTTAGTGGGAGTGATGCGGCCGGAGGGAAATAAGTTCGCTACGCCAGAAGAGGGTGAGACTGGCGTAGCGTAAGGCTTATTGCTTGCTCATGCTGTCTTTCGCCATACCGTCTTTGGCCATGCTGTCTTTGCCCATATGGTCTTTGCTCATTCTGTCTTTCTTCATACCGTCTTTGGACATGCAATCTTTCTTCATGCCGTCCTTGTTCATGCCGTCTTTACAGGTGTGGGTCATTTTGCCCATGCCGTCTTTGGCCATGGAATCTTTGCTCATCGAATCCGCAGCGTTAGCCCCGGCGATACCGAACAGCATGGTGGAGCACAGCAGGGCAGCGTAGATCTTTTTCATGATGTATTTCCTTGATTTATCTGTGAGACAGAGAATTAACTACCACCGAACCAGTTATAGCCCTGGTCTTCCCAGTAGCCGCCGGGGTAGCGATTGGTGACTTCAATGACCTGAATATGCTTCGGGTTCTTGTAGCCGAGTTTGGTCGGGATACGCAGTTTCATCGGGTAGCCATATTTACGCGGCAGGACTTTGCCATCCCAGGTTAAAGCAATCAGCGTTTGCGGATGCAGCGCGGTGGCCATATCGATGCTGGTGTAGTAGTCATCCGCGCATTTAAAGCTGACGTATTTGGCTCGCAGGTCGGCACCAATCCCTTTCAGGAACAGGGCAAAAGGGACGCCGCCCCATTTGCCGATAGCGCTCCAGCCTTCGACGCAGATATGGCGAGTCACCTGGCTGACCTGCGCCATCTGGTGAAGTTGTGCCAGCGTCCACGGGCGCTTGTCGGTAATCAGCCCGGCAAGCTCCAGGCGGTAGCTGTCGCCGTTGATGTCCGGCGCTTCGTCCTCGCCGTAAAAGGCGTTAAACGGGAAGTTAGCGTCGATCATGCTTTCCGGGTAAACCGGTGCCAGCTGGCTGCCGTTAAACAGCCAGGCCTGGATGCGGTCGTTAAAACTCGAAATCTTGCTGAGCGAACTTTCAACCGTGGCGTTATCGCTGATATCGCAGCCGGTGAGCATCGCGATACCGCCGAGCGTTAAGCCCTGCTTTAAAAAACGACGGCGGCCTTCCTGCGTGAGCTGCTTATTAATCAGCTGCGTTGCTTCTTTAATGATTTCGTTTTTATCGCTCATGTTTCTTCCTTAGCGGCCACGGAGCATGGCGAGCAGCGTGCGGGGCACCAGCGCCACCATCAGCAGATGAATCACCACGAAGCCGACCAGTGCGGACATGGCATAAAAGTGGATAAACCTCACCGTGTCGTAGCCGCCAAGCAACTCTCGTAGCAGAGCAAACTGCACGGATTTCCACACGACGAGGCCGGAAATAACCAGCAGCAGGCTGTCGACGATAACAAACAGATAGGCCGCCTTTTGCACCATGTTGTAATGGCTCAGGTCGGCGTGGGCTAATTTCCCCCGCAGCGCCGCGAAGGCATCCTGGAAGAACTCACGAGGCGATAAGGGCCAGTATTTCTGCTTAAAGCGGCCGCTGAAGAGATTGCACAGCAGGTAAATCACGCCGTTGACCGCAAACAGCCACATCCCGGCAAAGTGCCACTGCAGCGCGCCGCCCAGCCAGCCACCGAGCGTCAATTCGTTGGCAAACTGGAAATGAAACAGCGGAGAGGCGTTATAAATGCGCCAGCCGCTGGTGACCATAATCAGGATCGCCAGCGCATTCAGCCAGTGGCAGAGCCTCAGCCATAGCGGGTGAATGAGCGTTGGGGCGGTATGCAGCGTTGAGCTTTCCATCGTCCGGCTTCCTCGTGATTTGATGCAGCGAGTATTGGCCAGATTTGTTCCCCATTGCCTCACGCAAAGTTAAATTAAATGTGACAACTTAACCGACGCGAGTTGTGTAAACTTTGGCTATGCCAGCGTGTGGGGACAGACAAAGTGAATCAGGCAAAAAAAATACTGATCGTAGAAGACGACGAAAATATCGCCGAGCTTTTGCAACTGCATTTGCGGGAAGAAGGCTTTGAGATTGTGCATGCCGCCGACGGCAATGTCGGCCTGGAAAAGCTCAGGCAGGGTGGCTGGGATGCGCTGATTCTCGATCTGATGCTGCCCGGTGTCGATGGCCTGGAGATTTGCCGCTTTGCCAGAAGCATGACGCGCTACACGCCGATTATTATGATCAGCGCTCGCTCCAGCGAAACGCACCGCGTGCTGGGGCTTGAGCTGGGCGCGGACGACTACCTGGCAAAACCTTTTTCGATGCTCGAACTGGTCGCCCGCGTGAAGGCACTGTTCCGCCGTCAGGAGGCCATGAGCCAAAACCTCAAGATAGACGCAGGCACGCTGACGTTTGGCCCGCTGACAATTGATCCGCTGGCCCGAGATGTTCGGCTGAATCAGATGCCCGTGGAGCTCACCCCGCGAGAGTTTGATTTGCTCTACTTCTTTGCCCGCAACCCGGACAAAGTGTTTTCGCGTCTGCACCTGCTCAACCAGGTTTGGGGCTACCAGCACGAAGGCTATGAGCACACCGTAAACACCCACATCAACCGGTTGCGCATCAAGATTGAAGATAACCCGGCGGAGCCGAATTTTATCCGCACCGTGTGGGGTAAAGGCTACAAGTTTACCGCCCAGATACGTGAGTAACCCTATGCGAATTCTTACGCTTTCCCGCCGCCTGACGCTGGTTTTTGCCGTTCTGCTGCTGACCGCCTGTGCCTTTTTGGGCTGGCTGCAAGTACGTACCAGCACGCAGTACAGCCAGGCCGTTATTCAGCAACTTTCCGGTGACCTGGCGCAGCACATCAACCAGAGCTACCCGCTGCTCGGGCAGGACGGGCTGAACAAAGACTCGGTCCGCACGCTGTTTGATCATCTGATGGCCGTTAACCCCAGCGTGGAAGTTTATCTGCTGGATAAACAAGGCAATATTATTGGTGATGCCGCGCCGGATGGGCATATTAAGCGCCATCAGGTCGATCTCGCTCCGCTACGGGCCGCGCTGAACGGCGGCAAATTCCCGCTTTATGGCGATGACCCGCGCAGCCTGGACGGGCAGAAGGTGTTTAGCGTGGCGCCGATGATGCGGGACGGCAAGCTGGAAGGCTATTTGTACGTGGTGTTGCTGGGCGAAACTTATAATCAGCTCGCCAACAGTGCTCAGTTTGATGCCGTTTTAAAGCTAAGCCTGTTTCTGCTCAGCCTTATATGCGTGCTGGGGTTGGTGGTGGGCGGCCTGGCGTTTCGCTGGATCACACGCCCGCTTCGCGAACTTTCGCAGCATGTGAAGGCGCTGGAATCAGGCGGAATGGCTGAAATGCAAGCCATGGCAGCTCTGCCGCAAAATTCAGGTGGAGACGGGGATGAGCTTGCTCAACTGAGGCATGGGGTTATTGCTATGGCCGGGAGAATCTCCGAACAGTGGCATAGCCTGACCCAGCAAGATCAGCTGCGCCGTGAATTTATTGCCAATATCTCCCATGACCTGCGAACGCCGCTAACGTCGCTGCATGGTTACCTGGAAAGCCTGTCGGTCATGTCGGCTACGCTGAGCGAGGCGGAGAAAAAGCGCTATCTGGATATTGCGCTGGCCCAGAGTCAGAAGGTTGGAGCGCTGGCGCAGTCGCTGTTCGAACTGGCGAGACTGGAATACGGGGTGGTCAAGCCGCACAAGGAGAGCTTCTCTATCAGCGAACTACTGCAGGATGTGTTCCAGAAATTTGAGCTACCGGCGCAAACTCGCCAACTTGAACTTTTAGCCGACATCCAGCCTGGATTGCCGCTGATTGAAGCTGACGTCAGCATGATCGAGCGTGTGCTGACCAATCTGTTGGACAACGCGATTCGCCATACGCCGGATAAAGGCGTGATTTCAGTCCGGCTGTGGAAAGAGCTGGATAAAGTCATGGTGCAGGTCAGTGACAGCGGGCCAGGCATTCCGCAGGAGCTAAAAGAAGGGCTATTTGTGCGACCTTCGATTGTGAATCAATCCCGGCTCAGGGTTGGCGGGCTTGGGTTGATGATTGTGCGCCAGATGCTGCAACTGCACGGCAGCGATATTTCGCTGGTGGACCAGCCAAAACGCGGGGCCTGCTTCCGGTTTGGCTTACCCGTTTAAATAAGAAAGGCGCCGTGAAGGCGCCTTTTGCTTTAGAGATTCTCGCCGTTGCTGGCAATCACTTCTTTGTACCAGTTGAAGCTTTTCTTGCGCGAGCGCGACATATCGCCGGTGCCGTCGTCGTGCTTGTTGACGTAGATAAAGCCGTAGCGCTTGCTGTACTGGCCGGTGGTAAAAGACACACAGTCGATGCAGCCCCACGGCGTATAGCCCATCAGATCCACGCCGTCGTAAGTTACGGCTTTTTTCAATTCTTCAACGTGAGCACGCAGGTAATCAATGCGGTAGTCATCGTTGATGGCGCCGTCAGCCTCTACTTTGTCGTAGGCGCCAAAGCCGTTTTCCACGATGAACAGCGGTTTCTGGTAACGTTCATACAGTTCACACAACGCATAGCGCAGGCCAACCGGGTCAATCTGCCAGCCCCAGTCGGAGGCTTTAACGTGCGGGTTCGGCACGCTGCCCTGGAAGCCTGAGAGCGCATCGCCGGTGCCGCCTTCGGCCTGAACGGCGTTCGTCATGTAGTAGCTGAAACCGAGGTAATCACAGACGCCTTCACGCAGGATCTGTTCGTCACCGGCTTCCATTTTGATGTTGAACTCGCGGCGTTCCCATTCGTTCAGTACATAAGACGGGTAATAGCCGCGCAGCTGAACGTCGGTAAACACGTAACGTTCACGCATCGACTCCTGAGCGTACATCTGATCTTCTGGCTTACAGGAGAAGGCATAAAGCGGCACCATCGCCAGCATGCAGCCAATTTTCATTTCCGGATTGATGCGGTGGCCGATCTTCACCGCCATTGCGCTGGCTACAAACTGGTGGTGCAGTACCTGGTACATCACCTCTTCCGGGTTGTCGTGCTCGGTATAAACCACACCGGAGCAGCAATAGCCGAACAGCGGCGCGCGCCAGTTACGCTGGTTATTGATTTCGTTAAAGGTCATCCAGTACTTCACTTTGCTCTTGTAACGCTCGAACACGACTTCGGCGAAACGAACAAAGAAATCGACCACTTTGCGGTTGGTCCAGCCGCCGTATTCGGTGACCAGATGGTGCGGCATTTCGAAGTGGGAGAGGGTGATGACCGGCTCGATATTGTATTTCAGCAGCTCATCGAACATATCGTCGTAGAACTTAAGGCCAGCTTCGTTAGGCTGCTGCTCGTCGCCGTTAGGGAAGATGCGGGTCCAGGCAATGGAGGTGCGGAAGCACTTGAAGCCCATCTCGGCGAACAGCTTAATGTCTTCTTTGTAGCGGCCATGAAAATCAATCGCTTCGTGGTTCGGGTAGTATTTACCGGGTTCTACCTGCAGGGTTATCTCGCGCGGGACGCCGTGGGCTCCGCCCGTCAGTACGTCACAAATGCTTGGGCCTTTACCGTCTTTGTTCCAGCCGCCTTCCACCTGGTGAGCGGCAACCGCGCCGCCCCATAAAAAGTCCTTCGGTAACTTAAGTTGTTTCATATTCTTTCATCTCATTGTTAGCGCAGAAAATAATGTGCGTAGGTTCACATCGTCGCGCTGAAAGTATTATTTCTGCTTTGGAGTCTAACAAATGAAAACGGATTGTCACGATATAACAAATATCGCGATTTGTGATTTGTCACAAATAAAAAACAAGGTGTTTTTTTATAGCATTCTTTTTGCCAGACGGCGGCCAATGGTTTCAAGAATATAAATAACGGGGATTTGTGTAGTGATGTCATACACACCAGCGATACGCACCGGTGGAATATGCCAGGAAATATTAAAGTCAGCTAATTTCGCCAGAGATGAGTTTTCATGGCTGGTGATGGACATCACTTTACAGTGGTGCAGGCTGAACTGGCTGGCAAAGCGCAGGATTTCTTCGGTTTCGCCAGATACGGAAAGTACAATTGCCAGCGCGTTACGTGCCATATCATTGGTGACTGGGAAATAAGGGTCATCAATATGATTGCTAAATTTACCCACGTTAGAGAAAAAGCGCGCACCATATTTAGCTAAAGCACCAGACGTTCCAGCCCCAACAAAAATAATACGCTCGGAGGAGCAAATAATATCTACAGCGTGGTCGATTAAATTATCGAACTCTTCATTGTTTGTACTTTTAAAAAAGCTGATGATTTCGCTGCTGCCGAAATTAGCGGGCTGAGTTTCTGTTTGCTCCAGATATAATTTAAAGCGGACGCGAAACTCGGAATACCCCTCACAGTTGAGCTTGCGGCAAAAACGCAGCACGGTAGTGGTAGAGACACCTGCGGCATCCGCCAGCTCACGGATGGTCATATACATGACTTTGTCTTTGTTTTTAATGACAAAGTTGTACACCATCATTTCGAGGCCGTTCAGGGTGGCGATTGCCGCATGGGTAAACATACTTTTTCTTCCTGCTAGTACGACACTTATTGGTGGCTAAGACTACCGTAGCCAGCCTTTCTCGTGCGCCTGATATAATTGACGCTCGACATGTTGCCATAATTCCGGCCAGCTTTCTCCCACCTGTGCATTGCGGGTTAATACCTGCTGCAGGGAAATATTATTCTCTCGCCAGCTCTGCCCTTCGTTATGCAGGTTAAGCAGAATAGGCAAAATACGATCCAGCGCCCCGGCAAAGCGGGCGTCGGGTGTGGTACCTGCCTCATATTCTTGCCACAAAGCCAGAAATTGTGGCCCCTGCGGTGCGGGTAATAAACCAAACAGACGTTGTGCTGCTGCCGCTTCTTTTTCGGCGATGGCTTCTCGAGCCGCAATGTCATAAACCAGTACATCGCCCACATCGATTTCCACGATGTCGTGCAGCAGTGCCATTTGGATCACGCGCTGTATATCGACTTCTTTTTCGGCCCAGGGGGCCAGGCTCATTGCCGCCACGGCGAAGTGCCAGCTGTGCTCGGCAGAGTTTTCATGCCGTTCATGGCCAATGATTTTGGTGCGGCGTTGAACCAGTTTTAGCTTATCAATCTCCATCAGAAAATGGATGACCGCGCTCATTTCGCCAAATGCCTGTTGCATCGTGTTTTCCTTCGTTATTTGTTGTCGTTTGATTGTAAAAGAAATTCTCCACACTGACGAAGTGCGTCGTCACAGGCGTTCACATATTTATTTTAGCTTACATGTGTTCACTGGAATCATTCTCAGTTAGGCTAGTATCGCTGCGTTATTCTTCTTTATCTCGGGAGGAGCCAGATGGCTCGGAAACCACTTGTCGCGCATGGATATTCTCTGGCTGAGGAAGTAGCCAACAGCATCAGCCACGGCATTGGGTTGGTGTTCGGTATTGTTGGCCTGGTGCTGTTGCTGGTGCAGGCGGTCGATGCCAATGCCAGCGCAACGGCAATCACCAGTTACAGCCTGTACGGCGGCAGCATGATCCTGCTGTTTCTCGCCTCAACGCTTTACCACGCCATTCCGCACGAGCGGGCCAAGCGGTGGCTTAAAAAGTTCGACCATTGCGCCATTTATCTGCTGATTGCCGGCACGTATACCCCTTTTTTGCTGGTGGGGCTCAACTCGCCGCTGTCAAAAGGGCTGATGATTGTTATCTGGAGCCTGGCGCTGGCGGGGATCCTGTTTAAGCTCACCATTGCCCACCGGTTTAAGGTGCTGTCGCTGGTGACCTATCTGCTGATGGGCTGGCTGTCGCTGGTCGTCATCTACCAAATGGTCGTCAAACTGGCACCGGGCAGCGTTACGCTGCTGGCGATTGGCGGTATCGTTTATTCACTCGGGGTGATTTTCTACGTCTGCAAACGTATTCCGTACAATCATGCCATCTGGCATGGATTTGTGCTGGGCGGCAGCGTCTGCCATTTCCTCGCGATTTATCTCTATATTCGTTAACGCGCCTGGCTCGCCAGAATCAAAATATTGAGCCCCGGTTTCGGGGCTCAGCGTTCGATTAATTTTCTTCCAGAGAATAGGGAAGTGGCTCAAGTGCGAGCTTGCTGTTTGCATCGTCACGTACACGTAAAACACTGTCCGGCTCAAGATCGTTGTTCATCACAGCTTGTACAACAAGACGGCCATCTTCTAATCGCGAAGCGGCCAGCACGGTGCCGGTACGACGCCAGTTTTCACCCATCTGCAATTCAAGATCTTCGCCTGCTTCAGGCACACGGCTTGCGCTCCCGGCCAGCAGCCAGAGTGCGCGTTTATTTGCCCCGCGGAACTTGGCTCGGGCAACCATTTCCTGGCCAGTGTAGCAGCCTTTTTTAAAGCTGATACCGCCCAGCGCCTGAAGGTTCGTTGCCTGTGGAATGAACTGCGCGCTGTTTACGCTATCAATGACCGGCAATCCACCTTCGATATCCAGCGCCAGCCACTGCTGGCTATCATTACGCTGGGCTTCTTCACTGAGTTTTTCGGTTAACGTCTGAGCCGTTTCTTCGTCAGTGACAATCAGGAAGCGTTCCGCCGGCAGGTTCAGCCACAACAGTGTCGTTGCGCCGTGCTGAACAACCTGAGTCTCTTCATCCGGCAGCGTATCGAAAACGGCTGCAAGCGCAGCACGCGCCTGGAACCCTGCTAGCCCTAACAGGACACTGGCATCATCCGCATTAAAGGTGACTTTAGAGAAAACGGAATATTTCTTCAGTTCCGTGAGTTGAGCGTCACGCAGGTTACGGCGCTCAATAAACGCAAAGCCTTCACCACGATGGAACAGGCGCAGGTTGCTCCAAATCTTCCCTTTGGCATCGCAATGGGCGCAGAGCAGATGCTGGCCCGCGCCAAGTTTAGCGACGTCGGCAGTCACCTGACCTTGAAGATATTTCTCAGAGTCTGCACCAACGGCAGTCACGAGAGCCCAGTCATCAAGCGTCATTAACGTCAGCGGGAGACGGGCGGCGGCACTAGGCTGGCGAGGAGGAAACGGATTAAAAGCCATAACAAGGATCCCGGGTTATCCAACGGTTTAATTTCTCAATGGTAAAAGAGCCTGAGGGCAATGCAAGCAGTTTGATAACGCCATTCGTGCGTTTGCGTGTTGCCTCGGGGGAATCTTGTGCAATCGGTGCTGTTACACGGGTTTGTGTGGGGAAAGCGCGCACAATGGAACATTCAGGTAATCCCGGTGACAAAAACACGTTACACTAACTCCGTACCCAACTTGATGGCTAAGCAGGAAAGTGCACATGGATATCAATAATAAAGCCCGAATTCACTGGGCATGCCGCCGTGGAATGCGCGAGCTCGATATTTCGATTATGCCGTTCTTCGAACATGAATATGAAACGCTCAGCGACAGCGATAAGCAGCTGTTTGTTCGCCTGCTGGAATCTGACGATCCAGACCTGTTTAACTGGTTGATGAATCACGGTAAACCAGCAGATGCCGAGCTTCAGCGTATGGTTGCCCTGATTCAGACACGGAATAAAGAACGTGGTCCTGTGGCAATCTGATCTGCGGGTTTCATGGCGCGCGCAATGGATGTCATTGCTTCTCCACGGCCTGGTGGCGCTGTTCGTGCTGCTAATGCCGTGGCCAATGAGCTATACGCTCGTCTGGATGTTGCTGCTTTCCCTTGTGGTTTTCGACAGCGTGCGCAGCCAGCGCCGCATTCACGCGCGCCAGGGCGAAATTAAACTGCTGACGGACTTTCGTCTGCGTTGGCAGGGGCGTGACTGGGATATCGTCGGAAATCCGTGGATGATTGACAGTGGGGTGATGCTAAGACTGCGTCGTGCCGGAAAACATCGCTGTCAGCATCTGTGGCTGGCTGCTGACAGCATGGACATCGGTGAATGGCGAGATCTACGCCGCCTGCTGATGCAGCAACAGGCGAGCGGAAGCGGGCAGATTTAAGCGAAACGCTCGGCCATTTCGCCCAGAATTTGCTCGCACCAGGCTTCAATGCGTTCGTCGCTCAGGTCGTACTGATTGGTTTCATCAAGCGCCAGGCCAACAAATAGCTGCCCGTCAGCAATCACTGGTTTTGGGCTAGTAAATTCGTAGCCTTCTGTTGGCCAGTAGCCGATGAACTGTGCCCCGCGCGGTGCCAGTTTGTCGTGCAGCATGCCTAACGCATCCAGGAACCATTCACCGTAGCCTAGCTGGTCGCCCATACCGTAAAGCGCCACGAGTTTGCCTTCCAGGTTCAGTTCATCCAACTGTGGCCAGACGGTTTCCCAGTCTTCCTGTAGTTCACCAAAATCCCAGGTTGGAATGCCAAGGATCAGAACGTCATACTGCTCCATCATGGCCGGGGCGTCGTCTTTCAGGTTGTGAAGCGTCACCAGTTCCGGGCCAATGATGTCGCGAATTTTTTCGGCGGCCATTTCGGTGTAGCAAGTGCTGGAGCCGTAAAAAAGACCAATGTTCATAGCAATAACAACTCATTTTAATCGCGTGCAGATGGCCAAGTGTACCAGATCCCGTTCGCCATCATGCATAATGGACACAATTCGCCAAATCAGGAGTGGAGCGTGGAGCAGGATAAGATCCGTATAGAACAGTTTCTGGATGCGCTGTGGCTGGAGAGAAATCTGGCTGAAAATACGCTCAACTCTTATCGCCGCGATCTCACTATGGTGGCCGAGTGGCTGCGGCGTCAGCAACTCAGTTTTTTAACGGTTCAGGCTTCGGATCTCCAGTCGCTGCTTGCCGAGCGCGTTGAGGGCGGTTATAAAGCCACCAGTTCAGCGCGGTTGCTTAGCGCTATGCGGCGGTTATTCCAGTACCTGTACCGCGAAAAAATGCGGGAAGACGACCCTAGTGCGTTGCTTTCGTCCCCCAAGCTGCCCCAGCGTTTGCCGAAGGATTTAAGCGAGGCTCAGGTTGAACGGCTGTTGCAATCTCCGTGTGTCGATCAGCCTATTGAGCTGCGCGATAAAGCCATGCTGGAAGTCTTGTACGCAACCGGGCTGCGTGTGTCGGAGCTGGTCGGGCTGACAATGAGCGATATTAGCCTACGGCAGGGCGTCGTGCGGGTGATTGGTAAAGGTAACAAAGAGCGCCTGGTGCCACTCGGAGAAGAGGCTGTTTACTGGATCGAAGAATACCTGAAGTATGCCCGCCCGGAGTTGTTAAACGGGCAGTCTCTGGATGTGCTCTTCCCCAGCAACCGCGCGCAGCAAATGACGCGGCAAACCTTTTGGCACCGTATTAAGCATTATGCCGTGCTGGCGGGCATCGACAGCGAAAAACTGTCGCCGCATGTGTTGCGCCATGCTTTTGCCACGCACTTGCTGAACCATGGCGCGGATCTCCGTGTCGTACAGATGCTGCTGGGCCATAGTGATTTGTCCACCACACAAATTTATACACATGTAGCGACGGCGCGTTTACGTCAGCTGCATCAACAGCACCACCCTCGAGCGTGAGTGCCACAAGAGATAAAGGAATCCTCATGAAAAAAGGTTTTTGGCTGCTTTCGCTGCTGGCCGCTTCTGTTTCCGGTTTTGCTCACGCGGATGACGCCGCCATTAAACAATCGTTGGCGAAGCTGGGCGTGCAGGGCGCGGAGATTCAGGCTGCGCCGGTTGCCGGGATGAAAACCGTGCTGACCGACAGCGGCGTCCTCTACGTGACCGAAGACGGCAAACATGTTATCCAGGGGCCGCTTTATGATGTAAGCGGCGCTCAGCCGGTGAACGTGACTAACCAGTTGCTCATCGGCAAGCTGAACGCGCTGGAAAAAGAGATGATTATCTACAAAGCTCCGAAGGAGCAGCATGTGATTACGGTGTTCACCGACATCACCTGCGGCTACTGCCACAAGCTGCACGAAGAGATGAGCGACTACAACGCACTGGGGATCACCGTGCGTTATCTGGCATTCCCTCGCCAGGGGCTGCAAAGCCAGGCTGAGAGCGACATGAAGTCCATCTGGTGCGCGAAAGATCGCAATAAAGCGTTCGATGCAGCAATGAAGGGCGGAGATGTGGCTCCGGCAAGCTGCGACATTAACCTGGCTAACCACTACAACCTGGGCGTGCAGTTTGGCGTGCAGGGGACGCCAGCGATCGTCCTGAGCAACGGCAGCATGATCCCCGGTTATCAGGGGCCTAAAGAGATGAAGCAAATGCTGGATGCCCACAAGCAGTTAATGAAAGCGGGTGGTTAATTTCGGGTGAAACAGCAAACGCAACTCCGCCGCCGGGTCGTTGACAGCTCGGTGGCGCTTCCTGCTACGTTGCCTCCTTTACTGCAGCGGCTGTATGCCAGCCGTGGCGTGCGTGGCGAACAAGAGCTGGAGCGCGGTGTAAAAGGGATGCTGCCGTGGCAGCAGCTCAGCGGCATCGATCGAGCCGTCGTCATGCTTTATAACGCCTTTCGCGAAGGCTTGCGCATCATCGTTGTCGGCGATTTTGATGCCGATGGGGCAACCAGTACCGCGCTAAGCGTTCTGGCCCTGCGCAGCATGGGGGCTGAGAATATTGGCTACCTGGTGCCTAATCGCTTTGAAGATGGCTATGGGCTTAGCCCGGAAGTGGTCGATCAGGCGCACGCCCGCGGCGCGCAGGTGATAGTGACCGTCGACAATGGTATCTCATCCCATGCGGGCGTTGAGCGCGCTCATGCGCTGGGGATCCCCGTGCTGGTGACCGATCACCACCTGCCTGGGGAAACACTTCCCGCTGCCGAAGCTATCATCAACCCGAATCTCGCCGACTGCGCATTTCCATCTAAATCCCTGGCCGGCGTCGGCGTCGCGTTTTATTTGATGCTGGCGCTGCGGACACATTTGCGTGATAACGGCTGGTTCGAACAGCGTGGGTTGGCCATTCCGAACCTGGCTGAACTGCTCGATTTAGTCGCGCTTGGCACTGTGGCAGACGTGGTGCCGCTGGATGCCAACAACCGCATTCTGACCTGGCAAGGGCTAAGCCGTATTCGCGCGGGTAAATGCCGTCCCGGTATTCGAGCGCTGCTTGAAGTGGCCAATCGTGAGCCGCAAAAGATCGCCGCCAGCGATCTGGGCTTTGCGCTGGGGCCGCGTCTGAATGCTGCAGGCCGACTGGATGATATGTCGGTTGGCGTGGCGCTGCTGCTAAGCGAAAATATTGGTGAAGCACGCATGCTGGCTAACGAGCTGGACGCCCTGAACCAAACGCGGAAAGAAATTGAACAAGGCATGCAGGTCGAAGCGCTAACCCTTTGCGAACAGCTGGAGCGCAGTAGCGAACAACTGCCTTATGGGTTGGCGATGTATCACCCTGAATGGCACCAGGGCGTGGTCGGCATTCTGGCCTCACGCATCAAAGAGCGTTTCCACCGCCCGGTCATCGCGTTTGCGCCTGCTGGAGACGGCACGCTTAAAGGTTCCGGCCGCTCGGTTCAGGGGCTGCATATGCGTGATGCCTTAGAACGTCTGGACACGCTTTACCCCGGCATGATGCTGAAGTTCGGTGGTCACGCCATGGCCGCAGGTTTGTCGCTGGAAGAGGCTCGCTTTGAAGAGTTCCGTCAGCGCTTTGGCGATTTGGTTGGCGAGTGGCTGGATCCGGCATTGTTGCAGGGGGAAATCTGGTCCGATGGCCCGCTGTCTGCCCAGGAGATGACGCTGGAAGTAGCGGAGATGCTCAGAGACGCCGGGCCGTGGGGGCAAATGTTCCCTGAGCCACTGTTTGACGGCAAGTTTCGCATTCTCCAGCAACGCCTGGTGGGCGAGCGCCATCTGAAGGTGATGGTGGAGCCTGTCGGTGGTGGCCCGCTGCTGGACGGTATCGCTTTTAACGTGGATACCACCCGCTGGCCGGACAACGGCGTGCGCGAAGTTGAGCTGGCCTACAAGCTGGACGTGAACGAGTTTCGCGGCAACCGAAGCGTGCAGCTTTTGATTGATCATCTCTGGCCGATATAGCCCGCATTCTCAACGCTGCTGCAGCGTTAATTACTTGGCTATATGTCAGGGAGAATGCTACAAAATGCGGCGTAAATCCGGTAAACTTTCCGGTTTACGACCGCATTTCGTCTTCTGAAATCAACATAAGAAATTACGCATGTTTGAAATTAATCCGGTAAAAAGCCGCATCCAGGACCTCACAGAGCGCAGCGACGTTCTTAGGGGGTATCTTTGACTACGATGCCAAGAAAGAGCGCCTCGAAGAAGTAAACGCCGAGCTGGAACAGCCCGATGTCTGGAACGAACCTGAACGTGCACAGGCGCTGGGGAAAGAACGTTCCTCACTGGAAGCCATTGTCGACACGTTAGATCAGATGGCCCAGGGCCTGGAAGATGTTTCCGGCCTGCTTGAGCTGGCGGTAGAAGCCGACGACGAAGAGACCTTTAACGAGGCCGTTGCCGAGCTGGACGTGCTGGATGCCAAACTGGCGCAGCTTGAATTCCGCCGTATGTTCTCTGGTGAGTACGACAGCGCCGATTGCTATATCGACATCCAGGCAGGCTCAGGCGGTACAGAAGCGCAGGACTGGGCGAGCATGCTGGAGCGCATGTACTTGCGCTGGGCAGAAGCTCGCGGTTTCAAAACCGAAATTATTGAAGAGTCCGAAGGCGACGTGGCGGGCATTAAGTCCGTGACCATTCGTATTCAAGGCGACTATGCCTTTGGCTGGTTACGTACCGAAACCGGCGTTCACCGTCTGGTGCGTAAGAGTCCGTTTGACTCCGGTGGCCGCCGTCATACCTCGTTCAGCTCCGCGTTTGTTTACCCGGAGGTGGACGACAACATTGATATCGACATCAACCCGGCGGACCTGCGCATTGACGTTTATCGTGCATCCGGCGCGGGTGGCCAGCACGTTAACCGTACAGAATCTGCGGTACGTATTACCCACATTCCAACCGGCACCGTAACTCAGTGCCAGAATGACCGTTCTCAGCACAAGAACAAAGACCAGGCAATGAAGCAGATGAAGGCTAAGCTGTACGAGCTGGAAATGCAGAAAAAGAATGCTGAGAAGCAGGCGCTGGAAGACAACAAATCGGATATCGGCTGGGGCAGCCAGATTCGTTCTTACGTCCTCGACGACTCCCGCATTAAAGATCTGCGTACCGGGGTTGAAACCCGTAACACGCAGGCGGTGCTGGACGGCGATCTGGACAAATTTATCGAAGCAAGTTTGAAAGCAGGGTTATGAGGAACCAACATGTCTGAACAACAAGCACAGGGCGTTGACGCAGCCGATCTTAACAATGAACTGAAAGCGCGCCGTGAGAAGCTGGTGGCTCTGCGTGAGCAGGGTATCCCATTCCCGAACGATTTCCGCCGCGATCACACCTCAGACCAACTGCACGCTGACTTCGATGCGAAAGAGAACGAAGAGCTGGAAGATCTGGGCGTTGAGGTGAGCGTGGCTGGCCGTATGATGACCCGTCGTATCATGGGCAAAGCGTCCTTCGTGACCTTACAAGACGTTGGCGGCCGTATTCAGCTGTATGTCTCCCGTGATGACCTGGCGGAAGGTATCTACAACGAGCAATTCAAAAAGTGGGACCTGGGCGATATCCTGGGCGCGCGCGGCAAGCTGTTCAAAACGAAAACCGGCGAGCTGTCCATTCACTGTACCGAACTGCGTCTGCTGACCAAAGCGCTGCGCCCGCTGCCGGACAAATTCCACGGCCTGGCCGATCAGGAAACCCGCTACCGCCAGCGTTACCTGGATCTGATCGCTAACGACGAATCCCGCAACACCTTTAAAGTGCGTTCTAAAATCATGGCCGGTATTCGCCAGTTCATGGTTGGCCGCGACTTTATGGAAGTTGAAACCCCAATGATGCAGGTGATCCCTGGCGGCGCTTCAGCTCGTCCGTTCATCACGCACCACAACGCGCTGGACATCGACATGTACCTGCGTATCGCGCCAGAGCTGTACCTGAAGCGCCTGGTGGTAGGTGGTTTCGACCGCGTCTTTGAGATCAACCGTAATTTCCGTAACGAAGGCATCTCTCCGCGCCATAACCCTGAGTTCACCATGATGGAACTCTATATGGCATACGCGGATTACAAAGATCTGATTGAGCTGACTGAATCCCTGTTCCGTACTCTGGCTCAGGATGTGCTGGGCACCACCGAAGTGCAGTATGGCGAAGAGACCTTCGACTTCGGCAAGCCGTTTGAAAAGCTCACCATGCGTGAGGCGATCAAAAAACACCGTCCAGAAACCAACCTGGCCGATCTTGATAACTTCGACTCTGCGAAAGCCATCGCGGAAAGCATCGGTATCAAAATCGAGAAAAGCTGGGGTCTGGGTCGCGTAGTAACCGAGATCTTCGAAGAGGTTGCGGAAAGCCACCTGATTCAGCCGACCTTCATTACTGAATACCCGGCAGAAGTCTCCCCGCTGGCGCGCCGCAACGACGAAAACCCTGAAATCACCGACCGCTTCGAGTTCTTCATTGGCGGCCGCGAAATCGGGAACGGCTTCTCCGAACTGAACGATGCGGAAGACCAGGCTCAGCGCTTCCAGGACCAGGTTGATGCGAAAGCGGCAGGCGACGACGAAGCCATGTTCTTCGACGAAGACTACGTCACCGCGCTGGAGCACGGCCTGCCGCCAACGGCGGGTCTGGGTATCGGTATCGACCGCATGGTTATGCTGTTCACCAACAGCCACACCATCCGCGACGTTATCCTGTTCCCGGCTCTGCGTCCGACTAAGTAACACCCTCATCCCTCTCCGCAAGGAGGGGGATTTCCCTCAAGTTGATCAACATTTCCGGGGCCTGGTTTGCGCAAGGAAAGCATTTTTAAACGCTGGCACATCACCGCTTTCATTATCATGACGAGCCTGATGCTGACGGCCTGCTCCTCCTCAAAATCAGCCAAAAGCACCCGCAATGAAGGCACCTTCAGCGGCGCGGTTTACACCGTTAAACGCGGTGACACACTTTCTAAAATCTCCAGAATGACCGGCAGCAGCGTGGGCGATCTCGCCCGGCTGAACGGGATACCTGCGCCTTACACCATCCAGGTGGGCCAGCGTATTCGGATCAAAGGCTCAGGCTCTGCAAGCCGGCCGAAAAATACCGCCACGGCAAAAAACACCACTGCGCCTTCTCGCTCACAAAATACGTCTATTGCCAAAGTAGCACCGCCGCCGGTGGGAGCTCGTTGCTGGCTGTGGCCGACAAAGGGCAACATCGTTGAACCGTTCTCCAGCAGCGACGGCGGCAACAAAGGCATTGATGTCTCGGGCTCTCGGGGGCAGCCAATCTATGCTTCCGGCGCGGGAACGGTAGTTTACGTCGGTAACCAACTGCGCGGCTATGGCAATCTGGTGATGATCAAACACAGCGAAGAGTACATCACCGCTTATGCCCATAACGACACGATGCTGGTGAATACGGGTGAGAAAGTGAAGGCCGGGCAGAAGATTGCCACGATGGGCAACACGGGGGCGGATTCGGTGCGTTTGCACTTCCAGATTCGCTATCGAGCTACCGCGATCGACCCTCAGCGCTATCTCAAACCTTCGTGTTAATCTAAAAAGTGCTTGAAAAACCATCACCTGGACATAAAGGCACTTGCCAGCGAGTGCTGAAAGTCTATAATGCCTCACGCACCTTAAAGCGGGCGTAGTTCAATGGTAGAACGAGAGCTTCCCAAGCTCTATACGAGGGTTCGATTCCCTTCGCCCGCTCCAATCCTTTCCTGGCATCTTCTCCACACATTGTTCTGAATCCTGACCCTTACATCATTTGTAAGCCTCTTGAAGGTTGCTCCCTTGCCGTACGTGCCTGATATGCCCGGCGTGGCTCTTGCCGTTAGCTTCGTGGAAGCTTTGCGTCAGAAGCATGAGTGTCGGAATTTTCTCGTGCCTTTCCTGCCTTTACATATTTACCCCCAAAGCTGGATCTTGACTCACAACGCTTTAAAAAATAACGCCCATACTTTAATTTTTATGATGCTTCTATGAATTTATCATATTGTTAACAAACAAATGCGATGGTGGTGTGTTCAGCACTGGATTTGTTTCTGTGTATTGTTAAGTGTTTTGAACAGAATGAAATATAAATACTTTTAAATAACCATTCCGACCGGATAATTTCAATCATTATGCCTACTAAATAAGGTAGGTGTGAGTGGCTGAAACCTGGTCTATTTTTTTTTGTGCTCCAGCTTTATTAACGAGTGATTAATATAATGAATCTGGCTGATTTTATTATATTAACTATTTAATAAACAGTGGGTTAATAGCAGCTGCAATGTGAAAGGTGACTGGATGAATTGTTAGTTAATTAATGGTTTTATTGCGAGAGGAAATAATCACAAAGGCCCATTTATTGTGGTGTGAATTTATGCGTGATAACTAATGGGATTGTTCTGATGTATTTTAAAGGTTTGCGAAATTAATTGATTTACATCATGCCGATTCGCTTTGCTTCATTGATTTCAAAAGAACGCTGCTGCTACGCTAAATTAATCATTTCGGACATTGTGCCCGGAGTGTTAATCCTTAATAAGAGCGGTGAAAAGTATGTTAAATACCGGCGAGCTGTTATCTAAAATAAATGAGGGTAATAATAACGATGAAGAAGTATTATTAGCCTCCTTACAGCATTTATCCTTCGGCGAAATTCAAGATAAATATAGCGATGTAATAACGCATTCCCAGGCAAAGCACATCTTTGATGAAGCCCAGGAAGCAAAAAAAGCGAACACCCTGCTTGAAGCCCGCGTTTTTACCCGGGCGAACCCTCAGCTTCCTGACGCTATTCGCGCCGGTATTGCCAGCAATATAGAATCCCAAAGCTATGACGAGATGTTCGGCTCACGCTCGTCCTCTTTTGTGTTGCCCGGCTCCGTCGCCTCGATGTTTTCTCCGGCAGGCTACCTGACCGAGCTGTATCGGGAGGCGAAGGATCTCTTTGTCGAAAATTCAGCCTTCAACCTTCAGGTCCGCCGCCCGGATCTGGCAGAGCTTGTGCTGAATCAGGCCAATATGGACGACGAGATTTCCACGTTAACGCTGTCGAATGAGATTCTGCTGGCACATGTGGAAAAAGAGACGGGAAAAACCGGCGATGAGTTACTGCAGTATTTCGCCTCGGCACGGCAGGCGGGCTCTTTGCCTTATCACCGCCCTTATGAGTCGTTGCGCCAGTCGATTCTGACCCTCGACCCGCTGCTAAAAGAGCTGTCCGACAGCCCCGCCGTGATAGCGAAAGCCGACCAGAACGCGCTGCTGGCGCTGTTGGCCAATATCTCGCCGGAGCTGTATGCCATCCTGACGGAAGAAATAACCGAGAGCAATTACAAAAGTTTATATGAAAAAAACTTTTCGCAGCCTGTTGAAAACTTCTCCAACGCTGAAAGTATTGCCAATTATTATGATGTCACCGCTGATTACGCTAGCGAGTTTGTCGGGGGATACAGTGTAGTCACTGAACATGCAGGCGAACTTTATACCAACGACAGGCTGACCGTCACGATTCAGGGTGCCAATCAAACCCTCAAGACCTATTCCATCAAGCGTACTAACGATCAAGCCGATCAGTTCTACTATGTTGAACTGATACCTGTGGAAGGGAATCGCTTTGCCGTACGCTTTTGTACAAAACAGACGTACACAAATTTTCCTCTTTTCCAAATCAGGATAGGTAACAAGATATTATTTGAGGATAAGAATTTTATTCCTCAGGCAGGCCAGCATTATTCTCGCGAGATAACGCTGACCGAAGGAGAGCTTATAAAATCTGTCCCTATTCAGATTAGAAGAAATCATCCGTCGGGTTATACTGCAAGAGTATATACCTTCGATATTCAAACACTTGAGCAGCATGCCTTCATGCTGAAGCTTAATAAAGCTATTCGCTTGTGTATTGCCACCGGACTTACTCCTGATGAACTGGAAAGTATTGTCCTGGCGGCTAACGGCTACCAGCTTATTAACGATAAAGTGCTGAATATGGTGTTCTACACTCTGTTCTTCCGCAGGCGCTATGGCACCAGCGCGTCCGATTCGTTGATTTTAAGCGGCGGGACTCTCTCCCAATACAGCCTGGACAACCAGGTCAGCGAGTTTGACCAACTGTTTAACACGCCGCCGCTGGCCGGGGAATGGTTTAAGGTTTCTGACACAACCAGCATTACCGTGGATGATACTTCTCACGCCCACGATGCGCTGCTGAACGGCCTGGGGGTCACTCAGGAAGAGCTTTATCAGCTTGCCCTGATGGCTGGTTTACTGAAAAATTCGACCGATAAGTTTGCCCTCAGCCTGCAAAACATTACCGCGCTATATCGCCTCGCGCTGGTTGCCCGGGTCAGCGCGCTGACGGTGAACGAGCTGTATCTTTTGTTCCTGGCTTCCGGGAGCCTCTCTACCGAAGGCCCGGAGTTTGTCCGCTACATTGACACGCTGGTCACCTGGACAGAGGAGGCCAAACTCACGGCAGAGCAGCTGTGGTACCTGACGACTCCGGACCACCCGATAACCCTGACCCCGGAAATGATCAACCTCCGCGGCAGCCTTCAGGGCCGGGTCACGGAAGCCGACCTCACGGCCGCTACTGATGATCAAGCCCGCTGTCGCCTTGTCGCGCCGTATATTGCCGGTGCCCTGAATCTCTCTTCCCCGGACCTGGCCGTGTCCCTGCTGCTTTGGTGCGATACCGACGCGAATTTCAAGCTCAAACCGTTCCTCACCTTACTGGTTAGTGAAAAGCTGGAGCCTGGCGCCGGGAAAAGCGAAGACATTCTGGCGGGTTACCTGCATGTATTGGGGCAATACGCCCTGACGGTTGATGCGCTGCGCCTGAGTGCCGCAGAGGTGGCCGCGCTGGCGGCAGATACGGGTAAACGGCGGCGGCTGTTTGCCTCCGTGGTTGCTGGCCGCGATGCCGTTAACCGGCTGCTGTCTCTGTACCATTTCCACAGCTGGATAAACGGCCTCGGGCGTGAAAGTAGCAGTATTCTGGCTACGCTGAATACGGGCAGCGTTGACGTTGCGCAGCTGGCTTCTGCAATGGGGCTGGGGGAAGCGATGCTGACCCAGGCTTTGTTCTGCGTGACGGGAAAAAACAGCGCCAAAATTGCCGGGGGCTGGCAGACGATTTACCCGATGCTGCAGTGGGTGAACGTTGCCGGGGCGCTGAACACTATGCCGGTGGTGATTAAAGAACTGACCGATATCCGGCTTTCGGCCAGCGGCGCAAACGCTTCAGACTGGGCGAAGTGGTCATCCCTGGCCCGCAAGCTGGAGGCGGCGTTGACGGCCAGAGAGGCCCAGTTGCTGGCAGGCTACGGCGCCGGGCGGCTGAGTGACATCCTTTCACAATGGTTTATCAGTAACGTTGAAGTTGACGGCGTGGCGGTGCAAAACCGTGAGCAGCTCTACAGCTACTTCCTGATTGATAACCAGGTCTCACCCGAGGTCAAAACCACCCGCATTGCCGAGGCCATCGCCAGCGTGCAGCTGCACATCAACCGGGCGCTGAACCGTATTGAACCTAACATGCGCCCGGACGTCTCTACCCGGCAGTTCTTTACCGACTGGGAGATTAACAGCCGCTACGCCACGTGGGGGGGGATTTCCCGCCTGGTGTACTACCCGGAAAACTACGTTGACCCGCTGATGCGCGTGGGGCAGACGAAGATGATGGATGAGATGCTGCAGTACATCAACCAGAGCCAGCTGAGTGAAGACACCGTAGAGGATGCGTTCAAAACCTACCTTGCGCGGTTTGAAAGCGTGGCGGATTTAAAAGTCATCAGCGCCTATCACGATAACGTCAACAGCGACAGCGGCAAAACCTGGTTTGTCGGCCGCACCAGCGAAGGGATCCCGGAATACTATTTCCGCAGTATGGATATGTCCCGGTTCAGCGAGGGCAAGCTGGCGGCCAACGCCTGGAGCGAATGGGTCAAAATTGATGCACCGATGAACGTCTGGAACGACACCATCCGCCCTGTGGTGTTTCGTGACCGGCTGTATATCACCTGGCTGGAGCGGGATGAGGTTGCAAGCAACGGCAGCTCTACATTCACGGCCTCCTGGCGCTATACGCTGAAGCTGGCATTTTTGCGCCAGGACGGCAACTGGAGTGCGCCGTGGGTTTATGACGTTACCACTCAGGTTAATGACGTGGTTGGAAATGACCTGAAAACAGGGCCACTGGGGCTGTGTGCCTCGGCCTATTATGGCGAAGACACCCTCATGGTGTTTGTCTATAAGATTAAGGCCAATTATAACTTTAGCAGTACGGACTCTATCCGGGGGATGTCGATATATGCTGACGGTACCCTGAACAAAATGGAAGCTACCCAGCTTTCTCGATATTCATTACTGGGCGCCACGCTGGACGCTATCAATACTAATCTGAAGGTTATCCGCAAGGCGAACTATCGCTTTGCCATTGACTACGATATCCCCACCTCGCTGACGCTTTCTTCAGGATCATATGGCGATAATAACGTGGCCTATGTCCCTGATACGAAGATAAACAGGATCGGCTTCAAGTATTCATCTAATATCATAAATATTACGTTATCCGAGCTGAGTTTTGCCGTTCGTTATACCCAGGAGACGGACTTACAGCGTCGGACGATCGATGCGATGAAGCTGCCAGGGCTGGATGGAAAATCCCAATGGGGTAGTGAGTTTATTATTCCCTGCAAAACTCTGGAAATTTGGACGTCTACTTCTCCCAACAAAAATTTAGTTTATACAGCTTACAACAAGAGCAAAGAATATCTGGTGTTCATGTCCACAACAGATAGCTCGTATACTGACCGATACTTTAGTCTGACCAAAACAGACCCCGGAAAGGGATTTTTTATAGCGAATAACGCGGGGAGGAACGCTTTTTTTAATGGCCTAATCATTCCACATGAACTCAACATGATTTATTCAGCAAGGCTTGGGAATGCTCTGAGTGGTGCAGTGTATATAATGAATGCAAACGGTGAGCCGTATCCCAAAGGACAAATATCATATAATAAAGTTACAGACTGGCTCTCCATAGACACCACACTTGACCTGTCCAGGGTCGCTGTTGCGGTCACTGTGGGCGACGTAAAATCAACCTATACCGCCCAGCAGTACGTGAGCAACAAGCCAGCAGGCAACTTCGATGAGATGAGGTACTCGTTCAACGAGCTGTTGGTTGACGGTAGCACGCTTACCTTCAAGGGCAATCAGGCCTCGGTTGATATCACCTGTCAGGCTTATACCCGGAATGGAATTTCCATGGGGAGTGTAAAAGGTAGCCTGAGGGTAACGCGCGTCAACTATAGCCCGAATACCATTCTCCATCTGTATGAAACCGACACTGACGTGCAGTATATGCAGTACGGCGTCTACCGCATTCGCCTTAACACCCTGCTTGCCCCTACGCTGGTCACCCGGGCAAACGTCGGTATCGGCGCCATTCTGTCGATGGCAACCCAGCAGTTGCCGGAGCCTAAGCTCGGTAAGGGGGGGTTTATCACCGTGAATTTCCCTGCCTATAATGCCGCGCTACACGGTTCATCCAGAACGGTCAATCTTTACCTTTGCGAGGCAGGGACCGTCAACCAGGACTCCCTTTTCTGGAGCGGGCAGTTAACCGACGTGTCTCAACAGATCACTCTGTTTGTGCCGACCTCTCAAACGAGTTATGGCGACCCGGTACAGTTCCCTGCTGACCGAAATAAAGGGTTAGACCTTAAGGTGCAGTACAACCACAACCACATATGGCAGAACGTGGGGGCCTTCAAAAATATTTCGGCGGAAGATCTGTCGTTAACCAGCTTCACCCCATCGGCAAACTACAACGCTAACAGAGACCCCGCCATTAGCGTGCTGCAGACGCAAACGACGCCGCTGGACTTTAACAGCGCCTGCGCCCTCTACTACTGGGAACTGTTCTACTACGTGCCGATGATGTGCTTCCAGCGCATGCTGCAGGAAAAGCAGTTTGAGCTGGCGCGGAAGTGGATGAACTACGTCTGGAACCCGCAGGGCTACATCGTCAACGGGATAATCGCGCCGTGGGCGTGGAACTGCCGGCCGCTGGAGGAAACCACCTCCTGGAACGCCAACCCGCTGGACGCCATCGACCCCGATGCCATCGCCCAGAACGACCCGACCCACTATAAAGTCGCCACTTTCATGCGCTTTATCGAGCTGATTATCACCCGCGGGGACATGGCCTACCGGGCGTTAACCCGCGACTCGCTCAATGAAGCCAAAATGTGGTACGTCTTCGCGCTGGAAGTGATGGGCGAGGAGCCGACAGACTTAGGGAAAGAGGAATGGCATAACCCATCGCTCAAAAATGCCGCCAGTGAAACCGGGCGGATAACTCACCAGAGACTCCTCAACCATATTCGCGCTGGCGAGGAGGTGTCACCGAATGAACGTACGGCGAATTCGCTGGCGGGCCTGTTCCTGCCGGAATATAACCCTGCGCTGACGGAATGCTGGGCCACTCTGCGCCTGCGCCTGTATAACCTGCGCCACAACCTCAGTATTGACGGGCAGCCGCTGTCTCTGTCTATTTACGCTGAGCCAACGGACCCTAAAGCCCTGCAGGCAAGCCAGGTCATGGCATCAGAAAACGGTCGAGCCCTGCCAACCGGTACGCTCTCGCTGTATCGCTTCCCGGTGATGTTAGAGCGTGCGCGTAATCTGACCAGCCAGCTGGAGCAGTTTGGCTCGGCGTTGATGAGGCTGGCGGAAAGCAGCGATGCGGATGAGTTTAATACCCTGCTGTTGCAGCAGGGTATGGATCTGATGGCGCAGAGCGTTCATCTCCAGGAGCGCGCGCTAGCAGAAACTGAGGCCGATATTGAGGCGCTGAAGGTTACCCGACAGGGTGCTCAGATGCGGCTGAATAAATACTCGCAGCTCTACGATGCAGACGTCTCTGCTGGTGAACGGCAGGCCATGAACCTGGCTAACACCGCTGGTGGCCTTGCGGTGGCCAGCCAGGCCATGAGCATTGTGGGCGGCGCGGTGGATATGGCACCGAATGTGTTTGGCTTTGCCTGTGGGGGCTCTCGCTGGGGGGCTGTTGCCCATGCGGCGTCTAACGTAATGGCCCTGCAATCCACGGCGATGCAGATTAATGCAGATAAAGTGGGCCGCTCCGAAATGTACCGCCGTCGCCGCGAAGAATGGGGCATTCAGCGCGACAACGAGCAAAACAGCGTTGACCAGATAGACACGCAACTGCTTGCCCTGGATATTCGCCGGGAAGCGGCTTCACTTCAGGTCGAATACCTTGAAACACAGCAGGTGCATACCCAGGCTCAGCTTGAATTTATGCAACGTAAGTTCACCAGCCGGGTGCTGCAGAGCTGGATGCGAGGGAAACTGAGCGCCATCTATTATCAGTTCTTTGATATTACCCAGTCCTTCTGCCTGATGGCGCAGGAAGCTTTGCGCCGTGAGCTGAACGACGAGGGGATAACCTTTATCCGGGGCAGCGCCTGGAACGGTAACTCTGCAGGCCTGATGGCCGGGGAGACGCTGCAGCTTAATCTGGCCGAGATGGAAAAAGCGTGGTTTGAACGCGACGTCCGCGCGCTGGAAGTGACCCGCACTGTTTCACTGGCGCAGGTCTACACTGGCCTGTCTTCGAACAAGTTTGACCTGAAGGCGGCGGTCACCTCGTTGATTGGTACCGGTACGAAGCCGTTCGGCTCGAACGGCAACGAAGTGAAGCTCAATGCTAACGGCGAGCTTGAGGCGTCCATTTCGCTGAAGGGCCTCAATATCACCGGGGATTACAATCAAAGTCTGGGTAAACAGCGGTTGATCAAACAGGTCAGCGTCACGTTGCCTGCGCTGGTGGGGCCTTATGAGGACGTGCGGGCTGTGCTGAACTATGGCGGGAGCGTGGTGATGCCGCGCGGCTGTAGCGCCATTGCTATCTCGCACGGGATGAACGACAGCGGCCAGTTTGTACTGGACTTCAACGACACGCGGTACCTGCCGTTTGAGGGGATTCCAGTGGATGACGCCGGGTCACTGACGCTGAGTTTCCCGGATGCGAAAAAAGGCCAGAAAGACCTGCTCGCAAGCCTGAACGATATCATTCTGCATATTCGTTACACCATTCGCGCTTAATCCATCACCTTAAACCAGGCCTCATCAGAGGCCTGTGAGGTATTTATCATGCAAAACGAAAAAACGTTAACCGTTCTTCCTCCGTCTCTGCCTAAAGGAGGCGGTAGCATGCAGGGGATGGGCGAAACGTTAACCATGGGCGGGCCAATGGGGGCCTCGACGCTGACCATTCCTTTCCCTGTTACCTCAGGCCGAGGATATGCCCCTCAGCTGGCGCTGAGCTATTCGAGCCTCAGCGGCGCGGGCCTGTTTGGCCGTGGCTGGCAGGCACAGATATCGTCTATTCGCCTTCGGACTTCACACGGCGTGCCCCGCTACGCCAAAGAAGACACCTTTTTAAGCCCTGACGGCGAGATATTACGTATCGCCCTTAATGCGCAAGGGAAAGAGGATATCCGCGTCACACGGAGTTTGCAGGGGGTCACGTTGCCGGCAAGCTGGCGCGTCACCCGCTATCAGCCTCGTATCGTGCAGGACTTCAGCCGCTTTGAATACTGGCAGCCCGATACCGGCAATACCGACCTGCCGTTTTGGGTGGTCTTTTCCCCCACCGGTGAGGTTTCCATTTGGGGGAAAACCGACCTTGCACGGATCGCCAACCCGACGGATAAAAGCCAGATAGCAGAGTGGTGCCTGGAGGAGAGCGTTACGCCCACCGGCGAGCACATTGCTTATCAGTACCGGGCAGAAAATGATGCGCAGTGCGATGCGGACGAAAAAACACAGCATCCACTGTCCAGCGCTCAGCGCTATCTGGCCCAGATCAATTACGGCAACATCAAACCACAGGCCAGTTTATTTGCGCTGGATAAAACTCCGCCCGCTGAAAATCAATGGCTGTTCCATCTGGTGCTGGACTACGGTGAGCGCGGCGTGACGCTGAACCAGCCTCCGGCCTACGCGGCGTCGCAGCCCGATGGCTGGTTGCTGCGGTCTGATATCTTCTCCCGGTTTGACTACGGTTTTGAAGTGCGTACCCGGCGTTTATGTCGCCAGGTGCTGATGTTCCATCGCCTTGAGGCGCTGGCGGGGCGCACGGTGGCCAATGAAAAACCGGCATTGATTGCCCGGCAGCTATACACCTATGCGTTGAATGCCGATGCGGCAACCCTGAGTAGCATTCAGGCCGTGGCTTATGACGAGGCGGGGGCAGTGCAGACCATGCCGCCGTTATCGTTCACCTACCAGCCTGCGGAAGAGGGCGGCTGGTCCGGCTGGCAGAAAATGGATGTTCTGCAAAAATACAATTTACTGCAGCCTTATCAATTCGTTGATCTTTATGGCGAAGGCATCCCTGGGATTTTGTACCAGGATGCACCGGGAGCCTGGTGGTATCGCGCGCCACAGCGGGGGCCGGGCGAATCCATTACCTATGACGCCTTGACACCTTTACCGGCAATGCCCTCCCTGCAGGATGCGGGCATGCTTATCGACATCAATGGCGACGGCAAGCTGGACTGGCTGGTCACGTCGGCGGGCGTGAATGGCTTCCATTCCTTGTCGTCAGACGGGCAGTGGTCACCCTTTGTCCCCGTCTCGGCATTGCCTGTCGAGTATTTCCACCCGCAGGCGCAACTGGCGGATCTCTCGGGTGCGGGCTTGCCTGACCTCGCAATGATCGGGCCGAACAGCGTGCGGCTGTATGCCAACCAGCGAACCGGCTGGCAGGCCGCGGAAAATGTTGCTCAAAAGGACGGCATTCGCCTGCCGCTGGCCGGGAACAATGAACGAGCCCTGGTGGCTTTCGCCGATATATTAGGCTCGGGCCAGCAGCATTTGGTCGAAATTACCTCGTCCGGCGTTCGCTGCTGGCCTAATCTGGGGCATGGCAAATTCGGTTCACCGATAACCCTGCCTGGGTTCAGCGTCCCGGATGCCGAATTCAACCCTGAACAAGTGTGGCTGGCGGATACCGACGGTTCCGGTGCGATGGATATTATTTATGCGCACCGGACTTCTCTGTCGCTGTATATCAATGAGTCCGGCAACCGCTTTACTTTCCCTCAAACCGTTTCCTTACCTGATAAGGTCACTTTTGATCGTACTTGCCAGTTACATATTGCTGATACTCAGGGGCTGGGTGCGCCGAGTATTATTCTGACCGTGCCGCATATGTCGCCCGTCCACTGGCATCTGGAGCTGGAGGGCAACACCCCGCTCTTGCTGCAAAGCATCGATAACCACCGGGGAACAAAAACAACGCTCAAATACCGCAGTTCGGCGCAGTTTTGGCTGGATGAAAAACAGCAGGCCAGGGATGTAGGGAAAGAGCTTGCCTGCCACCTGCCTTTTGCAATGCAGCTTGTCAGGCGTCGGGAAGTGCTCGACGAGATAACGGGAAACAAACTCTCTTCCGTTCAGACTTATGCGCGCGGCGTATGGGATGGCAAAGAGCGCGAGTTCAGAGGCTTTGCCCGCGTTTCTGTCAAAGATACCGACACGCTGGCGCAGGCCACGGGCTCAGATAATATTGCCGTTCCTTCCCGGCAGGTGAGCTGGTTCTCCACCGGCGTGCGTGCCGTTGATGAGTCACTGCCCGCTGAATTTTGGTCCGGTGATTCTCAGGCCTGGCCGCATTTTATACCTCGCTTTAGCCAATATGATGCTAAGCAGCTGAAAGATGTGGACGTGGCGCTGACCGATGAAAACCAGGATGAAATGTACCGTGCCATGAAAGGGCATCTGCTGCGAACAGAAGTGTACGGGGAAGATGGTACTGCGGCGGCGGCCGTGCCTTACGCCGTGAGTGAATACCGCGTTCAGGTTCGCCAGTTAAGCAACATGGTCGGAGGGGGGGCCTGGGCCAGCACGCTGGAAAGCCGGGACTACAGCTATGAGCGCGTCGCCAGCGATCCGCAGCGCCACCAGACAATTACCCTGGCGAGCGATGAATGGGGTAACGCCGTTGACAGCGTAAGCGTGGCCTATCCCCGCAGGACCAAACCGGCCACTTCTCCCTATCCGACTACTCTGCCGGACACGCTGTTTGCCAGCAGCTACGACGAGCAACAGCAGGTCCTGCGTTTAACCCGCCAGCGCCAAACCTGGTATAACTGGACGCAGGATGAAGCTCACTTCCTGCCGGGTATCCCGCTGGTTGTGCGTGATGACTCATGGGAACACAGCGCAGAAAAAGTCCCTTCAGGCGGCATCACGCTGGAGTCGCTGATAACAGGGGGATTACTCACAGGCAGCGCTCAGTACCTTGGGCATCAGCAGTTCTACTGGAAAGGTGAGAATACCAAACCGAGCTGGCCCCTGCTGCTTGACCTCACGGAACAGGCCATATTGAGTAACACTGAACTGGCCGTATTCGATGGCATCATGACGAAAACTGAGCTGGCCTTACAGCTGAATCTGGCTGGATATGTTACCGTTGTACCGCCTCTACAGTTAACTTCTGAATCAACGGTGATGTGTGCCCTCAAAGGGTTTACGGATTATGGCTCTGCCAGCCAGTTCTATCGTCCTCTTAAGCAGCGGGACACCAGGCTGACAGGAAAAACCTCCATCACCTGGGATACTCATTACTGTGCGGTGACGGATATCCAGGATGCCGCAGGAGCCAAAACCCATGCGGATTATGACTATCGTTTCCTGACGCCCAATCACCTCACCGATCCTAACGATAACCATCAATTAGTCACCCTGGACGCGTGGGGACGGCTGATTAGCTCGCGTTTCTGGGGAACTGAAAACGGCGTGGCGCGGGGATATACACAGCCTTCTGCAGAAAAGGTGCCTTTCACCATCCCGGCAACGGTAGAAGAGGCGCTGGCTATTACGACGGCAATTCCCGTGGCGCAGTGTCTGGTTTATTGCGACAACAGCTGGATGGAGGGTAAATCCTCAAGGATGCCGCCTCACACGTTGACTATCACCACGGATCGCTACGATACCGATAAGCAGCAACAGCGGCGGCAGACGATCGCGTTCAGCGATGGTTTTGGCCGTGAGCTGCAGACCGCCATTCGATTCGAACCCGGTGAGGCCTGGCAACGCAAGAGCGATGGCAGTCTTGTGACCGGGAGCGATGGAAAACCCGCTGTTGCCAACACAAATACCCGTTGGGCGGTTTCCGGGCGGGGCGAGTACGACGGGAAAGGGCAGTTAATTCGCCGCTACCAGCCATTTTTCTTAAACAGCTGGCTCTATATCAGCGACGACAGTGCCCGACACGATCTGTATGCCGACACTCACTACTTCGATGCAATAGGCCGGGAATATCAGGTTAAAACCGCCAAAGGAGACTTCAGGCGAACTCTGTTTACGCCGTGGTTTACGGTTGCTGAGGACGAGAACGACACCGCCTCGTAGCCACGTTGATAATCCGAGTATTTAGCCATCCTTCCCCCTGGATCTCACTTCTGAGATACAGGGGAAAATAACGATTGATAACAAAGGAGAGCGGAATGGGCTTCACTCTGTTCAGCCACACCCCTTCGGTCACGGTTCTCGACAACCGGGGCCTGAGCATCCGCAATATCGAATATCACCGCCATCCTGACACGCCAGCCACCACCGACGAACGCCTGAGTTGCCAGCGATATAATCACCGGGGATCCCTGACCCGGGCCTCTGACCCACGTTTCCAGGCCGCTAGAATGGCAAACTTCGAGTACCTGAGCGACCTGACCGGAAACGCCCTGCGCGTTTCCAGCCTCGACGCCGGGCTGACCCTTAACCTCAGTGATGCCGCCGGACGTCCTGTTCTGTCCATCACCAATGCCCGGGCCCCGAGTGATATGAGTGAGGCTATCACCCGGCGCTGGGTCTATGAGGCGGCGACGCTGCCCGGCAGACCGCTGAGCGTGACCGACAGTCCCACCGGAGGCGCAGCCCGCGTGACTGAGCGCTTCGTCTATGCGGGCAACAGCGCGGCAGAAAAGGCCCGGAACCTCGCCGGAGCCTGCGTCAGCCACTACGACCCGGCGGGGCTGGAGCAGACTGACGCGATAGCCCTGACCGGCACGCCGCTGTCCGTCACCCGCCGCCTGCTGAAGGACGCTGATAACCCGGCTGTGGTGGCCGACTGGCAGGGCAACGACGCCTCCGCCTGGAACGACCTGCTGGGCGCAGAGACGCTGACCACGCTGAGCATCAGTGATGCCACCGGAACCGTTCTCACCACCACGGATGCCAGAGGTAACGTACAGCGCGTGGCGTATGACGTGGCGGGCCTGCTCTCCGGGAGCTGGCTGACGCTGAAAGGCGGCAAAGAGCAGGCCATCGTGAAAGCCCTGACCTGGTCTGCCGCCGGGCAGAAGCTGCGGGAAGAGCACGGCAACGGCGTGGTGACGACCTACGCCTATGAACCTGAGACACAGCGCCTGGCGGGGATAAAAACCGAACGTCCGGCGGGACACGCCTCGGGCGCGAAAGTCCTGCAGGACCTGCGCTACGAGTACGACCCGGTGGGCAACGTGCTGACAATCCGCAACGACGCGGAAGAGACGCGCTTCTGGCGGAATCAGAAAGTGGTGCCGGAGAATACCTACGTTTACGACAGCCTGTACCAGCTGGTCAGTGCTACCGGGCGTGAAATGGCCGGGGCAGGCCAGCAGACCAGCAGCCTGCCTTCTCCGGCCATTCCGGTGCCCACCGACAACGCCGCAATGACAAATTACACCCGTACCTACACCTATGATCAAAGCGGCAATCTGACCCGAATACGGCATACCCCGGCGACCGGCAGCGGCTACACCACTGATATAACGATAAGCAACAGCAGCAACCGGGGCCTGCTGAGAACGCTGGCAAGTAGTTCGTCGGAGGTGGAAGCGTTGTTCACGGCAGGCGGGCAACAGAAACAGCTACAGCCGGGGCAAAATCTTACCTGGACGCCACGCAACGAACTGCAGCAAGTCAGCCCGGTGCAGCGGGAGGGTAAGGCGAGCGACAGCGAAAGCTACCGCTATGCCAGTGGCAGCCAGCGCGTGCTGAAGGTGAGCACGCAGCAAACGGGGAACAGCACGCAGACGCAGCGGGCGCTCTACCTGCCTGGGCTGGAGCTACGGACCACAAAAACCGGCAGCTCGGAGACGGAAAGCCTGCAGGTGATTACCGTGGGTGACGCAGGCCGGGCGCAGGTGCGCGTGCTGCACTGGGCGGCAGGCAAACCGGCGGACATCGGCAATGACGGACTGCGCTACAGCTACGACAACCTGACCGGCGGCAGCCAGCTGGAGCTGGACGGCAGCGGCAACGTTATCAGCCAGGAAGAGTATTACCCGTACGGCGGCACGGCGGTATGGGCGGCGCGAAGCCAGACGGAAGCAAACTACAAAACGGTGCGCTACTCGGGCAAAGAGCGGGATGCGACGGGGCTGTATTACTACGGCTACCGGTATTACCAGCCATGGGCGGGCCGCTGGCTGAGCGCGGACCCGGCAGGCACGATTGATGGCCTGAATTTGTTCAGAATGTGCAGGAATAGCCCTGTAACCTTCAAAGACAGTGATGGGTGCGCGCCTGCAAGGCCAGTACCTAAAAATATCTGGCATATATGGATTGGGCCTAATGCATTAAAAGATGCAGATATTGAAAGACTAAAAAGAAACGCTAATAAAAACCCTGATTACACGACAACCATATTAACTGATAGTACGTTCTGGGACGGTGAACCTTGGGCAGGAGTATTACAGCAGGGTACATTAGGGAATATTAAGCTACTTGATATCATGGAAACAGAGGAAGGAAAAAGACTCACGGATAGTAAAAATTATAAGCAATACCATGATGCTGTTAGTTCGGGATATGCCGCAGCCGGTGCTGATATTTTAAGATATTATTGGCTCAAAGAGCGCGGCGGTGTTTATCTGGACCATGATGATACGGTAGAGAGTTCCTTTGGGGATATTCACCTTTCCAGTGAAGGCATTGGGTTGAGTGGACTTTACAGAATGCCCACATCAGATGAGAGTCAGCTAAGTTATGGTTACTCATTATCACATTTTGCCGTGCAGCCAGGATCAAAAGTCCTTGCCAAAGTATTAGATACGGCAAGTGCAGGTTATTCAAAGAAACCTGGAGGGTACTATAATCGCCTGGTGAAAGGGGCCGATGTGACAACTAATGAGGTGCTTGAAAGTAGCGGTAATATTTTGTTTACCAAAGTCATCAATGCAAATAAAGGTAAGTTAAAAAGTTATTATAATAACAAATTAAAACTTAATAATGGCGAGATCGATGATTCAAAAATAGATAAGATCGAAAATGAAGTCAGGACCTTTGAAAGAACATCGTTCCCGTTAAGAATGAAAGTTACGGCTGGAAACGCACATACCTGGATGAGTAATTAATAAAATATAGCCTGGAAGAAGCAGGTTCAGTTTTGCTGAAAATGACAGAAAGACTAAAACCTGCATGGTTTAAGGCAATCCAGGACCTGTTTTTTCGGAGAATATAATGAATCAATCACTGTTTAGCAAAACCCCTTCGGTCACGGTTCTCGACAACCGTGGCCTGAGCATCCGCAATATCGAATATCACCGCCATCCTGACACCCCAACCACCACCGACGAACGCATCACCCGGCAGCGGTATAATCCAGGCGGGTTTCTGACCCGCAGCGCCGATCCGCGTCTCGACAAGGCCGGGCTGGCAAACTTCACGTACATCACTGATCTGGCCGGCAACGTGCTGCGCGCCCAGGGCGTGGACAACGGCACCACCGTGACCCTGAACGACGTCGCCGGGCGGCCAGTGGTGGGGGGCGATAATATCGACGCTGCCGGAGACAAAAGTCAGGCTGTGATCCGCCGCTGGCAGTATGAAGCGGCGACGCTCCCCGGCAGACCGCTGAGCGTGACCGAAAGTACCGCCGGAGGCGCAGCCCGCGTGACTGAGCGCTTCGTCTATGCGGGCAACAGCGCGGCAGAAAAGGCCCGGAACCTCGCCGGGGCCTGCATCAGCCACTACGACCCGGCGGGGCTGGAGCAGACTGACGCGATAGCCCTGACCGGCGCGCCGCTGTCCGTCACCCGCCGCCTGCTGAAGGACGCCGACAACCCGGCTGTCGTGGCCGACTGGCAGGGCCAGGATGCCTCCGCCTGGAACGACCTGCTGGCGGCAGAGACGCTGACCACGCAGAATACGGCGGATTCGACGGGAACCCCCCTGACCATCACGGATGCAAAAGGCAACGTACAGCGCGTGACGTATGACGTGGCGGGCCTGCTGTCCGGGAGCTGGCTGACGCTGAAAGGCGGCAAAGAGCAGGCCATCGTGAAAGCCCTGACCTGGTCTGCCGCCGGGCAGAAGCTGCGGGAAGAGCACGGCAACGGCGTGGTGACGACCTACGCGTATGAACCTGAGACACAGCGCCTGACGGGGATAAAAACCGAACGTCCGGCCGGGCATGTGTCTGGTGCGAAGGTCCTGCAGGATATTCGCTACGAGTACGACCCGGTGGGTAACGTGCTGACAATCCGCAACGACGCGGAAGAGACTCGCTTCTGGCGGAATCAGAAAGTGGTGCCGGAGAACACGTACAGCTACGACAGCCTGTACCAGCTGGTCAGCGCCACCGGGCGTGAAATGGCCAGTGCCGGGCAGCAGAGCAGTCAGTTACCTTCCGCCACCGTTCCTCTTCCCACAGACAGTGCAGCCTTCACCAGCTACACCCGCACTTACGCCTACGATAACGGCGGCAACCTGACGCAGATTCGCCACAACGCGGCGGCCACCAACCACCGCTACACCACGGATATCACGATAAGCGACCGCAGCAACCGGGGCGTGCTGAGCACGCTGGCAAAAAATCCGTCGGATGTGGACGGGCTGTTCACGCCGGGCGGGCAGCAAAAGCAGCTACAGCCGGGGCAAAATCTTACCTGGACGCTGCGCAACGAGCTGCTGAAAGTCAGCCCGGTAGCGCGTGACGGTGGCGTGAACGACAGCGAAAGCTACCGCTACGACGGCGGCAGCCAGAGAATCCTGAAGGTGAGCACGCAGCAAACGGGGAACAGCACGCAGACGCAGCGGGCGCTCTACCTGCCTGGGCTGGAGCTACGGACCACAAAAACCGGCAGCTCGGAAACGGAGAGCCTGCAGGTCATCACGGTAGGTGAAGCGGGCCGGGCGCAGGTGCGGGTGCTGCACTGGGCGGCAGGCAAACCGGCGGACATCGGCAATGACGGACTGCGCTACAGTTACGACAACCTGACGGGCGGCAGCCAGCTGGAGCTGGACGGCAGCGGCAACGTTATCAGCCAGGAAGAGTACTACCCGTACGGCGGCACGGCGGTATGGGCGGCGCGAAGCCAGACGGAAGCAAACTACAAAACGGCACGCTACTCGGGCAAAGAGCGGGATGCGACGGGGCTGTATTACTACGGCTACCGGTATTACCAGCCATGGGCGGGCCGCTGGCTGAGTGCAGACCCGGCTGGTACGGTGGACGGGTTGAACCTGTTCCGGATGTGCAGGAATAATCCTGTTAATAGCACTGATGATTCCGGCCTGTTCACGCGCAGGTTTATTCAGTGGTTCAGAGAAAAAAGAACGGAAAGACGAGTGAATAAAAGTTATCAACAAATGAGTAAAGGAACTCATTGGAAAGGTGAAATTACAAGTTTTAAATCAGTTTCAGCACTCAGTGATAGGAATATTGAAAATCTTAGGGGGAAGAATTATCCGTTAACTAAGGAATCATATGACTTTGTTGAGAGCTTTAAAAAATTAAATTTTAATTTGATTCATTACTCAGATGTTGACTTAATTAATGATGGCAAGGCTGTTTTTAGATCCAGACGAAACCTTCTTGACAGAAGAATGATTTTCGAACAGGGGAACACAACTGATACTGATATTAATTTTGTCGGTACAGATGATTTTTCATTCTTTTCACTAAAAGTGGGTAATGCAGAAGGGAAGCAAGTTAGTCGATTTGGGCATCAGCGGTATGACGTAAATGCAGCGAGCGTGGAAAATTATAAATATTTCAAACGCTCGCATGTTGCAATCAATGATACATTGAAATTTGATTTTAGACAGACCAATGAACGCAGGCTTTATCGATACTTTGATTCTAAGGATGTTAATTTTCTTCGTAATGAAAATATGGCCGCTAAGGCTTCTGAAACAATATTTACCAACGCCGATTTCAGGGAGGGGATGGCTTTGAGAATTATTGATTCAGTTAAAAATTTGACGCCAGATGGGCAATCATACGTATTTTCTTCGAATACGGATAACCATATTGATACTGTGCTTTCCTTATTCCTCCGGCCTCAGCTATTGGTACCTAAAAAACTAGAGGCTACAGATGTGAAGAAAAGCTACAGGCATCAGTCTTACTGTTGATCTTTTGTATGCAGGTTAACAGGCTTATCAGGCCTGTTAACCTTTTCTTTCATCGAAGTGTAAATTTACCCGGCTTAATTAACGCTTTACCCTGCGATGCTCGATAAGCGTTAGCATCCCGCAAAGAATAAGCGCAGCCGCAATACTCCTGCTGATAAAACTGCTCGCGTTTACAAATTTCCACCGTGCGCGCGGAACCACCTTGTTTGCGCCAGTTGTGTGTCCAGTAAACCATTCCCGGATGGCGCGCCGCCGCTCGCTGGCCGCAGTCGCACACCTGCTGAAAATTCTTCCAGCGTGAAATCCCCAGCGAACTGCAAATTGCACCGAAACCATGCTCCGCGGCATAAAGCGCGGTGCGCTCCAGGCGCATATCAAAACAGACCGTACAGCGTGCGCCGCGCTCGGGTTCCCACTCCATGCCTTTCACCCGTGCAAACCAGTTGTCGGCGTCATAATCCGCATCAATAAAGGACACGCCGTGTTGTTCAGCAAACCGCTTATTTTCCTCCTTACGGATGAGATACTCCTTTTGCGGGTGGATATTGGGGTTGTAGAAAAAAATCGTAAAGTCGATGTCCGAGGCAAGCAAAGCTTCGATGACTTCAGAAGAGCAGGGCGCGCAGCAGGTATGCAGCAGCAGCTTGTTTGCACCGTCCGGCAGCGTAAGCTTCGGGCGTTTAAATTGGGTGGTTGTCATGGTCTGTCGGTGGAAAGAAGGAAAACAGCGAGGATTATACCACTAAAAGTATGGGTAATGGCGGGAGACTGTTTCTCCCGCCCTGGTTACGGGTTATTCCTGCCCCGACAAATGCATGCCGACGTACCGCTCATAGCGGCTCTTTTTCAGGAACGTTAAATCGACCAGCACCAGCCCGTCGACGCAGTTGTTGAAGGCCGGGTCGCTGCCGAAATCTATAAACTGTACGCCACCCGGTTCGCAGAGTTCCGAATACTGCTTGTACAGGGTCGGAATGCCGCAGCCCATATTACTGAGCAGGGATTTTAAACGCGTGAGATCTTCGCCGTAATCCTCACCTTTGAACTGCGCCAGCACGTCAGGGAGGCTTGCCGGATAAGGGCTGCGGGACGAGGCCAGCGGATGGCTCGCCGGGAACCACAGCCGGTAAAAGGCGACGAGAAGATCGCGCGCGTCCGGCGGCAGGCCTCCGGAAATAGAGACCGGGCCGAACAGGTAGCGATACTGCGGGTAACGGGCGAGATAAGCGCCAATCCCCGACCATAAATAGTCCAGGCCACGGCGGCCCCAGTAGCGGGGTTGAATAAAGCTGCGTCCCAGTTCGATGCCGTGCTGCAGTACATCGTCCATTTTCTCGTCATAGTGGAACAGGCTGTAGCTGTACAGGCCGGTCACGCCACGTTTTTCAATTTGCTGCGCGGTAGGCATGAAGCGGTACGCGCCGACAATCTCCAGATCCTGCTCGTCCCAGAGGATCAAATGCAGGTAATCGTCATCATAGCGATCGAGATCCCGGCGTTTACCGCTGCCTTCACCGACGGCACGGAAGGCGATCTCACGCAGCCGCCCCAGCTCGCGCAGCAGTGGAGCCTCTTCTTTTGAGTCGCTGCGTTGCCAAAGGTAAATCACTTTATCGTCGGCGGTGCGGCCCAGGCACTCCGCTTTTGCCAGTTCCCTACGCAGCGTGGCCCTGTCTTCCGCCCGGGCAATCGCGCTTTCCGTTGTGAATTTGCCCGAAAGCCCTTTGCCCAACAGTTGAACGTGCTGGCGGCACTTCTTAGCCAGTTCACGCGGAACCTGCTGCGGGCTATGCCAGCTTTCCCACGGGATGCGCTGGCCCAGGGTCACCGGCAGGGTGGAATTGCGACGGCGGAACATCTGCTGCATCAGCAGTACCATCGGCAGCACAGGGGAGACCATTGCGCTGGCATAAAAAAGCGCGCTGTTACGCGCGTGGATAAAGGCCGGTAGCAGCGGCACCCGATACTTCGCGGCAAGTTTAATAAAGCCGGTGTGCCAGTGCCCGTCGGCAATCCCTTCGCGGGAGAGACGAGACACCTCGCCCGCCGGGAAGAAAATCAGCACGCCGCCGTTTTGCAGCTGCTGTTCCATCTGCACAAGAGACGATTTAGGCGTACGCCCATTGATATTGTCGACCGGAATAAACAGCGAACTCAGCGGTTCGAGGTGATTCAGCAGGCGGTTAGTCACCACTTTAACATCACGGCGAACGCGGGAAACGGCGTACAGTAGCGCCAGCCCGTCAAGGGTGCCGGTGGGGTGGTTGGACATCATCACCACGGGGCCGTGTTCAGGGATATTTTCTAATTCGCGGGGAGAGATGTTGCAGCGGATATGCAGGTGTTCCAGGACTTGTTCGATCATATCCAGCCCGCGCAGGTGCGGGTGATCTTCGGCAAAGGCCTGAAATTCTTCCTCGTGCAGCAGGCGTCTTAACAGGTTTTTTTGCCAGGGCGCAGGATTTGCCTGGGGCCAAAGGTCGTCAAGTACGTTATCGAGACTAAACATATTCGCTCCTCTTACCGTTCTGCGCCTGACGGTAGAAGATGAAGATGAACGCTGCGTGTCAGTAAGGTGACGTTTCCGGGATGCGCGCCAAAGCCGTGCCGATTTTTTATTCCGCAGTGATACGTCGGTGGGCGGTTAATGTGTTTTTTGGCTTAGGTAACAGGACAAACCCGGATGAATTGTAGGTTAATGATGGGTGTTTCGTGAAAGTATGTTATTTTTATTTAATTAATTGTTTTTAATGGTTTTTATTTTTTATTGTTAGAGATTTTCTTGTCAAGACAAAAGCGCATTTAATGAGATTTTTATCATGAAAATTGAGAGTTAAGTCGATTTTTAATCTAAAAACCCTCTATTAAGCACTAAAGTTTCTCTTCGCCTTGGTGATTTTTCAACGATCTACGCTAAAGTAGCCGCCGCTGGCTAACGACCAGCCTATGATTAAAAATCAGCAACTGAACGCCGGGACCGGCGTTTTATCAACACCGCATCAAAAGAGATAACCTATGGGAGTTCACAGATGAGTCACTCTGCGACGAAAACAAAAACCTTTTTCGGGCATCCGTACCCGTTAAGTTCGCTCTTCCTCACCGAAATGTGGGAACGTTTTTCTTTCTACGGGGTTCGCCCGCTGCTCATTCTGTTTATGAGCGCTGCGCTGCTTCAGGGCGGGATGGGGCTGCCGATTGAGCAGGCGTCCGCCATTGTCGGGATCTTCGCCGGCGGCGTGTATATCACTTCTTTACCCGGCGGCTGGCTGGCCGATAACTGGCTCGGGCAGCGCCGCGCCGTCTGGTATGGCTCGCTGATTATCGCACTCGGCCACCTCTCGATTGCCTTGTCGGCATTCGTGGGCAACACCTTCTTCTTTGTCGGCCTGCTGCTGATCGTCCTGGGTACCGGGCTGTTCAAAACCTGTATTACCGTTATGGTCGGCACGCTGTATAAAAAAGAAGATACCCGCCGCGACGGGGGCTTCTCGCTGTTTTACATGGGCATCAACATGGGCTCGTTTATTGCCCCGCTGATTATCGGCCCGCTGCATGAAAAGTATGGCTGGCACATGGGCTTTGGCCTGGGTGGCTTAGGGATGCTGGTTGCGCTGTTCATCTTCCGCTTCTACGCCATTCCGCAAATGCGCCGCTATGACAAAGAAGTCGGCCTGGATTCCACCTGGAACCGCCCGACGACCGAGCGTAAAAACGTCGGTAAATGGGTGACGCTTGCGATGGCGCTGCTTGCCGGGCTGGTGGTGCTTATTTCCAACGGTACAATTCCGTTCAACCCGACGGTAATTGCTAAAAGCTCCGCATACATCATTTCTACCTGTGTGGGTCTCTACTTCCTGTTTATGTTCTTCTTCGCGGGCTTAACCAGCAGCGAACGCTCTCGCCTGCTGGCCTGCCTGATCCTGCTGATTGCGGCGGCGTTTTTCTGGTCTGCCTTTGAACAGAAACCGACCTCCTTCAACATCTTTGCGCGCGATTACACCGACCGCCAGATGGGCAGCTTTGAAATCCCGACGATCTGGTTCCAGTCGATCAACGCGCTGTTTATTATCCTGCTGGCACCGGTATTTAGCTGGTTCTGGCCATCGCTGGCTAAGCGTAATTTGAACCCGAGCAGCATGACGAAATTCGTTATCGGCATTCTGTTTGCGGCGGCAGGTTTTGCGGTGATGATGGCGGCGGCAAACCAGGTGCTGGCGACGCAGAGCGGCGTTTCTCCGTTCTGGCTGGTAGGGAGCATTCTGCTGCTGACCCTCGGCGAGCTGTGCCTTAGCCCGATTGGCCTTGCGACCATGACGCTGCTGGCACCGCAGAAAATGCGCGGCCAGGTGATGGGGCTGTGGTTCTGCGCCAGCGCGCTGGGTAACCTGGCGGCAGGGATTATGGGCGGGCACATCAAAAAAGATCAGCTTAGCTCAATGCCGGAGCTGTTCTCCCACGTGTCTATCGCCCTGGTTATCTGCGCCGTAGTGCTGGCCGCGCTGATTATTCCGGTCAGAAATATGCTCAGAAACGCGGACGCCAACGAAGCCAAATAACGGTTTTTAAGCGCCCGGCCCGGTAGCCTTTAAGGGGTTACCGGGCTTTTTTATTTCGTGGGCCGTTATTGCCCATCAGTTGAGCGGCTTACCGTTTCCCAGGCTTTAATATCCGCCTCCATTTGCACCAGCTTCTCTTTGACGAAGGTGACCGCGTCGCTGCCCAGCAATAGCGCTGCCGGCGGATTAGGGCTGCCGATAAGCGCCAATATTGCTTTGGCGGCTTTGACCGGATCGCCCGGCTGCTGCCCGCTACGCTTCTGGCGCGCGTCGCGAATCGGGCCGAAACTCTGGTCATAATCGCTGATGCTGCGCGGGGTTCGCACCATGGAACGTCCGGCCCAGTCTGTTCTGAAGGAGCCGGGCTGCACGGCGGTCACCGCGATATTAAAAGGTTTGAGCTCTTTGCTCAGCGTTTCGGAGATCCCCTGCAGGGCGAATTTACTGCCGCAGTAGTAGCTGATGCCGGGCAGAGTGATAAAGCCGCCCATCGAAGTGATATTAATAATATGGCCCGCACGACGAGTGCGGAATCCCGCCAAACAGGCTTTTATCATCGCGACGGCACCAAACACGTTGACGTTGAACTGCTGAATTAGCTCGCTCATCGGGGATTCTTCCATCACCCCTTCGTGCCCGTAGCCTGCGTTGTTGACCAGCACATCAATGGTGCCAATCTCCTGTTCTATAGAAGCCGCCAGCGGCGCAGCGGCATCAAAATCGGTGACGTCCAGAATTCGGGCAAAACATTTGCCGGGGGCCAGCGCCTCAAAAGCTTCCTTTGCCTGCTGATTGCGCACGGTGCCAACCACGCGGTGCCCGGCTTTCAGCGCCTCTTCTGCCAGTGAACGGCCAAAGCCGCTGCTGACCCCGGTAATCAAAAATAACTTCGATTGGCTCATTATCATTTCCTCCGTAAGTGGGAGGTAAAGCGTAGAGCCGGGAGGGCCGAATGCGTAGCCAGGATCCTCTCTGATGTTTGCCTATTCCTATGAGGCGTATGGACGAGGGGAAATTTCACTGCCAGACTCTGGCCACATCTTCCTTTGCCAGATGACCCCTTATGACAAATGCCAGCCTGCAGGCCAGCAAACAAATGGTAGAGCTTCTGGATCGGCTAACCCCGCATGAAGGCTACAATCTTACGGTGCTAAACGAGGTGCGTTTCTTACGCTCTAATCGTCCGCTGATGCGAACCCCCGTTCTTTATGAACCCGGTATTGTGATTGTGGTACAGGGGCGTAAGCGAGGGTTTTTAGGCGAGAATGTCTATTTATATGATGCGCAGCACTACCTGATGGTTTCCGTCCCCGTGCCGTTTACCATGGAAACGGAGGCCAGCGCCGAAGAACCCATGCTGGCTATCTACATGAGGTTAGACTTCACGCTGGCGGCTGAAGTTATGCTGGCGCTGGATGGGCGAGGCGCTGAGCTGGCCGTCGAGCCGCGAAGCATGATGTCCAGCCCGATGGATGAAGCGATGAGTGCTTCCGTACTGCGTTTCCTGCAGGTGATGTCTACGCCGCTGGATGCCGAGATGTTAGGGCCGGCTATGATGCGGGAGATTTATTACCGGGTACTGACGGGCGCACAGGGGCACACGTTACGCAGTGCGCTGGCTATGCAGGGGCAGTTTGGCAAAGTGGCGAAAGCGCTGCGCAAGCTTCATGCCGAATTTGATGGGCATCTGGATGTGAATGCTCTGGCAAAAGAAGCGGGCATGAGCGTGCCCACTTTCCACAGTCACTTCAAAACGGTGACCAACACTTCCCCCATGCAATATCTCAAATCCACAAGGTTGCATCAGGCGAGGTTGTTGATGCTGAGAAACGATCTGACCGCTTCGGCGGCCAGTGCCCGCGTGGGCTACGAAAGTGTTTCGCAGTTTAGCCGCGAATTTAAGCGCCTTTTTGGGCTCACACCGCTCAATGAGGTTGCGCGTATGCGGCAGCATTTCTCCATGCCGGCCCCGCTCGCAGGGTCGGCATTTATCTCTTCCCACTGAAGAGGTTAGTACCGGGACTTCTTATCCAGGATCCGGCAGGTGGTATAAGCCCCGGCGGCACACAGCAGCGCAGGGGCAAAATAGCTGTGATCCATATGGGTAAACTCCATCACCAACGCCACGGCGGTGATCGGCATCTGCATCGAAGCGGCTAAAAACGCCGCGCCACCGACCAGCGCAAAGCTGCCCACGTCCCCGCCTGGGAAGACAAACTGCCAGACCACCGCCAGCAGCAGGCTCAGCAAAGCCCCCACCGTTAAGCCCGGCGTCAGCAATCCGCCCTCAGCGCCGCCGCGCAGGACGGCGAGGATCACCAGCATTTTCAGCGCCAGCAAAATCGCCGCGAAGTTAAAGCTCAGACCGTTGCTGATGGCAAGCTGCATCGGGCCTTTGCCGTTGCCCGGCAGTTGCGGGAACCACAGGCTAAGTGCGGCCAGCAGCGCAAAGGCCAGCAGACAAAATACCGGCATCTGCCAGTTAGTTTTGACCTGCGTTCTCACGCGGGTTGTTGCCTTGCGGAACAGCCAGGCGGCGTAGCCCAGCAGCGGGCTGGCGACAATGGCCCAGCCGATAAATGCGTGGGGAAGCGCAAAAGAGGCGAAGTGATACTGCGATTCATCTCCCAGGCCTAGCGTAGCTACCCAGGCCGCTACTGCCGAAGTGATCACCGCCGCCAGCGCTTTCTCCCAGCTAAACGAGATCAGCAACACTTCCAGCGTGAACAGTGCTCCGGCGAGGGGGACGTTATACACCGCCGCCAGGCCCGCACCTGCGCCGCAGGCAATCAGCGTACGGGTTTCATCCGGTTGCAGGCTGAATTTCCGGGCAAGGAGTCCCGCCGCCAGCGCGCCCATTTCCCGAGGGGCAACTTCACGCCCGAGCGGGGAGCCAAGCGCAACGGTAATGATTTGTAGCAAAGCATGAATAGTGGTGGTGCCTGTTGGCATCGGCACGGCAGGATTTGCCACGGCTGAAGCGATAGACACTCTTTTCTTGCCGTAGCGCGCGAGCAGCCACCAGCCAAACCCGGCGACGGCCCCGCCGCCAAGAATCGCGGCTATCCGGCGTAAATGCGAAGCGTCCGTCACGCCCTCAAGGAACGTCTCGCTTCCAACCAGTTGGTCAATACTGTAGCCAAATGCGAGGTGCTGAATGGCGTGTAAAATCAGCGCGAGAAGCATCCCCGCGATACCGGCAAGAATGCCGGTAAGCACGACCGCAATCAGGCGCACAAGATAGTTTTTAGCGTCAGCCTGTTCAGCTTGCTCGGTCATAACGGGATCCTTAACGCGGGAAAATTTGATGATAAGGGAGAAGAATTAAACAGTTAGTATAAATGTAGCATTCATCCGGTCCGAATCTCTCTCCTTTCCCCGCGCAGGTTCTCCTTGGTTAACTCGCTTTCTGGCATGCCGCAATCAGCATACCTGCCAAAGCGGCAGCGCCCAGCAGCCGGAAGGCCGTTGCCCACTGCGTTATATCGGGAGCCTGCCCAAGTACGACAGACAGCACCGCCAGCATCATGGCCCCGGCCATATACTGGCTGGTGGCCATCAACGCGCTGGCGCGCCCCTGTTGGGCCAGCGGAGTGGATGACAGCCCCACGGCGAACATCGCCGGGAAGATGAGCCCGTGGCCAAGCCCGCTTAAGGCGATACCGCTGATAAAGACCGCAGAAAGCGGCGATGTTAACCCAGCGGACAGCAGCCACAACCCCAGCGCCGAACAGGCAAACCCGACGGCCAAAACTGTGGCGCTGGCGTACCGGGCAGTCAGGCGGGTGAACAGCGTATTGCCGGCCACAATCAACAGCGCGAGCGGCGTGAACATCAGCCCGGTGGTAACGGCATCCTGCTGCAGCGTCTGCTGCCAGAGCAGGGTCATGGCATAAAACTGGCTCCCCACGCTTGCCATATAGCAGGCGCTGCTGAGCCAGCCCGTTTGCAGGCCCGGCAGAGCGCGAAGCGAGCGGGTCAGTAAAGGCTGAGAGGCGTAGCGTTCGTGCAGAAGGAACAGGAGCCCCATGGCAACGGCGAAGCGGTTGGCAACATAGTCAGGCTGCCCGGTTTCGCCATAGCGCATCAGCGCCCAGACCAGCGTCCCGGCGGCGAAGCAGCCGACCAGTGACCCGATGCCCGTCCGCTGTTTTTCGCCCTGTGTGCTGAGCGGGAGATAATCCCGGCGAACCAGCCACAGTGCAAGCAACCCCGGCGGAATGTTAATAAAGAAAATGGTTCGCCAGTCCAGCGCGGCCAGGACGCCGCCCAGCATCACGCCTGCAACCAGACCCAGCGCGCCGATGGCGCTCCATATCGCCAGCGCCCGCCGGTGCGCCTCGCCATGAAACCGCTGTGCCATCAGCGCCAGCACCGCAGGCTGCAACAACGCCGCCGCCATCCCTTGCCCGCCGCGGGCGATAAGCAGCAGCGCGCCGCTCTGAGCCAGTCCGCCAGCTACCGATGAAAGCAAAAACAGCGCCATGCCGAGGCTGAACATCCGGCGTGCTCCCAACCGGTCGCAAAGGCTACCGCCCGCCAGCAAGAGGGCGGCAAACGTCAGGCCATACAGGGAAACGACCCACTGCATCTCGCCGAGGGAAAGATTCAGATCCTGCGCCAGCGTGGGGAGCGCGACGTAGACAATCGCGTAGTCCAGCGCGATCAGCGCCTGCGCAATACCAGGGGCGAATAAAGCGCGAAATTGCCCGGCGGTGGGTATCGCATATGTTTGTGTCATCGACGTTTCCTGCTATTTTCTCTGTGATGAATCATTTTCATCATTTGATGAGCCTGAATAACAGGCTACGCCTTTATTTATGGTGCAATCAAAATCATATTATTCAGCAAAGGATGAGTTAAATTCATTCATGAAAAGTCGCCGACTCCCGCCACTCACGGCCATTCGTGCCTTTGATGCCGTGGCCCGCCACTCTAGCTTTAAAGCGGCTGCGGAAGAAATTGGCGTGACGCCCACCGCCATCAGCCACCAAATACGCCTGCTGGAAGATTCGCTGGAGCAGCGGTTATTCACCCGCTCTGCTCGTGGCGTAGCGCTGACTGCCGCAGGGGAGATCTTGTTCCGCGCCTCCGGGAACATGTTCACCATGCTGCGCGAGGCCGTTGAGTCTATCGCCACGATCTCTCACCCCGGCACGCTCACGCTCAGTACTACCTCGAATTTTCTGACCAACTGGCTGGTGCCGCGTTTACCGTCTTTACATCAGCAGCATCCCTCGCTGGAGCTGCGCTTTCACAGCGGCGTAGCGCTGGCCGATCTCCACGGCAAAATGGCGGACTGCGCCGTGCGTTACAGCATGCAGGCCGACGAATCTCTCGACAGCACGCTGCTGCATAGCGACAGCTTTGTGCTGGTGGCAAGCCCGCAGCTAAAGCTCAGGAGCGTGAAGGATCTGCCGGGGATGACGCTTTTTCATATTGATAACCGGCATGTGCCCAGCCCCGAACCGAGCTGGCAGCACTGGAAATCGGTCTTTGGGCCTGAAGATTTGGATGTGCAGGGCGGTATTCATTTTGACGACGAAACCCATGCGATTCAGGCGGCAATCGCCGGGCAGGGGATCCTGCTGGCAAGCGAGCTGCTGATTCGCCGGGCTCTGCAGCAGGGCTTGTTGCATATTGCGCTGCCGGGCGCGCTGCCTGGGGCGAACTACTATTTTGTGACCAGCCACGAAAAGGCACGGAGAGAGGATGTGGGGCAGGTCAGGGCGTGGCTGAAGCAGGCGTTTGAGGCTGATGAGTTGCGATAGCCCCTCACCCTAACCCTCTCCCCAAAGGGGCGAGGGGACTGGATCGAGCATAAATGCACTTTTGGTTTTCGCCCTCTCCCCGGAGGGGCGAGGGGACTGGATCGAGCAGACATTTCCCGTCAGTTTTCCCTCTCTCCCCGGAGGGATGAGAGGGACTGGATCGAGCAGACATTTCCCTTCGGTTTTCGCCCTCTCCCCGGAGGGGCGAGGGGGACTGGATCGAGCATAGATTTCCCTTAGGTTTTCCCCCTCTCCCTTCCAGGGAGAGGGCCGGGGTGAGGGTCCTGTTATTCTCCTGATTCCCAGCGTTTCAACAGCAGGCTCGCATTTACACCGCCAAAACCAAACCCGTTCGACAGCGCATAACGCAGCGCCTGTGGCCGGGCAGTAAGCGCCACCAAATCCAGCCCGGCCGCCTCTTCATCGGGGTGATGCAAATTCAGCGTCGGCGGCACAACCTGGTCACGCAATGCCTGAATGGTAAAGATAGCCTCGATGCCGCCCGCCGCGCCCAGCAGGTGACCAGTGGCGGATTTTGTCGACGTCACCGCTACCGGATGCGTACCGAAAAGCGCTTTAATTGCCGCCAGCTCTCCTTTGTCGCCGACCTGCGTCGATGTTGCGTGCGCATTGATATGGTCAATATCGGTGGCTGTAATACCGGCCTGGCGAAAGGCCGCCTCCATTGCTCGCCTTGCGCCGTTGCCGTCTTCCGGTCCGGCGGTCAAATGCCAGGCATCGGCGCTGGTACCGTAGCCGACCAGCTCAGCCAGCGGCGTTGCGCCACGAGCCAGCGCGTGTTCCAGGGATTCGATCACGATAAGCCCGGCGCCTTCGCCCATCACAAAGCCGTCCCGGTCGCGGTCGAACGGCCGTGAGGCGGCTTCAGGGGTGTCGTTGGAGGCCGTAGACAGCGCGCGAGCGGCGGCAAATCCGGCCAGGCTGACGCGGTGAATGGCCGCTTCTGCACCGCCGCAAAGGGCAATATCGGCCTCGCCGCTGCGGATCAGGCGGGCGGCATCGCCAATCGCCTGGGCTCCGGCGGCGCAGGCGGTGACCGGGGCACCAATCGGCCCGCGAAATCCGTGTGCGATGGACACATGCCCGGCGGCGAGGTTGGCGAGAAAAGAAGGAATAGTAAACGGTGACAGGCGGCGCGGCCCGCGTTCGTCCGTGGTGTGCACGGCGTTGGCGATTTCGCCGAAGCCGCCGATCCCGGTGGCAATCACCGTCGCGGTACGATCTTTCTCTTCCTGCGAAGCCGGAGACCAGTCAGCTTGTGCCAGCGCTTCATGGGCGGCAACCAGCGCAAACTCAATGAACCGATCCATCTTTTTACGCTCTTTGGCGGGGATCGTCGCCAGCGGATCAAAGCCGTGCTCAGGATCCTGTTCAACGGACGGCACCTGGCCGGCCACTTTGCAGGGAATATCCTCTACGATTTTCTCGTCCAGTGCCGAGATGCCGGATTTTCCCGCCAGCAGCGACTGCCAGACATGCTGCACGCCACAGCCCAGCGGGCTGACGATACCCATGCCCGTGACTACAATCCTTTTCGCTGAAACGCCCATCATTATTCTCCTGAAATATCAGTGTGGCTGCGGCTTTTTCATTAACGGAACCAGCATCGCAGCAATCAAAAAACCTATCATGATCAGGTAAAAAGCATCCGAAAACGCCTGAGTTCGTGCCTCACGCAACGCCAGGGCAGACAAATTTTTTAACGCCCCGCTGGTGGCGGCATCCGGGGATAACCCCTGCGCGGTCAGGCTGGCGGCGCTGCGCTGGACAAAATCCGTCATCGCGAGATTAGCGGTATTGAGATGGTCGGCCAGGCGGCTGTAGTGCAGGTTGGTTCTGTCATTCAACACCGTGCCGCACAGCGCAATACCGATAGCGCCGCCGAGGTTACGCATTAAATTGAACAGGCCGGAGGCAAGCTTAAGCCGCGCGGGCGGCAGGCTACCCAGCGTTAACGTCACCGTTGGCGCAACGGCAAACTGCTGTGCAAGACCACGAAACGCCTGCGGCAGCAGCAGTTGGTCCGCGCCCCAGTCGTGGGTGATCGGCACGAAGCTGTACATCGAAATAGCAAAGCCGACCAGCCCGGCCATCAGCAGCCAGCGGAGATCCACGCGGTTTGCCAGCCAGGAATAAAAGGGAATCGACATCACCTGGAACAGGCCGGTGGAAAACACCGCCAGACCGATTTCCAGCGCGCTAAAACCGCGAACGGTGCCGAGATACAGCGGCGTTAAATAGATCGTGGCGAAAATGCCCACCCCGGCCATAAACGAAAAATAGCAGCCGAGGCTAAAGGTTCTGTCCTTGAGCGCCCGGAGATCCATTACCGGCTGGGCGTGGCGCAGCGTTCGAATAATAAAGGCGATGCCGCATATCAGCGCTATCCAGCCGGTTGTGGCGATGGTGTTGTCGTCAAACCAGCCCCAGCGCGGGCCTTCTTCCAGCGTATATTCCAGGCAGCCGAGCGAGGCTGCCAGCAGCAAAATACTGAAATAGTCCGCGCCGCGCAGCAGCGAGAAATCAGGGCTATCCACCTTCACCAGCAGCGGCACGGCAACGGCGATGTAAATTCCTGGGATGACGTTGATAAAGAACAGCCAGTGCCAGTTGAAGTTCTCGGTGATCCAGCCGCCGACGGTGGGGCCAAGCGTCGGAGCCAGCGAGGCCAGGCCGCCGATGGTCGCGGCGGCAATAACGCGCTGTTTGCCCTGGAAAAAAGCGAAGGCGGTGGTAAACACCAGCGGGATCATCGAGCCGCCCGCCAGCCCCTGCAGGGCACGGAAGGCAATCATGCTTTGAATATTCCACGCCCAGCCGCAAAGCAGGCTCATCAGGGTGAAGCCTGCCGCCGAGGCGGCAAACAGCCAGCGCGTGGACATCACCCGCGCCAGCCAGCCGGACAGCGGAATGATAATGATCTCGGCGATCAGGTAGCTGGTCTGTACCCAGACGGTTTCATCATCCCCCGCCGAAAGGCCGCCGCCGATATCCCGCAGCGACGCGGAGACGATTTGGATATCAATCAGCGCAATAAACATCCCGACGCACATGCTGGCAAAGGCGAAGATCTTTTTTGCCATTGGCATAGAGATGCCCTGCGGCATCGGTGCGGCCTGGGCGGTGCTCATCGCGTGCTCTTTTGATCGACGGTGACGATGACCGACAGGCCAGGGCGAAGTACATCCAGTTTTGCGCCGTCACCTTCCAGCGCGATCCGCACCGGAACCCGCTGAACGATTTTGGTGAAGTTTCCCGTGGCGTTTTCCGCCGGAAGAATGCTGAACCGGGAGCCGGTCGCCGGAGAGACGCTGGCAATGTGGCCTTTAAAGGTGTGGTTCGGCAGCACGTCGGCCACCACGGTCACCGGCAAACCGGCCCGCATGTGTGCCAGCTGGTTTTCCTTGAAGTTGGCATCGACCCAAAGCCCCTGAGAAGGTACCAGCGAGAGCAATTGTGTGCCGCTAGCCACAAAGGAACCCGTCCACGCGCGGCGGTTGCCGATCACACCGTCGAACGGGGCGCGAATTTCGGTATAGCTGAGATTCAGCTTCGCCATCGCCAGGTTAGCCTGCGCCTGTTCCAGCGCGGCCTGGGTTTGTTTTTCACGGGCATCAAGCACCGCGAGCTGGCGCTGGGCCACGGCTTTGTCGGCCAGGGCTTTGCTTTGTTCCGCTCGCGCCCGGCGATAATCCGCCGAAGCGTTGTCGCGTATCTGGGCTGAAATGGCGCTTGAGGCTTCCAGGGCGTTATAGCGGCGGTTGTCGTTGGCCGTTTTGTCCGTTGCCGCCGCCGCTGCCGCTAAGGAAGCCGTTGAACCTTCAATCGTCGCCTGCTGTAGCTGGCGCGTCGCGGCGATGTCTGCGAGGGCAGCCTGCTGGGCGGCAACTTCGCCGAGGGCTTTCGCCAGCGCAGCCTGGTAATCACGATCGTCAATGCGGATCAGCAGATCGCCTTTTTTCACCGCCGTGTTGTCCTGCACCGCAATTTGCTGAATGTAGCCGGAGACTTTGGTTGAAATAGCGCTGATATCCCCGCCGATGTAGGCGTCGTCGGTAGACTGAATAAAACGCCCGCTGTGCCACCACCATGCGCCATAGCCTGCGGCCGCCAGCACGGCTGCACCAAGCACGGTCAGCGTAATCAATTTTTTCTTATGGGCGGCGTTCATCACAGGGGTTCTCTGTACGGTTCTGGCTGGAATTTAAGCCCGGCGTCGCCGGCATGCTTTCGCTGCAGGTAGTCGTGGCGATATTTCATCATCGGTGAGGCTGCCGGGCCCGGCACCATGGCGTATTTTCCGGGCTCAATCGGCTCACCGGTTTCTTTATCGGTGAGAATCGGCTCTACCGGGCGCTGGGTTTCGCGCTCGACCAGCTGCATCTGCCGCCCTTCGGGTGCGAAGTGGCGGTTGCCCCATTCCGCCAGCGCCAGAATCACCATCCGGAAATCACGCCCGCTTTGGGTGAGGTGATATTCGTAGCGCGGCGGCGAGCTGCTGTAGCAAACCTTCTCCAGTAAGCCGTCATCAACCAGCTCTTTCAGGCGGCGCGAAAGAATATTGGGCGCCACGTTGCTGCTCTTCTGAAACTCATCGAAGCGGGTAAAACCGGCCAGGGCATCCCGCAGGATCATGATGCTCCAGCTGTCGCCGATACGGCCGAGGCTTCGGGCAATGGGGCAGGGAGCGCTGCACAGAGGTTCGTTTTTCATGGATCGATCCGATTACGGGTTAGCGTCTGGCGACAAATTGGCATAGTGACTTTCAAAATGCAAGTAACTTGCTGAGGCATGGAATAAAGTGACTTTGTCGTAACGTCACGGATATATTCAGAAAGGCGTCGTTCTTAAACGAAAAGTGCGGATTTAAAATCTTTTCAGTTGGCTTATGTCGGGATTAAACGCTGATTTATTTTATAAGATGGCTTTTCCATAAATCCAGGTAATAAATAATATACCCGCCCAAGTCTCGCACAGGATTATCTATGCTTAAGAATGCCAGCGTTCGAAGCGTTATTGTCTATTTTTTGGCAATATCCTTTTTAGTTATAGATTTCTTAGCATTTACTTTATCAGCCAGTGTGCTTATTTTAGCCATGCTTAATATTGCCTGGGTTGTCTTACTATTCTCTCTGTGGACGTATATGACGATATATCTTGTACGGCCCATTAATAACGTTAAACGCAGTATTGATGAAATAAATTCCGGAAATTTATCGGTCCATATTCCTGAGTTTGGTAATAATTGCGCCGGACGATTGATCCCGGGCATAAATACGCTTTCCGCCGAAATTACTACCCTGGTAATGGATATTCGCAAGTCGTCCCAGTCGGCCAAAGCGCTTTCGGAAAGCCTGGCGCACCAAAGCGCCACGCTGTCGGTGAAAACCGAGCAGCAGTCGGCGATGCTCATTCAGACGGCATCGAGCATGGAACAGATTTCCGCCGGGACAAAAAACAATGCCGACAGCACTCGCGAGCTGAGCGACATCACCAGCGGCGCGCATCGTTCAGCCAACCACGGCAGCGACCTGATGCAGAAGCTAACCAGCAACATGACTTCGATAACCGATTGTGCCAATAAGATGACGGAAATTATCACCATCATCGACAGCATTGCGTTCCAGACCAATATCCTGGCGCTGAACGCCGCGGTGGAAGCCGCTCGTGCCGGGGAACACGGCAAAGGCTTTGCGGTGGTGGCCGGTGAAGTCAGGAACCTGGCGCACAAAAGCTCCGAGTCGGCCAAGAACATTAAGTCTTTGATTGATATCACCAACCAAAATGTCCTGCAGGGCGCGAGCCTGGTCTCCGAAGCGGAAAGAAATATGAAGGATATTGTTTCCGGTTCAGAAAATATCGACGCGCTGATGGGGCATATTTTTATCTCCACCAATGAACAGGAAAAAGGTATTCAGCAAATTACCACGGCGCTCTCCGAGCTGGAGAAAGTCACCCAGGGGAACGTGGCGGTGGTGGAAGAGCTAGCCGGATCTTCAGAAGTGCTGAATAAACAAGTGTTCGAGCTGGAAAAAAGAACCAGCAGCCTGCACCTGGGTGAAAGCGATGAGGCGAGCGTAATATTGTCGCCTCAGCTTGCTCCGCGCAGGGCGTTAAAAAGAGAAGAGGAACACTGGCAGGCGTTTTAATGTTTAACTTTAGAGCAAATAATAAAAGGCCCCTTCGCATGAATACGTCGGGGCCTTTTATTTTTCACTGATATTTTCATTGTGACGCGGATCACATTAAAGCATTGCTTCGGGTCAAAATGCTGATTTATCGACCGTTCCCCCCTGGTTTTTGCCTGCAGAAATAAGCCTGACCTCCGATATCGATTAACAACGTGGTTACAAAACACGCCATTCCCTCACGCCAGGCGTCGGGGGCACTCTGGGATGTGGTTTTCTAAGGAACGAGAATGAAACTAAGTAATTTGCGTGTAGGCGTCAGGCTGAGCGGCGGTTTTTTCCTGCTGTTATTTTTGATGATTTTGATGGGGATCGGCGCCAGCCTGTTCAGTCGGAACAATGTTCATGCCGTCGATGAGATGATTAACCAGCATTTGCTGAAGGAAAGGCTGGTCGAGGAATGGCTGGCGCAGGTCGACAAGAGCAGCGGGAATGCTATCGCGGCAATGGGAACTGAAAATGCGATGCTGCGTAAAAAACTGCTCGCCAGCATTGCTCAGAATTCGGCGATAACCACCCGAGTCCAGTCCCAGCTCACGTCTTTAATTGCGCTGGAAACCGGCAAGCATCTGTTGGCTAACCTTGTCCCCGTGCGGGAAAAGTATTTGCAGGTGCGTTCCGAAGGGTTGGCCCGGTCTGAGCGAAGTGAACATGAGGGCATGGATACCTATATCTCGGAACGTTTTATCCCGATAAGCGAAGAATACCGCCAGGGGCTGCAGGCTCTGCTGGATTTCCAAAAACAACTTATCGACAACACGCATGCCAGCATTCAGAAAAACTCGCGTAATAATGAGATGCTCATGTTGTTGCTAGTGGCGCTTGGTGTGGCGTTAGGGGCGGCAACGGCCTGGTACATAACGCGCAGTATTACGCATCCGCTGCAGCAGGCAGTTAACGTTGCCGGTAGGGTGGCGCAGGGGGATCTCACCGCAGACGTTCATGTGCATTCCCGGGACGAGCTGGGGCAGCTCATGCACTCATTGAAGGGAATGATTACTTCACTTGGGAGTACGGTGAGGAACGTCAGCACCGGGGCGGAAAGTATTGCCCTGGCTGCGGATGAAATTGATGCTGGTAACCAGGATCTCGCCTCACGTACAGAGGAGCAGGCGGCGAGCGTCGAGCAAACTGCCGCCACGCTAGAGCAGTTAACATCGACGATCAAGAGCACCGCCAGTCATGCCCACCGGGTAAATACGCTGTTTAATGAGTCCGGGGAAATGGTTAAGGCCAACAGCGAGCGTATGCACGTGGTGGCCGATGCCATGGGCGAAATCCATGCTGATGCAGGCAGGATGACCGATATCATCACGGCCATTGAAGGGATTGCTTTCCAGACGAATATCCTGGCATTAAACGCCGCTGTTGAGGCTGCCAGAGCCGGAGAGCAGGGGCGCGGTTTTGCCGTGGTGGCCGGGGAAGTGAGAACGTTGGCGCAAAGAAGTTCAGCCTCCGCGAAAGAGATTCGTGACATCATTAGCGCGTCGGTGAACAAAATCACCGATGGCCGTAAGCTGGTCACGGAAGCGGATGAGGGTATGCAGGAAATTGTTGAAAACGTTGCCCGTGTGCAGCAACTGGTGGATGAAATTGCCCGCGCGAGTCATGAGCAAAGCGACGGCATCGCGCAAATTAATGCTGCGATGGGGCAGATTGATACCACCACTCAGCAAAACGCCTCTCTGGTTGAGCAGTCCTCCGCGGCCAGCGGTTCCCTGAAGGAGCAATCCGGGATGCTGATTAACAGTATTCGTGCCTTTACGCTGCACCGCGCATAGTGCTTTTAGATTTGGGGCAAAAGATTGCCCCTTCTTCTCAAAAAAATCCGACCCCAGCGAATTGATAAATCTGTCTTTTCTTCTCATTCCCGTCTGACCAGGGAATAAATTTCATTCCCGCATATTGCAAATTAAATCGCCAGTTTTATAATTGAGTGAGTGGTCAGTCATTTAATGGTTGGCCGCAATACTTACCATCAACAGCCGTCAGGCCACGCGCCGCGCTTATCAACTGAGGATACAAAGATGACGTCTAAAACTGAAAAGTGGTTTATCACCGGGGCTTCCGGTGGCCTGGGCCTGGCGCTGACCCGTCGCGTGCTGGAGGCGGGCAATACCGTTGTGGCTGCGGTGCGGAACCCTGCCGCTTTGGCCGAACTGCAGCAGCAGTATGCCGCGCAGCTTATCGTTGAAAAGCTGGATGTGACCGACTTTGCCAGCCTGCCGGCTGTCGCCAAAAAGCACGGCGATAGCGATGTCGTCGTCAATAACGCCGGGGGGGCGATCATCGGCGCGATGGAAGAGTTCACCGAACAGGAAATTGAGCATCAGCTGGCCCTGAATCTGCTTTCTCCGGTGCACATCACTCGCGCATTCTTGCCCGCTTTCCGCGCCAAAAAACAAGGTCGCCTGATTTACATCACCAGCATGGGTGGCCGCGTCGCGTTCCCGGGCGGGGCGTTCTACCACGCAGCGAAGTATGGCCTGGAAGGGTTTGCGGAAAGCACCGCGCAGGAAGTGGCGGAGTTCGGCATTAAAGTGCAAATCATCGAGCCGGGTTCGATTAAAACTAACTTCCAGGCGAATGTGCGCTGGACGGAAGAATCTGAAGCCTACAAAAACGGCACCGTGGGGCAGCTGCGCCGCTGGATTGCCGAGCACGGCGAAGAGAGCAATGCCGGTGATCCGCAGAAAATGGCCGACGTCATTTATAGCCTGAGCCAGCAGGCGGAGCCGCCGCTCAGAACCGCGCTGGGTGCGGATGCATTCCAGATCCTCAAGGGCAGCTATGAGAAGAACCTTCAGTCGCTGGAAGATCAAAAAGCGCTGTCCGCCTCGGTGGCGATCGAAGGTAAAACCGGGTTTATTCCCGAGTAATGTGCGCTCCCGCCGCTCGCGGGAGCAAAGCTCCAACCCCGGTGGCTAAATCTATTACACTATCCGGATATTTTATTGACCCCGGAGACGCTGGAATGGCAAGACCCCTAAGCCCGCAAAAACAGGCGGCACTTCTGGATGCCGCGGTGGCAATTATTGCGGAAAGCGGCTTGTCGGCCACCACGGCCAGCATTGCGAAACGAGCGGAGGTGGCGGTAGGCACGCTGTTTACCTACTTCCCGACGAAAGATCAGTTACTAAACGAGGTCTATTTAAAGCTGAAGCAGGATATGTCCGATCTGCTGGTGGCCGGTTATCCAAAGGAGGCCGACTTTCGCACGCAGATCCTGCATATCTGGCGCGGCTACACGGAATGGGCGCTAAAGAATCCTGAAGGAAAGCAGGTTCTCAGGCTGCTGACAGTGTCGGATCTGCTGACCCCGGAAACGCTCTCCAGCACGCCGGAGGCGCTGAATCAGGCGGATAAGATGTTTGATGAGGCCATTAAACAGTCTCTGTTTGTCACCGACAGCAAAACGTTTATCTACGCCATTATTCAAAATATTTCTGATGCCACCAGCGAGCAAATCGTCAGGCATCCGGCGGACAAAGAGAAGTTGCTGCAGCTAGGTTTTCGCATGATGTGGAATGCGCTTGCGGCTTAACTCACAGGAAATTCTCATGAAAATTGTGATTGTAGGTTCCGGCGGCATGGTCGGGCAGGGCGTCCTGCTGGCGAACCTGGCGGCAAAAGACGTGGCCGATATTATTTTACCCGTCAGAAAACAGCCTGAGGGCGAGCACGATCCCCGGATTCGTTACGTGGTGAACGGTGATTTGCTGGCGTTTGACGCGGCCGATCCGCTATTCAGCGATGTAGATGCCTGTTTCTTTTGCGCCGGGATCAGCTCATCCGGCGTCAGTGAAGCTAAGTATCGGCAGATAACTTATGACATGACGCTGCGGGTGGCGGAACAGCTCAAAGCCCGCAGCCCGCAGATGAAGTTTGTCTATGTCTCTGGCGCGGGGGCAGACAGCAGCGGGAAAAGCTCGCAGATGTGGGCTCGCGTGCGTGGCGAAGTGGAAAACGCACTGCTGGCGCTGTTCCCGGGTAAGGCCGCTATCTTCCGCCCGGCGTTTATTTTGCCGACGCCGGAAGTGCAGTCCCGAACCCCGGCTTACCGGCTGTTATATACCGTGATTGCCCCAATCATGCGTCTTATCAGCGCCACCACCGGGAAGCGCTTTTTATCGATTATCGATATCGGCAACGCCATGCTGAATATCACGCGTTTTGGCGTGGATAAAACCATCCTGACTAAGCCGGATATCGTGGCCTGTGCCGATCGCCGGAGCTAGGCTGGATCTTGCGCTGCTTGTCTGCCGCGGGTGCTGAATAACACCAGCGGCACGGCAATGGCGTACACCACAATCACCGACAGCCAGATAGCGCCGGGCCACGAGTCCTGCACCACAAAATAGAAGCTTGAGAAACCCAGCGGGGCAATGATAGACGCGAGGCTGACCGCCGAGGCCAGAATTCCCTGCAGCTGTCCCTGGCTGGCTTCATCCACCCGGCGAGTCGCTAACGCCTGCAGGGCCGGGGTGCCAACGCCGCCCAGCCCGAACAGCGGCATAATCAGAAATACCTGCCAGCCTGCTTGTACAAAGGCCAGCATTGTCAGCGCAAGACACGAACTCGCAATGCCAAACAGAACCGCGCCTCGCTCCCCCAGCCAGCGGGTTATCGGGCCGGGAAGCAGCGCCTGCGTGAGCGTCTGGCAAATGCCATAAGCGCCGAGAGAAAGCCCAATCCACAGCCCGTTCCAACCGAAAGTATCTGTCCCCCAAAGCGCCCAGCAGGTACCGTACACTTCGCCGGTTGCGCTCAGAATGAAAAAGACCATCGCAATTGGGATAAGCCCTTTCAGGGTAAAAATACGGCGCAAAGGCTGCAGGGGATTGAGTACGGCAAAACTGAACCGCTGGCGGGCAGGCTCGCGTGATTCCGGCAGCATAAGCAGCGCCATCAGCAGGTTAACGGTGTTGAGCACGGCAGCGGCAATAAACGGCAGCCGCACCCAGGCATCCCCCAACAGGCCGCCAAGCACCGGGCCGATGATAAATCCGGCGCCAAACATGGCGTTAAACAGCCCGAAGCGACGGGCGCGTTTATCCGCCGGAGTGACGTCGGTGATATAAGCCATCGCCACCGAGACGTTAGCGCTGGTCAACCCGGCAATGGCGCGGCCCAGCAGCAGCATCCACAGGTGCGGCGCGAAGGCCATGATCAGGTAGTTCACGGCGGCTCCGATAAGGGAAACGAGCAGCACGGGACGGCGGCCATAATTGTCGCTCAGCGCCCCCAGCAACGGGGCGAAAACAAACTGCATCAGGGCATACAGCGCGGTCATGATGCCGATCCAGTGGGCGATATCCGGGGTGTGCGTCACCTCTTCCAGCAGGCGCGGCAGAATCGGAAAGATCAGGCCGATGCCGACGGCATCCAGGCAAATGGTGGAGAAAATGACAACCAGCGCTTTGTTCATGTTTACCTGTACTAAGTACCAATATATACTCAGTACATAATTATCTATTCCGCAGGATCCTGTCAATGTCCGTCGATCGCCGAACCCTTAACCGACTCGCCACCCGCCAGAAAATTTCTAACGTTGCCACCCGGCTGTTCCTGGAGAAGGGCTTTGAGCAGGTGACGATTGATGAAATCGCCACGGCGGCAGGGGTGGGGAGAATGACGGTGTTCAATCACTTCCCGCGCAAAGAAGAGATGTTCTTCGACCGCGAAGAAGAGGGGCTGGTGATGCTGCGCGATGCGCTGAGTCAGCGGGATAAAAACACGGGGCCGCTGGAAGCGCTGCGCCGATTTGCTCACCAGCTGATTGCGCACAATAGCCCGGTGGTGGCTTTCTCGGTGGCGGGGCAGGGATTTGTCTCGACGATTGATAACAGCCCGGTGCTGAAAGCGAGAGCCCGGGAGATTCGGGATGAATTTACCCAGGCGCTGGCGCATGAACTGGCCGCCGGAGCCGGTCTTGAAAAAAGTGACCCGCACACTCAGCTGGCGGCGGGCCTGGTGCTGGCCACGTGGAGCGCGGCGCTGATTCAGGCTCACCGGACGTTTAGCCAGACGCTGAGTAACGCCGCTGCTGCCACCGTCTTTCTTGACCTGATCGACAGAGGAACAACGGGCGTTATCGCGGCGATGAAGGGAACCGTTTACGGCAAAAAATAACGGTTTCAGGGCATTGTCGGCTGAGCGGAATTTCAGTAGATTTATCGTTTTCGGAGTTAGAAAAATGTCCGTCACCGATGCGCTTCTTGCTTTCACGCTAGCCGCCACGCTGCTCACGCTTACCCCCGGTCTTGATACCGCGCTTATCCTGAGAACCGCCGCCGCCGAAGGGGGCAAAAAAGCTTTTCATGCCGCGCTGGGCATCGATGTAGGTTGTTTTGTCTGGGGGGCGCTGGTTGCCTTCGGGCTTGGCGCTCTGCTGGCGGTGTCTGAATTTGCCTACTCTTTGCTGAAGTGGTGCGGTGCCGCGTATTTATGCTGGCTGGGTATTCAGCTGCTGTTGCGCCCTCGCCAGAGTTTCAGCCTCGCTTCAGCGGAATCAACCCGCGCCAATAACTGGTTTTTACGCGGCATGCTTGGCAACGTGCTTAACCCGAAAATGGGTGTGTTCTACGTCTCTTTCCTGCCGCAGTTTATCCCCTCCGGCCACTCCCCGATCCTCTGGACTTTCCTGCTGGTTTCTATTCATGCGGTGCTCGGCACACTGTGGTCCCTGACGCTGATCCTTGCCACGCGTTACGCTTCCGGCGTGCTGCGAAAGCCCGGGGTCGTAAAGTGGATGGATCGCGTTACCGGCTGCGTGTTCCTGCTGTTTGCCGCGAAGCTGGCCATCAGTCGGCGTTAAGCCTGTTTCGCCGTCAGCATGCCCGGGGTCTGGCCGGTCATACTGCGGTAAAAATAGATGAAGGCGCTGTCGCTGGAAAAACCGAGTTCTCCGGCTACAACGGTAACCCGCGCGTGGCTGGCCAGCATTTCCACCGCCTTCATTAAGCGCCACTGCTGCCGCCATGGCTGGTAGGAGAGGCCGGTTTCCCGGAGGAAAATACGGCCAATCGTGCGTTCACTTGCGCCGGTCACGGCGGCCAGTTCGTTGAGCTGCGGCGGCAGCGTGTCGCCCGTCAGATGACGCAGCCGTTTATCCTGCGGGAAGCGCAGCGTCATTGGTTCTTCCCTTGCGGCATGCAGTTCCGCCACGCACAGAGCGGCCAGGTGCATCGAGGTGCCTTGTTCCCAGTCAGTTTCCCAGGGGCTGGCCGAAATCCTCTCCAGCAGTTCATTGAGCAACGGCGTGACGTTCAGCACCTGCGCATTGGCGGGCAGCGTGGGATAGCGTTTTGTGTCGAACCAGATTGAGCGGTAGGCCACGCTACTTTTCATTTCGGCCCGATGGCTAACGCCGCCGGGGAGCCAGGCGACTTTACCCGGTGGCAGCAAAGAGAGCACCCGGCCTTCATCCAGCGTGAGCTTCACGCAGCCTTCGCGGGTAAACAGCAACTGGCCCATCCGGTGCCGATGCAGCCCGGAATCATGATCCCCAAGTTCAGCCTGCACGCCAATCACGCTGTTATTGAGCGCATCAGGGTTAAAGTCTGCATCCGCACTTAGCCAACTCATGATGTCTGATTTCCGATATTAAATGTCATGATGTTTATAATGGTGCATTTGCCGCTTGCCTACAATAGCGCCTCTTTTTAAGGAGGACGCAGGGTGAACATACCTCGTGGCATGGCGCTTTTAACGGCGCTGCTGATGTTTCCGCAAGTGGTGGAAACGCTTTATAGTCCGGCGCTGACCGATATCGCCCGGCATTTTTCTGTTACTGCCGTGGACGCGGGCTGGACGCTCTCGCTGTACTTTTTTGGCTTTGCCGCCGGTGTGCTTTTTTGGGGGAGGATCTGCGATCTCCTGGGCCGTAAACCGGCGCTGCTGCTGGGGCTGCTTTGCTATGCGGCAGGTGCGGTTGCTGCACTGATGACGTCGCATTTTATGCTGCTGTTGGTGGCCCGGATGCTGGCAGCTTTTGGAGCAGCAACAGGATCGGTCGTGACTCAAACGGTGCTGCGAGATCGTTTTAGCGGCAGCGAACTGGCGCGGATCTTTTCCTTTATGGGCATCGCGCTGGCGGTGAGCCCGGCGCTGGGACTTTGGCTGGGTGGGATGATCGTTTCTGCCGCAGGTTTTGAAGGCGTCTTTTACCTGCTGGCTGGTTTGGCGATTGCTCTGCTTGTCTGGAGTACGTGGCAGCTTGAAGAAACGAGGCCGCCAAAACATGCCCGGCAAGGGGTTATAGCGGTGATGTGGCGTCTGCTGCGGGACAGGCAGATCTGGCGGGCAACCGGGCTGGTGGCGCTGTTCAATATCAGTCTGTTCAGCTACTACAGCCAGGCCCCTTTCCTGTTTCAATCCTTAGGTTTTGGCCCCAGGGCTTTTGGCCTGACCGGGAGCGTGCTGGCGCTGGGATCTTTGACGGGAGCGCAGCTTAATCATCTGCTGATGAAACGAAATTTAAACGCCAAAGCGTTGCTGAATTTAGCGAGTGGCATCGGGCTGGTGGGAAGTCTTAGCGTCTGGGGATTGATGCACAACCTCTGGTTTTTGGCACCAATGTTTCTGGTGATGATCGCGTTCTCAATGGCGATTCCGGTGGTGCTCGGCACTGCGCTTAGTGCCTATGCCGATTGCCGGGGAACGGCCGGGGCGCTTTTCGGTTTTGCTTACTATTTACCGATCGGCATGGGCCTGATGGTGTCCGGCTGGGTTCAGCAGTTGGGGATGACGCTGGTGGTTTGCGCCGTGGGTGTGGTGCTCGTGGGGCGGGGATATCGGCCAGGGTAATGCTATTGGTACAGGGATGACCCTCACCCTAACCCTCTCCCTGAAAGGGAGAGGGGATAAATAGAATACTACTCTGTTGTTTTCCCCCTCTCCCCTCTGGGGAGAGGGCCGGGGTGAGGGGCTTTCCCGGTGAACGGCACCATAAGCGAGCCAACACAAACCGTATTCGCTGCTACAGTAATCCCCCCAGATTCACATATTTGGTCTCCAGGTACTCTTCCAGCCCGCAATCGGAGCCTTCGCGGCCGAGACCGGACTCCTTCACGCCGCCGAAAGGTGCGACTTCCGTGGAAATTATGCCTTCGTTAACGCCAACCATGCCGCTTTCCAACTGCTGGGTGACGCGGAAGGCGCGAGCCAGATCGCGGGTGTAGAGATAGGCGGCCAGGCCAAACGGTGTGGCGTTGGCGCGCTCAATCGCCTCCAGTTCACCGCTGAAGCGGAAGCAGGCTGCCAGCGGGCCGAAGGTCTCCTCGCGGGCCAGCAGCATGGCTTCGGTAGCGTCGGCCAGCACGGTAGGCTGGTAGAACGATGCGCCGAGGGCGTGACGTTCGCCGCCGCACAGAAGGCGTGCGCCGTGCTCAAGGGCGTCCTTCACGTGGGCTTCCACTTTCTCAACCGCTTTCTGGTGAATCAGCGGCCCTTGCTGAGCACCCGGCGTCAGGCCAGGGGCAACTTTCAGCGCACGAGCGGCGGCGGCGAGCTTCTCCACAAACTGCTCATACACGCCGGCCTGGATGTAGAAACGGTTAACGCACACGCAGGTCTGCCCGCTGTTGCGGAATTTGGCGGCCATCGCGCCCTCCACGGCGGCGTCAATGTCCGCATCGTCAAAGACGATAAACGGCGCGTTACCGCCCAGCTCCAGCGACAGTTTTTTCACGGTATCCGCCGCCTGGCGCATCAGCAGCTTGCCGGTTGGCGTGGAGCCGGTGAAGGAGATTTTACGTACCGTTGGGCTTGCCATCAGCGTGCTGCCGATTGCCACGGTGTCACCGGTGACGGCGTTAATCACGCCCGCCGGGACGCCTGCCTGTTCGGCGAGCACGATAAGCGCGAAGGCCGAAAGCGGCGTTTCGTTCGCCGGTTTAATCACGGCGGTGCAGCCCGCCGCCAGCGCAGGGCCGAGTTTGCGGGTCAGCATCGCCAGCGGGAAGTTCCATGGGGTGATAGCCGCGACCACGCCAACCGGCTCCTTGAAGGTGAGGATTTGGTTACCCGCTTTTGTGGAAGGAATGGTTTTGCCGTTGGCGCGTTTGGCTTCCTCGGCAAACCATTCGATAAAGCTGGCGGCGTAGGCCACTTCGCCTTTGGCTTCCGCCAGCACTTTGCCCTGTTCGGTGACCATCAGTTCCGCCAGTTCGGCCTGATGCTCCATGATTAGCGCGAACCAGCGCTGGAGGATCTGTGAACGGGCTTTGGCGGTTAATGCTCGCCAGGCGGGTAGGGCGGAATGGGCTGCGGCAATCGCCGCCTCGGTTTCTTTTGCTCCGGCGTTGGCTACCTGAGCCACCACTTCATCGGTTGCCGGGTTTAATACGGCATAGCGCTCGTCGGCGTCCCGCCATTCACCGTTGCAGTACCAGCCGGTACGAACCAGTGCGTCAAAGCTGCTCATGCGATATTCCTTGTGGTTACGTTGTCGATAAACAGGCCGCGAGCGGCGCGGCTCTCACGCGCAATACGTTTGCCTGCGGTGTAGTCGTTGATGACGTCGCACGGCGTGTAGTTGCGCTCCAGTTCATAACGCTCATCTTCATCCAGCGGTGTACCGAGCGCGGCAACTGCGCTGTCAATTTGCTGGACGGAATCCGCGCCAACCAGCATACAGTCCACGCCCGGATGGTTCAGGACCCACGCCTGAGCAATTTGCGCCGGAGGCAGGCCGCGCAGCTGAGCTACATGGCTGACGGATTGCGCGACGTTGCGGGAGGTGATGTCCGCATACATCTCCTGGGTGAAGAAGTCGGTCTGGTTGCGCACGGAGGTAAAGTCGCAGCTCAGCAGGCCGCGAGCGAGAGGGCTAAAGACTGACACGCCTAACCCCTGGTCGCGGCAGAAGGGGATCATTTCCCGCTCTTCTTCGCGGTAGGCGCAGTTCAGCTGCAGCTGCATGTTGATGGGTTTCGCGTAGCCGTAGCGCTCGCAGCACCAAAGGATTTTCGCCAACTGCCAGGTGTACATGGTGGAAACGCCGACGTAACGCGCTTTGCCGCTGCGCACGATATCGTTCATCGCCGCCCAGGTCTCTTCGACAGGCGTATTCACATCGAAGTAGTGCAGCATGTAGATATCGACGTAGTCGGTGCCGAGGCGCTTCAGGCTGCCGTCGATGCTTTCCATGATGTGCTTGCGTGAATGGCCCTGGTTGTTAAAGCCGGTGCCGATCGGGTAGCCGACTTTGGTGGTGAGGACCAGGTCATCGCGGCGGGCAATGCGTTTTAACACGTTGCCAACCACTTCCTCCCCCGCGCCGCTGGAGTAGAAGTCCGCGAGGTCGATAAAGTTAATGCCGGACTCCAGCGCGTGGCGGATCAGCGGCTCGCTTTGCGACTCATCAAAAATCCACGGTTTCCACTGTTTGCTTCCCATGTTCATGGTGCCGAGGCACAGGCGAGAGACTTTCAGGCCGCTGTGGCCCAGATTGACGTATTCCATTTCGCCTCCTCAGGCTTTAGGGGTGTAGAAAGGGTTGCCGAGCTGCGGCAGGGCGTCAGCAATCTGGCTGCGCTGCGGCAATTTGCCCATCGCCGCGCGGATGGCCTGACGGCAGGCGCGGTAGTTGTTGTGGTACACCTCATCGATATCGTTGCAACCGGGGTTCACCCAGTTGGCGGTGACGATGCACCAGTTGTCTTCCGCTTCCGGCGGCAGCGTGCCGTCCAGCAGCGCTTCGGTGACCGCTTTGGCAATGGCGGCCTGAGAAGCCCCCCAGGTAGCGTTGCCGTGCAGCTCGCCGCTGATTTCCGCTTTGTTGACGTACAGCGTCATCGGTTTGGCCGGAACGTTAGGCTTGATCACCACCATAAACGGGCAGTGACCCTGACTTGGCGAAGCGAGGCTGCTGGAAAACGCCTGGCCAACCACGCCGCTGCGTGGGCCAATCATGATGTTGATGTGCGAGGCGTTAACGCCGTTACCTTCAAACCCTTCTCCGATATACATTTCCACGAGACTTCTCCTGTTAAGCGTGAGCGTTATTTAGCCGGTTCAGCGGCGGCATTGCCGTGGCGCTGGGCCGGATCGTGAGCGGCATCCACCAGGGTTAACCCTTTGGTTTCAGGCGCCCAGGCGAGAGAGACAACGGCACCGATGATGAGGATCAGCGCCAGCATGGCGGTGGTGGCCTGCATGCCGTAATTCAGAATGGCCAGCGGCAGTAAACCGGTACCGATGGCAGAGCCGAGGCGGCTCATTGAGGTGGCAAAACCGACGCCCATCGAGCGCACTTCCGTTGGGAAGCTTTCTGCCGGGAAGACGCCCACCAGATTGCTGACCGCTGACATCACCAAAGTGAATGCGGCAAAGAACAGAATTAGCCAGCCTGACTGGCTGACCGGAATGATGCTGAGCATCACCAGGCAGGCGGCGAGGAAGACAAATGAACCGATCAGGAAGCCACGACGTGAGCAAACGACGGTCAACAGGATCCCCACGAGGGCGCCGACGATCAGCAGGGCGTTCAGCAGCAGGTCGGTGGTGAAGTTATTGTTCAGGCCCATCACCTGCAGAATCGACGGCAGGAAGGTGTAGATGGCGAAATACGGGATCACCAGGCAGACAAAAAACAGACTGTTGAAGGCGGTGCGGCGGCGGTATTTCGGCCCGAACAGAGACATAAAGCGCTGTTTTGAGGCGACGGGGGCTTCATCCACCAGCAGCACGTTAGGGCCGAAGTGTTTATGGACAATCGCCATTGCTTGTTCTCGTCGCCCCTTGCCCATCAGCCAGCGTGGGGATTCCGGCGTGCCGATGCGCATCAGCAGGATAATCAGCGCGGGTAGGGCGGAAGAAGAGAGCAGCCAGCGCCAGGCGTCCGGGCCAAGCGCCGTTAAGAAGTGTCCGGCAAAGCCTGCGGCCACGTAGCCAAAGGTCCAGATCACACTGAATGAACCGAGCAGCACTCCGCGGTGTTTACGGGGGGAAAACTCCGCCAGCATGGTGTGGCCGACGGAGAAGTCGCCGCCGAGGCCGATGCCGACCATTACCCGCAAAAAGAACAACTGTTCTGGCGTTGTGGCGAAAAACTGCAGCGCCGAAGCGAGCGTGATCACCACGAAGCTGAAGCAGAAGATCTTCTGGCGGCCAACGTAATCGGAGATCCAGCCCAACACCAGGCTGCCGAGAAACAGGCCGATCAACGCCGAGCTGCCGAGCATCCCTTCCCAGAAGGGGGTTAACCCCATTTGAGGTTTGATCTGGGCCAGCGCGAAGCCGATGACGCCGAGCACGTAGCCGTCGGTAAAGTGTGCGCCGAAGGTCAGGCCGGCGATTTTGATATGGAAACGGTTTAACGGCACGTCATCCATACGGGTGTACTGTTGTGTCAGGTGGGACATGATGCCTCCTCCTGTGAGGTGGTTTTGTAGGGTATTTGTATTTTTTATGTTTCAAGTACGTTAACAATGTGGCAGCAAAGCGCCTCAGCAGGCGAGTGCGTTTTAGTCATACCCCCAGGCAAAAAACGCATGTGATCCTCCTCCTGTTTTGCAGAAATAGGTGCGGTGGGGGATGGTGTTTCAGGGCAGGTTAGAAACATATTATTAACATGACTGGCGCTTGCCCGCGGATAATGACAATAATGAGAAAACTCCCGTCACTCAGTATGTTAAGGGTCTTTGAAGAGACTTGCCGGACGCTTAGCTTTAGCAAAGCGGCGCAGGCCTTGTGCATTACCCAGAGCGCGGCCAGTCGGCAAATCAAACAGCTCGAAGCGTTTCTGGGCAAACTGCTCTTCGTGCGTACCCACAGCGGGCTGGAGTTGACCCAGGACGCGATGCTGCTGCTGCCGGTGGTGCGTCAGTCGCTGGATATTCTTGAAGAGGGCGTGTGCCACGTTCAGCTACGCAACCCACTGCAGCACCTGCGTCTCCAGGTTGCCCCGACTTTTGCCACGCGCTGGCTGGCTCCGCGGCTGGTGGCACTTCGCCAGCGTAACGGGCAGCTACAAATTGCCCTTATCAGTGAAACCCGGCAGAAATACAGTGATTTTGACTGCGCTATCCGTTTTGGCACCCGCCAGGAAAGCGAAGGACGGGGACAGTGGCTGTGCCATGAAAAGCTGCTGCTGGTTGCCAGCCCATTGCTGATGATCGACGGGGTTTTCCCACCGCTGGCCTCACAGCCGCAGCTGCATATTCTGAATGGCGAGATTCGGCTGGATAACTGGTCGCGCTGGCTGGAGGCGACGGGAGAAAACGACAGCCTGCTTTCCGGCGGGCTTGAGTTCAGCACCGAGGATCAGGTGATCAACGCCTGCGTGACCGGGGCGGGTTACGCAGTGCTAGACAGGATGATGATTCGCAATGAGCTACGTGGCGGGTTATTGGTGCCGCTGGCGGAGCTGGAGCTTGAAAGCGGGAACGGCTACTGGCTGGAGGTCCCCCAGGGCAAGCGGGAGCTGCCGCGTGTCGGTTATTTTAGCGACTGGGTTCAGGCCGAAATTGCCCGGTTCTGGGGGGAAGAAGAGCTGGTATTGTCGTAAGCAGCTGCTTTGTAGCTTGTAGGAAAAGACTTATCACCCCCCCGGTGTGTTTCAATAAATATCTAATACCTCTACGCTACGCCTCTGGTTTATTTATTTTTCGGCGAATCAGAGGTTTTTGTTTTTTAATCAATTCGCTTTCAGAATTATATCGCCTTATATATTGATATTAATGATGTTTCCACGGAGGAAATTTATAATTACTCCTTTTTCATTTGCGGTGACATCGATTTACTCAGGGTGATAAATTCAATGTTAAATTTAAGTGCTTAAATTGTTGTAATTGTCCTTTTTTAAAATTGTGTTTTCTAGCCAGAGCTTTTTGTCTGGCACTTATATATGAGTTGGTTTACATGTCTGAACTTAGATTGAAAGGTACTACCAGGGATGATCCCCGTCTATTTCCTCTGGAGGCTGAGTCACACCAGGAAATCGATCTTATCGAGCTACTGGGGATGCTATACGCGGCCAAAAAGACGATTATGTCTATCACCTTGTCTGCCGTGCTGGCTGGTTTATGCGGCAGCTTTCTGATGCCCCAGAAATGGTCGAGTCAGGCCGTGATTACTCCACCAGAAGCGTCACAGCTGATTGAACTTCAGCGTGCAACGGTCCAACTGACCGTACTGGACGTTGCTGTCAATAATGGTGCTGAGCATATTTATCAAAATTTCCTGAAAGATTTTGATTCCCTGGCATTGCGTGAAGAGTATTTAGCTAACTCTAATTATGTCAAACAGCTTGTCGATACACAAAATGCGAATGATAAAGCTAAATTACATCGCGTCATTCAGGGGGCTGCTGTTAAATTTAAAGCAGTAAATAATGCAGATCCTAAGCTCGCAAATGCGACATCGTATTCTTCATGGACGTTAAGCTTCACCGGACCGAATGCTGAAGAATCCCGGAATGTGCTTAGCGGCTACATTGATTTTATTACCCGGCGTGTCAATCAGGATACGCTTCAAAATTTACGTTATGCCGTTGAGTTGAAAAATGCAGTAGAGAAAGACAGGCTGCAACTGGATAAGATAAATCTTGCGAATCAGCATAAAGTGAATATCCAGCGGTTGGGTTACTCTTTGGAAGTGGCCAACGCTGCCGGTATTAAAAAACCGGTATACAGTCATGGGCAGGCGGTTAAGGACGATCCTGACTATTCGGTTGCCCTGGGCGCTGACGGTCTGGCTGAAAAATTGAAAATCGAGTCATCGCTTAAAGATGCGGCAGAGCTTAATGCCAGCGTTCAAAACCGTGAGCACTATTTGACTAAGCTGGCGAAGGTCGAATTTAGCGACGTACACTTCCAGCCTTTTCGTTACCAAATGGCTCCTTCTCTACCGCTGAGGAAAGAGGGGCCAGGTAAAACTCTTATTGTCGTTTTGGCTACGCTAGTGGGCTTTATAGGCGGCAGCGGCTTCGTGTTATTGCGCAATATTGTGTCGGATCATAAGAAAAATTCGGGTGTTGTTTAGCCCCCTCAATCGTTTTCAGCCTCTCTCTTCTGAGGCTTTTTTCTTGCCGGAATAAGGGTTATAACCGGAGGGAAATAGCAAACAGGGGATAAGAATGAAAACGATTGGGCTGCTGGGCGGCATGAGCTGGGAATCCACCATTCCTTACTACCGGTTAATTAACGAAGGGATCAAGCAACGTCTGGGCGGGCTGCATTCGGCCAAAATTGTGCTGCACAGCGTCGATTTTCACGAGATTGAGGCCTGCCAGTCTGCGGGGGAGTGGGACAAGGCCGGTGAGATGCTGGCCGACGCAGCGCTGGGACTGCAAAAGGCCGGGGCTGAAGGCATTGTGCTGTGTACGAACACCATGCACAAAGTCGCGGAGCATATTGAATCCCGCTGCTCGCTGCCGTTTCTGCATATCGCTGACGCTACCGGGCGGGTGATTGCGGCGCACGGCGTAAGCCAGGTGGCCTTGCTGGGCACGCGCTACACCATGGAGCAGGATTTCTATCGTGGCCGCCTGCAGGCGCAGTTCGGGATCCGCTCGATTATTCCTGATGACTCTCAGCGCCAGTGTATCAACCAGATAATCTTCGATGAGCTGTGCCTCGGGGTGATCAACCCTGAGTCGAAACGCTATTACCAGCAGGTGATTCAGGCGCTGCAGGCGCAGGGGGCGGAAGGGGTTATTTTCGGCTGTACCGAAATTGGCTTGCTGCTCAGCCAGCAGGACTGCCCACTGCCGGTATTTGATACCGCCGCGATCCACGCCGCCGATGCAGTTCGCTTTATGTGCGGTGAAGAGTAAGAGTTTATCCTTCTATATCAATTAAATAATTGAAAGCACCGTTTTTCCCCCACGACGAGCCGGGTCATGCCCGGCCGCTAATGTGTTATAAATTTGTTATGTAGCGCACATTATTCCAAAAAGCTGCTCCTCTGAAATCCTCACTTTGCAGACCGTTGCATTTCGTAATGGCCTTTCATCATGTTCGTAACCGGGAGTTATACAATGCCTGTTTCCTTACTGGCGCTGGCGATGAGTGCGTTCGCCATCGGCACGACGGAGTTCGTGATTATGGGACTGCTGCCCGAAGTGGCAGGGGATCTCCATGTCTCCATTCCCGTCGCCGGCTGGCTTATCAGCGGCTACGCGCTGGGGGTTGCCATTGGCGCGCCCATCATGGCGCTGCTGACCGCCCGACTGCCGCGCAAGCTGTCGTTAATTTTGCTGATGGTGATTTTCATTGTTGGCAATCTGCTGTGCGCTCTCGCGCTGAGCTACAACTTCCTGATGCTGGCGCGCGTGATTACGGCGCTGTGCCATGGCGCGTTCTTCGGGATTGGTGCTGTCGTAGCGGCAAGCCTTGTACCTGCCGGGCGCAAAGCTTCGGCGGTGGCGCTGATGTTTACCGGCTTGACGCTGGCTAACGTGCTGGGCGTGCCGATTGGCACCTGGTTCGGGCAGCTTTACGGCTGGCGAGCCACTTTCTGGGGCGTGGCCGTTATCGGGGTGATTGCCTTTCTCGCGCTGGTGGTTAGTCTGCCGTCGCAAAAAGATGAAGAGGCCACTGACTTAAAAAGCGAAATCAAAGCGCTGGCGCACGGCAAGTTGTGGTTGTCCCTCAGCATGACGGTGTTCTTCTCTGCGGCGATGTTCGCGCTGTTCAGCTATGTGGCGCCGATGCTGTTGCAGGTGACGGGCATTACGCCAGAGGGCGTGAGCTGGACGCTGTTCCTGATTGGCGCAGGGCTGACGGTGGGGAATATTCTGGGCGGACGGCTGGCGGACTGGCGGGTCTCGTTCAGCCTGATCCTTAGCTTTAGCCTGATTGCCGTCTTCTCGTTACTGTTCAGCTGGACCAGCCACGCCGCATGGCTGGCGGAAATTACGCTGTTCCTGTGGGCTATGGCGGCGTTTGCTACCGTACCGGCGCTGCAAATCAACGTGGTGCTGCACGGCAAGGAAGCGCCTAATCTGGTGTCCACGCTGAATATTGCGGCCTTTAACGTGGGCAATGCGCTCGGTGCCTGGGTCGGCGGCACGGTCATTGACCGTGGCTTCGGCCTGACGGCGGTGCCGGTCGCCGCTGCCGCGCTGGCAGTGGTTGGCCTGATACTTTGCCTGATTAACTTTAGTAACGGCACGGGGCATCAGCAGCCGGTGACCGGACAGTAAGCTATCGGTTGAGCAGCGCGTTGAGCGGGTCGCTATACAGATGCATGTTGTGCTGTAGGTGGTCGCTGAACGCGCTGACCAGCGCTGATGCCGGGCGGTGCAGGGGGCGAATCAGGCTGACGGTAAAAGGCACCGCCACGCTGAACCGACGTACGACAACACCTCGCTCGTGGTAATCCAGCGCGGTTAGCGGGTTGACGATAGACACGCCAGCTCCCGCCTGAACCATCGCGCAAACGGACGCCGCGCTGTGGGTTTCCACCACCATTCTTCGCTTGACGTCATGTTCCTGAAACAGCGAGTCCAGCAGCTGGCGATAGTTGTCGGTCCGCGACAGGCTGATGTAATTCTCCCCGGCAAAATCCTGCGGCGTAAGTTCTGCTTTTGCGGCGAGCTTGTGCCCGGCGGGCAGTACGCAAACCTCATTCAGCGTGAGTAAGGTCTGGCGCTCCGTTCCGGCGGGCGTGGTGACGTTTTCCGTCAGGCCAAGGTCATGGCGCTGGGCTGACAGCCATTCTTCCAGCAGCGGGGATTCTTGCGGCACGATATTCAGGCTGAGATCCGGGTAGCGGGCCAGAAACGGCTGCATCAGGCGCGGTAAAAAGGACTGGGAAAATACCGGCAGGCAGGCGATGGAAAGTTCGCCCTGGCGGAACTCACGCAGGCTTTCGGCGGCATTAATAATACGATCCAGCCCGTACCAGGAGCGTTGAACCTCTTCAAACAGCCGCAGCCCCTGAACGGTGGGGTAAAGGCGGCCCCGGCTGCGCTCGAACAGCTGCAGGCCGATGAGCTTTTCAAAGCGCGCCAGTTCCCGGCTGACCGTAGGCTGGGAGGTGTGCAGCAGGCCTGCGGCTTCGGTGAGGTTGCCGGCAGTCATCACGGCGTGGAAGATTTCGATGTGGCGCAGGTTGATGGCTGGCATGGTTTTGTTCCGCTGAAGTTGTTTACCCTCACCCCGGCCCTCTCCCTGGAAGGGCGAGGGGGAAAAACTAGTTTGCCTGAAGCCGGGTGCGATCACTCTCTCTTCCTGGAAGGGCGAGGGGGAAAAACTAGTTTGCTCGAGGCCGGGAGTGATCTCTTTCATTCTGGCTCTCTCCCTGGAAGGGCGAGGAAGAAACAGAAATTGCTTCGGGACTATTTACTGTCCCCTCACCCTAACCCTCTGGGGAGAGGGTTAGGGTGAGGGGTATTCTCTAAACCATATCATATTTGAATAGACTCGCTAGAAAACGATATTTTTTATCCCTCACTCTCTGTGGCGTAATAAAGAAAATGACGTTTACCCGGAGTTCACCATGCCACGCTCGCTGCACGACACCACCACCGCGCTGAACGCGCAAAACTTGCTGACCCTGCCCGCCGAATTTGGCTGTCCGGTTTGGGTATATGACGCGGAGATCATTCGCCAGCAAATTTCCCAGCTGCGCCAGTTCGATGTGATTCGTTTTGCCCAAAAGGCGTGCTCGAATATCCACATCCTGAAACTGATGCGTGAGCAGGGCGTGAAGGTGGATTCTGTGTCGCAGGGTGAAATCGAGCGCGCGCTGGCGGCAGGCTACAAGCCGCTGGAAAACCCGGATGATATCGTCTTTACCGCCGACGTAATTGATAACGCCACGCTGGCGCTGGTGGCCGAGCAGAAAATTCCGGTCAACATCGGGTCTGTGGATATGCTGCACCAGCTCGGCGAAGTCTCGCCGGAGCACCGTGTCTGGCTGCGTATTAACCCGGGCTTTGGGCACGGGCATAGCCAGAAAACCAACACCGGCGGTGAGAACAGCAAGCACGGCATTTGGCTGAGCGATATGCCAAAAGCGCTGGAAGCTATGCAGCGTTACGGGATCCATCTGGTCGGTATTCATATGCACATTGGTTCCGGCGTGGATTATGGCCATCTGGAGCAGGTTTGTGGCGCGATGGTGCAGCAGGTGATCGATTTCGGCCAGGATCTTGAGGCGATTTCGGCCGGTGGCGGGCTGTCTATTCCTTACCGCGAAGGGGAGGAAACGATCAATACCGATCATTATTACGGGCTGTGGAATACCGCGCGTGAAAAAATTGCCGCTCATCTGGGGCATCCGGTGAAGCTGGAGATCGAACCGGGGCGTTTCCTGGTGGCGGAAGCAGGGGTACTGGTTTCGCAGGTGCGTGCGGTGAAAGATATGGGATCCCGTCACTTTGTGCTGATCGACGCCGGTTTTAACGATCTGATGCGTCCGTCTATGTACGGCAGCTATCACCATATTTCTGCGCTGGCGGGCGACGGGCGGGATTTGTCCGCTCTGCAGCCGAAAGAAACGGTTGTGGCGGGGCCGCTGTGTGAGTCCGGGGATGTATTTACCCAGCAGGAAGGCGGCAAGGTAGAAACCCGCCTGCTGCCTCCGGTAAAACCGGGTGATTACCTGGTCTTACACGATACCGGCGCATACGGGGCTTCGATGTCATCTAACTACAATAGCCGCCCGCTGCTGCCGGAAGTGCTGTTTGATAACGGCAGCGCGCGCCTGATTCGCCGCCGCCAGACGATTCAGGAGTTGCTGGCGCTCGAGCTACTTTGAGACTTTGCGTCCGGCTTCGAAAAAGGGGCCGGGCGCAACGGAATCCCTCAGTACCAGCGTCCCCACAAATGGCGGGATTGGAGCTAACGGTTCGCCGCTCGCCAGCTTAATGGCCTGATCGATGGCGGTAATGATCATGTTGTCGATGGGCAAATAGACGGATGACAGCGCTGGCTCCAGCCACTGGGCACTCGGCGCGTCGTCAAAGCCGAACAGCGAAATATCCTGTGGAATACGGATCCCGGCCTGGTGCAGCGCTTTCGAGGCACCCAGCGCCATATCATCGTTGCAGGAAAACAGCGCGCTGAAGGTCACGCCGCTGGTCAGCAGCTCCTGGCACAGATGGTGCCCTTCAGTCATACTGGAATCTCCGTATTTCACCCGGTTCTCATCCCACGCAATGCCATGTTTTTGCAGTGCTTTCCGGTAACCCATCAGGCGCGCCTTGCCGGTTGGTGTGGTAATAGGCACGGTAATGCAGGCAATTTCCCGGTGACCTTGCTGGATCAGGTATTCGGTAGCCTGAAAGGCGGCATCCTGCTGTTCGAAAAAGACGCAACGTTCTCGGGCCTGGGGAACGTCCCGGTTAATGACGACCAGCGGTACCTGAATGGCATCCATCAACGACATTAACGCCCGCTCGCTCATAAAACGCGTGTACAGCACAATGGCATCACAGTGCCGATCCGCCAGCATTTGGACAGCGTCCAGCTCTTTTTCCGGCGTGTCATGCCCGTCGGTGACGATCAGCTGTTTACCGTAGAATTCCGTGCGGCGTGAAGCCTGCTGCAGCAGACGACCGAAGTAGAAACCATCAAAGGTGGAGACAACCAGCCCGATGCTGTTGCTGCTGCGGTTTGCCAGCGATCGTGCCAGAAAATTAGGCTTATAGCCCAGTTCTTCCATGGCCTTAAACACCTGTTCGCGGGTGCTTGCTTTAACCTGTCCGGTGCCGTTTAACACGCGAGATACCGTCGCTTTGGAAACCCCTGCGCGTAACGAGACATCTAACATTGTTACCATTGTTTCCTTCCCGATCTGGACGCTGTCGCGATTTTCCAGCAGTTTATCACAGGAGTTTCGCTCACAAGCGGCCTTGCCGTTTCGCCGTGCAAATTGTCGTACCAGATCACGCTTTCAGAATTTGGTGTGGTTTTTTAGGAGTATATCGTTGTGAAAATTGTCCCGTTGTACCAGGCCCCTCAGCATGCAGAACAAGTGACGGAGTGGCTTTGGCAGGCGTTTGGCAGTCAGGAAAGCCGAGACTTTTTTGCCTCTATTGTTGCCACCAGCCAACGGGAAGGCGAAATGCCCCTGACGTTTATTGCGCTGGAGGGAGAAAAGATGGTGGGGACCGTGGGACTGTGGCGCTGCGATTTGATCAGTCGGCAGGATCTCTGGCCCTGGCTGGCGGCGCTGTATATTGATGAAAGCCAGCGAGGAAAGGGGCTGGGCGAGCTTTTGCAGCGGCACGTCGTAGAATATGCCCGTGGGTTGGGTTTTGAGTCTTTGTATCTCTATTCGGCCTGTAAGGCCTATTATGAGCGGTTTGGCTGGCGCTACATTGGCGATGGGCTGGATTACCCCGACCAGCCCGTACATCTTTATCAACTCACGCTTTAACTGTTGTCGCCTGGAGAAGCCACCGAGTGGCGGCGAACCAGCGTCGGGCTGAACATATGGGTGATTTCCGGCAGCGGCAGGTTTTCGGCCAGCGCCAGTGCGAGCTCTGCTGCCTGAGTCGCCATAGTCACAATCGGATAGCGAACCGTGGTCAGCTTTGGCCGCACGTAGCGTGAAATTAACACGTCATCAAAGCCAATCAGCGAAATCTCACCGGGAACATCAATGCCGTTGTCGTTCAGCACGCCCATCGCCCCGGCGGCCATTGAGTCGTTGTAGCAGGCTACTGCGGTGAAGTTTTTGCCGCGCCCCAGAAGCTCCGTCAGAGCCTGCTCGCCGCCGCTTTCATCGGGTTCACCAAAGGTGACCAGGCGCTCGTTGATGGGAATATTGTGCTCGCGGAGTGCGTCGTAGTAACCCTGGAGGCGGTCTTCTGCGTCCGATATCTGGTGGTTGGAACAGATGTAGCCGATACGGGTGTGCCCCTGCTGGATCAAATGGCGCGTAGCGAGCCAGGCGCCGTAGCGGTCATCCAGCGCAACGCAGCGCTGCTCAAACCCTGGCACAATGCGGTTGATGAGCACCATGCCGGGGATTTGCTTCATCAGCGAAATCAGCTCGTCGTCAGGAAGCTTTTTGGCGTGAACGACCAGCGCAGCGCTGCGGTGGCGAATAAGCTGTTCGATGGCCTGGCGCTCTTTTTGTTCGCTGTGGTAGCCGTTGCCGATAAGTAAGAAGTTGCCGGTGCGGTAGGCAACCTGCTCCACGGCTTTGACCATTGCGCCAAAGAAGGGGTCGGAAACGTCGCCCACGATCAGACCAATGGTTTCAGTGGCCTGTTGGGCAAGCGCTCGTGCATTAGCGTTGGGATGATAGTTCAGCGCTTCCATAGCGCTATTCACCGCCTGCTTTGAGGCATCGCTGGCTTTTGGGGAGTGGTTGATGACGCGCGAAACTGTGGCGACAGACACACCAGCCAGCCGAGCCACATCCTTAATTGTCGCCATGAAAAGCCTTCCTGTTAGGGGTAATCGTTTACACTGCGTTTAGTTTTACGGAAATCCCTGATGACTGCAAGGCAACAACTGATGGGTGTATCGCAAAGTAGAACAAAATCAAGGCGAAAGCGTGTAACGGTTACACTTGCCTCACTCAGTTGCCTCTTTTTAGTGCATGTCGCGGATTTTTAAACGTTTCCGCTCAAATCTTTGCTTACATTTTGCAGTCGGCTGTTGCGATTTCAGCGTAGCTTAATAGAAGACGCCGCTGCTACATTTGTGGTCCCAGAGGTATTGATAGGTGAAGTCAGCGATTATTTGCTGATCCTATGAATTACACCAACCTGCGCGGATGCGCAGGTTTTTTTTTGCCTGAATCCCGCCGCCTGTAACAAGAATCGAGAATTTAAACACCTGGTTGCACTTGGGCTCATTCCTTTGCTTTTTGCCGCTGGTTTCGCCGCTGGCGGCACGAGACAATTCAGATCCCAGAGGTATTGATTGGTGAGAATTCCTGGTACTCTGCTGAGTACAATTCTTTTGCACCAACCTGCGCAGATGCGCAGGTTTTTTTTTGCCATTTTTTGAGCCCCCTCCCGCACTTAACGCAACTGGTGTACTCTGCGACTCTACACTTAATGCTGACCGACAGACGACAAAGAGAGTCGCTATGCTTTTTGCTTTTTTCCGCGCGCTATTTCGCATTCTGTTCCGGGTAACGCTTTCCGGCGATCCGCAGGTGCTTCAAGGACAGCGGGTGCTGATTGTGCCGAACCACGTCTCGTTTCTGGATGGGATCCTGGTTGCACTCTTCTTGCCGGTGCGCCCGGTATTCGCGGTCTACTCCTCAATTAGCCAGCAGTGGTTTATGCGCTGGCTTAAGCCGCTGATTGATTTTGTCCCGCTGGACCCGACCAAGCCGATGTCTATCAAGCATCTGGTACGTCTGGTGGAGCAGGGGCGTCCGGTGGTGATTTTCCCGGAAGGGCGCATCAGCGTGACCGGGTCGTTGATGAAAATCTATGATGGCGCCGGGTTTGTGGCAGCTAAAGCACAGGCCACGGTTGTGCCTTTGCGCATCGACGGCGCGGAGCTGACTTTCTTTAGCCGCCTGAAAGGACTGGTAAAACGCCGGGCTTTCCCACGCATTAGTCTGCATCTTTTACCTCCAACCTCCATTGCAATGCCGGAAGCCCCACGGGCCCGGGATCGTCGTAAAATGGCCGGCGAGATGCTGCACCAAATCATGATGGAAGCGCGTATGGCCGTGCGCCCGCGTGAGACACTTTTTGAGGCGCTGCTGGCGGCGAAGGATCGTTACGGTTCGCGTAAAAACTGTATTGAAGACATTAACTTCAAGCCAGATACCTACAGCTCGCTGCTGAAAAAAACGCTATTTGTAGGCCGAATTCTCGATAAATACAGCAAACAGGGTGAAACCATTGGTTTGATGCTGCCGAACGCAGCGATCAGCGCGGCGGTAATTTTTGGCGCTTCTTCACGCGGCCGCATTCCGGCGATGATGAACTACACGGCCGGCGTAAAAGGGCTGACCAGCGCGATTACTGCGGCGCAAATCAAGACGGTCTTTACCTCCCGACAGTTCCTGGAAAAGGGCAAGCTGTGGCACCTGCCGGAACAGCTGACGCAGGTGCGGTGGGTTTATCTGGAAGATTTAAGATCGACCATCACTCTGCAGGATAAAGTGTGGATCTTTGCTCATCTGCTTGCGCCTCGCCTGGCCCAGGTGAAGCAGCAGCCGGAAGACGCGGCGATGGTGCTGTTTACCTCCGGCTCGGAAGGCAACCCAAAAGGCGTGGTGCACAGCCATAAAAGCCTGCTGGCCAACGTAGAGCAGATTCGCACTATCGCGGATTTCACCGCCGATGACCGGTTTATGTCCGCGCTGCCGCTCTTCCACTCTTTTGGTCTGACGGTGGGGCTGTTCACGCCTTTGCTGACCGGGGCGGAAGTGTTCCTTTATCCAAGTCCGCTGCATTACCGTGTGGTACCGGAGCTCATTTACGACCGCAATTGTACGGTGGTGTTTGGTACTTCGACGTTCCTCGGCAACTATGCCCGTTTTGCTAATCCGTATGATTTCTTCCGCCTGCGCTATGTGGTTGCCGGGGCAGAAAAGCTGCAGGAAAGCACTAAGCAGCTGTGGCAGGACAAATTTGGCCTGCGCATTCTGGAAGGCTACGGCGTGACCGAGTGCGCGCCGGTGGTGTCTATCAACGTGCCGATGGCGGCTAAGCCGGGCACAGTGGGCCGTATTCTCCCGGCAATGGATGCTCGCCTGCTGGCGGTGCCAGGTATTGAGCAGGGCGGAAGGCTGCAGCTGAAAGGGCCAAACATCATGAACGGCTATCTGCGTGTGGAAAATCCGGGCGTGCTGGAGAAGCCTGAAGCTGAAAACGGCCTCGGCGAAATGGAACCCGGCTGGTACGACACCGGCGATATCGTGACCTTTGACGAGCAGGGCTATTGCGTGATCCAGGGGCGTGCGAAGCGTTTTGCCAAAATCGCCGGGGAGATGGTGTCGCTTGAGATGGTTGAGCAGATGGCTATCGGCATTTCGCCTGACAAGCTGCATGCCACGGTGGTGAAGCACGACGCCGCCAAAGGCGAAGCCTTGGTGATGTTTACCACCGACAGCGAGCTTAACCGCGAAAAACTTCTGCATTATGCGCGTGAGCACGGTGTGCCTGAGCTGGCGGTGCCGCGCGATATTCGCTTCCTCAAGCAACTGCCGGTGTTAGGCAGCGGAAAACCAGATTTTGTCACCCTGAAAGCACAGGTTGATGAAGCGGAGAAAGCCCATGGCTGAACAGGCTGGCAATAGCGGTTCTTTGTGGTCTCGCGGCATGATGGCGGTGACCGCGGCGCAGTTTTTATCGGCTTTTGGTGATAACGCGCTGCTGTTCGCCACGCTCGCGGTGCTCAAGCAGCAGTTCTACCCGGACTGGAGCCAGCCGGTGCTGCAAATGGTGTTTGTCGGTGCATATATCCTCTTTGCGCCGTTTGTAGGGCAGGTAGCCGACAGCTTCGCCAAAGGGCGAGTGATGATGCTGGCGAACAGTATGAAGCTTGTTGGTGCGGCGGTTATCGCGCTGGGGCTAAATCCGTTTGTCGGCTATACGCTGGTGGGCATCGGCGCGGCGGCCTATTCACCGGCTAAATACGGCATTCTTGGCGAGCTGACCACGGGCGATCGGTTGGTGAAGGCCAACGGCCTGATGGAGTCCTCTACCATTGCGGCGATCCTGCTGGGATCCGTTGCCGGCGGCGTGCTGGCAGACTGGAACCTGACGGCGGCGCTGGTTGTCTGTGCGCTGGTATACGGTGGGGCGGTGGTTGCCAACGTCTTTATTCCTAAACTTGCCGCCGCGCGCCCCGGTCAGTCATGGCGTTTCAAGCCGATGACGCACAGCTTCTTTTCCGCCTGCCGCAGCCTTTGGCGCAGCGGAGAAACGCGCTTCTCGCTGGTAGGCACAAGCCTGTTCTGGGGAGCGGGCGTGACGCTGCGCTTCCTGCTGGTGCTGTGGGTGCCGGTGGCGTTAGGGATCACGGATAACGCGACGCCGACTTACCTTAACGCGATGGTTGCCGTTGGGATTGTGGTAGGGGCCGGGGCAGCCGCGAAACTGGTGACGCTGGAAACCGTCGCCCGCTGCATGCCTGCCGGGATTTTAATTGGCGTTGGCGTACTGATTTTTGCTCTCCAGCATTCTCTGCTGCCTTCTTACGCTTTGCTGGTGTTGATTGGCCTGTTGGGTGGTTTCTTCGTGGTGCCGCTCAACGCGCTGCTGCAGGAGCGCGGCAAGCACACGGTCGGGGCCGGTAACGCCATTGCTGTGCAAAACCTGGGTGAAAACACGGCCATGCTTTTGATGCTGGGCCTGTTCTCACTGGCGGTGAAAACCGGGGCGTCCATCGTTGGCATTGGTATTGGATTTGGGGCGGTGTTCGCGCTGGCGATTAGCGCGCTCTGGCTGTGGCAAATCAAACAGAAATAACAAAAAGGCCCTCTTTTGGAGGGCCTTAATTTTTTACGGTGCAGGGTAAGTATAGATGCGATGCACCGCTTCAATCTCCTCAATCACCTCTTCGCTTAGCGTCAAATGCAGGCTTTCAAGGTTGGTTTTCAGCTGGTCAAGCGTCGTGGCACCGAGCAGCGTGCTGGCCACAAACGGCTGGCGGCGAACGAAGGCCAGCGCCATTTGCGCCGGGTCGAGATTATGGCGTTTAGCTATCTCCACGTAGGCCGCCACGGCTTTTTGCGACTGCTCGCCGCTGTAGCGCGTAAAGCGGCTAAACAGCGTGTTGCGAGCGCCCGCTGGTTTGGCCCCGTTAAGGTATTTACCCGACAGTACGCCGAAGGCGAGGCAGGAATAAGCCAGCAGCTCAACGCCTTCGTGCTGGCTGATTTCAGACAGGCCCACTTCAAAGCTGCGGTTTAGCAGACTGTAGGGGTTTTGAATGGTCACAATGCGCGGCAGATCGTGTTTTTCCGCAAGCTGCAGATAGCGCATTACGCCCCACGGCGTTTCGTTCGAGACGCCGATATAGCGAATTTTCCCGGCACGCTGGCACTCTGTCAGCGCTTCAAGGGTTTCCAGCAGCGTTACCGGCAGCGAGGTCGTGTCGCTCCAGGTGTAGCCAAGTTTGCCAAACATGTTGGTCTGGCGCTGCGGCCAGTGAACCTGGTAGAGGTCGAGGTAATCGGTTTGCAGGCGCTTGAGGCTGGCATCCAACGCTTCGCGGATGTTTTTCCGGTCGAGGATCTGGTTTGGGCGGATGCCCGCGTCGTTGTTGCGGGTTGGGCCAGTGACTTTGGAAGCCACAACCAACTTTTCGCGATTACCGCGAGCTTTAAGCCAACTGCCGACATAGCTCTCGGTTAGGCCCTGAGTTTCCGGGCGCGGCGGTACCGGGTACATTTCCGCGACATCAATCAGATTCACGCCCTGACTGACTGCGTAATCGAGCTGTTGGTGGGCATCGGCCTCGCTGTTTTGTTCACCAAAGGTCATGGTTCCCAGCCCCAGCGTGCTGACTTCAAGTGAACTGTGGGGGATACGGTGATAGTGCATAGCCGGCTTCCTGTTGTTCTTTTGACTCGTCAGGCATCGTTACCCGACAAAAGGTCTATAAACATGGCAGAGGCCGGAGCAAAGCGGAAGAGGGGAAAAGAAGAAAAATCATCAGGCCAGCCGAGGGGCTGACCCTGGGAGATTAGCGCTCAATAATCTGGGAGACATCGTTGCGGTTGATCTGCATTTCATTACCTTGCTGGTCACGGTAGCTTACCAGGCCGGTATCTTCATCGACCTTCGGCTTGCCTTCGGTCAAAATCATTCGTCCATCTTTGGTGGCCATTACGTAGTCACTGCTGCAGCCTGAAACGGCAAAGGCAAGACCAATGGCGGAGATTGCTACTGCCCATTTAGTCATCGTTAGGTTCCTCGTCAGGAAGGGATCTCGTTAATAAGTCTAGTAATAACCTGATGAACAGGGGAAGGAAAGCAGCAAATTCTTAATAGGCTAAGGGAAATGTAACATTCTCCGGCACTTGCTGACAGAAACCTGGATTCCATTCCCTACGGCGGTTATCAGAGCGTAAAGTGCCGTGTGAGCAGGGCTGCAGTGAAGTTCTTCTTTAAGTAGAAGCCGCGAGGTAGCGTGAGAATAGGTGAGCCGTCAGCACCAATGGCCTCTGTTAACGCCCGACTGTTGGCGGCTTTTGGCCGCAGCTGCAGCACTTCGCCGTGACGGGCGGTAATGCGTTCGACCTGGCCCAGCACAATCAGATCCATCAGTTCTTCCCAGTCCAGGCGCAGCTGCTGCTCTTCTTCTTCTGAAGGACTCCATAACAATGGAGAACCGACGTGCCGCTCGGCAAGCGGGATCTGCCTTTCTCCCTCAACCGGGATCCACAGTACGCGCTTGAGCTTATGCCGTACATGGCTGGTTTCCCAAATGACGCCGCTATTACCGGTTAACGGCGCGACGCAGACGAATGTGGTTTCCAGCGGGCGGCCAAGGCTATCCACCGGGATCGTTTTTAGTTCGATCCCGAGAGCGGCAAAGTCTTGTTCGGGTTTACTGCCCGCGCTGGCACCCAGCCACAGCTCCAGCAGCACGCCAATCCAGCCTTTATCTCTCTTCAGGTCTTTCGGCGTCTTTATGCCGGCGCAAGCCGCCAGTTCGCCGAGGGTGTAACCTGCGACGCTTTGCGCCTGCTGGAGCAGCTCGGCTTCACTGCGTGGGGGCGTGATGAGCGGACGTATTGGTTGCATAACCTATTGATGTTTTTTGGTTAAAAAATGAACGCACTTTGTGCACAGCGAAAGCTTAGTTTAGTCGTCTGAGGATAAGATTAACAATATTCTGATTTATAATGAGTTTTTAAAGGCAGCCGTTTCGTTGCAGCAACATTAATAAGGCTTTTCCAAATCTGGTCACTGACAATGAACAGGATCTTACACCATGTTATCCACAGAAAAGTGGGATAACTGGGAAAAAGCATGACTACTGGTTCCATTTACAGCCTTGACGGGGCGCTAAAATACAATTTATCACCGATTTGTGACTAACTTGTTGGCACAATCTGTGGATAAAAACGACATTGCTCGATCTTTCATCAGTAGGCGATCTTCATATGTGACGATCATCACATTATGAAATTCATGTGTCATTTTTATAGTATTATAATTATGAAATATAAAGACTTTAATGTGTGTTAGGATTGCTCCTGATTTTACTTGTCCCGAGTTGTCCCGATGTAATTCGGTAGTTCTTCACAGTTATATCCACAGAAAAAGTGAATAAAACCGCCGGTTTTGACCGTCCCCTGTTTATAACCCGGCTATCTTTTGTGAGTTATTCAAATGTTATTCCATGCAAACGCCGCCGAGAGAGTGGTTTACCGCCTGACACTTGTATGAAACAATCGATGCAATCTAAGTTTGTTTTGAGGTAGTCCGGTGATCGATGATGATGGCTACCGCCCCAACGTTGGGATCGTAATATGTAATCGGCAGGGACAGGTGATGTGGGCGCGACGCTTTGGTCAACATTCCTGGCAATTTCCTCAGGGGGGCATTAATCCTGGCGAGTCCGCTGAACAGGCAATGTACCGGGAGCTTTTCGAAGAAGTCGGCCTACAAAGAAAAGATGTTCGCATTCTTGCCTCGACCCGAAACTGGTTGCGTTACAAATTACCTAAACGTTTGGTGCGTTGGGACACAAAGCCGGTTTGTATCGGCCAAAAACAAAAATGGTTTCTTTTGCAGTTGCTGAGCAGCGACGGTGAGATCAACATGCAAACCAGCAGCACGCCGGAATTTGATGGCTGGCGCTGGGTCAGTTATTGGTATCCGGTCCGTCAGGTTGTTTCATTCAAGCGCGATGTCTATCGCCGCGTGATGAAAGAGTTTGCCAGCGTGGTGATGCCACTGCAGGAAGTTACGCCACCACGCAATAACTCGCCTGCATGGCGACGTAAAAGAGGTTAAGTCACGCGAAAAATGCTCACCCGTCTGCGAGAAATAGTCGAAAAAGTCGCTAGTGCCCCGCGTCTCAATGAGGCGCTGGACATTTTGGTGACTGACATCTGCCTTGCGATGGATACCGAGGTTTGCTCGGTTTATCTCGCCGATCACGAGCGCCGCTGTTTTTACCTTATGGCGACGCGTGGATTAAAGAAACCTCGCGGCCGAACCGTCACGCTTGCCTTTGACGAAGGTATTGTTGGCCTGGTTGGGCGGCTCGCGGAGCCGATTAACCTTGCCGATGCGCAAAAACACCCCAGCTTTAAATATGTGCCCGCGGTAAAAGAGGAGCGTTTTCGCGCTTTCCTCGGGGTGCCTATTATCCAGCGCCGTCAGCTTCTGGGGGTGTTGGTTGTCCAGCAAAGAGAGCACCGGCAGTACGATGAGAGCGAAGAGTCTTTCCTCGTTACGCTGGCAACGCAGATGGCCGGGATATTATCCCAGTCTCAGCTAGCGGCTCTGTTTGGGCAATATCGTCAGACGCGTATTCGCGCGCTGCCTGCATCACCTGGGGTGGCCATTGCCGAAGGCTGGATGGACACTACCGTCCCGCTGATGGAGCAAGTGTTTGAGGCGTCGACTCTCGATACTGCACTTGAGCGCGAGCGTTTGACCGCCGCGCTCGAAGAGGCTTCCGGGGAGTTCCGCCGCTACAGCAAGCGTTTTGCCGCCGGGGCTCAGAAAGAGACTGCGGCAATCTTCGATTTATATTCTCACCTGCTGACCGACGCACGCCTTCGCCGCGAGCTTTTTGCCGAAGTGGATAAAGGCCTTGTGGCGGAGTGGGCGGTGAAAACGGTGGTGGAGAAATTCGCTGAACAATTTGCCAGCCTTTCAGACAGCTACCTGAAAGAGCGGGCGGGCGACCTCAGGGCGCTGGGGCAACGTCTGTTGTTCCACCTCGACGACACGATTCAAAGCCCGAATACCTGGCCTGAACGCTTTGTGCTGGTGGCCGACGAGCTTTCAGCCACCACGCTTGCCGAACTGCCGCAAAACCGTCTGGCGGGCGTTGTCGTACGCGATGGTGCGGCAAACTCTCATGCTGCCATTATGGTCCGCGCACTGGGTATCCCAACCGTCATGGGGGCCGATATTCAGCCATCGGCGCTGCATCGCCGTATGCTGATCGTGGACGGCTATCGCGGTGAGTTGCTGGTGGATCCTGAGCCGGTTCTGCTGCAGGAATACCAGCGCCTGGTGACCGAGGAGAACGAACTTAGTCGCCTGGCGGAAGATGATGTGGAACAGCCCGCGGCGTTAAAAAGCGGCGAGCGGGTGCAGGTGATGCTGAATGCCGGGCTTAGTCCTGAGCATGAAGAACAGCTTGGCAGCCGTATCGACGGCATCGGGCTGTACCGCACCGAAATTCCGTTTATGCTGCAAAGCGGTTTCCCGTCTGAAGAAGAGCAGGTTGCGCAGTATCAGGGCATGTTGCAGATGTTTAACGACAAACCTGTGACGCTGCGAACGCTGGACGTTGGGGCGGATAAACAGCTTCCGTATATGCCCATCAGCGAAGAGAATCCTTGTCTCGGCTGGCGAGGTATCCGTATTACGCTGGATCAGCCAGAGATCTTTCTGATCCAGGTCCGCGCAATGCTGCGGGCGAATGCGGCCACGGGGAATTTGAGTATCCTGCTGCCGATGATCACCAGCATTGATGAGATCGATGATGCGCGCAGACTTATCGATCGTGCGGGCCGGGAAGTCGAAGAGGAATTAGGCTATCAGCTGCCTAAGCTGAGGCTTGGGGTAATGGTTGAAGTGCCGTCCATGGTGTTCATGTTGGGGCATCTGGCTGGGCGTATTGATTTTATTTCCGTTGGCACAAACGACCTTACGCAGTATTTGCTTGCGGTTGATCGTAACAACACCCGAGTGGCTAACCTTTACGATAGCCTGCATCCGGCGATGCTGCGCACGCTGAACCTGATTGCGCGTGAAGCGGAGCGTTATGACATCGACCTGTGCCTGTGCGGTGAAATGGCCGGTGACCCGATGTGCGTCGCGATTCTGGTTGGGATGGGCTACCGTCATCTCTCAATGAACGGCCGTTCCGTCGCACGTATTAAATACCTGCTGCGCCATATCCAGCTTGAAGAGGCCGAGGTGCTCGCTCAGCGTACACTTGAGGCTCAAATGGCGACGGAAGTGCGCCATCAGGTTGCGGCCTTTATGGAGCGGCGTGGCATGGGTGGCCTGATTCGCGGCGGGCGTTGATCCGTTCGCAATGTCCCGGTATCGCCGGGACATTACACATCTTTTACAACTTCCATAATCAATCACTCCGGCCGTTTGTGCTATGATCCGCTGCTTTCGGAGCGCATCGAGAGCGGTGCGTACTTGCCACTCACCTTCTATTTTGGGTGAGGTAACAATAGCTTGTGGTGACAGATGAATAGTGGCTATCTGCGTTTCCCTGAATTTGACCCGGTGCTTTTCTCCATCGGGCCGGTTTCCCTGCACTGGTACGGGCTCATGTACTTGGTTGGGTTCGTGTTTGCCATGTGGCTTGCCGGGCGCCGCGCCAGCCGCCCAGGCAGCGGCTGGACGAAAAATGAAGTAGAGAATCTGCTGTATGCAGGGTTCCTTGGCGTGTTCCTGGGGGGACGTCTGGGCTATGTCTTCTTCTACAATCTGCCGGTCTTCCTTGCCGATCCTCTCTACCTGTTCAAAGTCTGGGACGGCGGTATGTCCTTCCACGGCGGCCTGATCGGTGTTATCTGCGTGATGATTTGGTTTGCGCGTCGCACCAAACGTACTTTCTTCCAGGTCTCTGATTTTATTGCGCCGCTGATCCCGTTTGGTTTGGGGGCTGGCCGTCTCGGCAACTTCATCAACGGCGAACTGTGGGGCCGCGTTGACCCGAACTTCCGCTTCGCCATGCTGTTCCCAGGCTCGCGCAGTGAAGACGTTGGCCTGCTGGCTACGCACCCTGAATGGCAGTCGCTGTTCAATACCTACGGTGTACTGCCTCGCCACCCGTCGCAGCTTTATGAGCTGGCGCTGGAAGGGGTTGTGCTGTTCATCATCCTGAACCTGTTTATTCGTAAGCCTCGCCCGATGGGCTCGGTCTCTGGTCTGTTCCTGATTGGCTACGGCGCGTTCCGCATCATCGTGGAATTCTTCCGCCAACCTGATGCGCAGTTCACCGGCACCTGGGTGCAGTACATCAGCATGGGGCAGATCCTGTCGATTCCGATGATTGTTGCCGGTATCATTATGATGGTCTGGGCTTACCGCCGTCCGCAGCAGCAACTTTCGTGAGGTGACATGAAACAGTATCTTGATTTGATGAAAAAAGTGCTCGAAGAGGGCACACCAAAAGCGGACCGTACCGGTACCGGCACGTTGTCGATTTTTGGGCATCAAATGCGCTTTAACCTGCAGGAAGGCTTCCCGCTGGTTACCACCAAAAAATGTCACCTGCGTTCGATCATTCATGAGCTGCTGTGGTTCCTCAATGGCGATACCAATATCGCGTACCTGAAAGAAAACAAGGTGACGATTTGGGACGAATGGGCGGATGAAAACGGCGATCTTGGCCCGGTTTACGGTAAGCAGTGGCGCTCCTGGGCAACCCCTGATGGGCGTTATATTGATCAGCTAACTACCGTTCTGAAGCAACTGAAAGACGACCCCGATTCCCGGCGCATTATTGTCTCTGCGTGGAACGTGGGCGAGCTGGATAAAATGGCGCTGGCCCCATGCCACGCGTTTTTCCAGTTCTATGTGGCAGATGGCAAACTCTCTTGCCAGCTCTACCAGCGCTCTTGCGACATCTTCCTTGGTTTACCGTTCAACATCGCCAGCTATGCGCTGTTGGTGCATATGATGGCGCAGCAGTGCGACCTGGAAGTGGGCGACTTTGTCTGGACCGGGGGTGATACACATCTGTACAGCAACCACCTGGAACAGACCCGCCTGCAGCTAACCCGTGAGCCGCGCGCGCTGCCTAAGCTGGTTATCAAGCGCAAGCCGGAGTCATTGTTTGACTACCGTTTCGAAGACTTCGAGATTGAAGGCTACGATCCACATCCGGCGATCAAAGCGCCTGTCGCCATTTAACTTGTCGACAGCGTGACAGAACCGGTGCCTGAGTGCGCCGGTTTTTTTTGCCCTGGTTTTGCTTCTTCGGCATTGATTCCAGAGCGTATGCAACTCTCCGTAACGTCTTAATTTTCTTCCGGCATGTGTCGAATCATTCGATTTGCGAGCTGGCTCATTGAGCCTCTGTTGCCCACACTCACCCCCATGAAAATCAACCAACGTGGTTTTAGCGTTATTGAGGTGATGGTGGTGATGGCCATTGTTGCCGTACTCAGCGCAGGGGGGCTTCACGGCTGGCACGAGTGGCAGCAGAGAGTGCAGTTGCGGCAAACGGCTCAGCAGCTGAGTCACTTTCTCTCGCGGCTAAGAAATGACGCCAACTGGAACAACCAAACCCATCTTTTGGCGCTGCACCGATTTGGCAAAAGCTGGTGTCTGGCAAGTCGTGCCGCTGAAGAAAACTGTTCGGAAAACCCAAGGCTGGCGTTTACCTCCGAGTTTGACGATATCGCCGTGGAAGAGATGACTGCCGGGCTAGGTTTCTACGGTATTCGCAATACGACCTGGCCTGGGCACCTTATTTTGAAAAGTAAGGCCGGTCGCTGGAAAGTGACGATATCGGTTTGGGGGCGAATCCGGTTGTGCGAAATGTCTGGTGACAAGTCATGTTGAACGCTCAGAGAGGGTTTACGTTACTCGAAACGCTCATTGCGATGGCACTGAGCAGCGCGTTGTTGCTTGGTACCTCAAGGCTTTTCCCCGCTTTGCAGGGGGAGGTTTTACGCCAGTACAGTTACGTTGCCCAGCAGGAAGCGCTCTGGCAAATGGCGTTCACCGTTGGAAAAAATTTACAGCGCGCGGGTTATTGTCGCGGCCAGTGTCAGGGGGAGGCTGTAAAGCTTATGAACAACGGAAGCTGCGTGGTATTGCAGTGGGATGCCAACGGTAATGGCCGCTGGGACACGGCCCCCGGTAGTCAAAATGAACAGACGGGCTATCGCTTGCGTGACGGCAGTCTGGAGACCCAAAAGGGCGTAGATCATTGTGAAGGCACCGGCTGGGAAAGAATGTCTGACCCGACGCAATTGGTGGTGCAACATTTTTCCGTGATTCGCCAGAAACGCAAAACCGGCAGGCCTTTATTACTCGTGAGTCTTGTCGCGTATCTGAAGCAAGGTGGACGTTCTGTGGAGCTTAGCTACACGGTGAGTGGAGAGAATTTATGAGCAGCAAGCAAGAGAAAGGGAGTACCTCTTTGCTGATGGTGTTGATGCTGCTCGCGGTTGGTTCTCTGATGCTGAGTGGGCTTTCCCGGCAACTTAGCGCCCAGCGCTTTGAGGTTGCCGCCGAAATTCAGTTTATTAAAAATCAGACGGCTGCAAGATCTGCGCTGGCATGGGGGGAAAAACAAAGCTGGCAGCCGCAGAGAACCTGGCAATGTCAGTTTGAGTCACGTAATCAGTGGCACGCCTGTCTGCACTTAACCGATAAAGGTGAGGCCTTACTGGCTGCTTCCGGTTCTGCTGCAGGGCCCACGCAACCGTTTACATTGTGGCGCTGGGGTGTACTTCAGGGGAATAAATTAGTGGCTTCAGCGCAGGGCTGGCTGGATTTTTGCCCTTTACTGGACGATGACTTATGCAAACTGCCTCGATAGTCTCCCGACAGGGTGGGTTCAGCCTCCCGGAGGTGCTATGTGCCCTGGCGCTGTTTGCGATTGTGATGACGGCATTACTGGGGTACCACCGCGTATTGCAGCAGGGCTTTACCAGCCAATGGCAGTTAAGGCAGTTGTGGCGAGTGGTTCGTGAGCAGACAGAGCCAGAAGTTCGTCCACTTTCAGATGCATGGAATGTGCATCAACAGCAGACATCGTCTTTGGGATGTGTCAGCATCGACGTTACTGTAACAAGTCCAGAGGGCCGGATAGCGCAGCTTTCGAGGCTCGAGTGCCCACGGTCAGAACAACGTCAGGAGTAGCGATTTTATGTTGCGTGTCTACCATTCCAACCGCCTTGATGTGCTGGAAGCTATCATGGAGTTCATTGTGGAGCGGCAGCCGCTGCCGGATCCTTTTGAGCCGGAAGTGGTACTGGTGCAAAGCACCGGGATGGCACAGTGGCTGCAAATGACGCTGGCGCAGAAGTTTGGTATTGCAGCGAACATCGAGTTTCCGCTGCCCGCCAGTTTTATCTGGGACATGTTCGTGAGGGTATTGCCCGACATCCCAAAAGAAAGTGCTTTCAACAAGCAGAGCATGAGCTGGAAGCTGATGACGCTTATCCCCAATATGCTCCACAAACCTGAGTTCACACTACTTGGCCACTATCTGCAGGAAGATGACAGCAGCCGTAAGCTGTTTCAACTTTCTTCCCGGATTGCCGACCTTTATGACCAGTATCTGGTCTATCGCCCCGGCTGGTTAAGCCGTTGGGAGAAGGGCGAGCTTGTCGAAGGTGTAGGAGAGTCTCAGCTCTGGCAGGCCCCGCTTTGGGCCGAACTGGTGCACTACACCGCAGAGCTGGGGCAACCTGAATGGCATCGTGCCAATCTCTACCAGCGTTTTATTAGCGCTCTTGAGAAAAGCGAGGTTTGCCCGCCAGGGCTCCCGCCTCGCGTCTTTATTTGTGGGATATCCGCTCTGCCACCGGTGTACCTTCAGGCTCTGCAGGCGCTGGGTAAGCATATCGATGTCCATGTGCTGTTTACCAACCCCTGCCGCTACTACTGGGGTGATATTAAAGATCCGGCGTTTCTTGCTCGTCTTGTTAGCCGCCGCCGCCGTTTGCACCAGGCCGACCGGGAACTGACCTTGTTTAAGGACAACGACAATGCCTCTTCGCTGTTTAATGAACTTGGTGAGCAGGACGTAGGGAATTCCTTGCTAGCCTCTTGGGGGAAATTAGGGCGCGACTACGCCTTTTTGCTTTCTGAGCTGGAGCGTTTTGAAGAGATCGATGTTTTTGTCGATTTAGAACCCGGTAACCTTCTCCACGGGCTGCAGCATGATCTGCTGGAGCTGAAGGATTCGCAGGTACTGGGGCTGACGGCTAAGGAGTATGAACGCAGTGACGGCAAACGGGGGCTGGATCTTAACGATCGTTCTGTGACATTCCATGAATGCCACAGCCCGCAGCGTGAAGTTGAAGTGTTGCACGATCAGCTGCTGGCGATGCTGGAGGCTGATCCGGAACTTACGCCGCGCGATATCATCGTGATGGTTGCCGATATTGATAGCTACAGCCCGTTTATTCAGGCGGTATTTGGTAGCGCGAAGGATGAACGTTGGTTGCCGTTTGCCATTTCTGACCGGCGTGCGCGCCAGGCTCACCCGGCGCTGCAGGCGTTCATTTTACTGCTTGGCTTGCCGGAAAGCCGTTTTGCGGCAGAGGATGTACTGGCGCTGCTGGAAGTGCCTGCGCTGGCGGCGCGTTTCTCTATTGATGAAGAAGGGCTGCGCTACCTGCGTAAATGGGTGAATGAGTCTGGAATTCGCTGGGGTATTGATGATGACAACGTTCGTGAGCTGGCGCTGCCTGCTACAGGGCAGCACACCTGGCGTTTTGGCCTCACCCGTATGCTGCTGGGTTATGCGATGGAAAGCCAGGCGGGAGTTTGGGATTCAGTCCTGCCCTATGATGAATCCAGCGGCCTGATTGCCGAACTGGTGGGGCAGCTTGCGGAGTTACTGATGCAGCTGAACCGCTGGCGTCAGCTGTTAACTCAGGAGCGCCCTTTAGACGAATGGTTACCGCTATGCAGGGAGATGCTGAACAGCTTCTTCTTGCCGGATAGTGAAACAGAAGCCGCGCTGGCGCTCATTGAGCAACAGTGGCAGGAGATGATTGAAAAAGGCACTGATGCTGCCTATCAGCAACCCGTGCCATTAACCTTACTGCGCGATGAACTGGCTCAGCGTCTTGACCAGGAGCGCATCAGCCAGCGTTTCCTCGCCGGACCGGTAAACTTCTGTACCCTGATGCCAATGCGCGCCATTCCCTTTAAGGTCGTTTGTTTGCTGGGCATGAATGACGGTGTCTATCCGCGAACGCTTGCGCCATTGGGCTTTGACCTGATGAGCCAGCACCCGCAGCGTGGGGACCGCAGCCGCCGGGACGACGACCGCTACCTATTCCTTGAAGCGCTTATTTCGGCCCAGCAGCGGCTGTACATCAGCTATATCGGCCGTTCGATTCAGGACAACAGCAGACGTTACCCGTCGGTGCTGGTGGAAGAACTGCTGGACTATGTCGCTCGCAGTCACTACCTCCCCGGAGATGCGGAATGTAATGCCGATGACAGCAGCGAACATGTGAGAAAGCACCTGGTCATGCTTCATGCCCGAACGCCTTTCGACAGCACCAACTACCTTGCTGGTGGCGATCAACAAAGCTTTGCTCAGGAGTGGCTACCCGCAGCCAGCGGCACCGGTGAGGAGCATGCTCACTTTATTCAACCTCTGGCCGTTGAGCCCTGCGCCGAAATAACCCTTGAGCAGCTCCAGCGCTTTTGGCGGCACCCGGTGCGGGCATTTTTCCAAATGCGTCTGGGTATTAACTTCCGCCTTGAAGAGACCGAATTGCCGGATGAGGAGCCTTTCACCCTTGATGTGCTCGATCGCTTTCAGTTGAATCAGCACCTGCTTAATACGCTGGTTCAACAAGACGATCCGCATCAACTGTTTGTGCGCTATCGGGCTGCTGGCGTTTTACCGTACGGGGCTTTCGGTGAAATCTTGTGGGAAAACCAGCGCAATGAAATGCAAACGCTGGCTGAAACAGTGCTGGCCGAACGGCAAAAAGGGGAAAGCTGTGAAGTTGATCTTCACATCGACGGAACCAGAGTAACGGGCTGGCTGTCGGACGTACAGGGTGATGGCTTGCTGCGCTGGCGTCCTTCGGTACTGAATGTGGCTCACGGTATGCAGCTATGGATTGAACACCTGGTCTACTGCGCCAGCGGCTACCTGGGTGAGAGTCGAATGTACGGGCGCAAAGATTCACAGTGGCGTTTCCCTCATATGGCGCAGGACGAAGCGAAGGCATGGCTTTCGCAACTGGTTGAGGGTTATAAAGAAGGTCTCCGTCAGCCATTACTGCTGCTGCATAACAGCGGCGGCGCGTGGATAAAAACCTGTTATGACCCACAAAATAATGCCATTTTATGGGATGAGGAGACGCAGCAGAAAGCCCGCACTAAGCTGCTGGCTGCCTGGGAAGGAAACCATATGGTAGAAGGGGAAGGGGCTGATATCTGGCTGCAACGTTTGTACCGTACCCTTAATGCCGAGTATTACGAAGCGATTATCTCAGAGGCCCAGCGCTACCTGTTGCCTCTGTTCCGATTCAACCAATCTTGAACAAGGGTTGTATAAAAATTGCACAGCCTGGTGAGTTCCATTATGATGCGATTTCTTGCTCAGGGCTGGCGAAGTATAACAACGGCGTTCGACGGATTGCTTCGAAAAGTTGTTAATGATGAGTGAGTTAGTGAAGACGAGGTTTGTGAATGCCTAAATGCAGCACCTGGTTTACCGCGCTTTTCTTGTTCGTTGCTCTTTGGGCACCCTGCAGTCAGGCAGATAACGGATGGCAACCGATTCAGGACACCATTCGTAAAAGTGAAAAAGATCCTCGTCAGTATCAGGCTATTCGTTTAGATAACGGTATGACCGTGCTGCTGGTTTCCGACCCGCAGGCGGTGAAGTCGCTGTCAGCGCTGGTGGTGCCAGTTGGCTCACTGGAAGATCCAGATGCTCACCTCGGGCTTGCCCATTTTCTGGAACATATGACGCTGATGGGTTCCAAAAAATACCCGGACCCGGATAGCCTGTCTGAATTCCTCAAAAAACATGGCGGCAGCCACAATGCCAGTACCGCCACCTATCGAACTGCATTTTATCTTGAAGTGGAAAACGATGCCCTCGACGGCGCCGTAGACCGCCTGGCCGACGCCATTGCTGAACCTAACCTCGCGGCGCAATATGCCGAGCGTGAACGTAACGCGGTCAACGCCGAGCTGACGATGGCCCGCGCGCGTGACGGGATGCGCATGGCGCAGGTTAGCGCTGAAACAATCAACCCTTTACACCCGGCGGCGCGTTTCTCCGGAGGCAACCTTGAAACCCTGCGCGATAAACCCGGCAGCAAGCTGCTCGATGCGCTGGTGGCATTCAGAGATAAGTACTACTCCGCAAACCTGATGAAAGCGGTTATCTACAGCAACAAGCCTTTGCCTGAACTGGCGAAGATTGCCGCTGAAACCTACGGCCGGGTGCCAAACAAAAATATTGAAAAGCCGGTTATCGACGTACCGGTGGTTACTGATGCGCAAAAAGGTATCTTCATCCACTATGTGCCGGTCATGCCGCGCAAGGTGGTTCGCGTTGAGTTCCGCATCGATAACAATAGCGATAAATTCCGCAGCAAAACCGATGAGCTGATTGGTTACCTGATAGGCAACCGCAGCCACGATACGCTGTCGGATTGGCTGCAAAAGCAGGGGCTTGCGGAAAGCGTACGCGCAGATTCTGACCCGATGGTGGCCGGCAACAGCGGTGTTTTCGCCATCTCCGTCTCTCTGACTGATAAAGGCCTAGCCAATCGTGACCAGGTGGTTGCAGCAATATTCAGCTATCTCGATCAGTTGCGCGCCAAAGGTATCGATAAACGTTACTTTGACGAACTTGCGCACGTGCTGGATCTCGACTTCCGCTACCCGTCCATTACCCGTGATATGGACTACATTGAATGGCTGGCGGATACCATGCTGCGCGTTCCGGTCAGCCATACGCTGGATTCCGCGAACATTGCTGACCAGTACGATCCTAATGCGATTAAAGCGCGTCTGGATATGATGACGCCGCAGAATGCCCGTGTGTGGTACATCAGCCCGCAGGAGCCACACAATAAAACGGCCTATTTCGTTGATGCGCCTTACGAAGTTGACAAAATCCCTGCGCAGACTTTTGCCGACTGGCAGCAGAAGGCAGATGCCATCAAGCTTGAGCTGCCTCAGCTGAACCCTTACATTCCCGATGACTTCACGCTTTATAAACCGCAGAAGGAGTACCAGCATCCTGAGCTGCTGATCCACGAACCGGATCTGCGCGTGGTATATATGCCGAGCCGCTATTTTGGCAACGAGCCAAAAGCGGACGTGACGCTTGTGCTGCGTAATCCACAGGTGATGAACAGTGCGAAGAATCAGGTGCTGTTTGCCATCAATGATTACCTTGCGGGCATTGCGCTGGATGAACTCAGCAATCAGGCATCGGTTGGCGGCATCAGTTTCTCATCTAACGCGAATAGCGGGCTGATGATTAACGCCAACGGCTATACGCAGCGGCTGCCGCAGCTGTTCGAAGCGCTGTTGAAGGGCTATTTCAGCTATACCCCAACGCAGGAACAGCTGGATCAGGCTAAGTCCTGGTATGCGCAGATGATGGACTCGGCGGAAAAAGGTAAAGCCTTTGAGCAGGCGATTGCGCCGGTGCAGATGGTTTCGCAGGTGCCTTATTATGAGCGTAGTACCCGCCGGGCGCTGCTGCCGGAGCTGACGCTTAAGGACGTGCTGGATTACCGTGAACGGCTGAAAACCAATTCCCGACCTGAGTTTATGGTCATTGGTAATATGTCTCCGGAGCAGACCAAACAATTGACGGAAAACGTCAAAACGCAGCTGGCGCCGAAGGGCAGCGAATGGTGCCGCAATGACGATGTGCTGATCAATAAGCGGCATCTGGCGATGTTTGAAAAGGCCGGAAGCAGCACCGACTCAGCGCTGGCGGCAGTTTATGTACCAAAAGGCTATAGCGAAGCCACCAGCACGGCTTACGGTTCAATGCTGGGTCAAATCGTTCAGCCCTGGTTCTATAATCAGTTGCGGACACAAGAGCAGCTTGGCTATGCGGTGTTTGCTTTCCCTATGTCTATTGGTCGCCAGTGGGGCGTGGGCTTCCTGCTGCAAAGCAGTGATAAGCAGCCTGCTTACCTGTACGAGCGGTTTAAAGCGTTTTACCCGGTTATCGAGAAAAAACTGCGCGGCATGAGCGACGCCGAATTTGCCCAAATCCAGCAGGGGATGATTGCCCAGATGCAGCAGGCGCCTCAAACGCTTGCGGAAGAGGCGGCGCAGCTTAGCAAAGATTTCGATCGCCGAAACATGGCGTTTGATTCCCGTGATAAAGTGATAGCTGAAATTAAGAAATTAACGCCACAGAAGCTGGCTGATTTCTTCCATCAGGCGGTGATAGCTCCCCAGGGGATGGCGGTGCTGTCACAGATTTCCGGCAGCCATAACGGCAAAGCAGAGTATGCGGCTCCAAAAGGGTGGAAAACCTGGGAGGGGGCACGCAGTCTGCAGCAGACGTTACCACTAGTAAGCGAGAAATAATGACCGATGTAACCGCGCAGCCCCTTGATCCTTTAAGTTTGCCGCTGTTCGGCGAACGGTTGATAGAAGCTTCCGCGGGGACCGGTAAGACCTTTACCATTGCCGCGCTTTATTTGCGGTTGTTATTGGGCTTAGGGGGAGAGAATGCTTTCCCCCGCCCGCTAGGTGTTGAAGAACTGCTGGTGGTGACCTTCACCGAAGCGGCCACCGAAGAACTGCGTGGTCGTATTCGGGCAAATATCCACGAATTGCGCATCGCCTGTATTCGTAACCGCACCAAAAACCCACTTCTGCAAAACCTGCTTGCCCAGATAGCGGACAAGCAGCTTGCTGCCCGTACCTTGCTGTTAGCCGAACAGCAGATGGATGAGGCCGCTATCTTCACGATCCACGGCTTTTGCCAGCGAATGCTCAGCCTCAACGCTTTTGAGTCCGGAATGCTGTTCGAGCAACAGCTCCTTGAGGATGAATCCGTGCTGCGCCGCCACGCGTGTGCTGACTTCTGGCGGCGTCACTGCTACCCGTTGCCAAAACCAGTCGCTCAAGCGATGAGTGAAGAGTGGTCTGGCCCGGAAGCGCTTTTAAAAGACATCAATAGCTGGCTTCAGGGGGAACAACCCCGGTTGAAACAGCCCCCGGCGGATGACGAAACGCTGCTGGCTCGCCATGAAAAAATAATCTCCGCTATCGACGGGGTCAAAGCTCAGTGGAGAGCAGCTGCGGGTGAGCTGGCAAGCCTGATTAGCGATTCTGGCGTGGATAAACGCAGCTACAGCAGTAAACATTTGCCGAACTGGCTGGAGATTGTTGGGCAGTGGGCGCAGCTGGAAACCACCAGCTATCAGCTCCCTGACGCGCTGGCGAAGTTTGCGCAAAGCACGCTTGAAGAGAAAACCAAAAAAGGCGAAGTGCCCCGGCATAGCTTGTTCACTGCCATAGATGCATTGCTTGCAGAGCCGCTAACGCTGCGCGACCTGGTGATAGCCAGAGCGATGGCGGAAATTCGTTATATTGTTCAGCAAGAGAAGCGCCGCCGCGGCGAACTGGGCTTTGACGATATGCTGAGCCGGCTCGATGAGTCTCTGCATCAGCCCGGTGGCGACGCATTAGCGACGGCGATCCGTAACCGTTTCCCGGTGGCGATGATCGATGAATTCCAGGATACCGACCCGCAGCAGTACCGTATTTTCCGCCGGCTGTACATCAAGCAGCAGGGTACCGCGCTACTGTTGATTGGTGACCCCAAGCAGGCTATTTACGCTTTCCGCGGCGCCGATATTTTTACCTACATGAAGGCGCGTCAGGAAGTTAGCGCCCACTACACGCTGGATACTAACTGGCGCTCGTCTCCCTCGATGATCCACGGCGTAAACACGCTGTTCCAGCAGGTTGATAACCCGTTCTTATTCCGCCAGATTCCATTCCTGCCGGTCAAATCAGCGCCCCGTAACGGTGGGCTACGGTTTACCATCCGGGGTGAAAGCCAGGCGGCGGTGAAAATGTGGCTCCAGCCGGGCGATGGCGTCGGTGTGAGTGATTACCAACAAGCGATGGCAATACAGTGCGCCCGGCAAATTCGCGACTGGCTCACCGCCGGGCAGCGCGGGGATGCGCTGCTTTGGCATGGGGATGAGCCCCAGCCGCTCAGGGCATCAGACATGACGATTCTGGTCCGTAGCCGTGGAGAAGCGGCCATTGTGCGTGATGCGCTAAGCGCGCTGAATATTCCATCGGTATATCTCTCTAACCGTGATTCTGTGTTCGCTACGGTTGAGGCGCGTGAGTTGCTGTGGGTATTACAGGCCGTGCTGACGCCTGAAATTGAGACCGCCATGCGCAGCGCCATTGCGACGAGCATGCTAGGACTGGATGCCCAGGCTATTGAGTCTCTGAACAAAGACGAACTGGCCTGGGATAACCTGGTTGAAGAATTCTTTGGCTACCGCGAACAGTGGCTTAAGCGGGGCGTGATGCCCATGTTGAGGGCCTTAATCGGGGCGAGAAATATAGCTGAAAACCTGCTGGCCACGCCGGGCGGGGAACGCAGGCTGACGGATATTCTGCATATCAGCGAGCTGTTGCAGGAGGCCTCTGCAGAAATGGAGAGCGAGCATGCGCTGGTGCGCTGGCTGGCGCAGCGCATTGCCGAGCCGGACAGCAACGCTTCCAGTCAGCAGTTGAGGCTCGAAAGTGATAAACATTTGGTGCAGGTGGTGACCATTCACAAATCCAAAGGGCTGGAGTATCCGCTGGTCTGGCTGCCGTTCGTGGCCAACTATCGCCCGCAGAGCAGCGGCCTGTATCACGACCGGACCACCTTTACCTCGCTTCTGGATTTGAGCAACGACGCGGAAAGCCTGGGGCTGGCCGAAGAAGAACGTCTGGCGGAAGACTTGCGTCTGCTGTATGTGGCATTGACCCGCTCCGTCTGGCACTGCAGCCTGGGCGTGGCGCCGTTGTTCCGTGGTTCGAGAGCCAAAAAAGGCAGCAGCGATCTACATCTCAGTGCGCTGGGCTATTTGCTACAGAAAGGAGAAGCTCTTGATGCCGAAGGGCTGCGCCAGGCGCTGGAAGGCCTGAAAAGCGAGGCTATCGCTGTCGAAACATTATCTCCCGGGGATGATACTCCGTGGCTGCCTGTATCCGATGAGTTGCCCGAGCTTGCCGCCCGTCAGCTCAAGCGTCGAATCACCGATAACTGGCGCGTGACCAGTTATTCCGGTCTGCAGCAGCACGGCAGCAGTCGGGTATTGGATTTAGTGCCGCGCCTGGACGTTGACGCCGTAGGGGAGGCCCCCGAACAAAGTGAGCCGTTACTTACGCCGCATACTTTCCCGCGCGGTGCTTCGCCTGGTACCTTCTTGCATAGCCTTTTCGAAGAGGTTGATTTTACGCAGCCAGTACAGCCTGAAGAGATAGAAAAACACTTGCTTGCCAATGGGTTTGGCGGCGAGTGGGGGCCGGTGGTGAGCCGCTGGCTGGAAGCGGTGCTTGCTGCGCCGCTCAATGACGCCGGCGTTGCCCTGAACCTGCTTTCTGCGAAGGAAAGGCAGGTGGAGCTGGAATTTTATTTACCTATCGACAATGAACTACAGGCACCGGCGTTAGACGCGCTGATTCGCCATTACGACCCGCTGTCTGCTGGCTGCCCGCCTTTGGACTTCCGTCAGGTGAAGGGGATGCTGAAAGGGTTTATTGACCTGGTGTTCCGCTGGCAGGGGCGCTACTACCTGCTGGACTATAAATCTAACTGGCTAGGTGAAGACAGCAGCGCTTACACCCAGGAGGCGATGGCGGTGGCGATGCAATCCCATCGCTACGATTTGCAATATCAGCTCTACACGCTGGCGCTGCATCGCTACCTGCGCCACCGTATGGCCGGGTATGACTACCAGCAGCATTTTGGTGGGGTTATCTATTTGTTCCTGCGCGGCGTGGAGCAAGGTAAGCCCGAGCAGGGTATTTTTTCTACGCGACCGGACGTCAGGCTGGTTGAAGCCATGGATGCGCTGTTCGCCGGGGCAGCAGAGGAGAGCCCACTGTGAGTATGTCTCAGCTACTCAATCAGGCGGTGGCGCTGAAAGCCCTCAGGCCGCTGGATTCACAGTTTGCCATGATGGTGGCTAACGATAAGCAGCCCGCCGTCATGCTGGCCGCAGCGCTACTGAGCCGTGAATCAGGCGAAGGGCATGTCTGCCTGCCACTTGAGCGCATCCGGCCCGAATATGCCTTTGCTGGCAAACATCCTGAACTTGTGGCTCAGCTTTTTGCCGAGGCGGAGCCCGTATCAGGCTGGCACAGCGCGTTACTGGCTTCCCATTCAGTGAGTTCGGGCGACGAACCTACGCCGCTGAAACTCATTGATAACCGCCTTTACCTCAACCGTATGTGGAGTAACGAGCAGCGGGTGGCGGCCTTTTTCGGTGAACATAACCAGCCTGTTGCGGTGGATGAGACCCGGCTTCGCGAAATCCTCGATGCACTGTTTGGTCGTAGCCCACAGACGGACTGGCAGAAAGTGGCCGCAGCGGTGGCGCTGACCCGCCGTATTTCAGTTATTTCCGGCGGGCCGGGGACAGGTAAAACCACAACGGTGGCAAAACTGTTGGGCGCGCTGGTTCAGCTTTCCGATGGCCAGCCCGTACGTATTCAGCTTGCAGCGCCCACGGGTAAGGCAGCCGCACGCTTAACGGAATCGTTGGGAAGTGCGCTGCGCCAGCTGCCGCTCAGCGATGAGCAGAAAAAACGCCTGCCTGAAGAGGCTTCGACGCTGCACCGGCTTTTAGGCGCGCAGCCGAACAGCCAGCGTCTGCGTCACCATGCCGGGAATCCTCTACACCTGGATGTGCTGGTGGTGGATGAGGCGTCGATGGTAGACCTGCCGATGATGTCCAGGCTTATCGAGGCTCTGCCGGAGCGGGCAAGAGTCATCTTCCTCGGAGACAGGGATCAGCTAGCTTCCGTGGAAGCGGGCGCCGTACTAGGCGATATCTGTCATTACGTGAACGACGGGTATTCGGCTGAGCGTGCGGAGCAATTAAATCGGCTCACGGGCTGTGAGGTTCCCGTAGGCGATAGCGACCGGGCAAGCGCGCTCCGAGACGGGCTTTGCCTGCTGCGTAAGAGCTATCGGTTTGACAGCCAGTCCGGTATCGGTCAACTGGCATTTGCCGTTAATGCCAGCGATAGCCGGCAGGTGAAAGCCGCATTTGGACAGGGATTTACGGACATCTCGCTGCAGCCGCTGCTGGAGCCTGAAGATTACACTGCAATGATTGCCGATGTGGTCAGCGGCTACGGCGAGTATTTGCAGCTGGTGCGCCAGAAAGCCGATCCTGCGGAGATCATTACTGCTTTTGGCCGTTATCAGCTGCTGTGTGCTTTACGTGAAGGGCCTTTTGGCGTCAGCGGCCTGAATGAGCGTATTGAACAGGCACTGATGCTGGGGCGTTTGATTCAGCGGCCTGCCCAGGCGCTGTCTCGCTGGTACAGCGGACGCCCGGTGATGATTGCCCGCAATGACAGCTCTCTTGGCTTGTTTAACGGCGATATCGGGATTGCTCTGCAGCGTGAGGAAGGGCTTCGTGTCTGGTTTTCAATGCCGGATGGTACCGTAAAATCCGTTCAGCCCAGCCGTCTGCCAGCACACGACACGGCCTTCGCCATGACGGTACATAAATCTCAAGGTTCTGAATTTGATCACGCCGCGCTGGTGTTGCCGAACCAGTTTGTGCCGGTGGTGACGCGTGAGCTGGTGTACACCGCTATCACGCGCGCCCGTAAACAGCTGTCGCTGTATACCGATGAACGCGTTTTGAATAAAGCGATAGCCACGCGTACGGAGCGCCGCAGCGGACTTATGGCGATTTTCTCTGGAGAATAAAAGATAAGGGAAGGCACACTTTATGCCTTCCCTTTTTTCAGGTCAGGTGAGGTCGGCCATCAGCACTTTTGATTTGCGCTGATAGTTGTACATCTCTTTTTTGCTCGCCGGCAGCAGCTCAACGTCCACCGGCAGGAAGCCTCGTTCCTGGAACCAGTGAATGCTGCGGGTGGTCAGCACGAACAGCTTGCTCAGCCCCATTTGCCGCGCCTGGTTGGCGACGCGGTTCAGTAGCTCTTCGCCCCGGGACGAACTGCGATAGTCCGGATGCACCGCGACGCAGGCCATTTCACCGATGCTTTCTTCCGGGAATGGATAGAGCGCGGCGCAGGCGATGGTCAGGTTATCCCGCTGAATAATGGTGAACTTGTCGATCTCCATTTCCAACTGCTCACGGGAGCGGCGGACCAGGATCCCTTGCTGTTCCAGCGGGCGGATCAGCTCAAGAATACCGCCGATGTCGTTGATGGTGGCGCGGCGGATCTGCTCGGCGCTTTCCATCACAATCTGCGTACCGATCCCGTCGCGGGAGAACAGTTCCTGCAGCAGGGCACCATCTTCCTGATAGCTGAGCAGGTGGCTGCGGCGCACGCCGCTGCGGCAGGCCTTCACCGCTCCACGCAGGAAGCGTACGGTACCGGAATGATAGTCGCCGCTGTTTTCCAGGGCTTCAATGCGCTGCTGGGCCTCGTTCGGGAACAGTTCGGAAATCACGTTTCCCTGGTCGTCGGTCACGCCCTGAGCGGAGCAGAACCCAATCATTTTCTCTGCCTTCAACTTAACCGCTAGCTGGGTGGCGACTTCTTCGGAGGTGAGGTTAAAGCTTTCCCCCGTGACGGAGACCGCAACCGGCCCCATCAGCACAATCGCGCCGCTGTCCAACTGGCGGTGAATGGCTTCTTCATCGATCCGGCGGACGCGCCCGCTATGGCAATAGTCCACGCCATCGTCCACGCCCAGAGGCTGCGCGATAATGAAATTACCGCTGACCACGTTGATATGGGCGCCCTGAAGCGGCGTATTACCCAGACTCATGGAAAGCCGCGCGGTGATGTCGAGCTGAAGTAGCCCTGCCGCCTGCTTTACCAGTTCGAGGGTTTTTGCGTCGGTGACTCGGGTATGTTTATGGTAAACCGGCTCATGGTGGTGCTCAGCCAGGTTTTCGTCAATCTGCGGGCGTGCGCCGTACACCACGACCAGGCGAATGCCCAGGCTGTGAAGCAGGCCGATATCGTTGACGATGCTGGAAAAGTTTTCATGTTCAATGGCTTCGCCGCCGAGCATGATGACAAACGTTTTTCCCCGGTGGGCATTAATATAGGGAACAGAATGGCGAAATCCCTGGACCAGTTCAGTTCTGCGTTCCTTTACCACGGCACACCCTCATTGCATGATTATTCGTAATTTGTGTATTTTTATTCTTTTATGGTGTCTGGTGCAAGTGCCAATTTTCATCCAGGATAAAATTCCTTCCCCCTGACTTTTGATGACCTTTTCCGAACGTTTACCCTTTTATAGATGACAGTAACCGCGTGTTTCGCTAAAGTTTTTGGCTCAAAAAAATAAATTCATCCATTTAGTGATTATCGCTCAGGGGAGCCATGCCAGATTCCAGTTCGTTAATGAGTCGCCGCCGTCTACTTCAGGGTGCCGGAGCCATGTGGTTGTTGAGCGTCAGCAAGGTCGGTTTTGCTGCCTCAAGCCAGGTGATCGCCGTGCGCGTCTGGCCGGCCTCGTCTTATACCCGTGTGACGCTGGAATCTAACCATCAGCTGAAGTACCGCCAGTTTGCGCTCAGCAACCCGGAGCGGGTGGTTGTGGATATCGAAGGGGCGCATTTAAATTCAGTTTTAAAAGGCATTGGCAGCCAGGTTCGCGGCGACGATCCCTTTATTAAATCCGCCCGCGTGGGGCAGTTTGATCCCAAAACCGTGCGCATGGTTTTCGAATTGAAGCAAAACGTGACCCCGCATTTGTTTGCGCTGGCTCCGGTTGCCGAATTTAAAGAGCGCCTGGTGATGGATCTTTATCCCGCCAATATGAATAGCGAACAAGATCCGCTGCTGGCGTTACTGGAAGATTACAACAACGGCCAGTTAGACAAGAAAATGCCGGCGGAAAAAGGGCCGCAGCCGGGTAAAGCCGGGCGAGACAGGCCGATTGTCATCATGCTTGATCCGGGACACGGCGGCGAAGATCCCGGTGCGATTGGCCCGAACAAGACCCGCGAAAAAGATATTGTGCTCAGCATCGCGCGCAGGCTGAAGGCCTTGCTCGATAAAGAGGGCAATATGAAGGCTTACATGACGCGCAATGAAGATGTGTTTATCCCGCTGAAAGTGCGCGTTGCCAAGGCGCAAAAGCAGCGAGCCGACCTGTTTGTTTCTATTCATGCGGATGCATTTACGACCGCTGCCGCGCGCGGGTCGTCGGTCTTTGCGTTGTCCACCAAAGGGGCGACCAGTACGGCGGCAAAATACCTGGCGCAAACGCAGAACGCCGCGGATTTAATTGGTGGCGTGGGCAAAAGCGGGGATCGCTATCTCGACCACACGATGTTCGACATGGTGCAGTCGCTGACCATCAACGATAGCCTGAAGTTTGGGAAAGAGGTGCTTAACCGGCTGGGGAAAGTGAACAAGCTGCATAAAAACAGCGTCGATCAGGCCGGATTTGCGGTGCTAAAAGCGCCTGATATTCCGTCTATTCTGGTGGAGACTGCATTCCTGAGTAATCCTGAAGAGGAGCGCAAGCTGCGTACGGCGAAATTCCAGCAGGAAGTTGCGGAGTCAATTTTGGCAGGGATTAAGGCGTACTTCTCGGACAGCTCAAGGCTGGCAAGACGGGGCTAACACAGAGGATAAAGGCGGGAGATAAACCTGCCTTATTTTTTTACAAACAGCAGAAACAAAAAAACACCCGTAAGGGTGTTCTCAATGTTGGTTGCGGGGGCCGGATTTGAACCGACGACCTTCGGGTTATGAGCCCGACGAGCTACCAGGCTGCTCCACCCCGCGTCCGTCATACTACTCTTTTTAATGATTTTTCATCATTGCGCTGTTAAATCAGCGACTTTTAATTGGTTGCGGGGGCCGGATTTGAACCGACGACCTTCGGGTTATGAGCCCGACGAGCTACCAAGCTGCTCCACCCCGCGTCCGTGGATGCGCACTATACTCCGCTCGCTTTTTGATGCAACCCTTTTTTCGAGTAAATACCTGAATTTCCCCTTAGTTGTTGAATTAACCCGCACAGTGACCATAAAACAGACGTTTTTGCTGTGTGGGTTGTGCAACTCGTTTAATTCTGGCGGCGCGTTTGCTATCTTCGGCGAGGCATACAGAGGCAACGAGCAGGGCGAAAGGTAAATGAAAGGACGTTGGATTAAGTACATAGCAGCGGGAGCCATGTTAACCATGCTGGCTGCCTGTTCATCAAAACCGACCGATCGCGGTCAACAATATAAAGACGGGAAGTTCTCCCAGCCTTTCTCACTGGTGAATCAGCCTGATGCGGTTGGCGCGCCTATCAACGGCGGCGACTATGCCGAGCAGGTTAACCAGATTCGTTCTGCTTCTCCCCGCCTCTATAATAACGGCAGCGATATCTATAATGCCGTGCAACAGTGGCTTCGTGCCGGGGGCGATACCCGTCAGCTGAAGCAGTTCGGCCTTGATGCCTGGCAGATGGAAGGGGCTGACAACTACGGCAACGTGCAGTTTACCGGCTACTACACCCCGGTGATTCAGGCTCGTCATACTCGCCAGGGCGAATTCCAGTATCCTATTTACCGCATGCCGCCAAAACGTGGGCGTCTGCCGTCCCGCGCGGAAATCTACGCCGGTGGGCTGAGCGACAGCTATGTGCTGGCCTACAGCAACTCTCTGATGGATAACTTCATTATGGATGTGCAGGGCAGTGGCTACATTGATTTTGGCGATGGTCAGCCTTTGACCTTCTTCGGCTATGCCGGTAAAAACGGCCACGCCTATCGCAGCATCGGCAAAGTGTTGATCGACCGTGGCGAAGTGAAGAAAGAAGACATGTCGATGCAGGCGATTCGCCACTGGGGAGAAACCCACAGCGAAGCTGCAGTGCGGGAGCTGCTTGAGCAGAACCCTTCGTTTGTCTTCTTTAAGCCAGCAAGCTATGCGCCGGTGAAAGGCGCGAGCGCGGTACCTTTGATTGGACGTGCCTCCGTGGCTTCTGACCGCTCCATCATTCCTGCTGGCACCACGCTGCTGACCGAAGTCCCGCTGCTGGACAACAACGGGAAGTTCACCGGCCAGTACGAGCTGCGCGTGATGGTGGCCCTGGACGTTGGGGGCGCGATCAAAGGCCAGCACTTCGACATCTATCAGGGCATTGGCCCGGATGCCGGGCACCGTGCGGGTTGGTACAACCACTACGGGCGCGTCTGGGTATTGAAAGCGGCTCCTGGCACGGGTAGCGTTTTTAACGGTTAATGCTGCAACGTTTCCACGCTGAACAACGGGCTGTATAATCAGCCCGTTTTTTATTTCTGAGGATTTCCCCGATGTCTGTCGTTCTCTCTGATGCCTGGCTACAACGCTTTGGCGGCACCGCTCGTCTGTATGGCCAGGCGGCGCTTCAGCTTTTTGCTGAGGCCCACGTTTGCGTGATCGGCATTGGCGGGGTGGGCTCGTGGGCGGCAGAGGCGCTGGCGCGAACCGGGATTGGGGCAATTACGCTTATCGACATGGATGACGTTTGCGTCACCAACACCAACCGGCAAATCCATGCCCTGAAAGACAGCGTAGGCCAGGCCAAAACGGAAGTCATGGCCGCGCGCATCAAAGAGATCAATCCTGAGTGTCGTGTTACGGTGGTGGATGATTTTATTACCGCCGACAACGCGGCTGAGCTGCTCAGCCAGGGGTTCAGCTATGTTATCGATGCCATTGACAGCGTGCGGCCAAAAGCGGCGCTGATCGCGTATTGCCGTCGCTACAAGATCCCGCTAGTGACCACGGGGGGAGCCGGTGGGCAAATCGATCCGACGCAGATTCAGGTCAGCGATCTGGCCAAAACTATTCAGGATCCACTGGCGGCGAAGCTGCGTGAACGCCTGAAAAGTGATTTTGGCGTGGTGAAAAACAGCAAAGGGAAGCTTGGTGTGGACTGCGTATTTTCCACGGAAGCGCTGGTATATCCGCAGGCTGACGGATCAGTTTGTGCGATGAAAAGCACCGCCGAAGGCCCAAAACGAATGGACTGTGCCTCGGGTTTTGGGGCGGCGACCATGGTAACCGCCAGCTTTGGTTTTGTGGCGGTGTCTCATGCACTGAAGAAGATGATGGCGAAGGCGGCACGAACCGCCGCCTGATTAACCCTCGTGCGCGGCCTGTTGAACGGCCGCGGCCAGGGCCGTAAGCCCGCTGCTGCGAGAGGCGCTGAGCTGATGTCGCAGCCCCAGATCGTCAAACAGGCTTAGAGGATCGTTTTCCAACAGCTGCCGGGCGGTTTTCCCCTCTACTGCGGTCAACAGCACCGCCAGTAACCCACGCACGATGCGCCCTTCGCTGTCGCCGTAAAAGTGCAGCGTGCCGTCCAGCAGGCGCTCGTGGCCCAGCCAGACGCGGTTTTCGCAGCCGCTGATTTCAATGCTTTCTGTTTTTAATGCCTCCGGCAGGGCCGGTAGCTTCTTGCCCAATAAAATCAGCTGGCGGTATTTGTCTTCCCACTGCCGCTGTGCCTCGAACGTGGTTCGCAGCATCTCTGCGTTAATTTCTGTGCCAAAGGGATGATTAGCCTGCATTCAGTCCACCAGAATATCGAGGGCGCGATCGACTGCGGCGAGCAGTTCGTGCACATCCTGCTGTGTGTTGTAAGGGGCGAAAGAGGCGCGCAGCGTTCCGCTAACGCCTAATGCGGCCATCAAGGGCTGCGCGCAGTGCTGGCCCGCTCGCAGCGCAATGCCTGATTCGGCCAGCAGCGTGACCATATCGCTGTGATGAACGCCTGCAAAATCAAACGCCAGCAGGCTGGAGTCCTGGCAGCGGAAACTCCGAAAACCGGGGCGTTTCGCCAGTTCGGACTCTGCGAGAGTGGCCAGGCTGCGGCTCCAGTTTTCCGCCTGCTGTAAATCGACAGTTTCAAGCCACTCCAGCGCGGCGCTAAGGCCAATGACGCCCGCGACGTTTGGCGTCCCGGCTTCAAAGCGATAAGGCACTGGCTGAGTCTTAAAGCCGTCGAACGAGACGTGGGTAATCATTTTCCCGCCGCCGAGCCACGGTGACATTTGCTCCAGCAGTTCAGGTTTACCGTAAAGCGCGCCGATGCCGGTCGGGCCATAAAGCTTATGGGCGGAGAAGGCGTAAAAGTCGATATCCAGCGTCTGCACGTCCGGCGGGCAGTGAACAATGCCCTGCGCGCCATCGACCATCACCACTGCTCCTGCTTCGTGGGCAAGCTTGATGGCTTTTACAAGATCGGGGCAGCCCCCGGTGACGTTAGACATTTGCCCAAGCGCCAGGATACGAGTGCGGTCATTCAGCAATGCCGGAAGCTGGTTAAGATCGGGCAGAGCCCGGTCATTCAGCGGTAGTTTCACCACTTTTGCGCCGGTTTGCTCAGCCACCATCAGCCACGGCACAAAATTGGCATGATGTTCTGCTTCACTCACAATGATTTCATCCCCGGCCCTGAGGCGAGGACGGGCATAGCATTGTGCAACCATATTGATGGCTTCTGTTGTGCCACGGGTCCAGACCACAGATCTACCGCTTTCGGCGTTAATCAAACGTGCTACCTGGTCGCGCGCCGCTTCGTAGCGCGCCGTCAGACGCTGCGCTTCTGGAAACTGGCTGCGGTGAACGTTCCCGGCGCTCAGGCTGTAAAACTGCTGGGTGGCGTCGATCACGGCCTGGGGTTTTAGCGCCGTGGCCGCGCTGTCGAGATAGACGCCTGCATCTGCCAGCGCGGGAAATTGCGCGCGAAAATGGGCGGGGTTAAATGCTGTCATGGGGATCCTCAGTTCAATGCACAGATCGTCGCGCAAAACTGGCGTTGGCACAAGGTTTCCGTCTTTCTCGGAATCGTCTGTTTTTCCTGGCAGAATCAAAGAAGCAGGTTATGCTAATTATTGTTGGACTAATATTTAAGCATGTTAGTAGAAGAGATTTAAGCAGCATTAAACTCTATCCACAAGGAGAAGAATAATGAACAAAGCCACTGCTATCGTTTCTGCCTGTATGATGACCTTTGCACTTGCAGCTTGTTCCAGCCCAAACTACATCATGCATACCAATGACGGACGTGCGATCGTCTCCGAAGGTAAACCGAAGACCGATGACGAAACCGGGATGATCAAGTACAAGGATGCCAACGGCAATATGCAGCAGATTAACCGCTCGGACGTGAAAGAGATGGTTGAGCTGAAGAAGTAAAACTGCAGGCAAAAAAAAGCACCGCATTCGGCGGTGCTACATTAATCACTATGGACAGACAGGGTAAATGTACAGGAAGTGAAAAGGGGTAGCCTGGCTACCGTGGTCCGAAATGTCAGACCAATTGCAAACACAACAACACAACATCACAACCGTAAGCCAAAAGCCCTCCAGAACACGCATTCCAGACAACTTTTCGTTCCGACTCAGGAAGTGCCGCCACTATAGGTATTTGCTGGTGCATCCTCAACGGACAATTTATAATGGCTCAGATAAAAAAAACTAATAGGTAAACAAACGCTATCTGTTTGTTAACTGTTATTAACACTTAAGCCAAATAACCCCATGTCTAAGCGATTACCCCCTCTGAATGCGCTGCGCGTTTTTGACGCTGCGGCTCGTCACTTGAGTTTTACTAAAGCGGCTGAGGAACTGTTTGTTACCCAGGCTGCGGTAAGCCACCAGATCAAGTCCCTGGAGGATTTTCTTGGCCTGAAGCTGTTCCGCCGCCGCAACCGTTCGCTGCTGCTGACGGAGGAGGGGCAGAGTTATTATCAGGATATTAAAGAGATTTTTTCCCAGCTGACGGAAGCCACCCGTAAGCTGCAGGCGCGCAGTGCAAAAGGCGCGTTAACGGTAAGTTTATTGCCGAGTTTTGCCATTCACTGGCTGGTGCCTCGCTTAACAAGCTTTAACTCAGCTTATCCGGGCATCGATGTGCGTATCCAGGCGGTGGACCGCCAGGAGGACAAGCTGTCCGACGACGTGGACGTGGCGATATTCTATGGCCGGGGAAACTGGCCGGGGCTAAGAGTTGAGAAACTTTATGCTGAGTATTTGCTGCCTGTTTGTTCACCTATGCTATTAACCGGCGACAAACCGATTAAAACGCCGGAAGATTTGGCAAAGCACACTTTATTGCATGACGCTTCGCGCCGCGACTGGCAGACTTATACCCGCCAGCTTGGCGTGAGCCATATTAATGTCCAGCAAGGGCCTATTTTCAGCCACAGCGCAATGGTACTCCAGGCCGCGATTCACGGGCAGGGGATTGCGCTGGCCAATAACGTTATGGCCCAAACGGAAATCGAAGCGGGCCGTCTGGTATGCCCGTTCAATGATGTGCTGGTAAGTAAAAACGCCTTTTATCTGGTTTGTCATGACAGCCAGGCAGAACTGGGTAAAATAGCCGCGTTTCGACAGTGGATCCTGGCAAAGGCGGCCAGTGAGCAAGAAAAATTCCGTTTTCGCTACGAACAATAAGCAACCTTCGCGTGGCGCGGCCACGCCTTACTTTAGGGTTACACCATGACCAGCCGATTCATGCTGATTTTTGCCGCCATCAGCGGTTTTGTTTTTGTTGCCCTGGGCGCCTTTGGGGCGCACGTATTGAGCAAATCTCTGGGTGTTGCAGAGATGGGATGGATCCAGACCGGGCTTGAGTATCAGGCGTTTCACACGCTCGCGATTTTTGGCCTTGCGGTAGCGATGCAGCGTCGGATCAGCATTTGGTTCTACTGGAGCAGCGTCTTTATGGCGCTAGGCACCGTATTGTTTAGCGGCAGTCTTTACTGCCTGGCTCTGTCGCACCTGCGGCTGTGGGCGTTTGTTACCCCGGTGGGCGGCGTCAGCTTCCTGGCCGGCTGGATATTGATGTTAATTGGTGCTGTGCGCCTGAAACGTAAGGGCGTAAGCCATGAATAAAGTGATTTTGTACTGCCGCCAGGGATTTGAGAAAGAGTGCGCGGCAGAGATAACCGACAAAGCGGGTCAGCGTGGCGTCTATGGCTTTGCACGCGTCAAAGAGCAGAGCGGCTATGTCGTTTTTGAATGCTACCAGCCTGAAGAGGCGGATAAGCTGGCACGTGAACTGCCGTTCAGCGACCTGATTTTTGCCCGCCAGATGTTTGTTGCCGGCGAGCTGTTAAAAGATTTACCGCCGGAAGACCGCATCACGCCTGTTGTCGGCATGCTGCAGGGCGTGGTGGAGAAGGGCGGCGACCTGCGGGTTGAAGTGGCCGACACCAACGAAAGCAAAGAGCTGATGAAGTTCTGCCGCAAGTTTACCGTGCCGCTGCGTGCCAGCCTGCGCGAAGCCGGAGTACTGACCAACTACGAAACGCCGAAGCGCCCGGTTGTGCATGTGTTCTTTATCGCGCCAGGCTGCTGCTACACGGGTTACTCCTACACCACCAACAATTCGCCGTTCTATATGGGCATCCCGCGCCTCAAGTTCCCGGCGGATGCGCCAAGCCGCTCCACGCTGAAGCTGGAAGAGGCGTTTCACGTCTTTATTCCCGCCGATGAATGGGACGAGCGTCTGGCTAACGGCATGTATGCTGTGGATTTGGGTGCCTGCCCGGGCGGCTGGACCTATCAGCTGGTGAAACGCAATATGTGGGTTTCTTCCGTTGATAACGGCCCGATGGCGCAGAGCCTGATGGACACCGGGCAGGTGACCTGGCTGCGCGAAGACGGCTTCAAATATCGCCCAACCCGCACCAACATTTCCTGGATGGTCTGCGACATGGTAGAGAAACCGGCGAAAGTGGCCCATTTAATGGCAACATGGCTGGTAAACGGCTGGTGCCGTGAGACTATCTTTAACCTCAAGTTGCCGATGAAAAAGCGCTACGAAGAGGTGTCGCAAAACCTGGCGCAGATCCGCGAAATCCTTGAGAGCAACGGGATTAACGCTGAGATCAAAGCCCGCCAGCTTTACCACGATCGCGAGGAAGTGACCGTGCACATCCGCCGCTGGTGGGCGGCCGTGGGTGGCCGTCGCGACGAACGTTAATGACCAACCCCTTGCTCATTTGGGCAAGGGGAATTTTTTTCCGTTACGCAGAAGGCAATGCACCCGGCAGCCTTAGCTGCTGTAAGTTCCCGTCGAGCTGTAAATCCGTCTCAAGCCTTGCCACCTGGCGGCTGATAAACGCACTTTCTCTGTGCTGCTCCAGCTTCTTACGCCATTTTTCCGGGACTTCATCCAGCCGCTGATACAGCGTTTCCAGGTCAGAAAACTGGTTAATGAGCTGCGTGGCGCTTTTGGGGCCAATACCGGGCACACCAGGAATTTTGCTGCTGCTGATGCCTGCCAGCCCCCAGAAGTCCCCCAGTTGCTCCGGCTGAACGCCATATTCCTGAGCAATGAAAGGCGCATCCAGCCAGCGTTTTTGGAAGTAGTCGCGAATTTGCAGCGTTGGGGCCAGCAGCTGGCAATAGCCTTTATCGGTGGACACAATGGTTGCCCGGTGGCCGCTGGAAGCGACTTTCACCGCCAGCGTGGCCGCAAGATCGTCCGCTTCGTTGCCTTTTGAGTGCCAGCACTGTACGCCGCGGCGGGTAAACGCCTCCCGCAGGGCGGGCATTTCGGCATGCAGATCGTCCGGCATCGGCGAACGACCTGCTTTGTAGTCGGGCAGAACCTGATGCCGCCAGCCTTCGCGGCGTTCTTCGTCATCAAACACCGCCACGGCATGCGTGGGCTGGCTGTGGCCGATAAGCTGGTCTAGCGCATGCAGACATGTATCGACACAGGGCGAACCCTGCACCGCATGTATACGGCGGATCAGGTTCAGGGCATCGACGATAAGTAAATGAATAGCCATAAGAAATTAACTCGTCACTCTGATGGGCCTACCCTAACACTTCCCGGCATGATGAGCTATTCTCATCGCAGCATTCAGGAATGCCTCTCGCAAAACCTTATAGGGACTGGGCGGAAAGCCATTGCGTAGTTGTTAGCGGGCTATGTATATTTCTAACGCATAAAAAAATAGAGAACATCAATATGAGTAATACTAAACACCTCGCGCAACGCATTCAAAACCTGCAACCCTCGGCCATCCGCGAACTTCTTAAGCACAGCAAAATGCCCGGCGTGATTTCGCTGGCTGGCGGTATTCCTTCCAGCGAGCTGTTTGATAAGCAAGGGCTGGAGCTGGCGACCCGTAAAGTGCTGGAAGAGAACTTCAACGATGCTTTTCAGTATGGCCTGACCGAAGGCAATTCTGAGCTGCGCGACCAGCTCGTTGAGCTGTGCAAGGCTCGCGGGATTACTACACGCAGCGACCAGTTGCTGATTACCTCTGGTTCTCAGCAGGCGTTGGATTTGCTGATTCGCGCGCTGGCAGACGAAGGCGACGTTTTCGTCGTTGAGCGCCCAACCTACCTTGCCACGTTGCAAATCCTCAGTTTGACCGCCGCGAAGGTTGAGTCCGTAGGTGGGGACGAGCACGGCATGATTGTCGATGAGCTCGAAGCGCTGCTGAAAACCACGCGGGTGAAAGGCGTTTATCTCGTGCCAACCTTTGGTAACCCAAGCGGCACAACCCTGAGCGCTGAGCGTCGTGAAAAGCTGGTAAAACTGGCTGCCGAACATGATTTTGTGATTATTGAAGACGATCCGTACGGGGCGATTAGCTTTACCGATCGCCGCGAGAAGACCCTGATTCAGGTCGCTAAAGAGTTAGGGTATGAAGACCACGTGGTCTATACCTCAACATTCTCGAAAATTCTGGCCCCGGGGCTGCGTGTTGGCTGGATCATTCTGCCGGAGTGGATGAAGCAAAAGGTCGCGATCATTAAGCAGGCGACTGATTTACACGCTAACTCGTTTACGCAGGCGCTGGCGGCGGCTTACCTGAAACTGGGGCGTCTTGATCAGCAGATTGAGCTGATTCGTGAGGCTTATAAGCAGAAGTGTCTGACGTTGTCGCGCCTGCTGGAAGACGAACTTGGCGAGCACATTACTTTTAACCAGCCACAGGGTGGGATGTTCCTTTGGGCCTCTTTCCGCTATGACTTCGATACTACGGCGTGGCTACAAAAAACGCTGGAGAAAGGTGTGGTATATGTGCCGGGTGAATTCTTCTTTAGCGATCATGCAGATAAACGAACCCTGCGCTTCTCCTATGCGACGGCAACCGATGAACAACTGGTTGAAGCCGTGAAGCGTTTGAAAGCGGCGCTCTAAGAAAAAGGCTCCCAACCGGGAGCCTTAATTTTTAGTCACAGGCGACAATTTTCAGCGCCAGGCCACCGCGAGAGGTTTCGCGGTATTTGGCGTTCATGTCCTTGCCCGTTTCATACATTGTCTCGATAACCTTATCCAGACACACGCGAGGCTCGCTGGTGCGGCGCATCGCCATACGCGCAGCGTTCACTGCTTTTACGGCGGCAATGGCGTTACGCTCGATGCATGGAACCTGAACCTGGCCCGCAACCGGGTCACACGTCAGCCCCAGATTATGCTCCATGCCGATTTCCGCGGCGATACACACTTGAGTCGGGCTACCGCCCAGCAGCTCGGCAAGTCCGGCGGCTGCCATTGAACAGGCTACGCCCACTTCCCCCTGGCAGCCTACTTCGGCACCAGAGATAGACGCGTTCATTTTATACAGAGAACCGATAGCACCTGCTGCCAGGAAATAGCGGGCACAGGAGTTAGCGTTCACCTGACGAATGAATTTGTCGTAGTACGCCAACACCGCCGGAACAATACCGCAGGCACCGTTTGTTGGGGCCGTGACCACGCGGCCACCGGCTGCGTTTTCTTCGTTCACCGCCAGCGCGAACATATTGATCCAGTCCACAACTGCCATCGGGTCAGAGTTATTTTTATCGGTGGTCACCAGCATACGACGCAGGGCTGCAGCACGACGCGGAACGCGCATTTTGCCCGGCAGCACGCCTTCCGTAGTGATACCGCGTTCAATCCCGCTGCTCATTACTTCCCAGACCGCTGCAAAGTGGGCGTCGATCTCTTCCTGGCTGTGCAGGGCGCGTTCGTTCTGCATCATCAGACCGGAAAGCGATAAGCCCGTTTCACGGCAGTGTTTTTGCAGGTCTGCAGCATTCTTATACGGATACGGCACGCTGACCGGATTTTCACTCTCTACGCCAAAATGCGCTTCATCAACGATAAAGCCGCCGCCGATGGAGTAATAGGTCTGAGAATACAGCACTTTGTCGCCAGCCAGAGCGGTGATGCGCATACCATTCTCGTGAAGCGCCAGGTTGTCGGCATGGAAGTTCATGCAGCAGTCCACCGGGAATTCAACTTCATGTTGGCCGTTGGCCAGCATCAGGCGCCCGTGGGTATTCACATCCTGGATGAAATGCGGAATAGCGTCGATATCGACGGTGTCCGGCAGGTTACCCGCCAGGCCCATAATAATCGCGATATCGGTATGGTGACCTTTACCGGTCAGGGATAGTGAGCCGTAAACGTCCACGACAACGCGGGTGACGTCGCGCAAGATCCCTTGCTCAATCAGGTCATCGGAAAATTGTTTACCGGCTTTCATCGGGCCGACGGTATGTGAGCTGGAGGGGCCAATACCGATTTTGAAAATGTCGAATACGCTAATCATAAGATTTCCCTGCGTAAGTGACTTGAGAAGAGAGAGCCGCCCGAGCGGGCGGCTTTATAAGGCTTAGCTGAACAGCGAGTAGAAGATAGCGGAGATAGCAATCAGGCCCATAATCACAACGAAGATGTTGCTGATATGGCCGCTGTATTTACGCATCGCCGGCACTTTCTGAATCGCATACATCGGCATCAGGAACAGAATCATCGCAATAACCGGGCCGCCCAGGGTTTCAATCATCCCGAGGATGCTTGGGTTCAGGGTCGCGACAATCCAGGTTGTGACGAGCATGAAGATCGCGGTGATGCGGTTCAGCTTGTTCAGTTCAATGGTTTTGCCTTTGCTGCGCAGAGACTTAATGACCATGCCGTTAAAGCCTTCACGCGCGCCCAGATAGTGGCCGAGGAAGGATTTAGTGATGGCAATCATTGCAATGATTGGTGCCATCCAGGCGATAACCGGTGCATTAAAGTGGTTAGCCAGGTAAGACAGGATAGAGATGTTCTGCGCTTTTGCCGCGGCCAGGTCTGCCGGGGTCAGGCTCAGCACACAGCTGAACACGAAGAACATAACGGTCAACACCATCATGACGTGGGCACGTGCCAGAATGCTGGAGCATTTTTTCTCAGCGCCTGCGCCGTACTCTTCGCGTTTAGCCACGGCGAAGGAGGAGATGATCGGCGAGTGGTTGAAGGAGAAGACCATCACCGGAATCGCCAGCCACAGGGTCATCCACAGGCCGCTGCCGGTTGCCGGGGTTGCGCTGAAGGACAGGGTTTCAAACGCTGCACCGCTCCAGTTTGGAATCAGGTACAGAGCCAGAATCATCAGTGCTGCAACAAACGGGAATACCAGGATGCTCATCGCTTTGACGATCATCTGCTCGCCAAAGCGCACGATGGTCATCATGCCAATGATCAGGATCAGGGAAAGAATCGCGCGCGGCGGCGCGGTCATGCCCAACTGGTGGGTGATGAAGCTGTCCACGGTGTTGGTGATCGCCACGCTGTAAACCAGCAGGATCGGGTAGATAGCAAAGAAGTACAGCAGGGTGATGAGCTTACCTGCGCCGATACCAAAGTGCTCTTCTACAACTTCGGTAATGTCTTCACCTGGGTTTTTACCCGACAAAACAAAGCGCGTCAGGCCACGGTGGGCAAAGAAAGTCATCGGGAAAGCCAGAATCGCCATGATGAACAGCGGAATCAGGCCACCAACGCCGGCGTTGATTGGCAGGAACAGGACGCCTGCACCGATAGCCGTGCCATAAAGGCCCAGCATCCACATGGTGTCGGTCTTGCGCCATGCGCCTTTTTTCTCAGCAGAGACAATACTGCCGGTTTGAGTGGTTTCCATTTACATCTCCAAAGGAATGTTTCGTGCAATGTTTAAAAATTCGCAGTTAACGCAATGTGTGTGGCGTAACTGCTGAAACTAAATTCTGGCCGGGGGCGTTTTTGTAGTAGTTGTGGCCCGTAACTATCGGCGGGCGGAAAGATACATTTATGTCATCTATGTATCAGTGATCGCGATCCCAAATGCGATAATCTACGTTTGTTAAGCGACAAATCCGCATAACAGTCTGTTCATAGACATCAATATGACATTTATGGTCGCGAAGCCTAACACTTGTGGATGATGCAATAAATTAAACCTGACCAAATAACTCGGTTTTTGCCAAAGAAAGTGCCTAAAACAGCATTTTTCAACGAGTATTTGCTTCAGGTCGCAATGTTTGTGCTTTTAAGTGTGAGCGCAATCGATTAAATGGCTTCGGGGAGCGTAAAAAGAAGGGCGACTGATGGGTCGCCCTGGAAGGTTAGCGTACGATTTCGTAGCAGGGGATGTAGGCGCTGCCGGGCAGCTTCATGCGGTGTTGGGCGACAAAGCCCTGCAGCAGAACGTCCATGCGTTTCATCATGTCCGGATCTCCGTGCAGTTTGTACGGGCCGTATTTTTCGATGGCATGAATGCCGGGTTCCTTCACGTTGCCGGCAACAATGCCTGAGAAGGCGCGGCGCAGTGATGCCGCCAGTTTTTCTGCAGGCTGGTCAGGGTAAAGTTGCAGGTTAGCCATGTTTTCGTGGGTCGGCTCGAACGGCATCTGCAGATCCGGCGAGATGCGAATAGACCAGTTGAAGCCGTAGGCATCGCCGGTTTCACGGCGGTTCTCTTTCACCTGCGGCATGGCTTTTTTCATCAGGTGGGCGACTTCAGTTGCGTCGTCGATGATGATTTTATAATGCCGGCGCGCTTTCTCGCCCAGGGTGCTAACGATAAATTCATCCAGCACGCGGAAGTAATCCGCGCTTTCTTTCGGCCCGGTCAGGATCAGCGGCAGAACCTGATCGTGGTTATGCGGGTTCATCAGAATACCTAACAGGTAGAGTAACTCTTCTGCGGTTCCGACCCCGCCAGGGAAGATAATAATACCGTGGGCAATACGCACGAACGCCTCAAGCCGCTTTTCAATATCCGGCATGATGATCAGTTCGTTGACCAGTGGGTTAGGCGGCTCGGCGGCGATAATAGAAGGTTCCGTCAGGCCGATAAAACGCCCTTCTTTATAGCGCTGCTGAGCGTGGCCGACGGCAGCACCCTTCATCGGCGCTTCCATCGCACCAGGCCCACAACCGGTACAGATGTTCAGCTCACGCAGGCCAAGCTGAGTACCCACACGGCGGGCATATAGGTATTCATTTTCGTTAATGGAGTGGCCACCCCAGCAAACCACCAGGTTCGGTGCTTCACCCACGTGCAGCGCACGGGCATTTCGTAAAATAGAAAACACCATGTTGGTGATGTGAATAGAGTTTTCTTTGTTCAAATGTTGAAAACGGCCTGCGTTGGCAATTTGGCCATTAACAAACAGAATATCGCGCAGGACGGCAAACAGGTTAGCCTGCAACGCGCGGATGATTCTGCCGTCAACAAAAGCGTCTTCCGGGGGATTAATCAGTTCGAGTTTTACGCCACGTTCACGGCGTAACACATTGATGTCAAAGTTCTGGTAGCGAGAGAGCAGCTCTTTGCTGCTGTCGGTTTGACTGCCGGAATTAAGGACCGCCAGTGAGCAGTTACGAAACAGTTGATAAAGGTCGCTGCTGGCGGTGCGTTTAAGCATATCGACTTCCAGCTGCGACAACATATCCATTGAGCCAAGCGGGCTAATATGTGTAATCAAGTGAACTCCTTACGGAACGAAAAGTGCCGTTCTCACAGATTACAATAGCCCTGGCTTGTTCACTTTAACAACCCGTAAACCACATTCACTTTTGGCGCTGGGAGCTATTTCGCACTTATTGGCGGGTCAGGCGGCCAAAAGCAGGATGGAAATCGGTATTGGTACGCCACGGGTTAATGTCCAACCCGCCCCGGCGCGTGTAACGTGCATAAACGCTGAGGGATTGCGGTTGGCAGAAGCGCTGCAGGTCATTAAAGATACGCTCCACGCACTGTTCATGAAACTCGTTGTGATGGCGGAAGGAGACCAGATAGCGCAGCAGCTTTTCGCGATCGATTTTCGGGCCGCGATAGCGAATCTGCACGGAGCCCCAGTCTGGCTGGTGGGTGATCAGGCAGTTGGACTTCAGCAGGTGGCTAACCAGCGTTTCTTCCACGATCTCTTCACCCGCGGCCTCTTGCAGGTAATCTGCGTTAAAGTCGTAGCTGTCGATGGTGATGTCCTGCTCGTCGATGCATTCTCCGCTGAAAGCTGCAATTTCCTGGCCTTCCAGCTCATGCAGGCGGAACAGCACCACGCTGACGTCACCTTCGGCGCAGGCGCTTAGGTCGCGCTTCAGCGTTGCCTGGACGGTTTCCCAGTCGGCGAAGCGAGTCTGGTTAAAGCTGTTCAGGTAGAGCTTAAAGCTTTTGGACTCCACAAGATTGACGCTGTTGGCGTCTAATTGCACATGGCCCACGGCGACCTGAGGCAGGCCGTTACTGTTCAGCCATGAGAGTTCGTATAGCGTCCAGATGTCGCCGCCGCTAAATGGCAAGCTGTCGGCGTGGAGGCCAAGCGGGTCGCGATTCAGGCTACGTGGTACGGCCTGCAGTAACGAAGGCTGGTATTGATCCTGATAAGCCGTGGGCTTACCCAGCGTCAGGCCACTTAGAGCCTGGTGATTTTCGTAGGACATGTTTCACCGAGATAAAGGTACAATTGGCTTTTATTGTACCCCAGCCTACGCGAGTGAGAAATTAATGAACGAAGTCGCCTTTGCCCTTAAAGAGTTTACCCGCCGTTTTTGCGACCAGTGGCAGGAGGAAACGGGAGGCTGGCCTGCCAGTGAAGCGCTATACGGCATTCCGTCGCCGTGTATTGTAACGACCACCGGGGGAGACGTGCGCTGGCAGCCCCAACCGTTTACCCCAGAAGCGGATTTAAGCGCCGTAGAGCGAGCATTGGATATTTCCCTCCAACCTGCCGTTGAAGCGTTTTACACCACGCAGTTTGCCGGAGATATGCCTGCCATACATGGGAATACTGCGCTGACGCTGCTGCAGGCCTGGAGTGAAGATGACTTTGTTCGCGTGCAGGAGAACCTGATTGGCCACCTGGTGACACAGAAGCGTTTGAAGTTATCCCCGACGCTGTTTTTAGCCACCACGGAAGATGAAATGGAAGTCGTTTCACTATGCAACTTGACAGGTGAAGTGGTGATTGAAAGAATCGGCACCCCGCAGCGCACCGTGCTTTCCACCTCCCTTTCTGATTTTCTTAATGCCTTAACACCACAGGTGATTTAGCTTTTTTGCCCAACACTTTGTGAGAGATCTCTTACAAGCTGTGTGAGAGATCGCTACATTTGATAGCAGATGAAAGCGACTCTCATTTGTATATTCCATTATAAAACAATGAGTTATTTTTGTTTTAGGAAAGTTCCGAATGAAGGTTTTTGCCCGCAGCACCGCTGCATCCCTTGTCACATGCGGGCAAATAGGGGATTCTATATCCATCGACAGGATGTCGACGTAATGAAGGAGACATTAGGATGATGTCGCTTCTTACAAAAGGAACCCGCCGGGATGGCGAACAAGGAAGGCTTCACAGATGAAGCACGGATAACTCAGGCAGAGTTAAAGGACACCTCCAGGACGGAGAATGAGAGCCGTAACAGGAGTACGGTGGGTCAGGAAGACTCAAGGATTTAGCGTCAGGATGATGTTGGACACCCATCAGGATGATGGCAGCAGGAAGCCCTGGCGATGGATTGCTGGTCAGGAGACCAGAGGACAAAGTTGTCATGGATGAGCAGGGAGCATAAAAAGTAGCTGGATTAGCTGCGAAACGAACCGGGAGCACTGTGTAAACAGTGCTCCCTTTTTTATGCCTTTTTCACGGGCAGTGAAGAAGTGGTATTCTGTACCGCTCTTTTCCACTGACGTATGAGGTTTTCATGGAGCGCCAGACGCTGGTTCGCCATCATTTACTCACCATTGAGCAGATCCTGCGCGATCATTCCCTCTGGCAGGGCCTGCCTCCCGATCCCACAGCATTTGAGAGCACTCAGCCTTTCTGCATGGATACGCTGCAGCCTCACGAATGGTTGCAATGGGTCTTGATCCCTCGTATGCACGCGCTGCTGGACAGCCAGCATCCTCTGCCTGAAGCCTTTGCTATCGCCCCTTATTATGAGATGGCGCTGGATGCGACGCATGCCGTGCGTGAACCTCTCCTTGCCGTGCTGCTTGAGCTGGATGCATTGTTTGACGCGGAACAGGGTTAATGCTGGAGATTATTTACCAGGATGAATGGCTGGTTGCCGTGAACAAACCGTCCGGCTGGCTGGTTCACCGTAGCTGGCTGGACAGGCACGAAAAAGTCGTGGTGATGCAAACCGTCCGCGACCAGATTGGCCAGCACGTGTTTACCGTTCATCGCCTCGACAGGCCAACTTCCGGCGTGCTGTTGATGGGGTTGTCCAGCGAAGTCGGCCGTCTGCTGTCGCAGCAGTTCGAGCAGCATCAAATGCAGAAACGTTATCATGCCGTTGTGCGCGGCTGGCTGCAGGACGAAGCCGTGCTGGATTATCCTCTGGTTGAAGAGCTGGATAAAATCGCCGATAAATTTAGCGACCAGGACAAAGGGCCACAGCCCGCAGTGACGCATTATCGCGGGCTGGCAACGGTCGAAATGCCGGTGGCGGTGGGGCGCTATCCAAGCGCGCGCTACAGTCTGGTGGAACTTGAGCCAAAGACGGGCCGCAAACACCAGCTCCGGCGGCATTTGGCGCATCTTCGGCATCCCATCATTGGCGATTCCAAACACGGCGATTTGCGCCAGAATCGCGGTGCGGCGGAGCATTTCGGCTGTCAGCGCCTGATGCTGCATGCCAGCCAGCTCTCTTTAAATCATCCTGTCACCGGGGAACCGTTGACGCTAAAAGCGGGGCTGGATGAAACCTGGATGCAAATGCTGACACAATTTGGCTGGCGTGGTCTGTTGCCGGATGTTGAAAATAGTGAGTGTGATCCGGCGAGCTGCCAGGATAAGCCTTGTCTCTAATTCTTAAGGAGTTACCGATGGCCGAAGTGGGTATTTTTGTAGGTACGATGTACGGCAATGCGTTGTTAGTGGCGGAAGAAGCCGAAACCATTCTGAAAAAACACGGCCATCAGGCAAAGGTGTTTGAAGATCCTGACCTGACCGAGTGGCAATACTACCGCAACCATTATGCGCTGGTGGTCACTTCCACGACCGGGCAGGGCGATCTGCCGGACAGCATTGTCCCGCTGTTTCAGGCTATCAAAGATCAACTGGGTTACCAGCCTGAGCTGCATTACGGCTTGATTGCGCTGGGCGACAGTAATTACGACCACTTCTGCGGTGGCGGCAAGCAGTTTGATGCGTTATTGCAGGAGCAGGGCGCAACCCGCATCGCCGACGTTTTAACGATTGACGCTAACGACCATCCAGAGCCTGAAGTGGTTTCTGGCCCATGGGTTGAACAGTGGTCGACTTTACTGAAGTAAGTGAAAACTGGGTGGGTAAGCGGCGCATACCCACCCAGAAAAGGTCTTAATTAAGCGGCTGTTCGTGCTCGCGGCGGTAGGCGCCGGGAGATGTATTGAACCGTTTTCCAAATGTGCGGGTAAAAGATTGCTGCGAATCAAAACCGTAGCGCACTGAGATATCGAGGATTTTGTCCTCGGTATTTTTCAGATCTTCTGCCGCTAACTGCAATTTACGTTCACGAATGTAGGCCCCGAGGCTCTTCCCCGCCCAGTCTGAGAACATCCGCTGCAGGTACCACTTCGAGTAGCCGGACTGCCTGGCGACTTCTTCAATACGCAGCGGGCGCTGCATATTGCCATCGACCCACTCAAGCAGAGATTCCATAAAATCTTTAGGCATGGACATATCACCTCCTTCTACATCTTGCTCGTTCGATAATTGATAATGCTATTCCCACCAGGCATCGAAGGCCTGACGCGGTTGACTGACTTCCAGTATTTGCCCCATTTCCGGCGTGAGGAGCTGATAGCTGCGGCCTATGCTGGCGGTTGCTATGCGGCGGAAAGGCTCGTCCCAGCTGTGATTCGCCAATGCAAACCGGCCAGCGTGCCCCGGCACCATGGTTTTCGCCCCTAGCTCTTCCGTCGCCTGAGCGGCTTCTTCCGGCATCATGTGGATGTATTTCCAGCCTTCGTCGTACTGGCCGTTTTCCATGATGGCGAGATCGATATCGCTAAACTGTTCGCCGATTTGTTTGAAATGTGGGCCGTAGCCGGTGTCGCCGCTGTAATAAACTTTTCGCTGCGGCGTGACGAACATAAAGCTTGCCCACAGCGTTTTATTGCCGGTTAACCCGCGGCCAGAGAAGTGGCGCGCCGGCAGGGCATGGATCGTTAACTCGTTATCAATAGCGACTTTTTCCTGCCAGTCCAGCTCGTGGATAAGCGCGGGATCGAAGCCCCAGGCTTCAAAATGTGCGCCAACGCCAAGTGGAGTGACTACCTGCTTAATCTTTGGTTTAAGCGCCCGCAGCGTGGGGTAGTCCAGGTGATCCCAGTGATCGTGAGAGATGATCAATGTGTCGATGTCCGGCATATCCTCCGCCCGCCACGGATAATCGCCCGCAAACGCTTTGTTCAGAAAGGCGAACGGCGCGGCGTAGTGGCTGAACACCGGATCGATAAGAATGCGCTTGCCGCCGAGCTGAATAAACCAGGAGGAATGGCCCAGCCACACCACGAGATCCTGCTGTTTATCAAGCTTCGCAAGATCGGTTTTGATCAGCGGTAGAGGACGGTCGGGTTTGACCGTATCTGGTCGGGCGAAAAAGAAATCCCATAGCGCTGCAATGCGACCGCGTTTGTCGGTCATCATTGGCGTGTCCTGCTGATTGTGGAACTTGCCGTCGCGGTACTGGGGAGATTGCTGGATGCGCTCAAGACGGCTGCCCTGCGGCAGTTTGCCAAATTCAGTCATCGGGAACAGCGCAGCGCTAGTGGCAGTAAGGCCTAATAACATAATCACGACCATGAATTTTAGGGTTAACGAACGCTTGCCAGAATGCGCGGCAGCCATAAAGGATTCTCTTAGAAACTGTGCGGGTTATATTGCTATTGAGTGAGTAAGCACTCATTATAGGCAGGCAAGGTCAACCGTCAACAAAATTTACGGTATGATAAAGAACATGACATTCAGCGATCGCGGCGATCCCGATAACTGAAACCCTATCCACTCAGATAACTGGCTTGTGAGGAACCGTGGCTCGTCCAAAAAGTGAAGATAAACGATTAGCATTACTCGATGCGGCAACCGACGCGATAGCGGAGCTGGGATTAGGGGCGGCGACCTCTTTAATTGCCAGAAAGGCGGGCGTTGCCGAAGGGACGTTGTTCCGCTATTTCCCCACTAAAGACGAGTTGCTCAACGCCGTTTATCTTCATCATAAGCAAGATCTTGGTAACGAGCTGATGAAAACCTACGACCGGCATGCGCCCAGCAAAGAGCGTTCCAGAACGGTATGGGGAAATTACATTGACTGGGGGCTGGTGAACGTTAATGCCCGCAAGGCGATGCGCCAGCTGGCGGTTTCCGGCAAGATCACCCCTGAAACGATGGAGCAGGTTTACCAGGCATACCCGGACCTGCGCGATTTGTCGAAAGAGTGCGTCACTAACGAGGTGCTTACCGGCATTGAATCGGCATTTGCGGACGCCATTTTCTTTGGTCTGGCTGAAACCACGATGGAATTTGCCGGACGCGACCCTTCACGCAGGGATGAATACAAATCTGCCGGGTTTGACGTGATGTGGCGCGGTATGACCAAAGGCTAACATTGTTGTAAAAGCGAAGAGGGGGGCGGGATCCCTCTTCGTACCTGGTTTAAGCTCAAATCTGATACTTCTTCGCTTCCCGCGCAACGTTATCCATCTCGTCCAGCAGCTCCAGAATTTCAGGCTCCATCTCCTCCGGCGCTACGCCGTGACGCAGCTCGTGCTCCAGAGTCTGGCAGAGTTTTTTCATCCGCGGGACACCGCTATAGCTGCAGCTCCCGTGCAATTTATGCACGATATCGATCAACCCTTCGGGCTTGTCGCCTACCAGCTGTTCTTCGAGAACATTTCTCACTTCCGGTAAAAACTCCAGCAGCATGTCAAGCATCTCCCGGGCGAGATCGGCTTTGTTGGCGGCCTGGCGAAGCGCCAGGTTCCAGTCCAGCGTCTTATTGATGTTAATTGCCGGCGGGACGGGTTCTTCCTGTTGGGCGGGAAGCTGGCCGATATTGCCCGGATGGTAGCGCATCAGCAGGCGATGCAGCTTTTCTTCTTCAATCGGCTTGGCGAGATAGTCGTTCATCCCGGCGCTCATGAGTTTTTCTTTTTGCCCCGCCAGCGCATGGGCGGTAACGGCAATCACCGGGGTTTGCTGGTGATGAGGTAACTGGCGGATCAGTTCACAGGCGCGGATGCCGTCCATTTCCGGCATCTGAATGTCCATCAGGATAATGTCTATGTTCATTTGCCGGGCGCGTTCCAGCGCCTGCGCGCCGCTTTCACACAGCACAACTTGCTGCACTCTGTCTTCCAGTAACGCGCCGATCAGCTTCAGGTTGGCCGGGTTATCGTCCACCGCCATGACGGCCATCGGCAGCTTATCGCTATGCTCAACGAACGGCAGCGCCAGATTAGCTTTAGGGCAGCTTTCAAGCAGCATCGGGAACAGGCGCGTAGAAGTGATCGGTTTTAACAGGCAGCCCGCTACACCCTGGCGCTTCAGCTCTTCCGCGCCGACCTGGGTATGGCAGGGTAAGGCCAGAATCAGGCAATCTGCCATGGTGACCGCCTTTGCGAGCTTAGGGTTTGCCAGCGTGAGCGTTTCTGTAAAGGTGACGGGAATGCCGCACAGTAAAATATCATAGTGCTCATCAGGCAGCCCGGAGAGCGACGGACTGTGCACGACGTCCAGCGGTGTGTTTTGCAGCAAATTCAGGGTGCTCTGTGCAGCGCTCGCGTTTGGTTCGACGTAGCCCAGGCGTTTGCCTGTCAGTTTGTCCAGCACCTGTCTGTCGTTCACGGCGTTCGGGTTCAGATCCAGGCTGATGTGGAACCAGAACGTTGAGCCGCGATTCGGTTTGCTGTGGAAGGAGATATCTCCACCCATTTCGTTCACCAGCTTCTGGGTGATCACCAGTCCCAGTCCGGTGCCGCCGTGGCGGCGAGAAATACTGGCATCCGCCTGGCGGAAGGCCTGGAAGAGACGCGATTGTTCCTGTTCAGGAATGCCGATGCCGGTGTCGTGGATCTGCATTTCAATCTGAACTTTGTTGTTTCCTTCCGCCCGTTTTTCCACCAGCAGGTCAATGTTGCCGGTTTCGGTGAATTTAATCGCATTGCCCACCAGATTTGTGATGACCTGTTGCAGGCGCAGAGGGTCGCCAATCACGTTATCCGGTACGTCATTTTTAATGTTGAGCGTTAGCTCAAGGCCTTTGTCGTGGGCGGAATGTGCCAGCAGAGTTACCACTTCATCCAGGGTGTTGCGCAGCGGGAAGGGAATGGATTCCAGCAGCAGCTTGCCTGCTTCGAGCTTGGAGAAGTCCAGCACGTCATTAATGATGGTGAGTAAGTTATTGGCCGAGCGTTCAATCGTGTAGAGATGGTCGCGCTGAGTTGGTGTCAAATCGGTTTTTAAGGCCAGGCGAGTGAAGCCAATGACGCCGTTGAGCGGGGTGCGCAACTCGTGAGACATATTTGCCAGAAACTCAGATTTTATACGGGCGGCTTCCTGGGCGCGCTTCTTGGCAAGATCGAGCTCCACGTTCTGAATTTCCATCTGCTCAAGGGTTTCACGCAGATCGGATGTGGCCTGGTCGACGTTGTGCTGCATCTCTTCGTGATACGCAGTCAGAGACATTGCCATCGAGTTAATGCCGTTTTTCAGCATATCCAGCTCGCCCAACATAAACCCTTCCACGCGGCTGTCGAGTTGCCCACGGCGAATGCGATCCACGGTATTCACCATATTGCGGATAGGCCCGGTCACGTCTCGCATCAGGCGATAGGCAAACAGCATCGCAATGCCAATACAGAACAGCATCATCAACGTTGAGATAAAGATTTCGCGGTATTGCTGCAGACGAACGGATTTGAGATCCAGCTCCATGGCGACATAGCCGAGTATACTGTTGCTCTGTTTGACGTTGGTTTCAGCGGATTCATCCGGCGAATATCTTTCGGAAATAATCGGCATTCGCAGGATCATGATGTCGCCCGCACGGGTGACGGTGAGATCTTTCGGGGGCTTTTCCCCGTCGGGTAGCCTCAGACGAGCGGCGTTATGCTGAAAATTAGAGGTGACGAACAGCTTGTTACTATCATCGTAAATCGAAATTCCCCGCACGATATCGGAATGGCGGCGGTGCAGCACGCTGACCAACTGGCGAATCGACTCCCGGCTGTGGAAGTTCATGCCGTACTCGCTGGAGACCGCCAGCGGTTCAATAATACTGGCGCCGGCATCTTCCAACTGGCGCTGTAAGTCATTGTAACGATGGACAACGAAAAAGATGCTGAGCAGCAAACCGACCAACAGCGTCGGGGCCAGAATCAGGATCATCATACGTGCGCGCAGGCTGTAGTTGGTCATGGGGTTCCGATATGGGACAATAAAAGCAACAGTGACATTTGAGAACACATCTACTTACATCATGGCGCAATTCTACTCTGCAAAGCGACGCGATACGAATCGTGAATTACTTACCGTGACCGTAACCGACCTCGATCCATTCGGTCAGGGCGTCGCGCGCCACAAAGGCAAAGCGCTCTTTATTCGTGGCGCACTGCCTGGCGAACAGGTTGAGGTTCGCATTACCGAAGATAAGCGTAGCTACGCTCAGGCTGAGGTAAAGCGCCGTTTAAACGACAGCCCGGAAAGGGTGAAGCCACGTTGCCCGCATTTTGGGGTTTGCGGCGGCTGTCAGCAGCAGCACGCGAGCGTGGCGCTGCAGCAGGAAGCAAAATCTAAGGCCCTGGGGCGCATGATGGGCGAGCGCGAACAGCCTCGTCAGGTGGATGAAATTATTTCTGCCGGGTCATGGGGATACCGCCGTCGTGCACGGCTGGGGTTGAATTATCAGCCCCGCACGCAAACCTTACAGATGGGTTTTCGCAAGGCGAGCGACAAGGCGCTGGTGGATATTCATCATTGCCCCGTGCTGGCGCCCCGGCTTGAAGCATTACTGGAACCTTTACGCCAGTGCTTGTCTGAATTAAGTATCGTGAACCGGTTAGGGCACGTGGAGCTGGTCCTGGCCGACGGTGGGCCGCTGATGGTGCTGCGCCATTTGGCTCCGCTCAGCAAGGATGACCGACAAAAACTGGAACAGTTTTCGCATTCCCATGAGGTGGCGTTATTCCTTGCCCCGGACAGCGACAGCCTGGAATCCCTGGCCGACGAAGAGCCCTGGTATCATTCAGACGGGCTACGCTTAACCTTTAGCCCACGAGATTTCATCCAGGTTAACGACGCGGTGAACCAGCAAATGGTGGCGCGGGCGATCGAGTGGTTGGAGGTGCAGCCTGAGGATCGGGTGCTAGATTTGTTCTGCGGAATGGGGAATTTTACCCTGCCGTTGGCAAAACGAGCCGCCGCGGTCGTGGGGGTCGAAGGCGTTGCTGCGCTGGTGGCGAAAGGTGAATATAATGCTCAACGTAATGCGCTGAAAAACGTGACATTCTTCCATGAAAACCTGGAAGATGACGTGACGCGGCAGCCCTGGGCGCAACAAGGATTTACGAAAATATTGCTCGACCCGGCGCGTGCGGGTGCGGCGGGGGTTATGCAGCACGTCATCAAACTGGCGCCGAGCCGCGTGGTGTACGTTTCCTGCAACCCCACCACGCTTGCGCGTGACAGTGAAACGTTGCTGGCCGCCGGGTACCACATTAAACGACTGGCCATGCTCGATATGTTCCCCCACACCGGGCATCTGGAGTCTATGGCGCTCTTTGAGCGTAATTGAAAGGGTTAATCAGGCACATTGGCCTGAGCGTTAGCCTGACAGGAGAGGATAATGGTTGCGGTAAGAAGTGCACATCTCAACAAAGCTGGCGAATTTGCGCCCGAAAAATGGATTGCAAGCCTCGGGATTTCCAACCAGCAGTCGTGTGAACGCTTAGCCGAAACCTGGGCGTATTGTGAACGCCAGACCAAAGGTCATCCTGACGCTGAATTATTGCTGTGGCGCGGCGTGGAGATGGTCGAAATCCTCTCGATGCTGAGCATGGACAACGATACGCTGCGCGCCGCGCTGCTGTTCCCGCTGGCTGATGCCGGCGTGGTCAGCGAAGAAGTGATGCTGGAAAGCGTCGGCAAACAGGTGGTGACGCTGATTCACGGCGTGCGCGACATGGACGCGATTCGCCACCTGAAAGCGACCCATAACGACTCTGTTTCCTCCGACCAGGTGGATAACGTTCGCCGTATGTTGCTGGCGATGGTGGATGACTTCCGCTGCGTGGTCATCAAGCTTGCGGAACGTATCGCCCATCTGCGTGAAGTGAAAGACGCACCGGAAGATGAACGCGTGCTGGCGGCCAAAGAATGTACCAACATTTACGCCCCGCTGGCGAACCGCCTCGGTATTGGCCAGCTCAAATGGGAGCTGGAAGATTACTGTTTCCGCTACCTGCACCCTGAGGAATACAAGCGTATCGCGAAGCTGCTGCACGAGCGCCGGATCGATCGCGAGCAGTACATCGATGATTTTGTCGGCACATTACGTTCTTCAATGAAAGAAGAGGGCGTAAAGGCTGAAGTCTATGGCCGACCAAAACACATCTACAGCATCTGGCGCAAAATGCAGAAAAAACATTTGGCGTTTGATGAGCTGTTTGACGTGCGCGCGGTACGTATTGTTGCCGAGCGGCTGCAGGATTGCTACGCGGCGCTGGGGATAGTACATACTCACTTCCGCCATTTGCCGGATGAGTTTGACGACTATGTCGCAAACCCTAAACCGAATGGCTACCAGTCTATTCATACCGTGGTGCTTGGCCCGAACGGCAAAACCATAGAGATTCAGATCCGCACCAAGCAGATGCATGAAGAGTCTGAGCTGGGTGTGGCCGCGCACTGGAAGTACAAAGAAGGCAATGCGCGCAGCGGCAGTTCTGGCCATGAAGACCGCATTGCGTGGCTGCGCAAGCTTATCGCCTGGCAGGAAGAGATGTCCGACTCCGGCGAAATGCTTGACGAAGTCCGCAGCCAGGTCTTTGACGACCGCGTTTACGTGTTTACGCCGAAAGGAGACGTGGTTGACCTGCCTGCCGGCTCGACGCCGCTGGACTTTGCCTACCATATTCACAGCGATGTCGGGCACCGCTGCATCGGGGCAAAAATTGGTGGGCGCATCGTACCGTTCACCTATCAACTGCAAATGGGGGACCAGATCGAGGTCATTACCCAGAAGCAGCCGAACCCGAGCCGCGACTGGCTGAACCCTAACCTGGGGTACATCACTACCAGCCGCGGGCGCGCGAAGATCCACAACTGGTTCCGCAAGCAGGACAGGGACAAGAACATTCTTGCCGGACGCCAGATTCTGGATGACGAAATTGAGCATCTGGGCATCAGCCTGAAAGAAGCCGAGAAAACGCTGCTGCCTCGCTACAACTTTAACGAAATTGAAGAACTGCTGGCGGCTATCGGCGGCGGGGATATTCGCCTCAACCAGATGAGCAACTATCTGCAGGCGCAGTTTAATAAGCCAAGCGCCGAGGAACAAGATGCCGCCGCGCTGCGTCAGCTGACGCAAAAAAGCTATTCCCCGCCGCAGTCGCGCAGTAAAGACAATGGCCGGGTGGTCGTTGAGGGCGTAGGGAATCTGATGCACCACATCGCCCGCTGCTGCCAGCCGATTCCGGGGGATGAAATCGTCGGCTTTATTACCCAGGGGCGCGGGATCTCGATTCACCGTGCCGACTGTGACCAGTTGGCCGAGCTGCAATCCCACGCGCCGGAACGTATCGTCGATGCCGTTTGGGGGGAAAGCTACTCCAGCGGTTATTCGCTGGTGGTGCGCGTCACGGCGAACGATCGCAGCGGCCTGCTTCGCGACATCACCACGATTCTGGCGAACGAAAAGGTCAACGTGCTTGGCGTGGCCAGCCGCAGTGACACGAAACAGCAACTGGCCACCATCGATATGACTATCGAGATCTATAACCTGCAGGTGCTTGGCCGCGTGCTGGGCAAACTCAACCAGGTGCCGGACATTATCGATGCCCGCAGGTTGCACGGTTAATTTATTGCCCCTCACCCCGACCCTCTCCCCAGAAGGGAGAGGGGGGAAAACTTTGCTCAATTTCGTTACGCTTTCCAAAGGTTGAGGGCGAACAATTCTACTCGATCCATCCCCTCTCCCTTTTAGGGAGAGGGTTAGGGTGAGGGTTAAAAACAAGGAATTACAATGACTCAAATCGACCGCCTGCTCGGGATCATGCAGCGTCTGCGTGACCCTGAAAACGGCTGCCCATGGGATCGCGAGCAAACTTTTGCCACCATCGCCCCTTACACGCTCGAAGAAACCTATGAAGTGCTCGACGCCATTAATCGCGAAGATTTTGATGACCTGCGCGGCGAGTTGGGCGACCTGTTGTTCCAGGTGGTGTTTTACGCGCAGATGGGGCAGGAGGAAGGACGCTTTAATTTTGAAGATATTTGCCAGGGCATCAGTGACAAGCTTGAGCGCCGCCACCCGCATATCTTTGCTGACGGTGACGCGGCAACCAGCGGAGAAGTGCTGGCGAGATGGGAGCAAATCAAAATCGAAGAGCGCGCGCAGAAGGCTCAGCACTCGGCGCTGGACGATATCCCAGAAGCGCTCCCTGCGCTAATGCGTGCGCAAAAAATTCAAAAACGCTGCTCGAACGTCGGCTTTGACTGGAAGACGCTTGGTCCGGTGCTGGATAAAGTGCACGAAGAGATCGACGAAGTCATGTTTGAAGCCCAGCAGGCTGTGGTGGACGAGTCAAAGCTGGAAGAAGAAGTGGGTGATTTATTGTTCGCTACCGTCAATCTGGCTCGGCATTTGGGCACCAAAGCGGAGGTGGCGTTACAAAAAGCTAACCGAAAATTCGAGGCTCGTTTCCGAAAAGTGGAGGCGATCGTCGCCGCTCAAGGGCTAACCATGGAGCAGGCAGGGCTGGAAATTATGGAAAAAGCCTGGCAAGAAGTGAAACGCCAGGAAACTGATATCTAAAGCGTTTTTGCTATCAGCTGCACTTTTTGGCGCTTTTTATTTAACAAGCGATTGATTTGCGTCAAAAACATTTATCGCGGAAGGGCTATTTTCTTAGCCTGACTGTGGGGCCGGATTGATTTCCGGGGAACAGAATGAATGTTTGTGGCGCCCATGCTGTTCGGGTATACTACTTTCCCGTCCTGGTTATTCCATCGTCTTTAAACCTAACTTCTCAGGTTCAGCATGACAACGAACTATATTTTTGTGACCGGCGGGGTCGTTTCCTCTCTGGGTAAAGGCATTGCCGCAGCCTCCCTCGCAGCTATTCTTGAAGCCCGTGGCCTCAACGTATCCATCATGAAACTCGATCCGTACATCAACGTCGATCCGGGTACCATGAGCCCTATTCAACATGGGGAAGTGTTCGTTACCGAAGACGGCGCTGAAACCGACCTGGATCTGGGTCACTACGAGCGTTTTATCCGTAACAAGATGAGCCGCCGTAACAACTTCACCACCGGCCGTATCTACTCTGACGTTCTGCGTAAAGAACGCCGTGGTGACTATCTTGGCGCGACCGTGCAGGTTATCCCGCACATCACCAACGCCATTAAAGAACGTATTCTGGAAGGCGGCGAAGGCCACGACGTGGTGCTGGTTGAAATCGGCGGCACCGTCGGGGACATCGAATCCCTGCCGTTCCTTGAAGCGATTCGCCAGATGGCGGTAGAAGTGGGCCGCGAGCACACGCTCTACATGCATCTGACGCTGGTGCCTTACATGGCCGCAGCCGGTGAAGTGAAAACCAAGCCGACTCAGCACTCCGTAAAAGAACTGCTCTCCATTGGTATCCAGCCAGACGTGCTGATCTGCCGTTCTGACCGCGTTGTACCGGCCAACGAACGTGCGAAGATTGCATTGTTCTGTAACGTTCCAGAGAAAGCGGTAATCTCTCTGAAAGACGTCGATTCTATCTATAAAATTCCAGGCCTGTTGAAATCCCAGGGGCTGGACGATTATATTTGTAAACGATTCAGCTTGAACGCGCCGGAAGCCAATCTGGCAGAATGGGAACAGGTTATCTACGAAGAAGCCAACCCAACGGGCGAAATCACTATCGGTATGGTCGGCAAGTACATTGAACTGCCGGATGCCTATAAGTCGGTGATTGAAGCGCTGAAACACGGTGGGTTGAAAAACCGTCTGACCGTGAACATCAAGCTGATTGATTCACAGGATGTTGAAACTCGTGGCGTAGAGCTGCTGAAAGGTCTGGATGCGATTCTGATCCCTGGCGGCTTCGGCTACCGCGGTGTTGAAGGCAAGATTGCTACCGCGCGCTATGCCCGTGAAAACAACATCCCGTACCTCGGCATTTGCCTGGGTATGCAGGTTGCGCTTATCGAGTTCGCCCGTAATGTGGCGGGCATGGATAACGCCAACTCCACTGAATTTGTGCCAGACTGTAAGTACCCTGTGGTGGCGTTGATCACCGAGTGGCGCGATGAAGAAGGCAATGTTGAAGTACGCAGCGAGAAGAGCGATCTGGGCGGCACCATGCGCCTCGGCGGCCAGCAGTGTCAACTGACCGACGGTAGCCTGGTTCGCCAGATGTACGGTGAGCCAACCATCGTTGAACGCCATCGCCATCGCTACGAAGTCAACAACATGCTGCTGAAACCGATTGAAGCAGCTGGTTTACGTGTTGCAGGTCGTTCCGGTGATGACCAACTGGTAGAAATCATTGAGGTGCCAAACCATCCATGGTTTGTTGCCTGCCAGTTCCACCCGGAATTCACTTCGACTCCGCGTGACGGGCACCCACTGTTTGCAGGCTTCGTGAAAGCCGCCGGTGAGTACCAGAAACGCCAGGCGAAGTAAGCAGAGTTAGAACGGCAACGCGCGACATTTTCGCGCGTTGTTTGTCTGGAGTTTTAGTTTAACGTTGTGACTTGAGGAAAACCTACTATGTCCAAAATTGTGAAAGTGATCGGTCGTGAAATCATCGACTCCCGCGGTAACCCGACTGTTGAAGCCGAAGTTCACCTGGAAGGCGGTTTCGTTGGTCTGGCAGCTGCACCATCAGGTGCTTCTACCGGTTCCCGTGAAGCACTGGAACTGCGCGATGGCGACAAATCTCGTTTCATGGGTAAAGGCGTACTGAAAGCTGTTGCTGCGGTTAACGGCCCGATCGCTGAAGCTGTGCTTGGCAAAGATGCTAAAGACCAGGCTAACATCGATAAGATCATGATCGATCTGGATGGCACCGAGAACAAATCCAAGTTTGGCGCAAACGCCATTCTGGCTGTTTCTCTGGCTGCTGCTAAAGCTGCTGCTGCTTCTAAAGGCCTGCCGCTTTACGCTCACATCGCTGAACTGAACGGCACCCCAGGCAAATTCTCTATGCCTCTGCCAATGATGAACATCATCAACGGCGGCGAGCACGCTGACAACAACGTTGATATTCAGGAATTCATGATTCAGCCTGTTGGCGCGAAAACCCTGAAAGAAGCGGTACGTATCGGTTCTGAAGTGTTCCACAACCTGGCTAAGGTACTGAAGTCCAAAGGCATGAACACTGCTGTAGGTGACGAAGGTGGCTACGCGCCTAACCTGGGTTCCAACGCAGAAGCACTGGCTGTTATCGCTGAAGCGGTTAAAGCAGCAGGCTACGAGCTGGGCAAAGATGTTACCCTGGCAATGGACTGTGCAGCGTCTGAGTTCTACAAAGACGGTAAATACGTTCTGGCTGGCGAAGGCAACAAAGCGTTCACCTCTGAAGAATTCACTCACTTCCTGGAAAACCTGACCAAAGATTACCCAATCGTTTCTATCGAAGACGGTCTGGACGAATCTGACTGGGCTGGTTTCGCATACCAGACCAAAGTGCTGGGCGACAAAATCCAGCTGGTTGGTGACGATCTGTTCGTAACCAACACCAAGATCCTGAAAGAAGGTATCGAAAAAGGCATCGTTAACTCCATCCTGATCAAATTCAACCAGATCGGTTCCCTGACCGAAACTCTGGCTGCGATCAAAATGGCGAAAGACGCTGGCTACACTGCGGTTATCTCTCACCGTTCTGGCGAAACCGAAGATGCTACCATCGCTGACCTGGCTGTGGGCACCGCTGCTGGCCAGATCAAAACCGGTTCTATGAGCCGTTCTGACCGTGTTGCTAAGTACAACCAGCTGATTCGTATCGAAGAAGCACTGGCTGCACAGGGCACTCCAGCACCGTTCAACGGTCTGAAAGAAGTTAAAGGCCAGTAAGTTCTTACTGCTGCTTTAGACTTTGAAAAACCCGCTTCGGCGGGTTTTTTTTCGCCTTTTATTTCTTACTGAGCCAGAGATTTCCACGCTTGCAATATTGCATGTTGTCTTCTGAAGCATAAAGATCACATATTTATCAATGGCGTGTTTAGTCGTGTATTGAAAGAACCGTATGATTAAAGTGTATATGTATCAATAACAATGAAGGAATAACCTCCGGGGATATAATGAATCAAAAAAGCATTTTTTTATCTTTAGTGCCACTGATGCTGTTAGGTATCTCTTCTGCACATGCGGCGATGATTTCAAGTGACAGTCTGGGGCAAGACCCTGCAAAAGTAGCGCTTTGCAAGTCACGCTCGACGATGGCGAAAGAGAAGTCGGTTCCTTTTGAGATCAATGCCAATTATGCAAAACTCACGCTGCAATCTGAGCCTGGCACCACTTTCGTTGCTATCGATGGAGTCAGTCCTCAACTGATCGTTTGTGCCGTGCGCTCTGGAACCGGGCGATTTGAACCTGGCGTCTATATGCCACAGTCAGATATTTGGCGCCTGGCTAATCTTCCACAAAAGTATGAGCCTGGTATGGGCACGATGCAGGGGCGTGATGCTGCAAACAGGGCTTGTCTCAACGCGGCGTTGTCGAAATCTAACCGTAGTGATGTTATCAGCACCGGACTTGAGCGGTTGGTTGAGATTAGTCCTGACTCACCCGCTTTTGCTCCCGGTAAGGTCATTGCCGGTAAGAAGAGCGAACGCTATGACGTTGTCGTAGAAGGTTCGGCATTTTTCCCGGGGAAAGGGCCAGACAATGACAAACTTAGCTATACCTGTCTGCTGACACCGATGCTGGACGTGAAGGCTGTTAAGATCAAATAATCCAGGAACAGGCACCCGATCGGCTTCAGGTGCTCATTGCCCTTTACCCTGAAATGGAGAGCGGCAAGATCAAAGGCCGCATGGTGATTGATTTTAAACTGAAAAAGTAATGAAGCAGGCCGGGAAGACCCCGGCCTTTTTTTACAGCGAGCGGATCACTTCACGCAGCAGTCGAACCCGAGGCTCGATACTGTTCAGCTCCAGATATTCGGAAGGGGAATGGAATCCGGCACCGACAGGGCCAAACCCGTCCAGAGAAGGCACACCAAGGGCCGCCGTGTGGTTGGCGTCTGAGCCGCCACCTACCGCCTGCCAGCGAACTTCTACGTCGACAGCCTCACCGGCTTTTTCAACCAGCTTCATCAGTTTTTCCGTTTCGGCAGAAGGTGTCATTGCAGGCGTTTGCGCCTGCTGTTCGACGGTGGTTAACACATCTGGCTCGAACTGGCGGTGGCTAAACGACTGAACGGCCTCGTTAACCCGCAGATATTCGTCGTTATCATTGAAGCGGAGATCGACAATCATTTCAGCGTGATCCGCCACGATATTCGCCCCAACGCCGCCGGAAATCACGCCGGTATTCAACGTGGTGCCCTTCGTCATATCGGCCAGCTCGCTTATTGCCAGCACCGCGTAAGCGAGCGCTTTCACCGCAGAACGGCCTTTTTCCGGATCGTTGCCCGCATGGGCGGCTACGCCTTTAAACGCCAGACGGTAACGGGCCATGCCTTTTCTGGCTTTCACCAGTGAGCCATCGGCTCTTGCCGCCTCGCATACCAGCACGCAGCGGCTGCGTTTTGCGATGCCGCCTATCCATTCATGCGAATGGGCTGAGCCAGTTTCTTCGTCCGGGTTCATGGCCACGGCGATAGCCAGCCGCTCAAGATCGGCTTTGTCCAGGCCGCGTAAAGCCCAAAGAATAGATAACAACCCGCTTTTCATGTCTGACACGCCAGGGCCATAGGCACGGTCGCCTTCAATGCTGAAAGGGCGCTCTGAGACGGTTCCCGGCGGGAAGACGGTATCCATATGTCCCACCAGCAAAACGTCGTACTGTTCAGCGTCAGGTTTATTCGTGGCGAACAAACCTGGCCCTACTTTATTCCCCAGATCAACGCTGTCGCAGTGCCAGTTTTCTGACAGATACCACTGCTGAAAGATACGACTGACCTCTTCCACGCCCATAACGGTAGCGGTACCGCAGTCGATATTTACGACGCTTTTTAACTCTTGAAGATACTGTTTCAGATCCATGGGTTACTCCAGAATAAGCACGCGCATGATCAGCATGGCGCAAAATGCGTTGAGTACAGAAAGGGCTATCATCAGCGGAATGCGTTTCGCCGGAATACCTACAACGCCGAGAATACGCCCGGCATACTGCACCTGAGAGCCCATCAAATAGATGGCCGGTGCGAGAATAGCCAGGTGTTCGCCGCTGAGAATGCCTCTTTCAAACAGGCTGATAGCGACGCCCACGCCGCCGCCCATCGACATCCAGCCGCCGATGAGTACCGCCGCTGCTTCACCGGGCAGCCCAAAGAGTTTCATCACCGGGCCAAACAGCCAGGCCATGCCCTGCAGCGCGCCCGTAAGCTCAAGCGCATAAATAATAATGAATGCCATCAACACATTAGGTAGCGTACTGGTTGTGGCGATGGTCCAGCCTTTGCGCGCCCCGGCCACAAAGACATCGGTGATCATCGGTTTTGCTGCATCAGCCATGTTGCACCTCTGTTTTTGCTTTACGCTCTGTGACGTTCAGGATCAGGCGCATCATGTTTGCCCCCACGATTTTCATAATGAACATCACGGCGACGCACATGCCGATTGAGCTAGGCACGGCCTGGCTACCGTCCACGGCGATCAGCGTGAAGAGCACGGCCCCGGAAGAGAAAAAGTTGGTGATCATGGCTCCGGCGGAAAACTGGAACATAGTGAACACGGTTTTTTCTTTTTCGCTGATCTGGCCTTCATCCGCCAGTACGCGGGTGAGCGATGCGCCAACGTCGGTACTTTGCAGGCTGCCGATGAGCGCAAGGCCCGTAGCACCGGGCACGCCCATCAGGGGCCGAAGGAGAGGTGTCAGCAGTTTTCTTGCGGCACGCAGGGCGCCGTAGTGTTCCAGCACGTTAATCATGCCCAGCGCAAACATCACGGCGGGAATCAGGCCGAAAGCGAAAAGAAAACCGTCCATCGCGCCATATCCGCCGTTGCCGCGGAAGGCGCTTTTGGCAACATCCAGCGATTCTCCGGCCGGGTTAACGCCGCTGACCACTTTGCCAAAGGCACCGTTTAGCGTGGTGAAGTCAAACACCCCGTACCAGTTTTTTCCTCCCAACAGGCCAGAGAAAAAGACCATCGCAAACAGCAGGCTAAACCAGGCGGCGGGCCCAACTCTTTGTTGTCCAGGAACAGAAGAATCATCCATTTATCATTTCCTTATGTGATTTCAGTGGGAAAGCCAGAGGGATGCTAGAAGTTAGCAATACGTGCTGTTATGACGGCGATCAACATGAGGAGCGAAGGTTTAATCACCATAAGAAAGTTGAGAGCTGGCACACAGTAACCGTGAAAACGGAGGTTCTGTGTGCGGCATGAGCATCAGACATCGATGTCGCGCAGCCGCTTTCGCATGATCTCCATCGCCAGTTCTGCGATAATTACTTTTTGTGACTATGACTGAGATAATTATGCAGTACCCGATTAACGAGATGTTCCAGACCCTGCAAGGGGAAGGCTATTTTACCGGCGTGCCCGCCATTTTTATTCGCCTGCAGGGTTGCCCGGTAGGCTGCGCCTGGTGCGATACCAAACATACCTGGGATAAGCTCGCGGATCGTGAAGTGTCGCTGTTCAGCATCCTGGCCAAAACCAAAGAAAGCGATAAATGGGGCGCGGCAAGCGCTGAAGATCTGCTGGCCGTTATTGGCCGTCAGGGATATACCGCGCGACATATAGTGATCACCGGCGGTGAGCCGTGCATTCACGACCTAACTCCGCTGACTGATTTGCTCGAGAAAAACGGATTTAGCTGCCAGATAGAAACCAGCGGCACGCATGAAGTGCGCTGCACGGCAAATACCTGGGTGACGGTTTCCCCGAAGGTGAACATGCGCGGTGGGTACGACATTCTCTCCCAGGCGCTGGAGCGCTCGGATGAAATTAAGCACCCGGTGGGGCGTATGCGTGACGTTGAAGCGCTGGACGAACTGCTGGCTACGCTGACGGATGAGAAAAACCGCATTATCGCGCTGCAGCCTATCAGCCAAAAAGACGATGCTACGCGCCTGTGCATTGAAACCTGCATCGCGCGCAACTGGCGCCTGTCGATGCAGACGCACAAGTATTTGAATATTGCCTGATGAGCAAAGCCGGGTGCGGTCATCACACCCGGCGTAAACCGTGAGTTAAGCGTTGGACCAGCTTTGAATTGAGTCCGTGTTGTCTAACTCCCCGTGCATCACCTGATACGATTTTTTCAAAATAACGTCAGTGTGCTGCGTTAACTCCCTGAAAATCCCTTTGTTTAGCGCCTCGTAGCGTTTCGCGTTGTTTTCTATCGGCATAAACACATCTTTGACCCGCACCATTTTTTCAACGGCGGTTTCATAGCTGGTATACAGCCCTAGCCCGACGGCGGTGTTGATTGCCGCCCCCAGACTCGCGCAGCCGTTGATCGCGTTCCGCCTGACCGGCAGGTTAAACACGTCGGCAAAGATCTGCATAAACAGATCGCTGTTGGAGCCGCCGCCGGTGATGATCACATGTTTGGCAAAATGGTCCATCTCATGGCACATATTGTCGTAATTGTTTTTCAGCGTCAGGGCGATGCTTTCGAGGATCGAGCGGTAAATCCATGCGTAGTCCATGCTGGAATCAAAGCCAATCATGATCCCGCGTTTGAAGGGTTCCCACGGGTTTGTCAGCCAGTCCAGCACGGTCATCAGGCCGTTACAGCCCGGCGGCACCAGCGCCGCTTTCTTGTTCAGCAACCCTTCCGGGGAAAGATTCTGCGCTTTCGCATCCTGAATCAATGACTCACCCAGCATGTCCCGCAGCCAGCTTACCGTCCACATTCCTTTGCGGATGCCGTAACCTTCATACAGCAGCGTTTCAGGAATAGACGACATAATGGGCCAATAAGCCACGGGGTCTTTCGGCAGCGCTTTGCCGTTCATCATCAGCGCGATATAGGTGCCGAGAGAAATCACCGCGGTTTCGTCATCCAGCAGCCCGGCCCCAAGCGCTTCTACCGGCTTATCGCTGGTGGTACAAACTACCGGTAATCCGGCCGGGAAGCCCGTAGCCTTCGACGCATTTTCGGTAAGATGGCCGATGACCGTGCCTGGCATCTGAACATCAAATAGCATGGTGCGCGGAATATTAAATTTCTTCAGTACTTCGCCGTCGTCGCTCCATGACCACGTTTTGTAGTCCACCGGCCACTGGCCAAAATAGTTGGCGATATTGTCCTTGAACTCGCCGGTTAAGCGATGGGACAGGTAACCCGAGAATGAAGTCACCCAGGCGACATCAGGATTCGTGTGCTCGTAGGGGCGGGTGACGCGCGCGTCCTGCCAGCTGATCAGCGGCTCAGCCGGTGTGCCGTCGGCCTTTAAGAGGGCGCGGCAGCAGCGTATGGAGCCGAGGCCAATCCCGACGATGGCGTCCTTGTCGCCCGTGAAGTGGTTCATTAAATCCTGCCCGGCGCGGCACAGCGAGTCCCAAAGGTCGTCGTCAGGATGCTCGGCGGTATCCGCGTCCGGCGTGTACATTGGCTGAAGCTGCCCCTTGCCTTCACAGACGATATTGCCCGCCAGATCGTACATCACGACTTTTGTACTTTGGCTCCCACCATCAATCCCAATGATGTATTGCTTCGACATTGCCTTTCTCCTTCAATTTTCCCTCATCACTCGCCCGTTGCGGCCAGTGATGCCAATTTTTCCTGTGCGATGTCGGCGGCGCGAATTTTGCGAATCAGCAAAAAGGCAAACACGATGACCATGCACAGCGCGGCTAATCCCATCAGCCACATATTGCGGTAGGCTTCTTCAGCGGGCAGGGTGTCCTGCCAGTGGCCGACAAGCGGGTAAACGAACACGTCCGGCAGGAAGCCGATGACCGAACAAATCCCCACGGTGGTACCCATAATATAGGGCGGCGTTCTCGCTTCGCCGGGGCAGGCCCAGTACAGCCCGCGTGAGGCATAACAGGTGAATCCCAGCAGCAAAATAAGCCCAATGCCCATCGCAACCGACTGAGGATTGGCGTTGGTCGCCAGCAGCGCTACCAGGGCGACTGCGCCAACAATAGAGAGCAGCTGCACCACGCGAGTGGGCGATTTGATTCTGCTGTAGGTCGTAATAATGCCGCCGAGTGGGCCACAAACGGCGCGGAAGATTTTATTGATCACAATGCCCATGTAACTGGCGGCCACCAGCGACATGCCGTACATCTCGGTCAGATAGTTGGTGGAATAGCTCAGGATGGCATAAATGGTGTAAACCCCGAAGATCACCATACTGCAGTACCAGGTGGTGCTGATCCGTAAAACGGACAGGATATCTTTAAGCTGGAACGCTGGTTTTTTGGCTTCCTGAGAGTCTTCTGTACGGCCGGTAAAGCCATCGCTGACAAAGAACCAACACAGCACGCCGAGCGCAATATAAACGCCGCTGTAGATAAGAATAACGGCTTTAAGGCTGTTGGCATCTTCCGGCGCGAAGCGCGAGAACACCCACATGGTGAACACCGCCAGCGCCATCACGCCGACGCCGCGCAGGCCTTCCATCCAGCCCATGATTTTTCCCTGCTCGCTATGATCCCCCAGCAGGGAAGCCGCCTTAATGGAGACCGACCACAGCATCAGAATGGTGGTCACGGCGAAAGCGACCTGAATGACGATCATTACCCACAGCGGCGGGTAGAACGCCATGACAATTCCCAGCAGGCCGGTGGCAATCATCGCCAGCGTCATCATTAAGCGGTGAGAGAATTTGTCGGCAATAATTCCGCTCGGCGCATAAAGGATAATTGCGGTTATTCCGAAAGTACTCATAATTAAGCCTATTTCGGTATTGCTAAATCCCATGAATTTTGCCATGGGGATTTGGTAAATATACCTTAAATAAGCAAGGTCAAAACTTACACCACCACTGATACTTATTATTGCCAGCGTTAGCCAGCGACGAAAATTTGAATCACGCATGGTGTGCTCTCAGTAATCAGGATTGTTAAAGACAAAAAAAAGAGAAAAGTAACCAATCCCCTTTTAAGGGCTGATTACTTTTCTCATGGGCTCTAGTAATTGCGGAGATTATTATCATGAGAGATCGTTTTTTAGTGTGAGAAATATCACGATATTGGTTTTCATGGTGAATAATTTAGCGATAAAACCTTCTTGTTAATGAGTTGTGAGGTTGATCACATAACATGCCCCCACCGCTGTGATACTTATTTTAGCCAGTTACTAGAGACGATGAGAAAAGTAACTTCCCTTTCGGGGGGAGCTTGCTTTTCTCATTTTTTTTGCGTTTAAAAAATTTAAGGAGTTCATCATGTCGCTCAGCGCACTCAACGAATTCTCACTGGACTTCTTCTCGCTCAAAGGGAAGACGGCGATTGTCACCGGCGGTAACAGCGGGCTTGGGCAGGCGTTCGCCATGGCGCTGGCTAAGGCCGGGGCGAATGTGTTTATTCCAACGGTGGTGGAAGAGAAAGGCGAAACGCGTCAACTTATTGAACAGCAAGGCGTAAAAGTGGCGTTTATGACCGTGGATATCACGGAGAAAGGCGCCCCGGCTCAGGTCATCGCCCAGTGCCTGGAAACCTTTGGCTCGGTGGATATTCTGGTCAACAACGCCGGGATCTGTAAGCTCAACAAGGTGCTGGATTTCGGCCGTGCCGACTGGGACCCGATGATCAACATCAACCTGACCGCGGCGTTCGAATTAAGCTACGAAGCGGCCAAAGTGATGATCCCGCAAAAGCACGGAAAAATCATTAATATCTGTTCGCTATTTTCTTATCTTGGCGGCCAGTGGTCTCCGGCTTATTCCGCCACAAAACACGCGCTGGCCGGTTTAACGAAAGCCTATTGTGATGAATTAGGCCAATATAATATTCAGGTGAACGGTATTGCTCCTGGTTATTATGCCACCGATATTACGACCGAAACGCGTAAAAACCCGGAAACCAACAAGCGCGTACTGGATCATATTCCAGCCAACCGCTGGGGTGAAACGCAGGATCTTATGGGGGCAATGGTTTATTTATCCAGCCGTGCTTCAGATTATGTTAATGGCCATTTGTTAGTCGTTGATGGTGGTTATTTAGTCAGGTAATTCTCGCAGGGTGGTTCCTGCTTTCTCTTATTTATATCCGTATTCCCTTATTTGTCAGGAAGGAGTTGTCATGTCTTTATCTCGCGAAGCAATTGTGGATCAATTAAAAGAAATCGTTGGCCCGCAGCAGGTTATTACCGATGAAAAAGTATTGCAGAAAAACAGTATCGACCGGTTCAGAAAATATGCGGATATTCATGGCGTGTACACTCAGCCGCTGCCGGCCGCGGTAGTGAAACTGCAGAACACTGAGCAAGTCTCCAGCGTACTGGCGTTTCTGAACAGCAACCACATCACCTGTATCCCGCGTACCGGCGCTTCCGCAACGGAAGGTGGCCTGGAAGCCGTGGTGAAAAACTCCGTGGTGCTGGACGGCTCCGGACTGAACAAGATTATCGATATCGACATTGAAAACATGCAGGCCACCGCCCAGTGCGGTGTGCCGCTGGAAGTGCTGGAAGATGCGCTGCGTGCAAAAGGCTACACCACCGGCCACTCGCCGCAGTCAAAACCACTGGCACAAATGGGCGGTCTTGTGGCAACCCGCAGCATTGGTCAGTTCTCAACCCTATACGGGGCGATTGAGGACATGGTGGTGGGTCTCGAAGCTGTGTTCCCGGACGGCAGCATCACGCGCATTAAAAACGTGCCGCGCCGTGCTGCTGGCCCGGACATTCGCCACGTGATTATCGGCAACGAAGGGGCGCTCTGCTATATCACCGAAGTGACGGTGAAAATCTTCAAGTACATGCCGGAAAACAACCTGTTCTACGGCTACATCCTCGACAACATGAAAACCGGGTTCAACATCCTGCGCGAAGTAATGGTGGAAGGCTATCGCCCATCGATTGCCCGCCTGTATGACGCCGAAGATGGTACCCAGCACTTCACCCATTTTGCCGACGGCAAATGCGTGCTGATCTTTATGGCAGAAGGCTCTAAGCGCCTGGCCGAAGCGACCGGCGCGGGCATCGAAGAAATTGTTGCCCGTCACCCGGAATGCAAGAAGGTGGACAGCAAGCTCATCGAAACCTGGTTCAACAACCTGAACTGGGGCCCGGATAAAGTGGCAGCAGAACGCGTGCAGATCCTGAAAACCGGCAACATGGGCTTTACCACCGAAGTTTCCGGCAGCTGGAGCTGCATTAATGAGATTTACCACAATGTGATCGAGCGCATTCGCAATGAGTTCCCACATGCAGGTGATATCACTATGCTGGGCGGCCACTCTTCCCACAGCTACATCAACGGCACCAACATGTACTTCGTGTACGACTACAACGTGGTGGACTGCAAGCCGGAAGAGGAGATCGACAAGTACCACAACCCGCTGAACAAAATCATCGTGGAAGAGACGATTCGCCTCGGCGGCTCGATGGTGCACCACCACGGGATCGGCAAGCACCGCGTGCACTGGTCCAAGCTTGAGCACGGCACCGCCTGGCCAATCATGCAGGGCCTGAAAGATCAGTACGATCCGAACGGCATCATGAATACCGGCACGATTTGGCCGATTGAAAAATAACCGTACAGGTCGGCTCTCAGGAGCCGACCTCTTCATTTACGGATCGACAAAGGAATCAGTATGCACGCCGAACCGGTTCGTATGGATGACCTGCCGCTTAATCGCTTTCATTTACGCATTGCCGGGCTGACCTTTGGCGCTCACCTGACGGATGGCTACGTGCTCGGCGTAATTGGTTTTGCGCTGGTGATGATTACGCCGCAAATGGGCCTGACGCCACTTCAGGAAGGATTAGTGGGCGGCTCGGCGCTGTTTGGGCTGTTTCTTGGCAGCCTGGTGCTGGGCTGGATCTCCGATCATATTGGTCGTCAGAAAATTTTTAACTTCAGCTTCGTGCTCATCACACTGGCCTCTTTTTTACAGTTTTTCGTTAGCAACGTAGAGCAGCTGATTCTGCTGCGGGTGTTGATTGGTATCGGGCTGGGCGGTGACTACTCAGTGGGCCACACCATGCTGGCCGAATTTTCCCCGCGCAAACATCGTGGCGTGCTGCTCGGCGCGTTTAGCGTAGTCTGGACGCTGGGTTACGTGCTGGCAAGCCTCATTGGGCATCAGCTAGTGGAGAGCGGTCCGGATGCCTGGCGCTGGCTGCTGGCTTCCGCTGCCTTTCCCGCGCTATTAATCACTTTATTACGTTGGGGAACCCCGGAATCTCCCCGCTGGCTGCTTCGCCAGGGGCGAGTGTCCGAAGCGCATCAGATTGTGCGCCGTTGCTTCGGCGAACACGTCGTTATTAGCGATGAGATTGCGGTGCCGACCTCCCGTCATCTCCGCACGCTGTTTTCCGAACAATACTGGCGGCGTACCGCGTTTAATAGCCTGTTCTTTGTTTGCCTGGTGATCCCGTGGTTTGCGATTTATACCTGGCTGCCGTCCATTACCGGGCTGCTGGGTATGCAGGATGGCCTGACCGCCAGCCTGCTGCTGAATATGGTGCTGGTGGTGGGGGCGATTGCGGGCCTGGTGCTGACTCACCGCTGCTCAAGGCGTGGCTTCCTGATCGGCGGTTTTCTGGTGCTGTTCTTCAGCCTTACCGCGCTGGCGCTGGTGCCGGAACAACACGGTACAATTATTCTGCTGCTGTTCTTTGTTTTTACGCTGACCATTTCAGCGGTCAGCAACCTGGTCGGCGTGCTGCCGGCGGAGAGTTTCCCGACGGATATTCGCTCGCTGGGCGTAGGGTTTGCGACGTCGATGAGCCGCCTGGGCTCGGCAATCAGCACCGGCCTGTTGCCGGTGGCGCTGGTTTCCTTCGGGGTGCAAAACACCATGCTTTTACTCAGCGCGGTGCTTATGCTGGGCCTGCTGGTTTCCGTCTTCTGGGCGCCGGAAACGCGAAACATGAGCCTTGTGGCCGCGTCCGGGAATAAAGAGCAGCCACCGGGAGTGAACCATGAACATTCTGTTAGCCTTTAAGGCCGAGCCCGATCTCGCCATGCTGGCGGAAAAAGACTGGCTGGCCGCCGGGCAGGGTAGCCTGGACACGTCGATAACGCGCCCTTGCCTGGGGGAAGATGAGGCTGCTGCCGCGGAGATACTGCTGCATCAGGCTGAAGGCCTGAACCTTACCGCCTTAAGCATTGGCCTTGAACGCGCGGACAGTTTTCTTCGCCAGTTCAAAGCGCTGGGGTTCCTGCGAGCCGTGCGGCTGCAGCCGGATGATGAGCTAACTTTTTCCCCCGCATCAGTGGCTGCTTTGCTGGCCGCATGGCAGCAGCAACATTCTCAATCTCTGGTGGTCATGGGCTCACGCAGCGCCGAAGGTAACAGCGGGCAGACGGGTTTTTACCTCGCCGAACAGCTGGGCTGGCCATGCTTCAGCCAGGTCTATGATTTCACGCTCGATGCTGAACGGCAGCAGGTTTGCCTGAAACAGCGGCACGGCACAGGGAAACGCAGCCTTACCGTGCGGTTGCCAGCGGTGCTGATGATTGAAAGCGGGGGGGATTACTGCCTGAGAACGCCTGGGCTGCGGCAAAAGCTGGCGGTGAAAGCTTCGGACGTTGAGGTTTTGCCTGTGAAAGCCCAGGACTATGAGGGGGCCGTATCTCCTCTGGTCGGGCTGGATCACCCTCAGCGGCAGCGCGGTGGCTTAATTATTCAGGGCAGCGACGCGCGTGAAAAGGCCCGCAGCCTCTACCGCGACTGGTTACGTAAAAGGATGCAGTCATGAAAATTGCCCTGATTCTGCCTGAAGCGAGGCAAGCGTCGGTGCTCAATGAGATAGGGCATTTCATTGCCCGCAGTGAAATGGCAGCAGAACATGTCGAAGCCTGGCTGCTGCCGGAGAGTGAATACAGCGAGCCGCTGCTTGATGGTTTGTATGCCCACTTTGTGCGTGCTCCAGTAGACATGCTGCTATTTCCTTCTGGCTGGCAGGGCGCAGAGCTTGCCACCCGGCTGGCGCACCGGCTGCAAGGGGAGGCGTGGAGCGCGATTAACGACGCGGATTTTCCCCGGCAGGTAGTGCATAAAAACGCCTATGGCGGCGCGCTGGTGGCAGCGCTTCAACTGCAAAATAAGCCCTGGTGCCTGAGCGTAGCCGCCGCGCCGGGAGCCAAAACCTGGCAGCCGGAGATCGAGTACGTGCAGATACCCGTTGCAGCACAGAAACCTGGCTGGCTGGTTGAGTCTGCGGTAATTGCCGATGAAGCCGAATCCGGCCTGGCCGATGCCAGGCTTGTGCTGGTGGTGGGGCGGGGCGTTGGCAGCCCGCAAGGCATGGCGCAGGTGGAGGAGATCGCCTGCGGGCTGGGCATGGAAACCGGCGCCAGCCGCGAAGCGGTGATGCACGCCTGGTGCAGTATGGACAAGCTGCTGGGGATGTCCGGTACTCAGGTTGCCGCAGATGTTTGCATTGCGGCAGGCGTTTCCGGCGCACCGGCTTTTATCAGCGGCATTGCCCACAGTCAGTTCATTGTTGCCATCAACAACGATCCGCAGGCGGCGATTTTCCGCCATGCTGATGTGGGGATCGTCGATGATTTGCTGCCGGTGCTAGCCGAGCTGCAAACCTGCGTCAGGGAAGATATTTAGCCAACTGCCAGACGCCGGTATTGGTGGTGGAGATAGCCAATGCTCCGGCGCTGAGCGCGTTGTTGGCATCCTCCGCGTCGCACACCAGGCCACCGGCAATCACCGGAAGATCGATTTTTTCCGTGACCCATTTCATTACCTTCGGCATACAGCCCGGCAGGATTTCGATGCAGTCCGGGTTCGACTGGGCCACCTGTTTATCGATGTTGTGGTAAGAGATGGAATCGACGATAAACAGCCGGTGAATGGCAAAGAACCCCTGAGCCCTGGCCGCTTTCACCATCGGCGCTTTGGTGCTGATCACCCCGTCGGCCTGGGTCACCAGTTTCAGAAAGTTAATCACAATCTCTTTATTCGACGTCCCTTCCAGTAAATCGACGTGCACCAGCGCGTATTTATTCGCCTTCTTAATTTGCTGCACGATACCGGTAATGGTGCAGATATTGCCGAACAGCACGGAAATCACCTGGCAGTCGGATTCCAGCGCCAGCTGCAGGCTCTGGTTATCTTTTACCGCTGCAATCAGCGGGTGTTGCTTGAGTAGGGACATCAGGGACACAGCTTGGACTCCTTAACCAAAGCGTAATTGGATGCCGCAGCCTGCGGGCGGGTAGCGCCAGCGGCTGAGGGTTTGTTCGTCGCACAGCAGGCGGCAGGTGCCGCACTCCAGGCAGCCGGGGGTATCAATGTGCAGGCTGCCGTCTTCTTTCTGTCTGTATAACCCGGCGGGGCAGGCGCGTACTAGCAGAGCAAGCTGTTCAATATCGGGATTGTCTGCCGGGACAATATGCGGTTTCTCCGCAGGCTGCCAGGCGTTCCTGGCCAGTTTTTCATGCAGGTTCACAGGCTGCGTCCTCCGCGAAAAATGTCTTTAACCAGTCTGGAAATACCCGCTTTACGGGCATGTTTCCACAGCAGGCTGCTGAGGCGTGGCGGCGATGCGTTTCGGGGATCAAAGATATCACGCTGCAGCTCGGCCAGCAGGTGCGGATAGTCCTGAAAGAGCCCCGGCGTTTGTAAAAAATCAGGCATCTTGCGATAGCGTTCCAGTACCGCCCATAGCGAAGTGCGCTCCAGCTGGTGGCGGTACGCCTGATGAAGATCGACACTGGCATTATCCTGTAACGCTTGAATCAGCGTTTGCGCCGCCGCTTTTGCCGAAAGCGCCGCCAAATCCATGCCTCGCACGGTGAAACCGGTATTGATACAGAAACGGGCGCTGTCTCCCACCAGCAAATAGCCGGGGCCAGCCAGGCGCTCGGGAAGCCCGTTCAAGCCACATTCAGGGATTAGATGCGCGCCGTATTCCACCAGCTCGGCACGGCGCAGAAGCGGGCGGAGTGTCGGGTGATGCTTGAAGTTTTCCAGCAGGTCGGGAAGCGCTGCGGAGGAAGCCCGGATCGAAGAGAGCGGGCAGACAATGCCAACAGAAAGCGTATCGAGATTGGTATAGAGGAACCCGCCCGCAGGCAGTTCGCCGCAGATACCGCCGGTGAACAGCCAGGCGGCACCTGCGTCACCTTCAAGCGCGAAGCGGTTCTCAAGATCTTCTTTCGGCAGCGCCAGCACTTCTTTTACGCCAACGGCAACGCCGTGTTCGGGCAGCTTATTCAACAGCTTGTGCTGTTCCGCCAGCAGGGTATTGGCACCTTCGGCAATAACCACGGCTTTGGCGCTTAACACTTCGCCGTCAATCACCACGCCGCTCACCACGCCGCTCACCACGCCGTTTTCAATATGCAGGCTATCGACCTGAGTCGCCGTCAGGCACTGCGCGCCGGCTTGTTCAGCCTGCTGGAACAGCCACGGATCCAGCCGGGCACGCAGCACGCTGTATGACGTCGCCGAAGGATATTGAAAGCTCAGCGTGGTTGAAGTGTCTGCCGTCAGCGCGGAGAGCTTTTCATGGGTAATACAGCGTTCAAGCGGGGCGGAGCGAGAAAAATCAGGAAAGAGATATTCAAACGCTGAAGTGTAAAGCCTGCCGCCAGACAGGTTTTTACCTCCGGGCTGAGTTGCCCGCTCAACAAGCAGAACATTTAGCCCGGTGCGCGCGCACTCTACCGCGCAGCAGGAGCCTGCGATCCCTGCGCCAACGACGATAATATCGAAATCTGTAGTGGCCATCCCGTGCACCTTTTAGTTGCGACGGCGTAGCTTACCAAAGTGGGATGAAAATTAGCTTGATGGGGGGCGCAGAGAGGAAAAGTCCGGGTTGATTTCCGGACTTTTTTTAGCTTATTCGCCGCGGTAGACGCAGCCTGCGGTACAGGTTTCTTTGATCATCACCGCGCTCAGCAGCGGCACGACAGGTTTCATCTGATCCCAAATCCATTTTGCCAGCACTTCGCTGGTAGGGTTTTCAAGTCCTGGGATATCGTTCAGATAATAGTGATCGAGGCGATCGTAGGTAGGCTTAAACGCCGCTTTCAGCTCGGAGAAGTCCATGATCCAGCCGGTATACGGATCTACCTCGCCGGTAATTTCCAGGCGCACCATAAAGGAGTGGCCATGCAGGCGACCGCATTTGTGGCCTTCCGGTACGTGCGGCAGGCGGTGGGCGGCTTCGAAGGTAAAATCTTTAAACAGGGTGGTGGACATCATTCGACTCTCTGGAATTCAAAAAACCGCCGCATGATAGCGGAATGGACTATTTTTCGCATTAACTAAACGGCGCATTGTCCGGCGACACGGTGTAAGCAACGGTGAATACGCTGAAATGTCATATTCATCAGATAGTTAGTTAATCACTTTTAACACTATGATTTACCTGAAAAAACGATTAGTCGTTTTAGTTATTTATTATTTCCATCCCTTCTTTAATTGTTGATAACCTGCTGGTTAACCTTGACTCATTACAGTCTGTAAGCCCTTTTTTTGCCCTTTGCTACTGGAAGCTAAATACGTATGACTTCTCAGGTTCCACCGAGCGCTTTGCTGCCGCTAACGCCGGACCAGCTGGCACGCCTTCAGGCGGCGACCACTGATTTTTCAACCACTCAGCTGGCCTGGTTATCCGGTTATTTCTGGGGAATGATTAACCAGCAGCCTGGCGCTGTCGCGGCGGCTCAGGCCCCTGCGGCAGAAGTCCCGGTGATTACGCTGATTTCCGCTTCGCAGACCGGCAACGCGCGCCGCGTGAGTGAGCAGCTGCGGGACGACCTGCTGGCGGCGAAGCTGAACGTCAATCTGGTGAACGCGGGCGACTATAAATTCAAACAAATTGCCCAGGAAAAACTGCTGATTGTCGTCAGTTCCACGCAAGGGGAAGGGGAGCCGCCTGAAGAGGCCGTGGCTCTGCACAAATTCCTGTTCTCGAAAAAAGCACCGAAGCTGGATGGCACCGCGTTTGCCGTCTTTGGCCTCGGCGACAGCTCGTATGAATTCTTCTGCCAGTCCGGCAAAGACTTCGACAGCAAACTGGCTGAATTAGGCGGCGAGCGCCTGTTGGATCGCGTTGATACCGACGTGGAGTACCAGCCTGCGGCGCAGGAGTGGCGCGGTAAAATCGTCGAACTGCTGAAATCCCGTGTACCCGCCGAAACTCCGGCTCAGGCAGTTGCGACGGCTACGGGCGTGAGCAACGAAATCTTCACCAGCCCTTACAGCAAAGAATCACCGTTGACCGCCACGCTTGCGGTGAACCAGAAAATTACCGGCCGCGACTCTGATAAAGACGTGCGCCACATCGAAATTGATCTTGGCGACTCCGGCCTGCGCTATCAGCCGGGCGATGCGCTTGGCGTCTGGTATCAGAACGATCCGGCGCTGGTGAAAGAGCTGACGGATCTGCTGTGGCTGAAAGGTGATGAAAGCGTCACCGTGGACGGCAAAACGCTGCCGCTGAGCGAAGCGTTGCAGTGGCATTTCGAGCTGACGGTCAACACCGGCAATATCGTTGAAAACTACGCCCAACTGACCCGCAACACTGCGCTGCTGGAGCTGGTGGGCGATAAAGCAAAACTTCAGCATTACGCGCAGACCACGCCGATTGTGGACATGGCGCGCTACGCCCCGGCAGAGTTGACGGCTGAACAGCTGACTGGCCTGCTGCGTCCGCTCACGCCGCGCCTTTACTCCATCGCTTCTTCACAGGCCGAAGCTGAAACCGAAGTCCACATCACCGTGGGCGCGGTGCGCTATGACATCGAAGGCCGCGCCCGCAGCGGTGGCGCTTCAGGCTTCCTGGCCGACCGCCTTGAGGAAGATGGCGAAGTGCGCGTGTTCATTGAACATAACGATAACTTCCGATTACCGGCCAACCCTGAAACCCCGGTCATTATGATTGGCCCAGGCACCGGCATCGCCCCGTTCCGCGCCTTTATTCAGCAGCGCGACAACGACGGCGCTGGCGGCAAGAACTGGCTGTTCTTTGGCAACCCGCACTTTACCGAAGATTTCCTTTATCAGGTGGAATGGCAGCGCTACGTCAAAGACGGCCTGCTGACAAACATCGATTTAGCCTGGTCCCGCGACCAGCAGCATAAAATATACGTACAAGACAAACTGCGCGAGAAAGGCGCGGAACTGTGGCGCTGGATTCAGGAAGGTGCCCACATTTACGTCTGCGGCGACGCCAACCGTATGGCGAAGGACGTTGAGCAGGCGTTACTGGAAGTGGTTGCCGTCCACGGTGGCATGGACACCGAAGCGGCAGATGAATTTTTAAGTGAGCTGCGCGTTGAGCGCCGTTATCAGCGAGATGTCTACTAATGAGCGAAAAACACCCTGGCCCTCTGGTGGTCGAAGGCAAACTGGTCGACGCCGAACGTCTGAAGCGCGACAGCGATTTTCTGCGCGGCACTATTAAAGAAGATCTGCAGGATGGCCTGACCGGCGGTTTTAACGGCGACAACTTCCTGCTGATCCGCTTCCACGGCATGTATCAGCAGGATGACCGCGATATTCGCGCCGAACGCGCTGAGCAGAAGCTGGAGCCGCGCCACGCGATGATGCTCCGCTGCCGCCTGCCGGGAGGGATTATCACCACGCAGCAGTGGCAGGCCATTGATAAATTTGCCGAAGATAAGACTATCTACGGCAGCATCCGCCTGACCAACCGCCAGACGTTCCAGTTCCACGGTATTCTGAAGAAGAACGTCAAGCCCGCGCATGAAATGCTGCACGAGGTGGGTCTGGACGCGCTGGCAACCGCCAACGATGTAAACCGCAACGTGCTGTGTACCTCTAACCCGGTGGAGTCTGAGCTGCATCAGGAAGCCTACGAATGGGCGAAAAAGCTCTCCGAGCACCTGCTGCCGCGCACCCGTGCCTACGCCGAGATTTGGTGGGATAAAGAAAAAGTCGCCACCACGGACGAAGAGCCGATTCTGGGGCCGACCTATCTGCCGCGTAAGTTTAAAACTACGGTAGTGATCCCGCCGCAGAACGACGTGGATTTGCACGCCAATGATATGAACTTCATCGCGATTGCGGAAAACGGCAAGCTGGTTGGCTTCAACCTGCTGGTCGGCGGTGGTTTGTCCATCGAGCACGGGAATAAAAATACCTATGCCCGCACGGCGAGCGAATTCGGCTACATTCCGCTGGAGCATACTCTGGCGGTAGCGGAAGCGGTGGTAACAACTCAGCGCGACTGGGGCAACCGTACCGACCGTAAAAACGCTAAAACCAAATATACCCTTGAGCGCGTTGGCGTTGACGTGTTTAAGGCAGAAGTTGAGCGCCGCGCTGGCATCAAGTTTGAGCCAACCCGCGCTTACGAATTTACCGGCCGTGGCGATCGTATCGGCTGGGTGAAAGGTATCGACGACAAATGGCACCTGACGCTGTTTATCGAAAATGGCCGCATCCTGGATTACCCTGGGCGACCGCTGAAAACTGGCCTGCTGGAGATCGCTAAGATCCACAAAGGTGATTTCCGCCTGACGGCAAACCAGAACCTGATCGTCGCCGGCGTGCCGGAAAGCGAAAAGGCTAAAATTGAGAAGCTGGCGACCGAGTCTGGCTTGATGAATGCGGTCACGCCGCAGCGTGAGAACTCAATGGCCTGCGTGGCGTTCCCGACCTGCCCGCTGGCGATGGCAGAAGCCGAACGCTTCCTGCCGGAGTTTGTCACCAAAGTTGAGCAGGTGATGGACAAACACAAGGTGCCGGATGAGCACATTGTGATGCGTGTTACCGGCTGTCCGAACGGCTGTGGCCGTGCAATGCTGGCCGAAATTGGCCTCGTGGGGAAAGCGCCAGGGCGCTACAACCTGCACATTGGCGGCAACCGCATCGGGACGCGTATTCCGCGCATGTACCGCGAAAACATCACCGAGCCGGAGATCCTCAGCTCGATTGATGAGCTGGTGGGGCGCTGGGCGAAAGAGCGCGAGGCTGACGAAGGCTTTGGTGATTTCACCGTGCGCGCCGGGATTATTCGCCCGGTGCTCGACCCGGCCAGGGATTTGTGGGACTAGTTTTTCCCCTCACCCTAACCCTCTCCCTCAAAGGGGAGAGGGGATTAACATAACGATTGCCGAACTTCGCTTCCCCCTCTCCCTTTTAGGGAGAGGGCCGGGGTGAGGGTCATTTATCACTAAGTGAGGCACATATGTCCGTACTCGATCTTAACGCACTGAACGCCCTTCCTAAGGTCGAACGCGTCATGGCGCTCGCCGAAGTGAACGCTCAGCTGGAAAAACTCAGCGCGCAACAGCGCGTGACCTGGGCGCTGGAAAATCTGCCGGGGGAATTTGTGCTCTCGTCCAGCTTCGGCATTCAGGCCGCCGTTTGTCTGCATCTGGTCACCCAGCAGCGCCCCGATATCCCGGTGATCCTGACCGATACCGGCTACCTGTTCCCGGAAACCTACCAGTTTATCGACGAGCTTACCGATAAGCTGAAGCTGAACCTGCAGGTGTTCCGCGCGACCGAAAGCCCGGCCTGGCAGGAAGCGCGTTACGGTAAGCTGTGGGAGCAGGGCGTGGAGGGCATTGAACGCTACAACGACATCAACAAAGTTGAGCCGATGAACCGTGCCCTGAAAACGCTGCAGGCACAAACCTGGTTTGCCGGCCTGCGCCGTGAACAGTCCGGCAGCCGGGCTAATTTGCCGGTGCTGGCGGTACAGCGTGAAGTCTTTAAAATTCTGCCGATCATCGACTGGGATAACCGTACGGTTTACCAGTACCTGACCGAGCACGGACTGAAATACCATCCGCTCTGGGATCAGGGCTATTTGTCCGTCGGCGACACCCACACTACCCGTAAATGGGAACCGGGCATGGCAGAAGAAGAGACTCGCTTTTTTGGACTGAAACGCGAGTGCGGTTTGCACGAATAAATTTCTTTTATCACTTCTTTAAAAGCGCGGGAATTTCCCGCGATTTTCTTTTCAGCTATCCAGCCGCTATAAAATCTTTCATTAAATTTAGTCCTCAAAATGGGCTATTCATCACAAAGAATTAGGTACACGGATATTGACCATTTTTTCTTTGAGGGGATAATTTACATAAACCTGAAAACGTTTTCAGGTTTTGTTTCTCAACAAAAAATAATCATTGATCGGGCAGGTGAAAAAAGGCCGTAGGACGTACGGTTTTATTTTCAGGGAAGGGTTTAGCTAAAGGGAATGAATGATGTCCGTTTTACCTCTTCGTACAAAAATGAATGGCATAAAAAGTATCCTGCTTCTGTCAGGCCTGGTTTCAGTGATTCCGGTGCCATCTGCGATGGCGGCAGGATTTGTCGATGACAGCCTGCTCACCGGGGCGCTTTATTACTGGCAGCGGCATCGTGAACGCAAAGATATGAATCCCGGCAGCCCGCATTACGGGCAATACCAGACCAACCTGCATCACGGTACTGCCACTGCCCGCCTGGACTACAGCTCTGGCTTTTATGACGATATTGTCGGGGTTGATTTAGGGGCATTTGCCACTGTCGATTTATTTGAAGGCAGCGCTGCTCATCCCAACGAAATAAGCTTCAGCGGCGGTAAGTCCATGTGGCACGACCGGGGAACCGGAGAGGCAAATGCGGCGGATCTTTATCTGGCGGCGATCAAGTTTAAAAAGGAAAATTACTGGCTCAGGGCTGGTTATATTCAACCCGTTGGGCAGGGTTTATTGGGCACTCAATGGGGATTTTTGCCCGGAACTTATCAGGGAGCAGAAATTGGTGCCGCTTATGATTTCGGGGAGTACGGCACGTTCTCACTTTCTTATTTCTGGGCCAATAAATATAAAGCGCCGTGGTATCGCGAGATGTATGACTTTAAGGAAATCGACAAGAAAACAAAAATTCCTTATTTGCACTCGCTGGGCGGAAAGTTTGATTTTAAAAATGGCCTGATTTGGGAGCTGGCCTTTGGGCAATCCCATAACTACCTCGATAAATATTTTACCAAAGTAGGCTGGCGTTTCGGTGAGGCGGATAACGAGCTGAAAACCAGCTGGCAGTTTTACGGCTCCCATGACGCGACCGGGCGCCATGATGTCTACGACGAGTTTGCCTGGCAGCAGGGCGTGACGGCTGAATACCAGCGCGGGCGGTGGCAGTTCCGGTTAGAGGGGAGCCTGGTCCATGCGCCAGGCAAGCAGGGATATTACACCGTCAGCGCAACGCCCATTTACCCAAACTCGGCGGGGCGCATCGATATGTGGTGGGATGCCCGCTCTGACTACAACGCCGACGGTGAAAAGGCCGTGTTTTTCGGCACGATGGTTGATTTAGGTGACGTCATTTATCCGGGCATCAGCGCCGGGGCATCGCTGGCCTGGGGCTGGGATGGCAAACCGGCTCGGGGAGGAGACTGGTCGGCCAGGCAACGTCTGACGGAAAGCGCCTGGAACCTGGATCTCGTCTGGCAAGTCCAGCAGGGCTGGGCCAAAGATGTGATGTTTAAGCTGCATTACACCCGCTACAACAACCATTCCGACAATCCTGACTGGGGCGGAGGCTATGCCAACGTTTTCCAGGACGAAAAAGATATCAAATTCATGATGATTGCTCCTTTCTCAATTATTTAACGCGACCCACGCTAAGGAAAAATAATGTTGATTCGACAGGCAGGCCTCGGGCTGGCGCTTTCGTGCTGCGCGCTTTTCGTCCATGCGCAAACGCATGTTTTAATTAACCAGGTTGGCTACGACCTCAATGGACCTAAATCCGCCGTTATTCAATTGAGTGATGGCGCGACATTTAACGCCGGGGACAAATTTGAGCTGCTGGACAGCGAAAGCAACCAAGTGGTGTACAGCGGTGAACTCATCGGGCAGGGAAGCGTCCCGAGCTGGGAGAATCGGACTTTTTATCAGGCGGATTTTAGTCGCTGGCATAAAGCCGGGCGCTATGTGGTTAAGGTGGTCAGCAGCGACGGTGATGTGCGCTCGGGGCCATTTATCATCAATAAAGATTTACTTGAACGCTACACCCTCTCCGATGTGATTGCCTATTTCAAAAGCCAGCGCGTAACGGGGCTTTTTGATAAGGCGGATCGTAAGCTGCCGAAACCCTGGGGGGAGAAAGGTACAGTGGATGTCCACGGCGGCTGGTATGACGCAACCGGAGACTACGGTGTTCACCTTTCCCATCAGAATTTAACCTCCTGGTTTAATCCTCAACAAGCTCCTTTGGTGGCATGGAGCCTGCTGCAAAGCTACCAGCGCCTGGGCGCGCGTAACGACGTCAATTTCTCGGAGTATCGTCGCCGCATGCTCGATGAAGGTCTTTATGGCGCTGATTTTCTGGTACGCATGAAGCAGCCGGGGGAATCTTTCCTGCAGGCGATATCTTCACCGGGTAAAGACAAGCTGGCGCAGGATCGCGTGGTAGCGAACCCGAACTGGCGCACGCAAATTAAAGAAAAAGAGTCTGACTCGACTATTGTTGAAGAGGCGGCGGTTGGGAAACTGGCTTATCAGGCGAGCTTCCGGTCAGGTGCCGGGATGTCGATTGCCGCTCTGGCACTTGCCAGCACACAGGATGAGGACGGGCAGTTTACGCGCGCTCAATACCTGCAGACTGCAGAAGAGGCTTTTGCCTTCCTGGAGAAAAATAATCTGAAGATGGTGAACGACGGCAAAGAGAATATCGTCGATGACTATAACGTTCTGCTGGCCGCCACTGAATTGTACAAAGCGACCAAGAAATCACATTACCTTGAGGTGGCTTCCCTGCGGGCAAAAAGCCTGATGGCACGCCAGGTTTCAGAAGGACAATGGAAGCATTACTGGCGTGCAGATGACGCCAGCCGACCTTATTTCCATCCTTCAGATGCTGGCCTACCTGTTATCGCGCTGTTGGAGTATCACGCCGTTGCGCCTGACAATCAGCGCGAGGAGATTCTCTCGACGGTAAAACAGGCGCTCGATTTTGAACTGACAACCACCGCCGACGTGAATAATCCGTTTGGCTATGCGCGCCAGCTGATTCAACTGAAAGATGGAAGCAGACGCACCAGCTTCTTCTTCCCGCATGATACGGAAGCCGCACCGTGGTGGCAGGGAGAGAACGCTCGCATAGCGTCGCTTGCGGCGGCGGCTCGTCAGGCGATGCCGCTGTTTGCTGACGATGCTAATTTTACCCATCGGCTTAACGCCTATGCCTGGAACCAACTGGACTGGATCCTCGGCAGAAACCCGTTTGATGTCAGCATGCTGACCGGCAGCGGTTACCGCCACATTAGCTATCTGTTCTTCAATTCATGGCGCTATACGACCTTGCCTGGCGGGATTGTGAACGGCATTACCGCCGATCCACAGCAGAACGTGGACGGGATCGCGTTTGACCAGGGTTATGCGGTCACCGGGAAAGATGACGACTGGCGCTGGGCCGAGGGCTGGTTGCCTCATTCAGCGTGGTATCTGTACGCCGTGAGCCTGCCGGTACAACAGTAATAAACGGGATGGAGCGGCGCTTGAGCCGCTCCTGCTTGATCACTTCCCGGCCTTCGCCAACTCTTTCACCAGCGGGAGCAGAATACGCACCGTGTCATGGCTGCGTCGCTTAATTCTGCCCGGTAGTGCTTTATCCAGATACTCTAGGTTGTCGAGCGTGGCGTTATGCCAACTGGTGCCGTCTGGAAATGCCTTGTTTTTACTGCGCTGCTGATAGCCATCTTTCGCCCCAAGCGCCCAGTTAGTGGCTTCTACGGATAGCACCGGGATCCCGGCCTTGTCGAACGGTTCAGCGTCGCCACAGCAGCCGGTGCCTTTCGGGTATTTTGCATTTTGCCCGGGATTGCTGGTGGCCTGAATCCCGGCACGATGAGCCAGCGTCAGCGCGCGATCGCGGGTCAGTTTGCGCACGGCCGCAGGCGTTGATGCTCCGCTATTGAAATAGAGCTTATCGCCGACGATCAGGCTGTCCAGGTTGATCACCAGCAGCGTGTTGGCCTGCTCCTCTTTGCTCATGCGTTCCAGAATATTTTTTGCGCCCAGGGAACCAATTTCTTCGCCACTGGTGGCAATAAAGCGGATGCCGTAGCGCGTAGGGATATCTTTCAGGCGCTCGGCCAGCTCTAGCATCACGCCCAGGCCGGAAGCATTATCGTCCACGCCCTGCAGCGTGAGGCCGCCGAGATTATTATCTACGTCTTTATCATTGAGCGGCGTATAAGTGTCCAGATGCGCCATGATAATAATTTGCTGCGGTAGTTTACCTTCCCGGGCGGCAATCACGCTGCTGCTGGTGACGTTATGCCAGGTCTGATGGCCCGCTTTCGTGGTGTAGATATAGCGAGTATTAAACTGGCGAATATCGCTCTGGTATCCCCAAGTTTTAAACTGCTGCTGAATATAGTCTGCAGCCAGCATTTCGGCAGGGCTGCCGGTCATTCGGCCCGGGAAATAAGTCGCGATATGGCGGGTTTGCTGGTCGGCAATGTCGCCTTGCTGCGTGACCTTCGCCGCTGCGGGAAAGCTAAAGCACGCGCCCAGCGCCAGGCAAATCACCGAGCGGCGCAATGCGGAAAACATAGTACGTCCTTATTCATCTTTATTAGTCGGAAGCTTTAAGCGCCGTTAGTATGAAACTGTGAGCCAGGTTAAACAATTTCATTTGCTCTTAAACCCGCGAAAAAACGGCTGGTTAAGCACATTTTGTTGTTAGCTTTACCGTGGCGTTATTCTTTTCGGGAACTAGTCATTCCAATTCGTAATTTCATAACAAATAAGCCCAAGACTTATAGTCCCCTTAGATTAAATCTCAAGCGGCTGCGATGAACGGCCGCGGCGCATCTGCTTAAGGGAAGGTTATGGACCAAAAACGACTCACTCACTTGCGGCAACTGGAGGCTGAAAGCATCCATATTATCCGCGAGGTTGCTGCCGAATTTTCTAATCCGGTGATGATGTATTCCATTGGGAAAGACTCTTCGGTCATGCTGCATTTGGCCCGTAAAGCTTTCTACCCAGGTACGCTGCCGTTCCCGTTGCTGCACGTCGATACCGGCTGGAAATTCCGCGAAATGTACGAGTTCCGTGACCGCACGGCAAAAGCCTACGGCTGCGATCTTATCGTGCACCGCAACCCTGAAGGCGTGGCGATGGGTATTAACCCGTTCGTTCACGGCAGCGCAAAGCATACCGACATCATGAAAACCGAAGGGCTTAAGCAGGCGCTGAATAAATACGGTTTTGATGCCGCCTTTGGCGGCGCGCGCCGCGACGAAGAGAAATCCCGTGCCAAAGAGCGTATTTACTCTTTCCGCGATCGCTTCCACCGCTGGGACCCTAAAAACCAGCGGCCTGAGCTGTGGCATAACTACAACGGTCAGATAAACAAAGGCGAAAGCATTCGCGTGTTCCCGCTCTCTAACTGGACCGAGCTGGATATCTGGCAGTACATCTACCTGGAAAATATCGACATCGTTCCGCTGTATCTGGCGGCACCGCGTCCAGTGCTGGAACGCGACGGTATGCTGATGATGATTGACGACGATCGTATCGATCTGCAGCCGGGTGAAGTGATTGAACAACGTATGGTGCGCTTCCGTACCCTGGGCTGCTGGCCGCTGACCGGCGCGGTGGAGTCAACCGCGCAGACGCTGCCGGAGATCATCGAAGAGATGCTGGTCTCCACCACCAGTGAACGCCAGGGCCGCATGATTGACCGCGACCAGGCCGGCTCGATGGAGCTGAAAAAACGCCAGGGTTATTTCTAAGGAGCCGCCAGATGAACACCACTATTGCACAACAAATCGCTGATGAAGGCGGCGTTGAAGCCTACCTGCACGCCCAGCAGCACAAAAGCCTGCTGCGCTTTTTGACCTGCGGCAGCGTTGACGACGGCAAAAGCACTCTGATTGGCCGCCTGCTGCACGACACGCGCCAGATTTATGAAGATCAGCTCTCGTCGCTGCATACCGACAGCAAACGTCACGGCACCCAGGGCGAGAAGCTCGATTTAGCGTTGCTGGTAGATGGGCTGCAGGCCGAACGCGAGCAGGGCATCACCATTGATGTGGCCTACCGCTATTTTTCCACCGAGAAGCGCAAATTCATTATTGCCGACACGCCGGGGCACGAACAGTACACCCGCAATATGGCGACCGGGGCATCAACCTGTGACCTGGCGATCCTGCTGATCGACGCCCGTAAAGGCGTGCTGGATCAAACCCGTCGCCACAGCTTTATTTCCACGCTGCTGGGGATCAAACATCTGGTGGTGGCGATCAACAAAATGGATCTGGTGGCGTTCAGCGAGCAGACCTTCGAGCAGATCAAACAGGATTACCTGACCTTCGCCCAACAGCTGCCGGCGGACCTCGATATCCGTTTTGTGCCGCTTTCCGCGCTGGAAGGCGATAACGTTGCCAGTACCAGCGCCCAGATGCCGTGGTACAGCGGCCCGACGCTGCTCGAAGTGCTGGAAACGGTAGAAATTATTCGCGGCGTGGAGCAGCAGCCAATGCGCTTCCCGGTGCAGTACGTGAACCGCCCTAATCTCGACTTCCGCGGCTATGCGGGCACGCTCGCTTCCGGCATCGTGAACGTCGGCCAGCGAGTCAAAGTGCTGCCGTCTGGTGTGGAATCCAGCATCGCCCGAATCGTGACTTTTGATGGAGATTTGCAACAAGCCGGCGCGGGGGAAGCCATCACTCTGGTGCTGAAAGACGAAATCGACATCAGCCGGGGCGACCTGCTGGTGGAGGCCACGGAATCGCTGGCTGCGGTGCAGAGCGCGAAAGTGGATGTCGTCTGGATGGCGGAGCAGCCGCTGGTGCCGGGCCAGAGCTTTGATATCAAAATCGCCGGGAAGAAAACCCGCGCGCGCGTCGATAACATTCAGTATCAGGTCGAGATTAACTCGCTGACTCAGCGCGTGGTGGAAAACCTGCCGCTGAACGGGATTGGGCTGGTGGATCTCACCTTCGATGAGCCGCTGGTACTCGATAAATATCAGGCTAACCCGGTGACCGGGGGGCTGATTTTCATTGACCGCCTGAGCAATGTGACCGTCGGTGCAGGTATGGTGCGTGAGCCGCAGGAAGACGTGTATCAGGAACCTTCGGCTTACGGCGCGTTTGAGCTTGAGCTTAACGCTCTGGTGCGTCGCCACTTCCCTCACTGGGGCGCGCGTGACCTGCTGGGTGGCAAATAATGGCCGACCATGATGAAAACGTGGTCTGGCATGCTCATCCGGTGACGCGTGAGCAGCGTGAAGCCTTGCACAAGCACCGCGGCGCGGTGCTGTGGTTTACCGGCCTGTCCGGCTCAGGGAAATCGACCGTAGCCGGTGCCCTTGAGCAAGAGCTGCATAAACTTGGCGTCAGCACCTATTTGCTTGATGGTGACAACGTGCGCCACGGCTTGTGCAGCGATTTAGGCTTTAGTGATGAGGACCGCAAAGAGAATATCCGGCGGGTCGGTGAAGTGGCTGGCCTGATGGTGGATGCGGGTCTGGTCGTGCTCAGCGCGTTTATCTCTCCGCATCGGGCCGAGAGGCAAATGGTGCGTGAGCGCGCCGGAGAAGGGCGCTTCTACGAAGTGTTTGTGGACACGCCGCTGGCCATCTGCGAAACGCGCGATCCTAAAGGGCTTTACAAGAAGGCCCGGGCCGGGGAGCTGAAGAATTTTACCGGGATTGATTCGGCGTATGAGGCGCCGTTGCGGGCCGAAATTCACTTAGACGGCGAACAATTAGTAACAAATTTAGTGGCCCAAATATTAGACCTGCTGCGTCGCGACGATATCATCAATTGCTGAAGACGCCCGGAAGCACAACGCTTCCGGCCATCAGGGTTATGAAATCAGTTATGCGCAACAGCACGAATATCGTTATATCTCAGGCTGAACCCAGCCCGACGGTCGAGGAAACCACCTGGTCATTGCCCGGGGCGTTTATCGGCTTTTTGTCGTGGCTGCTGGCGCTAGGCATTCCTTTCCTGGTCTATGGCCCCAACACGCTCTTTTTCTTCCTCTATACCTGGCCATTCTTCCTGGCGCTGATGCCGGTCGCGGTGGTGGTGGGTATTGCTTTGCACTCCATTTTGCGTGGCAAGCTGCTGTTCAGCTGTGTGGCTACGCTGCTCTCCGTGGCGCTGATGTTTGGCGTGCTCTTTATGTGGCTAATGGGCTAGCCGTGCCGAACTGCGTCAAACCGTAACAGACTATTTATGGGCAACGTTAAGCTAAACTTGCTCCAATCGCGCATGAATTCGCGTTATGTGGTAAATTCTGGCGCGATTTGGCGCGCAGGGTGGCTTGCCGCAGTGGAGTCGACGAATAAGTTGTGGGATGATTGTGCCGTTTTTCAGGGGGCAGGATGGGTAAACTAACGCTGCTGTTGCTGGCCTTACTGGTCTGGCTTCAGTATTCGCTGTGGTTCGGAAAAAACGGCGTACACGATTACACGCGCGTCAGCGAAGATGTCGCTGCGCAGCAGGCAACCAATGCCAAACTAAAATCTCGCAACGATCAGCTTTTTGCCGAAATTGACGACCTCAACGGCGGCCAGGAAGCGATTGAAGAGCGCGCTCGCAACGAACTCAGCATGACCAAGCCGGGAGAGACTTTCTACCGCCTGGTGCCGGATGCCTCCAAACGTGCAGCCAACGGTAATACCTCCAACGCCGGGCAAAATAATCGATAACTCAGCATAAGTGAAAGGCATGGCAGACTCCTCCCCGGACGTAATTGCCGTGGTACCGGCCGCCGGTATCGGCAGCCGTATGCAAACGGAATGTCCTAAGCAGTACCTACACATCGGCGACAAAACGATTCTCGAACACGCGGTGGCCAGCCTGATGGCGCATCCGCGGGTGGGCCAGGTGATCGTGGCTCTCAGTCCCAACGACACCTATTTTTCCTCTTTGCCACTGGCAACTCATCCTCGCGTCACCGTGGTGACTGGCGGCAAGCAACGTGCAGATTCCGTGCTTGCTGGCCTGCAGGCCGCAGGTAATGCCGAATGGGTGCTGGTGCATGATGCCGCGCGCCCCTGTCTGCATCGGGAAGATCTGAATAACCTGCTGGCGATTACCACCAGCAGCAAAGTCGGCGGTATTCTGGCGGCCCCGGTTCGCGACACCATGAAGCGGGGCGAGCCAGGTAAAGGGCTGATTGCCCATACGGTCGATCGTGAAGATCTCTGGCATGCCCTGACGCCGCAGCTTTTCCCACTCGAACTTTTGCGCAGCTGCCTGCTGCGCGCGCTGGATGAAGGCGCCACCATTACCGATGAAGCCTCGGCCCTCGAATATTGCGGCTTTCATCCAGAATTGATTAGCGGCCGGGCAGATAATATCAAGGTGACTCGCCCTGAAGACCTTGCCCTGGCGGCTTTCTATCTTACGCGGTTAACCCAAACGGAGAATGTATAATGCGTATCGGACATGGCTTTGATGTTCATGCTTTTGGCGGCGAAGGCCCGATTATTATTGGCGGCGTTCGTGTCCCGTTCGAAAAAGGGCTGATGGCTCATTCCGACGGCGACGTTGCTCTGCATGCCCTGACCGATGCGCTGCTGGGTGCTGCCGCGCTGGGGGATATTGGCAAGCTGTTCCCGGACACCGATCCGGCCTTCAAAGGTGCGGACAGCCGCGAACTGCTGCGTGAAGCCTGGCGTCGTATTCAGGCCAAAGGTTTTACTCTCGGGAACGTGGACGTGACGATTATCGCCCAGGCGCCGAAGATGGCTCCGCACATCCCACAGATGCGTGTGTTTATTGCCGAAGACCTCGGCTGCCACATGGATGACGTCAACGTTAAAGCAACCACCACCGAGAAACTCGGCTTTACCGGCCGCGGCGAAGGTATTGCCTGTGAAGCCGTGGCGCTGCTGCATAAGGCCAGCAAGTAATGGACATGCAAAACCTGACGTGGCTGCACGGCAAGCCGCAGGGCAGCGGCGTCATCAAGGCCAGCCCGGAAGATTTCGTGGTCATTGAGGATTTGGGCTTTGGCCCGGACGGTGACGGCGAGCACTTGCTGCTGCGCATTCTGAAAAGCGGCTGCAATACGCGTTTCGTGGCCGATGCGCTGGCGAAATTCCTCAAGGTTCATGCGCGCGAAGTCAGCTTTGCCGGGCAAAAAGACAAACATGCGGTGACCGAACAGTGGTTCTGCGTTCGCCTGCCGGGCAAAGAGATGCCGGACATGAGCGCTTTTACGCTCGAAGGTTGTCAGGTGCTGGAGTTTGCTCGCCACCGCCGCAAGCTGCGCTTAGGCGCGCTGAAGGGAAACCGCTTTACCCTCGTCCTGCGCGAAGTGAGCGATCGCCCCGAGATGGAACAGCGTCTGCAGGCCGTAGCGGAGCAGGGCGTGCCTAACTATTTCGGTAGCCAGCGGTTTGGCATCGGCGGGAATAACCTGCATCAGGCGAAGCGCTGGGCTGAAAGCAATGCGCCGCTGCGCGACAGAAATAAACGCAGTTTTTGGTTGTCGGCGGCCCGCAGCGCGTTGTTTAATCAGATTGTTAGCCAGCGCCTGAAAAAAACAGACTTTAATCAAGTTGTTGATGGCGATGCGCTACAATTGGCAGGACGCGGCAGCTGGTTTGTGGCGACCCCGGAAGAACTTCCCACCCTGCAACAGCGAGTGAATGACGGCGAACTGCTGATCACCGCTTCGCTGCCGGGCGATGGCGAGTGGGGAACGCAAAATGCAGCGCTGGCTTTTGAGCAGCAATCCGTGGCGGAAGAAGAGGTTCTGCTGGGGCTGCTGAAGCGTGAGCGAGTGGAAGCGGCGCGCCGTGCGATGCTGGTTCAGCCGAAAGGGCTGAGCTGGAACTGGTGGGATGATGTCACCGTCGAGCTGAACTTCTGGTTACCGGCGGGGAGCTTTGCCACCAGCGTTGTCAGGGAACTCATGAACACAGCGGGTGATTATGCGAATATTGCTGAGTAACGATGACGGAGTCCATGCGCCTGGCATTCAGGTGCTGGCGAAGGCGTTGCGTGAATTTGCCGAGGTGCAGGTGGTGGCGCCGGACAGGAACCGCAGCGGCGCATCAAACTCGCTGACGCTCGAGTCATCGCTTAGAACTTTTACCCTGGCTAACGGGGATATCTCCGTTCAAATGGGAACGCCGACGGATTGTGTCTATCTCGGCGTCAATGCTCTGATGCATCCGCGCCCGGATATTGTGGTGTCGGGCATCAACGCCGGGCCAAACCTCGGCGACGACGTTATCTACTCCGGTACCGTTGCTGCTGCGACGGAAGGCCGTCATTTAGGACTTCCGGCCTTAGCTGTCTCGCTGGATGGTCATCAGCATTATGAGACCGCTGCGGCTGTCACCTGCTCTATTCTCCGGGCGCTGGCTCGGGAGCCACTGCGCACCGGGCGCATTCTGAACATCAACGTCCCTGATTTACCGCTGGACCAAATCAAAGGCATTCGCGTTACGCGCTGCGGCAGCCGTCATCCGGCGGACCAGGTGATTCGGCAGGAAGATCCGCGTGGCAACACGGTTTACTGGATTGGCCCGCCAGGGGAAAAACTGGATGTTGCGCCGGATACCGACTTTGCTGCCGTTGACGAAGGCTATGTTTCGGTGACGCCGCTGCACGTCGATTTAACCGCACATAGCGCCCATGAAGTCGTTGGCCACTGGCTTGAAAAGGCCGGAGTTGAGGCGCAATGGTAAGCAAACGCGTACAAACTCTTCTCGATCAATTACGTGCCCAGGGCATCAAGAATGAACAGGTTCTTGAGGCTATCGCGCAGGTGCCGCGTGAGAAGTTTGTCGATGAAGCGTTTGAACACAAAGCCTGGGAAAACACCGCGTTACCTATTGGGTCTGGCCAGACTATCTCTCAGCCGTATATGGTGGCGAGGATGACGGAATTGCTGGAATTGACGCCCCAGTCAAAAGTGCTGGAGATTGGCACCGGCTCGGGCTACCAGACCGCGATTCTGGCACATCTTGTGGGGCATGTTTGCTCCGTAGAACGAATCAAAGGGCTGCAATGGCACGCCAGACGTCGTTTGAAGCAGCTGGATTTACACAATATCTCGACCCGCCATGGCGATGGCTGGCAGGGCTGGCAGGCAAAAGCGCCGTTCAACGCTATCATTGTGACAGCGGCCCCGCCGGAAATCCCTACTGCGCTGCTGTCGCAGCTGGATGACGGTGGCATTCTTGTTTTACCCGTGGGGGACGACCGGCAGTTTTTGAAGCGCGTGCGGCGTCACGGGGATGAATTTTTAATCGACACGGTAGAAGCTGTTCGCTTTGTGCCCTTAGTGCGCGGCGAATTAGCATAACCCGGAAATATCCGGTTTTCTTGCTGCCGATTCGGCGTAACGTAGCCGAATTCAGCAAAAGCTGGCGTGGTTTACGCCGCTTTTCTACAGTGTTTTATGCATATCTGGTTGTTATCATTTTGGGGGATAAATGAGCGCGGGAAGCCCAACTTTCACTTTACGCCGGGCGGCGATGTTAACGCTAACCAGCCTTTGGCTGGCAGGCTGTACAAGCAATAATAACACCCAGGCACCCATCAGTTCCGTTGGCGGCAACGGCAATTCTTCAGGTTCTTCAACCGGCAGCCTGCTGGTGACTAAACCACCGACAATGTCCGCTCCGATTCAGCAACCTCAGATCCAACCTGTTCAGCAGCCGCAGATTCAACCGGTTCGTCAGCCTCAGGCCCAGCCTGTCGTTTCTGAGCCAGTACGCACCGAAAATGGCCGTATTGTTTACAACCGCCAGTACGGCAATATCCCTAAAGGGAGTTACGCGGGCGGCAGCACCTACACCGTTAAACGTGGCGATACTCTGTTCTACATTGCGTGGATCACCGGGAACGACTTCCGTGACCTGGCGCAGCGCAACAATGTACCGGCCCCGTACGGTCTGGAAGTAGGGCAAACCCTGCAGGTAGGCAACGCCTCCGGCACGCCAATCACCGGTGGGAACGCCGTGACCGCCGCCGATGCCCGCGCACAGGGCGTTGCGACACCAGTTGAACAAAACTCAACCAGGGTAGTTGCTTCTAAACCGACAATTACGTATTCTGAGGATTCAGGTGAACAGAGTGCTACTAAAATGTTACCGGGCAATAAGCCTGCTGGGACAGTCGTCACAGCACCGGTAACGGCACCTGTGGTTAGCTCTACCGAACCTACCGTCAGCAGTACGTCTAACAGCTCGCCAATTTCAACCTGGCGCTGGCCGACCGACGGTAAGATCATCGAAAACTTTGCGGCCACCGAAGGCGGCAACAAAGGGATCGATATCGCTGGCAGTAAAGGACAGGCCATTATCGCGACCGCCGCAGGGCGCGTGGTATATGCCGGTAACGCACTGCGCGGTTACGGTAATCTAATCATCATCAAACACAACGATGATTATCTGAGTGCCTACGCCCATAACGATACAATGCTGGTCCGGGAACAAGAAGAAGTTAAGGCGGGGCAAAAAATAGCTACCATGGGTAGCACCGGAACCAGTTCTACACGATTGCATTTTGAAATTCGTTACAAGGGGAAATCCGTAAACCCGCTGCGTTATTTGCCGCAGCGATAAACCGGCAAAACATTCATTGAGTGTATTGCCCAGGGATCACGGGTAGGAGCCACCTTATGAGTCAGAATACGCTGAAAGTTAACGAGTTAAACGAAGACGCGGAATATGATGAGAACGGAGTTGAGGCTTTTGACGAAAAAGCCCTTGTAGAAGAGGAACCCAGTGATAACGACCTTGCAGAAGAAGAGCTGCTGTCACAGGGTGCAACACAGCGTGTACTAGATGCGACTCAGCTTTATCTTGGAGAGATCGGTTACTCTCCATTATTAACAGCCGAAGAAGAAGTTTACTTTGCTCGCCGCGCCCTGCGCGGTGATGTGGCCTCCCGCCGACGCATGATCGAAAGTAACCTGCGCCTGGTGGTAAAAATTGCCCGTCGTTACAGTAATCGTGGTCTGGCGCTGCTGGATCTGATTGAAGAGGGCAATCTGGGGCTGATTCGTGCGGTTGAGAAGTTCGATCCAGAACGTGGATTCCGTTTCTCAACGTACGCTACATGGTGGATTCGTCAGACCATCGAACGGGCAATCATGAACCAAACCCGTACGATTCGCCTGCCGATTCATATCGTGAAAGAGCTGAACGTTTACCTGCGTACCGCTCGCGAACTCTCCCACAAGCTCGACCACGAGCCGAGTGCCGAAGAGATTGCCGAGCAGCTGGATAAACCGGTTGATGACGTTAGCCGTATGCTGCGTCTCAACGAGCGCATTACCTCGGTAGACACCCCGTTGGGCGGTGACTCTGAGAAAGCGCTGCTGGATATCCTCGCGGACGAGAAAGACAACGGCCCGGAAGACACCACGCAAGACGATGACATGAAACAAAGCATCGTGAAGTGGCTGTTCGAACTGAACGCTAAACAGCGTGAAGTACTGGCTCGCCGTTTTGGTCTGCTGGGTTATGAAGCTGCGACGCTGGAAGATGTGGGTCGTGAAATCGGCCTGACTCGTGAACGCGTTCGTCAGATTCAGGTTGAAGGCCTTCGCCGTCTGCGTGAAATTCTGCAGGCTCAGGGGCTGAACCTCGAAGCGCTGTTCCGCGAATAATCGACTCTTCAAATAAAAAAGCGGTGATGCAAATCACCGCTTTTTTTATGCCTGCTGTTCGGTAACCGTTACACCAAACTCTTCAGCCGATAGATCCACTCCAGCGCCTGGCGTGGAGAAAGTGAATCCGGATCGAGATTTTCCAACGCTTCTACGGCCGGAGATGTCTCTTCTGCCGCAACCAGCAGTGACATTTGTGTGCCATCCACCTGGCTTGCGGCCGCATTGCCGGAAATGCTTTCCAGCTCGCGTAGCTTCTGGCGCGCACGTTTGATCACGTCTTTTGGCACACCCGCCAGCGCGGCTACGGCCAGACCGTAACTTTTGCTGGCTGCGCCGTCCTGCACGCTGTGCATAAAGGCGATGGTATCTCCATGCTCCACGGCATCCAGATGAACGTTGGCTACGCCTTCCATTTTCTCCGGCAGCGTGGTCAGCTCGAAATAGTGGGTAGCGAACAACGTCAGTGACTTAATACGGTTGGCCAGGCTTTCGGCACAGGCCCAGGCCAGCGACAGGCCATCATAGGTCGACGTGCCGCGGCCAATCTCGTCCATCAGCACCAGACTATTTTCCGTGGCGTTGTGCAGAATGTTGGCGGTTTCTGTCATCTCCACCATGAAGGTTGAGCGGCCGGAAGCCAGGTCGTCGGCAGCGCCCACGCGGGTAAAGATGCGGTCGACTGGGCCGATTTCTGCCTGCTGCGCCGGCACAAAACTGCCGATATAGGCCAGCAGAGCAATTAGAGCGGTCTGGCGCATATAGGTACTTTTACCGCCCATGTTCGGGCCAGTAATAATCAGCATTCTGCGCTGAGGGGAAAGGTTTAGCGGGTTAGCGATAAACGGTTCGCTGAGCACTTGTTCCACCACCGGATGGCGGCCACCGACCAGCTTAATGCCGGGCTTGTCGGTCAGCGTCGGGCAGGTGTAGTTCAGGGTATAAGCGCGCTCGGCCAGGTTCACCAGCACGTCCAGCTCTGCCAGCGCGGTAGCGCTTTTTTGCAGCGCTTCCAGGTGCGGCAGCAGCAAATCAAACAGCTGATCGTAAAGCTGTTTCTCCAGCGCCAGCGCTTTGCCTTTAGAGGTCAGGACCTTGTCTTCGTACTCTTTCAGCTCAGGAATAATGTAGCGTTCGGCGTTTTTCAGCGTCTGGCGGCGAACATAGTTGATCGGCACCAGATGGCTTTGGCCGCGGCTGACCTGGATGTAGTAGCCGTGCACGGCGTTAAACCCGACCTTCAGCGTATCCAGGCCCAGGCGTTCACGCTCACGGATTTCCAGCCGATCCAGGTAGTCAGTTGCGCCATCGGCCAGGGCTCGCCATTCGTCTAACTCTTCGTTATAGCCTGGGGCGATAACGCCGCCGTCACGCACCAGCACCGGCGGCGATTCGATAACGGCATGCTCGAGTAATTCGCGCAGCTCTGCAAACTCGCCCATCTGCTCGCGCAGGGTTTGCACATAGTCGGTGCTTACGTCCGACAAGGTTTCACGCAGGGCGGGCAACTGCTGGAAGGCATAACGCATACGTGCCAGATCGCGTGGGCGAGCGGTGCGCAGCGCCAGGCGGGCAAGAATACGTTCCAGGTCGCCGACCTGGCGTAGCGTAGGCTGAATGTCTGTGGTGCGCTCCTGCAGGGCCGCAATAGTTTGCTGCCGCTTGGTGAGCACATCGACGCTACGCACCGGCATATGCAGCCAGCGTTTGAGCATACGGCTGCCCATTGGCGTCACGGTGCAGTCCAGCACCGAGGCCAGAGTGTTTTCCACGCCGCCAGACAGGTTCTGGGTGATCTCGAGGTTACGTCGTGTGGCAGCATCCATAATGATGCTGTCCTGCTGCCGGTCCATGGTCACGGAACGAATATGCGGCAAGGAAGTGCGCTGGGTATCTTTGACGTACTGTAGCAGACAGCCGGCAGCGCAAAGTGCATGATGGGCGTTCTCGACGCCAAAACCGGTCAGGTCTCGAGTGCCAAACTGTAAATTCATTTGCTGGCGCGCGGTCTCAATCTCGAACTCCCAAAGCGGGCGGCGGCGCAGACCACGGCGGCCATCAATCAGGCTCATCTCGGCGAAGTCTTCCGCATACAGCAGCTCGGCCGGATTGGTGCGCTGAAGCTCCGCGGCCATGGTTTCGCGGTCTTCCGGCTCGGTCAGGCGGAAGCGCCCGGAGCTGATGTCGAGCGTCGCATAGCCAAAACCTTTGCTGTCCTGCCAGATAGCCGCCAGCAGGTTATCCTGGCGCTCCTGCAGCAGCGCTTCATCGCTGATGGTGCCCGGTGTGACGATGCGAACGACTTTACGCTCAACCGGCCCTTTGGTGGTTGCCGGGTCGCCAACTTGTTCGCAGATAGCCACGGATTCGCCGAGATTCACCAGCTTGGCCAGGTAGTTTTCCACCGCGTGATGAGGCACGCCCGCCATAGGAATCGGTTCGCCTGCAGAAGCCCCGCGCTTGGTCAGGGAGATATCCAACAGCTGAGAAGCGCGTTTTGCATCGTCATAGAACAGTTCGTAGAAGTCACCCATGCGGTAAAACAGCAGGATGTCACGGTGTTCGGATTTAAGACGCAGGTACTGCTGCATCATTGGCGTGTGGGCGTCGAAGGTTTCGCTAGTGCTCATGGAGTGATGATATCCATTTCGTTGAATTTTAAGTGGTTAGTGATGTTTCTGGTTCTCATTATTGCTCACTAATACGGCGTAAACTGCACGCGGAAATCGCCCCGCAGATGGCCCATGATAACGGAGTATCAGGGGCAGGAAAACAGCGGTTAAACGACATTGCTTAAAGCCTCGCAGCGCGTTGCCATTCTGATATGTTCTTGCGGCGGCTTGCTGCAATTCCGCGGTTTGGCGAACTTTTTCGCCTTCATTCTGTTTAAACAGTTAAATTCCAGGGTGTCTATGAAAAAGTGGGTACTGGCAGGCGTGTTGGTGATGGCGGGATGCGTTTCATTTCAACAGCTTGACGAGGGGTTACGTGGTCTTGTGGGCCAGGATAAAACCGTTGCATTTAAAATTTTAGGTTACCCCGATAATCAACAAACGTTTGATGACACTAAAGTTTATACGTGGGTAACGAACAGCACGGGGGCCGAGCCTTATGTTTCACCGCAAACAACCTCTGGAACGGTAAACGGTAAACCGTTTGAGGCAACGACAACACAAACCACGTTTGTGCCGGTCAACTACAGCTGCAAAATTCAGATCTCTACGGACAGCAAAGGCATCATCAAAGACTATAAATACAACAGCACCGATCCCAGCGTGATGGGCTGTATGAACTACATCAAAAGCCTGAATAATTACTATAAAAGATAGATCCCACCCGATCCGGCAGCGTAGTTGAGTTGCCGGATGTTGCGTTTAGATACATCTTTTTCACCCTGTTTTCAGGAACTCAATTTCCAGTGACCCACTTACCAGAAAACATCCCAGCATCGGAGATAACCATGTTTTCTGCAGTCGGTCAGTCAAATCGCGTTCAGCCCGCCGCCCTTAACGCCAGCGGAAGGATCCATCCTGATATTAAAATTAAGCCGCCGGTAAACGATCCTGTTCAGGCCCTGGCTAACCTGTTCCGTGATAACAAACTTGCCTACCTGGGCGATGTGCATGGTCAGCTTGCGATCCCTGAATTTGTCGGGCATGCCATTCCCGAGTTGAAAAAGGCTGGAGTGGATCTGCTGGCGGTAGAGTTTGTGAAGTACAGCGATAACGCCTTGTTCCGCGAAGCGCTGGCTCATGGCAAAGAGGCGACAAAAAACTTCATCATGAACGCCTGGTCAAAACACGGCGAGGCTTGGGTGGATAAGGTTGCCGGGGCGCTTTATGAAGCCCACAAAGCCGGGATTTCCGTCGCTGGCATTGACCGCCATATTCCCGGCGCTGCGCCAAAAACGCCGATGGAAGCCATCAAATACATGAACAAACGGCTGGCGCTCAATATTGCCTGGAACGCTGCGGCAGAAAAGGAAGAGCGTGCCATTGGCGCTCGTAAAACGCTGGTTTGGGGCGGCGGCGGTCATTTTCACCATAGCCGTGAGCAAGGGCCTAAAGATATGCGTCCCGGCCCTGTGGTGTCCTTCGATTCGAGCGGTAAAGCCCCGGGCTGTTCGCTGAACGATAAGGACGACAACAGCCACCTGGTGATTAATTTCCCGAAATAAGAAAACGGGGAATAGCGATTCCCCGTCACTTTTTCTCTCAGGAGGCAACCTGAAAAACGCTGACGGTTTCCCGCAGAATGCGGGATTGCGTATCGAGAGAGGTTGCCGTCGAGGAAGTCACCTCAACCAGCGCGACGTTCTGCTGCAGGTTTTTATCCATCTGCGCTACGGCCTGAGCAACTTCATTAACGCCGGTCGCCTGTTCGGCAGAATTATGTGCAATTTCGTTGACGATGCTGTTCACCTGGCTGACGGTGGTTAAAATCTTGCTCATGGTTTCCGCCGCCTGATCGATCTCCTGCGCACCGCTATTCACTCGCTGTACTGAGCCGGTAATCAGGCCTTTAATTTCCTTCGCGGCGCTGGAGGAGCGTTGGGCAAGGGCTCGAACTTCCGTGGCGACAACGGCAAAACCCCGGCCTTGTTCACCCGCTCTGGCGGCCTCAACGGCGGCGTTCAGCGCCAAAATGTTGGTCTGGAAAGCAATGCCTTCAATCACCGAGGTGATATCCGCAATACGCACGGACTCCTGAGTAATTTCCTCCATGGTGCTGACGATCCCCTGCACCATTTCACTCCCCTGTGCGACTTCGCTGGCGGCAGAACTGGCAAGCTTGCTGGCGTATTGCGCGCTTTCCGCATTGTTCCGCACCGTGCTCGCCACCTGGTCCATCGCCGCTGAAGTTTGCTGCAGCGCCGCAGCCTGGTTTTCAGTCCTTGCAGAAAGCGAGCTACTTCCTTTGGCTATTTCTGCGCTGGCGCTCGCCACACCTTCAGCGTTCTGGCGTACTTCCAGCACCAGCTGGCGCAGCGCATTTTGCATATGGCTGAGCGAGGCCAGAATACTGCTGGTATCTTTTTTACGCAGCTCAGGCGTTTGCGTCAGATCTCCGGCGGCGATGGCGTTGGTCATCCGTAGCAAATCAACCGGCTCACCGCCGAGGGAAAGCGTGATTTTACGCGTGGTTGACCAGGTGATTAACAGGCCAAGCGCTACGGCAACCAGCGCCAGCGTGAGCATCAGAAGGTGGAATGTGCGGGCAATACCGCGTGCTGTGTTAGCAAGCGCGTCGTTGAGCTGCGTCTCCATGTCGATAAAACCGTTAATGGTAGCCAGCCAGTTAACAAAAGCTGGGCGAGCCTGATTGAGGATGACCTGGCGCGCACCTTCCACATCGCCTTTTTGCTGCAGAGCGATAATTTCATTCACCAGCGGGAGCGTTTGCTGCTCGGCCTCTTTTATCTTTTCGTACTGAGATCGTTCTTCGGTTGTCACGTCACTGCCTTGGGCAAAGATGCCTTCCATCGGCTGGACTGAGGCCTGGTAATCCTGCTCGAGCTTGCGGATGTGTTCTATAACGCTCTGCAGTTCGCCTGTTGGCACCAGCGTCACGTCGCGTATGGCAATCGAACGATCATGCACGCTGCCTCGAAAATTAACGGCGTAGCGCTGTTTAACGTTATTGACATCGTTGATGGCAATCAGCGCGTTGTTTATTTTATTCACCTGCATAATTGCCACCAGCGTCAGCACAACCAGCGTTAATAAAATAATGATAAAGCTGCCGCTTATTCGCGAGCCGATAGAAAGGTTTTTAAACATAATAACTCTCTTTTAATTAATATTGAGCGTGATGTTAATGGTGTTGTCGGAGTATTTTCCTGCAGTGGATACAGGAGAGTAAGTTGTCTTGCAGGCTTACAGGGTGGAAAGGAAATTAATCTGCAGGCAAAAAGTTGTCAATAGGGCAACTTTGCACCGATGCTTGCAGCGTTGACGGTGGCGGAATGCTTTATTCCATAAATAACAATGGTGTTTATTTTTGTTCTACATAAGCTAAATTATTTTTGTTTTTCATTTGCGGTTTCACTTTGTTTTTATGCTTTAAACTTGATGCCGATGATTTGTAATAATCCCCACTGTACACTCGTTACGTCTGCTAACAAAAGTTTATTATTTTTTTAATATTTAACTTTTTTACCTATTAATGAAAAAGGCTGAATCAGTGTTTTTAACGTTCGAATTCCCGAGATATATAAATTAATAACAGCCATTCCCCTGCTTTTGATGGTGGAATACGGTGGAAAAAAATTTTAAGACCTGGGAATAAATGGTCATTTCGTTCGTCCTATGTGCTCCAAAACCAAATGCCGTTTCATTATTGTGAGCCGAACCTATGCGAGAACCCCGTCCGTCTTTCTGCGCGATGTTTAAAAATTTGCGCTACCCGCAGCAATTTTTACTGCGTGGCGCCGTGATAGTCGCCATTCCGTTAACCCTTTGCCTACTGTTTGCCTGGGCGTGGGGAGCCCTGACGCCGGGGCGTTTATCCCCCGACAAGCTGGTTAATGCGCTGGAAAAAACGGGAGGAGAGCACCCCGGTTATCGTCGCAATCATGCCAAAGGAGTCTGCGTGGTGGGGTATTTTGACTCCAACGGTAGCGCCAGTGCTTTGTCAAAAGCTACGGTGTTTCTGCCGGGCAATACGCCAGTCATTGGCCGCCTGGCGATTGCCGGCGGTAACCCCAATGCGCCTGATGGTGCGGTGCCCGTACGCAGTATGGCGCTGCAGTTTATCACCCGTGATGGCCAGGAGTGGCGCACGGGGATGAACGCGCTGCCGTTCTTTAGCGTTGCTACGCCTCAGGGCTTCTACGATCAGCAAATGGCGGGTATGCCCGATCCTAAAACGGGCAAACCTGATCCAGCCAAAATGAAAGCATTTATCAGCGCTCACCCGGAGGCAAAGCCGTTTTTTGCCTGGGTGAAGAGCTATGTGCCGACGTCGAGCTGGGCCAGCGACAGCTACAACAGCCTGAACGCCTTCTTATTTACCAACAAAGCAGGGGACGTTCACGGCGTGCGCTGGAGCATGCAGGCGCAAACGCCCGGTGTGCCGGTGACCGCGCAAGACAAAGCGAATCCTTTGTTCCTGCAGCAGGACATCAAGCAGCGCCTGCAGCAGGGGCCGCTAAAATGGGATTTGATTATCAGCGTGGCTGATAAGGGTGACGCGACTAATGATGCGACAAAAGCCTGGCCCGACAGCCACCAAAAGATTAATGCCGGGACGCTGGTGCTGACGTCCGCACAAGATCAGGCCGAAGGCAGCTGTCGGGACATCAACTACGATCCTCTGATCCTGCCGGAAGGCATTTCTGGCTCAGACGATCCGCTGCTTAGCGCACGCTCTGCGGCTTATTCGTCATCCTTCAATCGCCGCACGCACGAAGAAGCTCAGGTAAATAAAGGGGCTGGTTTATGAGCAAAGTAACTTTTTTTCACCCTCTGCTGCGCGTCGTTCACTGGGCGATGGCGCTGTTGATCGTGGCGATGCTGTTTATCGGCGTGGGGATGGTGTCCACGGTGTCGGCAGCGCATGCTTTTTTATACTCGTTGCATAAACCGCTTGGCGTCGCCATTCTGCTGCTGGTTATGCTGAGGGTTTATCTCCGCCTTCGTTATAAAACACCGTCGCTCCCGGCGAATCTGCCGGGTTTTCAGGTGGCGCTGGCGCATTTATCCCACTGGCTGCTCTATCTTCTGATGGTGGCTCAGCCGCTGGTAGGCTGGGCGATGCTCTCTGCTGCGGGCTACCCCGTGACGCTGGGGGCTGGCATCACTCTACCGGCACTGGTGGCAAAAAATATTGAGCTTTATGCCGTGCTTCGGCCTTTGCATACCTGGCTTGCGCTGCTGTTATTCGTCACCGTGGTGTTGCATCTAACTGCTGCTTTATTCCATGCGCTGTTATTGCGCGATGGCGTGTTCAGCAGCATGACGGGCTACAAAGGCCGGGGCTAACCTCGCGCAGTGGAGTAAATCATGTCAAAACTGAGCGAACAGGAAATACGGGAAATGCTGCCGCATCTGCAGCGTTTCGCCCTATGGCTCACGCGCAATCCTCACGGCGCAGAGGATCTGGTGCAGTCCTGCCTTGAGAAAGCGTTTACCCGCGAGAGGGATCTGGCGGCCAGAGAAAGCCTTCGCAGCTGGCTGTTCTCTATTCTCTACCGGCAATTCATTGACGGCGAGCGGCGAAAAAGACGTTACCAGCGTATTTTGTCGCTGTTTACCGGCGATGAAAACCCAGTGGCCGCGTCAACGGAAGAGATGCTGATCAACGACGATATGCTGGCGATGTTCAGCCAGCTTCCCGTGGAGCAGCGTGCGTTACTGCTGCTCATCAGCGTGGAAGGGTTGAGTTATAAAGAAGCGGCTGAGTCGCTGGATATCCCGTTGGGAACAGTGATGTCGCGTTTGTCCCGAGCCAGAAAACAGCTGCAAAAATGGGATGAAGGCACGTCATCCACCCCGGCGTTAAGGAGATTAAAATGAAATCGCGCATACCTGACGAGCAGGATCTCCATGCCTGGGTTGACGGGCAACTGGATGACGAGCGCAAAAAGTGGGTTGAACACTATTTGCAGCAGCATCCTGAGCAGGCAGCACAGGTCAAAAAATGGCAGGCCGATGCCCGGCGCTTACGCCTTTCTCTGGATGAATTTGTGCCTCAGGTTTCTGCTCCGGCTCTGGAAGTGCAGCGGGCGCGCCAGCAGATTCAGCGCACCCGTCGGTGGCGTTTAGCCGTTGCTTTTAGCCTGCTATTCTCCGTCGGCATGGGCGGAGTGGCCGGGTGGCAGCTGCATGCCAGCGAAGTTATGCGGCAAATTCTGCCGATGGAAGATGCCGTGCAGGCCTATCGTCTGGTGAACAGCGGTAGCGTGAAAGCGCTGGACGTTGTGGCCAGCGATCGCGCGGAGGTGAACAACTGGATGAGCCGCTACTTTATTAACGGGGCGCTGGCACCAGACCTCGATAATTACGGTTTTACGCTGGTGGGCGGGCGCTTGATGGTGACCGAGCAGGGGCCGGCGGCGCTGGTGGTCTATCAGGACGCTCAGGGCACACGCGTGGCGTATTACATCCGGCCTTCCGGCATGTTTATGCTGGGGAAAGGGGAGCGTCAGGCCGATAACCTGACGGCGCAGTACTGGAGCGATCGCCGCTATAACTACGCGATGATAAGCCCGGCCAATGACAGCCAGACGGCGAGGTTACAACAGGCGGTAGCACAGTACGCGGGGGATGCGCGAGCGATTTAATGCAGGCGCCGTTATATTCGCCAATGTCAGAAAAAATATACCATTTTTGCCTGAAGGTCTTATCCTGAATGGAGTGAGGCGGCACTCGGATCCCCCGAAGCTGCCTCCGTCATTCCTGAAGGATAAAACATGGTATCTACACATATTGGCTTCCCGACCGAAACGGTAGCGGTATTTCTTGCGCTTTCGGTGGGTGCCATTTTTATCGACCTCTTTATGCACCGCAAAGACGAGCCTATCTCGCTGAAAAGTGCCGCATTGTGGTCGATATTCTGGGTTGCAGTGGCAATGCTTTTTGCCGGTTTTTTATATCTTCATCATGGCGCTGAAGTCGCCAGCCTGTTTGTTACCGGCTATGCGCTTGAGAAGGTGCTATCCGTCGATAACCTGTTCGTGATGATGGCGATTTTTGCCTGGTTCGGCATTCCCGATCGCTACCGGCACCGCGTGCTCTACTGGGGCGTTATCGGTGCGATTGTTTTCAGAGGCGTCTTTGTGGCTATCGGCACCGGGCTGCTGTCGCTGGGGCCTTATGTTGAAATCGTGTTTGCGCTGATTGTGGCGTGGACGGCGGTGATGATGCTCAGAGGCAACGATGGAGAGGACGAAGTTGAGGACTACTCTCAGCATCTGGCTTATCGGCTGGTAAAACGCTTTTTCCCTCTCTGGCCAAAGCTTGCCGGGCGCAAATTCCTGCTTAACCAGGCTGAGGTTGACCACGAGCTGGCGAAGCCAGAAAACCAGACCATTACCGTTGGGCGAGTAAAAAAAGCCACGCTATATGCTACGCCGCTGATGCTTTGCGTGGCGGTGGTTGAGCTGTCTGACGTGATGTTTGCTTTTGATTCTGTCCCGGCCATTATTGCCGTCAGCCGTGAGCCGCTTATCGTTTACAGCGCAATGATGTTCGCCATACTTGGCTTGCGTACACTCTATTTCGTGCTGGAAGCGTTAAAACAGTACCTCGTTCACCTGGAAAAGGCGGTGGTGGTGCTGCTGTTCTTTATCGCCGCTAAGCTCGGGCTTAACGCCAGCGAACACATCTGGCATCACGGTTACAGCATCTCGGCCACTGCCAGCCTGTACGTTGTGCTGGGCGTGCTGGCCGTAGGCATCATCCTCAGCGTGATGTTCCCGGCAAAAGCGGAATCAAGCGACAGTAAGAACTAAAATGTTGAAGGACGCCTTCGGGTGAGGGCGTCCTGATGACCAGACTCAGAGATGTTTGTCGAGGCGTAATCTTTCGATAGGTGAGCGACGACGAGATTTGGCACGGTGGAAGTGGCGCCAGTGGTAATCCCTGGCTGCGGTCAGCAGTTCATAATCCCCTCTTGAATCCCCCCAGGCGCGCAAATGCAGCTGGTTGAGTGGGCCATAAACCTGTTCCAGGCGCTGAATTTTTTGATCGCAGCGGCAGTTATGGCCGTTAATGCGGCCGGTTAACACGCCGTCCACCACTTCAAGCTGAGTCCCGATGAGTTTCACGCCCAGACGTTCCGCGAACGGCAGCAGCACGATGGCTGGTGATGCGGAGCACAGCGTCACTTCAGCGCCAGAACGCAGCTCGGCGGCAACTGCCATCAGCCCACGCGGGCGCATCATTTTTTCGAAGTTTTTCGCGCAATACACTTCGGCTTTCTCCTTAACCCACTGCTCATTCACGCCGGTTAAGAAGGTTGAAATCAGTATTTCTTTTAATTCATCGCGGGTCAGTTTTCGGCGCAGGCATTTGAGCGTCGGAATGACCATACGCATCATCTTGCGCGCGAAGGTTTTGCGCCCAAAGGCAAACCGCAGGAACGGGACAAAGCTATCGCTATGGGTCAGCGTGCCGTCAAAATCAAAAACCGACAGGACGCCTGGCGAAGGATCATTCATAACAACCATAGATTCCCAACTTTCCTTTTTATCTGTTCGTCGCGAGGGCATCTTGCGAGCGATGGGGAAATTATAAACTTTTAAATCCCGCTACGGAAACCGCCGTGAAATGTGGTAGGGTAACCGAATGAACAGAAATCACACCCTGCTTATGGTTAGCCGCTGGTGGCTGTCTCTTTAGAGGCGGCAGGAATTCGTTCACCCTTTTCTAATAGCCGCCGGAAGGCGGCTATTTCATTTTAACTGTTCGCCCTCCGGCAAGATTTATCAGCCTCAGGAGGCCCTTATGAGCAGTTCACACACTTTGCAGCAAACCATCCTTACCGGTGACCGTCCAACCGGCCAGCTTCACCTTGGGCATTACGTCGGTTCACTGCGTAAGCGCGTCCAGCTTCAGGATGAGCATCAGCAGTACATTTTGGTGGCCGACCTCCAGGGGTTAACTGACAACGGCAGCCGCCCGGAGAAAGTCGCCGAAAACATTCTGCAGGTGATGGCGGACTACCTGGCGGTTGGCATTGATCCCCAGAAAACCACAATCTGCCTGCAATCCTCTCTGCCAGCGCTGGCCGAGCTCACCATGCTGTATATGAACATCGTGACCGTTGCCCGCCTGGAAAGAAACCCGACGGTAAAAAGCGAAATTGCCCAGAAAGGTTTTGCCCGCTCTCTGCCTTCCGGTTTTCTGGTCTACCCGGTAAGCCAGGCCGCAGATATCACCGCGTTTAAAGCTAGCCTGGTCCCGGTGGGGGACGACCAGCTGCCGATGATCGAGCAGGCCAATGAGATTGTGCACAAGATGAATAGCCTGACGCCGACGCCGATATTAACCCCCTGCAAAGCGTTGCTCAGCCCGGTTAGCCGTCTGCCGGGCATTGACGGTAACGCTAAAATGTCAAAATCCCTGGGCAATACGCTCACCCTTTCAGCCAGCGAACAGCAGATTCATCAGGCCGTGAGCGCCATGTTTACCGACCCGGATCATCTGCGCGTGAACGATCCGGGAAAAATTGAAGGCAATGTGGTGTTTACTTATCTGGATGCTTTCTATGAAGACAAAGAGAAAGTCGAGGCGATGAAAGAGCACTACCAGCGCGGCGGGCTGGGGGATCGTCAGTGTAAAAATGAGCTGGAAACCTGCCTGCAAAATCTGCTGGCGCCGATCAGAGAGCGGCGAAATCGCTTTATCGAAGATAAGCCTTACTTGCTTGAGGTGCTGAAAGCCGGGAGTGAAAAAGCGCGAGCGCTGACTCAGCAAACGGCGGATGAAGTAAAACGTGCGCTGGGGTTGCCGGTGCTATTTTAACGGCAGAAGGGCGCGAGAGGCATACTCAGATGAGTGATTATGGATTACCATTATTGCGAAACTTTCGCGAACATTCACAGGGACAGCCCATCAGATGCGTTATTCAGCCGCAGCACTTCTTCCTATGCTGGTTTTACTCTCCGCCTGTAGCAGTAAGCCGAAAACCGCCGAGCAGCAGCAAACCAGCGGTACGCCGTCTGGCGGTTTCCTGCTCCAGCCGCAACACGATGTCTTTATGCAAACCGGTGATTTTGCTTACAACCCGGAAGCAGAGAAGTTCATCGACAAAATGGTGAATGAGCATGGTTTTGACCGTCGCCAACTGCATGAAGTGTTGTCCCAGGCCAAACGTCTGGATTACGTGCTGCGCCTGATGGATCAACAGGCACCGACGACCGCGCCGCCTGCCGGGCCAAACGGGGCGTGGTTACGCTATCGCGCTAAATTCATCACGCCGGATAACGTACAAAACGGCGTTAAGTTCTGGAACCAGTATGAATCTGCCCTGAACCGCGCGTACCAGGTTTACGGTGTACCACAGGAAATCATCGTCGGGATCATTGGGGTTGAAACCCGCTGGGGCCGCGTGATGGGGAAAACTCGCATTGTGGATGCTCTCGCGACGCTCGCCTTTGCCTACCCGCGCCGCGCGCAATACTTTGCTGGCGAGCTGGAAACCTTCTTGCTGATGGCACGTAACGAAGGTGACGATCCGCTGGCGCTGAAAGGTTCCTTCGCCGGAGCAATGGGTTATGGGCAGTTCATGCCTTCTTCATTTAAAGAGTATGCGGTGGACTTCAACGGCGACGGCCACGTGAACCTGTGGGATCCGGAAGATGCAATCGGCAGCGTGGCGAACTATTTCAAAGCGCACGGCTGGGAGAAGGGCGATATGGTTGCCGTGCCGGCCAATGGCCAGGTTCCTGGGCTGGCTAACGGCTTTAACACCAAATACTCTGTGGCGGCGCTGGGCCAGTCCGGCCTGAGTCCGCAGGGCTCTTTGGGCAACCATCAGGAAGTGAGCCTGCTGCGCCTGGATATGGGCGACCGTTATCAGTATTGGTACGGGCTGCCAAACTTCTACGCCATTACCCGCTACAACCACAGCACCCATTATGCGATGGCAGTGTGGCAATTAGGGCAGGCCGTGGCGCTGGCTCGCGTTCAGTAATACGTCATATCGCCCCCCTTTGGGGGCGATAAAAGCGGTTCTCAAATACCTGCCTGGTGAAAATCATGCAGGTTAATTGCCCCGAGCAGCCCGCCGTTTTCATCCACGACCGGCGCCGCGCTAATGCGTTTTTTCATCAGCATCTCTTTGGCATCAATCGCCCGGGTTTCGGCATTCAGCACCGTGCCATTCTTCGTCATGGCATCTTTGATCCCGGCTTCCAGCTTACCACCGCCCACCAGCCAGCGACGCAGGTCGCCATCGGTAAAGACGCCGATAACTTGCTGTGCTTTGTCACAGACGGCAACCAGCCCCAGCCCTGTGCGACTTAGCTCCAGCATGGCATCCATGACGGAGGCGCTGTCCGCCACCTGCGGAAGCTGTTCGTCGGTGCGCATCAGGTGATGAACCCGGTTTAACAAACGTGCGCCTAACGCACCGGCAGGGTGTGAACGTGCAAAATCCTCTTCGTTAAAGCCACGCTCTTGCATGACGGCCATGGCCAGTGCGTCCCCCATCATTAACGTATTTACCGCGCTGGATGTTGGCGCAAGGCGCATCGGGCAGGCTTCACGCTCTACCGAAATATCCAGCGTGGCAAAGGCCGCTTTCGCCAGCGGCGACTCAGCTTTGCCGGTAATGGCAATCAGCTTAACGGCCTTTTCCTGCAGGCGAGGAATAATTAAATCCAGCTCTTTCGCATGGCCGGAATAGGAGATAAACAGCAGGATGTCGCGGCTTTCGATCATTCCCAAATCGCCGTGTAACGCTTCGGCGGGGTGAACGAAGAAGGCGGGCGTGCCGGTGCTGGCAAAGGTGGCGGCGATTTTCTTCCCGATATGCCCTGACTTGCCCATACCGGAAACAATCACTTTTCCCTGGCAGGTAAGCACGGCGTTGGCGGCGGCAACAAAATCTTCGCCAAGTCTGTCCGGCAGGCGGCTCGCTTCCTGTAATTCCAGCAGCAGCGTTTCTCGTGCGGCGTCAATCATTCGCTGATTCATCTTCTTCTCCGGTAACAATCACTTTCACGCCTTTTTCACGCAGCGCGGTGAGGAATTCGTGGCTAATGCCGCCGTCGGTGATGATGGTATCGACTCTCTCCAGCCCGCAGACAATATTCGGGCTTTTGCGGCCAAACTTTGAGGAGTCGGCCATCAGGATCACTTCGCGAGCTGCGTTGCACATCGCTTTGCTGACGGTATAAACCTCGTTGTAGGTTGTGACCCCGGCGGTGAGATCGATGCCATCGGTGCCCATGAAAAGCCTGTCAAAGCTGAAGTGTTCGAAGGCGTTTTCCGCCAGTTGGCCATGAAACGAGGCTGATTTCTTACGGAAGGTGCCGCCGGGCATCAGGATGGTTTGTTCGTTGTCCAGTTCAGACAGCGCGTTGACGATATGCAGGCTGTTGGTCATCACCGTAATGTTATTGAAGTGCTGGAGCAGTGGGACCAGCTGCAAAACGGTGCTGCCCGCATCCAGAATGATGGAATCGCCATCGTGGATGTACTTGACCGCCGCCTCGGCAATTTGCTGTTTTTGCAGAGTATTGATCAGCGTTTTGTGGTCAATAGGCGGATCGGGTTCGTCTTTACTGAGCACTACGCCGCCATAGGTGCGAATCACGGTGCCAGCCGTTTCAAGCAGCACCAAATCTTTACGGATCGTGGTGCCGGTGGTTTGAAAATGCTGGGCGAGATCTTCCACCGAGCATTTTCCCTGCTTTTGCAGATGTTCCAGGATCGCCGCCTGTCGCTGACGTGGTTTCATAGGCTCTTATTACCTTGCAATAAATTTCGGTTCGGTAATTTCGCAAGCAATAAGCATTCGAAACGAAATTAACCCTGTTTCAGTTTAAGCGCTAATGATAGAGCATTCTGACAATCGCGATCATGGGGAAAGATCACATCGGGCTGCAATTCCTGCCGATTCATGCCGTGTAACTGCAGTACAGGCTGTGGAAGGGCAAAAACCGTCAGGCCTTTCATTATCAGGCTGTCGCGGACGTTTTGCCGCTCATCAAAGGCTAGGGCAATGACCACTCTGGGCCTAAAACGCCCGGATGAGCGGCCTACGCCAACGGCACCCTGCTGGCAGAGCCTGTCAAAGGCACGATTAAAACGGCGAATTTGCCAGCCGCCGAGCAGTAGCTGACTGAGCCAGGCGATCGCCGCCAGGGCGATCAGTGCATTCATCATGCATCCTCCTTTAGGCAGCCTCTGGCTGAGGGCCAGAGGCAACCGATGACCTGATAGTTAAAACATAACCTGCCCGCCGGTGACGTTGATCGACTGTCCGGTACAGTAAGAGGCTTTATCGCTGGCGTAAAACAGGAGCGTGTTAAGCACGTCCTGGTAATCGCAGCCGCGTTTTAAGGGGACTTTGTCGATGTAGTATTGCTCTACTTCGTCCGCAGGAATGCCGAGTTTTTCCGCGTACTGCGGCAGCAGAGACTGGAACATCGGGGATTTAAGCAGATTGCCCAACATTAGCGCATGCACCGTGATGCCGTATTCCGCCAGATCCAGGGCAAGAGATTGCGTCAGCCCCACGCCACCAAATTTCGCCGCGCTGTAGCCGGAGTTGTGCTTGCTGCCGACCTTGCCAGACTTAGAATTAATCTGGATGATGCGGCCTTTAATCCCGTCGCGGATCATCAGGCGGGAGAACTCCCTGGCGCACAGGAAGTAGCCCACCAGGTTTACCTGCAGCGAGCGGTCAAAATCCCCCAGAGCGAAATCACCAATAAACGCCGCTTTGGCGATGCCCGCGCTGTAAACCAGCAGATCGACCTGGCCGAAAATCTCGTCTACGCCGCGAGCCAGCGCGGTAACGCTTTGCTCGCTGGTGGCGTCCGAGCCAAATCCCCAGGCACAACCCGGCCCGTACTGGTCGTTAATTTCCTGCGCGACGCGGGCCGCTTTCTCACTTTGAATATCCACCACGGCAACTTTGTAGCCTTCCTGGGCCAGCCCATGGCAGAGAAACGCCCCGAGCGTTTGCCCTCCACCGATGACAACGGCAACCTGATTCATGTTTTACTCCTTTGATTAAATGACAATGTTTATGCAACAAACTTCAGTTGGCAGCCGGGTTCAATGCACTGAGGCAGCGGGCCATTGACGTGTACGGTGCCAGGGTATTCCGCCCGTGCTTCACCGTCGAAGCGCAGGGTGATGTGCCCGAGCTCCTGCAAGTTTTGCTGGGCCACGTCGCCGACGGCGGTGACGGCGTAATGCTGGCCATTGAGTTCAAAGTGGATACCTGGCTTTAGCTGGCCGGTCAGCTCACCGTGGCAGTGGATAAAGCAGTAATCCTGAATATCCGCCGGGGCACCCTCCCGAAAGGTAATAAGCATGTTGTCTGCCAGCGCCTCGCGCGCGCACTCTCCAATCTGGACGATGGTGGTCTGGTAAATGATCTGCATGGGGTTTTCCTTTATTGGTAGATGAAGCCGGACACCAGCCAGGCGATTAACACGGTGGGAGCGCCCGTTAAAAAGCGACCGACCAGAACAGAAGGCACGCCGACGCGTACCGTTTCCTGCCGGGCTTCTGCCAGAGACAGACCAACAGGAATAAAATCGCAGGCGGCCTGGGCGTTAATGGCAAACAGCGCGGGCAGCGCCAGGTGAGGAGGGATATGTCCGAGGCCAATCTGCACCCCAATCAGCACCCCGATGACCTGCGCAATCACCGCCCCTGGGCCAAGGAAAGGTGAGAGCAGGGGGAAAGAACAAATCAGCGCGAGCGTAATCAGGCCTATAGGGTTGTTGGCTAGTGGGGCCAGGCCGTGGGCAATCCAGTCGCCCAGCCCTGACGCCATGATGATGCCAATCAGCGCCGACACGAAGGCCATAAAAGGCAGAATTGTTTTCAGAACCGTGTCGATAGTGTCGCGTCCTGCCTGAAACAGCACGGCTACGGCTGAGCCCATTCCCATACCGACTTTAGCCAGCAGGCCGTCGCTTTGTTCGGTGATTTTTTTGCTGGCGTCGTAGTCCCGCGCTGGCGCCTGTTTGCGCTCGACCTGCGGTTCGCCGCTGGCCCAGCTAATGTTTTCTTCCCGGACGCCTGAGACGTAAATATCTTCAACAATGTACTGCGCCAGGGGACCGGATTTGCCAGTGGCGTGGATATTGATGGTTGGGATGCGGCGTTTGGGGTAGAGCCCGCAGCGCAGCGTACCGCCGCAGTCTATGATTGCCAGCGCAATTTCTGCCTCCGGCGGTTCGCCGTCTTTAAAACCGTCTACCGCCTGGCAGCCTGTCATTTCGCTTAACTTGTCGACGATTGCCGGGCGTGTGCCCGCCGTGATGTAAACGATCTTTTTGCTCGGATCGACCGGGACGATCAGCGGCCCGCCCCATCCACCCTGGCCTTTTTCAATACGAATGCTTTGAGTCATGATTTTTCCTTAGAGGCGAACCTGGCGTTCCAGCTCAATGCCCATTTTTTTCTCGAAAATCGAGGTGGTGAGATCGGTTATCCAGCCGCGGAAGAAGTTGGTGACCAGCCCAACCAGCAAATAACTCACTGCCAGAGGGGCCAGCGGCAGGCCCAGCGTCGTTAACCCGCTGGCAATGCCCAGATAAACAAACAGTTCGCCAGGGTTGATGTGGGGAAACAAACCGTTCATCGAATGGCAGCTATATGATGCAGCGGCGTAATAGCTCGGTTTGTACTTCTCAGGCATAAAGCGCCCCAGACTTAGCGTCATCGGGTTGCAAAACACAAAGGTGCCGAGGCAGGGCAGCAAGAGGTAGCGCGATACGGGGTTGCCTGCACAGCGCTGCGCCATGCGTTCAATGCGGTGCTGGCCGATAAAGTTAATCAGCGCGTTCATTATCACCAGCAGGCTTATCAGCAGAGGGAGAATGCCGGTCACCATACCGGTAAAGACCTCTCCGCCTTTCTGAAACAGGCCAATAAACCACTCCGCCCCGTGGGTAATCATGTCGATCATTTCTGTCTCCTGTAGGGTTATCTGCTCACCGTTGTTTCCGGTGGTGACTCATATTAATCATTTTGAAATGCGTAAATATGTTATTTGGATCTCATTGTGAAATATAAATCTGTCAGTTTGAAAGATAATTGAATGGTGAAAGAGGTGAAAAAATGACGTTCTGATTGATCGAAGGGGTATGTGTGCTTGATTGAGGGTTCGTTTATGCCGAAGTGTAAAACAGAAATTTACAAGGTCAGTTGAGTAGATTATGTTATGTTATAACGAAACAATATTGGTGCCGGTATGTCCGCTGTTGCTCCCTCTTCCTTATTCAGCCTTTCCGGGCTGCTTCGCGCGGCCCTTGTAGCAGCGCTGATCCTCATACTTTGGGGCGCCATTCATTGGGCGGTTATCCTGCCATGATCGAATTGCAGAATCTCGAGTTGGGCTATTACGGCAACGTTGTGGTGTCGGCGCTCAGCGGCCAGTTCCGGCGTGGCAGCATGACGGCGGTGATCGGGGCCAACGGTTGCGGTAAATCGACGCTGTTAAAAACCCTGGCCGGGCTACTGCCTCCCATTTCCGGCAGCGTAAAGTTTCAGGACAATATGCGCCCACGCATTGCCTGGCTGCCGCAGTTAGGGGAAATGGATCGGCAATTTCCTGCCACGGTTTATGACGTGGTTTGTATGGGGAGCTGGCCGGGACGCGGGCTGTTTTCCGGCCTTCGTCGCCAGCACCGTGAACGCGTGATGGAAGCGATTGAACGCGTGGGATTAAGTGAGCATTACCTGCGGCCTATTGATGTGCTCTCAGGGGGACAGTTTCAACGTATGCTGTTTGCCCGCCTGCTGGTTCAGGACGCGCCGCTGGTGCTGCTTGATGAACCGTTCACCGGCGTGGATGCACAAACCAGCGAATTTTTAATGGAACTGATGTGCCAGATGCATCTGGATGGCAAGACGCTTATTAGCGTGCTGCATAACAACGAGCTGGTACGTCGCCATTTTCCTGAAGTCTTGCTGCTCACCCCGGAGGGTTACCAGTGGGGCAGCGCCGACGAAGCCTTAGCGCAATATGCTTCCTTTCGCCCACGTCTGGTACAAACTGCATGATTTATCACCTTTTTATTGAGCCGTTTGTGGCTTACGGCTTTATGCGTCGCGCGCTGGTGGCCTGCCTGTCGCTTTCCCTGAGTACCGTTCCGCTTGGCATTTTTCTCCTTCTGCGCCGCATGAGCCTGGTGGGGGATGCGCTTTCGCATGCTATTTTGCCCGGCGTTGCCGTGGGCTATCTGGTTGCCGGTATGTCGCTGGTGGCGATGGGCATTGGTGGGTTTGTCGCTGGCGTGCTGGTGGCTTTACTTTCCGGCTGGGTTAGCGCCCGGACGCCGTTAAAAGAAGATGCCAGCTTTGCTGGATTCTACCTTGGTTCTCTGGCGCTCGGCGTGACGCTGATATCGTTGCGCGGTTCAAGCGTTGACCTTCTGCACCTGCTGTTTGGCTCGATTCTCGCCGTGGATGGTGAAGCTATTAAGTTTGTAGGTCTCATTGCAAGCGTGACGCTGGTTGCGCTGGCGCTGCTTTACCGTGGTCTGGTGCTGGAGTCGTTTGACCGCAGTTTTTTACAGGTGAACAACCGGCTGCTGCCGTCGCTTATTCACGGCACGTTTTTAGCGTTGCTGGTGCTTAACCTGGTCGCCGGTTTCCAGATCCTCGGCACATTAATGTCCGTTGGCCTGATGATGCTGCCCGCCATTGCCGCGCGCTGCTGGGCTAAGACATTGCCGGGTTCGATCGCTCTTGCCGTGGTGTGTGGCCTGATTTGCGCCTGGTTAGGGCTGGTGTGGTCTTTCTATGCCTCTTTACCGGCCGGGCCTGCCATTGTGCTTACCGCGAGCGTCGCATTCTTTATCTCAATACTTTTCGGACCGCGCAGCGTGCTTGCAGGGAGCCTGCTGCGTAGGAAATTGGCAATCATAAAGGGGGTTAAATGAAACGTTTAGGGATTGGTATTGCGCTGGCTCTGGCGCTCTCCAGCCAGATGGCTGCAGCGAAAACGCTGAATGTAGTGGCAAGTTTCACCGTGCTGGCTGATATGGCTAAACAGGTTGGCGGCGACCACGTCAAAGTCACCAGCCTGGTGGGGCCGGATGGTGACCCGCATAGCTTTGAACCCTCGCCGAAAGACAGCGTCGCGCTGCGTAATGCGGATGTGGTGATTGTGAGCGGGCTCGGCATGGAAGGGTGGATGGATCGCCTGGTGACGGCGTCGGGTTACAAAGGCAAAGTTATCGTGGCTTCCCAGGGGATTAACACCCGCAGTATGGAAGAAGACGGTAAATCGATCACTGACCCACATGCGTGGAACAGCGCGGCAAACGGGGCAATCTACGCGGAGAATATCTCTGCGGCGCTGATTGCTGCCGACCCACAGGACGCTGCGGCGATCCGTAAAAGCGGTGATAGCTATGCAGCGCGCCTGAAGCAGCTAGACGGCTGGGCGAAAAAGCGCTTTGCGGATGTGCCGCAGGCAAAACGCAAGGTTCTGACCAGCCACGACGCGTTTGGTTACTTTGGTGAGGCTTACGGCGTCACGTTCCTGGCGCCAGTCGGCTTTTCCACTGAAGCCCAGGCCAGCGCCAGCGACGTGGCTTCTCTGATTAAACAGCTCAAAGAAGAACATATTTCCACCTATTTCATTGAGAATCAGACCGATCCGCGCCTGGTGAAGCAAATTGCCAGCGCGACCGGCGCTAAGCCTGGCGGTGAGCTTTATCCAGAGGCGCTTTCAGGCCCTGGCGGCCCAGCAAGCACCTACGAAAAGGCGTTTAAACATAACGTGAACACCATCGCCAACAGCATGAAGTAGTTTTTCTCCCGGCCAGCTTTTGCTGGCCGTTCCATTTCTGGAACCCTTCCCGAGTATCCCGATGTAATCCCCTGCAACGCCCGTAAAGTGCTATCGTGTTGGCTAATGATATGTCTACAATCGGAGCCAGCATGACAGACAGCGCATTGTTTAAGCTAAGCCAGCGGGTAGGGAATGGCCTTGGGCAGCTTGGGGCCACCGTGACTACTGCAGAATCCTGTACCGGCGGCTGGATCGCGAAAGTGATTACCGACGTTGCCGGCAGCTCAGCCTGGTTTGAGCGGGGTTTTGTGACCTACAGCAATGAAGCAAAACATCAGCTAATTGGCGTGAACGAAACCACGCTGGAAGCCTATGGCGCCGTCAGTAAAGGCGTGGTGCTTGAGATGGCTCAGGGAGCGCTTGCCGCCGCTAAAGCGGATTATGCTGTTTCTGTCAGCGGTATCGCCGGGCCGGATGGTGGCACGCCTGAAAAACCGGTCGGTACGGTGTGGTTTGGTTTTGCGGACAAGCATGGCAGAGCGCTGGCAAAAGTGCAGTGCTTTGACGGCGACCGCGATGCCGTCCGCCGCCAGGCCACGGAATTCGCCTTGCAGAGCCTGTGGGACGATTTTCTAAAAAATAAACTTGATACTGTATGACTGTACAGTATAATTGCCTCAACGAAACAGTATTGAGAACGCGGGGTTGCGAATCATCGCATCACTCAGCATGACAGGAGTAGAAATGGCTATCGACGAAAACAAACAGAAGGCGTTAGCGGCAGCACTGGGCCAGATTGAAAAGCAATTTGGTAAAGGCTCCATCATGCGCTTGGGTGAAGACCGCTCCATGGATGTGGAAACGATCTCTACCGGTTCACTTTCTCTGGATATCGCGCTGGGTGCAGGCGGCCTGCCAATGGGCCGTATCGTAGAAATTTACGGGCCTGAATCTTCCGGTAAAACAACGCTGACCCTGCAGGTTATTGCGGCCGCGCAGCGCGGCGGTAAAACCTGTGCGTTCATCGATGCCGAGCACGCGCTGGACCCGGTCTATGCCAAAAAGCTGGGCGTTGATATCGACAACCTGCTGTGTTCCCAGCCTGATACCGGTGAGCAAGCGCTGGAAATCTGTGACGCACTGGCACGTTCAGGTGCTGTTGACGTCATCATCGTTGACTCCGTTGCGGCACTGACGCCGAAAGCGGAAATCGAAGGTGAAATCGGCGACTCTCACATGGGCCTTGCGGCACGTATGATGAGCCAGGCAATGCGTAAACTGGCGGGTAACCTGAAGCAGTCCAACACGCTGCTGATCTTCATCAACCAGATCCGTATGAAAATTGGCGTGATGTTCGGTAACCCGGAAACCACGACCGGTGGTAATGCGCTGAAATTCTACGCGTCTGTCCGTCTCGATATTCGCCGTATCGGTGCCGTGAAGGATGGCGAAAACGTCGTCGGTAGCGAAACCCGCGTGAAGGTAGTGAAAAACAAAATTGCCGCGCCATTTAAGCAGGCTGAGTTCCAGATCCTCTACGGCGAAGGTATCAACTTCTACGGTGAGCTGGTTGACCTGGGCGTGAAGCACAAGCTGATTGAAAAAGCGGGTGCATGGTACAGCTACAACGGTGAAAAAATCGGTCAGGGCAAGGCAAACGCCAGCAACTTCCTGAAAGAGAACAAGCCGATGGCGGAAGAGATTGAGAAGAAACTGCGCGAAATGCTGCTGAATAACCAGGACAGCACGCCGGACTTCACGGTAGATGACCACGACGAAGACGCGGTCGAAACCAACGAAGACTTCTAAAATAAGACAAAGGGCTGCTAACGCGGCCCTTTGTGCTTTATCTCCCTCTTATATCGATCTTTGTCACACGACTCTATGCCCGACAACACCGCTTCTCCCCGCCGTAGCCCTTTTGCCCGCCTTTTAGATAAGGCGACCCGTATTCTTGCCATGCGTGACCACAGCGAACACGAACTTCGCCGTAAGCTGGCAACGCCTTCTGCCTTTGCGGCAAAATTTGCTAAAGAGGACGAACCTGAGGTCACTCAGGAAGACATTGATAAGGTTATTGCCTGGTGTTACGAACACCGCTGGCTGGATGACGTGCAGTTTGCGTCACGTTTTATTGCCAGCCGCAGCCGGAAAGGGTACGGACCGCAGCGTATTCGTCAGGAACTTAAGCAAAAGGGCATAGACCGGGCTATTGGTGAGTCGGCGATGATGGCCTGTGAAATTGACTGGCAGCCGCTGGCGCGGGAACTGGCCGAACGCAAGTTTGGCTCGCCGCTGCCAACAGAGTGGCAGATGAAGGCGAAAGTGCAGCGTTTTCTTCTCTATCGTGGCTTCTTTATGGAAGACATTCAGGAGATCTGGCGAAATTTTGCTGATTAGGGCCACACTGGATTTTACTTCCCTCGCCAGAAAACTTATCTTATTCCCACTTTTTTCCAGGTAAGCTGGCCTGAGCCGTTTGCGTTACGGCCGTCATGGCAGCTTTACAACTCTTCGTTAGCTTGATTCCAGGATAATTATGAGCAAGAGCACCGCTGAGATCCGTCAGGCGTTTCTCGATTTTTTCCATAGTAAAGGCCACCAGGTTGTAGCGAGCAGCTCCCTGGTCCCGAACAACGATCCGACTTTGCTGTTTACCAATGCCGGGATGAACCAGTTCAAGGATGTCTTCCTGGGTCTCGACAAACGTAACTATTCCCGCGCCACAACGTCTCAGCGTTGCGTCCGTGCAGGCGGCAAGCACAACGATCTGGAAAACGTCGGTTACACCGCGCGTCACCATACGTTCTTCGAGATGCTGGGTAACTTCAGCTTTGGCGACTATTTCAAACACGATGCGATTAACTTTGCCTGGGAACTGCTGACCGGCGAAAACTGGTTTGCTCTGCCGAAAGAGCGTCTGTGGGTGACCGTCTACGAAACCGATGACGAAGCCTATGAAATCTGGGAAAAAGAAGTCGGTGTGCCGCGCGAGCGTATTATTCGCATTGGCGATAACAAAGGCGCAGCCTTCGCATCCGATAACTTCTGGCAGATGGGTGACACCGGCCCTTGCGGTCCGTGTACCGAAATTTTCTACGATCACGGCGATCACATCTGGGGCGGGCCTCCGGGAAGCCCTGAAGAAGATGGCGATCGGTACATTGAGATCTGGAACATCGTGTTCATGCAGTTCAACCGTCAGATCGACGGCACCATGCTGCCGCTACCAAAACCTTCTGTCGATACCGGTATGGGTCTGGAGCGTATTGCGGCTGTTCTGCAGCACGTTAACTCCAACTACGATATCGACCTGTTCAAAAAGCTGATTCAGTCCGTTGCTGAAGTGACCGGCGCGACCGATCTGTCGAACAAATCCCTGCGCGTTATTGCGGACCACATCCGTTCATGTGCGTTCCTGATTGCCGATGGCGTAACCCCTTCTAACGAAAACCGTGGCTACGTTCTGCGCCGTATCATTCGTCGTGCCATTCGCCACGGCAACATGCTGGGTGCGAAAGACACGTTCTTCTATAAGCTGGTTGGCCCATTAGTCGAAGTCATGGGGTCTGCGGGCGAAGAACTGGCCAAACAGCAGTCGCTGGTTGAGCAGGTTCTGAAAACTGAAGAAGAGCAGTTTGCCCGCACGCTGGAGCGCGGTCTGGCGCTGCTGGATGACGAACTGGCGAAGCTGAAGGGTGATACGCTGGATGGCGAAACCGCTTTCCGCCTGTATGACACCTACGGCTTCCCTGTGGACCTGACGGCTGACGTGTGCCGTGAGCGCAACATCAAAGTTGACGAAGCAGGCTTTGAGGCCGCAATGGAAGAGCAGCGTCGTCGCGCGCGCGAGTCCAGCGGGTTTGGCGCAGACTACAACAGCATGATCCGCGTGGATTCTGCTTCTGAATTTAAAGGCTATGACAGCCTCGACCTGAACGCGAAAGTGATCGCGCTGTTCGTTGACGGCAAATCCGTTGACCAGGTTACTGCCGGTCAGGATGCCGTCGTGGTACTGAACGAGACGCCATTCTATGGTGAGTCTGGTGGCCAGGTTGGCGATAAAGGTAATGTGAAAGGCCACGGTGTTGACTTCGCGGTTAGCGATACTCAGAAATACGGTCAGGCTATCGGCCACCTGGGCAAGCTGGTTTCCGGCGTGCTGAAAGTGGGCGACAGCGTGGAAGCGAAAGTTGATGAAGCTCGTCGCGCTCGTATTCGTCTGAATCACTCCGCAACGCACCTTCTGCATGCTGCGCTGCGCCAGGTGCTTGGTACTCACGTTGCTCAGAAAGGCTCTTTGGTAAACGACAAAGGCCTGCGCTTCGACTTCTCTCATTTTGAAGCGATGAAGCCAGCTGAAATCCGCGCCGTAGAAGATATCGTTAACGCGCAGATTCGCCGTAACCTGCCTGTCGAAACCAAGGTTATGGATCTGGAAGCGGCGAAAGCGAAGGGCGCAATGGCGCTGTTTGGCGAGAAGTATGACGACCATGTCCGTGTTCTGAGCATGGGAGACTTCTCCACCGAACTGTGTGGCGGTACTCACGCTTCACGTACGGGCGACATCGGTCTGTTCCGCATCGTTGCGGAATCGGGTACGGCGGCAGGGGTTCGTCGTATTGAAGCCGTGACCGGCGAAGGCGCACTGGCCAATCTCCATGCGCAAAGTGATCAACTGCACGACATCGCTCAACTGCTGAAAGGCGACAGCCAGAACCTGAACGAGAAAGTCCGTTCAGTACTGGAACGTACCCGTCAGTTGGAAAAAGAGCTGCAGCAGTTGAAAGAACAGCAGGCTTCGCAGGAGAGCGCAAACCTCTCCAGCAAAGCGGTTGAAGTAAAAGGCGTTAAATTACTGGTAAGCGAGCTGAGCAACGTCGAGCCTAAGATGTTGCGCACCATGGTCGATGACCTGAAAAATCAGCTTGGCTCCGCCGTGATTGTTCTGGCCACCGTGGCAGAAGGGAAAGTGTCTCTGATTGCTGGTGTCTCCAAAGATGTGACCGACCGTGTGAAAGCGGGGGAACTGGTGGGGATGGTTGCACAGCAAGTTGGTGGCAAAGGGGGCGGTCGTCCTGATATGGCTCAGGCGGGTGGTACAGATGCGGCGGCATTGCCGGGCGCACTGGCCGGCGTTGAGGCCTGGGTTACGGCAAAACTCTGAAAATAACTAAAAGTGTAATTGCGCCATAACTGTTCTCAGTTATGGCGTACTACCATTTACACACTATCAATAATGATAAAGTCAGGTTGAAGTTGTGTATATCGGCTAAACTTAGATATAACAGAGTGTAATGCTATGACAGAGTGCGTCTTATCTATTTGTCATTCGTTACGATTTCGCGTTATATGATGGATAATGCCGGGATACAGAGACCCGACTCTTTTAATCTTTCAAGGAGCAAAGAATGTTAATTCTGACTCGTCGAGTTGGTGAGACCCTTATGATTGGGGATGAGGTGACCGTGACTGTGCTTGGAGTAAAAGGCAACCAGGTCCGTATCGGTGTTAACGCCCCGAAGGAAGTCTCTGTACACCGCGAAGAAATCTACCAACGTATCCAGGCTGAAAAATCCCAGCAAACGAATTTCTAAAAATATCGCGCCTCGCTAATCTACAGCGAGGCGCATCTCTCTTCTTCCGGCTTTTCCCTTTCTCTCCCGTTAACACCATTTTGCTTCGCTTATCCGTGTGCTGTTTCTGCGCGCTTATTGCCGTTTGCCTGTTGATAAAACACTCTTTTTGCCTCCAAATTACGCTAATCGAGCGTGATTTGTGCAATCGATAGCGAGTAGGGAAAAATTGTTTGACTTATAAGTCCCAGAAAGTAATATGTGCGCCACGCAGCGACGAGAAGCTCTTACGAGTAACTTGAAGCACTCGAAAGAGGCGTGTGGTGAGGTGGCCGAGAGGCTGAAGGCGCTCCCCTGCTAAGGGAGTATGCGGTCAAAAGCTGCATCCGGGGTTCGAATCCCCGCCTCACCGCCATTTTGCATCCGTAGCTCAGCTGGATAGAGTACTCGGCTACGAACCGAGCGGTCGGAGGTTCGAATCCTCCCGGATGCACCATCTTCCCCTGCATCATTAGCGATGTCGGTGTGACAGAGAAAGTTAATTTCTCAGCCTGCACCAGGGAGGATAACGTTGCTTAAGCAACGGCCCTTTAGGGCAGGCCTTCGGAGAGTCATCCTCCCGGATGCACCATCTTCATCAGTGTTGTGGCATGATGAGCGACATTGAGTCAGTAGTAAAAGCAGCAATCCCGATGCATCCGTAGCTCAGCTGGATAGAGTACTCGGCTACGAACCGAGCGGTCGGAGGTTCGAATCCTCCCGGATGCACCATCTTCATCAATGTTGCGGCATGATGAGCGACATTGAGTCAGCAGTAAAAGCAGTAATCCCGATGCATCCGTAGCTCAGCTGGATAGAGTACTCGGCTACGAACCGAGCGGTCGGAGGTTCGAATCCTCCCGGATGCACCATATTTTCCCGCATCATTAGCGATGTCGATGTGACAGAGAAAGTTAATTTCTCCGCCAGCACTAGGGAAGATAACGTTGCTTCAGCAACGGCCCTTTAGGGCGAGCCTTCGGCGAGTCATCCTCCCGGATGCACCATATTTTCCCAATTATCAAATCTCGATAATTGAGATGCGTAGTAAAAGCAGCAATCCCGATGCATCCGTAGCTCAGCTGGATAGAGTACTCGGCTACGAACCGAGCGGTCGGAGGTTCGAATCCTCCCGGATGCACCATTTTCTTCCCAGTCGGTAGCGATACCGGTTTGACAGAGAAAGGTTTTTTCTCCGCCAGCACCAGGGAGGATAACGTTGCTTCAGCAACGGCCCTTTAGGGCGAGCCTTCGGTGAGTCATCCTCCCGGATGCACCATTTCCCCCGAGTCATTAGCAATGACGGTGTGACAGAGAAAGTTAATTCCTCCGAACGCATTAAATTCCCCTTCAATACTTCATTTAAACGTCCCCTGTTACAAACATACCGTATTAACTTTCAATACCCCTTTTTCGCAATATCGCCTCTACCCGCAGACAGCGACAATTTCAGCCATTTACGCTAAAGTACCGCCTCGACATTCAGTGAAGTGAGGGTGAGATGTACGATCGCTATGACGGTTTAATCTTTGATATGGACGGCACGATCCTTGATACGGAGCCGACTCACCGTAAAGCCTGGCACGAAACCCTTGGCCGCTATGGCATGAGCTTCGACGAGAAGGCGATGGTTGCCCTGAATGGCGCGCCAAGCTGGAAAATTGCCGCGGCAATTATTGAAAGCCATAATGCCGATCTCGATCCCCACAGTCTGGCAGCTGAAAAAACCGTTGCCGTTCGAGCCATGCTGCTTGATACCGTCCGTCCGCTGCCGCTGATTGAAGTGGTGAAAGCCTGGCATGGCCGCCGCCCGATGTCGGTCGGCACAGGGAGCGAAAGCGATATTGCGGAAGCGCTGCTTAAGCATCTTGGCCTGCGTCAGTATTTTGCTGCGGTCGTGGCAGCAGATCATGTTAAACACCATAAGCCAGCACCTGATACCTTCTTACGCTGCGCCGAGCTGATGGGCGTGGCACCGGAGAAATGTGTGGTGTTTGAAGATGCTGATTTTGGTCTTCAGGCGGCCCGCAGTGCAGGAATGGATGTTGTGGACGTGCGCTTACTGTGAGCGACACGCTATCGCTCCTGTCATTGTTCACCAGCAGTTTCCTGAGCGCGACTCTGCTGCCGGGGAGCTCGGAAGCAGTACTTGTGGCGCTTCTGGTTGCCGGTAGTGGCCCGGTATCGGTTCTTGTGATAATAGCAACAATCGGTAATAGCCTTGGCGGTATGACTAACGTTATTCTGGGGCGCTTTTTCCCGCAGCGTATACAATCGCGCTGGCAGGGGAAAGCGACTGACTGGTTGACTCGTTTTGGCCCAGCGACGTTGTTATTGAGCTGGATGCCGCTAATAGGCGATCTGTTGTGCCTGCTGGCCGGGTGGTTACGCCTGAGCTGGGGGCCGGTGATATTCTTTTTATGCCTTGGCAAAGCGCTACGCTACATCGTTGTCGCGGCTGCAACGGTACAAGGCATGGCGTGGTGGCACTAATTGCGTGGGATGAGTCTTCATCACCGGCGAAAACAATTATGCTTATTAAAATAAATTCGACAGGCGGGAGGTCAATTTGATCCCGGACGTATCACAGGCTTTGGCCTGGCTGGAAAAACACCCTGAAGCAGTAAAAGGCATTTGCCGTGGTCTTGAGCGTGAAACGCTGCGCGTGACGCCAGAAGGCGATTTAGCCACCACCGGGCATCCTGAAAGCCTTGGCTCAGCGTTTACACATAAATGGATTACCACGGACTTCGCCGAAGCCCTCCTGGAATTTATTACTCCGGTTGATGGTGACATTGACCATATGCTGACCTTCCTGCGCGACATTCATCGCCACACGGCGCGTGAACTGGGCGAGGAACGTATGTGGCCGCTGAGTATGCCGTGCTACATCGACGACGGTCAGAACATCGAGCTGGCGCAGTACGGTTCTTCTAATGCGGGGCGCTTTAAAACGCTGTACCGCGAAGGGCTGAAAAATCGCTATGGCGCGCTGATGCAGACCATCTCCGGCGTGCATTACAATTTCTCCCTGCCGATGGCTTTCTGGCAGGCAAAATGCGGCGTACAGGATGCAGAAAGCGGCAAAGAGGCGATTTCTGCTGGCTACTTCCGCCTGATCCGCAACTATTATCGCTTTGGTTGGGTTATCCCTTACCTGTTCGGTGCCTCTCCGGCTATCTGCTCTTCATTCCTGCAGGGCAAAGAGAGCGCGTTGCCGTTTGAGAAAACCGAATGCGGCATGTATTACCTGCCGTATGCCACGTCATTGCGCTTGAGTGACCTGGGTTACACCAACAAGTCGCAGAGCAATCTGGGTATTACCTTCAACGATCTGAACACCTATGTCGATGCGCTGAAGCGGGCGATTAAAACCCCATCAGAAGAGTACGCTGAGATTGGTTTGATGAAGGACGGCAAGCACCTGCAGCTCAACACCAACGTACTGCAAATTGAAAATGAGCTTTATGCGCCGATTCGTCCAAAACGCGTGACGCGTGACGGCGAATCACCGTCGGATGCGCTGCTGCGCGGCGGCATCGAATATATCGAAGTGCGTTCGCTGGATATCAACCCGTTCTCGCCAATCGGCGTGGATGAGCAGCAGGTTCGATTCCTCGACCTGTTTATGATTTGGTGCGTACTGGCGGATGCGCCAGAGATGAGCAGCGATGAGCTGCTGTGCACCCGTACCAACTGGAACCGCGTGATTCTGGAAGGGCGTAAACCTGGGCTGACCCTGGGTATTGGCTGTGAAACGGCCCAGCACCCGCTGTCAAAAGTAGGCAAAGATCTGTTTACCGATTTACGTCGCGTGGCGGAAACGCTGGACGGCATGACCGACAGCCAGGAATACCAGCAAGTTTGCGACCAACTGGTTGCCAGCTTTGACGATCCGGAGTTAACGTATTCAGCACGTATTTTACGTTCTATGATTGATAACGGGATTGGCGGCACTGGCCTTGCGCTGGCTGAACAATACCGTCAGATGCTGATTCAGGAGCCGTTGGAGATTTTAACCGCGGATGCCCTGCAGAAAGAGCATGATGCATCATGGCAGCGTCAGCGGGATATTGAGGCGGCGGATACGGAGTCGTTCGATAGCTTTTTGGCGAAGAAGGCCTGACAGAAAAGAAAATGGCCACATACTTGTGGCCAAATATTCATCTCTGAATAACAGGGATGATGATAACAAATGCGCGTCTTTCATATACTCAGACTCGCGTGCGTAAAAATAGTTTCAATTATTTTTAAAAAAAATCATTTTATCGGAGGTGACCAGATGCCGTTGTTGGATAGCTTCACAGTCGACCATACTCGTATGGGTGCGCCTGCAGTCCGTGTAGCCAAAACTATGCACACGCCACACGGTGACACCATTACGGTGTTTGACCTGCGTTTTTGTGTCCCAAACAAGGAAGTGATGCCGGAAAAAGGGATCCATACTCTGGAGCACCTGTTTGCCGGTTTTATGCGTGACCACCTGAACGGAAATGGGGTAGAGATCATCGATATCTCCCCAATGGGCTGCCGTACTGGGTTCTACATGAGCCTGATCGGTGTACCTACAGAGCAGCGCGTGGCGGATGCCTGGAAAGCGGCGATGCAGGACGTGCTGAAAGTGAAAGAGCAAAATCAGATCCCTGAGCTGAACGTTTACCAGTGTGGGACGTATCAGATGCACTCTCTGCAGGAAGCGCAGGATATCGCGCGCCACATCATCGAGCATGGCGTCAGCGTCAACAGCAATGATGAGCTGGCTCTGCCGAAAGAGAAGCTGCAGGAACTGCACATCTAGTTTTGTGCCAGCAGTAAAAAGGAGCCATATGGCTCCTTTTTTTACGTCTGCGGTATGCTATCGTCATCTTTTTGCTCACGAAATAAACTATGTCCACCAGCCTGAAATTCAGCTTTGCCACGCGGCCGCTGGTTCCTTTTGCCCATGATTACAATCATGGCGCCTCGGAGCCATGGCACAGCCACGACTGCGCACAGCTGCTGCATACGCTGAGCGGCGTCGTGCGGGTTGAAACCGGGCAAGGGATATGGGTTGTTCCGCCGGGGCGCGGCGTCTGGCTGCCCGCTGGCACTCAGCACCGCCTGCAAATCATCGGGCACGTAGCCGCACGCACATTGTTTATTGATCCGTTTGCCCGAGCTGACTTGCCGTCGGTTTGCCAGGTCGTGCAGATATCCACTTTGTTACGCGAGCTGATTATCTGCTCGCTCCAGTTACCGGAAGCTTACCCGGCGGGAAGTCGGGCAGAGCGAATTTACGAGCTTATCCTCGATGAGATTCGGGGTACCGCCGCGCTGCCGTTTAATCTTCCCGAGCCGCAGTCTCCGGGGCTACTGGCGCTGTGTCGTCAGATTCAGGCGGAACCCGGTAAGCCGTGGACAAACGCACTTGCCGCTGAACGGCTTAACGTCAGTGAGAGAACGTTGCTGCGTCATTTTCGCCAGCAAACCGGCCTGGCGTTTAGCGAATGGCTGCGTAGGGCAAGGCTGATGGAGGCGCTCGATCGTCTCGCCCAGGGGCAGTCCGTGCTGCGCGTTGCGTTGGATCTGGGGTATGAAAGCCACAGCGCCTTCAGCGCCATGTTTCGGCGAACGCTCGGCGTGTCACCGAGCGAATATTTCTTCTCTGATTAACCCACAGGTAACGCATTTAACAGCGCCTGTAGCGAAGCTCGTGAGACATCGTTATCAATGCCGGTTCCCCAGCGGCTCACACCTTGCCTGAACGTACAGCGGATATAAGCCGCCGAGCGGCTTTCGCTGTGCCTGCCGAGCGTATGCTCATGATAATCCTCAATAGAAAACGCCAGGTTAAAACGAGATTTAAGGGCGTCGGCTGCGGCAGAAAGTAAACCGTTGCCTTTGCCCTGGAGGGCGATAACGCCGTCGTGCGTCTGAACGTTGGCCCACAGCTGGAGTGAGCCATCGGCCTGGCTCTCCGTCCGGTAATCCAGCAGCTGGCGTGGGGCGGTTTGATGCGGGCCATAAAGTGTGCGAAACAGTTGCCACAGCGCGCTCAGCGTCATCTCGTTGCCCTCCCTGTCGGTTTGTGCCTGGACGTGACGGCTAAAGTCCTGCTGTAAACCGCGCGGCAGCACCAGGCCGTGGTTTTGCTCCAGCATCCAGGCGGCACCGCTTTTCCCGGACTGGCTGTTGACGCGAATAACCGCTTCGTAGCTGCAGCCAATATCGTTCGGGTCAACGGGCAGATAGGGCATCTCCCACAGCGCTGAGCTGGACTCGCCCCGCGCGGTAAACCCTTTCTTGATGGCATCCTGATGTGACCCGGAAAAAGCGGTAAAAGCGAGCTTTCCGGCATAAGGATGGCGAGGATGCACCGGCAATTGATTACATTGCTCAACCAGTTCCACCACTTGCTTCATATCGCTGAAGTCCAGCTGCGGCGAAATCCCCTGGCTATAAAGATTCATCGCCAGCGTGACCAGGCAGACGTTTCCGGTGCGCTCGCCGTTGCCAAACAGGCAGCCTTCAACCCGGTCCGCGCCAGCGAGGATCGCGAGTTCAGCGCTGGCCACGCCGCTGCCGCGATCGTTATGTGGATGTACGCTGATGCACACTGCATCGCGGCGGGAAAAGTGGCGGCAGAAATACTCAATCTGATCGGCATAGACGTTGGGCGTGTTCACCTCCACGGTGGCAGGTAAATTGATAATCATTGGTCGCTCGGGAGACGGTTCCCAGACGTCTGCAACCGCCTCACAAATTTGCAGGGCAAAGTCAGGTTCGGTGAAGCAAAAGGTTTCCGGGGAGTATTCGTAGCGCCAGCGCGTCTGCGGGTTAGCCTCGCAAAGCGCTCGCACCTGACGGGTGGCGGTGACTGCCAGCTGAACGATCTCTGCTTTGCTCTGGCGGAAGACCAGCCTGCGGAACAGTGGGGCTGTGGCGTTGTAAAGATGTACCGTGGCGCTGTGGGCCCCGGCCAGAGATGCAAAAGTGCGCTCAATCAGGTCGCTGCGCGCCTGGGTCAGCACCTGGATGGTGACATCTTCAGGAATACGATTTTCTTCAATCAGCTGACGCACAAACTGGAAGTCGGTTTCTGAGGCGGATGGGAAGGCGACCTCGATCTCTTTGAAGCCGCACTTCAGCAGTAAATCCCAGAAGCGCAGCTTGCGGGCAGCGTCCATCGGTTCAGCCAGCGCCTGATTACCGTCGCGCAGGTCAGTGGAAAGCCAGCGGGGAGCGTGCGTCAGGGTTTTATTCGGCCACTGGCGATCGGGCAACTGAATCGGCGCATGGGCGAGGTATTTTTGCGATGGGTTGGTCAGCATCAGAATTCTCCAGGTCATGTGGTCTGTTTATCCTGGCGAATAATCTGTGCTGGGGCTGGCGCAAAGCTGACAACCTGTGTGGCGAAACCGCCAGGTTCAGGCAAAGAAAAAGGAGCCCGAAGGCTCCTGAGTTTGCTGACAAAGAGGGAAAAAGCGTGGTTTTTCCCTCTTTGTGGTTATCAGCCGAAAATCAATGAATTGATTTTCCTGTTTTTTTTAACGAGCCGTCTGGTATTTCTTCTCTCGCCAGAGGTTGGTCAGCTGTCTGAGGAGCCCGAAGGCTCCTTTAGGGAGAAATGTCAGTGTGCGCCACCGCCGCCACCGCCCGCCCCGAAAGGCGGTTTAGCAAACCACACCAGGCCAAGCAGCAGAATAAATACCCCTGCCGAGAACCAGAAAATCTCGTTGGCGGAGATGATCAGCCCCTGGTTGGTGATCTGCTGGGCGATGTAGCCGGAAGCCTGTTGGTGCGACATGCCTAAGCCCTGAAGCTGGTTGTAGGTTTCAACCGAGTTCGGGTTATACGGCGTGACAGACTCGGTGAGCTGCGCATGGTGCAGCGACTCGCGGTTCGTCCACAGCGTGGTGGTTATCGACGTCCCAATCGAACCCGCCAGCGTACGGGTAAAGTTCGACAGGCTCGACGCCGCGGCAAGGCGCTCCGGCGGCAGGCCGGACAGGGTAATCGTGGTCAGCGGCATGAAGAAGCACGCCACCGCAAAGCCCTGAATAAACTGCGGCCAGGCCGACGCGGCGAAGTCCATCCCCGGCTCAAAGGTATACGCGCGCCAGTAGAAGCACACCGCATACATAATGAAGCTGAAGGTCACCAGGCGGCGCATATCGAGCTTGTGCGCGAAGCGGCCGATGATCGGCGACAGCAGCACCGGGATGACCCCCACCGGCGCGGACGCAAGCCCGGCCCAGGTCGCGGTGTAACCATACACTTCCTGCAACAGCTGCGGCAGCAGCACAATCGCGCCGAAGTAGAGCATGTAGGCGAGACTGATACACAGGCAGCCGATGGTAAAGTTTCGCGACTTAAACAACGACAAATCGACTATCGGGTTATCGTCGGTCAGCTCCCAGACAATCAGGAAACTGATGGTGACCACCGCAATCACCGTTAACACGATGATCTCCGTCGAGTTGAACCAGTCCAACTCTTTACCCCTGTCGAGCATGATCTGCAGGCTACCAATCCCTAACACCAGCAAGGCCAGCCCCACGCCGTCAATACGGCGCTGCTCGGTGCGGGTTTCGCGGCCTCGCAGGGCCTGCAGGCTCATCAGCACCACGACGATACCAATTGGCACGTTGATGAAGAAGATCCAGCCCCAGTGATAGTTGTCGCTGATGTAGCCGCCCAGAATCGGGCCGCAAATTGGCGCCACGATCACCGTCATCGACCACAACGCCAGCGCAATGCTGCGTTTGGCGGGCGGGTAGTTGCTCAGCAACAGGCTCTGCGACAGCGGAATCAGTGGCCCGGCAACGATCCCCTGGATAACGCGGAAGAAGATCAGCATCGTCAGGCTGTTCGACATGCCGCACGCCCAGGAGGCGATAGCAAACAGCACGGTCGACCACAGGAATAGCCTCACTTCCCCGAAGCGTTTTGCCAGCCAGCCGGTGATCGGGATTGAGATTGCGTTTGCCACCCCAAAAGAGGTGATAACCCACGTCCCCTGGCTCAGGGATGAGCCAAGGTTACCGGCAATCGTCGGGATAGCCACGTTAGCAATGGTGGAGTCCAGCACCTGCATAAAGGTCGCCAGCGACAGGGCGATGGTCATAATGACCAGCTGGGCGCCTTCTAGCGGTTTTTGTTGTGCCATACACCCTCCGCTTTATTAACCCGCATTGGCCTGAATAATCTGGTCAATAAGCTGGTTAGCCGGCGTCAGATTCAGCTCGCGGGCGTTACTTTCGTAAACCGGCGTGGTGCGGGTCTGAGATGACAGTACGCTTCCGTCCCGGTTGCTAGTATCCACGTTCACCAGCGTGGACAGGCCGATACGCAGCGGATGCTGTTCAACCTGTTTGGCATCCAGTTCAATACGAACCGGCAGGCGCTGAACCACTTTGATCCAGTTCCCGGTGGCGTTCTGCGCTGGCAGCAGCGAGAAGGCGCTGCCGGTACCCATATCCAGGCCGACAACTTTCCCGGTGTACTTCACGTCGTCGCCGTAGATATCGCTGACGATAGTGGCCGTCTGGCCAATACGCATATGCGCCAGCTGGGTTTCTTTAAAGTTAGCGTCAACCCACATACCGCTGGCAGGCACGATGGCCATCAGCGCCGTGGACGGGCTAATTTGGGCGCCAACCTGCACGGCACGGCGGGAAACATAGCCGGTCATTGGGCTGACGATGGTGGTACGCTGCAGAGCCATCCAGCTGTTACGCACTTCGGTCGCCGCCTGTTGAACCGCAGGCTGCTCTTCCAGTTTGGTGCCGAGGATCATCGCCTGGTTAGCGTTGTATTGCTGCACGGCCACATCCAGCTGAGCCTGAGCGCTGGTGACGGCATCACGGGCGTGCTGCAGTTCTTCGCGGCCAATCAGGTTGGCGCTGCCCAGCGGAATACGGCGGTTCAGGTCGCTTTGGGCCTGTGCCAGCGCCGTTTTCTGCAGTTCGATATTGGCCTGATACTGCTTGCTGTTGATCATCAACTGGCGAGTCTGCCGCACGCTAGAGGCCAGTTGGGTTTTGGCCTTCTCGAATGCCTGCTCGGCGTCGGCGCGGTCAAGGCTGACCAGCACATCACCCTGTTTCACAAAATCGGTATTGTCCGCCCAGACTTTGGTCACGCTACCGGAAACCTGAGCCATGATCTGAACCTGGTTTCCTGCCACATAAGCATCATCGGTCTCTTCAAAGTGACGCAGCACTAAAAACCAATAGATTCCATATGCCACAGCAATAATGACAAAGAGCAAGGTCAACAAGATCAGGGCGCTTTTACGTTTGCCTTTCTTGTTAGCCGGTTGCTGCGGGGCTTGAGTCTCCGCATTTGCGCTCATGCTAATCTCCACCTGTTTATTATTATTTCCGGTCAGCTGAGCCGACCTGTTAGACCTGACAGGCCAGCAAGGAGATTGCTGGCCTGAAAGTAGTTTTGAAATCGGATTGTTGTTGGGCGTGCAGACGGTGAAAGCTTAGCTCAGTGCTTCAAGGATCACCTTGTCTTCTTCCATCTGGTCGAGGCGGTTGAGCAGCTTACGGGTAATCATTTCCAACTGCTCTTTTTCGCTGGCGTCAAGCGCGGACCAAAGTTGATGCAGGCAGTTATGCTGCGGTGGCAACACCTGGCGCAGGAATTCGTGACCTTTTTCGGTCAAATGCAGATGCAGGCAGCGGCGGTCATTGTCGCTTTCACGGCGCTCAATCCAGCCGCGTTTTTCCAGCTCATCGGCGATACGGGTCGCGTTCGTGCGGGACGAACCCAGCGCGCAGCTCAGCTCAGAAGGCTGAATGCTGTGGTTTTCCTGGGACTCAAGGGTAATGAGTGCCATGAATAAGGTCTCGTTGATCCCCTGCGCCTTCAGCATCTTATTGCGGTTTTCCAGCAGTTTACCCTGCATGTGCATACAAAGACGCGTCAACAGAACCTCCTGGTACGGGAACTCCTGGTAACGTTTGGCGCGGAACTTCAGCATTTGTTCTATGGGCGTGAACGAACTATCCATTTTGGCATAACCTCATTAGTTGCAGCCGATATAGTAACGATGGTGACAAATAAAGTAAATGCATTATTTATACGTTTATATGCGTTTGTATACGTTTATATACGTTTGATTGTTGCCACCATCGGCGTAAACCACGCTAAGCCGTAGCCCAGAGCGCTAAGCAGCGTGGGGAGAGAAAATGGGGTTTCGAGTGGGGTAACGACGTTTAACGGCATCGAAGCCGGAGGCTGATGCCTTGAGGACAGGAGAAATGGCGATGGAAACGCTGCTTTCAGTCTTACGAACAGTTTCGCCCTGTGGCGATTGTCGGCTGAAACAGTTGCGGGTCTATCCATATACGGTGTTAATAAATAACCTGCGTTAATGTCACTCGAATTAGTAAACGGGGACAACCTTAACAGACTGTCCCCGCCATTACATCTTCAATTTCCCTTACGGGGAGCGACGATATCGCGCTAATCGGCCTGCCGCTGGTATCCGCGCCACCACACTACCAAATTTAGTAGGGCGACGCTGGCGCCAGCGATACACACTCCGTTCCAGCCAGCATGTTGGTAAGCGCTCGCTGAAATCAAAGAGCCCGCCGCGCCGCCGATGAAGTAGCTGGTCATGTACCCGGCGGTCAGTCGGTTACGGGCTTCCGGCATCATGCGATAAATCAGGCTCTGGTTGGTGATGTGGACGCCCTGGACGGTGAGATCCAGCACCAAAATACCAATAATTAACGCGATAGCTGAGAACTGACCGAAAGCGATAGCGACCCAGGAAAGCAACAGCAGCAGCAGGCCAATCGTGGTGGTGTGATGCCCTTTACCTTTATCAACCAGTCCCCCAGCAGGACGAGCGCCGAGTGCGCCAGCGGCACCGGCGAGGCCGAACAGGCCGATAACCCCTTCGGAATAGTTAAACGGCGGCGAGGCCAGCAGGAACGCCATCGACGTCCAGAGAATGCTGAAGTTGGCGAAGGTCAGGCAGCCCAGCAGAGCGCGGGTGCGCAGCAGGCTGTTTTTAATAAACAGGCTGAAGATAGAGGTCAGCAACTGCGGATAGTTGAGGTGGCTGTCCTGCTTCACCTGCGGCAGCCCGCGCCATAGGGCGATCGCCATCAGCGCCATCAGTACGCTGGCAACCCAATATACGGTGCGCCAGCCGCCAAGGCTTGCCAATAAACCCGCGACGGTTCGCGCCAGCAGGATCCCAAGCAGCAGCCCGCTCATGATCGTCCCGACAACCTTCCCGCGTTTTTCCGGTGCAGCGAGCGTCGCGGCAAACGGGACAAGAATCTGTGCGACCACGGAGAAGAGCCCGGTCAGCGCGGTGCCCAGAATCATCATCCACAGGGACTGGCTGGTGGCGGTGATCAGCATCCCACCAGCTGCCAGCAGCGTCATAAAGACGATCAGCCCGCGGCGCTCAAACATGTCCCCAAGCGGCACCAGTAATAACAGACCTGCGGCATAGCCAAGCTGCGCTGTTGTGACGATGAAGCCCGCCTGGTTTACTGAAAGTGAGAAGGCGTTTGCGATGGTGTCGAGCAGCGGCTGCGCGTAGTAGTTGCTGGCGACCGCGAGGCCGGTTGCGACGGACATCAGGACGATCAGCGCCGGGCTGAGTCCGTGAGTATTGTTTTTCATTATTATCTTCAACTTGCCAAAGAGAGGTTTGAATAATAGCGAAAAATGATGACAGCAGAAGCGAAGGTGGGTGTCGGATCGTGCGGTTATTGACCCTCACCCCGGCCCTCTCCCTGGAAGGGAGAGGGGGAAAAGAAGGTGGAGAAAAAAGATGTTTGCCTGTTTATCCCCTCTCCCCTTTGGGGGATTAGGCTGAGGAGTTGTCCTTATCTGTTTATCCCCTCTCCCATTTGGGGAGAGGGTTAGGGTGAGGGGCAGTTTATTTCGCCGCCAGTGCCTCTTTCACCCAGCCGTCAAACTGCGCCTGGTGTGCCTTAATCCAACCGTCGACGTGGCCGTTAATGTCGGCCTCGGAAGACTTACCGTTATGCATCATCGCATTCTGGGCATTGATATCCGCCAGCGGCAGCTTCATGACGGCAAACAGCTTCGCCGCCTGCGGGTTCTTCTCAGCCCATGCCTTGTTCGCCACAATGTGCATTGTGTTTACCGGGAAGCCATAGTTCGCGCCGTTGGGCAGTTTGGTATCGATATCTTTCTGCTCGCCCGGCAGGGAAGAGAACGGCACCTGCAGCCATACCACGTCTTTGCCCGGCTTCAGCACGTCGCTCACCCAGTACGGCGTCCAGGTGTAATACAGCACCGGTTTACCTTCTTTGAAGCGGGCGATGGTGTCAGCCATCATCGCCGAGTAGTTGCCGTGGTTGACGGTCACGGTGTTCGCCAGCTTATAAGCTTCATTCTGGTGATTAATCACCGCCTCGCAGCCCCAGCCCGGTGTACAGCCCATCATGTCGGCTTTGCCGTCGCCGTTACTGTCGAACAGTTTGGCGATTTTCGGATCTTTAAGCTGCTCGATATTGGTGATGTGGTACTGGTCAGCGGTTTTCTTATCAATAAGGTAGCCCTGAGCCGCGCCGGTCACGAAGGTGCCTTCCCGGTAGAATTTATTGCTCCCGCCCGCAGCAGCATACATATCATCATGCAGCGGCTGCCAGTTAACGGCGGTAAAGGTGGCATCGCCGGAAGCGATAGAGGTGTAGCCGACGTTATAGTCCACCTCGCTTGGCTTATTCACGGTGTAGCCCATTTTCTCCAGCGCACGGCTCACCAGCAGCGTCTGGAAGGTTTCTTCGGCAATGGTGCTCTGTACCGGTTGAACGGTAATGCCTTTGCCCGGCAGGTCCGCGGCAAAAGCGCTGGTGGTAACGAGTGTCGCAAGAGCTGTGGCTAAAATAGCGTTGTGTCGCATCGTTATTCCTTTTTTATGAGGGATGGGGCGAGGGGCGGCCGAAGCCGCCGCCAGGCTTATTTCATGAAGGGACGGGTCACAAGACCCAGCGGGCCGGTGGTATACCAGCGGCGGTTGCCACGGGAGCGAGAGTCGCGCCCAATGGACTGAGTCAGGCGGTCGAGAATAATGGCCAGGATCACGATCCCCACGCCACCGACCGTAGCCAGACCCATATCTAGACGGCCAATGCCGCGCAGAACCATCTGGCCGAGTCCGCCCACGGCAATCATCGACGCGATAACCACCATCGACAGCGCCAGCATCAGCGTCTGGTTAACGCCGGCCATAATGGTTGGCATCGCCAGCGGGAGCTGCACTTTGAACAACATCTGGCGCGGACTGGCACCGAATGAGCGAGCCGCTTCGACCAAATCTTCAGGCACTTGCTTAATGCCCAGAATAGTCAGGCGCACGATAGGCGGCAGGGCAAAGATAATGGTCACCACCACGCCGGGCACGTTGCCGATGCCGAACAGCATCACGATAGGCACCAGGTAAACAAACGCTGGGGTAGTCTGCATGGCATCCAGCAAGGGGCGAACGATTTTCGCCGCACGTTCGCTGCGCGCCAGCCAAATCCCGAGCGGCAGGCCGAGCACCATACAAAACAGCAGGGCAGTCAGCACCAGCGCCAGGGTGACCATTGCCTGTGACCAGGCACCAATCGCTCCAATGGCGACCAGCGAGACTAGCGTGGCGACGCCCATGCCGAGGCTGGACATCTGCCAGGCAATCAGCGCGAAGACGATAATCGCGACCGGCGCAGGCATCCCCAAAAGCAGCTGCTGAAAGCCGCTGAGAATATAATCCACCGGCACGCGAATGCCCTGGAACACTGGGCGGAAGTGGGTCACCACCCAGTCGATCCCCTCCGTCACCCAACTGTCGAGAGGGATCAGCGTTTTGTGGAACGGATCCAGAATATTGAAATGTTCAGGCGCGGCTGCCGGGGCTGAATTCAGCCAGTCTGCACCCCCGCCGGTGGCCGCATCCGACGCCGGAGCGCCCCATGCGTCTGTAGAACTGGCTGCCTGACTGGTTGCGGCATCGGTTGCTGCGCTGCCGGTATCCCACGGATTAGTTGCGTCACTCATTGACTTGCCCCCTCACGATCTAATGCCTGCAGCAGCACCCCTTTCGAGATGATGCCCACGTACTGCCCCTCTTCACTGACCACCGGCACCGCGCACGGAGCCTGGCCGACATGAGAGAGCAGATCGCTCAGCGAGGTTTCGGCAGAAACCGCCTCCGGAGAAGTCAGGAACGCATGGTCCAGGCCTTCACCCGCCGCCAGCGCCGCTTTTAGCGAATCGGTGGAGACAATGCCGAGGAATTTCTGTCCACGCTCAATGACATAGCCATATTCGCGGTCGTCATCCTGCAGCAGTTTCAACGCCGAACGAGGGCCGAAGCCGCTGGTTTTACGCAGCAGGCCAGCCGGACTACGGCGGGCAATGTCTTTGGCGCTAAAGACCTGGCTGATGTCCACGCCGCGGAAGAAGGTGCGCACGTAATCGTTGGCCGGATTATTCAGAATTTCATCCGGCGTACCGACCTGTACCACTTCGCCGCCCTGCATAATGGCAATACGATCGCCAATACGCATGGCTTCGTCGAGATCGTGGGAAATAAACACGATGGTGCGCTGATGTTTTGCCTGCAGCTTAATTAATTCGTCCTGCATTTCGGTTCGAATTAAGGGGTCAAGCGCGGAGAAGGCTTCATCCATAAGTAATATGTCTGGATTAATGGCCAGCGCGCGGGCTAAGCCTACGCGCTGACGCATCCCGCCGGACAATTCATCGGGATAAGCATGGGCATAATTCTCAAGCCCGACCTGACGCAGCGCATCCAGCGCTTTTTCATGCCGTTCTTTGACCGGAATTCCCGCAAGCTCCATACCGAAAGCAGCATTATTTAACACCGTCATATGCGGCATTAAAGCAAAGGACTGGAAGACCATTGCGATCTTTTTTTTGCGCACCTCGCGGAGCTCTGAGTCTGATATTTTGGCAATATCAATGCCGTCAATCAGCACCTGTCCACGGGTGGGTTCAATCAGGCGATTGAGAAGGCGAACCATGGTGGATTTTCCTGAGCCGGACAACCCCATGATGACAAAAATCTCGCCTTCTTCAATGGCCAGACTGGCGTCTTTTACGCCAAGCGACAGACCCGTTTTTTCCAGTAATTCACTCTTGGAAATGCCCTTCTCAATGTATTTGAACGCACGCTGTGGATGTTCGCCAAATACTTTATATAAATTCTTCACTTCTAATTTAATTGCCATGCAATAAACAGTTTCCTGTATTTAATTTATTTATAGGTGATTCCTGATGGAAATATTGACCGGTATATACCCTAACATACTAAGAATCTGAGGCAACCCTCGATTCTGTGATATCGAAATATCCATGTGATGAATGTGGGAGAAATTTCCCATGAGCGCTGGCCTGAGGGGGAATAAGTGCGGTGGAATATTTTTTGTCAATGAGGTGAATATTCAGCCTGAATCTGGGTGATTCAGGCTGAAATGACAGGCATATTACGGCTTAGCAATTAAATTAATAACGGCAGTTTTATTCCTGTTAAGCAGCCATTTGGCTTTGTCTTGAAATGTATTATTTTCCCGCCAGGCATGCGCGGCGGTAACAATATTTTCCAGAGCTTCATCGGGCTTGAACGGCTCGATATTGGGGTATGGCCACGGAGTCTGGCTATCGACAAACTGGGCGATGTACAGGTAGCCATTTTGCAGGCTGTGTTCACCGCTTTTGGCCTGCCAGACGTTGACCCCAACTTTTTCACCCAACAGCCCTAACGGGTTCCAGGCATCCAGAATAAAGTTGCTGTAGTGCCAGGAACGCGTGCGCTCAATTTCCGTTACCGGCACGCCTTTGGCGTCAAACTGCACCGGAATGCGCTGGGTGGCAGAAATTAAACGTTGTTTGGCTGCGTCTTTATCCCCCAGCCACAGGGCAATCGCGGCGGCCTGAACGTCGTACCAGGTGCCATGGTTATTTTCAGCCGCGGCCTCTTTTTTGCCGTTTTCGCTGGTGGTCAGCCACTGGTAATAATCCCGATACCACTGCCTGAGCGAGCGCCAGGTTTTATCATCCAGCTTGCCGCCGTCGTGCAGCAATTCAATGGCGTCGATCAGCCGCACAAAACCGCGTCCGTCGAGAATACCGGTGCCGCGCACGCCTTTTCGTCCGGGAATAGTCTGGGCGTAGGCGAGATTCGGCGTCATCCGGGTTTCCGGCGTGATAAACCAGTTCACCAGCTGCTGGCGGGCTTTATCCGCATAGGCATCTTTGCCGGAAAGTTGCCAGGCCAGCGCCAGATTCCATACGTCATCTGTCATGCTGTTCAGGCGGGCTTTGTCACTTTGTTTGCCGACGGCGGCGGGATTGATCTGGCCATCTTTTCTCACCCACGGCAGGCCATCGGGGCTTTTAGGATCGGGCCACCAGTAGTCAGAAAAGCTGTAATAGTCGTGGGGATCGCCTGCCGGTGCGCCGGGGCTTTTTTGGGTGATACTGTAGAGCGGATGAATCAGCGCCTGATCGGCTTTATGCTTGAGGGCTTGCCAGGCTGGCATGAGCGCCGGATTCTGCTGGCTAATCTCTTGCTTACTGTGCGCCAGCTGTGCCGTGTCCAGCAGCAGCGGGGCGCCAAAGGCTAACGGTGCGCTGCCGCAAAGCAGCGCCAAAACAGAACAACGAAATAACGACATAGGCCACCTCGCAAAATGCTCAGCGGCCAGATTACTAGAAATCCCAATCCTCGTCCTCGGTTTCAACCGCCTTGCCCATCACGTAAGAGGAGCCTGAGCCGGAGAAGAAATCGTGGTTCTCGTCGGCATTGGGGGACAGGGCGGCGAGAATGGCCGGGTTGACTTCCGCCATCTCCGCCGGGAACAGCGCCTGGTAGCCCAGGTTCATCAGCGCTTTATTGGCGTTGTAGCTCAGAAACGCCTTCACTTCGTCTTCCCAGCCCAGCTCACGGTAAAGCGTTTCGCTGTACGCCAGCTCGTTATCGTAGAGATCCATCAGCAGATCGAGGGCAAAATTTTGCAGCTCGGTCTGGCGTTCGGGGCTCTGCTGTGTCAGCGCTTTCTGGTATTTGTAGCCGATGTAATAGCCGTGCACCGCCTCATCGCGGATGATCAGCCGGATGAGATCGGCAGTGTTGGTCAGCTTGCCGCGGCTGGAGTAATACATCGGCAGCCAGAAGCCGGAGTAAAACAGGAAGGACTCGAGGAACACGCTGGCAATTTTCTTCTTCAGCGGGTCGTTGTCCCGATAATGGCCCAGAATGATCGCGGCTTTGCGCTGCAGGGCGTCGTTCTGCTCGCTCCAGTCGTAGGCGGCGTCCACGTCTTTGGTCTGGCAGAGCGTGGAAAATATCGAGCTGTAGGAACGGGCGTGCACCGCTTCCATAAAGCTGATATTCGACATCACCGCCTCTTCGTGTGGCGTCAGCGAATCGGCCATCAGCGCCGGGGCGCCCACGGTATTCTGAATAGTGTCCAACAGCGTCAGCCCGGTAAACACACGGATAACGAGCTGCTGCTCCTGCCCGCTGAGCGATTGCCAGGCCGGAATGTCATTAGAGAGCGGGACTTTCTCCGGCAGCCAGAAGTTACTGGTCAGGCGGTTCCAGACCTCGAGGTCTTTATCGTCCTCGATTTTGTTCCAATTGATGGCGCTTACGCGCGTCAGTTGCGTCATTTTCTTTCCTTGTGCTTTCGCGTTATAGCGCGCAGGACACGCAGCCCTGCACCTCGGTGCCTTCCAGCGCCAGCTGCCGCAGACGAATGTAGTAGAGCGTTTTAATGCCTTTCTTCCAGGCATAAATTTGCGCTTTATTAATGTCGCGGGTGGTGGCGGTATCGCGGAAGAACAGCGTCAGCGAAAGCCCCTGGTCAACGTGTCGGGTGGCCTCGGCGTAGGTGTCGATGATCTTTTCCGGGCCGATGTCGTAGGCGTCCTGGTAAAACTCCAGATTGTCGTTGGTCATAAACGGGGCGGGGTAATACACACGCCCCGTTTTACCCTCTTTGCGGATCTCAATCCGGGAGACAATCGGGTGGATGCTCGAAGTCGCGTGATTGATGTAAGAGATCGATCCCGTCGGAGGGATCGCCTGCAAATTCTGGTTGTACAGGCCGTGTTCGCGCACGTCGTCGCACAACTGCAGCCACTGTTCGCGGGTTGGAATCGCAATCCCCGCTTTGGCAAACAGCCCCCGGACTTTCTCCGTTTTTGGCTCCCATGTTTGCTCGAGGTACTGGCGGAAGTATTCGCCGCTGGCGTAGCGGGATTGCTCAAAACCGGCAAAACGCTGCTGCCGTTCGCGGGCTAAAGCATTGGAAGCGCGAAGCGCGTGCCAGGTGATGGTGTAGAAATAGATATTGGTGAAATCCAGCCCTTCCGCTGAGCCGTAGGCAATGCCCTCGCGCGCCAGGTAGCCGTGAAGATTCATTTGTCCCAGGCCAATGGCATGGGAGGCGGCATTCCCGACTTCGACCGACGGGACTGAGCGAATATGGCTCATATCAGACACCGCCGTCAGGCCGCGAATGGCGGTCTCCACGGTGCGGCCAAAATCCGCAGAATCCATGGTATGCGCGATGTTCAGCGAACCCAGGTTGCAGGAAATATCTTTGCCCGTTTGCGCGTAATCCAGGTTTTCATCGTAGGTCGAGGCGCTGTTTACCTGCAAAATTTCCGAGCAGAGATTGCTCATATTGATACGCCCGGCAATCGGGTTGGCGCGGTTAACCGTGTCTTCAAACATGATGTACGGGTAGCCGGATTCAAACTGGATCTCCGCCAGCGTCTGGAAGAAATCGCGGGCGTTGATCCAGCTTTTGTGAATGCGGTCGTCGTCCACCATCTGCTGATAAAGATCGTTGACGCTGATGTCGCCAAACGGCTTGCCGTAGATTCTCTCCACGTCGTAAGGCGAAAACAGCGCCATCTGCTGATTGGTTTTGGCGAGCTGGAAGGTGATGTCCGGGATAGTCACCCCGAGCGACAGCGTTTTAATGCGGATCTTCTCGTCGGCATTTTCCCGTTTGGTATCGAGGAAGCGCAGAATATCCGGGTGGTGCGCGTTAAGGTAAACCGCACCCGCGCCCTGGCGTGCACCAAGCTGATTGGCGTAGGAAAAAGCGTCTTCCAGCATTTTCATTACCGGGATCACGCCCGATGACTGGTTCTCAATGCGTTTGATGGGCGCCCCGGCTTCACGCAGGTTCGAAAGCAGGAAGGCGACGCCACCGCCACGTTTGGAAAGCTGGAGCGCCGAGTTAACCGCGCGGCCAATCGACTCCATATTGTCCTCAATCCGCAGTATGAAGCAGGAAACCAGTTCGCCCCGTTGCTTCTTACCGCAGTTGAGGAACGTTGGCGTGGCGGGCTGGAAACGGCCGCTGAGCATCTCTTCCATCAGGCGTGTGGCAAGCGGCTCATCTCCCTGCGCCAGGGTCAGCGCCACCATGCAAACGCGGTCCGGGAAATGTTCCAGATACTGTTTCCCGTCCCAGGTTTTCAGGGTGTAGCTGGTGTAGTACTTCCATGCGCCTAAAAAGGTCTGGAACTGAAAGCCGCTGCCGTGGGCTCTATCGAACAGCTCTAGGATAAACGGGCGCGAATAGCGGGTTAGCACGGCATCGTCGTAATAGTGCTCGGCCACCAGATAGTCCAGCTTCGCCTGCAGGCTGGGGAAGCTGACGGTGTTCGGCAAAACGTGCTGCGCAAAGAAGCTTTCTACGGCCTGTTTGTCTTTATCAAACTGGATGTTTCCCTCTTTGTCATAGAGGTTGAGCATAGCGTTGAGGGCGTGGTAGTCCACGCTTTCCGTTGCTAAACGGACTGCTTCTGTCGTTGCCAAAATTCGCTTACTCCCTTACGCACGTTGTCGATGTCTTGCGGGGTGCCCAATAGCTCAAAACGGTAGAGATAAGGCACCTGGCATTTTTGTGAAATGACGTCCCCGGCCCGGCAAAACCCTTCGCCAAAGCTGCGGTTGCCGCTGGCGATCACGCCGCGGATCAGCGCGCGATTGTTCGGGTTGTTCAGGAAGCGGATCACCTGCGGCGGTACCGCCCCGGCAATGCCGCCGCCGCCATAGCTGGGCACGATTAAAATGTAGGGTTCCGTCACTTCCAGGCGCGCTTTTACCTCCAGGGGAATGCGTAAGGCGGGTAGCCCCAGGCGTTCGATAAAACGCAGGGTGTTTTCCGACTCGCTGGAGAAGTAGACGAGGGTGCTCATACGCTGGCGGCAACGCAGAGGCGATTGATCATATCCGGGCGAAAACCACTCCAGCTTTCGGCTTCTGTTACCACCACCGGCAGCTGGCGGAAGCCCTGGGCTCTCAGGTCGTCAGCCGCCTCCGGACACTGATCAAGATTAATCATTTCGAAGGCAAAACCCCGGCTCTCCATCGCCCGTTTTGTCGCATGGCACTGAACACAATCATCTTTAGTGTAAATAGTAATGCGCATGATTCGTATTTCCCTTTAGAATGATGGAACGCCGCATAAAGTGGACCGCGGGTGGTGTGTTCTTACTGAAAGAAATACTAGATGTTGATTTTAAAATTTTCAACCACGCAAGATATAGTGTTTTTTGCGATTTTTTGTAGGGGGTTGAAAAGTGTAGGGGAAGGGGAGGCTTCTTCGGTACAAAGAGATTTTATCCAGGAAAGAACGGTTGAGATTTCGCTATTCTGCTGATAGCCCCTCACCCCGGCCCTCTCCCCAAAGGGGAGAAAGCAGCAGGTCAGAACAGTGCGAAATCTATTCTCTGGGGCGAGGGAGAAAACAACAGGTCAGAATAGATGGCGTACTATTCCCTCTCCCTTTCAGGGAGAGGGTTAGGGTGAGGGTAAAAAAACCAGAAGCGATGCTGCGGTTTAAGCCTGAGCAGCCATATAGAACGTGTCTGTATCTAAAAGATTACTGCCTCATCCCAATCGCAACCCGGTTAAACGCATTCATCATGCTGGCCGCCAGCGTCAAATCAACAATCTCCTCGGCGCTGAAAAACTGCAGCAGCGGCTGGTACACATCATCTTCGGCATTGCTGTCGGCAATCAGGGTGAGCGCTTCTGCCCACGCCAGCGCCGCACGCTCTTTTTCTGTGAACTGGTGACTGACTTTCCAGCCCGCCAGCGAATCCAGCTTCACCTGATCAACGCCGGATTTACGCAGCGCTTTGGCATGCATCTCCAGGCAATAAGCACAGCCGTTAATCTGCGACACACGCAGGAAAACCAGCTCGATTAGCTCGTTGCTCAGAGGGCCATTTTCCAGCCCCTGCAGCGCCTGCCGCATCGGTTTGATCACGTTGGGGGAAAGCTCATAGTAAGGCTGACGTAATTCGATCATGGTGTGGCTCCTCATGTTGGTGTGAGGGCAATTTACCACTATGATGGACTATCAAAGAGAGCCATAAATTAACTAAAAAACCAGACCATGAAGAAAAAATTCGCGCCGCTGACCGTGGCCTCTCATCCCGCTCAGCCGCGCTACCAGCAAATCGCCCGTCAGCTAAAGCAGGCGATCAACAGCGGCGAGCTGGCTGCAGGGAGTCGCCTGCCCTCCAGCCGGACGCTGGCGCTGGAGCTGGGAGTTGCCAGAGCCACGGTTGAGAATGCTTATGGCGATTTAGTGGCTCAGGGCTGGCTGGAGCGGCGTGGGCAGGCGGGCACTTTTGTGAGTCCGTCGGTAAAGCACGATCCCGGTGGTCAAAACATTTCGGCCGCTCACCCGCAAGGAGCGCCCAGGCCTTTTCAGATGGGGCTTCCCGCGCTGGATCTCTTCCCTCGCGCGATTTGGGCCAGGCTGATGGGGCGGCGGTTACGGCAGCAAACTCGTTTTGACCTGATGCTGCCGGAACCTGGCGGGGAAGCCTCATTGAAGCAGGCGATTGTGGATTACCTACGCTTCTCACGCAGTATTGACTGCCAGCCGGAGCAAATCTTTATTACCTCCGGGTTCCAGGCCGCTTTAGCCCTGGTACTCGCCACGCTTGCGCGACCGGGGGATGGCATCTGGCTGGAAGATCCCGGCTACCGCTTTGTTCGGCCTGATTTTGCCAAAGCCGGGATGGCGATCCGGGCGATCCCCGTGGACGATGAAGGCATGCAGGTTGATTACGGCGTGAACCATTTTCCCAATGCTCGTTTTGCGCTTTTGACGCCCGCGCACCAAAGCCCGTCAGGCGTGGCGCTCTCTCTTTCACGGCGGCACGCGCTGCTGGAATGGGCCAGCCGGGAACAAAGCTGGGTCATTGAAGATGACTACGACAGCGAGTTTCGCTACCACGGTAAGCCCTTGCCGCCGCTAAAAAGTCTGGACAGCCCGCAGCGGGTTATTTACGCGGGGACTTTCAGCAAATCGATGTTTCCGGCCCTGCGTGTTGCATGGCTGGTGGTGCCTTCCCACGCGGTAGAAGATTTTCAGCGTCAGGCTCGCAGGCAACCCTGTACCGCTCCGATTCTTATTCAGCAGGCGATTGCCGACTTCTTGAGGGAAGGGCATTTCTGGCGGCACTTAAAAAAAATGCGTCAGTGCTACGCCGAACGTCGGTTATGGCTCGAGGAGGCGCTACGTGAGCAAGGGTTTACGGTTGTGCCTCAGGAAGGCGGCATTCAGATGGTGATGCAAGTCGAAGGTGACGATTTGATCATCGAAGGCAAAGCCAGAGCCGCAGGACTTGCTGTGCAGGCGCTTAGCCGCTGGCGAATTGAACACGCCGGGCCTGGCGGTTTGCTACTGAGTTTTACCAATATCAGCTCGTATGAAATGGCCCAGCGCTATGCGCTTCAACTGCGGTTGGCCATAAAGTAAAAACCCCGGCGAAAGGGGCCGGGGTTACAACGCGCATTTAGTCTCATTTATCGACTGTTAAACGCCTGGGGTTAGCGGCGTGACACCAGCAATGCCCCAAGGACAATACCTACCGCCGCGCCAATCCCCACGCTCTGCCAGGGTTTGTCGCGAACATAGGAATCTGCGCAGCCAACGGCATCTCGCGCGGCTTGCGTCACTCGACCCTGATTGCCGTTAATCCTTGCACGGGTCTCTTTCAGAAGCGCTTCGGCTTTTTTGCGTGCGGCATCAACTTCATCTTTTGCGTCGCTCCCGAAGGACTTCAGTACATCTTCCAGCGTATCCGCCAGCTGGCTGACATCGTTATTGATTTCGTCTACCTGATCGTCAACGTTATTTTTGTTTGCTCGGCTAGCCATTATTGTCTCCCTTTCTAAGATGTAACGCTAAGTGTAGACCATGGATTTTAGTTATGGGGCGGCGCAAAGCCTTTGCTGGCCTTTCTGGACAATTCCGAAAGCGTTGTCAATGCTGCTTATTGTATGGTTGCGATGCAGTAAATGATGACGAGGAAAATCTATGTATTTACGACCGGATGAGGTGGCCCGAGTGCTTGAGAAATCGGGTTTTACCATGGATGTGGTAACGGCAAAAACCTACGGCTACCGTCGTGGTGAGAATTACGTTTATGTTAACCGCGAAGCGCGCATGGGGCGCACCGCCCTGATTATTCACCCCACTCTGAGAGAGCGCAGCCAGTCGCTGGCCGAACCGGCTTCAGAGATGAAAACCTGCGATCACTACCAGCAGTTCCCGCTCTATCTTGCCGGCGAAACGCACGAGCACTACGGTATTCCGCACGGTTTCAGTTCCCGCATTGCGCTGGAAAGATATCTGACAGGGTTATTTGGCGAGTCTGAATAAGTGAACGACTGGCTTCGGGCCAGTCGCCCTTGCGAGTCGGGACTCAGGCGCCCGCTTTCATGCCCATCTGGCCGCTGACGCGAAACAGGCGGCGGCAGAAATCCAGGAAGTAGCCGTAAGCGGCACCCATCATCATCGACACCAGCAGATTTGAGGTCACGGCAGCCACAATCTGGTGCCAGTCAGCGCCCACGCTCCATAAAATCACCACATAGACCGGGGACTGGAAAGTCACATAAGCCAGCACGTCGGCCAGGTTTTTCGCCCAGCTCGCCGGAGTCAGGCGGCGCGCGGTGCGCATAAAGGCATCGCGGTAGAAGCCGTAGGGCCAGGCGATAATAATGTTGACTGGCACGGCGACCAGGCGGGAAGAGAGCGACTGCTCGAAGGTCATACCTGAGAGGAAAATCTCAATCATCATGTTCACTACCGAGCAATACACTACCATTGCAAAAATATCTGCGGCGGCATGGCGTAAGCGTGACTCAGGGGAAAACATAATGTTGACTCCGGTTTAAAAGTAGTCGCTTGCGCTACTTTTATGACTGATTGTTGGTGTTATAAATCATGTAATTTATCGTGCGTAGAGTATGTCACTGCAATGTTTTCATCAATTAGCTATAAATTTTTATTTATAGGTTTTTTGTCGATAAAGTGCGTTGAAACACACTTTGCTGCTGGTATTTCCTGATTTTGTGATTCTGTTTTTAATTTCTTATTTATTATCAACAAGATGATTTAACTGCGTCTTAAAGCACAAAATCCCCTAAAAACTCTGGGTTTTAGGGATATCCATCGCGCTTAGAATCGTTATATAATTATTTATATAGCGAGCAATGGGGAGTCGCTGATGGATAACCATTTTGGTAAGGGCCTGATGGCCGGAATGAAAGCCCGACAGGCGGACAGCGCGGTTAACGTGGAGCGTTTTTGTGCGGATTACAAACGCGGCTTTGTGCTGGGCTTTACTCACCATATGGCCGAGCAGACCGGCGATCGCCAGCGTGCTGCCTGGGAGGCCGGGGTGTTAACCCGTCGCTATCAGCTGGATAAAGAGTCGGTGGCTGACTTCCTGAAAGAGGTCAACGCGGACGTTGTGGTTCGATGTTTCTTTGCGGGTTATGAGAAGGGCTATTGATTGCTGGCCTGGATTGCCGCCGTGCCCGGTTGTTTATGAATGGCGACGACAAGGATAGGGGCACTTTTATTGAGAAGAACGGCGTGATTAACCTCACGCCGTTTTTTTGTTGCTTAGCAAACGCCGAAATCGCCTTCTTCCTGGTACAACGAAACCGAATCTGCCTTCAGCGTCAGTTGCTCCGCACCTAAGGTCGCGGCCGGGACGCAAATCAAATCTTCTCCCTGTACCTCGACTACCTGCAGCTTTGGGCCGCCCTGTTTAGGCTGAACCACATCACCTGGTTTAAACATAGAAAAACCTCTGAATGCTAAGGGAATTTAATGCGGTTTTGCCGCCTGATAACCATAGATCAGAAATCGAGGCGGATAAAGCAAGATACGCTAGCGCCGGTTCCACGGCAGCCAGGCCAGTACGCGCGCCATACCGCAAAATCCGCTGATACCTGCGAACAATAAACCGGCTCCCACGAAACCTGATAGCAGGAAAAATCCGCTATTAACACTGTACCCGAGCACAACCCCAAGCAGGATTAACGTGCCGGCGACAATTTGTACCTGCCGCATGATTGGCAGAGGCTGACTTTTATCCGCCAGAACCTCCTGTCCGCCTTTTTTCCACGCTTCGAGGCCACCGGCCAGCAGCATGACCTGGGCCGGTTCGGCAAGCGCCGCCAGTTTTTGGGCATGCTGAGAAGAACGCATTCCGGACTGGCAATGGAAAATCACCACATCATGGGGATCGAGTGGCCCCAGCCTGGCGCCGTTTTCAATCGCGGAAAGCGGCATCAGATGCGCCTCTGGAATGTTCTCGCGGGCATGTTCATCTGGCTCGCGGATGTCGATCAGCGCGGCACCGCCGGCAATGAGCTTTTTCGCTTCTTCTGGCAAGATGGCTGAAATAGTCATGATATTCCTCAGGGGCAGTAAATGGTTTTCAGCGTCGCGATCACTTCGCGTACCGCGCTATCTTTGATGAAATAGAGCACTCGCTGCGCATCACGCTGGCGCTCAATGAGGCCTTCATCCTTCATTTTCGCCAGGTGTTGGGAGGTCGCTGATGGGCTTAATCCTGCGGCGGCAGCCAGTTCTCCGGCCCCGGTGCCTGGGGAGTCGAGGAGAAGGCAGAGGATCAGCAAGCGCCGGGGATTGCTCATGGCTTTAAGCAGTTTTGCGGCTTCATCCGCACTGGACTGGAGTTGGGATAGTTCAGATGTCATGATTTTTACTTTAGATAACTCTAAATTTAGTAAATGCTAAATTAAAATCACAACAAAGGAAAGAGTATGCGGGCAATTCTGGTGCGGCATGGCGAAAGTGAGGGGAATCAACAAGGCATTATTCAGGGAAGGCTGGACAGCCAACTTACGGCGCGGGGCATCCGGCAGAGCTTTGCGCTGGCTGACGCGTTGGCCGATTTAACTGTGGCGCATATTTACACGTCACCAGCGCTACGTGCCCGGCACACAGCGGATGTGCTGACCAGTAAATTACACAGTCAGATAACCGTAGATGAACGTCTGCAGGAACGTGATTTTGGGCTGCTTCAGGGGATAAATACGATGGAGGCGCGAAAACAGCATCCTGAGTTATTTGGCGCCCTGCTATCGGGCGATCCGCTGCGGGTAAGTTCTCAGGGTGAAAGCCTGGATAATGTGAGTCATCGCCTGTTTTCCTGCCTGAAAGCGCTAAACGAACGTCACCAGAATGATACCGTTATTATTGTCAGCCATGGCCATGCTTTGGAAATTGCTATCTGGCAATTGAAAGGCGCTTTAATTACCGACGATCTCCGGCAATATGGGCATCAAAACTGCAGTTATAGCATCATGAATATTGAAGGTGAATGTATCAATTTGGTTAAATGGGGTATTGCGACGCATTTACGCAATATTTGATGGACATTATTGGTGCTGTTTAAGCTCGTTGATGGTTTATTTGTTGCACTGAAAACAGGGTTTTTTATAGGTTTTTTTTGATGACTAAATTGATTTTTTACTTTCAAAAACAAAATTAGGGTTAATTTCCTAATAGGATTAATCTGTAAATTGCTTTTTTTGAGTCTTTCCTTTCTGTATTTTGATAATGGATTTAAATTCAAATAAAACATGGTGTTATGTTTTGTTTTTGTCTGAAAAATATCTGTTTTCTTCCCCGTTTAATTTCTCCTTCCTATTCATTCCATGCGCCAAATCAAATTGTAATACAATTTAATTTTACTTAGGTCTATTTTCGCGGTGTTAAAATTAGTCACCGAAATGAATTTTATCCATGCAAGAGATAGCCGTGAAAGGTTGATTTTATCGCCGTCTGGGGTGTTTTTGTAATTACATTATTTTAACACGAGAGTGATTTTTAAATGAGGCCTGCTTTCATTTGAAGGTTGTTTTCGCTCGTCTTTTAAAACCCTAAGGCAATTTTAAATAAATTGTTGCACGCCTGTTTCTGATATTTCGAATCAACACGACTCCGCAGAGTTAAAGAGGACGCAAATGCCCCGTATATTACAGAACCCAGGCAAGCGACGTTTGATTGCCACCGCGATCAGTGCCGCCTTATTAAGTACCTTCCCTCAGCCAACGTTTGCTGACGACGGACAGGCTGGAAATCCGGCAACCGTGTCTGACAGCGCGCAGGGTGGCGGAGGCGGCACGATGGATACCACCACGGGCATCGGTGGGAACGGCGGAGCGGGCGGCGCAGGCGGGCGTGGGCAAAGCAGCAGCCAGGGGGAGAACGGGGGCGCGGGCAGCGTTGACGGCGTAACCAATTCGCTGCCAGCGGGTACCGCAACCGGTGGGAAAGGTCAGCAGTCTGATGGTACTGCCTCTATCGGCAACGGTTCGGCCGGTGGCGGCGGTGGCGGTGGATCTGCCGGGGAAGTGCTGAACAGCAACAGCGGCAATAATAGCGGTGACATCAAAGGCGGGAACGGTGGCCGGGGAGGCAACGGCGGCAGTAATACCACGGATGTTACCGAATCGGGTAACGGCGGCAGCGGCGGTGATGGCGGTGACGGCGGCGCCGGCGTGCTGATCACCGGCGCAGGCAGCTATACCAACAGCGGTTCTATTACCGGTGGCGACGGCGGTACCGGCGGCAATACCGGGAGTGCCACGGCAAACGATCAAACCGAAGCGGGCGAAACCCTCCACGGCGGCAGCGGTGGGGCAGGCGGCGCGGGCGGTGACGGCGTGATGCTGACCCAGGGTGGGAATGTGACTAACACCGGGACGATTACCGGTGGGCACGGTGCCACAGGTGGCCTTGCAGCAAACGCGGATACTAAAAACAACGCCAATGTGACCGGCGTGGGCGGGAGCGGCGGTGAGGCGGCCGAAGGCGGGAGCGGCGTCTGGCTGAGTGGTACCAGTACGATAACCAACAGCGGCAGAATTTTGGGCGGCGACGGCGGCGACGGCGGTAACGGCGGGGCCGTTGAGTCGGGCCAGGGGACTGGTGTTGTGGGATATGGTTCTGCGGGCGGCAACGGCGGCAGCGGGATCACCGTGGAGGGTAGCGGCAACGTCATCAACAACCAGGGCGGCCATATTATCGGTGGCAATGCCGGCACTGGTGGTGGCGGTAACTCCAACAGTAGCGGGGATAACCTCAGCGGTGGCGATGGCGGCGACGGCGGTAAAGGCGGGACCGGGATCGAGCTTAAAGGCGGCGGCAGCGTCAGTAACTTCGGCGAAGTCACCGGTGGGCTCGGCAATCGCGGCGGCGGCAGCGGCAATCTAAGTACTTCCCAGGGCGGAGACTCCGGAGCTGGCGGCATTGGGATTGAAATCAACGGCGGCGGGGATGTTATCAATGAGTCCAGCGGGGTCGTCACCGGCGGTAAAGGCGGAGATGATTCTGCGGGCGGCGGTGGCGTCGGTGGCGCCGGTGGTGATGCAGTCTCCATTGTCGGGGCCGGGAACGTGACTAACCAGGGTGCGTTTGTGGGCGGCAACGGCGGCGCGGGGGCCAACGGTAACAGCCCGACGTCCGACGGCGGGACCGGCGCAAAAGGCGGGAACGGCTTATCCATTGAAGGCAACGGCACGCTGACCAACGACGTTGGTGCCAGTATTACCGGCGGGCTAGGCGGGACCGGAGGCGGCAGCGGCGGTGATACCAGTCACGGCGGTAGCGGCGGTGAAGGCGGGAGCGGCGTGCTGATCGGTGCGGGCGGCCAGGTAGTGAATAACGGCGATATCCTTGGCGGCACGGGTAACCGGGGCGGCGGCGGCGGCGGTGATGCCGGTGGCGCGGGCGGCGCAGGGATCAGCATTACCTCCGGTGGCGGCAGCGTTGTTAATACCGGCACGATTTCGGGCGGTAACGGCGGTGAACCCGGTACGGCAGGTGGAACAAACGGCGTTGGAGATATTGGCGTCGGCGGGATCGGGATCAGCGGCAGCGATATGACCATCGTTAATAGCGGGACCATCAGCGGCGGGCTGGATTTCAACGGGCAAAACCGCTCGCAGGCGATTCTGTTTACCGGTGGGACAAACTCACTCGAGCTTCGGGATGGCTATAACGTGCTGGGTGCCGTGCAGGCTACGGCCGGCGACGACACGCTTATTCTGGGTGGTGACGCCAATAGTCAGTTCGATGCCGCCAATATTGGCGACAGCGCACAGTATGAAGGGTTCGAACACTTCCATAAAACGGGCGCAAGTACCTGGGTGCTGAACAACACCACGGCTGCGACAACGCCATGGACTTTGTATGACGGCATTCTGCAGGTGGCTGAGAATGGCGCGCTGGGGTCAGACTCCAGCCTGCTGACCTTTGACGGCGGCACGCTGCAATTAAGCAACAGCTTTGATTTAGACCGTCCCATCACGCTGGAAAGCGCGGGCGGGACGCTCGATACCCAGGAATTCAATACCACCATCAGCCAGGGCGTAGCCGGCAGCGGCAGCCTGACTAAGCTTGGCAGCGGGGCGCTGACCATGACCGGGGACAGTACTTACACCGGTGCGACCACCCTGGCTGAAGGCAGTCTGGACGTGACGGGTTCACTGGTCAGCGACGTTACGGCTAAGAGCCTGACCGAACTTTCCGGGACTGGCAGCATCGGCGCAGCCACGCTGGAAACCGGCAGTACCTTAACCGTTGGCAGCCCGCTGCAGGGTAACGATGATGCTGCCAGTTTCACCGTGAACGGGGCTCTGAGTAACAACGGGACCGTGAATCTTTCTCGCCGGGCCGATATTGTCGGTAACACATTGAATGTTGGCGGTGATTATACAGGCGGTACCGACAGCCGGCTGAACATTAACACCGTGCTGGGGGACGACAGTTCGCTCACCGACAAACTGGTGATTCATGGTGGGACTTCTGGTTCAACCGTGCTGACGGTCAACAACGTTGGTGGCCAGGGCGCGCAAACCGAACAGGGCATTGAAGTGGTGACCGTTGACGGGAACTCCGCAGCGGGCGCGTTTACCCAGTCCGGGCGTATCGTTGCCGGGGCATGGGACTACAGCCTGGTGCAGAAGGGGCAAAACTGGTACCTGACCTCTATGAGCAACCTGCCGCCGGAGCCACCTGTTACCCCGGTTACGCCAACGCAGCCAGATCCTGTAAGGGTTTATCGCCCTGAGGTCGGCAGCTACCTGGTGAACCTGACCGCAGCGAACACGCTGTTTAACCTGACGCTGGACGATCGCGAAGGGGCCACCGAGTATCGTGCCCCACTGGACGAGCGCGGTCTGACCCGCAGCACTTTTTGGCTGCGTCAGGAAGGCGGACAGAACCGCTTCCATACCGGGGAAGGTCAGATAAGATCCAGTGCCAACCGTTATGTGGCACAGATGGGGAACGAGTTCTTACACGGCACCAGCAATCAGACCGACCGCTGGGGCGCGGGTCTGATGGCCGGGTACGGCAACGTGCAGGGCAACTCACGTTCAAACTTGACCGGCTATCGCTCTGAGTCAGAGCTGGACGGTTACAGCGTCGGGGCCTACGGGACCTGGTATCAGAACGCTGTTTCCCGCGAAGGCATCTATGTTGACGGCTGGGTGATGTACAACTGGTTTAACAACCGCGTAAGCAGTGATGATTTGCCGAACGAGGACTACAAGAGCCGAGGCTTCACCGCTTCGCTGGAAAGCGGCTACAACATGCTGCTCAGCGAAAGTGAGCGCCAGGCGGTTTATCTTGAACCTCAGGCGCAGTTGACCTGGATGGGCGTACGCAGCGCCGATCATACCGAGGTTAACGGCACTCGCATTCAGAATAGTGGCCAGGGCAACCTGCAGTCTCGCCTGGGCGTGCGGTTATACCTGCGTGGTCACCGCACAGAGGATGACGGCAAAGGGCGCGAGTTCAAGCCTTATGTGGAAGCCGACTGGCTGCATAACACCAAAAACTTTGGTGTGAGAATGGGGGATAAACTGCTCAATGAAGAGGGGGCGCGCAACATCGGCCAGCTCAAGCTTGGCGTGCAGGGGCAGATTTCGCATGACCTCAACATGTGGGGCGGCGTCGCGCAGCAAATCGGCGATAAAGGCTATCACGACACCTCCGCGATGATTGGCGTGAAATACGGGTTCTGATAAACCCAAAAAGCGGCCGTAATAATTCGGCCGCTTTTTTCATATAAAGACTTTTTGTTTTCCCTTCTGTTTCATTTTTCTTTTTATTATTCAATCAGTATCTCTCTCATAGATAACTCCCATCTAAATAATCTACTTAAAAAATAAATCCTTCTGGCTATGCTACAAAGGCACCGACAGCGCTGGTGTATGTCTTTTTTCTCATCACGACGCGGAAATATATTGTTATGGCCACATTCGACAGAAGAGATTTTATTAAATCGGTCCTGGCGGCCGGAGCTGGAATAGCGCTCACTCCAACTCGCGGTTGGGCCAGTTCGGGAATAATACCTGAAGCCACAATAATTACGGCCAACGGCTGGGTGCCTAATAATGCAAAGCTGCCGGTTCTGCATTACAGAAATGTGTTGAGGCAGGGTGATATTGCCTCGCAAATGGAGGCCATCTTCGCGGCGAATCAGTGGTTTCCACAATGGCGTAACGGCGTTTATGACTACCACCATTACCACTCAACGGCACATGAAGTTCTGGGGTTTGCCAGCGGTACGGCGCGCCTGATGCTGGGGGGGCCTGAGGGGCATGAAGTCACGGTCAATGCCGGTGATGTGGTGCTTTTACCTGCCGGTACCGGGCATTGTCGGCTGTCGGCTAGTGACGATTTTTTGGTCGTTGGGGCTTATCCGGCAGGACAGAGTTTTGATATTTGTCGGGAAGCACCTACTGCCGAAATGAAGGCACGTATGGCCTCCCTGCAGTTTCCAAAAAACGACCCGGTGAATGGACTGGCGCCAGATATTACCGCTTATTGGAAGGCGTAATATTTCTATTTTTCAGTGAATTAAATATTTTACGGGAGTCTCTATGCAGTATGTCAATCTGGGGCAGTCCGGCCTGCAGGTCTCGCAGTACGTGCTCGGCACTTTAACTTTTGGCGGTGATTTTGGTTTTGATCGGGCCGGGAGCGTTGATGTGAAGCAGGCTGCCTCGATGATCGCGCTGTCACGCGACGCGGGGATTAATGCGATTGATACCGCCAATCTTTACTCTTTTGGCCAGGCGGAAAGCATTCTGGGCGAGGCTTTACTGGGGCAGCGTGATGACTGGTTACTGTTCAGCAAAGCACGGTTTCGTATGCATGAAGGGCCGAACGGCAGTGGTGCCTCTCGTCAGCATCTCATTCCTCAGGTTAATGATTCCCTCCGCCGCCTGAAAACGGACTGGCTGGATTTCTTTTGGATTCATGGCTGGGACGGCGTGACGCCGGTGGAAGAGACGCTGGAGGTGATGGATTCGCTGGTCCTGGCCGGTAAAATTCGCTACTGGGGCGTGTCTAACTACAGCGGCTGGCAGCTGGCAAAAACCAAATATCTGGCGGAAAAACTGGGCTATACCGCGCCGGTTGCCCAGCAGATTTATTACACTGCGGAAGGGCGTGATGCCGAATATGAACTGCTGCCCGGAGGTAAAGAAATGGGCATTGGGTCGATGATCTGGAGCCCGCTGGGTGAAGGCTTGTTGACCGGGCTTATTGACCGGGAGACGCCGCCGCAGGATGGAACGCGCCAGGGATCGACCTGGACCGAGCCGCACATCAGCGATCGCGAACGGCTATACCAGGTGATCGACGTGCTGAAAGAGGTTGCGGCGGAATGTGGTAAAACCGTGCCACAGGTCGCATTGGCGTGGGTCAGGCAGCGCCCGAATGTAGATTCTCTGGTTTTAGGGGCGCGTAACGAAGCGCAGCTCAGGGAAAATATTGCCTCTATCCACCTGACGCTGACGGAAGCACAGATGCTGAAAATCGAAGAGGCGGGGCGCCCGGCGGCCATTTATCCATTTTGGCATCGTGCCCAGCTGGCATTAGATCTGCCGTCACCGGCGGAAAAAATGTATCTGGAAGGATGGCGCGAAATTCAGGGATTGTAGGTTGCAGGTAGCACTTTGTTGTTCATGAGAGGCCATTGGCCTCTCTTTTCTGCTCTGGGATTTAAATCAAAAATGATGCAGTCATATAAGAAACCGCTGTTTTCACTGACCGCCAGCGGCAGATGTTTCCTCAAGGGCCGGTATATTCAGGCTTCCTCACCCGCTGGATCCAGAATATCCAAAAACTCTTGTACTGGGCGGTCGTGAACCTTCAGGCTGCCCGGTGTGTCGCTCAGCCAGACCACGGCCAGCTCCCAGCATAAATCTGCGTTACTGATTTTTAGTCGCGCCAGCTTGTCACCCCGGGCCAGCACCACCTCTTCCGGTAGCAGTGCAACCCCCATTTTTCGCTCTACAAGGCTCAGTAATGTATCAAGATCGCTCACTTCAAAGGTGATTTTTCGACTTAACCCCTGTAGCGCAAAACAGCCGTCGTTGACCTTTCGTGTCCCCTGGCCAGACTCAAAATCAATAAATGACAGGCCGGCCAGTGCTTCCATCGCGATGGTTTCCCCCTCTGTGGGCAGGCCGGGAAAATCGTGGGCGAAGGCCAGCACCATCTCATCGCAGGCAATGATACGTGAGGCTAGTCGGTCGGAGACTTCTTCCACCGGCATAATGGCGAGATCGATTTGCTGGTTTTGGATTTTTTCATTCAGCCTTTCAGAGGAGCCCTGGCAGAGTTTGACCTCGAAATCGGGAAACTTACGGATAAATGTTTCCAGAAGTTCCGGTAAATCAATAAACGGCGGCACGCTTTGCACGGTGCCAATGGAGAGCGTCCCGGTTTTCAATGACACAATCGCGTCTACTTCCTGCACCGCTTTATCCACGTAATGGCCGATAGTGTGGGCATAGTGCAAAAACACTTTTCCGGCCATCGTCAGGCGGACTTTACGCGTGGAGCGTATAAACAGCGGTGTCCCCAGCTCTTCTTCCAGTTGCTTGATGGAGGTGGACAGCGCCGACTGCACAATATGCATGCTGAGTGCGGCGCGGGTAAAATTTTCGTGTTCCGCAACGGCAATAAAATGCCGAATTTGGCGCAGCTCCATCATTTATCTCCAGTAAAGATTAATTCAATCTCAATAATGAATTTTACAGATTAACGATACGCTGAGAAAATAGATTTCGCAATGGATATTTATCGCGCCCAAAATAGCTATTCATTGGTTAATTTCCTTTTTATTACGTCGGTGATTTATCGTCGGTTATAAACCTCTGCTTTATAAGTTTTGCTTTATTAATCTAATGCGAACTTGTCGTTGATATTTTTCTTCACCATGAGGAATGCGTTATGAATTACAGTGCTGCACCATCTCGTTACAGCAATAATATGCAATACCGTAAAACGGGAAAAAGTGGCCTGGCGTTACCGCTTATTTCGTTAGGGCTGTGGCAAAACTTCGGCGGGGTGGATATTTTTGAAACCGGCAGAGCCATTCTGCGTCATGCTTTTGATAACGGTATTACCCACTTCGATCTCGCCAACAACTATGGCCCGCCGGCGGGATCGGCGGAAGAGAACTTCGGGCGCTGGATGGCAAAAGACTTTGCTCCTTACCGTGACGAACTGATTATTTCCACCAAAGCCGGGTGGGATATGTGGCCAGGTCCTTACGGTGGCCCAACGGGCACAAAAAAACACCTGATTGCCAGCTGCGAGCAAAGCCTGAAGCGCATGGGACTGGATTATGTCGATATCTTCTATAGCCATCGCGTGGATGCCGATACACCGCTTGAGGAAACAATGGGGGCGTTGGTACAGCTGCATCGTCAGGGCAAAGCGCTTTACGTGGGAATATCTTCTTACTCCCCGGAGCTGACTCGTCAGGCGGCGCAAATTCTGGCTGAAGAGAAAGTCCCGCTGTTCATTCACCAGCCGAATTACTCCATGCTGAACCGGACTATTGAAAACGGGTTGCTGGATACGCTGGCAGAGATCGGCAGCGGCTGCATTGCTTTCTCCCCGCTGGCGCAGGGCATGCTGACGTCAAAATACCTGAACGGTGTGCCGCAGGGCGCGCGTGCTGCCGGAGAAGGCTCTCGGGTGGCTGGCATGTTAAATACGGAGAACCTCAATAAGATCCGCGAGCTGAATGCCGTGGCGGAAAGTCGTGGGCAAACGCTGGCACAAATGGCGATTGCCTGGGTTCTGCGTGATGCTCGTGTCACTTCTGCGTTGATTGGTGCACGTACCGTAGAGCAGCTTGCGGACTCGCTAAAAGCGCTGGATAACCTGGCGTTTAGTGCTCAGGAGCTGGCCGAGATTGACAGGCATGCCACCGAAGGCGGCGTGGACTTATGGCGTGTCTCTTCGCAAATTAAATGAGGTTATTTCACTGATTCAACGCCGCCACTGTGCGGCGTTTTTTTATTCTCAACTTACCGTGTTGCGAGCGGCGTTACGCCATGCTTTCGGCGACAGCCCGGTTTCACGCTTAAAGGCGTTGCTGAAGGCGCTTTCCGAGGTGTAGCCCAGGGACTGGGCCACCATGGCAATTTGGTCTGCCTGCTCGCGCAGCGCTTTCTCCGCCAGCCGCATACGCCACTGGGTAAGATAAGCCACGGGCGTAATGCCCGATACGTTACGGAAATACTCCGCAAATGTGGTGCGCGACATGGCGCAGGCTTTGGCGAGATCTTCCAGGCGCCAGTTCTGAGCCGGGTTGGCGTGGATAAGCTGCAGCGCCGGGGCAAGGCGGGCATCGCCCAGGGCGCGCAGCAAACCTGCCGGAAGCGAACTGCTGGTTTGCAAATGGGCACGCAGGATCTGAATAAACAGCAGCTGTGAAAGCTGCGCGGAGGCGAGCTGGGTGCCGGGCTGGGCCGTTTCTCTTTCGGCAATCAGCTGGTCGAGCAGCCAGCGGAAAGACGCCGCCTGCGGAGATGCGGCCGGGATGTGAATCCACTGCGGCAGCACCTGAGCAAGCATCTGCCCGCGGTTGGGATCCAGCAGGACGTGGCCGCCCATATACTCAAACTCTTTCCCTTCCCCCAGCGCGGCGTAGTTCCGCTCTCCGGCCTTAAAAACGCTCATGGCATCGACCGGCTTGATCTCCGGTGAGCTGGCGACAATAAACGCCCGCCTGGCATTCAGCAGGCCGACGTCGCCGGTGCAAAAATGGATCGGTTCGGGATGGCCTTCGAGCATCACCCAGCAGCTGCCTTTGACGATGGCGAAGAACTTGATTTTGTCCGGCGGGGGGAAGTGAAGCGCCCAGTCGCCGCCCGCGGTAAAGCCGCCGGTAACCAGCGACTCGGCGTCGGCAAATTTGAGGATTTCAGAAAACGGGTCGGTATGCATTTCCGTACTATTGCGCAAGTAGAACGGACTATCAAGCATTCAAAATCCGACTGGCTGGTTTTATTCTGCGCAGCAAGTGAACATATACCGCCTGCTTGCCAGGCCGCAGAGGACAGAAGCATGACACAAGATAGCGTATTGGTTACCGGCGGGACCGGATTTATTGCCCAGCATTGCATTATTACGCTGCTGGCAAAAGGCTATGAAGTTCGCACCACCGTACGTTCTGCTGACCGCAAAGCCGAAGTGCTCAAAAACCTGAAAGAGGGCGGCTGCGAGCCGGGCGATCGTCTCTCCTTTTTCGTTGCAGATTTAATGGCGGATGAAGGCTGGGCTGAAGCGATGGCCGGGTGCCGCTATGTGATGCATGGCGCATCGCCGACGCCTTCAGGCAACCACGCCACCGACGAAGACTGGATCAAACCTGCGGTAGACGGCAACCTGCGAGTGCTCCGCGCTGCGAGCTTTGCCGGGGTTAAGCGTGTCGTCCTCACCTCTGCCTTTGGGGCCGTTGGCGTCGGGCACCCGGCAAGCCATCGCCGCCCGTTTGATGAAACGGACTGGAGCGACGTGTCCGGCAAAGTGTGGCCCTATCAGAAATCGAAAACGCTGGCGGAAAAAGCCGCCTGGGACTTTGTGGAGAAAGAAGGGCGTGGCCTGGAGCTGTCGGCGGTGAACCCGGTGGCGGTAATGGGGCCGGTATTGGGGCCTGATTTTTCCCACTCCACGCGGCTGGTGAAAAACATGCTGGACGGGCAAAAGGGCAATCCGAACATCAACTCTTGCTTTGTGGACGTGCGCGATGTGGCCGACTTGCACTGGCTGGCGATGACGCACCCGGCAGCCAACGGCGAGCGCTTCCTTGCCAGTTCCGGCCACAGCCTGCTGATGGTTGAGGTGGCAAAAATCCTGCGTAAACATCTCGGCGAAGCCGCCAGCAAAGTTTCTACCCTCGCGCTGCCCGACTGGATGGTGCGCCTGGCGGCGCACAAAAATCCGGGTATGAAAGGGTCGCTGACTCTGCTGGGTGTGGACATGAATGTGACCAACGCGAAAGCGGTAAACCTGCTCGGCTGGGCGCCGCGCTCCCCGGAGGAGGCGATTGTCGCCACCGCCGAAAGCTTTATTCGCCTCGGCTTACTGGAAAAATAAGCGCTACCGCTTCGCACTCAGCAGCAGGGCTGACAGCGAAGCGATAAGCCCGAAGAGCGACATCAGCAGCCACGCGGTGTGGTACTGCTCGCTGGCAACGGCGCTGCCGGACACGGCCACAAACACCGCCACGCCTATGGCGGCGCCAATTTGCCTCGATGTATTAATGATCCCGGTGCCGGTGGCATATTGATGCGCCGGGAGTGCTGCCGTGCCGCCTGCGATAAACCCCGTCTGACCGATACCCGCTCCGGCTCCGGTCAGCATCAGCGCAGGCAGGTAGGCCAGCAGATAGTCCGGTTCGGCGTTCAGAGTGCTGTGCCACCAGAGGCCGGCTATCACATACAAAATACCGGCGGCGATGGTGAGTTTTTTAGGGGAAAACCCTGTTCTGCCGGCGATCAACGAAGCGACCACGGCAGTGCCGGGGCCGAGACCAAAAGCGGCACCCGCCTCAACGGTTGGCCAGTGCCAGACCTGGGTCAAAAACAGGCTGCCGCCCAGCAGCATGATGGCAAATCCCATGTAGAAAAAGGCCATGCCCAGCGTCGCCAGGGTAAACGCAGGCACGCGGAATACCCGCAGGTCGAGCGCCGGGGAGGGCTGAGTCAGGCAGCGACGAACGAACAGCGTCAGGAAGATGAACGCCCCGCCCAACACCGTCCAAAGCCTGGCGCTGGCGAAGCCCCAGTCGCTGGCCCAGGAGATCCCGGCCACCAGCAGAGCAAGCCCCGCAACCAGCATTAGCGAGCCGAGAATATCCGGGAAGCGGCTTTTAGTGACCGCCGTTTCCGTCAGGTGCTTACTCAGCCACAGCGCCGGGATCGCCACCGGCAGGTTGATCAGGAAGATCAATCGCCAGTCGATATTCACCAGTGCGCCACCGAGCATTGGGCCGAGCGCGGCGGCAACGGAGCCGGTTGCGGCCCAAATCCCGACCATCTGCTTATGGCGCTCTTTAGGATACGCCGCCAGCAGCAGCCCCAGGCTGGTGGGGATCATCAGCGCTGCGCCCACGCCTTTCAGGCCTCGCGCGCAAATCAGGGTGACAACGTCCGGGGCAAAAGCGCAGGCCACGCTTGCCACCGAAAACACCGCCAGGCCTGCCTTGAAGATACGTTTGCGGCCGTAAATATCCGCCATTCGGCCTGCGGGCACCAGAAACGCAGCAAAGGCAATGGAATAGGCGCTGATCACCCAGGACAGCGCCTGGTTAGTGGCCCCGGCAAAGCTATCGCGAATAGCCGGGAAAGCAAGGTTAACGACAAACAGGTCGAGCGACGACAGCACGCTTCCCGCGCCAATCACAATCATGACCCAGGCGGACACGCGTGCGCTGGCCTGGCTGACGGACGGTGAATCCGTGGAATGAGACATACTCTGCTCCAAAGGAAAGAAAGACCTTAAAGGGCAGGAGTATGAAAAAGTCAGCGGCGGCCGTATTGGATATCTGAAAAATGAGCGCTAACAAATTGTGCCGGAGTGATGCCGAAGCAGCCTTTAAAGCGGCGAATCAAGTGGCTCTGATCGAACAGGCCAACGGCGCTGGCGACGTCCGCAGCGGGCAGGCCCGCGCGGAGCATTTGCCTTGCTGCATCCATGCGGACTCTGTTGAGGTAGGCGTGCAGCGACAAGCCATATGCGGCACGAAAGAGCTGGTTCAGGCGAACACGGCTCAGCCCGGAAGCCTGCGCCATATCTTCCGTGGTCAGCGTGGAAGCAAAGCTGTCGTGAATCAGGTCGCGTACTCGTGCAATCCGCGGTTCATGGTGTTCTTCCTGCGGGGTAAAACAGCGCGTGGAATAGCGGCTTAGCAGTGGTTTGAGGGCGTCAATCAGCGTCACCTCCAGCGCTAAGCTGTCCTGTTGTTGAAACAGGGTACGGTGAAGCGTTTGCAGCCCGGCCACGATATCCGGGTCGCTTAACACCGGGCGGGTAAAACAAAGGCTGTGGTCGGGATTGAGTTCCAGCTCATTAGCAATGCCGTCCACAACCCAGGGCTGCAGGTAGAGCATGCTGTAGGTGTACCCCTGCTCGGAGTAAACGCTGCCGTCGTGGGCATCCCCCGGATTCACAATCATCGCGCTGCCTGCAGGGGCGATGATTGATCCGCGGCCCAGCCCCACTTTCGAGGCCCCGACGTCCATAGTGCCGATCACAAAGTAATCGTGGGAATGGCGCTCATAGCGGTGCTTATTAAAATGGGCGTGCAGGCCCTGGAGCCCCTGTGACGGCGCCGCGACAAATTGCGTCCACTCGTTGGCGAGAAGCTCCATATGACCTCGTTATTTGAACGGCTGCTGGGCCGCTGCGCCCGGCGTGTGCTGGTGGGCGTAAACCTGGAGATGGCAGTACGCCGCCCGATAAAGCGGCACGTTCAGGCCGTGCCGGGTGGCGCGGGTAATCATATCGCCGACGATAGCATCACCTTCAAGGCGTGACGCGTTGCTGGCGATGTCGCGCCTCATTGAGGCGGCCCAGGCGGATTGTGGGTCCAGCAGGCGTGTTTCGATGCTGGCAATTTCCTCCTGCGGCAGCGCATAGCCTTCCGCTGCGGCGACGCTAAGGCTCTCGGAAATTGCCTGTTTCATCAGCGTTTCGCCGTCCTGTGTCGCCATGATATCTCCCACCGTGCCGCGCATCAGGCAGTTCATCAACGCACCGGAAGCCAGCATCACCCATTTATTCCACAGCGCCTGCATTATGTTATCTGACAGGGCGCGCCCGCCAGCGGAAGAGGCTAACAGCGTGTAAACCGCTTTTGCTACAGCAAGCGTGGCTGGCGATCTTGCGCCGACAACAACCTGATCCGCTGCTCCCATTTGTTTGATCTCACCGTTGGCGTTAAGCGTGGTGGCAATATAAGCCGCGCCGCCGAGCACCCGATCGCGGCCAAAGCGAGCGTCGAGTTCGTCGTAAACCGAGAGGCCATTAAGGAAAGGTAAAATGGAGGTTGAAGAGCCAACTGCGGGCGTAATGTCCTCGATAGCCGCCTGCAGATCGTACGTTTTGCAACTGAGCAAAATTAGATCGTAGTCGGGCCGGAGACTGTCCCGGGTGACCGTATTAACCGGGGCGTTGAAATCGCCCAGACTGCTTTCCAGCCGCAGCCCTTGTTTTGCCAGCAACTCAGCCCGTTTTGGCCGAACGAGAAAAGTCACGTCAGCGCCAGCCTGAATAAGCCTTGCGCCATAATAACCCCCGATTGCACCTGCTCCAACCACCAGTATTTTCATCACTTTTCTCGCTGAGTTTACGTTGATCTTGCCCGACTTAGCTTTCGCTGGGTTCGGGGTTTCTGATTCGGCCTGCAGCACGCCAGCGGGTGAGGTCGTCGGCACCGGGCCCCAACTCCACCATGACGTCCTGCGGCGAAATTTGCTGCCCGGTTTCGGTATCCACGAGGGCAACTTTCACTTTATGCCCGCTGTTGCCGTCCACCATGAAAAGCGACGGCCCCACAAGGCCTGGAATATTCCACTTACTGCCTGTCTGCATCATGCTCAGCAGCACCAGCCCGATATCCCGCCCTTTTTCGGTGAGCAAATATTCGTAGCGATCCGGCCTCGTCTGGTAGCGCTGCCGGGTAATCAGCCCTTGCTCTTCAAGCACTTTTAGCCTGTCGGACAATGTGGCATTGGTGATGCCGCTGGAGCGGCGAAAATCGTCATAACGGCGGAGGCCTAAAAACAGGTCCCGCATAATCAGCATTCCCCAGCGGTCGCCTAAGGCTCCCATCACGCAGGCGATGGAGCAGGTCATACCTTCAAAACCTTTCGAGCGCATAGCGTTCCTTATTTTTCATCAACGTGGGCCCGGTAACAGTCTATAGCCGGATCTCTGCCACCGGCCAATGGTTACGCTGCAGTTGATCTTTTTATTGTTACTCTTATTATAAGAGTTAATGGCGGGAGGGCAAGTTTTAAACAACCGATGCCAGAGAACCGTCGCTCATTTACCCAGGTGAACCTTAATGAAATCTACGCGTACCCTTACGAAAATCAGTCTGTTGTTAAGCCTTCTGCTGGCCGGTACCGGGCTCTCCAGCCCCGTATTTGCCGCCCCCGCAGCAGTACCCGCGGCTCCCTGGGACACTCAGCTCAACCCGGCGGCGCATCAGGCCGATGCCGTATTCGCTAACTATAAGTTTCGGGATGGCGAAACGCTGGCTCAGGTGAAATTGCACTACGCCACGCTCGGGAAGGCGCACCGAAATGCACAGGGAGAGATTGATAATGCAATTCTCGTGCTGCACTGGACGGGGGCAGACAGCCGGGCGCTGCTGAGTCCGGTCTGGACTAAATCCCTTTACGGACCGGGCCGCCCGCTGGATTCGAACCGCTACTACCTGATTTTTGCCGACAGCATTGGTCACGGCCAGTCGAGCAAGCCCAGCGACGGCTTAAAGGCAAAATTCCCCAACTACGATTACGGCGATATGGTTGATTTGCAGCACAAGCTGGTGACCGAAACGCTGGGCATTAAACATCTGCATGCGGTGATAGGGATGTCGATGGGGGGCATGAACGCCTGGCAGTGGGCGGTGGCGTACCCGAACATGATGGACGGCGTTATGCCGGTGGTGTCGCTGCCGATCAAGGTCTCCGGGCGTAATTTGCTGTGGCGCAGAATGATCGTGGACGCGGTGCGAGCCGATCCGACCTGGCACAACGGCAACTATACTCAGGCGCCTGAGAGCTGGCTTCAGGGCTACAACATCCTGCGAATGATGATCGACAGCGCGCCGGATCTGCAAAGGACTATCCCGGACGGTGCCGCAGCGGACAAGTTCCTGGCGAACAACCGCTTTACGGCCAACCATATCGACACCAACGATGTGATTTATTCACTCAAATCCTCTTTCAGCTATAACCCGCAGCCAGATCTGAGCAAAATCACCACCAAACTGTATGCGCTGAACTTCTCGGACGACGAGTTCAATCCGGACAGCCTGCGCGTGCTGGAAACCGAGGTGCCGAAGCTAAAACAAGGCCGCTACGTGGTACAGGCTGGCACCCCGACATCTCCGGGGCATTTCACCATGACGCGCCCGGATTTGTGGGCTAATCACGTCGGCGAATTTATGCAATGGATTGGCGATAAAGGCTAACTCTCGTCGGGCGTCACATATTTCTGGAGATGCCTCGAGGATTTCTACCGGGGTGATTTACACGCACCAGGAACGAAATTAACCTATTTGCATATTTTTGCAGATAGGTTAATCTCATGGAGAAGAGAACGCCCCATACCCGCCTGAGTTTTATTCACTCGATGGTCAGATCGGGCAATGTTGCGATAACCCATACCGCATTAGCGAGTGGCGCAGCGCTTGGTTTTACCGCAAAGCGGGATTTTTTCGACGTCGTGCTGGCGCTTAGCCCCAGGGATTTCGAAAAAAGTATGACGGCTTACCACGATCATACCCTCTGGCATGAGGTCTACCGGCCAGTCTTCAATGGGCAGTCGCTCTATATAAAGCTGATTGTTTATGGCGGAGTGCTTATCGTGTCATTTAAGGAGTCCTGAGATGAAATGCCCTGTGTGCGGCGGCGAACATGCCGTTCATGAAGCCCGCGATATTCACTACGAATACAAAGGCCATTCCAAAACGTTTCCGGGCGTGACCGGGCTGCACTGCAATGACTGCGGTGAAATTGTTTTTGCCGATGGGGAAGGTGAGGCGTATTTCAGCGGCATGCTGGCGTTTAATCGCGAAGTGAATGCCCAGGAGGTCGACCCCGCCTTTATTGCCGCCGTGCGTAAACGCCTGAAGCTGAATCAGGCGCAGGCCGCCGAGTTTTTTGGCGGGGGAGCAAATGCATTCAGCCGCTATGAAACGGGGCGCATTGCCCCCCCTCGGCCGCTGATCCTGCTGTTTAAAGCGCTGGATAAACACCCTGAGCTTTTTGACGAGCTCAAAACGAGTTAAGCCTCCTGCCAGTAGGGCGGAGAGCCGAACTTCGCCATAAAGAAGTCTATTGCCGTGCGGGTGTTAAGCGACGGAAAGCGCCCGCCGGGGTAGAGCATATAGAGCGAATGGTCGGTGGCGCTGTAGGATGCGGTGTAATCCGTCATCATCGGGATAAGCCGCTTGGCCCGCAGCGCATCGCTGATTTGCCAGTCCGGGAACAGCACGATACCTGCGCCATCTTCTGCCGCTTTCACCAGCATCTCCGCATTGCCAGAAACGATTTTAGGCTCCGGCGTTAGCTGTATTTTTTCTTCGCCCTGCGTGAAATACCAACGCTGAAGGCCCATCAGCCCTCGGTAGGCCAGTAGCTTGTGATTGTGTAGCTCTTCGGGCTTTTGCGGCGTGCCGTAGCGGGCGAGATAGGCCGGGCTGGCGACCAGGTAAGCGCGCTGGCGGGTAATAAAACGTCCGTGCAGCGAACTGTCCTGCATCGGCGAGATGCGCAGCAGCAGATCGGTGCCGTCCGCCAGCGGGTCGATGTAGTTATCGGTCAGATTTAGCTCCAGCCTCAGCGCCGGGTAGCGCTCGCTGAATTCAGCAATCCACGGGGCGATGTGACGCAGGCCGAAAGACACCGGCGCGTTGAAGCGAAGCACGCCGCCGGGCTGCTGGCGGCGCTCGACAATCTGGTTTTGCGCCTGCTCAAGCTGCCTCAGCATTTCCCTGAACGCTGTGGCATAGATATTCCCCGCCTCGGTGGCGACCACGGCTCGCGTGTTGCGGTAAAGCAGCTGTGTCTCCAGCGATTGCTCAAGCTGAATCACGGTGCGGGAAACGGAAGAGGGCGAAAGGTTCTCCTGGCGGGCCACTTCTGAAAAGCTGCCTTCGCTGATAACGGCAAGGAAGAGGCGCATTGAGCGCGCGTTTATCTGGCTCAGATCTTTCATTTGTGCAATTTCCGCAAAAGTCCTTAATGGATTATACGGTTTTTCGCTATGTCAGGCAGCGTTATCCTCCCCGGCAAGTAATGATGCCCGGACTCGCCGGGAAACAGAGAGAGAATGGTATGAGCAATAAAGTTTTGGCTTTTGACGAGGCCGTGCGTCAGCGTTTTTCATCCAGAGCGTTTCTGCCTACGCCGCTGACAGAGGCACAAATTCGGGATGTTTTACAGGATGCCCAGCATTCTCCGTCCAACTGCAACACGCAGCCGTGGAACGTCCATATTGCCTCCGGCGCAACCAAAGATGCGCTGCAAAAAATGATGATTGAGAACGATACGGCGGGTAACGTCACGCCAGATTTCAGCTTCAGCTATGACGATTTTCACGGCGATTATTACGAGCGCAGCCAGCGCCAGGCGAAGGTTTATTACGATGCGCTTGGCATCGCCCGTGACGATAAAGAGAAGCGCCGCGAAGCGTATCTGCGCAACTTCAACTTCTTCGGTGCCCCACACGTAGCGTTCCTGTTTATGCCCTCGTTTGGCGACAACGTGCGCGTGGCATCCGACATCGGCATGTACGGGCAGAGCTTCCTGCTGTCTTTGGCGGCACGTGGTTTTGCCGGTATTCCGCAGACGCTGCTCGGCTTCCATGCCGATGCGACGCGTAAAATTCTTGGCGTGTCGGACGAGTATCGCCTGCTGTTCGGGATCTCCTTCGGCTATGCCGACCCGAATGCGCCTTCTGCTCAGGTCCGCATGTGGCGCCAGAGCGTGGACGACAGCGTGACGCTGCATAACTAACGGCCGAGCGGGCGCTCTTTTTTCATGCCGATGGCCAGGGCCAGCAGGATCGCCGCCAGCGAAAGCGCGCTGGCGAGATCGGGAACCTGGCCAAGAATCAACGCCGAGCTGAGCATGGCGAAGACCGGGATCAGCAGAGAAAGCGGTGCCACGCGGGAAGCCGGGTATTTGTGAAGCAAGGTGTTCCAGCCCCAGTAGCAGAAATGCGTGGCGGCATAAACCTGGAACAGCAGCGAAAGCACGGCCTGTTTATCGATATTTTGCGCCAGCGAAGTGAAGGGCGCGGAACCGTGCCAGACCCAGGTCAGCAGCACCAGCGGCACCGGGGGAAACAGGCTGGCCCACACCACAAAAGCAAAGATCTCTTTCACGCCGGAAAGTTTGATGATGATGTTGCCGGCGCTCCAGGCCAGCGCGCTGATCACAATCAGTATCAACCCGGTTAGCGTTGCGCTGCCGGTGCTATCCAGCAGCACGCCAAGCAGGCCCACCGCCGCCAGAACGATGCCATAGCGCTGCGGGCGTGTCAGACGCTCGCCAAACAGCAGAACGCCCCAGCCCAGGGTAAAAAAAGCGCTGAGCTGGATAAGCAAGGCGGCGCTGCCGGGCGGCACGCCAAACGCGATACCCAGATTGATCAGCGCCCACATCGCCACGCCAAAAATCAGACCGTAGGCCACTATCCAGCGCAGAGCCACCGCCGGGCGTTTGATAAAGAAAACCCAGGGCAGGGCGGCAAGCGTAAACCGCAGAGCGGTTAACAAAAGCGGATCGATATGGGCCAGTCCGAGCCGGGTGAGTGGAAAGTTAATCCCCCAGGCCGCGGTGACGACCAGGGCGAGAAAAAGGTGTTTGCGCTGCATGTCTTTGTCCGGTGAAAAGTGTCGCCGTGACTGTAGCGCTTCCCGAATTGGCCTGCTTTTATTAACGGGTCAATTATTGTTAAAATTGGGCCATGCAAAATAACAGCGCAGCAGTTTATCGGGATTCGCCTCAGGCGGTGATTGTCACGGAGAAGCACTTCGCCGATGGCGAGTGTTTTCCGCAGCACAGCCACGAGCGCGGGCAGTTTGCCTACGCCGCTAGCGGCGTTATCTCCGTGGAGACGCCAGGTGGAAACTGGGCGGTGCCGCCACAGTGCGCCATTTGGGTGCCGGGCGGCCTGGTTCACGCCATGCAAATGCGTGGGCCGGTCATCATGCTTAACGGCTATATCAGTGACGCCGCAGCGCACCGGCTCAGGCTGCCGCAGACAAGCCAGGTTTTTGGCGTGTCGCTGCTGCTACGCGAACTGCTGGTGCAGTCTGTCGACCTGACCAATGTCACTCAGCCTGAAGGGCGCAGCCAAAGCCTGCTTGATTTGCTGCTCTATGAAATTGCGTCGATGCCTGCGCTTTCTCTCAATGCCCCGCTGCCCGACGAGCCTCGTCTGCAGGCGGCCTGCCGGGCGTTCTTGCTGGCACCTTCGCTGGAAACGTCCCTCGACGATATGGCGGCGCGCGTGGGCATGAGCCGCCGAACCTTTACCCGCCAGTTCAGGCAGCAGACCGGCATCAGCTTTGTGGCATGGCGGCAACAGGCCTGCCTGCTGGCGGCGATAGGTCGGTTAGGTGAGGGGGAAGCGATCACGCGTGTTGCGCTGGATTTAGGCTACAGCAGTCCGGGGGCTTTTTCTGGTGTGTTTAAAAAAGCGTTGGGGAAAACGCCGGGACGATATTTTGCTGAAAAACTGGCAGGTTGAGGCAATAAAAAAGCCGCTTTCGCGGCTTATTGTTTAAAGAAAGCGACTTATTCAGTGACCTTTTTCTTCAGGTCAGCCGCGCCTTCTTTGGTTTTATTCCAGCCTTTTTCAGCACCTTCTTTGGTTGCGTCCCAACCTTTCTCGGTGCCTTCTTTGGTTTTATGCCAGGCCTTCTGGGAGCCTTCGCTCACCTTGCTGCCTACGCTGTCGCTTTTACCTTCGGCGGCGTGTTTAGACTTGAGCTTCAGCTCTTCGCCTTTGTTCTCTGCCTCGTGCAGTTTCTCTTTGGCGGTGTTCGCGCCTTCGTGTGCCGCAGCGACGGTCTCATCGGTTGCATGTGTGGTGGTCGCGGCAAAAACAGGGGCAGCCAGCAGAATTGCAGATAAAGCGATGATCGTTTTTTTCATAATATCCTCAACAAACGTTATCAGTCCTTATGACCGTGAATAAGCCTGGCACAGCGAAGCGGATGTTGCCTTAGGTAATATTCCTAAATTAATCAGGATGTTCACGGCTGGTGGATATATTCTGCTGAATAATCCACCAGAAGATACGCTTATGGATGGCGAATAAATCGCCCTATACGCTGCCGAAGCAGACGATTCTCCTGACGCAGGCGTTCATTCTCCTCCAGCAGGGTGAGCGCCACAGCGATGCCGGGCCAGTCGAGTTCTAATTCTCGCCTTAACCGCAATGCCCGCTGCGCTATGTTGATCGCGTGGTCGTCAAACTGCCACGGTTTGACCTCAAAATCGTAAGGTTCGACGACGCCAAGGCCGACAATCTCATTGAGTTCTTCCTCCTGAATGCCGGTGTGCAGACAGAACTCAGTGATGGTAAAAGTGACGGTGACGTTAGTCATTATTTTTTCCCCCAATCTTTGCGCGGATTGAACGCCGACTGGGCGTCTGCCAACTGTTGCCACAGCGCCGCGGCGTTTTCATCCGGCTTAGGCGGCATTACGATTTTGATCACCGCGAACAGGTCACCGGTGTGCTGTTTGCTAACCAGCCCTTTGCCCTTGATGCGCAGCTTCTGCCCGGCCTGGCTGCCGGCAGGAATGGTCATCAGAATGCTGTCTTTGAGGGTAGGAACCTCGACTTTTGCCCCCAGCGCGGCTTCCCACGGGGCAAGCGGCACCACGACTTCAAGGTTGTGGCCGACAATGTCGAACAGCGGATGCGGCGCGATATGAATCACCAGCCACAGGTCACCGTTTGGCCCACCGTTTTCACCCGGCGTGCCCTGGCCTTTGAGCCGAATGCGCTGCCCGTCGCCGACGCCCGCCGGAATTTTTACATTCAGCGTTTTCGGGATTTCCTGCTCGACGATACCAAACACGTTATAGACCGGCAGCTTGTAGCTGATGGTACGGCTGTGTTCGGCCAGGGTTTCTTCGAGGAATACGGCAACTTCGATTTCTAAATCGTGGCCACGCACGGCGTGCGGCTGGCGAGAATGCCTGGCCTGCTGGCCGAACATAGACGAGAAGATATCTTCGAAGTCCTGGGCGTTGTAACTCTGCTCGCCGCCCTGGTGGAACTGCTGATTAAACTGCGGGTCGTTGCGGTGCTGCCACATCTGGTCGTACTCGGCGCGGCGCTGCTCGTCGCTCAGCACTTCCCAGGCTTCGGCCACCTCTTTAAAGCGGGCTTCTGCATCGGGCTCTTTACTGACGTCGGGGTGATATTTGCGCGCCAGGCGGCGGTAGGCAGTTTTGATGGTTTTGAGTTCGTCCGTCGGTTTCACGCCCATGATGGCGTAATAATCCTTTAATTCCATAGCGTTATCTCGCATAAATCAGTGCATGCAGAACAGAACGTGCGGAAAAGTGTCGCCGATAAGTATAGGCCCGTTGCGGGAAGGTGGGGCGGAATCCTGCTTTCCATTGTTGAAAAGCAGGAAAGAGCTCGTTAATCAGTTTTTTTGCAGAGACATTTTGGGAATGTTTTTACACTAGTGGCGATCCGAATAAATTTTTTCTCTGCAGAGGATAATGTGGCTGGATCAACCTTAAACACGCCAAGAAAGCGATACAGTGTTCGGTTTAACTCATCTCGCGAATGAGCCATTACAACTCGGTGATCCCAGCGTTCTGTATAGCTCTTTTGCAGATCGTTCGGGTATTCTGTGATAAGTTTGCCATTATCTGAAAGTGAATTTTTCCAATCTTTCTGCTCATAAAGTTTTGGGAACCAGATCATATTTTTTCCTTCAAGACCAATAATCTTGTTAACATGTTCTGGTATATTCCAGTGACCCGCCTGATGATGCCCCTTTTCATATCCAAAGCAGTTTAGAGCATCCTTATGGTGGCGAAAAAGAGCTTCTGGCCCTACTGATATCATCCCTTTTTTTATATGGTTGCAAGCAGTATAGCGATGTTCATAGTCCCATGGCTTAAACGCTTTTTGCTGCAAAAGAGTTGATTTAATTTCTTTAACTAACTCGATGAATTTATCTATATATTTATCAAGTTCGTTGATACTGACGTCACTGGCGGGGATCCTCTCTTCGCGAAAACCTGTTGCCTCAGTTATATCAAGGCGGCGTATGGCATCTCTTATTTTTGCGTCTTCACTGTCATGATGCCCTTCATCGATTTCCAGATATAGGCCTAACTGAGGGAAAAAAAGATCTGCGAGATAGATTTTTCCATCGTTTTTCCTGATGCACTGCTGGCAAATAAACTCCAGGTCAGGATCGTTCAGGAGATGGTAGATTCGATTAATCGTGTAATGTTCCCAGCGCTTGCCTGAAATCTTAGCAAGAGATCTCAGGATATAATCCGTTTTACTCATAGACTTCCTTTTATAACGATCTTAAATTTTCAATTGAAGAGATCATTCTGCGAAGTATATCTGCAAAAATTGATAATTCACTCACTTCCTTCTAAGGTCAGAGAGCATAAAATCGCCTGCAAGCATCGCTTCAGGCTGCTGGAGGCTATTTTCTGCCTCGACTTCTGGCGTGATTAAATAACAAAAAGAAGGAAACTTACCGTTGAACCGTTACTCCATCGCTGTTCTGGCTTCGGCCTGCCTGCTGGCCGCCTGTGCTGGCCCACAGTCGGCAAAAACATCGCAAATTAAAGACCTGACCGCCCCGCAAAGCATCGCTTTTGCCGGTAAAACCTACGGGCAATCCTTCACTCGCTCAACGCCGCAGCAGGCGGTGTGGGAATACACCACCGACGGTGAAAAAGCCGAAAACTGGCAGTGGACCCGGCTGATTACGGTTAATCAGATCAAAATTAACGCGCCGCTAGATCGCTGGATGCAGGCGACCGCGCTGGAGTTAAACCGCACGGTGCCGAAACCGCATTTCGACGTGGCGCGGAACGGTGATGTGGCCGAGGTTCGCATTATCTATCTGCCGAAGCCGGGCGATGCAAAACAAAGCGGCTACGAGTCCGACGTGTGGCTTGCCCGTGAAGCCTGCGGCGGTATCGTCAACCTGCAGTTTGCCCGCCAGTATCCTGCCGATCCAAAAGTCACCGAAAACGAAATGGTGAAGCGAATCAAAGGGGATAACGACAAAGATATGGCGGCGCTGCAGGCGTTAAACTGGAAACCAGAATGCCGCTAAATATGTTCCCCGGTCAAAACTGGCCGGGGCATTTTATTAAACGCGAGCTAGATGACTTATTATTCAGTATGGCAAATACTTGAATTAATTAACCAGCCTGGCAGAATTCATTTATTGAATAGTTTAGTAACGTAACTTATTGAAAACGAGCTTTCAGTTATTTTGAGCTGGCTCCCAGCGAAAGCTCAGATTGCTTCAAAAAAAACGTGACATTTGGTATATTGTTGCTCATTGATTATTCACCTTAGCGGTGCAAAAAAGAACAAGATTCACCGCGACCCAGGAAAATGAAATGTTAGATTACCGCTTCCCGACAGCTTTGCAGATGGTTCTCAGCGTAGCGATGGCGGAGCAAATGGGTGAACGTTCGACCAGCGCCATCCTCGCCTACGGCCTGGAAGCCAACCCGAGCTTTATCCGTAAACTGATGGTTCCCCTCACGCGTGACGGCATTATTGTCTCGACGCTGGGGCGCAACGGTTCCATTCATCTTGGCCGCCCGGCCGAAGAGATAACCCTGCGAGATATTTACCTGTCGGTGATTGAAGACAAAAAGATTTGGGCTTCCCGCCCGGACGTGCCTGCCCGCTGCGTGGTGAGCGCCAACGCCTGCTGGTACTTCAAAACGATTGCAGAAGAAGCCGAAGAGGCATCGCTGGCGGTGCTGGCTCGCCATACCGTGGCCAGCGCGCTGGAGAAAGTGAAAAAAAGCGATACCAGCGGCTGCCAGCCGGTGCCTGAGCTAGAGGCGCTGTACAAAAAAGGCCATTAAACCCCGCAGCCACTTTCCGCAGAAATAAAAAAACCGCCTCTTTGAAAGGCGGTTTTTTGTTGGGCTAACCAGGCGGCTTTTACACCGCCTGATTTATGACATTCACGCCTCGACAGTTTTTGCCTGGGTTTTGCCGCGCGTCACGAGCTTGCGCAGCGTGACGTAGAACACCGGCGTCAGGAACAGACCAAACAGCGTCACCCCTAACATGCCCGAGAACACCGTCACCCCGGTTACGCCGCGGACTTCTGCGCCCGCGCCGTGGCCCAGAATCAGCGGGATAGTCCCGGCGATAAAGGCAATCGAGGTCATCACGATAGGGCGCAGACGCAGGCGACAGGCTTCCAGCGCGGACTCCATAATGCCTTTGCCCTGCATCTCCAGCTCGCGGGCGAACTCGACGATCAGGATGGCGTTCTTACAGGCCAGGCCCATCAGCACCACCAACCCGACCTGCACGAACACGTTGTTATCGCCCCCGGTCAGCCAGACGCCAAACAGCGCGGACAGCATGGTCATCGGCACGATCAGGATCACCGCCAGCGGCAGCGTCCAGCTTTCATACAGCGCGGCGAGCACCAGGAACGCCAGCAGCACAGCTACCGGGAAGACGATCATCGCCGTGTTGCCTTGGGTTGCCTGCTGGTAGCTCAGATCCGTCCATTCGATGTTCATCCCGTTCGGCAATACCTGCCCGGACATCGCGGCCAGCTTAGTCATTGCCTGCGCGGAGGAGAGCACGCGTGGATCGGCATCGCCGATGAGATCCGCCGCCGGGTAGCCGTTGTAGCGGATCACCGGGTCCGGCCCGTAGGTGGTGGTGATTTTCACCATGCTGCCGATCGGCACCATTTCCCCCTGGCTGTTGCGGGTGCGCAGGTTGCCGATGTCTTCCACGCTGTCACGGAACTGTCCGTCGGCCTGAGCCATAACTCGCCAGGTGCGGCCAAACTCGTTGAAGTCGTTCACGTAGGACGAGCCCAAATAAGTCTGCAGTGTGCCGAACAGATCGGTCAGCGACACGCCCTGCGCTTTGGCTTTGTCACGGTCTACCTGCACATCCAGCTGCGGCACGTTCGCCTGATAGGTAGAGATTGGGAAGTGCATCCCCGGCGTTTGCATGATCGCGCCGGACATGGTGTTCACCGCGGTTTGCAGCGCCCCGTAGCCTAAGCCCGCCCGGTCCTGGATATACAGCGAGTAGCCGGAACCCTGACCCAGCCCCAGAATCGGCGGCGGCAGAATCGAGAAGCCGAAACCTTCCTGAATTTGCGAGATTTTGGCGTTGATCTCGGCGTTAATTTCCGCCGCGGTATGCTTGCGCTCGCCGAACGGCTTCAGGCCGAAGAACACCGTGCCGGTATTCGGCGTGTTGGTGAACTGCAGCGCGTTCAGGCCAGGGAATGCCACCGCGTAATCCACGCCTTCGGTGTTCATCCCGATTTCGCTCATCTTGCGGATCACCGCGTCGGTGCGCTCCAGCGAAGAACCTTCCGGCATTTTCACGCCGCCGATCAGGTAGAGCTTATCCTGGGTCGGAATAAACCCACCCGGCACGGTTTTGAACATCACTCCGGCAGCGCACAGCAGCAGCACGTACACCGCAAACACCGCGCCACGGCGGCCAAGGGTTTTACTCACCAGACCCTGGTAGCCTTCCGAACTGCGGTGGAAGAAGCGGTTGAACGGGCGGAACAGCCAGCCGAACAGGCGGTCGATCAGCCGGGTAGGCATGTCCTTCGGCGCGCCGTGCGGCTTCAGCAGCAGAGCTGCCAGCGCCGGGGAAAGCGTCAGGGAGTTAATCGCCGAAATCACCGTCGAAATGGCGATGGTCACCGCGAACTGCTTGTAGAACTGCCCGGTGACGCCGGAGAGGAACGCCATCGGCACGAACACCGCGCACAGCACCAGGGCGATAGCGATAATCGGCCCGGAAACCTCGCGCATGGCCTGGTGCGCCGCCTGCAGCGGGGCAAGCCCTTCTTCGATGTTACGCTCGACGTTTTCCACCACCACGATGGCGTCATCCACCACGATGCCGATGGCGAGCACCAACCCGAACAGACTCAGCGTGTTCAGCGAGAAGCCGAGCAGGTAAAGAATGCTGAACGTACCCACCACTGAAACCGGAACGGCAATCAGCGGGATGATGGACGCACGCCAGGTTTGCAGGAACAGGATCACAACCAGCACAACCAGCACCACCGCTTCCAGCAGGGTTTGCACCACCGCCCGGATGGAGTCGCGGACGAACACGGTCGGGTCGTAAGGTGCGGCCCACTTCATGTCTTCCGGGAAACGTGTGGACAGCTCGGCCATCTTGGCGCGCACGGCGTTAGACAGGTCGATGGCGTTGGCGCCGGGGGCCTGGAAGATACCGATCCCGACCGCATCTTTGTTGTTCAGTTGGGAGCGCAGGGCATAACTGCCTGAACCCAGCTCGATACGTGCCACGTCACGCAGGCGAACCAGCGATCCGTCCGGGGCGGTTTTCAGGATGATGTTGCCGAACTCTTCTTCGCTGTGTAGGCGGCCCTGGGCGTTAATAGAAATCAGGAAGTCGCTCGCTTTCGGCAGCGGCTCTGCGCCGAGCTGACCGGCAGACACCTGCACGTTCTGCTCTTGCATCGCCGTGACCACGTCAGAAGCCGTAAGGCCACGCGCCGCCACTTTGTTCGGATCCAGCCACACGCGCATGGCGTATTCGCCGGAGCCGAAAATCTGGATCTGCCCGACGCCCGGCAGGCGCGCGAGTTCGTCCTTCACTTTCAACGTGGCGTAGTTACGCATGTACAGCGAGTCGTACTTGCCGTTCGGCGAGAACAGATGTACCACCAGGGTCAGCGTGGGCGACTGTTTCTGGGTAGTAATACCGAGGCGGCGAACGTCTTCCGGCAGGCGAGCTTCGGCCTGGGAAACGCGGTTCTGCACCTGAACCTGCGCCTGATCCGGATCGGTGCCCGGGCGGAAGGTCACGGTAGTGACCAACACGCCGTCGGAACCAGCAACGGATTTCATGTACATCATATTTTCGACGCCGTTGATCGCTTCTTCCAGCGGCGTCGCCACGGTTTCAGCGATCACTTTCGGGTTAGCGCCAGGGTATTCCGCCCGGACCTGCACGCTTGGCGGCACGACGTCCGGGTATTCACTGATCGGCAGCAGCGGGATCGCGATAAGCCCCGTAATAAAAATCAGAATCGACAGCACCGCGGCAAAAATCGGCCTGTCGATAAAAAAGCGGGAAAAGTCCATGCGTCGGATTCTCTGGTAAGGGATCAGTTAACGGCAGCGCTGGTGGCGGCCATGGCGACAGGTTTCGCGTTCACCGGCATGCCCGGCATAAACACTTTCTGTAGCCCGTCGACGATGACTTTATCGCCAGGGTTCAGCCCCTGCTGCACGATGCGCAGCCCGGCGGCGAGGCGCCCTGGCGTGATGTCGCGGCGCTGGGCCTTGCCGTCTTTATCCACGATGTAGACGTATTTTCTGTCCTGGTCGGTCAGCACCGCTTTGTCGTTGATCAGCAGCGCCTGGAACTCCGCGCTGCCCGGCAGACGAACGCGGGCGAACAGCCCCGGCGTGAACTGACGCTGAGCGTTATCCAGCAGGGCGCGCATGCGGATGGTGCCGGTGCTGGCGGTGAGCTGGTTGTCGAGGAAATCCACGGTACCCTGATGCGGGTAACCTTCCTCGCCGGACAGACCAATTTCTACCGGCAGGGCTTTATGGTCGCTGGACGCCCCCTGGCCGCTGCGGGCAAGGTTTTGGTAGTGCAGATAGGTGGATTCATCCACGTCAAAGTAGGCGTAAACCGTCTTCTGAGACACCACAGTGGTGAGCACGCTGGCGCTGTCGCCCGCCGTGACCAGGTTGCCGCTGGTGATCAGCGCGCGGCTGGCGCGGCCGTCGATCGGGGCAGTGACTTTGGTGAAGTCGAGGTTTAGCTGCGCCGCGTCAACCGCCGCCTGGGCCGCACGAATATCGGCGTCAGCCTGGGTGGCGGCGGAGCGGCGCTGTTCCCACTCTTCGCGGGAAATCACGTTGGTGCCGATCAGCTTGTCGGTGCGGCTGGCTTCGCTGCGGGCGAGGCTGGCCTGGGTTTTGGCTCTCATCAACGCCGCCTGCGCCTGTTCCAGCGCGGCGCGGTAGGTTCTGTCGTCGATGGTGAACAGCACTTCACCTTTCTTCACTTCCTGGCCGTCGGTGTAGTTCACTTTGTCGATGTAGCCGGAGACGCGGGGGCGGAGCTGAACGCTTTCCACCGCTTCGATGCGGCCGTTAAAACTATCCCACTGGCTAACGGGTTTCACCACCACGTCGGCGACGCTCACGGCTGGTGCCTGCGGCACGGCGTTTTGTGCGACTCCCCAGTCGCATCCGGCGAGCAGCGCGGCAAGCAGTACCGGCCCCAACACGCGCAGATGAAGGCTAACCCAATGTTTTTGCAGGCTCATTATTCTTATTCCGATAGTTGAAGTCGGCCGGGCAAGACGCAGCGGAGGGTGCCGCGCCACTTCCTTTGTCCGGGCTGACCTGAGGCCATTTGTGTCGCTCATCGGCACAAAATGTGTATCAATTACGAATACAGTATCGCGGCGATTGTAGGAAGGCGTAGAACTAAGTGCAAGAATAATTGTTGCACTTTCTGTGCTATTTGTGCCATTCGAAAAAGGCCCATTTGTAACGAGGATTTAATGTAACAATAAAACTTGCAATTATTGTCAAAGCAGGTCAGATTTAAATGCAACTGATAAAGATGCTTTTAACAAACCCGCAGGGGAGAGAGACAATGAGCACCGATGCCTTCATGCATGATTTACTCGGCTGGATTGATAACCACCTCGACAGCCGCCTCGACATCAACACCGTTTCCGAGCGGGCAGGGTACTCGAAGTGGCACCTGCAGCGGATCTTCAAGCAGCACACCGGCTACAACCTGGGCGAGTACATTCGTGCGCAAAAGCTGAAAAAATCCGCCGAGCGCCTGAGCCGCACCGAAGAGCCGATCCTGAACGTGGCGATCTCCCTGGGCTTTGACTCGCAGCAGTCTTTCAACCGCAGCTTCAAGCGCCAGTTCGGCATTGCGCCGGGCGTGTGGCGTCGGCAGTTGGCGCACACCGGGAACCGCTATGGGGCCTGAGAGACATCGACTTCCAGCCTGCTCTTTGGTCAGAGCGGGTTGGGTGATGCCTGTTTCTTTTTAAGTCATATTAAAATGGCGTTCAGCCTGTTGAATCAGAATGAATATATAGTCGATGAAATAAACCTGCCTATATACAATATATAACATAGTTAACCCACCTTTTCGCTATATTCCATTTTGTACAAATGCTTATTCAAATAATCACCATTAAAGTAATGTGACATTTATAAGCTTGTTAAAAACAGGCCTATTAAAAATAAAAAAATAATGTTTTATGGTGGTTTGATCTTTTGCCTGGCCTGTATTAGAAATTATATCAGGGTAGGGAATGCATTGTTTTACCGCCTCACTATCCGCGAGAGCTTTTAACCTTTCTTTCCGTTTATTTTATTATGGTGAAAATCATGAAAGAATTATCCACTCAGGAAGTTAAGTCAGTTAGCGGTGCGGGTTTACTGGATGGCGTGATCGGCGGCGCGGGCGATCCGCTGGGCACCGTGGGCGGCATTGTTAGCGGTCTGCCGGTTGTGGGCGGCGTTCTCAATGGCGTGACCCAGCTTGTGGGTGGCGTGGTGAATAGCGTGGTTAGCGGTGTGAGTTCTATTCTGGGCGGGCTGCTTGGCGGCACCGGTCTGTTCGGCAGCACTAAGCGTTAATATCACGGACGCAATGCTTTTCCTAATGGAATAACGGAACGGCATTTTAATGGATTAAAACACTCCCCATAATATATGGCAGCCGCCGGAAAGGTGCTGCTGTATATTTTATTTGCGTTTATTTATTTTCCTTTTCTGTTTAATCACTATTACCCACCCCAAAATAAGAGGAATTCCCCTCTTATTTAAGCCTCTGGTTACTCTCCTAAATTTATGACCCGATTAGCGCTGGCGATTGTTGACGGCCGATGGGCAATAAAGATGCGGGTTATTTTCAGCGAAGCGATAGCGGCATTGATATGGGCTTCATTGGCCAGATCCAGATGGCTGGTGGCCTCGTCGAGAAACAGTAGATTGGGCTGACGATAAAGCGCCCTGGCGATCAGCAGCCGCTGTTTCTGCCCCCCGGAAAGGTTGCCCCCCAGTTCGCCAATCAGCGTTTCATAGCCCATCGGCAGGCTCATAATTTCGTCATGGATGTTGCAGTTCCGGGCGCAGCTGATAATGCGCTCTGCATCTTTGCTGATGTCGAAGCTGCCGATGTTGTCGGCTATCGACCCGGCAAAAAGTTTGTCGTCCTGCAGCACGCAGGCGATGCTGTCGCGGTAGTTATTCAGCCCGACTTTGCTGATGTCCAGGCCGTCGATCAGGATTTGTCCGCGCGTGGGGTCTAGCAGCCCGGCCATCACCTTCATTAAGGTTGTTTTCCCGATCCCGGAAGGGCCCACGATGGCCACGCTTTCCCCGGCAGCGACGGTGATATTCAGATCGGCGAAAATCGGCCGCGACAGCCCGTCGTACTGGAAGACCAGGTCGCGGGCTTCAAAGCTGGCGGGCTGATTTTTAGGCAGCAGCTTACGCGGCGGCTGGCTGGTTTCGGTGTCGGTAAACACCACGTCGGCTATACGGTCGCTGTGCAGGCCGAGCATACGCAGCTGCAGGATCATATCGATCAGGTTGGCCGCCCGCTCAGAGAACTGCCCGCGATAGGCGTTGAAGGCGACGAACATCCCGAGCGTCATCTGGCCGTTGATCACCATCAGCGCGCCCAGCCACAAAATCACTATCTGGTCGACGGCTCCGATAAAGGTGTTGATGCCCCCAAACAGCATATCCAGCTTGGTGATGCGGATGTTGGCATTGGCGGTATCTATGTTGAGGTTGAGCCAGTACTGCGAGCGCGTGGTGGACAGCCCCAGCGCTTTCAGCGTGCCGATGCCGTAGAGGGTTTCCATAAAGTGGGAATTGGCCCGCGCGCCTTTGACGATCTTCTCTTCCGAGGCCTGGCGGTACTGGTTGTAGGTCGCCAGGCGCAGCACCATATAAAAGGCGGTAAAGCCCAGCACGACCCACACCAGCCAGCCGCCGTAAAGCACCATCATAATCAGCACGCCGACCGACATCAGGGTGTCGATAATGCCGTTGACCAGGTTGGTGGTCAGCGTGGTGCGGATAGTATCCAGGGAGCCAAAACGGGACTGGATATCGCCGAGTTTGCGCTTCTCGAAGTAGGCCAGCGGCAGTTTGAGCAGGTGATCGAACATGCCCGCTTTCCACTGCACTTCAATCAGGGAATTCATCACCAGTGACGTCCAGGCCCGGAGCATGCTGACGAAGGTGCGAAACAGGGTAAAGAACAGCAGCCCGATACAGATCAGCGCCAGTAAGTCATGATCCTCGGCGATGATGACGTGGTCCATCACCAGCTGGGTGCCGATGGGGATCAGCAGGTTGATCGCCTCCACCACCAGAGACAGGCAGAAGATTTTCGTCAAAAAGCCTTTCAGGCCGCCGATGTTGCCGAGCAGGGTGCGGAAGCTGAGGCGGCTGCGCTGGGTGACGCGGGCAAACTCGCTGTCCGGCCACAGCTCCAGCGCGACGCCGGTAAAATGCTGGGACATTTCCGCCAGGCCCACGACGCGGCGGCCAAAGCCTGGATCGTGGATCACAAAGCCCGAGCGTTTGACGGCGACCAGCACCACAAAGTGGCTCATGTCCCAGTGGAGAATGCAGGGCGTTTTCAGCTCGCGCAGCTCGTTCAGATCCAGCGAAAGCGGGCGGCTTTTCAGGCGCAGCTGGGTGGCGATGTCGATCAGCAACGCCAGCGTCGCGCCGTGCGAGGAGATGCCAAACCGCTGGCGCAGGTTGAAGAGGTCGATGTTCATGCCGTGGTAGCGGCAGACCATCACCAGGCAAGCCAGGCCGCACTCTGCCGCTTCCGTTTGCAGGACCTGGGGCACTCTGCGGCGCAGGCTAAAGTTCAGCTGATGCATCATGTCTTTAAAAGCGGATTCATTCATGCACGGGTCCGGTTAGGCTTTTTTTAAGGTCGTAGTAAGGGGCGAGCATCCACTGGTAGACGGGGCGTTTTTCCAGGAATAGCGTGGATTCCGCCTTCATGCCGCTGGAGAGCCGCAGGGGGTTGTCTCTGGCGGTGAGGCGGCTCAGGTCGAGCGCGACCAGCACTTTGTAAAAGGGCTGATTGGTGGTGCCGGACGGCTGACGGGGCACATTGTTGTACATCGCCATTTCCTGCGCCGAGGCGGGCACGCTGGAAATCGACAGGATCTTGCCGGGGAACTGGCCGAACTTCTCAAAAGGAAAAGCCTCGTAGCGGATGTTGATGCTGTCCCCCGGCGTGACGTAGGGCAGGCTGCTGTTGGGGAGCCACAGCACCAGCGCGTAGCCGTCGCCTCCGTTGGGTACCAGCTGGGCGAGGCTGTCGCCGGCGTTGACCATCTGCCCCTGGGTGACGCTCAGGGAGTCGATTTTGCCGTCGCTGGGGGCGTCGATAAACACGGTCCCGCCGCCGTCCACTTCCGCCAGTTGCCGGTTGAGCCCGCTCAGCTGGAACTGATACTGGGAGATTTGGTTGTCAAAATCCGTCGCCCGCGTGGAGAGCTCGCTTTGCAGGTTGGTGATCTGCAGGCTTTCCTGAATGCTCTGGGTGTTCAGGCTTTGGTAGGCGGTTTGCTGCTGGTAATAGAGGTAGCGCTGATTGTTGAGCTGGTCCTTGGTGATCATGCCCTTGCGCTGGTAGCCGTCGTAGTTGTCCATGCTCTGGCGCATCTCTTCCATGCCTTTGGCGGCGTTCGCCACCAGGGCAAGGGACTTCTCGTGCGCGGTCTGGTACTGAGTCAGCTGCTGCCTGAGGTTTTGCTCGGTTTTCTGCTTGTTTTGCTGCAGCTTGAGGATAATTTCCTCAATAAGCTGGATCTGTTTCTGGATGGCGGCGATAGAGTTCTGGCTGACGTTGCCCGACTGGGTCGACCGGCTGGTATCTATCTGATAAAGATGGTCGCCTTTTGCCACTTTGTCGCCGGTTTTAACCCAGGTGTGGGTGATAAACCCCTGCTGCGGAGAGAAGATATTGATGGCGTGCGGCTGGGTGATGACTTCCCCGCTGACGTTAATCCGCCGGGTATAGCTGGAGAAGGCCATCAGGTTTATCAAAATAATTAAAAACGCGGCGGAGAGTAAAACCACCACCCAGGCGGGATACCCGGAGATCAGTAACGCTTTACCCAGCCATTTGCTGCGGGTGTGCTCTATGGCTTCCTTGCGGAATATATTTCTGTTCATTGGGGGAGAGCAGGCCATCATCGTTTTTTATACTCATTAGAGTAGTTTAAGCGTTTGAGCGCGCCAGCAATGCGGTGAGATTTTTTATTCTTATGGCGGGAGGGAATAATATATTTTAAATAGAGAAGCCCGAACCCGGAATAGGGTTTTTATTTTCAGGGTTATTTAAAGTGAAATTAACGTGGCGGTAAAATTTAGTTCATTAACCCCGGCAATTCACCGGGGCCAGGTTCAGCCGTTAACGCACCGGCGGTTTAGGGGCGATCACGTCCTCGATAAACGCTTTGACCTGCTTCTGCCTGCGGGCGGAAAACTTACACACCTTGCGCAGGGTCTGCATGATCTCCGGCTCTTCCACCGGCGGCAGCGGCTCTTTGGCCGTCAATATCAGGCAGCCCGGCAGAACCCGCACCTCCACGCTCGTGCCCGTATCAAAACCGGCGTCTGCAAGCCAGAACCCATTCAACGTTATGGCGGGTGAAGGCTGGAATTTTTTCGAATCTCGAATGTAGCCCACAGTATAAGTCCTTGTTGTTGTGGGGATGTGCTTCTCTGGCTTATTATGCTCTTCAGTCATGGTCAACTCCGTATTAGTTGGTTGTGATTAGCGGTTAGGGCGGGTTGCCGCCTGCCTTAATCGCGCTACTTTTACTTCTCTTCTTACTGCTCTCTTGCTGTTCTCTTATTTCTGCTCTTACTGCTTTTGGTTTTTGCTTTCTGATTGCTTCATGCGGGAATTATACCTTGCTGGAGGGGTTGGCTGGGAAAAGGGGTGGATAAATGGAATGCGCCTCCCAAAAAATGGTAGGGGGAAAATATCTTATATTTGTTTACTATCGCTCATCTTTAGCTGTTGTCGGTTATGTATAAAAATAGGCCAATATTTTGATGAAAGCAGGTGTTTTACTGGCGATTTTGTTCGTTACACCTATGTCCTGGGCCGCAGAACCTAGGCCAAAAGAGCAGGCGAGAGAAATGGCGGAAGCAGCTTGTCAGGCTCAGTATCAATTACTCCATACGCGCTTTGAACTGGGGCATTCTGAAACGGAGGCAGTAGCCGCTTCAAATAAAATATTGGACGCTTACCTGAGAAATAATAAAGAAAGCTTAGGTGAGCATGCCGCTGCCTTAATGGGAAAAAATTTGCTGTCGCAGTTGCATGTATTAGAGTCTAATCCTGAGGCTGTAACACACCTGAAATCACCTCCAGCAGGTTTTAAAGAGAAGTTCCTCTCGTTATGTATTTCCGATAAGACAGAAAAGATTGAGTTTCAGCATGTTTTTGGGTGAGTTAGGGCATGAAGGGAGAATAATTACTCCGCATCAACTGACAATGCATAGGTTTTTTCTGATACAGATGCTTACTACTAAGAGATAAAGAATGAGTTCATCAATTTATTACTCCGCTAAACGTAATGAACCTATGACTTCGCTAGAACATCAGCATATCCAATTGATTCTAGATAATTACAATGAAAAATACCCATACCGAGACGAAGAAGAGACTTTGTCCTTTTATAGTGAACCTTCGTCAGGGCACATCCTGGAAGGATCCACTAAACTTCCTCTTGATGATGAAAACATGCTTATCGAAGCCGTTGATTACTGGCTTGAAGCACTTTCTAAACTGAAAATTGCTTTGCCGTCTGCGGATTGGGAAATAAGTATTGATGATTCCGCGGTTAGCTGGGTTGATGACCATTGGGAAATATAACTTCTGGTATTTATGACGCTAACATCCATGTGGCCTGCCAAAATTGGAGAGAGCAAGCCTCTTTCATGCTTTAATTTCAGACACAAAAAAGCCCACATAACTTGTATCATGCGGGCTTTCAGGACTCCGTATAGGGAGCTGGCAACTATCAACAAAAGATTTTGGTGGGCTGGTGGGAGTTGAATCCGCATCTGTGATTTGTTAACTATCTGTTTTTACGTCTATTTACTATTAATTTAATTCCTGCAGATATTTCACGGATCTTTTTTAGTCCACGTGCAGTCCATCCACGAGGTATTGGAGTGAATTCAAGTGAAAAGTCAGCCTGCATGTTGTTTATAGAAAGTTCTGCTCTTCTCATCTTCAATTTTGTTTCCCATCTTGTGAGGTTCTTTCTTCCCTCTATATCTAGATATTCTATTGATAGAATTGGTCCGTTAATGAATAGTACAGGGTTACCTCTCGATTTCATTAATAGATAAAATTTATTTAATGTAATTGTTATTGGTAGTTCGTCTATTAATAACTCAGTCGATTCTTTATCAACACTATATGGAAGGGAAAAATCTATCTCACTATACTCTTTAGTTAAGAAAATTGAAGTGGTGTTTTTATTATGAATGAAGATACAGTTTTCTTTAAATTCAGTAGTTATTGATTCATCCTTATACCCTAACGTATTACTGAATAAAGAATGGTATTGTTTGAATGATTTTTGATAATCAAAAGACCACCAGTATTTAACAGATATAGCTGCACCTAACCCAATATTTGTAAATTTCGTGCGCATTACTTTATTTTTTTGGTTTTTTATTACATCATTATCAAAACCATCATATTTTGATGTTTCCATCGAGATATTTGTATCTTTTATAATTATCTCAGGTTTGTATGTCAGTCTTTTTTGTATTATCGTCAACCAAATTGCATATATAGCTGCAATTGCAGAAACGAATGTACCAATAGATGACAGTATGCTTAGTATTTTATCGGATGGTAGGCTTAACAATTTATAATCTCCTGCTGAGATGTTTGTTGGGGATTATTATGTATTTTATTTTGCCGTGAAAATGATTTTTAGATGTTGAATTGTCATATATCCTTAAGATATCGTCAAAAATATCTGAATAGCAATTCTGGTCCCTTGTGTCCCATATGAGTAGCTAACCAGAGCAAGTTAGCTCCACGACTGATTAGTTGTGTTGCGAAGGTATGTCTTGTCTCGTATGGGGGCGATAACGAATGCCAGCTTTCCAGAGCGTGGGAACTATTCTTTCTTATCGCATCTGCGTTTGCCTAGGTTTTGCCTGTTTTGGGGCCTCAAATATCGTCGCATCATTTCATGAATGAGAACGATTTTTGGCTGGCCAAGGTAATTATCGTTTCGTCCGTTTGACCAGCCCCCGACACCCCATGATGGTTATGATAGACCGTAGTATTTTTTCAGAGCCGCGGTTGCTGCTTGAGTTGCAGCAGCTATTCCTATGCCCAAAGTTCCAAGCGCTGCTTTACTCGCAATATTTGCCAACCATTTACTAACAGATTGACCATACTCACCACGCTTGTTAGCTATCGGACCATCTTCACCAATAGCAATTTCTAAATCGTTAACATCAGATTTAGGGAAGCCTTGAGCGAAGAGATACTCTTTTAATGATTCAGTGTCATTTTTTACGATGTGGTTGTTTACAGAAAATGAGTTTTCATTTCCGAAGTTTATGACGGTATTGTCTCCAAAAATTGAGTTATGGAATAATGAAGATGTATCGATATTTTTAAGTTTTTCTGTCATGTTTTTCTCATCTGGTATTTCAGAAACTTGATCAGAAAGCTCAAGTATAAAATCAAGTAGCCGTGACCTGACCTGAGTTAGGATGGAAGCGAAGCTATGTAGCGCGATCTCTTTATAACAGCGTGTTAACTCATAGCCTCTATCGATATCTTTGCAATATTTAATTAACGCGTAATCTAAAGGGATTGGCTGCTGAAGTACATGGCTATCACCGGCATTGGTTACTAAGTCTTCGACTTGACTGATTGAAAGTCTCACTTCACTGGTTGTAGCATCTTTATAGTCATCTTCACTTAGATAGCCAATCGGTAACGGAAAAGCACTATATAGGCGAACGGAGTTGTTCAGATCTGCAAGAATTCTTGTGCCAACAATTCTATAATCGGGAAGGGAAACTGAATCAGGATAACCATTTATTTCATGGTTTACCCATGCAGCAAGCTCCTTTTTTCCGATAGAGAAAAGAAGGATCTTCGTTTTTATGAGAGCATTTGTTGTGCCTTCATCACCAGTACTTAGTATCTGAATGATTTCTTGCAGTTGGTTCATATGTCTTATCCCATAAAAAAAGCCCGCATCAGCGGGCTTCTGTGTCATCAAAGAGCCGCGGCTCCTTTGCGTATCTTTTTTGTCTCCTCACCGTCTGGTCGGTGTCATGCTGAGACTGCTAACTTCCTGTTTTTGATAGTACCATCCTGGCACTATCCAATCATGATTTGGTGGAGCTGGCGGGAGTTGAACCCGCGTCCGAAATTTCTACATCCTCGGTACTACATGCTTAGTCAGTCTTTACATTCGCCGGGCAACTGCGGACAGACACGCCATTACCAGACTATCCTGATTAGTTTTAATGCTTCAACCCCAGGCAAGGCATCCACACGATCTCTTTTGGGTTTGACCTCTCTTTGATCCCCGTCTTAAGAGCGGAAGCTAGGGAGAGAGGGCTCAGAGCAGGTTATTAAGCTGCTAAAGCGTAGTTTTCGTCGTTTGCGACTATTTTTTTGCGGCTTTTTACGAGGCCAACCGCCCCTCGGCATGCACCTTGGGTTTCGCAAATCCCGTCGAATCCAGAATCAGCCCCAATGTGTACCGGCGAGTATAACAGATTTATTACGCGTGTGACCAGCCGTCTAAAGAGAAATCCCGCTGAGTGCAAGGCGTACAAAATTCCTTCAGCACCAGCGGGATAGGCGGTCAATTAACGTTCGCGCAGCGCCTCGCGGGCGCGGTTGAACGGCTTAATCAGGTACTCAACGATGGTTTTCTGCCCGGTTTTAATGTCCACGGTCGCCACCATCCCCGGTGAGATGGAGAAATGGTGGCCGACTTTGTTCACCAGGTAGTCCTGGTTGGTGCGGATAAACACCCGGTAGTAGACGATTTCCGGCTTCACTTTGTCCTGAATGGTGTCCGGGGAGATGGTTTCCACGGTGCCTTCCAGCCCGCCATAAATGGCGTAATCGTAGGCGGTGATTTTCACCAGCGCGCGCTGGCCTGGATGAATAAAGGCAATGTCGCGCGGGGAGAGCCGCGCCTCAATCAGCAGGTGATCGTCCACCGGCACAATTTCCATCATTTCGCCGTTCGGCGGAATAACGCCGCCGATGGTGGTCACCTGGATGTTCTTCACGATGCCGCGCACCGGGGAGCGCACAGTCATGCGGGTGACCGAATCTTCACGGCCTTTGATGATGGCGTCCAGCATATCCACTTCGGCATTGGCCTTCGATAACGCCTCGCGCGCCTGCACGTAATACTGCGAGCGCAGGTCGGTAATTCTCAGGCCCAGGTCGCTTTTCTGCCGCTGCAGGCGCAGCACTTCTACGTGGCTCGCTGCGCCGCTTTTCACCAGCCGCTGGGTGATATCCAGCTCTTTATTGACCGACGTCAGCGCGTCCCGCAGCTCGGCTTCGGAGTCGTTCAGCTGCGCCCGGCGGGTTTTATACAGCCGGGTTTCGGAGGCGATCAGGTCCGGGAACGCTTTGAGTGAGTCCGGGAACTTCAGCGGCTGGTCGTTCACTTCCGCGTAAAGTCGCGCGCTGGAGGCCAGAGAAGCGCGGTAGCGAGCCGTGCTTTCCCCGACGTTGGACTCGGAGCGGGTCGGGTCGAGACGGGCGACGATTTGCCCGGCCTGCACTTTGTCGCCCTCGTGCACCAGCAGCTCGGTGACTATCCCGCCGTCCAGCGACTGCAAAATCTGCTCGCGGGAACTCGGCACCACTTTCCCGGTGCCGGTGGAGACTTCGTCCAGCGTGCCGAACCACGCCCAGACGCCGAACAGAGCAAACAGCAGCGTGATGAGCAGGATAATGCGGCTCGCCCCGGAGAATTCGCTTTCGCGCTGGATGTCCGGGTCATCCATGGTGACGTCATGCTGACTGGTTTTCATTGTTCCACTCCCGCGGTGGTGTCTGGGCGGCGGCCGGGGCCTGAGCCTGTGCCGGTCTTGCGGCGCCGAGCGCCTGCGCCTTCGGTGCATCCATTACCAACTGGCCGTCTTTCAGCACCAGCACGCGTTCAACCAGCTCGAGTACCGGCACGCGGTGGGTGGCGACGACCAGCGTGCGGTGGCCGAGCCACTGGTTCAGCCGCTGAATAAATTCCCGTTCGGTATGGTCGTCCAGCGAGGCGGTGGGCTCATCGAGCAACACGATGTTGGGCGAGCGCAGCAGCATTCGCGCCAGCAGGATCGACTGCCGCTGCCCGCCGGAAAGTCCGCTGCCGCCTTCCATGATCGGGTGATCCAGGCCTTTGGGCAGGTGCTTCACAAAGTTGCTCGCGCCGCTCACGTCCAGCGCCTCGAAGATAGCCTCGTCGCTGGCGTGCGGTGCACCGAGGGTGAGGTTTTCCCGCAGCGTGCCGTAAAACAGCCGCGCGTTCTGGCTCAGGAAGCCGATGTTGCGGCGCAGATCCGCCATGTCGATTTGCGACATCGCGAGATCGTCGAGCCGGGCTTCGCCGCTGGCGAGATCGACCCCGCCGGCAAGCGCCTGCAGCAGCGTGGATTTACCCGCACCGTTGCGTCCGAGCACGGCAATGCGCTCGCCGCGCTGGATCTCAAGGCGGGCAATACGCAGCGGAATGCGCGGATCTTCGCTGTGGTATTTGAACTGCGCGCTTTCAAACAGGTAGTGCCCGTGGAGGATGTCCTTGTGGATGAGGTTTTCATCGCGCTGGGTTTCCACCGGCAGCTGCATGATGCTGTCCAGCCCCTGTTTGGCAGCTTTGACCTGCTGCCAGCGGGCGAGCACGCCGCACAGGTTGGCCATCGGGGCAATCATCCTTGAGGCCAGCATCGAGGCGGCGACCATGGCCCCGGTGGTCATTTCACCTTCAATCACCAGCGGGGCGCCGAACAGCACCACCACCACAAATACCAGGCTCTGAATGGTGATCCCCCAGCTGATTAAGCCCTGGGTCAGTTCGCGGGTTTTCAGGCCGGACTCGGCGGTAATGCGGATGTAGCTGTTCCACTGCTGGAGGAAGCGGTTCTCCGCCTGCATCAGTTTGATGTCCTCCAGCCCCTGCACGCTTTCCACCAGCACGGCGTTGCGCAGAGTGGATTCGTGGGCGGCCTGGTTGGCCAGAGTGGCGAGCTTTTTCTGCAGCAGCAGGCCGGGCAGCACCATCACGATGGCGGCGACCGGGGCGATCCACGCTAGCTGCGGGGCGATGATCGCCAGCACCCCAACGAACAAGATAAAGAACGGCAGATCGACGATCGTGGAGATGGTCGAGGAGGTGATCATCTCGCGGATCTGCTCCAGCTCGCGCAGCTGAGAAATAAAGCTGCCGGTGGAGCGGGGCACGGCGCTGTTGCGCAGCCGCAGGGCGTGGCTGAACACTCGATCCGAAATGCGCATGTCGGCCCGCTTGCCCAGCACGTCCATGATGTTGCTGCGCGTGACCTTCAGGATGAAGCCGAACACCACGGCGATCAGTACCCCGGTCGCCAGCACGTACAGCGTCGGGTACGACTGGGCCGGGATCACCCGGTCGTACACCTGCATCGAGAACAGGATCCCGGCCAGCGACAGCACGTTCACCCAAAACGCCGCCAGCATTACCGGGCCGTACGGGCGAATATCCAGCATGATCAGCTCTTTCATCCAGTCCGGGCTGAAGCGTGAGATATAGGCGTCGACGCGGCTGTCTTTCAGCGCCGAAAGCGGGCGCAGGGCGGCCACAAAGCGGATCTCCGGCAGCAGCTTGCTGAGCGACTGGCGGTTGGTGTGGCGTTCTTCGTCGAAGTAGCAGATATCCACGGTGTCTTCGCCGTCAAACTGCTCGATCACCGCGATCTGGCCGTTGGCTAAGTCCACCACCACCGGCAGCCGCCACTGGGATATCGCTTTTTCGGTGTTGCCGAGCAGGTGGAAGGAAAGCCCGGCCTGGCGCGAAAGTTGGGTCAGCGCGGCGACTTTGGTTTTGTCCTTGAACCACGGGGCGTTGGCCTGAATGGTGCCGGGAGAGCAAACCACGCGGTAGTGTCCGGCGACGTGACTGATGGCGTGGGCCCATTGGGTCAGGGCCTGTTCGCTTAAAAACTCCCCGGCGGGAGAGGCTGTCTGGCTCATGGCTGAATCTCCAGGGACTGGATGTTGCGGTGTTCCAGACCAAATGCGGTGCGTAATTTGCCGGTGTTATACAGGCAGTTAAGCTGCAGTTGATGGAGCTGGCTCAGCGTTTGTTGTTGGGCGAAGCGCGCCTGGAAGACTTCCTGCTCGGCGTTGAGCACGTCCAGCAGCGGGCGGGAGCCCAGGTCGAGATACTGCTGTTGGTACAGTTCGCGGGTGCGGGCGCTCAGCTGTTCCTGGCGCTGCAGCACCTGGAGCGCGGTGGCGAGGCTAATGGCCTGGCTGCGGGATTCCAGCAGCTTCTGGCGCACGTCCAGGCGAACCCGGTCGATACCGGACTGTGCCGCTTCCAGTGCGTGGCTGGCAGCGTTGCGGCGCGCCGTCAGGCCACCGCCCTGGTAGATCGGCATTTCAACGCGGATATACGCCGAGTATTGCGTGCGGTTCAGCACTTCGCTGCCGGAGTAGTTTTTGTTCAGGTAGTGCTGGACGGACGGCTCCAGCGAGATGGTCGGCGTCATCTGTGAATTGGCGTAGTCCAGGTTGGCCTGGGCAACGTTAGCTTGCGCCCAGGCGGCGAGCACGGCAGGCACCAGGCGGTCGTCCGGTTTCGCCACGTTGCAGCTGTTATTCAGCTTCTGCGGGAAATCAGGGCTGATTTTGTTGAGGCTGGTCCAGCCGAGCTGGCTCATCAGCGTCGCCTGGGTGCTGTCGAGGTTCGATTCATACTGGATCAGCTGTGAGCGAGCCGATTCGATACGCGCGTCGGTTTGCACCACGTCGGACATCGAGGTTGCGCCCTGGTCGTTACGCTCCTGGGTCAGGCGGCCAATGGCGGTCAGCGCGTCCAGCTGCTCTTTGGCAATGTCGACCATTTGCTGCCAGAGCTGCACCTGTACCATGGCCGAGGCGGTGTCGTGCCCGACGGTATCAATGCTCACCAGCACGTTGGCCTGGGCCTGTGCTTCCCCGGCGGTTTCCGCGCGGACCTGGCTTGCCACTTTGCCGAAGTCGTAGAGCATCTGGGACAGAGAAAGCACCAACGACGGGCTGTAGCCGCTGTTGGTGTAGGTATTGGTGTAGCCGTTGTTCATCCCGGCGCTGATCTGCGGGTAGTACTTGGATTTGGCGACGTTGATCTGTTCGGACTGGCTGGACAGTTTGCCGATAGCTTCTCGAATACTGGGATGCCAGGTCACAGAGCGGTTGACCGCGTCGTTCAGCGTTAAGGTTCCAGGCGCAGGGGCATTGAGCGGGAGGGCAGTTGAGCCGTCGAGTGAGGGCAGCTCTTGTTGTTGAGCCAGACCCTGAGTCGTAATAGAAACGGGCGTGTCGTCGGCCGAGGCCTGGAGTGAAAACAGACCGCAAGCCAGCCATAACGCAACAGGCTGTAATTTTCCCATATTTTTTCCCTAATAAATGGCACTGCGTTTTTGTCTTATTCCCCGGGCGTCTGCGCGCCCGGGGATTTTTCGCTACAACTATCAGGCAACAATGTGGTTGTTCTGGATCAGCTCATCGAGTGTGGTGTGCACGTTCTCCAAAGTGACAAGAGTGGTTGAGTGGAATGTTCCGGCGGTGCCGTCACGGTCGATGGAGATGACCGTGTTGTTGCCGACGGTAGCCACGCTCAGGTAGTTGCCCAGCGTTGAGGTCTGCCCGTTCCAGCCGACCAGCAGGTCGTGGATGTTGATCTGGTCCCCCTGGGTGAGCGAGAAGTTCTTCCAGACGTCCGCCCCGTTGCCGCCCGTGCCGTCGTTCGCCCCGCCAGCAAGGACGTGGTACACCAGCGTATCGGCGTAGGCCGACGAGCCGTTGATGATGTCCCCATAGGCGGTACTGACGATCTGCGGGTTCATGTTGATGGTCAGCGTGGCGCTGTCCGAATGCCCGTTTTGATCGTTCAGGGTGTAGGTAAAGACCTCTTTATTGGTGATTGACCCAGGTGCCACTCCGGCATTCAGGGTATAGGTGTAGTTCCCCCCGATACCGATGGTCAGCGTGCCGTACTGGCCCTGAATAGTGACTACCGCGTCGCTGTTGGTGAGCGGGTTCAGGGTTCCCGTGCTGCCGTTAGCCCCAGTGATCGTCACCAGTGTATGGACGCTGCCAAGCTGGTCTGCCGCACCAGCGGAGTCGGTACCGTCGTACAGGTTGCCGTGGACGACGGTACTTTGCGCCGTGAAGCTGTCCAGCAGGTTCGAGGTCCCGGTAACCGTAGGCGTGACAGTAATGTTGCCCACGCTTAGCGGCCCCATGTTGCCAACATAGCTCAGCGTCCAGGTGCCCGAATGCAGGTCCGTGACCGGAATGGTGGCTATGCCGCCCAGCAGTACGCCACCACTAAAGGTACCGGTGTAGGTATGACCCTGCCCATCGCTCAGCGTCCAGGTCACTGACAGCCCACCCAACGCCAGGCCAGAAGCCACTTTGAACACCAGGGCGGCACCGCTCAGCACGGTGTTATCCGCAATGGTAAAGGTGCCGCTGCCATTGCCGTGGGTAGAGGCCAGTAGCGCAGTGGTCCAGGTCGCCGAACCGACGTTGGCACTCGCGTAAGCCGCAGTGTTTTGCGTCGACGTGATAGCCATAATCGAGCTGATGTCGTTCACGGCATCCACGGTGTGCGGCGTGGCGGTGATGTTCAGCGACGCGGTACCGGTATCACCGTTTGGCGCGGTGACGGTGTAAACGAAGCTGTCTGGCGTATTGATTCCGTCGGCCCCTACGCCGCTTTTCAGCGTATAGGTGTAGTTGCCGTGGGCATCGATAGTCAGTGTCCCGAACTTGCCGACGATAGTGGTAGTGCCGGTCGCCGAGACAGACACGCCGTTCACCGCCGTCAGCAGACTGCCTGCCGGGGCGATATCATCCTGCATCACGTTACCGGTGGTTGATGCCGTCAGGCTGTCGACCGCGTAGGTGTGATCCTGGAGGATATTCAGCGTGTAGCTGGTCAGCACCGAGACACCACTGGCGTTCATCAGCAGGAACAGGTAATCCCCCCCGCCGAGCGTCACGGTCAACTGGCCTGACGAACCGCCCAACAGCGGCGCCGTAAGCCAGGTTTTCTGCACCTGGAACTGCTCGTACTGCTGCGTCGCCACGTTGAACTTGTAGATGTACAGGTCGAAGGTGGAGAGCAGCGCCACCCCGCCAACGCTTGCCTGCAGCGTCATGGTGCGGGTCGATCCGTCCGCAACATCAAACAGGATCGGGTTGCTCATGTTAGCCAGCAGGTTGAGGTTAACCACGTTCCCCAGACCTACGCTCAGCACTGACAGCCCCGTTTGCTGCGAAGCCCCGTGGTCAACGGCGACAACATCGGTGCCAAAGGTCAGTGAACCGGTGTTATCCGTGGCGGTGACCGTGCTGGCCGGTGCCCCGTTGCCCAGGGAAACAATCAGCTGTGCGGAGTCGCTGATGCCGTTTTGAGTAATGGTGTAGGTGAAGTTCTCGGTGCGGCCCAGAACCGCCGCCGAGGTGTTGGTTAAGGTATAGGTGTAGCTGCCGTCCTGGTTGATATGCAGGGTGCCGTATTTGCCCTGGATATCCAGCCCGCCAGCGCCCACCGTATGTGAGACGCCCTGCCCGTCGGTAATCGCTGTCACCACGGTGCCGGTAGGGGCGTTATCGACTGCGCCGCCAGGACCTGGATCGGTAATCACGTTCCCGGTCGAGGTGGTGGTGCCGCTGACGACGCCAGGGCCGGTTTGTTCGACGGTCACCGCAAGGTTCGTCGTCGCACCGGTAGCGAGCAGGCTGGTGTTGTAGCCGAGCACGCGGTATTGCCCTTCACCCAGGCCATCAAGGTTCAGGGTGACGCCGGTTGCCCCCAGGGTCAGCAGGTTCAGGAACTGCGGCAGCGAAGAGTCTATGACTGTGGTCCACGAGTTGGTGGCCGAGTCATATTTCTGAATCGCGATTTCCAGCGTGTTCAGCAGGGACAGCACCACCCCGGTCGCGGCGGCATTAATGGTGACATGTCCCGTTGCCCCGCTGCCGATGGTGAAGCCGACCTGGGCGGTATTGCTGCCCAGCACCGAAGCCACACTCCCCAGCGCACCAATCAGCAGGCTGCCGTAGCCGCTGTAGTGCTCGGTGGTGATGTCCGCATTGCTGGTCAGTGCCAGATCGACCACGTTGCTGCTCGCAGAGAGCGGCAGGATCGGCGCGGTAATGGAGAGCGACGGCGAGACGTTACCCGCCGCATCGGCGGCAGATATCGACAGCGACTGTCCTTCAATCTGACGGGTCGGCAGGGTGATGCTGAACGCGCCGGAAGCATTCGCGGTGCCGGTGACGGTGATCCCGCCCGGCAACGTAATGGTCACGGTGCTGTTCGCTTCTGCGACGCCAGTGATCGTTGACCCGTCGGCGCTGATAACCCCGGTCGGGATCAGCGGTGGAATGGTATCGACAATCACCGAGGTTGGCAGAGATGCCCCGCCTGTGCCGTTGGCGTTGGTTGCCGTGGCGGTAAAGGCATGTACGCCATCACCCAGCGCACCGGTTGGGGTGAACGTCCAGACGCCGCTCGCGTTGGCGGTCACCGTCCCCAGCAGCGCACCGTTGTCGTAAATCTTGACGGTGGCGTTGGCTTCGGCAGTACCGTTGATCGTTGGGCGGGTGTCGTTGGTGCTCTGCCCGTTGCCCACCACGCCGGTTTTCGGCAGAACATCGTCCACGATGCTGGTGATCACCGGCAGCCCTGGCACACCGGTAAACGGTGCAGTGAAGCTGGCGGAAACACCGATGTTCCCGGCGGCATCCTGAGCAAAGGCCAGCAGCGGCTGGGCGCTGGTTTGCGCAGGAGTAAGAGTAATGCTGAAGTTCCCGTTACCGTCAGCCTGAGCCGTACCCAGAACGGTGCCCGTCGCCGAGGTAACGGTCACTTTGCTGTTGGCTTCCGCAACGCCAGTCACCACGGTACCGGTGGCGTTGACCGTCAGGCCCGTTGGTGCCAGCGGCGGGACGGTATCAACGATAATGCCAGCCGGAACGGACGGCACGCTAACGTTACCGGCCGCATCCGTTGCGGTGACGGTGAACGAGTGGTTGCCCTGAAGCAGCGGCAGCGTTGGTGTGAACGTCCAGACGCCGCTGCCGTTCGCCGTTGTGGTCCCCAGCAGTACGCCATTATCAAAGATATTGACCGTGGCGTTGGCTTCGGCGGTCCCGTTCAGGGTTGGGCGAGTGTCGTCCGTTGGCTGGTTGTTGCCTACCGGGCCTGTGATCGGGCCGACGTCATCTACCACAGAGGTTATCGCCGGTTGGTTAGGTGCCACGGTATCCACCACAATGGTGAAACCTGCCGTTGGGCTACTGACCACGCCCGCGGTATTGGTGGCGGTGATGGTGAAGGTATGCGAGCCGTTTGCCAGCACGGTCGGCGGGGTAAAGACCCAAACGCCAAGGGCGTTTGCCGTCACGGTGCCAATCAGGTTACCGCCATCGTAAATCTTGATGGTGCTGTTGGCATCTGCCGTCCCGTTCAGGGTTGGACGTGGATCGTTAGTAGCCTGGCCGCTGGTTAATGGCCCGACCGTGCCACCGGCGACGTCATCCACCACGGAGGTCAGCACTGGCGTATTCGATACGCCGCTGGCGATGGTCAGGGTAAAGCCAGCCGAAGGTACGCTGGTGTTGCCTGCCGCATCGGTCGCGGTGACGGTGAACACGTGCTGGCCGAGAGGCAGCGCGGTACCCGGCGTAAAGCTCCATACGCCCAGCGCGTTGGTGGTCACGGTGCCAATCAGGGTGCCATTATCGTAAATGCTAATGGTGGAGTTGGCTTCCGCTGTCCCACTGAGGGCTGGCTGAGTGTCGTCCGTTGTTTGTCCGCTTACCAATGGCCCCTGAACCGGACCAACGTCATCGAAGGCCTGAACCACAATCGGCTGAGTCGGCGCAATGGTATCAACCACCACGTTAAACGCTGTTGACGGCAGGCTGACGTTGCCTGCGGCGTCTGTCGCGGTCACGGTCAGCGCATGGCCGCCGTTAATCAACGGTGTGGATGGTCGGAAGGTCCAGGCTCCGCCCGCATCTGCCTGGACGGTGCCAAGCAGAACGCCGTTGTCGTACACGCTGACGGTGGCATTGCCCTCGGCGGTACCGGTCAGCACTGGACGGGTGTCGTCGGTGACCTGGCCGTTAGACAAGTTGCCGACGATTGGGCCGACGGCATCCGCCACGTTACTGATAACCGGCGCGTTTGGCGCAATGGTGTCAACGGTCAGTGAGAAGCCGTTAGACGGATTACTGACGTTGCCAGCGGCATCGGTCGCGGTCACGGTTAAGGTATGCGCACCGTTGCCGAGTGCGGCCACCGGGGTCAGCGTCCACGCGCCAGACCCATTGGCAATGGTGGTGCCGATCAGGTTGCCGTCGCTGTAAACCTTAATGGTGGCCCCGGCCTCCGCCGTTCCGCTCAGGGAAGGGCGGGTTTCGTTGGTGGCCTGGCCGTTGGTGATTGGCCCCAGCACCGGCGCGGTGTTGTCCAGCACGGTAACGATTACCGGTGGGTTCGGTGCGACAGAGTCAATGTTCACGCCAAACGAGGCCGCGTTACTGACGTTACCCGCGGCATCGGTCGCCGTGACGTTCAGGGTATGTACCCCCTGACCCAGCGGCGTTGTTGGAGTGAATGTCCAGTTGCCCAGGCCGTCCGCCTGGGTCGTACCCAGCACGTTGTTGCCGTCTTTCACCGTGATGATGGCGTTGGCTTCCGCCGTACCGGTCAGGGTTGGCTGAGTGTCTTTGGTCAACTGGCCATTAATCAGCGGCAAGCTGCTGCCAGGCAGCGTCTGGTCGTCGGTGACGGACAGAATAACCGGCACTATCGGTGGCACGGTATCCACCACCACGGTAAAGCCAGGGCTTGGGTTACTGACGTTGCCCGCCGCATCGGTCGCGGTGACGGTGATGTTGTGGTTGCCGTCCAGTAGCGGAACCGTTGGGGTGAATGTCCAGTTTCCGCCTACCGGTACCGTGACGGTGCCGATCACCACGTTGCCGTCTTTAAAGATTAGCGTGCTACCCGCCTCGGCGGTGCCGCTGAAGGTCGGCGTATTGTCGTTAGTCGGCTGCCCGGAAGTGACTGGCTGCGAGGTCACGTCGTTAATGACGGTGGAGATCACCGGCGAGGCTGGGGCGATGGTATCCACATTGACCACAAAGCCGGTGGAAGGCACGCTGACGTTACCGGCGGCGTCGGTTGCCGTCACGGTCAGGGTGTGCGACCCCTCACCGAGGTTAACCGTTGGCGTAAAGGTCCAGACGCCAAGGACGTTAGCAGTGGCGGTGCCGATAACCACGCCGTTATCGAGGATGTTCACCGTCGAACCGGCTTCTGCCGTACCGCTCAGGGTTGGTTTTGGATCGTTGGTGGCCTGGCCGTTGGTCAGCCCGCCGACGTTCGGCAGGACGGCATCCACCACGGTGAGGATCACCGGCTGCGCTGGCGGAATGGTGTCCACAACAATGTTGTACACCAGGGACGGGACGCTGGTTTCCAGGCCAACGGTCTGGGTGGCCGTGAAGGTATGCGGCCCCTGAATCAGCGGCGTTGTCACGGTCCATGTCCACTGGCCAGAGCCGTTGGCTGATACCGTAGCGACATTTATGCCATCAATGAAGATATGCACCATCGCGTTAGCCGCCGCTGTACCATTCAGCATTGGCTGAGTGTCATCGGTCGATTTACCGTTTCCTATGTTGCCGGTAATAGTCCCGACATCGTCCATCACGGTATCAATGGTTGGCGCGGCCGGGATACCCAGGTTGATGCCCGCGTTAAAGTCCGTGGCCGGGCTTTGGTTCCCGGCGGCATCCTGAGCGATAGCCGTGAGCGCTTCACCGTTATACTGCGGCGGCACCAGGGTGACGGTCCAGATCCCGGTCACAGGCAACGCCGTGCCGGTGCCCAGAATATGCCCGTCGCTATCTTTGATAATGACCGTGCTCCCCGGCTCCGCTGTCCCGGTAACCAGTGCCCCGGTGACGTCGGTAATCGGGTTCACCACTGGCGGTGCTGGTGGAACGGTATCGACGGTGATCACGATAGGCGTAGATGGCCCTACAGAGTTGCCTGCAGGATCGGTCGCTTTGATGGTAATGCTGTGCGGCCCATCGCCCAGCGTCGAGGTTGTGATACTCCAGGTGCCGTTGGCGCCTACCACCGCGCTGCCAAGCACGGTAGTGCCGTTAGTGTCGTACAGCGTGACAGTACTGCCGACGCTGCCGGTCCCGGTAAAGGTCGGCGTAGTGTCATCGGTCAGGCTGCCGTTTGTGAGCGGCGTCTGGATTGGCCCGACATTATCGATAATCTCGGTGACAACCGGCAGCGTCAGCGGGGTGGCGTCCACGGTCAATATGAAGGTTGAGGACGGCCCGCTGGCGTTACCGGCGGCATCCGTCTGAACTGCCGTCAGGTTGTAAACGCCATTAACCAGCGGAGTGGTTGGGGTGATTGCCCAGTTGCCGCTGCCGTCGACTGTCGCGGTCCCGATAACGGTGGTGCCGTTATACAGCGTGACTGTCTCACCCGTGACGCCTGTCCCGCGGAATACCGGAGAAACATCATCGGTGACTGAGCCGCTGCCCAGAGGGCCGGTGACGGCACCCACGCTATCATCGGCGGACTCTATAGTCGGTGCCGCTGGCGCGGTGGTATCGACGGTAATGGCGATCGAGACTGATGGTGGGCTGATGTTCCCCGCCGGGTCGGTCACCAGGACGGTAATGTTGTATGTCGCTTCACCCAATGGCGTCGATGGCGTAAAGCTCCAGGTGCCATCGGAGCGCACGGTTGTGCTGCCGATTAATACGTTCCCGTTGTTGTAAATATCGATGGTCGAACCCGCAACGCCGGTGCCGCTGAAGGTTGGCGTCGTGTCGTTGGTGCTGCCGCCAGGGGCAACGGGACCTACGACAGGTGGCACGTCATCGGTCACAATTGGAGCGGCAGGCTGAGCTGGAGGTGTCGCGTAAACGGACAGCGTGAAGCCAGAGGACGGCATCCCCGCGTTACCCGCTGCATCCGTGGCTACGGTCGTGAATACGTGTGTGCCGCTTAGCAGCGGCGCGTTCGGGGTGATGCTCCAGTTGCCGTTCGAATCGACGGTGGCTGTGCCAATCGGCGTTGTACCCCCGTCAACGTACAGTGTGATGATGGCCCCCACTTCGCCCTTACCGGAGATCACCGGCTCGGTACTTTGGGTGCTGCCGCCGTTTATCAGCGTGACTGGCGAACCGGAGACGTTGCCCAGCGCGCTGTCGATAGTCGGTGCCCCTGGTGGGGTAGTATCGATAACCACAATCTGCGTTGTGGCAGTGCTGGTGTTTCCGGCCGCATCCGTCACATAAACATTCAGGGTATGCGAGCCTTCGCTCAGCGGCTGAGTTGGCCTGAATGTCCACGCGCCAGTACCGTCTGCCGTGACGGTCCCGATAAGCGTAGCGCCATCGTATATCTGGACGACCGCATTAGCGCCCGCCGTCCCGTTAATAACAGGCTGAGGATCGTTGGTGGAGCCCCCCGGCTGCACCGGGCCAAGATCCGGGGAAACATTATCTATTATCTCGCCGATTGTCGGCGGCGTTGGCAGGACAGTGATCAGCTCAACGTTCCACGGCGTGGAGTGCGCGGTGACGTTGCCTGCGGCATCCGAAGCCGTGACCGTAAAGGAATGCGGCCCGTCCAGCAGCGGCGTGGTTGGCGTAAATGTCCAGGTCCCGTTGCCGTTCACGGTAGTGGTTCCCAGGACGTTCAGGCCGTCGTAAACCGTGATGGTGGAACCCGGTTCCCCGCTGCCGCTGAGGGTTGGCGTTGGGTCGTTGGTCGCGCCGTTGTTGCTGACCGGCCCCGTTACGGTACCCACATCGTCATACACCTGGGTAATCGTTGGTGCAGTCGGTGCGATGGAGTCAACGTTGATCGCAAAGGCGGCGCTTGGCTGGCTGACGTTACCTGCGGCATCGGTGGCGGTCACCGTCAGGCTATGCAGGCCCTGGCCGATAGAGGTGGTCGGCGTAAATGTCCATGCGCCGGTTCCGTCTGCGCTGACTGTGCCAATCAGCGTGCCGTTGTCGTAGATCTTCACGGTGGAGTTAGCCTCAGCCGTGCCGGAGATCGTCGGTTTGTCGTCGTTAGTCAGGTCGCCGTTGTTCAGGTTGCCGGTATGCTCAGGCACGTTGTCGACCACGGAACCAATGATCGGCATATTTGGCGGAGTGATATCCGGGGCGGTGACCGGGGCGTTCGGGCCAATATTCCCCGCGGCATCCGTGGCGTTCACTTCCAGAATCTGGCCGTTAGCCTGCGGTGTGGTCAGGGTGATGGTGAAGCTGCCGTCCGGCCCGGCTACGGCCTGGCCCAATGGATTCCCCAGTGCATCGGTGACTTTTACCGTGCTGCCCGCTTCTGCTTTACCGGTCAGGATGGTGCCATCTTCATTGACCAGCAGGTTGGTTGGCGCGACAGGCGGGGTATGATCCTGGGCAACCACGGTGGCAGGCAGACTGGTATTGGCGGCGGCGTCCGTCGCGGTGACCAGCAGCGTTTGACCGTTAAGCTGCGGCGGTACCAGCAGGATATCGAAATGTCCGCTTGGGTCGGCGGTGCCGACGCCAATGATGTTGCCGTTGCCGTCTTTGACGGTGACGGTGCTGCCAATTTCGGCGGTACCGGTTAACTGCAGGCCATCGGCGGAGACTGCCAGGTTGCCCGGCGCGTTAGGTGCCGTGTGGTCCGGGGCAGGAATGGTCGCCCCCAGCCCGGTGTTGCCTGCGGCGTCGGTGGCTTTAGCCGTCAGAAGCTGCCCATTAAGCTGAGGTGGGTTAAGCGTGACGGTGAAGCTGCCCGTCCCATCCGCCGTGGCGCTACCGAGCGTGTTACCGTTAGCGTCAGTAATGGTCACTTTGCTGTTGGCTTCGGCTGTGCCGCTGAGCGTTGTCCCGTCGTTGGAAACCGTCAGCGCGGTTGGCAGACCCGGAGGAATGGTATCCACCACTACGCCAAACGGTGTCGATGCACCACTGGTGCCGTTGTTATTCGTTGCGGTAAAGGTGAAGGAGTGTGGACCATCGAGCAGAGGCAGTAACGGCGTAAATGTCCAGTTACCGTTCGCGTCAGGCGTCGCGAATCCAATCACCAGGCCATTATCGTAGACAGTGATGCTGGTGGTACCCGCTTCAGCAGTCCCGGTTAGCGTTGGGCGACTGTCATCCGTGGCCTGGCCATTGGCTAGCGGGCCCTGGATCGGGCCGACATCGTCAGTCACGGAAACAAGAACCGGCACGGTCGGGAAGCCGGAGTTTGAGGCGCTAAATACGGTGTCCGGCCCGACGTTCCCTGCGGCATCCTGCACCTGAGCGGTTAATGTCCCGCCGTGGGTCTGAGCCGGAGAAAGCGTCAGCGTGAAGTGCCCGGTTTGGTCAATTTGCGCCGTGCCGAGCACCACGCCATTTGAACCGACAACTTTTACGGTATCGCCGGCTTCACCGGTTCCGGTCACGGTCGTCCCGTCCTGGCTCACGAGGTCAATGATGACGGGACCCGGCGGGATGGTATCGACGGTGAAGGTTGGGCCAACGGTGATCGTACTGACGTTGCCAGCCAGATCGGTCTGCTGCAGGGTGATCGTATGTGGACCATCAAGCAGAGAGACCGGCGGAGTAAAGGTCCAGTTACCGTCATTGCCCACGGTGACCTGACCGATTGGAATACCGTTATCAAAGATGGTTAACGTACTGCCCGCTTCACCAGTGCCGCTGAAAATCGGTTTGCTGTCATCGGTAATGCCGTTGTTGCCGATAGGGCCGGTGATAGAGCCGGTGGTATCAAGAATTTGATCGAGCACCGGCGGATTCACGACGGTATCCACAACCACGGTATAGGATGCGGAATTACCGCTGTCGCCGCGAATGTTAGAGGCGGTGGCGGTAAAGCTGTGCGGGCCGTCAAGTAAGTTGGAACCCGGAGTGAAGCTCCAGGTACCCCCGGGCAGAACGAGGGTGGTGCCGATCTCAACCCCATTATCAAAGATATGAATGGTTTCGCCAGCCACGCCGGTGCCCTGCAGCGTTGGGGTTTGGTCATTGGTTGGCTGGTTGTTTGGTACGGTACCTACGATGGGCGGTACGCTGTCAATAATGGCGGTGATCGTCGGTACCGTTGGCAGCGGGAAGAATGGCGCGGTTGCGTCTGCCGGCGGACTGACGTTGCCTGCGGCATCGGTGGCTGTCACCTGGAGATTGCTGCCATCAAGCTGTGGCGTGGTCAGGGTGATGCTGAACACCCCGGTCACAGGCGCGGCGGAGCCGGTACCAATCACGTTCCCGTTCGCATCTTTGATGGTGACGGTGCTGCCAGGCTCAGCAAGCCCCGTCACGGTATCGCCGTTAGCGCTGACTATCAGGCCGGTCGGTTCGGCTGGCGCGGAAGTATCCACGGTAACGGTGTAGCTGACCGAGGTTCCGCTGTCGCCCCTGACGTTAGAGGCCATCGCCGTGAAGGTGTATGAGTTATCAGCCAGAGGTGTTTGCGGCGTAAAGCTCCACGTCCCGTTGACGTCAACCTTGGCGGTGCCGATTTCAGTGCCGTTGGCGTAAACATGAATGGTGTCCCCGGCTTGCCCGGTGCCCTGCAGGGTTGGCGTTTTGTCGTTAGTCGACTGGCCGTTCCCCACGTTGCCGGTAACGGGCGCTACATCGTCGAGGACGCCGGTGATCACCGGCAGTACCGGCGGCTGCACGTCTGGTGCGGTTACGTTGGCTGGAGGGCTGTTGTTGCCTGCCGGATCGGTGACGACCACGCTCAGTGTTTCACCGTCTACCTGAGGCGTTGTCAGGGTGATAGTGATATTGCCGTTGTTATCGGCAGTCCCTGTCCCAACGACCACGCCGTTCGGATCTTTGATGGTTATTGTGCTGCCAGCTTCAGCATGACCAGTCACGACTTCCCCATCAGGGCTGACCGTCAGACCTGTTGCTGGCCCTGGCGGTACGGTGTCAATGGTGATGGTATAGGCTGGAGAAGTGGCACTTTCACCCCTTTCGTTTGTCGCGACAACGGTGAACGCATGCGAACCGTCAGCCAGAGGGCTGCCAGGGGTAAAGCTCCATGTTCCGCTAGCCCCTACAACCACGGTGCCAATCTGCACGCCGTTATCGTAGATATGAACGGTTGTCCCGGCCTGGCCGGTACCGTTCAGCGTTGGAGTATTGTCGTTGGTTGGTGAGTTATTGCCAATGTTACCGCCGGTCGGTGCGCCAGGGTGATCGTTAATCACGCCGGTGATAGTTGGCTCATCCGGCAACGGAATATTCGGGGCGACAACCGTGGCACCCGGCCCGGTATTACCGGAGGGATCGGTCGCAGTGGCAGTCAGCGTTTCCCCGCCTAACTGCGGTGAGGTCAGGGTAACCGTGAAACTACCATCGCTGCCTGCGGTGCCGGTGCCGAGAACATTACCGTTGGCATCTTTGATGGTTACCGTGCTGCCCGGTTCGGCATTACCGGTAATAGTTCTGCCGTCTGCAGATACTGCAAGGCCAGTCGGCGCTGCTGGTGGCGTAACGTCCGGTCTGCCGGGATTACCAGGGTTGGTTCCGCTGTCAGAGTGCCCGCCACCACCGCTTGAGGCGGCGGCAATGGCTCCGCCCGCAGCGACGGCCAGCCCACCCAGCACCCAAGGCCAGAGTGCGCCGCCTTCGGCATGTGCACCGGTAGCGGTCATGATCGCGTCAATATTGGCAATTTGCTCATAGTGAGCTGCGGTTTCTGGATCCTGAACCCACCAAAGCACGCCATCGTGGCCTTCAAGCACCAGCTGGTTGCCACCCTGATCGGCAAAGGCGTAATAGTTTTTGATGGTAATGGTTTCGCCGGAATGGAGTTTGATTACCAGGTCCTGGCCTGAACGCGTGTAGCTGGCGACCTCTTCACGTTCAATTTTTAGCTCGACAATTGAAGGACCTTTTAAGGTGATTTCAGAGGCTTCGACGTTATTTTTAACGCCGGTTAATTTAGAGATAATTGAAATTGAACGCATTGTTATCACTCCATTCGCGATGAACGTGGTGGTAGTCAATTGCCCGGCGTAATGTGTTGATTACCGAAAGCAAAATTTTTAAGTACAAGAGGCCCTTCGCGATGAATAGGCGAAAAAAGGCCTGTATCAATAAATTGATGACAGTGATTATTAATAAATAGGGCGTTTCCGGTGCGGAATCGAAATTAGTTAATTCTCAGGGTCATAGGCTCGTCGTTTATTAAATAGAGACTATTGATGATATAGACAGGAAAAAATGAAAGCGCAACTTAAGCCATATTTAACACTATGTAAGTGGTTCTAAAGTATCAGTGAGCGTAACGGACTCACCCAAACGGCTGAAGCCAGTTTCCTCGCTGCCGGTTGGCTACGACTATTCTTATCATGTTGAAAGATTTAAGATAAGTTTTAGCGAGGCTGTTGCATTATCCTGGTTGAATTGAGGTTTTAGGCATAATAATCCTTGTGTCTGAAAGGGGCATGATGCCTTTTTTGGTGGGGTATTCTGTTTTGTAAAGAAGAAAAACTTGGAAGAAATTATCTATTTTGTGAGGAGTATAAAGAGGGTTACTAATGCAGGAAATATTATATATCTATGAGTTTGTGATTTTTAGTGGAAAAGGTAATTGTGAAGAAAAATAGTATATATTATTTAGTGTCGCTTAACTAATTTAAATGTCCCAATATTTGACTGCGCAATAATAGCTGATAATTAAAAATGCGTGTAATTTTTTTATGCTGGCTCTTCAGGCGAAGAGCCAGCGGAGGGGAGAGGGCGAGAATCGCCTTAACGACCCGCGTTTTTCATGATGCGGGCTTTATCTACGGCCCATTCACGATCCTTCGCATCAGAACGCTTATCATGCTGCTTCTTACCTTTCGCTACGCCGATTTTCACTTTGCACCAGGCGTTTTTCCAGTAGAGGGACAGGGCGACGATGGTATAACCGTCGCGGCTGACGCTACCGAACAGGTTGTCCAGCTCGCGCTGGTTTAGCAGCAGCTTGCGGGTGCGGGTAGGATCGCAGACGACGTGGCTGGAGGCGACGGTCAGCGGCGTGAAGTTGGCGCCAAACAAATACGCTTCGCCATCTTTAAAGATGACGTAGCTGTCGCCGATGTTTGCCTTCCCGGCACGTAATGATTTTACTTCCCAGCCTTGCAGCGCGAGGCCCGCTTCAATCTCATCTTCGATAAAGTATTCGTGGCGGGCACGCTTGTTAAGCGCAATGGTGGCTGAGCCTGGTTTGTGTGCTTTTTTCTTAGTCATAGTGCTGCTCAGTATATGTAATCCAGGAGTTCAAAGACACCCCGCAGCCTGTGCGAGGAGGAAGCGCTTATCTTAGCATGAGCGGCAGAGAGTTTTTGTTTGCGCGGTGATAAATGTTATTATTTGTCCGATTTATGACTCCCAGGAATTGTTATGCCGCAGATTAGCCGTACTGCTTTGGTGCCCTACAGCGCCGAGCAGATGTACCAGTTAGTAAACGACGTGAATTCGTACCCGGAATTTTTACCTGGCTGCACCGGTAGCCGGGTGATTGACGCATCGGCGAATCAGATGACGGCGGCGGTCGACGTTTCAAAAGCTGGGATCAGCAAAACTTTTACCACCCGAAATATCCTGACCGACAATCAAAGCATCCTGATGCATCTGGTGGATGGCCCCTTCAAAAAGCTGATGGGCGGCTGGAAGTTCACGCCGCTCAGCGAAGATGCCTGCCGGATTGAGTTCCAGCTTGATTTCGAATTTACCAATAAGCTGATTGAGCTGGCCTTTGGCCGTATCTTTAAAGAGCTTGCCGGCAGCATGGTCCAGGCATTCACCACCCGCGCCAAAGAGGTTTACCGTGTCGCGTGAGATTCAGGTTGAGGTGGTGTACGCCCTGCCGCAAAAACAGTATCTACGCCAGGTGAAGCTTGAAGAAGGCAGTACGGTTGAGCAGGCGATTATCGCCTCTGGCCTGCTTGAGCTTCGTGACGATATCGATCTGGCGAAAAACAAAGTCGGGGTTTATAGCCGCCCGGTAAAGCTGGGGGATAAAGTGAATGACGGCGATCGGGTTGAGATTTACCGGCCGCTGATTGCTGACCCTAAAGAGCTGCGCCGCCAGCGTGCGGAACGTTCAGCCCAGAAATAATCCTGTGTGAAAGTGACAAAAAAAGGTGCCTCGGGCACCTTTTTTTATGCATCGAGCCAGCCTTATTCCCCTTTGGTCAGGGCCGGTTTGTTGTCGATGTTGGTCAGCACGCCGCTGCTGTTAAAGGTCAGGGTCAGCGTCTGCTGAGTCACGTTCTCGTGGCCCGGCTGCTGGCGGAAGACATAGAACCAGGTATTGGTGCCGAATGGATCGGACATCATTGGCGTCCCGAGGGTGTAGGCCACCTGCTGCTGGGTCATGCCAACGCGGAGTTTGGACACGTCATTGGGGGCCAGATAGTTACCCTGGTTGATGTCTGGGCGGTAAACCACTCGCTCCAGAGTGGAACAGCCTGCGGTCAACATCAGAAGAACCGCTGCGGCAGCAGTCAGCATTTTACAACGCATAGTGATTTGATTCCTTTTCGGGCCGGAGTAGTGCGTGGCTCATTCGTATTATGCCGATGATAATAGACCTTTAAGCAGTTTAAAACCTCAAGGCGCTCAACTCTGACAGTGGGAGCATAAAAAAGTTGGTTGAAAAGGTGACAGAAAGACGGATTCTCGAATGGGGTGGGCGTTTTTTGCACAATGCACGGTGCGAAACACACCGTGCATGATAAAGCCTCAGGCGGCCAGCAGCTCTTTGGCATTCGCCAGCGTGTTGCGGGTCACTTCACTGCCGCCGAGAAGACGGGCAAGCTCCTGCAGACGAGAACGTTTATCCAGGGGCTGCATATGGGTTTCGGTCATTTCACCGTCGGTTTCTTTGCTGACGAAGAAGTGATGGTGGCCACAGCCGGCAACCTGCGGTAAGTGGGTGACGCACATCACCTGGGTAGATTCGCCCAACTGACGTAACAGTTTGCCCACAACCGCGGCGGTCGGACCGCTGATCCCCACGTCGACTTCATCGAAGATCAGCGCCGGTGTTTCCATTTTACGGGCGGTTATTACCTGAATCGCCAGCGCGATGCGAGAAAGCTCACCGCCCGAGGCGACTTTTGCCAGAGGCTGAAGCGGCTGCCCAGGGTTAGTGCTGACGCGGAAATCAATGCGGTCAGCGCCTTCGGCGGTCAGGTGGTTTTCGTTAAAGTCGACGTCTATGGCGAGCTTGCCGTGTGGCATGGAGAGCGAGTGCATGCTTTCCGTAATCAACTGGCACAGTTCATTGGCATGTTTGACTCGGCTTTGGTGAAGCGCCATCGCCACGGCAAGCGCCTGCTGGTGATGCTGGGCAACGGCCTGCAGCAATTCTTCCAATGACCCGGTTTGCTCATCCAGTAACTGCTGTTCATCTAGCAACTTCTGGTGGAAAGCCGGTAGCTCTTCTGGCGTGATGTGGTGCTTACGTGCCAGAGAGATCTGGCGGGAGATACGCTGTTCCAGTTCGTACAGACGGTTTGGATCCAGATCCAACCGATCGCAGTAATGACGCAGTTCGTCGCTGGCTTCGGAGATCTGAATCGCGGCTTCTTCCAGCATATCCAGCACGCCAGAGAGCTTGTTATCCATGCCCACCAGTTCACCCATGAGGTGGCGCACGGTATACAGCTGACTTTGTAGATTGCTTTCTTCCCCGTCGGCCAGGACGTCCAGCGCCTGCTGGCTGGTGGAGAGCAGTTGGCCGCTGTTGGCAAGCCGCTTGTACTCTTCATCAATCAGTTCAAATTCACCGGCAACGGGAGAAAACTCATTCAGCTCTTTAAGCTGGTAGTGGAGCAGCTCGGCCCTGGCTGACCGCTCCTGGGCAAGCTGCTGATGCTGTGCCAGCGTACGGCAGCTTTGGTGCCATTCACGGTAGCGCTCTGCCATTTGCTGGGTCAGCGCCTGTTCACCGGCATAGCCGTCCAGCAGCGTTTTTTGATGCTCCGGCTTGAGCAGGAGCTGGTGGGCATGCTGCCCGTGAATCTGGATAAGCAACTGCCCGAGATCGCGCAGTTGGGAAAGGGGAACAGCCGTGCCGTTGATGAAACCGCGGGAGCGGCCATCGCTGCTGATGACGCGGCGCAGCAGGCATTCACTGCCGTCTTCCAGCTGATTTTCTTCCAGCCAGCGTAGCGCCGCCGGGGTATCTTTCAGGGAAAAGCGGGCGCAGAGATCCGCGCGATTTGCCCCAGAACGCACCATATCCGCTTCTGCGCGACCGCCCAGGCACAGGCCCAGCGCATCTATGGCAATAGATTTACCGGCACCGGTTTCCCCGGTGATGGCCGTCATCCCGTGATGAAAGTCTATTTCAAGTTCACGAACGATAGCGAAGTTACTGATGGTGAGTTGAGCGAGCATAGCCACCTTCCTGTATGAGCTCGTCATACTTCAAGCTGCAGGAGTGTTGGCTGCTTTCACTTACCCCAGTCACTTACTCAGGTAAGCATCCTGGGGATGCACTCTCTTGCCGCCTGCCTGCAACTCGAATTATTTAGAGCTCGATTGAGTTACTGTGTTTTCATACAGTATAAACTGGTTTTATATACAGTAAAGTGGCCAGGTGGTTTTTTAGAACAATTTTTTCGACCAGCCGAGTTTCGAGCTTAATGTGTTGAAATAGCTGTAGTCTTTCGGGTGAATCAGATTGAGGTGATAGTCGCAGCGGCGAATGAGCACGTCCTCACCTTCCTGTATAGGCAGTGCAATTTGGCTGTCACAGCTGATTTCAAGGTCGCTGCGCATGTGGGAAAAACGCAGGCGAATGGTGCTGCTGCTGTTGATCACCAGCGGGCGTGCAGACAGCGTGTGTGGAAACATCGGTACCAACGTGATGGCATCCAGCGAAGGCGTAAGAATCGGGCCTCCGGCTGAAAGCGAATAGGCGGTTGAGCCGGTCGGCGTAGAGATAATCAGTCCGTCAGAACGCTGTGAAAACGCAAAAATTTCGTCGATATACACTTCGAACTCAATCATGTGCGCGACTTTGCCTGGGTGAAGCACCACTTCGTTTATCGCCGTACTGAGGCGTGTGGGCGTATCGTGCTGGCAGACCTGTGCTTCGAGCAGGAAGCGGCGTTCGGTGATGTAATGCCCCTCAAGAACGTCCGCCAACTGCTGCTGGGCATTGTCCGGGTCAAGGTCGGTCAGGAAGCCAAGGTTACCGCGGTTGATGCCAATCACTTTGATGTCATAGCGGGCGAGCACCCGAGCGGCACCCAGCATATTGCCATCCCCGCCGACGACCACGGCTAAGTCAGCCTGCTGGCCTATCTCCGCCAGCGTGCCGGTTTTTACCTGTTTTAGGTTAAGCTCCTGGGCGATTTGCTGTTCCACCATCACTTCATAGCCTTTGGCGCACAGCCAGCGATAGAGCATTTCATGCGTGGTCAGAGCGGTGGGGTGACGCGGGTGCCCGACAATACCGATGCAGTTGAAATGTTTGTTCATTATCCTGGTGGTCCTTATTCGCAGACGTTCCTGCGACAATATGACAGGTTCCCTTGAAACCCTGAAACTGATCCCCATAATAAGCGAAGCAGCGAGATGAATGCTAAAAACGCGGAGAATTTCATGAGTAGTAAAGAACAGAAAACACCTAACGAGCAAGCCCCGGAAGATATCGTCATGGATCAGCACGAAGAAGTCGAGGCCGTAGAAGGTGCCGATGTCGTGGATCCGCGCGACGAAGAGATTGCAAATCTGCAGGCCCAACTGGCAGAAATGAAGCAGCGCGAGCGTGAAATTGAGCCTCGCCACCAGGCTGATTTAGCTAACCTGCGTCGCCGCACCGAACAGGATATCGAGAAAGCGCACAAGTTTGCCCTGGAGAAATTCGTGAACGAACTGCTGCCGGTTATCGACAGCCTGGATCGCGCGCTGGAAGTGGCCGACAAGTCCAATCCGGATTTAGCCCCAATGATCGAAGGCATTGAACTGACCCAGAAGTCCATGCTGGATGTGGTTCGCAAGTTCGGTGTGGAAGTGGTTGGCGAGACTAACGTGCCGTTTAACCCGGACGTGCACCAGGCCATTGCGATGGTTGAATCTGCCGACGTTGCGCCAAATAACGTGCTGATGGTGATGCAGAAAGGTTACACCCTGAATGGCCGTACTATTCGTGCCGCGATGGTTTCCGTAGCCAAAGCCTGATTCGTTGCCGAAAGTAAAAAGCCAGCCCTGAGGCTGGCTTTTTTACGTCTATTGCTCAACGCTTTGCCGTAGCGGCTTCACCGGCGTGACGCGCACCTGCTTAATCATGTTGTCCTGTACGTCGAGGATATCGATGTCGTATTGACTGAGCCGGATGCGGGTTCCTGCGGCCGGGATTTCCTGAATCTCTTCCAGAATCATCCCGTTTACCGTGCGGGCGTCGTCTTCCGGCAGCGTCCAGTTAAAGGCTTTATTGAGTTCACGCACGTTGGCGCTGCCTTCAATGATGACCGAGCCGTCGTTTTGCGGGGTCACTTCTTCCGCAAGCGTTGGGGACATGGACGTGGTGAAGTCACCGACGATCTCTTCCAGAATATCTTCTACGGTTACCAGGCCCTGGATATCGCCGTATTCATCTACCACCAGACCAACTTTCTTTTTATTGCGCTGGAATTTCACCAACTGCACGCTGAGCGGGGTGCCTTCCGGCACAAAGTAAATCTCATCGGCGGAACGGAGCATCACCTCTTTGGTGAACTCTTTTTTCTCGGTCATTAGCCGGTAGGCTTCGCGGACGCGCAGCATGCCGATAGCATCATCCAGACTGTCGCGGTACAGCACAATGCGGCCGTGCGGGGAGTGCGTTAACTGGCGGACGATGGACTTCCAGTCGTCATTAATATTGATGCCAACGATTTCGTTTCGCGGCACCATGATGTCATCGACGCTGACCTTTTCCAGATCCAGGACCGACAGCAACATATCCTGGTTGCGCCGCGAAATTTGCGAGCGGGATTCATGCACGATGGTTCGCAGCTCGTCTTTGCTGAGCGCGGTGCTAATAATGTTATCGACCTTGATGCCAACCATGCGCATCAGCAGACGGGTGATGGTATTCAGCAGCCAGACCAGCGGCATCATCAGAAACTGCAGTGGGCCGAGCAGCCAACTGCTTGGATAGGCAACTTTTTCGGGATACAGCGCGGCGATGGTTTTAGGCAGGACTTCGGCAAACACCAGCACAACAAAGGTTAAAACACCGGTCGCTATTGCCACGCCTGCGTTACCGTATAGGCGGATGCCGACGATAGTCGCTAATGCAGAAGCCAGAATATTGACCAGGTTATTCCCGATTAACACCAGGCTGATCAGGCGGTCTGGTTTACGCAGGAGTTTTTCAACGCGCTTCGCTGCCCGGTTGCCCTGTTTGGCGCGGTGGCGCAGGCGGTAGCGGTTTAGCGTCATCATGCCGGTTTCTGAACCGGAGAAGTACGCGGACACCACCACCATGATGATCAGGGTGACGATCAGCGTGGTGGTTGAGATGTGTTCCAAAAGTGATTTCCTTTAAGAGATTAACTAGCTAACGAACTGCTGCAGGACACGGCTGCCAAAGTAAGCGAGGGTTAAAATGCCCGCCCCGGCAACGTTGAACCAGACCACGCGACGGCCGCGCCATCCTTCATGATAGTGCCCCCACAGCAGAACGACGTAGACAAACCAGGCAAGAATGGACAGCACGGCTTTGTCGACGTTTTCCATGCTGAACAGGTTTTTCATATAAAAGAGACCGGTGCACAGCGTCAACGTCAGCAGGACAACGCCCACCTGGGTGATATGGAACATTTTACGTTCGATCACCATCAGCGGCGGCATTTCTGCGCTGAAGGCCAGTTTTTTGTTCTTCAATTGATAGTCAATCCACGCCAGCTGCAAAGCGTACAGTGCGGCAATGATCAGCGTCGCATAGGCAAAGAGCGACAGGCCAATATGCACCATCATCCCCGGTGTGGCTTCAAGATGGGTGATAAATTCGTTGGGCATAAAGGTCGCCAGGGCCAGATTTATCAGCGCAAAGGCGTAAACAATCGGTAACAGCAGCCAGCCACGATTGCGGGAGGCAACAATGGTCATTACCGTACAAATCATCAGGCTGACGAGGGAGCCTACGTTCAGCAGGCTCAGGTTTTGCCCGCCATCGACGGTGAAGAAGCGTGCTTCCAGCGCCAGCGCATGGCTGACCAGAGCAATAGCGGCGGACAAAATGGCAAAGCGGCGCCATCCGCTGTTCTTCCGCAGAAGACCGGGAATGATCAGCGCGAGGCTGACGGAGTAGGCTACAAGCGCAAGAATGGCGAAAACGGGCATATTAAGGTGTCGGTCAAATTGGCCAGAGAACAAAAAAGTCAGTATAACGTTACCTGTCGCCTGCTCCAACCGTTGGATCACACCCGAGGCGGCTTCATGTTATAATCCGCCAAATTCAGTTTTGTGTCGCGAGCTGCGGCCCCAGTTACCACGTTAGGCAAAATACCATGTTTGATAATTTAACAGACCGTCTGTCGCGTACCCTGCGCAATATTAGCGGCCGTGGGCGGCTAACCGAAGAAAACGTTAAAGAGACGCTGCGCGAAGTGCGCATGGCGCTGCTGGAGGCGGACGTTGCGTTGCCGGTAGTGCGTGATTTTATCAACCGCGTTAAAGAAAAAGCGGTGGGGCATGAAGTCAATAAAAGCCTGACCCCGGGCCAGGAGTTCGTCAAAATCGTTCGCGCTGAACTGGTTTCCGCGATGGGCGAAGAGAACAGCAGCCTGAACCTGGCGGCGCAGCCACCGGCAGTCGTGCTGATGGCGGGTCTGCAGGGTGCCGGTAAAACTACCAGCGTCGGTAAGTTAGGTAAATTCCTGCGCGAAAAGCAGAAGAAAAAAGTGTTGGTGGTTTCAGCGGACGTTTATCGCCCGGCGGCGATTAAACAGCTGGAAACCCTGGCTCAGCAGGTTGAAGTGGACTTCTTCCCGTCTGACGCTCAGCAAAAACCTGTCGATATCGTTAACGCTGCGCTGAAAGAAGCGAAGCTGAAGTTCTACGACGTGCTGCTGGTGGATACCGCCGGTCGTTTGCACGTTGACGAAGCGATGATGGACGAAATCAAACAGGTTCATGCCGCAATTAAGCCGGTAGAAACGCTGTTTGTGGTCGATGCCATGACCGGTCAGGATGCGGCGAATACCGCGAAGGCGTTCAACGAAGCGCTGCCGCTGACCGGCGTGGTGCTGACTAAAGTGGACGGCGACGCCCGCGGCGGTGCAGCGCTGTCGATTCGCCATATCACCGGCAAGCCAATCAAATTCCTCGGCGTTGGGGAGAAAACCGAAGCGCTGGAGCCGTTCCACCCGGACCGTATTGCCTCCCGTATCCTCGGCATGGGCGACGTGCTGTCGCTGATTGAAGATATCGAAAGTAAGGTTGACCGCGCGCAGGCTGAGAAACTCGCCAGCAAGCTGAAAAAAGGCGACGGCTTCGACCTGACCGACTTCCTTGAACAGCTCAAACAGATGAAAAACATGGGCGGCATGGCAAGCATGATGAGCAAGCTGCCGGGCATGGGTCAGTTACCGGACAACGTTAAATCCCAGATGGACGACAAAGTGCTGGTGCGTATGGAGGCGATCATCAGCTCGATGACGCTGAAAGAACGCGCCCAGCCGGACATCATTAAAGGTTCCCGCAAGCGCCGTATCGCGCAGGGTTCCGGCATGCAGGTACAGGACGTTAACCGTCTGCTGAAGCAGTTTGATGACATGCAGCGCATGATGAAGAAAATGAAGAAAGGCGGCATGGCCAAAATGATGCGTGGTATGAAAGGGATGATGCCGCCAGGTTTCCCTGGCCGCTAAGCTCTTTTCGATTGCTTTTTCCCCAGAAATCAGTAAAATTTTCGGGCTTTTAATATGACACCGGGCTCCATCCCTCGATGGGGCCCGGCGTTTTATTCACTAAAGAGGATGTTATGGTAACTATTCGTTTAGCACGTCACGGCGCTAAAAAGCGTCCGTTCTACCAGGTTGTCGTTACTGATAGCCGTAATGCACGTAACGGTCGCTTCATTGAGCGCGTTGGTTTCTTCAACCCTATCGCTAACGAGAAAGAAGAAGGCGTTCGCCTGGATCTGGATCGCGTAGCTCATTGGGTTGGCCAGGGCGCAACCGTTTCTGATCGCGTTGCTGCGCTGATCAAAGAAGCTAAGAAAGCAGCTTAATCTGTCACGGTGGTCATGATGAGCAAGCAACTCGCCGCACAGGTTCCTGTTAACCCAATTGTGTTGGGCAAGATGGGCTCCTCCTACGGTATTCGTGGTTGGCTCAGAGTGTTTTCCTCCACCGAAGACGCCGAAAGCATTTTTGACTACCAGCCCTGGTTTATCCAGCGCGGCGGTCAGTGGCAGCAAGTACAGCTGGAAAGCTGGAAGCACCACAATCAGGATCTGATCATCAAGCTGCAAGGCGTTGACGATCGGGATGCAGCGAATCTTCTGACCAATTGCGAAATTGTCGTGGATTCAACGCAGCTGCCGGCTCTTGAAGCGGGTGACTACTACTGGAAAGACCTTATGGGCTGCCAGGTAGTGACCACTCAAGGCTACCAGCTCGGTAAAGTCATCGACATGATGGAAACCGGCTCGAATGACGTTCTCGTCATCAAGGCAAACCTGAAGGATGCATTTGGTATCAAGGAGCGGCTGGTTCCGTTCCTCGATGGGCAGGTTATCAAGAAAGTCGATCTCGCTACTCAAACCATTGAAGTAGATTGGGATCCTGGTTTTTAAAACTCCGAAATCATACGGTAGTCGCTAGCATAATGGGGATTGGCTCGTGTTTATTGGTATTGTTAGCCTGTTTCCTGAAATGTTCCGCGCAATTACCGATTACGGGGTAACTGGCCGGGCAGTAAAAAATGGCCTGCTGAGCATTCAAAGCTGGAGTCCGCGCGACTTCACCTATGACCGGCACCGTACCGTGGACGATCGTCCTTACGGCGGCGGACCGGGAATGCTGATGATGGTGAACCCTTTGCGGGAAGCCATCCACGCAGCGAAAGCAGCGGCGGGAGAAGGTGCTAAGGTTATCTATCTTTCACCTCAGGGGCGCAAGCTTGATCAAGCTGGCGTCAGTGAACTGGCAACAAACGAGAAGTTAATTCTGGTTTGTGGCCGTTACGAAGGGATCGATGAGCGCGTGATCCAAACCGAAATTGACGAAGAATGGTCAATCGGCGATTACGTTCTCAGCGGCGGTGAGCTACCAGCGATGACGCTGATTGACTCAGTCTCCCGGTTTATCCCGGGCGTTTTGGGACATGAAGCATCGGCAACCGAAGATTCGTTTGCTGAAGGGTTGCTGGATTGCCCTCACTACACCCGTCCTGAAGTGTTGGATGGCATGGAAGTACCGGCGGTGTTACTGTCGGGGAACCATGCGGAGATTCGCCGTTGGCGCCTGAAACAGTCGCTGGGCCGCACCTGGCTTAGAAGACCTGAACTTTTGGAAAACCTGGCTCTGACTGAAGAGCAAGCAAGGTTGCTGGCGGAGTTCAAAAAAGAGCATACGCAACAGCAACATAAACATGATGGGCAGGCGTAAGCCCCCTTAACCCCAAAATAGTTGGAGTTGCAGCCAGATGGCAAGCGAGTGAATCCCGATGAGCTTACTTCAGTAAGTGATTCGGGTGAAGGAGAGCAGCCAGCGCAGATGCAGCTTCAAATATGACGGGGAAATATCAGTTTACCCAGGATAAGAGATAAATTATGAGCAATATTATTAAGCAACTTGAACAAGAACAGATGAAACAGGATGTACCTTCCTTCCGACCGGGCGACTCCGTGGAAGTGAAAGTATGGGTCGTTGAAGGTTCTAAAAAACGTCTGCAGGCATTTGAGGGCGTGGTTATCGCTATCCGTAACCGCGGTCTGCACTCTGCATTCACTGTTCGTAAAATTTCTAACGGCGAAGGTGTTGAGCGTGTATTCCAGACTCACTCCCCAGTAATCGACAGCATTACTGTTAAACGTCGTGGTGCCGTTCGTAAAGCTAAACTGTACTACCTGCGTGAGCGTACTGGTAAGTCTGCTCGTATCAAAGAGCGTCTTAACTAAGATTCGCTTAGGCGACATCCAAATAAAAGGGCTGCCATCTGGCAGCCCTTTTTTATGCTCTAAATTTGTCTTTATTATGGGGCGGTGATCACCACCGCGACGCGGCGGTTTTCCGCGCGGCCTTCGCCAGTGCTATTGCTGGCCACCGGGTATTTCTTACCCAAACCTTGGGTTGTGAGGTTGCTGCGTGGGATGTGAGCACCTTCGGCCCAGGCATCTGCCACAATGTTGGCTCGCTTGAGGGAGAGTTGTTCGTTGTAGCCGTCTTCACCGTAGTTATCGGTGTGACCATCCATACGGGCATGTTTCAGGCCCGTTGCTGAAAGTTTGGCGGCCATGCTCTGGATGGTTTGGTAGCTTTCAGGCTGCAGTTTGTACTGGTTTTTACCAAACAGGATCTTGTCTGACAGCCCAAGTGACCAGCCGTCGTTTGACTCAGAGAAGCCGTACGAGCGCATCGCGGCGACTTGCTCAGGGGAGAACGTCGATGGCGGTGCCTGGCAGCCGGTTAACAGAAACGAGAAGAGGATTGCCGGTGCAAATAAGCGTGAAGCTTTCATAATGTATCCCTTTGGGGCTGTTTTATTAGCAACTCACGTTGCTTGTGTTTTTCTATGTACATATTGCGGTCAGCGGTTTCCATCAGGCTTTCCGCTGAAGTGATATCTTTTGCGAGCGCAACGCCGACGCTTAGGGTCATGGTGACCCAGTGCTCACCAGGTAAAAGTATTGGCTGTTCGACTATCTCTTTCAGTTGTTTCAGCACGGAAGCGGCCTGTTCTTCGCTATTCACCGAATGAAGCAGCATGGCAAATTCGTCCCCGCCAAGGCGGAAGGCGAGGTGACGCGTATTGGCGAACACCTGCAACCGTTTTGCGACTTCGATAAGCACGGTATCTCCGGCCGCATGTCCCCATGTATCATTAACAAACTTGAAGTTGTCGCCGTCCATAAACAGCAACGCACTGTTATGGAGTGTTTCTGGATCTGCAATCAGTTTATCCAGCGCCGTTCGGAAGGCAGCCCGGTTTGCCAGGCTAGTCAATGAATCCTGGAGCGCCGTTTTCTGCAGTGAAGCATTTTTCAGCTGAAGCTGTTTTTGCCATTCTTCCATCTCATCCAGTAAGCTGTTGAAGTCCTGGGCAAAGAGGTGGAACTCTTCAATTTTTTCCGGTGATACGCGGCGAGAAAAGTTACGGTTACTGCGAACGTCATGGACAACATCGGTAATATTCTGCAGGGCGGCATCAATATCGCGGTGTAAATGGCGTGAAATGCCTAATGCGATAACTGAGGCGAGTAAAATACAGGCTGTCAGCACGCCTAATGAGAGCCAGACGAACAAGGTCACGGTAGCATCCGTGCCTATCAGGCGCATTTCACCGATGATTTTGCCGTTATGCCAGATAGGCTGCTTGATCGGATGAGGATATAGCCATCGGGTGACCAGGCCTCCCACCATGTCGTGCTGAGAGGGCTTGTCTGCCTGCCAATGCGTTAGCTCCTGGCCATTAACATCGACCACCTTTGCGGCGGTAAATTGCCCTTGTTTACCCAGAACAGCCAGGGTTTCATTGGCTGCTGTGCCATCACGGAAAACAACCGCAGCTTCAAGGCTGTGACTCACTGTCACCGCCAGCAATTCGAGATTTTTTTGAGCGTACTGTTTTAGCGTCAGCATCGAGGCGACGGAAAGCAGTAGCCAGACAACCAGCATGGCAATGACCACGCTGATTATGCTGATTCTACGTAACGTTCCTTTAAACGTTGGACGTGACGACGTAGTCAAATCCTTATTCATGACTATTATTCCCTGGCCGGGCCAGCAGTAATACATCCGGGCTAACCCTGACGCCGCTGCGGCTGAGTGCATCAAGGTTTACCGAAAAAGAAACTGCGTCATTATGAATATTCAGGCAGAAAGCACTGCCAATTATGCATTGTGGGTTCTGCTCGGCAATGAGTAATAAAGGCCGGGATTGATAACGTTCTATTAATTGCAACTGCTGTTGTGGTGACTCGTTACCAAAATATATCCCGTCGCAGTTCGCTCGCAATGCCTCGTCTGATGACTGAACGAGCAGAGGTTGATATGAGATATCGTTATTTTTCGTGCTTAGCGTCGCGGCATAGGTTGCCGTTGAAAATATGCAGAGTTTAGGAAGCCCCTGCAACTGAGGCCAACGTGTGTAGCTGACAATCCCGGTCACTGTAGTGCGGACTTTATCGGGCAGCACGGCGCTCGTTGCCTGCGCAGCTTGCATTCTGAATATTGTTAGCAGGAGGACGACAAACGTTAAAAATAACGCCAGCCCGCGGAGTTGAGACGTGGTTTTCACGCGTCACCAGCCCAAAAGCATCCTGGCCAGTGAAGCCAGCCTTTATTATTTATGATGTTGCCTTCGAGCATATCACTCCCACGTATTTCCGTCATTCATTCCCAGGTGTGATGATATTCCTGATTATCCAAAATAATAACGAGAATAGCCCTGGAATGATGGCGTAAATCGTTATCGGCTTCCCCCACGAAAAATGCACTCACAAGGGATAATATCAGCATAGAAGGCAGATTGAATTTTTACGCGCGCTTTTGTTTAGTCATGCATTTTTGACCGAAAATTGCGCATTTTTATGCTTTGTGTAATTTTATGTTTACATATTTAATGGTGTTATGCGGATTTTAATTGATGGTGTAACGATTATTTTACGTATAATGGATTGCAATCTTTACTGTGCGCGGTTACAGTAAGCCCTCCTCGACGAGGAAACGACTATCGCAAACGAGCTAAATACAGGACAGACATCATGCAAAAAGACGCGCTCAACAACGTTCATATCTCTGACGAACAGATACTCATCACGCCGGATCAGCTGAAAGCGGAATTTCCACTCACTGCGGCTCAGGAAGCGCAAATTGAGCAGTCTCGCCAAACGATCTCCAATATTATTGCTGGCCGCGATCCGCGCCTGCTGGTTGTTTGTGGACCTTGCTCGATCCACGATCCGGAAGCTGCGATTGAATACGCTCGTCGTTTTAAAGCTCTGTCTGAACAAGTTAGCGATAGTCTGTACCTCGTGATGCGCGTCTATTTTGAAAAGCCTCGTACGACCGTGGGTTGGAAAGGGCTTATCAACGACCCGCATATGGATGGCTCGTTTGATGTGGAAGCAGGGCTGAAAATTGCGCGTCGCCTGCTGGTTGAGTTGGTAAGCCTGGGGCTGCCGTTGGCAACCGAGGCGCTGGATCCAAATAGCCCGCAATACCTGGGCGATCTGTTTAGCTGGTCTGCAATTGGTGCTCGTACCACTGAATCCCAGACCCACCGCGAAATGGCTTCTGGCCTTTCTATGCCGGTTGGTTTTAAAAATGGGACTGACGGTAGTCTGGGCACGGCGATTAACGCGATGCGTGCAGCTGCAATGCCGCATCGTTTCGTGGGTATCAACCAGGCAGGGCAGGTTTGTCTGCTGCAGACTCAGGGTAACCCTGATGGGCATGTGATTCTGCGCGGCGGTAAAGCGCCGAACTACAGTCCGGCTGATGTCGCTCAGTGCGAAACTGAAATGCAGAAAGCAGGCCTGCGTCCTTCCTTGATGATCGATTGCAGCCACGGCAACTCAAATAAAGACTTCCGTCGCCAGCCGGGCGTGGCCGAATCCGCCATTGCTCAGATTAAAGATGGTAACCGCTCTATTATTGGCCTGATGATTGAAAGTAATATCCATGAAGGGAATCAATCATCAGAGCAGCCGCGCAGCGAAATGAAATACGGCGTGTCCGTTACCGATGCCTGCATCGACTGGGAAACTACGGACAGCCTGCTGCGTGAGATCCACAAAGATCTGAGCGGTGTGCTGGCGGCTCGTCAGGCATAAGAGGTTTACTATGGTGGCTGAATTGACCGCGCTGCGCGATCAAATCGATGAAGTGGATAAAGCGCTACTGGATTTACTGGCTAAGCGGCTGGAGCTGGTAGCGGAAGTGGGTGAAGTAAAAAGCCGCTTCGGCTTGCCGATTTATGTGCCGGAGCGAGAAACCTCCATGCTGGCGTCTCGCCGCAAAGAGGCTGAAGCTCTGGGCGTTCCGCCGGATTTAATTGAGGACGTGCTGCGTCGCGTGATGCGCGAGTCGTACTCCAGCGAGAACGACAAGGGCTTTAAAACCCTGCATCCTGCTTTGCGTCCGGTGGTAATTGTGGGCGGCGGTGGCCAGATGGGCCGTCTGTTTGAAAAAATGCTGACGCTTTCCGGCTACCAGGTTCGTATTCTTGAAAAAGAAGACTGGGACAAAGCCCCGGCGCTGCTGGCCGATGCGGGCATGGTGATTGTCAGCGTGCCGATTCATATCACTGAGCAGGTTATCGCTAAGCTGCCTCCGCTGCCGGCGGATTGCATTCTGGTGGACTTAGCGTCGGTGAAGAATGGCCCTCTGCAGGCGATGCTTACTGTGCATTCTGGCCCGGTACTTGGTCTGCACCCGATGTTTGGCCCGGACAGCGGCAGCCTGGCAAAACAGGTTGTAGTCTACTGCGATGGCCGTCAGCCAGAAGCCTATCAGTGGCTGTTGGAACAGATTCAGGTCTGGGGTGCGCGCTTGCACCGTTCCAGCGCGGTCGAGCACGATCAGAACATGGCGTTTATTCAGGCGTTGCGCCACTTCGCCACATTCGCCTATGGTCTGCATCTGGCGGAAGAAAACGTGCAGCTTGAGCAACTGCTGGCTTTGTCTTCGCCGATTTACCGCCTGGAGCTGGCGATGGTGGGCCGACTGTTTGCTCAGGATCCACAGCTCTATGCCGACATAATCATGTCGTCGGAAAGTAACCTGGCGCTGATCAAGCGCTATTACAAACGGTTCGGCGAGGCGATCGGCCTGCTGGAACACGGCGACAAGCAGGCGTTTATCGACAGCTTCCGGAAAGTGGAGCACTGGTTCGGGGATTACGCGCAGCGTTTCCAGAATGAGAGCCGTGTCCTGCTACGGCAGGCAAATGATAACCGTCAGTAAGTGCCAAAAGGTCTTATAATCAAAAGCCAGTGGGAGTCTGCCCGCTGGCTTTTTTGTTTGTCAAAAGGATCCCTGAAATGTCTGAGCCGCAGCTGCTGTTCGACTACACCGGTCACTTACCCGAATGCCCTACGTGGAGCGCAGAAGAAGGTAGCCTCTACTGGACGGATATTCTTGAGAATGAAATACACCGCTACCATCTGGCCAGCGGCAAACATGATGTTATTCAGTTTTCTGAAGAGGTAGGTTGCTTTGCCTTGCGCGAGTCAGGCGGGTTTATTGTGGCAATGCGCAGTGGTATCTGGCTGACCAATAATACCGGACTGATCGTTGGCAAAGTCTGTGATAACCCGAGTAACCCTGATTTGGCGCGTTTCAACGATGGCGGTACCGACAGGCAGGGGCGTTTTTATGCCGGCACATTCTGGGGGCCAGGCGATTACAACGGTGCGCTACTTTGCAGGGTGGATAACGATCTGACACCGCATGTGATCCAGCATGATATCCATGGCGCAAACGGGCTGGCATTTAGTCCGGATGGTAAATGGATGTATACCTCAGACACGCCCAATGCCGTGATTTACCGCACGCCACTGGACGCACAAGGTGAGCCTGGCCGACGCGAAGTCTTCAGACGATTTGCCGAAGGCGAGGGCATTCCAGATGGCGCAGCGATGGACTGCGAAGGCTATTACTGGACGGCGCTGTTTGATGGCTATCGCATTGTGCGTATTTCGCCGCAGGGTGAGATTGTGGAAGAGCATCGCTTGCCCGTGCGTTGCCCGACTATGGTCTGTTTTGGCGGTGACGATATGAAAACGCTGTTTATTACCACCACCAGAGAAAACATGGACGAAGACGAAGTGGCCCGATTACCGCTTTCCGGGGCGCTTTTCTCCCTCCGCGTTGCGGTGGCCGGAATGGAAAAACTGAAGTTTCGGGAAGTGTGATTTGTGCAGCCCGGTTTTAGCCGGGCTGGCATTGTTATCAGGCCGGGTCGACCGGTACAACGTTTTCGCTTGGGTAGCTGCCGAGTACTTTCAGGGAACGGGTGATTTCCCCCAACTCGCGCAGCGCCTTACGCATGCCCTCATCTTTCAGGTTTGCCTGAATATCCAGATAGAACATTTCTTCCCACGGGTTGCCGTTGATCGGACGTGATTCCAGCTTGGTCATGATCAGGTTGTGATTACGTAATACCAGAAGTGCTTCTACCAGGGCACCGGCCTGCTGGCCAGTCGCCATCAGCAATGTGGTTTTTGCGGGTACCTGGTCAGATACTTCGACAGCCTTACGTGCCAGCACAATGAAGCGGGTGATGTTCTGAGTCTGGTTCGCGAGATTACGTTCCAGCACCTGCAGGCCATAAAGTGCGCCTCCTGCCTCGCTGCCCAGAGCGGCAACGTGAGGCGAGTTGGCCTGAGCGACTTTTTCCATCGCCGCAGAGGTACTTTCGGTGTATTCAATTTTCCAGTGCGGGTAGCGGTTAATGAACTGGCTACACTGCTGGAAAGGTTGAGGGTGGCTATAAACCGTTTGGATTTGCTCGAGATCGGTGGAGCCGGATACCAGTACACAATGGTCAATCGGCACGGTCATTTCGGCGACGATCGACAGGCTAGTGTGCTGCAGCAGATCGTAGACGTCGTTAATGGCGCCCGAACTGGTATTTTCAATCGGCACTACAGCGTAATCGGCCTGACCGGTTTCCACCTGGTTGAAGATGTCATGGAATTTGGCACAGCCGCTTTCGATGAACTGCTCAAAGTGACGCGCGGCATACTGGCGCGCAGCAAGGTGAGAATAAGACCCTTTAGGGCCGAGGAAAGCGATGCGGGCAGAATGCGGGTTCGTTTTGTTCAAATGCTGCTGCAGCAGGGTTTGTTGGGTAAGTACAGAATCTTCAATAATGAGCTGGAACAGGCGCGTGATGTAGTGGGCATCGAGATGGTGGTCTTTACCTAGGGTAATCAGGCGTTCCAGTAAATCTCTTTCACGATCGATATCGCGTACCGGGCGGTGAGAAGCGAGTTTGGCTTTGCCAACTTCAACTGCCAGCAGGCGGCGCTCTGCCAGCAGGGCTAACAGCTTTTCATCCAGCGCGCTGATTTTATCGCGCAGGGCCAGCAACGGATTAATTTCGGTCATAACGCTACCTTTTCGATGTCCATAAAAAAAGCCTCCCGTTTGGGAGGCTTGTTTGTTCGTCTTCGCATTCTTTATCACACGACGAATTGCCTCCCAGTCAGGGGAAGGTAAAAAAGAATGCGAAGAAGAACGGGAAAAGTTTCATGTCAGGTTTCCTGAGGAATCTGAGAGGTAAAGTACCTGCTCTGTTTTCGTTCTGTCAATAAAAAACGCGCCCGGAGGCGCGTTGCGGTGAGTGGAAGGAGAGTAATGTATTACTCTTCGTCAGCTTCTGCTTCTGCGAAGGACACGTCTTTCACTGAACCTGCTGCGCGACGTGCTTCACCTTTGTGTTGCACTTTATTTAACTGCCGCTCCAGTTTGTTGATCAAATCGTTGATAGCCGTATACATATCTTCATGTCTGGCACTGGCTACGAGGTGCCCATTCGGTGTGTTAATCGTGGCATCAGCCACAAAACCTTGAGGCTCTTTGGACAAGATAATATGTGGATTAATGAGATGAGTTTGCCACTTGTCCAGTTTGCTGAGACGGTCGGCGACATGCTGGCGAATAGCTGGAGTGATTTCCATTTGCTTGCTGGTAATGTTCATTGTCATAAATTTACCTCTTGTCTTTGCCGTCTTGGTAACTCCAGCATACCGTTCTTAATGTCAAAATGTGTGATGTAAATCACGTTATTTTGTCACTTTTTGTCAAGGCGACCTTTTTGTGAGGCAGGACAGGATATGTGTTTTTAAGGCTTGTGGTTATCGGAAATTACGTCCATATTTGATGGGATGACCTGACGCTAAACCGTTTCAGTTTTTGCGTCGGCAGATAAAAAAACGGCAGCCGAGGCTGCCGTTTTTCTTGTGAGATTGTCTATCAGGTGTTGCTGCTATTGGCAGCAATGATCTTCGCCACTTTCTCTGCCTGACCCGGCATCTGCAGCTCGCGGTAAGCATTTTCCATCAGTTTCAGGCCGTCACGGGTGGCCTGAGTATCCGGATAATCACGCAGCATACCTTCAACGCGATTAACTACTGCCACCCATGCGCCGCGTTTCGTGTAATATTGCGCCACGGAAAGCTCATACTTCGCCAGGCGATCTTTGAGGAACACGAGGCGTTTAGTGGCATCGGTAACGTACTGACTGTTCGGGTAGCCACGCACCAGCTTCGAGAAGTCGTTAAAAGCATCGCGAGCATGCTGTGGATCACGGTCGGAACGGTCAACGCCAAAGAAGCCCTGTAGCGCGCTGTCATCCAACGCCATGTCTGTCAGGCCACGCATGTAAAGTACGTAGTCAATGTTTGGATGAGTTGGATTGAGGCGCATAAAGCGATCGATCGCCGCCTGAGCCAGCGGTAAGTCCGCATTTTTGTAGTAGGCGTAGATCAGGTCGAGCTGCACTTGCTGAGAGTACGGGCCGAATGGATAGCGGTTATCCAGCGCTTCCAGTTGCGTTATCGCCGCTTTAAAGTTACCGTCCTGCAGCTTTTGCTGGGCAGTCGCGTAGATCTCAGAAGGCGGATTATCAGGAACCTCATCCTTGGAACTGGAGCAACCAGCCAAAGCCAGGCTCAACGTGGCCGCTGCCACCAGATATTTCATGCGCGTCATGACGTTTGACTTTCCTAAGTAATGTTATTTCCGGGAGAGTTCGTGTTCCGGCTCCCGATAAAGACCAGCTACAATAGCACATTATATTAAACGGCATTGCCGTAAAACCCAACGTTAACGAAAGAAGCTGTCTATGGCACAACTAGTACAACTCACCGAAACGGTGTCCGATTCACAACTGGGTCAACGCTTAGATCAGGCATTGGCCGAATTGTTCCCGGATTATTCGCGTTCGCGCATAAAAGAATGGATTCTTGACCAGCGAGTTACGGTCAACGGCGTTGTCTGGGACAAGCCGAAGGAGAAAGTGTTGGGTGGCGAAAGCGTAACCATCAATGCTGAAATTGAAGAAGAGGTGCGCTGGGAGGCTCAGGACATCCCGCTGAATATCGTCTATGAAGATGAAGATATTCTGGTGATCAATAAGCCACGCGATCTCGTTGTACACCCCGGCGCGGGCAATCCGGACGGCACGGTGTTGAATGCGCTGCTGCACTATTATCCGCCAATTGCGGATGTGCCGCGTGCGGGTATTGTGCACCGTCTGGATAAAGACACCACCGGCCTGATGGTTGTAGCAAAAACTGTTCCGGCGCAAACTCGCCTGGTTGAAGCCCTTCAACTGCGTGAAATTACCCGTGAGTACGAAGCTGTGGCTATTGGTCACATGACTGGCGGTGGTACGGTAGAAGAACCAATCAGCCGCCATCCAACTAAACGTACCCACATGTCCGTGCATCCAATGGGCAAACCAGCGGTGACACACTACCGCATTATGGAACACTTCCGCGTGCATACGCGCCTGCGTCTGCGCCTGGAAACCGGCCGTACTCACCAGATCCGCGTTCACATGGCACATATCAGCCATCCGCTGGTGGGTGATCAGCTTTACGGTGGCCGTCCTCGTCCGCCGAAAGGCGCATCGGAAGAATTCGTCAGCGTACTGCGCAAGTTTGACCGCCAGGCGCTACACGCGACCATGCTGCGCCTGTACCATCCTATCAGCGGTATTCTGATGGAGTGGAGCGCGCCGATCCCACAGGATATGGTTGAACTGATCGAAGCGCTACGTGCTGATACCGAAACCCATAAAGATCAACTGGACTGGCTATGACCAAAACGATCGTCCCGCACTGGCCGCTTCCGGCAGGCGTTGCTGCCTGTAGCTCAACCCGCGTGGGTGGCGTTAGCCTCGCGCCGTATGACTCGATGAATCTGGGCGCCCATTGCGGCGACGATCTGGCTCATGTTGAAGAGAACCGCCGGTTATTTTATGCAGCTGCAGACTTGCCTTCGAAGCCAGTCTGGCTTGAGCAGGTGCACGGTAAAACGGTATTGAAGCTCACGGGCGAGCCATATGCCTCAAAGCGAGCGGATGCTTCTTATAGCAATACGCCGGGGACGGTTTGTGCGGTAATGACGGCGGATTGTCTGCCGGTGCTGTTTTGTAATGAAGCCGGAACCGAAGTCGCGGCAGCGCACGCTGGCTGGCGCGGTTTATGTGAAGGCGTGCTCGAAGAGACGGTAGCCTGTTTCCAGGATCGCCCGCAGAATATTCGTGCCTGGCTCGGGCCAGCAATTGGCCCTTTGGCATTTGAGGTGGGGCCGGAAGTCCGTGAAGCCTTTATGGCAAAGGACGAAAAAGCGGCAAGCGCTTTCCGTGCAGCGGGTGAAAAGTACTATGCTGATATCTACCAGCTTGCAAGGCAGCGGCTGGCGAACGTGGGTGTTACGCAGCTGTACGGCGGCGACCGCTGTACCTGGACCGAAAGCGGTGATTTCTTCTCATACCGGCGCGACAGAACCACAGGTCGTATGGCAAGTTTCATCTGGCTGATATAACCTATCGAATCAAGACGATCCAGTGCGGGTAGCTCACGCTTCATATATTTCAGGTCATTAACCTTGAATAATTGAGGGATGACCTCATTTAATCTCCAGTAGCAAATTTGACCTGTTTATGGGAGGAGTTATGCGTCTGGATCGTCTTACCAATAAATTCCAGCTTGCTCTCGCCGATGCCCAATCTCTTGCTCTTGGGCACGACAATCAATTCATCGAACCTCTGCATCTGATGAGCGCTCTGCTCAATCAGGAGGGAGGATCCGTGCGTCCGTTACTGACCTCTGCGGGAGTCAATGCGGGCAAATTACGTACCGACATCGAGCAGGCACTCAGTCGCTTGCCGCAGGTAGAAGGTACCGGCGGCGACGTCCAGCCTTCTCAGGATCTGGTGCGCGTATTGAACCTGTGCGACAAGCTTGCACAAAAAAGAAACGACAACTTTATTTCGTCAGAGCTGTTTGTTCTGGCGGTACTTGACTCACGCGGCACTTTGACCGACCTGCTGAAAGCGGCAGGCGCAACGCCAGCCAACGTCACCGCCGCGATTGAGCAAATGCGTGGAGGGGAGAGCGTGAACGATCAAGGTGCCGAAGACCAACGTCAGGCATTGAAGAAATATACCGTTGATTTAACTGAGCGGGCCGAACAAGGCAAGCTGGACCCGGTAATCGGCCGTGATGAAGAAATTCGCCGTACTATCCAGGTATTGCAGCGCCGTACCAAAAATAACCCGGTCCTGATTGGTGAACCGGGCGTCGGTAAAACGGCCATCGTTGAAGGGCTTGCACAGCGCATCATTAATGGTGAAGTACCTGAAGGCTTGAAAGGCCGACGCGTGCTTGCGCTGGATATGGGGGCGCTGGTGGCTGGCGCCAAATACCGGGGCGAATTTGAAGAGCGTCTTAAAGGCGTGCTGAACGATCTCGCTAAGCAGGAAGGCAACGTCATTCTATTTATTGATGAGTTGCATACCATGGTGGGCGCAGGCAAGGCAGACGGCGCAATGGATGCCGGGAATATGCTTAAGCCGGCGCTTGCTCGTGGTGAACTGCACTGCGTTGGCGCAACCACGCTTGATGAATACCGCCAATATATCGAGAAAGATGCCGCGCTTGAGCGTCGTTTCCAAAAAGTGTTTGTGGCTGAGCCTTCAGTAGAAGACACCATCGCAATTCTGCGTGGGCTGAAAGAACGCTATGAGCTGCATCACCATGTGCAAATTACCGATCCGGCGATTGTCGCGGCAGCTACGCTGTCTCACCGCTATATTGCCGATCGTCAGTTGCCGGATAAAGCGATTGACCTTATTGATGAGGCCGCATCCAGCATTCGTATGCAGATAGACTCCAAGCCGGAAGAGCTGGACCGTCTTGACCGCCGCATTATCCAGCTCAAGCTGGAACAACAGGCGTTGAAGAAAGAATCTGATGAAGCTAGTCAGAAGCGTCTCAGCATGTTGAATGAAGAGCTCGAAGATAAAGAGCGTCAGTATTCGGAGCTCGAAGAAGAGTGGAAAGCGGAGAAAGCCTCGCTGTCAGGTACACAGACCATTAAGGCTGAGCTTGAACAGGCGAAAATCGCAATTGAGCAGGCTCGCCGCGTGGGTGATCTTGGTCGCATGTCTGAATTGCAGTACGGCAAAATTCCAGAGCTTGAAAAACAGCTGGCCGCGGCGACCCAAAGCGAAGGGAAAACCATGCGTCTGTTGCGTAATAAAGTGACGGATGCCGAAATCGCCGAAGTCCTGGCTCGCTGGACCGGGATCCCGGTTGCCCGAATGCTGGAAGGGGAGCGCGACAAACTTCTGCGCATGGAAAAAGAGCTTCATCAGCGTGTGATTGGTCAGGATGAAGCCGTCGAAGCCGTCTCTAATGCGATTCGTCGTAGCCGTGCCGGGTTATCTGACCCTAATCGCCCAATCGGCTCGTTCCTGTTCCTGGGGCCAACCGGGGTAGGTAAGACGGAGTTGTGCAAGGCGTTAGCGAACTTTATGTTCGACAGCGACGATGCGATGGTGCGTATCGACATGTCCGAGTTTATGGAGAAACATTCCGTATCGCGGCTGGTGGGTGCGCCTCCGGGTTATGTTGGTTATGAAGAAGGTGGCTATCTGACGGAAGCTGTTCGTCGTCGTCCTTATTCCGTGATCCTGCTGGATGAGGTAGAGAAAGCGCATCCGGATGTGTTTAACATTCTGCTGCAGGTTCTGGACGACGGTCGTCTGACCGATGGGCAGGGCCGTACTGTTGATTTCCGCAATACGGTTGTCATTATGACCTCTAACCTTGGTTCAGACTTAATTCAGGAGCGTTTCGGTGAACTGGATTACGGCCATATGAAGGATCTGGTGCTGGGCGTGGTGAGTCAAAGCTTCCGTCCGGAGTTCATTAACCGTATCGATGAGGTTGTTGTCTTCCATCCTCTCGGTGAGCGCCACATTGCTTCTATTGCGCAGATTCAGTTGCAGCGTCTTTACAAACGGCTGGAAGAGCGTGGCTATGGCGTAAGTATCTCAGATGACGCATTGAAGCTCATCAGCGAGAACGGTTACGACCCGGTCTACGGTGCACGTCCGTTGAAACGCGCTATTCAGCAGCAAATTGAGAACCCATTGGCTCAGCAAATCCTTTCCGGTGAGCTGATTCCTGGCAAAACAATAAAGTTGGAAGTCAAAGACGACCGCATCGTAGCTGTACAGTAAGTCACTTAACGAAAAAACGAGCCCATCCGGGCTCGTTTTTGTTTGTAAAACAGCCATTGCTGACCGGGTTTTATACTTTTAGCCTGGAAAGTGAGCAGTCAGAAAGTTTTTTCAAATTAGGGGTTGTCAGGCTCTGAGAACTCCCTATAATGCGCCTCCACTGACACGGCGAAGCGGCTTCGAAAGCGGCTTCACAACCCGAAAGTCAGTCGGACGAAAGCGAAAATAAACGCTTGACTCTGAAAGAGGAAGGCGTAATATACGCCACCTCGAGTTAGCAAGCGAAAGCGCCTAACTCACTGCTCTTTAACAATTTATCAGACAATCTGTGTGGGCGCTCGCAGGATTGATATCTCAGCATCTTCGGATGCAAACAAATATCAAGTCTTGAAGAGTGACTACTGATTTTATAAACAGTTTTAATTCTTTGAGCATCAAACACTTTTAAATTGAAGAGTTTGATCATGGCTCAGATTGAACGCTGGCGGCAGGCCTAACACATGCAAGTCGAGCGGTAGCACGGGAGAGCTTGCTCTCTGGGTGACGAGCGGCGGACGGGTGAGTAATGTCTGGGGATCTGCCTGATGGAGGGGGATAACTACTGGAAACGGTAGCTAATACCGCATAACGTCGCAAGACCAAAGAGGGGGACCTTCGGGCCTCTTGCCATCAGATGAACCCAGATGGGATTAGCTAGTAGGTGGGGTAATGGCTCACCTAGGCGACGATCCCTAGCTGGTCTGAGAGGATGACCAGCCACACTGGAACTGAGACACGGTCCAGACTCCTACGGGAGGCAGCAGTGGGGAATATTGCACAATGGGCGCAAGCCTGATGCAGCCATGCCGCGTGTATGAAGAAGGCCTTCGGGTTGTAAAGTACTTTCAGCGAGGAGGAAGGCGTTAAGGTTAATAACCTTAGCGATTGACGTTACTCGCAGAAGAAGCACCGGCTAACTCCGTGCCAGCAGCCGCGGTAATACGGAGGGTGCAAGCGTTAATCGGAATTACTGGGCGTAAAGCGCACGCAGGCGGTTTGTTAAGTCGGATGTGAAATCCCCGGGCTCAACCTGGGAACTGCATTCGAAACTGGCAAGCTTGAGTCTTGTAGAGGGGGGTAGAATTCCAGGTGTAGCGGTGAAATGCGTAGAGATCTGGAGGAATACCGGTGGCGAAGGCGGCCCCCTGGACAAAGACTGACGCTCAGGTGCGAAAGCGTGGGGAGCAAACAGGATTAGATACCCTGGTAGTCCACGCCGTAAACGATGTCGACTTGGAGGTTGTGCCCTTGAGGCGTGGCTTCCGGAGCTAACGCGTTAAGTCGACCGCCTGGGGAGTACGGCCGCAAGGTTAAAACTCAAATGAATTGACGGGGGCCCGCACAAGCGGTGGAGCATGTGGTTTAATTCGATGCAACGCGAAGAACCTTACCTACTCTTGACATCCAGAGAACTTTCCAGAGATGGATTGGTGCCTTCGGGAACTCTGAGACAGGTGCTGCATGGCTGTCGTCAGCTCGTGTTGTGAAATGTTGGGTTAAGTCCCGCAACGAGCGCAACCCTTATCCTTTGTTGCCAGCGGTTCGGCCGGGAACTCAAAGGAGACTGCCAGTGATAAACTGGAGGAAGGTGGGGATGACGTCAAGTCATCATGGCCCTTACGAGTAGGGCTACACACGTGCTACAATGGCGCATACAAAGAGAAGCGACCTCGCGAGAGCAAGCGGACCTCATAAAGTGCGTCGTAGTCCGGATTGGAGTCTGCAACTCGACTCCATGAAGTCGGAATCGCTAGTAATCGTAGATCAGAATGCTACGGTGAATACGTTCCCGGGCCTTGTACACACCGCCCGTCACACCATGGGAGTGGGTTGCAAAAGAAGTAGGTAGCTTAACCTTCGGGAGGGCGCTTACCACTTTGTGATTCATGACTGGGGTGAAGTCGTAACAAGGTAACCGTAGGGGAACCTGCGGTTGGATCACCTCCTTACCTAATAGATACAACCCGCGTAGTGCTCACACAGATTGTCTGATAGAAAACGAGCAGTAAAACCTTATAGGCTTGTAGCTCAGGTGGTTAGAGCGCACCCCTGATAAGGGTGAGGTCGGTGGTTCAAGTCCACTCAGGCCTACCAAATTTTCCCCTGTTCTGCGTTGCACCTCAGACTCGCATACCTCAGTATGCGTCGCTAAGTTGCGCCTTGACCAGATGAAAATTCATGGTAATCAAAGGTTTTACGAAATCGATGGGGCTATAGCTCAGCTGGGAGAGCGCCTGCCTTGCACGCAGGAGGTCAGCGGTTCGATCCCGCTTAGCTCCACCATCATTTCATGCACAAAAATCTACTTCAGAGTGTACCGGTGACGGTGTGCTGCGAAGTATTTGCTCTTTAACAATCCGGAACAAGCTGAAAATTGAAACGACATGTCGTCTCATTCTTCCGTAATAAAGAATGAGGTTAAGACATGTTCGAGTCTCTCAAATTTTCATAATCTGAAGCGAAACATCTTCGGGTTGTGAGGTTAAGCGACTAAGCGTACACGGTGGATGCCCTGGCAGTCAGAGGCGATGAAGGACGTGCTAATCTGCGATAAGCGTCGGTAAGGTGATATGAACCGTTATAGCCGGCGATTTCCGAATGGGGAAACCCAGTGTGTTTCGACACACTATCATTACGTGAATACATAGCGTAATGAAGCGAACCGGGGGAACTGAAACATCTAAGTACCCCGAGGAAAAGAAATCAACCGAGATTCCCCCAGTAGCGGCGAGCGAACGGGGAGCAGCCCAGAACCTGAATCAGTTTGTGTGTTAGTGGAAGCGTCTGGAAAGTCGCAGGGTACAGGGTGATACTCCCGTACACTAAAATGCACAGGCTGTGAGTTCGAAGAGTAGGGCGGGACACGTGGTATCCTGTCTGAATATGGGGGGACCATCCTCCAAGGCTAAATACTCCTGACTGACCGATAGTGAACCAGTACCGTGAGGGAAAGGCGAAAAGAACCCCGGCGAGGGGAGTGAAAAAGAACCTGAAACCGTGTACGTACAAGCAGTGGGAGCCTCTTTATGGGGTGACTGCGTACCTTTTGTATAATGGGTCAGCGACTTATATTCTGTAGCAAGGTTAACCGTATAGGGGAGCCGCAGGGAAACCGAGTCTTAACTGGGCGTTAAGTTGCAGGGTATAGACCCGAAACCCGGTGATCTAGCCATGGGCAGGTTGAAGGTTGGGTAACACTAACTGGAGGACCGAACCGACTAATGTTGAAAAATTAGCGGATGACTTGTGGCTGGGGGTGAAAGGCCAATCAAACCGGGAGATAGCTGGTTCTCCCCGAAAGCTATTTAGGTAGCGCCTCGTGAACTCATCTTCGGGGGTAGAGCACTGTTTCGGCTAGGGGGCCATCCCGGCTTACCAACCCGATGCAAACTACGAATACCGAAGAATGTTATCACGGGAGACACACGGCGGGTGCTAACGTCCGTCGTGAAGAGGGAAACAACCCAGACCGCCAGCTAAGGTCCCAAAGTCATGGTTAAGTGGGAAACGATGTGGGAAGGCACAGACAGCCAGGATGTTGGCTTAGAAGCAGCCATCATTTAAAGAAAGCGTAATAGCTCACTGGTCGAGTCGGCCTGCGCGGAAGATGTAACGGGGCTAAACCATGCACCGAAGCTGCGGCAGCGACACTATGTGTTGTTGGGTAGGGGAGCGTTCTGTAAGCCGTTGAAGGTGAACTGTGAGGTTTGCTGGAGGTATCAGAAGTGCGAATGCTGACATAAGTAACGATAAAGCGGGTGAAAAGCCCGCTCGCCGGAAGACCAAGGGTTCCTGTCCAACGTTAATCGGGGCAGGGTGAGTCGACCCCTAAGGCGAGGCCGAAAGGCGTAGTCGATGGGAAACAGGTTAATATTCCTGTACTCGGTGTTACTGCGAAGGGGGGACGGAGAAGGCTATGTTAGCCGGGCGACGGTTGTCCCGGTTTAAGCATGTAGGCGGAGAGTTTAGGTAAATCCGGACTCTTATTAACGCTGAGGTGTGATGACGAGGCACTACGGTGCTGAAGTAACAAATGCCCTGCTTCCAGGAAAAGCCTCTAAGCATCAGGTAACATTGAATCGTACCCCAAACCGACACAGGTGGTCAGGTAGAGAATACCAAGGCGCTTGAGAGAACTCGGGTGAAGGAACTAGGCAAAATGGTGCCGTAACTTCGGGAGAAGGCACGCTGTCGTTAGGTGAAACCCCTCGCGGGTGGAGCTGAAGGCAGTCGAAGATACCAGCTGGCTGCAACTGTTTATTAAAAACACAGCACTGTGCAAACACGAAAGTGGACGTATACGGTGTGACGCCTGCCCGGTGCCGGAAGGTTAATTGATGGGGTTATCCGCAAGGAGAAGCTCTTGATCGAAGCCCCGGTAAACGGCGGCCGTAACTATAACGGTCCTAAGGTAGCGAAATTCCTTGTCGGGTAAGTTCCGACCTGCACGAATGGCGTAATGATGGCCAGGCTGTCTCCACCCGAGACTCAGTGAAATTGAAATCGCTGTGAAGATGCAGTGTACCCGCGGCAAGACGGAAAGACCCCGTGAACCTTTACTATAGCTTGACACTGAACATTGAGCCTTGATGTGTAGGATAGGTGGGAGGCTTTGAAGCGTGGACGCCAGTCTGCGTGGAGCCAACCTTGAAATACCACCCTTTAATGTTTGATGTTCTAACGTAGACCCGTGATCCGGGTTGCGGACAGTGTCTGGTGGGTAGTTTGACTGGGGCGGTCTCCTCCTAAAGCGTAACGGAGGAGCACGAAGGTTAGCTAATCACGGTCGGACATCGTGAGGTTAGTGCAAAGGCATAAGCTAGCTTGACTGCGAGAGTGACGGCTCGAGCAGGTGCGAAAGCAGGTCTTAGTGATCCGGTGGTTCTGAATGGAAGGGCCATCGCTCAACGGATAAAAGGTACTCCGGGGATAACAGGCTGATACCGCCCAAGAGTTCATATCGACGGCGGTGTTTGGCACCTCGATGTCGGCTCATCACATCCTGGGGCTGAAGTAGGTCCCAAGGGTATGGCTGTTCGCCATTTAAAGTGGTACGCGAGCTGGGTTTAGAACGTCGTGAGACAGTTCGGTCCCTATCTGCCGTGGGCGCTGGAGAATTGAGGGGGGCTGCTCCTAGTACGAGAGGACCGGAGTGGACGCATCACTGGTGTTCGGGTTGTCATGCCAATGGCATTGCCCGGTAGCTAAATGCGGAAGAGATAAGCGCTGAAAGCATCTAAGCGCGAAACTTGCCCCGAGATGAGTTCTCCCTGACCCTTTAAGGGTCCTGAAGGAACGTTGAAGACTACGACGTTGATAGGCTGGGTGTGTAAGCGTAGCGATACGTTGAGCTAACCAGTACTAATGATCCGTGAGGCTTAACCTTACAACACCGAAGGTGTTTTAGAGAGAAGTAAATTTTCAGCTTAGTTCAGGATTTAGTTGATGGTTATATAAAAATATAACGGTCAATAAACAGAATTTGCCTGGCGGCCGTAGCGCGGTGGTCCCACCTGACCCCATGCCGAACTCAGAAGTGAAACGCCGTAGCGCCGATGGTAGTGTGGGGTCTCCCCATGCGAGAGTAGGGAACTGCCAGGCATCAAATAAAACAGAAAACCTCAGCCTGATGGCTGGGGTTTTTTGTTTTCTGGTTTCTACCACTTTCAACTCTCAGAGAGCAGGATAAAATCGTCAGGAACGATTTTGCACAGCCGGAGGCTGCCCGCAGGGTGACGGGCAGGACAGCCCGGCATACAACTGCCAGGCATCAAATTAAGCATTAACCCCGACCGAAAGGCCGGGGTTTTTTGCTTTTTAAACCACCTCTTTTCGCAAAAAGCTTAGCCTGTTCACAAAAGTTAATGTAATAACTCCGCAACAAGATACTTCACCTCATAAAATTTCTTTCTCCTGCTTTACTGGATCCTGGGCTATTTGACCCATTCAGGAAGACAGGAGAAGAAAATAAAATGATTGAAACAACAAGTGAATCAAATATTGTGCCGTCGGCAGCCGATACCCGCCGGCGTGTCTGGGCCATTGTTGGCGCTTCATCAGGGAATCTGGTCGAGTGGTTTGATTTTTATGTTTACTCATTCTGCTCGCTCTACTTTGCTCATATCTTTTTCCCAACAGGAAATACCACAACTCAACTTTTGCAAACCGCCGGTGTTTTTGCCGCTGGTTTTCTGATGCGGCCGATTGGTGGTTGGTTATTCGGATACATTGCCGATAAACATGGACGTAAAAACTCCATGCTGATCTCCGTTTGCATGATGTGTTTTGGATCGCTGGTGATTGCCTGCTTACCCGGATATGCCACCATTGGCACATGGGCTCCAGCGTTATTACTATTAGCCCGCCTGTTCCAGGGCTTATCTGTTGGAGGAGAGTACGGCACCAGTGCAACATACATGAGTGAGGTGGCGGTCGAAGGCCGTAAAGGATTCTATGCCTCATTCCAGTACGTTACGCTTATTGGCGGGCAGCTGGCTGCGTTGCTTGTTGTGGTCGTTCTCCAGCAAGTACTAAGTGATGAAGATTTGCGTAGTTGGGGATGGAGAATCCCGTTTGCGATTGGGGCCGTGCTGGCGATAGTTGCTCTCTACCTTCGCCGTTCTTTGGATGAAACATCGGATAAAGCCACCCGCGAGAATAAGGACGCTGGAACGCTTTCCGGGCTGTGGAAAAATAAAAAAGCCTTCATTATGGTGCTTGGCTTCACTGCCGGCGGTTCCCTGGCTTTCTATACCTTCACCACCTATATGCAGAAATACCTGGTGAATACTGCAGGAATGCACGCTAACACGGCCAGTGCGTTGATGACCTTAGCGCTGTTTATTTTCATGGTACTTCAGCCGTTCTTCGGTGCGTTGTCGGATAAAATTGGCCGTCGTAGCTCTATGCTCTGTTTTGGTGGGCTGGCAGCGGTATTGACGGTACCCATTTTGACGGCGTTGCAGAATGTTAGTTCACCCTACGCAGCCTTTGCCCTGGTGATGGCGGCGATGCTGATTGTCAGCTTTTACACTTCAATCAGCGGCATTCTTAAGGCAGAAATGTTCCCGCCGGAAGTTCGTGCTCTGGGCGTCGGCCTGTCTTATGCGGTTGCCAACGCTTTGTTTGGTGGTTCCGCAGAATATGTCGCCTTATCACTGAAATCGATGGGTAGCGAAACGATCTTCTTCTGGTATGTCTCTGGGATGGGGGCGCTGGCATTTGCTGTTTCTCTGCTGCTGCACCGTAAAGGAAAAGGCATCAAGCTCTAGAAAGAAAAAGCCCTGCAGTGCAGGGCTTAAGCTTTTAAAGAATGCGGCTTATCAATCGGTCAATACGGATACGACGCAGACGCCGAATCAGTTTGCGCACTTTCACCGGATATTCGGCGATGCTTTGTAAATCGCGATAATGCTGAACGACCGTTGTATGTGTGCGGATAAGCTCCAGTTCTTTAGTACGGATACCTTCCAGCTCTCTTTTTGGGTCGTGGATCAGTAGGGCATTTTCCAGGTCCAGGCGCCACGCACGTGGATTAAGGTTATTCCCTGTCAGCAGCATCCACTCATTGTCCACCCACATGCCTTTTAGGTGGTAACTGTTATCCCCATCTTTCCACAAACGCACAATCAACTGCCCGGTATTCACATAATATTGCAGGCGGCTGAGGAAGCGGCGCAGATTAATTTCATAGAGATAAGGCAGCGCGCCAATAATCTTAAACGGCTGATCTTCCGGAATATAGAAATCATTCGCTGTCTTATCGCCAACGATAATCTCAACCTGCTTGCCGTCCCGCAGCAGTTGAATGATATTGCGGACCAGCACTGCAGGTAGGTTGAAGTATGGCGTGCAGATAGTGAGCTTTTGCTCCGCACAAGGCATGAGATGGAAGATCGTTTTATTCAGCAGGCTGGATTTTCCCAACCCAACCAGTGGCGTCACCGACAGCTGATCGTTATCTGCATCACCCTGGAAGACAAAATTAGCCTCACGCAATTCCTGGCGGAAGAGGCGGATATCGTTTTTGATTTCCGGGCTTTTTACGCGCTCGGCGACATCCAGACGATGAACCGCCCGGCCATTCACCAGATTCTGGTTAACCCAGCCATGCATGATGTCAGCCAGCGAGCGGTTGCGAATGATTTGGTAGCGGTCATAGCGATATTTATCATGCTGATGCAGATAAACATCGTTGAGGCTGGCGCCACTATAGATGACGCTGTCATCAATAATAAAGCCTTTGAAATGCAACACACCCAGGGCTTCGCGAGTATTGACGGGAACGCCGTAGACCGGGACATTCACATCAGGGAACTGTTCGGCCATGCGGTGATACCAGTCCGCATTGGTGTTGGCTGCGGCAACACCAATGCGTCCGCGCTGAGCACGGTGCCAGTCAACCAGAACGGAAACATCCAAATCTGGTCGCTGCTGTTTGGCTTGATAAAGCGCGGACAGAATTCCTTTGCCGCCGTCATCCTGCTCAAGATACAACGCAATAATACAAATACGCTGCGTTGCGCTGGCGATTTTTTTCAACAGCGTTTCGCGGAAATCCGCTGGGGAGAACAGGGTTTCTACATCATCAACTGATTGAGAAAGCTTCGGTAGCTGGGCAAGGTGTTGTTGATGTTTATTACGCTTAAATTTAGACAACATCACAGTGCTTATCTTCTCTCTTCATTGGATGGCCCTCTGCAAAATCCAGACGTCAGAACCTGCTGATAATACCACTACTGCTACGCAAAGTGAGTATGTTTTCCAGTACCTTACTCACGAATCTGCGCTTTTACTCAGTGGGAGCGTGAGACTTACAATGCCGTCTTCTAGCTGAATATCGACGCTGAAACCCAGTTTACGTGCCAGCGTAATCATGCCCTGGTTATTCGGCATCGTGATGCCATTTAGGCGCTGAAGGCCGTGTTGTTTGGTGTAATCAATGAGCTTAGTCAGTAAACGTCGGCCAAGTCCGAGGCCTTTCAGATCAGAGCGAACCAGCACGGCGAACTCAGCATCAACGTTGTCAGGGTCTGAAATGGCACGGGTGACGCCGAGGATCTCATCACTGCCTTTCATTCTTCTGACGGCAACGAACGCCATTTCTCGATCGTAGTCGATCTGCGTCATGTTGGCTAAATCTTCATGGGTAAATTCATTGATCTCGCTGAAATAGCGATAGTAGAGATCCTCTTTTGTTACCTGGGCAATAAAACGTTGCAGCTGAGGTTCGTCCTCGGGCAGGATCGGCCGGAACAGGCAGCGATCGCCATTTTTAAGCTGTACCAGCTCCTCAAGCTGATGAGGATAAGGACGCACGGCCAGCCTGGCATCCGCATCCCCCGTAAACTCGGCTAATTCCAAAGTGACATCGAGCAGGGTGAACTCGCTGCCGGAAGCCAGTAACGGATGAATATCAAGCCTCACTATCTCCGGGCAATCAACGATCAGGTTAGAGACTTGCACCAAAACTTCGCTGATCCCGGCAATATCCAGCGGACGTAATGCACTCCGGCTTCGGATCTTGCCACTTTTGATCGCCTGAATGACAAGGTATCGGGCCAGATTCATGTTTAGCGGGGGGAGGGCGACCGCCGCCTGCCTCTCAGGCCGCCACTCTACGCCGCCTTCGCCCAGCATGATCAATGGACCAAATACCGGATCGTGCTCAACGACGACTCTTAATTCCTGAGCGCCAGCGCGATTTGCCATGCTTTGCACCAGCAGGCCGTGAATACGAGCCTGGGGCCAGGCCATTTTTACACGGTCGATGATGGCTTCGGCGGCCTGCTGCACTTCGCTGGCCGTTCTCAAATAGAGCATAACGCCCTGAACTTCCGACTTGTGGGGAATATCCGGAGAACGAAGCTTTAATGCAACCGGATAACCAATTTGCTCAGCGATATGGACTGCTTCTGCGCTGTCTCCTGCAATCCACGTTGGCAGGGTGGCTAAGCCATAAGCTTCAAGCACCGGCCTGACTTCATGGGTATCCAGCGTTGTTGCCCCCTGATGCAATGCCTGCTGAATGAGATGGTGAGCGTCGCTGGCGTTTGCCGTCAGGTTAGCCGGCAGAGCAGGGGTTTCGCGCAGTTGCTTCTGGTTACGGCGATACTCGACCATGTGCATAAATGCCGTTACCGCGCCCTCTGGCGTTCTGTAAGTTGGAATACCGGCATCGCTAAACAGGCGTCTGGCTTCCTGGGAGGAATACTCCCCGCACCAGTTGGTGACAATGGTGAGATATTTACCACGAGGATGTCGCTGCAGCTGATCGATCAGGGCAAGGGCACTTGCTGTGCCTGGAGCGGCGGCGCTGGGGGAATGAATAACCATTAAGGCATCAAAATCATGGCTATCCAGTAATTTTTCCACGGCCAGCAGGTAACGACCGGGCGTCGCGTCATCACGTAGATCTATCGGGTTTCCAGCCTCAACGCCAGAAGGAAGCACGCCCGCAAGAGCCTGCAGGGTTTCTTCACTTAACGTCGCTAGTTTGCCATTACGTATCCACAGCTCATCAAGGGCCAGCGCTGCAGGTGCTGCGCCGTTACTGACAATCATCAGCCGCTCACCGCGTAGAGGTCTCATATGGCTGAGAGTTTCTACGGCAGAAAAAAGCTCATGAGTGTCCTGTACCCGAAGTAAGCCTGCTCTTTGAATAGCCGCATCCCAGGCGGCATCCAGACCTGGATGGGTTTTCAGTAACGTTTGCGCTTTGCTGCTGCGCCCGCTTTTGATGACCAGAATCGGTTTGTTACGTGAGGCGCTTCTTGCGGCGGAAACAAAGCGTCGGGCATCGCTCAGATGTTCGAGATACAGCAGGATGGCGCTGGTTTTCGTATCTCTGGCCAGGTAGTCAAGCAGTTCATCCACGTCGATATCCAGGCTATCGCCAAGCGCGATAAACCAGGAAAAGCCCATTTCTCGCTGCTGGGCCCAGTCCAGAATGGTGTTGGATACCGCAGCTGACTGAGAAATAAACGCCAGTTTACCCTTTTGGATAGGGACAGGAGAGAAGCTGGCATTTAGTCCCTGCCACGGAGCCAGAAGGCCCAGGCTATTCGGACCAAGCAGACGAATTTGCCAGCGAGTGGCGCAGGCCAGCAATTCGGGTAATTGCTCTGGGGGAGCAGATAAGATAATACAGGCCTTACAGCCTTTATTACCCAACGCTTCAAGCAGCGTAAGATTGCGTTGGGAATGCGTACAGATAATCGCGAGGTCGGGGGTCATCGGCAGGCTGGCAATATCTGGCCAGGCAAGCACCCCGCAAACGGCTTTATGAGTCGGCGTGACCGGCATTACCGGACCGTTGAATCCGCCAGCAAGCAAGTTGCGCATCATTAAATAACCGGCGCGGTCGGTTTTTGCCGAAGCGCCGATAACGGCAATGGATTTTGGACGCAGCAGTGCTTCCAGGCCTCGTTGACTCACGACGCTCTCCCCTGAGTGATGTTCAGGAGAGTCTAAACGTTTTCTTCCACTTCTGCTGTGATGCTGCCCTGATGATGGGGTTTCCCCGCCAGATAGCGCTCGCGGAAAAGAGTGAAATGCTGGGTTAATCCTTTGGATGCTACTACATCCCCCGCCAGTTCAAGCAGAGCTGCGGCGACTTCTGCGGTGCAATACTGACCGTCCGCATGGGCCTCGCGCAGGCGATAAGCCGAGGTAATACTTAAATCTACGGAAATGACCGGTAGCGCATCGAGATAAGGGCTTTTACGGAACATTTTACGCGCTTCAGTCCACGTGCCATCAAGCATGATAAACAGCGGTGGCTTACCGGTGGTTGGCGGCGTAGTCAGTACCTCGCGACTTACATCGGCATAAGAGGCGGGGAAAACCACCATCGGCTGGTAATTCGGATTAGCAACAAGATCCAACAGCTCCTGAGGAGGCTCCGTGCGCGACCATTGAAATGCTTCGGTTTCCGGCAAAACATCGGCAATAAGCCGCCCGGTGTTACTCGGCTTCATGGGTTCGGTGTCAAACATCACCAGGCAAAAGCGGCTGCGGGCATGTTGCGGCTGAAGTGTCTCGCACAGGCAGTTTTTTAACGGCAACAGGCAGCGCTGGCAGCGACGAACGCGATTGCCACGGGCGAGAAAGGGACGAGTTGCTCGAGCAAGGCGGGCTGCACGAAGGCGAAGAACGGCGTTTTCGGTCATTAATGAAGGATGGTTGGCTAAAAACGCCATTCTACCGTAGATAAAGAAAGGGGGCTTAAAAAATGCCCCCTCAAAATCAGATATTTTCGTCCAGCCAGCTATCAAACGGGGCTTTAGGCATGGCGCCATTCAGCATGTCGACGACCTGGCCATTTTTGAAAATCATAATGGTCGGGATGCTTCTGATGCGAAAACGTGCGCTCAGTTCCTGTTCCGCTTCGGTGTTGACCTTCACAAAGCGAACTTTGCCGCTGCGCTCCTCGGCAACATCTTCAAAAATAGGGGCGAAGTTCACGCACGGGCCGCACCACGGCGCCCAAAAATCAACCACAACCGGCAGCTCATCTTTCAGGAGCTTATCCAGAGTCGCCGTCGTGGCGTTGACGACTTCACCGTCAAACAGTTCATGACCGCAGCGACCGCATTTTGCACCGTCATCGATACGGTCGTCAGGAATGCGGTTAATAGCCTGGCAGTCGGCACAAACGGTATTCATAACTAACCTCAAAGAGAATGATTGAAATCGGTGTCACGCACCGCGGATGTTTCAAATATGTTACATATTATCGGCGAAGATGGGGAAGCCAACAAAGTGATTTATTCGATGAGTACAATAGTTTTTAGCTTTTAAGCAAAGTTAATGGCTAACCCATGGCACATCAGGTAATCTGCGCGCTTCGCGCTCAGCCAGGTGGAGGAACAATGAACGACGAATTTAAAGGTAAAAGCGGCAAGGTCAAAGTGATGTATGTCCGCGGTGACGACGAAAGCGAACAGCGCAGCCAAAACCCGCGTACCGGGAAAGGCGGTGGGCGTCCTGCCGGTGCGTCACGTGGTGAAGGCGGCGGTCGCCGTCAGGCTCGTCACGATGATAAACCTCGCGGCGGGCGCGATCGTAATGAACGTAGCGACAGAGGCGATCGCGGTGAAGCGGCTTCTCCATGGCGTACGGTTTCCCGTGCCCCGGTAGACTCTTCATCGTCGGCTTCTGACAATGAAGGTACAACTAAGCACATCGTTGACCCGGAAGTGATTCGTCGCCAGCGCGCCGAAGAAGCCCGAGTATACGGGGAGAATGCTTGTCAGGCACTGTTCCAGAGTCGCCCGGAAAGCATCGTGCGTGCCTGGTTTATCCAGAGCGTTACGCCTCGTTTTAAAGAAGCGCTTCGCTGGATGGCGGCAAATCGCAAGGCTTACCACGTGGTGGATGACGCCGAGCTGACAAAAGCCTCCGGCACGGAACACCACGGTGGTGTTTGCTTCATTATTAAAAAACGCAGCGGCATCAGCGTGCAGACCTGGCTGAACAAAGCCGGGGAAGAAGACTGCGTGCTGGCGCTGGAGGATGTGGGCAACCCACACAACCTCGGTGGAATCATGCGCAGCTGTGCACACTTCGGCGTGAAAGGCTTGTTGATTCAGGATGCTTCTCTGCTGGAATCCGGCGCGGCGATTCGTACCGCAGAAGGTGGTGCCGAGCACGTGGTGGCGATCAGCGGCGAGACGTTTGGCGATGGGCTGGAAGCTTTCCGTAAAGCCGGTTACACCATTGTGACAACGTCAAGCCATCAGGGCACCCCGCTGTACAAAGCTGAGCTGCCTAAGAAAATGGTGCTGGTACTGGGCCAGGAGCGTGATGGTGTATCCGACACGACTTTTGAAAGCGCAGATATGAGCGTAGCCATTGAAGGCACAGGGAATGTTGAAAGCCTCAACGTTTCGGTAGCGACCGGCGTGCTGCTGGGTGAATGGTGGCGCCAGAACAAGGCGTAATACCTTTCCCAGCGATAAAAAAACCAGCGTAATTGCTGGTTTTTTTTCGCCCGGCTTTAGCCATTTTCCTGTGGCAACTGCGGCACCCAGTCGATGGGCTGTTCACCGCGTCCGGCCAGATACTCATTCGCCTTAACAAAATGCCCGCAGCCCAGAAAACCACGATGCGCCGAAAGCGGAGAAGGGTGCGGTGCGGTCAGGACATGGTGACGCTGGCGATCGATAATGCTGCCTTTGCGTTGGGCATGAGCGCCCCACAGCAGGAACACAACGCCTTCACGATGTTCATTAATGAGGGCGATAACCTTGTCGGTAAAAGTCTCCCAGCCAAAATTAGCATGAGAATGCGCTTTGCTCGCTTCGACGGTAAGCACTGTATTGAGGAGTAACACGCCCTGCCGCGCCCAGCTTTCAAGGTAGCCGTGCGTAGGGCGGGTAAAGCCTGGAACGGAAGCCTCCAGCTCTTTATACATATTGACCAGCGAAGGCGGGGGCGCAATGCCTGGACGGACGGAGAATGAAAGTCCATGCGCCTGGCCTGGTCCATGATAGGGATCCTGCCCCAGAATCACGACTTTGACATCGCCCAGCTCGGTAAAGCGAAAAGCGTTGAAAACATCCTTTTGCGGAGGGTAAACGGTCACGCCCGCTGCGCGCTCTGCCGCGACGGCGCTGAGCGTATTGATAAAGTAGGGCTGCTGTTTCTCTTCTGCCAGCACGTCGTGCCAGGTGAGGTGGGTAGTCATCTCGCTCTCCCGCGAATCTGTATTGCCCGATAGCTTAACTGCTTCTTCCTCATGAGCAAAATAGTGCGTGGCATCAATGAGCTACAGTGATAAATAAAGTTGAAAATTTACAAAAATTTTAGCGTGGCGCTGACTGTCTAAGTTGATGTAAAACAAATAAAACCAGCTAAAGCCATTTTTAGTGTGTGGATTTAATTGATTTAAGTCAAAGAATCGCGCCTGGTGGACTGATATAAGAACAACAAAGCAACAAAGGTTTTACCAATGAGCCAGAGCGCTGGCCCAAAGAATCAGCACATTACCCTGAGGGAGAAATAAAATGATTACTGGTATCCAAATTACTAAAGCGGCAAACGACGAACTTCTGAACTCTTTCTGGCTGCTGGACAGCGAAAAAGGTGAAGCTCGCTGCGTGTGCGCGAAAGCAGGTTTTGCGGAAGATGAAGTAGTAGCGGTCAGTAAACTGGGCCAGTTTGAATACCGCGAAATTCCAATGGAAGTGAAACCGGAAGTTCGCGTTGAAGGTGGGCAGCACCTGAACGTTAACGTTCTGCGTCGTGAAACGCTGGAAGATGCGGTTAAGCATCCTGAAAAATATCCGCAGCTGACCATTCGTGTTTCCGGCTACGCGGTGCGCTTTAACTCCCTGACCCCGGAACAGCAGCGCGACGTGATCACCCGTACTTTCACTGAAAGCCTGTAATTCAGTTCCTGCCATAATGAAGAAAGAGCGCCTTCTGGCGCTCTTTTCGTTAGTAGAAAATCCGCACTGCACAGTAAACCAGCATCAGCGCCAGAAGAATATTCAGCGTGCGTCCAAAGCGCTGAAACACTTTCTGAAACACATGGCCAGCCAGCGCCCAGCAAAGATTCCCCAGGCTTCCTATCGCCGCCAGCACCACGCTCATTCCCACAATGCCGCTTATCTCGGTTGTATACGGCAGGACAAAAGTTGATAGAGCGGTGATGCCGTAAAGAATGATTTTTACATTTAAGAATTGCAGGCCAAAGCTGGCCCAGAAGCCAATGGGCTGAACGTCGGCCGCTGAGCCAGGCGGTTGGCTGGTGGCTATCTTCAGCGCCAGCCACAGAATGTAAATTGCGCCTACCCAGCCAAGAACGCGAGTAAATCTCGGATCGAGGCTGACCAGCGAGAAAGCAATGCCTGCGCAGAGCAGCATGATTATCAGAAATCCAAGGCTCATGCCTGCCAGCACGCGGCTGCTTTGCCGCAGTCCGTGGCTGGTTGCAGTACTCAGCGCCAGAATGTTGTTGGGGCCTGGAGTCAGGGCGGTAATCAGGGTATACGTCCAAAAAGCGCTAAAGAAAATGGCTATCACTTGAGTTCTCCTTTGTTTTCGCAGAGAGTACGAAAAACAAAAGAGTTAAAAAAATGAATGTTTCTACACTCTGAGTTCGATAGTTTCGATGTATTGGAGGCTGGATGGATTTACGTCGGTTTGTCACGTTAAAAACAGTGGTTGAAGAGGGCTCATTTCTACTTGCCTCGCAAAAGTTATGCTGCACACAGTCGACGGTCACTTTTCATATTCAGCAGCTTGAGCAGGAACTCTCGCTGCAGCTGTTTGAGAAAATTGGCCGCCGAATGCGCCTGACCGAGAGCGGTAAAAAACTCATGCCACACGTTTATGAGCTGACGCGCGTCATCGATACCATCAGGCAGGCCGCAAGGCAGGATGCGGAACCCGAAGGCGAACTCAGGGTTGCCAGTGGAGAAACATTGCTGGCGTACAAAATGCCGCACGTGCTGCAGCGTTTTAAGGAAAGGGCGCCGAGGGTAAAACTCTCCCTGCAGTCTCTGAACTGCTACACCATTCGTGATGCGCTGTTGGACGATCGTGTCGATCTGGGCGTGTTTTATCGGGTAGGCAATGATGAGGCACTGCATATGCAGGCTATCGGTGAGCCTTCACTGGTGCTGGTGGCATCTCCGGCGCTGAAAGATGTCGATTTCCTGCAGCCGGACAGGCATATCCCGGTCAGTTTTGTGATCAATGAGCCGCAGTGCGTGTTTAGACTGATCTTCGAATCACAGCTGAGAAAACGCCGGATCACGCTGGAAAATACTATCGAGCTTTGGAGCATAGAAAGCATTAAGCAGTGCGTTGCGGCAAACCTGGGCGTGAGTTTCCTGCCTCGTTTTACCGTTGAAAAGGAGCTGTCATCCGGTGAGTTAGTGGAGCTGGCGTTTAGCGAGCAGCCGTTAATGCTTAACGCGATTTGTGCATACCACGCGGGGAAGGTGGTTAGCCCGGCGATGAAGATTTTTATGGAGTGCTTGCAGGAAAATACACAACCCGGACAATAAAAAACGCCGGGATTATCCCGGCGTTCATGTTATTCGTCGGCTTTCGGCGACTCTGTCGTGGTAGCTGCCGTTGGTTTACGGCGCTTACCGATGTTTTTCTGATCGCGATGGCGCACTTTAACGCGCGGCTTTTCTTTGTCTTTCTCTTTCTTCTTCTCTTCGCGCTTAGCCAGCACTTTCTTGGATGGCTTACCGGTCAGCTTTTCGCTTGGCGCACGCGTCGTTGGGCGCAGTTCGTCGATAACGCGGGATTTCAGCGGCTCTTTCATGTAGCGGGTAATTTTACCCAGCAGAAGATGATCGTGCGCTTCAACCAGCGAAAGTGCAGTTCCTTTCATGCCTGCGCGACCTGTACGGCCAATACGGTGCAGATAAATATCCGCTGTGCGCGGCAGGTCAAAGTTAAACACGTGGCTAACGTCAGGAATATCGATCCCACGTGCAGCAACGTCGGTAGCGACCAGAACGTTGACGCGACCATCGGTCAGGCGCTTGATGGCTTCGTTACGTTTGGCCTGCACCATTTCACCTTCGAGATAGCAAGTGTTGATGCCTGCTTCGCGCAGCCAGGCAACCAGCTCATGCACACGCTCGCGCTTACGCACAAAAACGATAGAGCGGGTGGTATCCGGCTGGTTCAGCAAATGAACAAGTAATTTTGTTTTGTGCTCAACGTCATCGGCACGGTAGTACCACTGATGAATCTTCTTGCGCTCACGCGTGGATGGCGTGGCGGAAACTTCAACGGGATCTTCCAGCAGGCGTTCGGCAAAGTCTTTAACCGCGTTGCCTTCCAGGGTAGCGGAGAACAGCATGGTTTGCTTGCGCCAGCGGGTTTCCGCTGCAATGGTTTCAATATCTTGCGCGAAGCCCATGTCCAGCATGCGATCTGCTTCATCAAGGATCAGCGTTTCAACCGCGCGGCAGTCGAAGTTCTCTTCCTTTATGTATTGCAGCAGTCGGCCAGTGGTAGCAACCACAATATCCTGATTCTCGCTGAAAACTTCAGCGTGGTTCATATAGGCTACGCCGCCGGTGATGGTGGCGATATCCAGATGGGTATGTTTTGCCAATTCACGCGCGTGGTCGGCGACCTGCATAGCGAGTTCGCGGGTCGGCGTGACGATAAGAATACGCGGCGGGCCAGATTTCTTACGAGGAAAGTCGACCAGATGCTGTAGCGCTGGCAGCAGGTAAGCTGCGGTTTTACCGGTACCCGTCGGTGCTGAACCCAGCACGTCGCGTCCTTCAAGTGCAGGAGGAATGGCCGCAGCCTGGATGGCAGTCGGGCGAGTAAAGCCTTTCTCCTGGAGCGCGTCCAAAAGGCTTTCATCAAGTTCGAGTTCGGAAAAAGTGCTTACAGTCATGGTCTACCTCTGTTTGGGACGCCGATTATAGACGTTATGCCTGCGATCTTCATCTGTTTGTGTCTTTCCGTAGGGGGCCGTTTCACTTATGCTACGGCGGTTTCTTTGCAAGGTAGATAAGATGTCGGATCAAAAAGCGGTATTACGTCGGGATGGTTTCACCTTCAAACAGTTTTTTGTGGCGCATGATCGCTGCGCCATGAAGGTGGGAACAGATGGGACGCTGCTCGGTGCATGGGTGCCGGTGGTGAACGTAAAAAGTGTTCTGGATATTGGCACCGGCAGCGGTTTGCTGGCGTTGATGCTCGCTCAGAGAACCGCTGATGACGTCACGATTGAAGCCGTGGAACTGGATCCGATTGCCGCAGAACAGGCGGCAGAAAACGCCAAAGGCTGTCGCTGGGCTTCGCGTATTCACGTTCACTGCGCGGACATCCGCGAGTGGGCGCAGCAGGCAACTCAGCGCTACTCTTTAATTGTCAGTAACCCGCCTTTCTTTGAGCAGGGCAGCAACTGCGCATCGCCAGAACGAGCTCAGGCACGCTATACCACGACGCTGGATCATCAGGCCTTGCTCAGCAGCGCTGAACAACTGATCACCGAAGACGGTTTCTTCTGTGTGATCATGCCGGAAACTGCCGGAACGGCATTCAGCGAGCTGGCAAAATCACAGGGTTGGCACGTTCGCTACCGTACTGATGTGGCCGACAATGAAACTCGTCTGCCGCATCGGGTGATGCTCGCGCTTTCCCCGACCAACGGTGAGTACTACAACGACCGCCTGGTGATCCGTGGGCCAGACCAAACCTACTCTGAAGGTTATTGCAGCCTGACCCAGGACTTCTACCTGTTTATGTAGAGCGGGGAAAGCACGCTTGGGCCGGATTCAGCGAGCTGATCCGGATAATCCAGAGTGTAGTGCAGGCCGCGACTCTCTTTACGCTGCATGGCGCAGCGCACAATGAGTTCGGCAACTTGCACCAGGTTTCTCAGCTCAAGCAAATTGTTTGAAACGCGGAAATTGGCATAGTACTCATCAATCTCTTGCTGCAGCATGGTAATTCTTCGTAGCGCCCGCTCCAGCCGGCGTGTGGTGCGAACTATCCCGACGTAGTCCCACATAAAGAGCCGCAGCTCATGCCAGTTGTGCTGGATAACAACCTGTTCGTCAGGGTTGTCGACGCGGCTGTCATCCCAGTCGGGCAGATTTTTACTTTCACGCGCATAGGGTAAGCGCTTCAGAATATCTTCCGCAGCCGACCAGCCATAAACCAGGCATTCGAGCAGAGAGTTTGATGCCATGCGGTTAGCGCCGTGCAGGCCGGTATACGTCACTTCGCCAATGGCATACAGCCCGTCAACGTCGGTGCGCCCGTGTTCATCTACCATCACGCCGCCGCAGGTATAATGCGCGGCAGGCACCACGGGAACCGGATCTTTGGTTAAATCAATGCCTAGCCCAAGCAGCTTCTCATAAATAGTGGGGAAGTGCAGGCGAACAAACGCCTCTGGCTTATGGCTGATATCCAGATACATGCAGTCTGCGCCCAGACGCTTCATTTCGTGATCGATAGCTCTGGCGACGATATCACGCGGTGCAAGTTCGGCACGTTCATCAAACTCCGGCATAAAGCGTGAACCATCCGGACGCTTCAGGTATGCCCCTTCGCCGCGTAACGCTTCGGTTAGCAGGAAGTTTCTGGCCTGAGGATGGAACAGTGCCGTCGGGTGAAACTGGTTGAATTCCAGGTTGGCGACCCGGCAGCCTGCGCGCCATGCCATAGCGATACCGTCACCGGAGGCGATGTCCGGGTTTGTCGTGTACTGATAGACTTTTGAAGCGCCACCGGTGGCTAAAACGACGGATTTCGCACGGCAAGTTTCGACCTTTTCAAGGTTCCGGTTCCAGACCCAGGCCCCAACGACGCGCCTTGTGCCCGGCAGGCCAATTTTGTCCGAAATAATCAGGTCTACTGCATTGCTGCGCTCGATAACTCGAATATTGGGGTGATTGAGGGCTTTGCCGACTAGTGTGGTTTCAACTTCCTTCCCGGTGGCATCTGCCGAATGAAGGATACGGCGATGGCTATGGCCGCCTTCACGCGTCAAATGGTAGCTCTCCTCACCATTCGCCAGCGTGTGGGTATCGAACATGACGCCCTGATCAATCAGCCACTGGACGCAGTGCTTTGCATTACTTGCCACAAATTCTACTGCGTCACGATCGCAAATTCCCGCGCCAGCAATCAGCGTATCGTCAATATGAGAGGCGATACTGTCGGTTTCATCGAAAACGGCGGCAATCCCTCCCTGTGCATAAAAGGTTGAGCCTTCGTTAACCGGACCTTTGCTTAGCACAATGACCTTGCTGGTTTGAGCCAGGCGCAGCGCGAGAGAAAGACCGGCAGCGCCGCTACCGACAATTAATACGTCACAGACCAGATCGCTATTTGTGTTCATTGTGTTTAATTTACTAAACAAGAGTGACCGGAGCATAGCATCAGGTGAGATGTTGAACACTCTTTTTTTGTTTTAGCGTTGCGCAGACTAAACAGGCTTGTCGATAAAGTGATTGCGAGGAACTGAGCAAATTGCGTAAATAAATCTCACTACAAAAGGATATACGGCAGATTAGATGATGAAATACCTGGATTCATGCGATACTCTGCTCGCTAACTTTTTGAGCATTGATTCAGAAGAATCGGCGTTACCGTTTTGCGAAGCGGAACTTATAATGAAAAGATGCAATCCGCTAAACATGACAGAAAAACAAAGGCGTAACGGAACTTTGCTGGCCTCGGGCACTCAAACTCAAAGCTTGCTCAAAAATGCAGGGTTCGAGTGGCATTTCGATTACGCGTGGGAATTGGGTTTGGGGAGACATTACCTCGGATGAGCGAGCAGTTAACGGATCAGGTCCTCGTCGAACGGGTCCAAAAGGGAGATCAGAAATCATTTAACCTACTGGTGGTGCGCTACCAGCATAAGGTTGCGAGTCTGGTTTCCCGCTATGTGCCTTCGGGAGATGTTCCCGACGTGGTGCAGGAATCTTTTATTAAAGCGTATCGCGCGCTGGATTCATTCCGCGGTGATAGTGCGTTTTATACGTGGTTGTATCGCATTGCGGTCAACACGGCTAAAAATTATCTGGTTGCTCAGGGCCGCCGTCCTCCATCAAGTGATGTGGACGCCATTGACGCTGAAAACTACGAAAGTGGCAGCGCATTGAAAGAAATTTCGAACCCTGAGAACTTAATGTTGTCTGAAGAACTGAGACAAATAGTTTTCCGTACTATTGAGTCGCTTCCGGAAGATTTACGTATGGCAATTACGTTACGGGAGCTGGATGGCCTGAGCTATGAAGAGATAGCCGCCATCATGGATTGCCCGGTAGGTACAGTGCGTTCTCGTATTTTCCGCGCAAGGGAAGCTATTGATAATAAAGTTCAACCGCTTATCAGGCGTTGACGATAGCGGATTACTGGAAGGGTATTTAGGCATGCAGAAAGAACAACTTTCCGCTTTAATGGATGGCGAATCTCTCGATAGTGAGCTGCTCAATCGCCTGTCAAACGACAGTGAATTGCAGCAAAGCTGGGAGAGTTACCACCTTATCCGCGACACAATGCGCGGAGATACCAGCGAAGTGCTCCACTTTGATATTTCTGCCAACGTGATGGCGGCTATCGCAAATGAACCTGCGCGTAACGTTGCGCCGCTCATTACCGAATCTCAGCCGCAGCCTCAGCAGTGGCAGAAAATGCCGTTCTGGCACAAGGTACGTCCGTGGGCGAGTCAGCTTACCCAAATGGGCGTTGCTGCGTGCGTATCGCTTGCGGTTATCGTGGGTGTGCAGCACTATAATGGCCAGTCTGACAGCACCGCGCAGCCGGAAACGCCAGTGTTTAACACCTTGCCGATGATGGGCAAAGCCAGTCCGGTAAGCTTGGGCGTACCGTCTGACACGACCGCCAGCAACAGCAGTCAGCAAGTACAGGAACAGCGTCGTCGTATTAACGCTATGCTGCAGGATTATGAATTGCAGCGTCGTTTACACTCCGAGCAGCTCCAGTTTGAACAGGCGCAAACCCAGCAAGCCGCTGTGCAAGTGCCAGGAAACCAAACTTTAGGAACGCAATCGCAGTAATGAAGCAACTTTGGTGTGCCCTGTCTCTCGTGGCAGGCAGCCTGTTGTTCACCTCCAGCGCCTCGGCGGACACTGTTTCGTCCGGGGCGTTGTTGCAGCAGATGAACCAGGCTAGTCAGTCACTCAATTATGAGCTGGCGTTTATCAATATCAGCAAACAAGGGATTGAGTCCCTTAGTTATCGCCACGCACGTCTTGATAATCGCCCGCTTGCGCAATTCCTGCAAATGGACGGTCCGCGCCGCGAAGTCGTTCAGCGCGGCAATGAAATCAGCTACTTTGAACCTGGGCTTGAGCCATTCACTCTTACTGGGGACTACATTGTCGATTCTCTGCCTTCCATCGTTTATACCGATTTCAAACGCCTGACGCCGTACTATGATTTTATTTCCGTCGGGCGTACGCGTATTGCCGACAGGCTATGCGAAGTGATTCGCGTCGTCGCCCGGGACGGTACTCGCTACAACTACATTGTTTGGATCGATACCGAAACCAAGCTGCCGCTGCGCGTCGATTTACTGGATCGCGATGGCGAAACGCTTGAACAGTTCCGGGTTGTTTCGTTCTCTGTCGAAAATCAGGCAAACGGGCTAATGCAGAATTTAGCGAAGGCGACGCTGCCTCCGCTGCTTTCCGTTCCTGGTGCAGAAAAGGCTACCTTTACATGGGCACCGACCTGGCTGCCGCAAGGCTTTAGCGAAGTGTCGAGCAGCCGCCGACCGCTGCCGACTGTGGGCGTGCCCATCGAATCCCGCCTTTATTCTGACGGGCTATTTAGCTTCTCAGTGAATATCAGCCAGGCCCCGGCTCAGGGAAGTAATGGCGAGCAGCTGGTACGTACCGGTCGTCGGACTATCAGCACCGAAATTCGTGATAAAACCGAAATTACCGTTGTCGGTGAGCTGCCTCCACAAACGGCGAAACGCATTGGCGATAGCGTGAAGTTTAACGGAGCGGCGCAATGATTAAAGAATGGGCGACGGTCGTCTCCTGGCAAAACGGTGAAGCGCTGCTGCACTGTGATGTGAAAGCATCCTGCAACAGCTGCGCTTCTCGCTCTGGCTGCGGCACTCGCGTATTGAATAAGCTGGGGCCACAAACCAGTCATCTTTTGACTGTTCCAAGCGAGCAGCCGCTGGTGGCCGGGCAAAAAGTGGAACTGGGTATTGCGGAAAGCAGCCTGTTAGGGTCCGCGTTGTTGGTGTATATGTCGCCGTTGGTGGGGCTTTTCTTGTGCTCAGCGCTTTTCCAGACGCTGTTTGGCACCAATCTGGCCGCTATGTGCGGGGCTTTGCTTGGTGGCGTGGGGGGCTTCCTGCTTGCTCGCGGTTTTTCCCAACATTTCAGCCGCCGCGAGAGCTGGCAGCCGGTGATTCTCAGCGTTGCGCTTAGCCCGGATGCACTGCGCGTCGATACATCCGCACCACCGGCTGAAAATCAATAAATTCTCTTCAAATGACATCTCTTTGCACATCCTGCTTATCGCTTACCTAAGCTTGCAGGATGAGCAGTTTCCTCACTTTCTGGTTGTAGTGTAGAATGCGGCGTTTCAGGCAGAAGACAGTCTCTGACATCCTGCTCCGTACAGCGCGAAGCGCCGAGCTCACAGGCCATTTGTAAGGCATAAAACCTCTAACTATGAAGAACATACGTAACTTTTCTATTATTGCCCACATCGACCACGGTAAATCGACGCTGTCTGACCGTATCATCCAGATTTGCGGCGGCCTGTCCGACCGTGAAATGGCCGCGCAGGTCCTCGACTCAATGGATCTGGAACGCGAGCGTGGTATTACCATCAAAGCGCAGAGCGTCACCCTCGACTACAAAGCCAGCGACGGTGAAACTTACCAGCTGAACTTCATCGATACCCCAGGACACGTTGACTTCTCTTATGAAGTATCCCGCTCGCTTGCGGCCTGTGAAGGGGCGCTGCTGGTAGTGGATGCCGGGCAGGGCGTTGAGGCTCAAACCCTGGCGAACTGCTACACGGCGATGGAAATGGACCTGGAAGTGGTGCCGGTTCTGAACAAAATTGACCTGCCGGCGGCCGATCCTGAGCGCGTGGCGGAAGAAATTGAAGACATCGTAGGCATCGACGCCACCGACGCAGTGCGCTGCTCGGCGAAAACCGGCGTTGGTGTACCGGATGTATTAGAACGCCTGGTGCGTGATATCCCTGCGCCGGAAGGCGATCCAGACGCACCGCTGCAGGCGCTGATCATCGACTCCTGGTTCGATAACTACCTGGGCGTTGTTTCCCTGATCCGCGTGAAAAACGGCACCTTGCGTAAAGGCGACAAAGTCAAAGTGATGAGCACCGGCCAGGTGTACAACGCCGATCGCCTGGGCATCTTTACGCCTAAGCAGATTGACCGTACCGAACTGAAGTGCGGCGAAGTAGGCTGGCTGGTTTGTGCAATCAAAGACATCCTGGGCGCGCCGGTAGGCGATACCCTGACGCTGGCACGTAACCCGGCGGACAAAGCGCTGCCTGGCTTCAAAAAAGTGAAGCCGCAGGTTTATGCTGGCCTGTTCCCGGTCAGCTCAGACGACTACGAAAACTTCCGTGATGCGCTCGGTAAGCTGAGCCTGAACGATGCCTCTCTGTTCTACGAGCCAGAAAGCTCAACGGCGCTGGGCTTCGGCTTCCGCTGTGGCTTCCTGGGTCTGCTGCACATGGAAATCATCCAGGAACGTCTGGAGCGTGAATACGATCTCGACCTGATCACCACCGCGCCAACCGTAGTTTACGAAGTGCAAACAACGAGCAAAGAAATCGTCTACGTTGATAGCCCGTCTAAGCTGCCGCCGCTTAACAACATTGAAGAGCTGCGCGAGCCGATTGCGGAATGTCACATGCTGCTGCCGCAGGAGTTCCTCGGCAACGTGATCACGCTGTGTATCGAAAAACGCGGCGTGCAAACCAACATGGTTTATCACGGCAACCAGGTTGCGCTGACCTATGAAATCCCAATGGCGGAAGTGGTGCTCGACTTCTTCGATCGCCTGAAGTCCACTTCTCGCGGCTATGCATCGCTGGATTACAATTTCAAACGTTTCCAGGCTTCCAACATGGTGCGCGTTGATGTACTGATCAATGGCGATCGCGTTGATGCGCTGGCGCTTATCACACACAACGACAATGCGCCTTACCGCGGCCGTGAGCTGGTGGAAAAAATGAAGGATCTGATCCCTCGCCAACAGTTCGACATCGCGATTCAGGCTGCCATCGGCAACCACATTATTGCGCGTTCGACGGTGAAACAGCTGCGTAAAAACGTTCTGGCTAAATGCTACGGCGGTGACGTCAGCCGTAAGAAAAAGCTGCTGCAGAAACAGAAAGACGGTAAGAAACGCATGAAGCAGGTCGGTAACGTCGAGCTGCCTCAGGAAGCGTTCCTGGCCATTCTGCACGTCGGCAAAGACAGCAAATAATCTAAGGAGTTGGCATGGCGAATATGTTTGCTTTGATCCTCGTGGTAGCCACGCTGGTGACGGGCATTTTGTGGTGTCTGGACAAATTTATCTTTGCACCAAAACGTCGTGAAAAACAGGCGGCAGCACAGGCTGCCACCGGTGATGCACTGGACAAAAAGACGCTGAAAAAAGTCGGCCCTAAACCGGGCTGGCTGGAAACCGGCGCGTCGGTGTTCCCGGTGCTGGCGATTGTGCTGGTGGTGCGCTCATTTATTTATGAGCCTTTCCAGATCCCATCCGGTTCGATGATGCCAACGCTGTTAATCGGTGATTTTATTCTGGTAGAGAAGTTTGCCTACGGGATTAAAGATCCGATTTATCAGAAAACCTTAATTGAAACCGGGCACCCTAAACGCGGTGATATCGCGGTATTTAAATACCCTGAAGATCCGCGCCTGGATTATATTAAGCGCGTTGTTGGGCTGCCGGGCGACCGGGTAAGCTATGACCCGCAGTCAAAAGAAGTTACCGTGCAGCCTAATTGCAGTTCCGGCCAGGCCTGCGACAATGCGCTGCCAATCACGTATTCCAACGTGGAAGCCAGCGATTTTGTGCAGACGTTTGCCCGCCGCAACGGCAGTGAAGCCACCTCCGGCTTCTTCCAGTTGCCTAAAGATCAGACCCGTGAAGACGGAGTTCGCTTGAGCGAGCGTAAAGAAACGCTGGGTAGCGTCACCCATAACATTCTGACGGTGCCTATCGCTCAGGATCAGGTGGGAATGTACTACCAGCAGTCCGGCTTGCCGCTGGCGACATGGATTGTTCCGCCGGGTCACTATTTCATGATGGGTGATAACCGCGACAATAGCGCAGACAGCCGCTATTGGGGATTTGTGCCGGAGCAAAATCTGGTCGGTAAAGCGACAGCAATTTGGATGAGTTTCGAGAAACAAGAAGGTGAATGGCCAACGGGTGTTCGTTTAAGCCGGATTGGCGGCATTCATTAAACAATTAATCCCACAAACTAACGACATCCCCTGTCGTTGTGTATAGAATATTCCCGCCTTTAAAGATTGGCTCCCGAAAGGGAGCCACGGCACACGAAACAGCGTTGGTTTCCTTTTTTCAGGTCTGTTCCGTGTGCTGAATAGTTGACGCATTCATTAATTTTGGTATCGCATGAATCCCATCGTAATAAATAGGCTGCAGCGGAAGCTGGGCTACACTTTTCAACATCAGGATCTGTTGCAACAGGCATTAACCCATCGGAGTGCCAGCAGCAAACACAACGAGCGTCTTGAGTTTTTGGGTGACTCCATTCTCAGCTATGTCATCGCGAATGCGCTGTATCACCGTTTTCCTCGCGTAGATGAAGGCGACATGAGCCGCATGCGCGCGACGCTGGTGCGCGGCAATACGCTGGCAGAAATCGCCCGCGAGTTCGAACTGGGTGAGTGCCTGCGTCTTGGGCCGGGTGAACTGAAAAGTGGCGGCTTCCGTCGGGAGTCGATTCTTGCCGATACCGTGGAAGCGCTGATCGGTGGCGTCTTCCTCGACAGCGATATTCAGAACGTTGAGCGTCTGATTCTCTCCTGGTATCAGACCCGTCTCGACGAAATCAGCCCAGGCGACAAGCAAAAAGATCCGAAAACGCGTCTGCAGGAATACCTGCAGGGTCGCCATCTGCCGCTACCGTCGTATCTGGTGGTGCAGGTGCGTGGTGAAGCGCACGATCAAGAATTTACCATTCACTGTCAGGTGAGTGGCCTGCCTGAGCCTGTCGTAGGAACAGGTTCAAGCCGCCGTAAAGCGGAACAGGCTGCGGCTGAGCAGGCGCTGAAAAAGCTGGAGCTGGAATGAGCGAAGAAAAAACATATTGCGGCTTTGCGGCCATTGTAGGCCGCCCGAACGTCGGCAAATCCACGCTGCTGAATCAGCTGCTTGGGCAAAAAGTTTCGATTACCTCGCGTAAGGCGCAAACCACGCGTCACCGCATCATGGGCATCCATACCGAAGGGCCGTATCAGGCGATTTACGTCGATACCCCAGGGCTGCACATGGAAGAAAAACGCGCCATTAACCGCCTGATGAACCGTGCAGCGAGCAGCTCGATCGGTGACGTGGAGCTGGTTATCTTCGTAGTGGAAGGCACCCGCTGGACGCCGGATGACGAAATGGTGCTGAACAAGCTGCGCGATAGCCGTGCGCCGGTAATCCTGGCCGTCAACAAAGTTGACAACGTTCAGGATAAAACCGTTCTGCTGCCTCACCTGCAGTTCCTCGGTAGCCAGATGAACTTCCTCGATATCGTGCCGATTTCGGCGGAAACCGGGATGAACGTTGATACCATCGCGGAAATCGTTCGTAAGCACCTGCCGGAAGCTACCCACCACTTCCCGGAAGAGTACATCACCGATCGCTCCCAGCGCTTTATGGCGTCTGAGATCATTCGTGAAAAGCTGATGCGCTTCCTGGGGGCCGAGCTGCCGTATTCCGTGACCGTGGAAATCGAGCAGTTCGTGACTAACGAGCGCGGCGGCTACGACATCAACGGGCTGATCCTCGTTGAGCGCGAAGGGCAGAAGAAGATGGTGATTGGCAACAAAGGGGCCAAAATAAAAACTATCGGTATTGAAGCCCGTAAAGACATGGAAGAGATGTTCGAAGCCAAAGTTCACCTCGAACTTTGGGTGAAGGTGAAATCCGGCTGGGCCGATGACGAGCGTGCACTGCGCAGTCTCGGTTATACCGACGACCTGAGCTAAAACTATATGGAAGGCTGGCAACGGGCTTTTGTCCTGCATAGTCGCCCCTGGAGCGAAACCAGCCTTCTGCTCGACCTGTTTTCCGAAGAGTCCGGGCGCGTACGCCTGATTGCCAAAGGCGCGCGCTCTAAACGCTCAAATCTGAAAGGCGCTTTGCAGCCTTTTACCCCTCTGCTGGTTCGCTGGGGCGGCCGTGGCGAAGTCAAAACGCTGCGCAGCGCCGAAGCGGTTTCGCTGGCCCTTCCTTTAAGCGGTATCGCACTCTACAGCGGCCTGTACGTCAATGAACTAGTGGCTCGCGTCCTCGAGCAGGAAACTCGCTTCTCCGAACTGTTCTTCGATTATCTCCACTGCATTCAGGCCTTAGCCGGCGCTACGGGTACACCGGAGCCTGCGCTGCGCCGTTTTGAGCTGGCGCTGTTAGGGCACCTTGGCTATGGCGTGGATTTCCTGCACTGCGCCGGCAGCGGGGCGGGCGTCGATGACACCATGACTTACACCTATCGCGAAGAGAAAGGTTTTATTGCCAGCGTGGTGATTGGCCACAGCAGCTTTACTGGCCGCCAGCTCAGAGCGCTGGCCGAGCGCGAATTTCCCGATGCCGACACGCTCCGTGCCGCCAAGCGTTTCACGCGTATGGCCCTCAAGCCGTATCTCCAGGGGAAGCCCCTCAAAAGCCGCGAGCTGTTCCGCCAGTTTGTGCCTAAAAAAACACCACCTGAGCCTTCAGATAGCTCACAGTAATCACAGACCGTAGCCAGGCTTTCCCCGGCAGGTGTACACTGCCCGGCATCTGTCTGCGAACTCTGAGGATTGTCATGGCTGAATTACTGTTAGGCGTCAACATCGATCACATCGCTACCCTGCGTAACGCACGCGGCACGGCATACCCGGATCCGGTTCAGGCCGCGTTTATCGCGGAGCAGGCGGGTGCCGATGGCATTACCGTGCACCTGCGTGAAGATCGCCGCCATATCACCGACCGTGACGTTCGCGTTCTGCGTGAAACCCTCGATACCCGCATGAATCTGGAAATGGCCGTCACCGAAGAGATGATCGGTATTGCCTGCCAGACGAAACCGCATTTCTGCTGCCTGGTGCCGGAAAAACGCCAGGAAGTGACCACCGAAGGTGGTCTGGATGTTGCCGGTCAGCTGGATAAAATGCGTGATGCCTGCCAGCGCCTTGCCGATGCCGGTATTCTGGTTTCTCTGTTTATTGATGCCGACCATGCGCAGATTGACGCGGCGGTGGCCGTGGGGGCGCCTTACATTGAAATTCACACCGGTTGCTATGCGGACGCTGAAAACGAAGCGACCCAGGCCAAAGAGCTGGCACGTATTGCTGAAGCCGCGAGCTATGCTGCTGCTAAAGGGCTGAAGGTGAATGCTGGCCACGGTCTGACGTATCACAACGTTCAGGCCATCGCGCGGATCCCGGAAATGCACGAGCTGAACATCGGCCACGCGATTATCGGGCGTGCGGTAATGAGCGGTCTTAAAGAGGCCGTGGCTGAAATGAAACGCCTGATGCAGGAAGCGCGTCGCTAATGGCCATTCTCGGCCTCGGCACGGACATTGTGGAAATTGCGCGTATTGAGAGCGTAATTTCCCGTTCCGGTGACCGGCTGGCTAAGCGCGTATTGAGCCAAAACGAATGGGTGCTGTACCAGGCCCATCAGCAGCCGGTGCGTTTTCTGGCGAAGCGTTTTGCAGTGAAAGAAGCAGCAGCGAAAGCTTTTGGCACCGGAATTCGCAACGGGCTGGCGTTCAACCAGTTTGAAGTGTTTAACGACGCGCTGGGCAAACCTCAACTGCGGTTTTGGGAAGAGGCGGAGCGGCTGGCTGAAAAAATGGGCGTCCGCTCAGTTCACGTTACCCTGGCAGATGAGCGCCATTACGCCTGCGCGACGGTGATCATCGAAAGCTAAAGTTTATCCGCATGGTGGAGCAGCACGAACTTATCCCACAGCTGCTCTTCACTCTCAATGTGCGCCGGGTCGTGAATTATCGTGTTGGGAATCGGGCAAACTTTCTGGCAGGTCGGGGTTTCGTAATGGCCAACGCATTCCGTGCAGCGGTCGGTATCGATCTGGTAGATAGCGTCTCCCATGGAGATGGCCTGATTCGGGCACTCCGGCTCGCACATATCGCAGTTGATGCACTTCTTCGTAATTAATAACGCCATTTCAACCTGTTACCAGCCCCACCGGACTAAAAGATATATTCACATTTCTCGCCCGAAACATTGCAAAAACCTGTATATTTAACCAGTATTAAATCTGATTAAAGATAATGGCTAAGGCAGGGACGTTTCGATGGCGCGCACTTTACCACAAAAGCAGATCATCCCCAATGATACTGCGCCTTTAAGTTTTGTGCTTTGTGTACTTTCAGTACGTGTTATCATTGAACTATTGGTCACGATAAACACGATGGGATCGTACTTATGGTACAGAGAGAACAACTGCGCGAAGCTTTTTCCCGCAGGCTGGCGCAGGCCTGCAGCGAAGCAAACCTCGATGAGTTCGGGCGCGGTATGGCGATAGCGCGCGCGCTGGGCGTTTCCTCCAAGGCCGTCAGTAAGTGGCTGAACGCCGAAGCCATCCCCCGACAGGATAAAATGTACGAGCTGGCAACGTTTCTTCGGGCCGATGCGCTCTGGCTTCAGCACGGCAGCGAAACGGGCTACCAAAGCGAAGGTCGCGAAAGCCAGGGCAGCCATGAAGAGGCGGCCATTTATCCTTTCCAGCCGCGCGAAGAGCAGGGTTTCCGTATCGATGTGCTGGACATTGAGGCTAGCGCAGGGCCTGGGCGGCTGGTCTCCAGCGAGGTGACCGAAACCATTAACCACATCGTTTACGACAGTCAGGAAGCACTGGAGTTGTTCGGCCACCGCCCGGCTTCAACGATCAAAGTCATTACCGTCACCGGCGACAGTATGTCCGGCACCATTGAGCTGGGCGACTATATCTTCGTCGACATCGGCAAAGATTATTTCGACGGGGACGGCATCTACGTGTTCCTCTATAAGGGACAACTGCTGGTGAAGCGCCTGCAGATGACCCACGACTGCCTGCTGGTGCGCTCGGACAACCCCAAATATGCCGACTGGCGCATTAGCGAAGAGAACGAACAGCACCTCAAAATCATTGGTCGGGTGATGTATAGCCATTCCATTCGCCGCCACGCCTGAGATAGCTCATCCTTCAAGCTGCAGCCGTGTTGACTACACTCTCCAGCCCCAGTCACTTACCTTGGTAAGCTCCTGAGGCTGGCTCCCTTGCCGCCTTGCTGCAACTCGAATGCTAACCCATCTAAAAATAATGTTATTAATCAATAGTTAATTATCAATACAATCTTTTTTTAAATGATTCGTACTTTTGGTTCTTGACGTAATTGTACTATTGGTTCAATATCAATTCATCGGCAGGACGCACCGACTCACAAGGCAAGTGAACGCTCCTTAACATCAGGCCCTGAAAAAGGGCACATACACCAAAGCAAGAAGCTTTGGGATATCAGAGAGATATCACCAAAGTTGATTGACAGGAGGTTGTATGGACGCACAGACACGTCGCCGCCAGCGCCGGGAAGCTAAGCAGGCCATCTGGAAAGCTGCCAACCCGCTGTTAGTCGGGGTAAGAGCAAAACCTGACGCACGGCTTATTCTCTCGCTAGCCCGTAAACCCGGGCATCGTCCTGACAGGGCGCTGGAGGTCATTAACATCTATGGCCTGCAAATCATCCAGCAGGCAGAACATCATCAGCGACTGCGCCAGAAGTTAGACGCCAGGCAAAAAAGCGTTTATCAGGCCGCGCCTCGCAACGAATCCGGCTTACCGGAAGCGACCGGCAAACAAACCCGACGCGGAAAATCTCTTCCGCTGATTTAGCACCACGCCGCTTCTTTACCCCAACGGCAGTTCGACACCTCAACCGAAGGTTCTTCCATGAACGACCAACCCGCAAATCTGGTCACGCAGTCTTTTGCGTGGCTGGCGGCGCTTGCCGCCGGTCTGGGTATCACGACACAGGATATGGTCTACATGATATTCGGGCTGCTTAGCGTACTGATTTCACTGGCTTCGTGGCTGGGAGGCAGGCTGGATGCCCACCGGCAGCATCTCGAAGATCAAAAACGCACCCGCATCCTCCAGACGCTGGTGGATGACTTGCAAACCCTAAACCGAGCCGAGCAGATTGAGATTATCAGGGCAGTCAGCGAGGTACTGAAAAAGGCAGGTAACTGATGGCTCTTTCTCCCGGACTCAGAAAAACATTACTCGGATTGTCAGGGGCGGGCGCTCTGACAATTGCAGGTTCGCTATTGCCCGAGCTGGAAGGCGTGAGCTACACGCCTTATTACGATGTTGCCGGAGTGCTGACCGTTTGTTACGGCCATACCGGCAAAGACATTATTCCCGATAAAACATACACCTTGTCTGAGTGCAGGCGCTGGCTCGATCGGGATCTTCGCCCTGCGGCTCAGGTTGTCTCAAGGGCAGTCACCGTCCCGGTTAGTGAGTACCAACGAGCCGCTTTGATCAGCTTTACCTACAACGTCGGCACAGCCGCTTTTCTGCGCTCCTCCGTGCTAAGAACGTTAAATGCCGGTGATTACGAGCAGGCCTGCGCTGGCCTGAAAAAATGGATTTGGGCGGGTGGGAAACAATGGCAGGGGCTGATCAACCGCCGAGAGGTGGAATACCAGCTTTGTACCTGGCCGGGGCCGGAGAAATGAAACCGGTAACCACGATTGTGCTGACGGTTTTTGCGCTGCTTATCGCCAGCAGCTGGTGGTTTCAGCAACGGTATACCTTGCAAAAACAAAGGGCTGAGACAGCCCTGCAGCAGCTGGCTCAGCAAAAAAATGAGCTGCAAAACCTTGTCCGGCGCCAGCAGGCAATAGCTGAACTGGATGCCCATTATAGCGAGGAGTTAGCCCATGCCCGGTTCACCATTGAAAATCTGCAGCGTGATGTGGCTGCTGGCACTAAGCGGCTGCGCGTCAACGCTACCTGCCAGGCCGTGCCTGGCTCCACCGCCGCCTCCAGGCTGGATGATGCTGCCACCCCCGGACTTACTGACGCCGCTCAACGGGATTATTTCCGTCTCCGGGAGCGAATAGAAACGAGCAACAAGCAGCTGGCGGGGCTGCAGGAGTACATCCGCAATCAGTGCCTGAACTGAGCCTCGAATTTTCGAGGCTTTTTTATTCCTACGTCAAAGAGGTCATTCCTATGTCTACATCCCTGAAGTACCCGATTGTTCTGGTCCACGGTCTGTTCGGTTTCGACAAAATTGGCGGGATCTATTCCTACTTCTACGGCATCAAAGAGGCGCTGGAGAAGGCTGGGGCGAAGGTCTACATCGCCACGATTTCCGCGCTAAACAGCAATGAAATGCGCGGCGAGCAGCTGCTGGAGTTTATCCGTAAAGTTCGGGCCGAAACCGGTGCGGCAAAAGTTAACCTGATTGGTCACAGCCAGGGGCCGCTGGCCTGTCGTTATGCCGCGGCGACCCATCCTGAACTTATTGCCTCCGTCACTTCGGTGAACGGCGTTAACCACGGCTCCGAAGTGGCAGACCTTGTTCGTCTGGCGCTGAAGCCAGGCCGCCTGCCAGAGTCTATCGCCAATGCGGCCCTGTCGGCTTTCGGCCAGCTGCTTTCTGCTTTGGCGGGGGCACCCCGGCTGCCGCAATCCGGCGTGGATGCTCTGGATGCGTTGACCAGCGAAGGCGTGGCTGCCTTTAACAAGAAGTATCCGCAGGGGCTGCCTTCGCAATGGGGCGGCCAGGGCAAAGAGCTGGATAACGGCGTCTACTACTACTCGTGGAGCGGGATTATCGACTACAACCCGCTGAACCAGGGGGCGAACAACCTCGATCCGCTGCATGTGGCGATGCTGGCGTTTTCCATCCTGTTTACCAACGAGCGTTTCCAGAACGATGGCCTGGTCGGCCGCTACAGCAGCCACCTGGGCAAGGTGATTGGCTCCGACTATTCGATGGATCACGTCGATGCCATCAACCAGCTTGCTGGCGTGGTGGCCAGCAACAGCGACCCGGTCAAGCTGTACGTCGACCACGTTGCTCGTCTGCAGGCTAAAGGACTGTAAGCCTGACCTCAACCGCCTTCGGGCGGTTTTTCTTTGGAGAAATCAATGAATGACACCACGCGTCCGGGCTTTCTGACGCCGCTGGGGGCATCGCCACATTACGACGATGCACTTGATGCCGAGCTCATCGGCTGGATAGTCGGAGTATCGGGCCTGCCGCCGGAAATGGTGATGGCGAAGTGGAGCGATCCGCCGCCCGCCACGCCGGAAGCTGGCATTACCTGGTGTGACTTTTTTACCAACGTGAAGCAGGCGGAAACGCCTTTCTTCCACTCGCAGGACAGCGATCAAAGCGTACTTCAAAGCACCGAGTCTGTTGACGTGACCTGTGGCTTTTATGGTCCTGGCGCTCAGGCTGTTGCCGCTCTTTTTCGTGACGGCCTGAACGTGCCGCAAAACAATGCTGAGCTGAACCGGCTGGGCCTGACGTTTATGCAGTGCGGCGACATCACGCCGGACCCTGAATTTATCAATAACCAGTGGCTACGCCGCTACACCCTCACCGTGGCGCTCAAGCGCAGTATTGCCCGGCGCTACGGTATTCGTTCCATCCTTTCATCCGCAGTAAAAATCATTGGAGAGTAAGCTATGTCACAGGGTTTACCTGTATCTAACATTGTCAGCGTGACAGTGAATATGGCGCCGCGTGCGGCGCAGTCCCGTAACTATGGTGCACTGCTGGTCGTAGGCGCGAGCAACGTTATTGACGCCAAAGAGCGTATGCGTGCTTATTCCAGCCTGAGCGGCGTGGCCGCCGACTTTGGTCTGGAAGCGCCGGAATACAAAGCCGCCAGCCTCTACTACCAGCAGTCCCCGCAGCCCGCCGACCTGTATATCGGGCGCTGGGTAAAAGAAGGCGGGGAGGGCAAAGCAGGCGAAACCATCGCCGAATGCGTCTCCGCGCTGAGTGCACACTCGACCGACTGGTATGGTCTGGTGATTGCAGACGACACCATTACCGATGAAGCCGTGCTGGCTGTGGCGGCGGTCATTGAAGGTGACGGTGTCTCCCGTATCTTTGGCCACACCTCTGCTAGTGCGAAAGTGCTGGATGCCAACGACAGCACCGATATCTTCAGCAAACTGAAAGCGGCTAAGTTTGCTCGCACTTTTGGTCAGTACTCCAGCGCTACGCCGTTTGCGGCTGCCTCTCTGTTTGGCCGCGCGTTTACCGTTAACTTCAACGGCAATAACACCACCATTACTCTGAAATTCAAGCAGGAGCCGGGTATTGCCGCAGAAACGCTGACCCAAACGCAAATCAATGCCCTGTCCGCGAAAAATGCCAACGTCTTTGTGAATTACAACAACGACACCGCCATTATTCAGGAAGGCGTGATGAGCAACGGCAGCTTCATCGACGAGCGCCACGGCCTGGACTGGCTGCAAAACTATGTGCAGACCAACCTCTACAATCTGCTTTACACCAGCACCACCAAAATCCCGCAAACCGATGCCGGTGTGACCCGTCTGCTGAGCAACGTTGAGCACTCTATGGCGCAGGCGGTCACCAATGGTCTGGTCGCACCGGGTGTCTGGAATGGCGCCGATATTGGCCAACTGGCCTCCGGCGACACGCTAACCAAAGGCTACTACGTCTACGCCCCTGCCGTTGCCACTCAGGCGCAGTCGGACCGCGAAGCGCGTAAAGCGCCGGTGATTCAGGTGGCCTGCAAACTGGCGGGTGCCGTGCACTTCGCCGACGTCGAAATCAATGTTGTTCGTTAAGGAGATTTAAATGGGTACTTATTCTTTTATGGATGTTACGGCTTCTCTTGTAGGGCCAACCGGCGTGATTGATTTGGGCGCGGGCAGTGCGAACGGCGACACCGGGATCAAAGTGGAAATGGCGACCACAAAAAACACCATGACCGTCGGCATTGACGGTGAGGTGATGCATAACCTCTCTCCGGCCAAAAACGGCTCCATCACCGTGACGCTGATGAAAACCTCCCCGGTGAATAAAAAGCTGATGCTGGCCTACAACGCCCAAACGCTCTCCTCGGCACTGTGGGGTAAGAACACAATTGTCGTGCGCAACACTTCCTCCGGCGATCTGGTCACCGCTCGTGACGTAGCATTTTCACAGCTACCGGCCAATGCCAACGGCAAAGAGGCGGGCACCATGGACTGGAAGTTTGACTGCGGCAAAATCGATCAGCTGCTCGGGGAGTTCTAAACCATGGAAATTACCCTGAAAGCGGTGAACTACCGCATTGGCAAGCTCGGCGTTTTTGAGCAGCTCAGCGTTGCGCGCAAACTACTGCCGGTTCTGGCGGGCGTTGTGGGTGATTTTCGCAGCTTACAGGGTAAGGAGGGCGGTAACGCCCTCGAAACCGTGCTGCCAAAAATTGCCCGCACCCTTGCCGATCTCAGCGATGAGGACTGCAACACCATTTTGTACCCTTGCCTGTCGGTCGTGACGCGTGAACACATGAAGGGCTGGGTGCCGGTCTTTAGTCAGGGCGCATTGTCCTTTGACGATATAGACCTGATGACGCTGCTGCAGCTGGTGGCCCGGGTGGTGGCCGACTCGCTGGGAAATTTTTTGCAAGAACTCCCCGGCAGCGAAAACCCGGCTCCGTCGGCGGCCTGATGCTGGAGACGCTCTCGGGCGGGGAAGATTACATTCTTCGCCCGGCGGAGGTCTTCGGCCTCAGTTGGCTGGATCTGAAAAGCGGCGCGGTGGATCTCTACGACATTGCGCTGATGAATGATTACCTTGAGATGCAGGCCGAGAATAAGGCCTGTGTCGCACGCTGGAGAGAGGAAAATGAGCGCTAGTCCTTTATCTGCTGATGTCCTCAATAAATTAATCGAAAAACTCCCCGGAGCCACAGAAAAAATGGGCTCCTTCATTGAATCGCTGGGAACGTTCTTTGATGGGTTAACAAAAGATCTTCGGATCGACAGTATTTCAGCAAAACTTGATGGCGTTAACCTCAAGGATTATCGTGCCGAAGGCTATGCCACGCGGCAGGCTGCGGCCACGCCTGAACTGGTTCCTTTTTATGCTGAGGAATATCACCAGATTGCAGGCAACCTGAATTTTGATGCCGACACGGCGGCTAAACAATCTGAACGATATCAGGTTTCGCTTTATCGTCTGGAAACCGTGTTTGATATTTTGCGTGAGAAGGCGGGCAGTGGCCTGGCACAAAATCTGGCGCAGCCCTTTGAGACGCTGACAAATACAATCCTGGTCAGTTTTCCTAAAATCGAACCTACCGTTAACAGCATCTTAAGTGTGTTGGGTGGCATAGCGAACGTTGTTGGCAGCGCCATCAACGGCACAATCGGTTGGGTTACCCAGTTGATTGAATGGTGGCAAATGCTTGATGGTTCTACACAAACCGTGATTGCCACAGTGGCAGGCATGATTGCGATTTGGTATGGACTGAATACGGCATTCATGGCTTCCCCCATTGGTTTAGTCCTGGCGCTGGCAACGTCAATCGGCCTGCTTTATGACGATTACATGAAGTGGCGAGATGGAGGCGAAAGCCTGATTAACTGGGGGGCGTGGAAACCCGTTCTTGAGTTGGCCTCCGCCATGATCGACGGCGTTTCAAATACGATAAAGGCGCTTGGAAGCTCGCTCGGTGATTTGCTGGGCATTGATTTCAGTAAATGGTCTATCAGCACGATTTTTGAAGGGTTGATGGGGGAATTTAAAGCGCTGGAAGAGATGTTCAGGCAGGTGGGCAAGCTGATAAATGCGCTTAAAGAAGGAAAGTGGTCTGAGGCAATGACCATCGGCAAAGAGCTAGTGGTCAGTAGCGTGACCCAATCTCCAGCTTATAAAATGGTTAATGGTACGTTCAATTTTCTCGACGAAAAGGCCGTTGCAGGGGCGTCAGCTTTCAAAGAATGGTTTAACAGCCAGGAAAAGAAAGACACTCGTCGTCGGCTTCCTGTGGCGATCGATAATCTCAGCCAACCCGATCCTGTCTCAATGTTACTTCCCGCCGGGGTTGCCAGCAATGAACGCCTGGCGACCTCTGGCGATTTCTCCACGGCGAACAACAGCACTACGCATTCCCCGACGATTAACAGCAATACCCATATCGTCGTGAATGGCGTCTCTGAACCTCATCTGGCGGCGACCGAGACATCTGAGCGTTTGTTCAACGTTCATTCTCAACTGGCGCAGCAGTACGAAAGGAGCATGAGCTAATGGATATTTTTGGTGCTTACTTTCAGCCGCGCACGAGCTTCTCGGGTTTTCTGGTGCCGGATGTGGTGATTAGCGAACTCCATTCGGACACGCTGAAAATCGCCTCTCATCCCGTCGAGTTTGGCCCAAACATCAGCGACCATGCCTGGGCCGAGCCCGGCGAGGTAACGATTGATTGCCTCTTTAAGGCAGGCGGTTCACTGGTTGACTTTGCCAATACGACCGCGCTCGGCTCCTGGCTAAGCGCGGGCCCCAGCCCGGCACAAATTTACCAGCAGTTGCTTGATCTACAGACAAAAGCAGAGCCCTTTAGGGTCATCACCCGCCGTCGTTCCTACGACAATATGCTGATCAAAACGTTGAATGTGACGACCGGCGTCAAATCGGAAAACATTCTTGGCTGCAAGCTGGTGCTGGCTGAAGTATTAATGACGGCCACGGAAGCGCGCCCGGCAGCGCCTAAAACGGCGATGGATGAAGGGGTAACTACAGCTTCGGTCGGCGATAAGGGCGAAAAAGTGGTTACCACTCCCATGGGGGCGGGCAAAATTACGCCGCTTCAGCCTGAAAAAAAATGAGGAGAGACCATGTCAATTGCAGAAATTCCCCTCAGCGCGGATAACCAGGTATTTACGATCCAACTTGCCGGGCAGACCCTGCGCATGCGGCTGCTTTACCGGGATGCTGCAGGCTGGGTTCTGGATATTCTCGATGCGGACAACCAGCCCATCGTGAGCGGGATCCCGCTGGTGGCTGGTGCTGATTTATTGGCGCCATATACCTGGCTTGGGTTTGGCGGAGGCCTATGGATCGGCTGTGATAATGAGGCTCAGGATTACCCGAGCAAAACCGATCTCGGGCGCGGCAGCCATCTTTACTTCGTGACGGCAGATTAAGGGGGAGGAGATGAGTCAAAACTGGTCTCGCCACTTTGAGCTCCAGCTTCTGAAGGAAGACGGTAGTGGCATTGCGCTCTCTGGTTTTAAGGTGACGTTTAAAATCGACTGGCATGCCGGCAGCTCACCCAAAACGGCCGAGGTGAAAATCTATAATCTCGCGCCGGACAACGTGAATCGTATTGCCCAGAAGGAGTACAGCAAAATCCGGCTGATTGCGGGCTACAACGGATTAGAACCGGTGGTAAGCAGCAGCGAAGTGGGAAAAATTCGGGTTGTCGAACCTGTCGAGTGGGGGCCGCGAGACGGCATGAACTTTGGGGTGATCTTCAGCGGCGACATTCGCATCTGGATGACGGGGCGAGAGGATACTCCTGACGACTGGATTTTAATTCAGGCCATTGATGGCCATGAGGCGCTGATGTCCGCAGTGCTTAGCGCCACGCTTGCTAAAGGCTACACGGTATATGACATGTACCAGTTTGCGGCTGGCGCGCTGAAACCTTTTGGCGTTCTGCCCGGCAGGTTGCCGCCTTTTCCTGAAACGAAGTTTCCCAGAGGGTATACCTTCCACGGCAAAGTCAGCAGCTATCTCGATCAAATCGGTAAGCTGTGCAAGGCCACCTGGAAGCTGTCGAATGACCGGCTGGACTATTTCAACGCAGCTGAAAAAGCGCACCCGCCCGTGAGTCTTAATAGCCAGAGTGGACTGATTGGGCGGCCGCAAACGTCAACGGATGCGGGTGTAACCCTGAAATGCCTGATTAACCCCACAATCCTGCTCCACGGCCAGCTGAAGTTAGATCAAAACACGCTCTATAAGCCTGCGTTGACTGCTGAGGATGACTATATCCGGCCCTCGCCGGACGGCGTGTACGATATTTATGGCATTACCTACAACGGGGATACCCGGGGGGATCAATGGTATATGACCATGATGTGCTTCCCGGCAGGCCAGTACGTTGAGGATGTGGGAGAGGCGTGGAAAAAACATTCCGCCTCTAATAAATAAAAGCCAGACCCGCCTTTGCGGGTTTTTTTATCCCTGGAGGAATCATGGCTCTGACGACTTCGGCTCTCAGCGGTGAGCTGGCCGATACGCTTGCGGCCAGCCGGGCCGCATTAAGCAACGATCTTCGGGTCGCATTACCCGGCATTATTCAGTCTTTTGATCCGCAATCTGTTACCTGTGAAGTAGCCCCCGCTATCCGTGGGGCAAAAATGGGCCGCGATGGAACAGTCGCTTCAGTCGCCTACCCGCTGCTGGTGGATGTGCCAGTTATTTTCCCGCATGGCGGAGGCTGCTCGCTGACGTTTCCGCTTAAAGCGGGAGATGAATGCCTGGTTATATTCGCCGATCGCGCCATCGATTTTTGGTGGCAAAGCGGAGGCATTCAGGAGCCGGTTGATGCCCGGCAGCACTCGTTGTCTGACGCTTTCGTGCTGCCCGGCCCTCAGTCACAGGCGAAAAAAATCAGCGGCATCAGCCCCACGGCGGTTCAGCTACGCAGCGAAGACGGCAAAGCCTTTGTTGAGCTGGATCCCAACAGCCACAGCATCACGCTCGCTACGCCGGGAAAACTTACCGCGACAGCGGCCAGCATTGACCTGACCGGGGAGGTCAATATCAAAGGCAGCGTGACCGTGAGCGGGGATGTCTCGGCCAGTGGGATAAGCCTGACGAAGCACCGCCACGGCGGCGTGCAGTCCGGCGGTGCAAACACGGGAGGTCCGGTATGAAATACCGCAGAGAAAGCAGCGACGGGGATTACACCTTTGGCCAGGGAGAAAACACCTTCCTGGAAAACTCGCCGGAATGCGTGGCTCAGGCGGTGAGCACCCGGCTCAAGCTGTGGCAGGGCGAGTGGTTTCTGGATAACCGGACCGGCACGCCTTACCGCCAGTCCGTGCTTGGCAAACAGCAGGACGACACCTGGGTATTAATGCTGATTGACCGCGTCAGCCAGACCATGGGCGTTAAGTCCGTGCTGGAGGTCACCGCCGCGCGTACTGAAAAACGTACCGTCACCTTTAACGCCACCATCGACACCGTTTACGGTCCCACCACTTTAAACAGCGAGGCATAAATGGCCCTCAATTCTGAAACGCTGGGGTTATCGGCAACGGTAACGGCCCAGGGGATAACCGCGCCTGATTATCAAAGCCTGTTAGGGACTTTGATGGATGCGTTCAGGCAAATCTACGGCACCGATGCGTATCTGGAGCCGGACAGCAAAGACGGACAGCTCATCTCGCTGATGGCGCTGGCCATTCACGACGCCAACAACGCGGCGATTGCTGCCTACAACAGCTTTTCCCCTGCGACGGCGATGGGACGGGCGTTATCGAGCAACGTTAAGATCAATGGCATTGTCAGGCGGGCGGCGACCTTCTCGACGGTTGATCTGCTGCTCACTGGCATTCCTGGCACGACCATAACCCGTGGTTCTGTGAGAGATGGCAGCGGGGTGACGTGGTTTTTGCCTGAGGTGGTGTCGATAGGCGTTGATGGCTCAGTCATCGCCACCGCAACCTGTGCCAGCAGCGGCGTAATGGCGGCACCTGCGGGATCTATTACCATTATGGGCACCCCAACGCGCGGCTGGGCTGCGGTCACAAACCCTCAGGCTGCTACGCCGGGCGTGGCGGCGGAAAGCGATGCTGAATTACGCATCCGGCAGTCGCAGAGCGTTGCTTTGCCTGCGCTCACGCCGTTTGAGGCGGTCGAGGGGGCGATTGCCAACATCGCAGGCGTAACCCGCCACAAGCTCTACGAAAATGATACCGGCGCCGTCAACGCCAATGGCCTGCCTCCGCATTCCATCGCTGCGATTGTGGACGGCGGGGATGTGACGGACATTGCCCAGACGATCAGGGGCAAAAAAGGCCAGGGCGTGGCAACCTTTGGCGCAACGTCCATTGTGGTGCCCGATCTCTACGGCAATCCCCACAGTATTGCTTTCTCACGGTCCGCCAATGTACCGATTTACGTCGACATCGTGCTGAAAGTGTTCACCGGCTATACGTCGCAAATCGGCGAGCAGATGAAGCAGGCGATTGCCGACTATATCAACGGCCTGGGCATTGGCGATAGCGTGCTGCTGAGCCGCATTTACTCCCCGGCCAACCTCGGCGTGGTCAGCGGCGGGAAAGCGCGGTATTACGACATCACCGACTTGCTAATCGGCAAATCCACCTCTGCGGTCGCGGCGGCTAACGTCAATATCGGTTACAACGAGGCCGCCTCCTGCAGCGTGGACAACATCAATATCACGGTGAGCTCATGAGTAAATATACCGGGCGCATCACCAGCTACCACGCCAGCAAGCCCCTGTTTTTTGCCCATGTTGATCTGAGTACCCGCCCTTTTACTGAAACCGCAACGACCACCGAAAGCCTGATCAACGCATTTGATATCGACGCTGCGGTTGGGGTGCAGCTTGATGCGCTGGGGTTGTGGATTGGGCGAAGCCGCGTCGTTAGCCAGCCGATTTCCGGCGTCTATTTTAGCTGGGACACCGATGCCCTGGGCTACGACCAGGGCGTGTGGCAGGGACCTTACGATCCCGATGCAGGCTACACCTCACTGAGCGATGAAACCTACCGCATCATCCTCAAGGCAAAAATCGCGATGAACAACTGGGACGGGCAGAACGACACGCTGCCCGCGATTCTGGACGCCGCCACGGCAGGGGCAGGGCTGCGAATGCAAATCGTCGACAACCAGGACATGACCATTTCTGTCTGGGTTCTGCCAGAAACGGACATTGCTGACGTGTCCCTCGAGCTTCTCGCGGCCATCAAACAGGGATACCTGACGGTGAAAGCGGCGGGCGTCTGGGCGGGAGACATTCAGACCCCGTCAGTGGAAGCGCCGTCGCAGGGCGGCAAATTCTTTGGCTTTGATATCAACAATCACTATATCGCCGGTTTTGACGACGGCGCATGGGAGAGGAAACTCTAATGGCTACAAATCAGTTTAAACCTTTTGCAACCCGGCCTGACGCCAACGTCACGCCGCAAAATGAATGGGAAAATTTGCCCGCGCTGTTAAGCGGCTTTGCCGGCGGTAAAGCCAGCAGCGCTCAGGTGAACAAAGCGCTGCGCCAGACGTCATTTATTGCCGCCGCGCTGGCCCAGTTCGTCAGCGATAAAAGCGGGCAGGATGTGCTGGACGACGGTGATATCGCCGCTTTCCTCGCGAAGTTAACCACCGGCTTCGGGAAGCAATATCTCAGCCGCCAGAATCCGTTTGCGGATATTAAGGCCGATGGTGCCGCCGCGATTTCTTCGGCTCTCTCAAACCTTGGTTTGGGGGATGGGAGTGCTCTACCAGTGGGTGTGCCTGTGCCGTGGGCATTGTCGGCAGCACCTATAGGATGGTTGAAATGTAATGGTGCGGCATTTTCAGCAGCTCAATATCCAAAGCTTGCACAGGTATACCCAGCGCTTGTGCTTCCTGATTTACGTGGGGAGTTTATTCGTGGTTGGGATGATGGGAGAGGGATTGATACTGGTAGAGCCGTGTCGTCCACTCAACAGGCAACAAAAATTAACGGGCAGCTTTTTGGTAACGATGGAGCCGGAACAGGTAATGCATGGTACTGCGATCAAGATATTTCTCATGATTTTTGGGAGTCTGAAACAATTGAAACGATGAGCAGGAATGTTGCCTGGGGACGGTTAGCAATTGATCCAGATATTAGGGCGACGGCGCTATATCGTTATGCAGGATCTATTCGGCCGCGCAACGTGGCCTTTAATTACATAGTGAGGGCCGCATAATGTCGAAAGTTGAATTGAATCAAAAGCTGATCGCAACGGTTGCCGGTAATGTCACAGTATTTAACTATGATGGTGGGAGCCGCGAATACCTTTCTTCATCCATTGAATACCTCTGCGCGGGTGTCGGTATTCCTGCAAATTCGTGCATTGACGCGCCGGGAGAAAGTAAAAGCGGCTTTGCTATTTGCCGTACTACTGATCTTACATCATGGGAATATATATCCGACCATAGAGGTCGAACCGTTTATAACACAGAGACAATGCAACAAGTTCAAGTGACGACACTGGGGGATTGTCCCGAGTGTATGACCTTCACAGCCCCTACATCACCGTATGATAAATGGGACGGCGAAAAATGGGTAACCGATGTCGTTGCGAAGAAAGCAGGTGATATTTCTGATGCGGAACTAAAACGGCAAACATTGCTCAGTGATGCAAACAATGTCACAGCCGATTGGCGAACTGAGCTTGCCCTCGGTATTATCAGCGATTCTGATAAAGAAAAACTTATTGCCTGGATGGACTATATCAAAGCGGTGAAAGCGACAGACACCTCCACCGCCCCTGATGTTAGCTGGCCGGATAAACCGGCGGCGTAGGCCATTCAATATCTGGTGCGCTGGAAGTATCAATGGCTTCCAGTGCATCCAGGTAGTCTAACCATATATTGTACTGCAACAACCCATCATTATTTAAACGTCCAACAGCGGCTTTTCCTTGCCATTGCTTATTATTGATAAAATCATTGGCATAATTAATTTTGGATTTTTTCTCATTTTCCATCATGCTGACTACCTGCTCTTTGGTCGGCAATGGGATATCCTCCCATGCAGGCAATCCATCAACTCCAGTGACTCTGTGCTTACCAACTGGAGGCGTTGATGTATAAGTTTCGAAAACCTCCATAGAGACCTCTACACCATCGGAAGGCCAGGTACCCGTTAATTCATATAATTCACGGAGAGAGAAAGGATAAAATGCATTTTGTGATTTACTGTATATATATTTCATTTTAGCACCCCAGAGCAATCCAGAAGCATCCCCAACCATCAACAGTATTAATCGTTGCAAAGCTGTTGGTTACTAACAGTGTAACTTTATTTCGGTCCATCCCTGCGCTTGTTTTTACTACAATCGCTGGGCCAGCTGTCGTATTTAGAAATCCATGATTACCTGATATACAAAAGAAAGAAGTTGGAAATGGAATAGGGAAAGTTACACTGACTACACCATTAGCAACTACATTGTATCCCCACTGTAAAATAAGCCCGGAAGAAAGCTTCTGCCATCCATTGGTAGACAAACTCGCAGACCCATCCCCCAAACCAACCTTTAAGAAAATGCACATCCTGCCGCGCCGTGGCATGCTTCCAGCCTTTTATGAGGCAAAACGTCATGCTGGTAGGCTACGTCAGGGTGTCAACAAATGACCAAAACACCGCGCTACAGAAAAATGCGCTGGAGTGTGCAGGATGTGAGCTGATTTTTGAGGATAAAATCAGCGGTAAAACGGCGGACAGGCCAGGGTTAAAAAAAGTGCTCAGGACGCTCAGCGAAGGCGACACGTTGGTCGTCTGGAAGCTGGACAGGCTGGGGCGCAGCATGCGCCACCTTGTTTCGCTTATTGAGGAACTGCGTTCGCGCGGGATTAACTTCCGCAGCCTAACGGACAGCATTGATACCTCTACGCCAATGGGGCGATTTTTCTTTCACGTGATGGGCGCGTTAGCCGAGATGGAGCGCGAGCTTATCGTCGAAAGAACCCGGGCTGGACTGGCCGCGGCCAGAGCGGAAGGGCGAATTGGCGGGCGGCGGCCTAAACTGTCGGCAAAGCAATGGGCGCAGGCCGGGAGGTTAATTGCGGCCGGAGAAACAAGGCAGCAGGTGGCAATTATTTATGATGTCGGCGTCTCTACGCTGTATAAAAAATTTCCGGCAAATGCGAAACCCTAAACAAGCTTCTTCACCAGCGCCTCGCTCTGGCGGATCCGCTCCGGCGCGTTTTCCAGGTCCTGTTGCACCAGGGCCATAAACAGCAGGTCGGTGAGCATCATTTGGGCGCTGGTAGAGGAGATAGCGGCGCTGCGCGTGGCCTGTTCTTCCGCGATGGTATACAGGCACAGACTGGCGCGCTGCTGTAGGGCGTTGGGCGTAAAACCGGTAATGGCGAGGATTTTCGCCCCGGCGTTCAACGCTTCATCGGCTGCCAGATTGATCTCACGGCGCTCGCCCGAATAAGAAATGGCTAGCAGCACGTCTTCCGGCGTCATCGCCTGCACGGTTGCCAGCAGGGCATGCATATCCTGCTCGGCGACGGCGTGAATACCAATCTTCATTAACTTCCACGAAAAATTCTTCGCTACCAGGCCTGATGCGCCTATTCCAACCAGCAGCACGCGCCGCGCATTGCGCAGCAGCGAAACGCTCGCCAGCAATTTCTCTTCCGCATTAATATCCAGCGTGGCGTGCATCGCCGCGATATTCTCTTTGATCAATTTTTCCCCAACAAGCCTCAGCGGATCGTCACCTAAAATTTGGTTGTGAACCGGGACGGAGTTAGGATTCTGGCCGCTCGCCAGCGCTTCACTGATGGCCAGTTTCATCGCAGGAAAGCCCTTGAACCCCAGTTTCTGCGCGAATTTGACGACGCTGGACTGGCTGACCCCGGCTTCTTCCGCCAGCTGTTGTGAACTGAGATGGCGTGCGCGTTCGGGCTCAGCGAGCAAAAAGTCGGCCAGCTTGCGGTCACTCTGGGCAAGCATGGCGTAACGGCTTCGAATGCGCAGTAAACAGTTCATTTCACCTCCGGGGCGGCACTTCTGATAACGACTTACTCTGGTAAGCATCTGAGCGAATTATAAATTCCATTATAGAGCAATGTTGCCGAATTAAATATTCTGTTGTGTTCAACCTGCCAGCCAGGAAGGCGCGCGGAAAACCACGAGGCTATCTGTTAGGCTTTAGTTTGCGTCGTTTTGTGAACGCGAGTCCTAAAGGAGCCTGAATTGACACCTCATCACCCGCGCCGCGTCATCTTTTTTGACCTGGATGGCACCTTGCATCAGCAGGACATGTTCGGCAGCTTCCTGTTTTATCTCCTGCGCCGCCTGCCGCTTAACGTGCCGTTGGTTATTATCTTGCTGCCGTTGATTGGCGGCATGATGCTGATCAAAGGGAGCGCAGCCCGTCAGCCAATGAGCCTGCTGTTATGGGGCATTACGTTTGGGCGCAGCGAGACCCGGCTTCAGCGGCTGCAAAGCGAATTTGTCGCCTGGTTTCGGCAGAAGGTGAGGGCATTCCCCGTCGTCCAGCAGCGCCTCACGGATTACCTGCACAGCCCGGATGCTGACGTCTGGCTGATTACCGGCTCGCCGCAGCCGCTGGTGGAGAAAGTCTACTTTGATACTCCGTGGTTGCCGGAAGTGAAGGTGATTGCCAGCCAGATTGCACGGGCTCACGGCGGGTGGATCCTGACCCTGCGCTGTCTCGGTCATGAAAAAGTGGTTCAGCTGGAGCAGCATCTCGGCGCGCCGCTGCGGCTCTACAGCGGCTATAGCGACAGCCATCAGGATAATCCCTTGCTGTATTTCTGCGAGCACCGCTGGCGCGTCACGCCTCAGGGAGAGCTGCAGCAGCTCGAGTGAGGCGTTTTGAATCCGTTAAGCGGTGTGTATAATGCGCCGCCCACTTTTGCCGCGGAGAGCATTGTGTCAGACACAGAATTTACCCATGAACACTGGATGCGCCACGCTCTGACCCTCGCTCAGCGAGCCTGGGATGAAGGGGAAGTGCCCGTCGGTGCGGTGCTGGTACACAATAATCAGGTCATAGGTGAAGGCTGGAATCGCCCGATAGGTCGCCACGATCCTACGGCGCACGCGGAGATCATGGCGCTGCGCCAGGGCGGGCTGGTACTGCAAAATTACCGTCTGTTGGATACCACGCTCTACGTCACGCTTGAACCCTGCGTCATGTGCGCAGGCGCGATGGTGCATAGCCGCATTGGCCATTTAGTGTTTGGGGCGCGTGACGCTAAAACCGGGGCGATAGGCTCGCTGATGGACGTGCTCGGCCACCCCGGCATGAACCATCAGGTGCAGGTCAGTGAAGGGGTGCTCGCGACAGAGTGCTCAGCCATGCTGAGCGATTTTTTTCGCGCTCGTCGCCTGGAGAAAAAGGCCCTAAAGGAAAAGGCCCGTAAGACGGACTAGCCAGTTCAACCGGGGCAACCGCAGGGTAAGCCTCGGCAAACTTGTCTGCCTGGAGCGCCTTCTTCTGTTTCTCCTGCAAATACCCTTCCAGACTTAGCTGATACTTGCGAATGTTCTCCACGTACGCGTAAGCCTCGTGTCCACGAGCATATCCATAGGTTGTTTTGCTGTAATAAGGCTTCAGGCTCAGCAACGGCAGACGTGTTTTCACATCGGCCCAGCTGTCCGGGTTGCCTTTCTGTTTGGCCGTCAGCTGGCGGGCATCCAGCATGTGGGCATAGCCCATGTTATAGGCCGCCAGCGCGAACCAGATGCGCTCGTATTCCGGTACCGTGGCCGGTACTTTGCTCATCATATCTTTCAGATACCGGCTGCCGCCGCTGATGCTCTGTTCGGCGTCCAGCCTGTCGGTGATGCCGAGGCTTTGGGCCGTATTTTTTGTCAGCATCATTAACCCGCGCACGCCCGTCGGCGAAGTCGCGTGGGTATCCCAGTGGGATTCCTGATAGGAAATCGCGGCCAGCAGCGGCCAGTCAATGTCATCGGAGTACTTTTCAAACAGTGGCTGGAGTTCCGGCAAAACGGCATCCACCGCATTCAGGAAGGTTCGGGTATCGACGTAATCAAAATCGCCGATATGCCCCAGGTATTTTTCCTCAACCCTTGCCAGCGTCCCGTCACTGCTGATCTGATTATAGAAATCGAGCAGCGCGGCGCTCATGCTGTCGTCGCCATCGCGTTTGGAGAACCAGGTCACCGGCTGTTCATCGGTGACGTCCAGAGCAACGGCCAGTTGAGGATGTACGCGCTGGAAAAGGCTGATGGCGATGGAGTCCGAGACGGTAAATGCGATATTGCCATCCACCACCTGCTGTAAGAGCTGGTTGCTGGTTTGTTTGGCGTCGATGCTCCAGCTCAGGTCGGGGTACTGACTCTCTTTTAACTTTTGCAGATCGCTCACCACGGCCTGGCCGGAAGAGAGCACCAGTTGTGAAGGTTTGACGCCGCCGAGAGATTTAGGGCGCGGGCTACCCACGCGGTAGACCATCTGCTGTGAAACTGAATAATAGGTTGGTCCCGCTTGGTAATCGCTGCTGCGGCGAGAGTTGTACACCAGGCCTGCGGCGAGCAGGTCGGCGTTGTCATTATCCAGGTCATCAAACAGTGCATTAATGTTTGGCCGCACGACCACTAATAGCTTTACGCCCAGGTAGTCTGCAAACTGTTTCGCGAGCTCGTAATCGAGACCCGTTGCCTTGCCGTTAATCATCGTCCAGGTGAGCGGCGATGAAATGGTACTGACGCGCAAAACCCCCCGCGCTTTGATCGCGGCGATACGGTTTTCGGCTTGATTGAAACCTGGAATGGAGGGCCATAAAGCCACTGCCAGCAACAAGGTGACGATACCGATAAGCAGATAATTAATCTTTATTCTTTTCAAATAGATAACATTCTGCAGCAGGATGAGCCTTAGCCAACAATAACCATGATTTGTCTGAACCCCGTCAGTGAATGAGGCGCATTTTGCGTAAGAAAACGCCAGTAAGCAACTTTTAAGAATATATCGTTTACTTTTCGTGCAATAAAAACTTCTGCTGTTATTTCTACGCAAACGGTTTCGTCGCGGCGGAGGATTCTCTATAATGACGCCCGTTTTCCCCCCTTCGCCCTGAAGACGAGAGATCTTTAATGATGGAAATTCTGCGTGGTTCGCCTGCTCTTTCGGCATTTCGTATTAACAAACTCCTGGCCCGTTTCAACGATGCTAACCTCCCGGTAAGCGATATTTATGCCGAGTATGTTCATTTTGCCGACCTCGAGGCACCGCTGAACGCCGACGAGCTTGCCCGCCTGCAGCGGCTGTTGAAGTATGGTCCAACCCTCGCAGAGCATGCGCCGGAAGGCTCCCTGCTGTTAGTGACCCCGCGCCCTGGCACCATCTCCCCCTGGTCTTCTAAAGCTACCGATATCGCCCACAACTGTGACCTGCCGCAGATTAAGCGCCTTGAGCGCGGCGTGGCCTGGTACGTTTCCGGCAGTACGCTGACTGCTGAGCAGTTGCAGGACGTGGCAGCCCTGCTGCACGACCGCATGATGGAGAGCGTGTTTACCTCTCTGAACGATGCGCAGCAGCTGTTTACCCAGCAGCAACCGGCTCCGGTGCAGAGCGTTGATCTGCTCGGGAAAGGGCGCGATGCGCTGGTAGAAGCGAACATTCGCCTTGGCCTGGCGCTGGCGGAAGACGAAATCGACTACCTGCAGGATGCGTTCAACAAGCTTGGTCGTAACCCGAACGACATCGAACTGTACATGTTTGCTCAGGCGAACTCCGAGCACTGCCGCCATAAGATCTTTAACGCCGACTGGATTATTGACGGGCAGAAACAGCCAAAATCGCTGTTCAAAATGATCAAAAATACCTTCGAGAAAACGCCGGATTACGTGCTGTCTGCCTATAAAGACAACGCCGCGGTGATGGAAGGTTCCGCCGTCGGCCGCTTCTTCGCCGATCGTGAAGCGGGGCGCTATGACTTCCACCAGGAAGACGCGCATATCCTGATGAAGGTTGAAACCCACAACCACCCGACGGCCATCTCTCCGTGGCCTGGCGCGGCAACCGGCTCCGGCGGTGAAATTCGCGACGAAGGCGCGACCGGACGCGGTGCCAAGCCAAAAGCGGGCCTGGTGGGCTTCTCCGTGTCTAACCTGCGTATTCCGGGCTTCGAACAGCCGTGGGAGCAGGATTTCGGTAAGCCAGACCGCATCGTTACCGCGCTGGATATCATGACCGAAGGCCCTCTGGGCGGGGCGGCGTTTAACAACGAATTTGGCCGTCCAGCGCTGACCGGCTACTTCCGTACTTACGAAGAGCAGGTGAACAGCCACAATGGCGTGGAGCTGCGCGGCTACCACAAACCTATCATGCTCGCGGGCGGGATCGGCAACATCCGTGCCGACCACGTCCAGAAGGGCGAAATCACCCCTGGCGCCAAGCTGATTGTGCTGGGCGGCCCGGCAATGAACATTGGCCTGGGCGGCGGGGCGGCTTCGTCGATGGCTTCCGGCCAGTCCGATGCGGATTTAGATTTTGCTTCCGTGCAGCGCGACAACCCGGAAATGGAACGCCGCTGCCAGGAAGTGATCGACCGCTGCTGGCAGATGGGCGACGACAACCCAATCCTGTTTATCCACGACGTTGGCGCGGGTGGCCTGTCCAACGCCATGCCTGAGCTGGTCAGCGACGGTGGACGTGGTGGCCGCTTCGAGCTGCGCGATATTCTTAACGACGAACCGGGTATGAGCCCGCTCGAAGTCTGGTGTAACGAATCTCAGGAGCGCTATGTACTGGCCGTTGCGCCAGAGCAGCTGCCGCTGTTTGATGAACTTTGCCGCCGCGAGCGCGCGCCGTATGCGGTGATCGGTGAAGCTACCACCGAACAGCACCTGACGCTCAACGACAGCCACTTTGATAACCAGCCTATCGACATGCCGCTGGACGTGCTGCTGGGCAAAACGCCGAAGATGGAGCGCAACGTCGAGACGCTGAAAGCCAAAGGCGATGCCTTCAACAGCAGCGAAATTTCTATTGCCGATGCGGTGAAACGCGTTCTGCACTTGCCAACAGTGGCTGAAAAAACCTTCCTCGTGACCATCGGCGACCGCACGGTAACCGGTATGGTGTCCCGCGATCAGATGGTTGGCCCGTGGCAAATCCCTGTCGCCAACTGCGCGGTGACTACCGCCAGCCTGGACAGCTACTACGGTGAAGCGATGTCTATCGGTGAACGTGCGCCAGTAGCGTTGTTGGACTTCGCGGCATCCGGCCGTCTGGCCGTGGGCGAAGCCTTAACCAACATCGCCGCGACCCAAATTGGCTCGCTGAAGCGCATTAAGCTGTCCGCAAACTGGATGGCCGCAGCCGGTCATCCTGGCGAAGACGCCGGTCTGTATGAAGCGGTTAAAGCCGTGGGCGAAGAGCTTTGCCCGGCGCTGGGGATCACCATTCCGGTGGGCAAAGACTCTATGTCGATGAAAACCCGCTGGCAGGAAGGTAACGAGCAGCGCGAGATGACTTCTCCGCTGTCGCTGGTGATCACTGCGTTTGCCCGCGTGGAAGACGTGCGTGGCACCGTGACGCCGCAGCTGAGCACCGAAGACAACGCCCTGCTGCTGATCGATTTAGGTAAAGGCCATAATGCGCTGGGCGCGACCGCTCTGTCTCAGGTATACCGCCAGCTGGGCGACAAGCCTGCGGATGTTCGCAGCGTTGAGCAGTTGAAAGGCTTCTGGGACGCGATGCAGGCGCTGGTGGCGGATCGCAAACTGCTGGCCTGGCACGACCGCTCCGACGGCGGGCTGCTGGTGACCCTGGCTGAAATGGCCTTTACCGGCCACTGCGGCGTTGAGGTTGATATTGCCGGTCTCGGCAACGATCGCCTGGCCGCATTGTTTAACGAAGAGCTGGGCGGCGTGATCCAGGTTCGCGCGGAAGATCGCGAGGCCGTTGAGGCGCTGCTGGCTAAGCACGGCCTGGCAGACTGCGTGCATTACCTCGGTAAAGCTGTCGAAGGTGACCGCTTCACCATTAGCGCTGACGGACACGCGGTGTTCAGCGAAAGCCGCACCACGCTGCGTATGTGGTGGGCAGAAACCACCTGGCAGATGCAGCGCCTGCGCGACAATCCAGACTGCGCGGATGAAGAGCACAACGCCAAGGCGAACGATAACGATCCTGGCCTGAACGTGAAGCTGAGCTTCGATATCAAAGAAGATATTGCGGCGCCGTTTATCGCGACGGGCGCGCGTCCTAAAGTGGCCATCCTGCGTGAGCAGGGCGTTAACTCCCACGTTGAGATGGCGGCTGCCTTCCACCGTGCGGGCTTTGACGCCATCGACGTGCATATGAGCGACCTGCTGGCGGGCCGTACCGGGCTGGAAAGCTTCCACACGCTGGTGGCGTGCGGCGGCTTCTCTTATGGTGACGTGCTGGGCGCGGGTGAGGGCTGGGCGAAGTCCATTCTGTTCAACGCTCGCGTGCGCGATGAGTTTGAAACTTTCTTCCATCGCCCGGAAACCCTGGCGCTTGGCGTTTGTAACGGCTGCCAGATGATGTCTAACCTGCGTGAGCTGATCCCAGGCAGTGATTTGTGGCCGCGCTTCGTGCGTAACCAGTCCGATCGCTTTGAAGCGCGCTTCAGCCTGGTTGAGGTGACCTCCAGCCCGTCGCTGCTGCTGCAGGGCATGGCCGGTTCCCATATGCCTATCGCGGTTTCTCACGGCGAAGGTCGTGTGGAAGTGCGTGATGCCGCTCATCTCGCCGCGCTTGAAAGCAAAGGGCTGGTGGCGCTGCGCTTCGTGGATAACTTCGCGAACGTGACCGAAACCTACCCGGCTAACCCGAACGGTTCACCGAACGGGATCACTGCGGTGAGCAACGAAAGCGGGCGCGTCACCATCATGATGCCGCACCCTGAGCGCGTGTTCCGCACCGTGAGTAATTCCTGGCACCCGGCAGAGTGGGGCGAAGACAGCCCGTGGATGCGTATTTTCCGTAACGCGCGTAAGCAACTGGGCTGATTACCCTCACCCCGACCCTCTCCCTAAAAGGGAGAGGGGGAAAATAGGGGAAAGGCTCCGATCCAATCCCTTGCTTTCATAGGGTAGGAAATAGCAGACAGGCTCCGATCCAGTTCCTTGCTTTCATAGGGTAGGAAATACCAGACAGGCTCCGATCCAGTTCCCTCTCCCCTTTGGGGAGAGGGCCAGGGTGAGGGGCTTTTTTTGTCACTAAACCCCGACACTCTTGTTTTTAATGTGTCGCCAAAAAGAGACATTTAACTCATTGATTTTTAATGGGGTGATTGAGATGGTTTAAGAGTGTTGTGAAATGGCGACACTCAGAACAAAAATTACGCATAATATATCTTCTGTCTATTGTCATTAACTATAATAAAAACAATGGATTAAATAGTTTCTCGCAATATTGGCACGATATCTGCTTAATAAGACTCAGTGGCTCATTCAATCTCTTATGTCAGCGTCTTTTCAGACAGACTACATAAACCGCCGAATGACGCACAAAAAGGTGCCTGCCGTCCGATTTTTTGATAAATGCCTTGCGGCTTATCATGCTCCGGGCGAAACGTTGAGTAAGGCGCCGCCTAATTCCTAAACAAAGGCAGGGTTTTTGACCCTGCCTTTGTTGTTTCCGGGAATCGCACCTTTCCACCACGCGCAATCGCGGCTAGCATCGTGTCATACAGGTAATGTGAGATGAAGCTATTGAACCAGTGGCATTTTTTCCCCCGATCTTTGCGCCAGCTTGTCATGATGGCCTTTTTACTGGTGCTCGTACCGCTGCTGGTGCTTGCGTGGCAGGCGTGGCAAAGTCTTAACGCCCTGAGCGCTCAGGCCGCGTTGACTAACCGCACCACGCTAACCGATGCCCGCCGCAGCGAAGCGATGACCAATGTCGCGCTGGAAATGGAGCGTAGCTACCGCCAGTACTGCGTGCTTGATGACTCGCGCCTTGCTCAGCTGTATCAGGGGCAGCGTCAGCGCTATGCTCAAATGCTTGAAGCCCACGCCTCCGTATTACCCGATCCGAAACTCTACCAATCGCTCAGCCAGTCTTTAAGCGATCTGGCTGAACTGAAATGTAAAAACAGCGGGCCGGAAGCAGCGGCTGCAAATCAACTTGAGCAGTTCGCCTCAACCAATGCTGAAATGGTGCAGGCCACGCGAACGGTGGTGTTCTCTCGCGGACAGCAGCTGCAGCAGGAAATTGCCGAACGAGGCCAGTTCTTCGGTTGGCAGGCCCTGGTGCTGTTTCTGCTCAGCCTGGGGCTGGTCATCATCTTCACCCGCATGATTATCGGCCCGGTTAAAGGCATCGAACGGATGATCAACCGGCTGGGGGAAGGGCGCTCTCTCGGCAACAGCGAAGTATTTAAAGGGCCACGCGAACTGCGCTCCGTTGGGCAGCGTATTGTCTGGCTCAGCGAACGCCTGTCCTGGCTTGAATCCCAGCGCCACGAGTTTCTCCGCCATCTTTCTCATGAGTTAAAAACCCCGCTCGCCAGTATGAGAGAGGGGACGGAACTGCTTGCTGACCAGGTTGCCGGGCCGCTCAATTCTGACCAGAAAGAGGTCGTCGCCATCCTGGACAACAGCAGTCGCCACCTGCAAAAGCTGATTGAACAGCTGTTGGACTATAACCGCAAGCTGGCAGACGGCGTGGTAACCCTGGAAAGGGTCGAGGTGGCTCCGATCGTGGAAATGGTTATCTCTGCCCACAGCCTCCCGGCAAGGGCTAAAATGATGCATACCGAGATGCAATTAAGCCCGAAAGCTTGCCTCGCAGAGCCGACGCTGCTGATGAGCGTACTGGATAATCTCTACTCCAATGCGGTGCACTACGGCAGTGAATCCGGTACCATTTACCTCCGGAGTTCGCAGGTGGGTGCGATGCTTTACATTGAGGTCGCGAACACAGGCGAGCCGATTCCGGCCACGGAACAAGAGATGATTTTTGAGCCTTTCTTCCAGGGCAGCCACCAGCGGAAGGGTTCCGTCAAGGGAAGTGGCCTGGGGTTAAGTATCGCCAGGGATTGCATTCGCCGTATGCACGGAAAACTTAGCCTGATTAACGCTAACAGCGCGGAAGTATGCTTCCGTATCGAATTACCGGTTTTCCCTGAGAATGATTAAAACGATGAAAGTACTTTTATTGCGTGAACCACGCCGCGGGTCTTTGGCTCGCCTTATTGGCTGGGTATCCGGGGCGCTGGCCGGTGCGACATTGTTGACAGGATGCGCACCATCAAGCGTGTCCAGCAGCCTGGATGAAGCCCACAAACCACATATCCCGGAACAACAAATTCCTGATTACCTGTCCACGGACTGCACCGAAATATGGGCGCTGACGGGACATGACGTTAGCAGTAACCCGCTTTACTGGCTGCGCGGTATGGATTGCGCGCAGCGCCTGCCACCGGCAGAAGCCCGTGCAGAAGCTCGCCAGTGGCCAGCAGAAACCTGGCAGGACACATTTAAGCGCGGCATTTTGCTGTCCACGGCTAAAATTACCCCGACCGAGCGCCGCCGTTACATGACCCAGCTCGACACCATGACCAGCGAAGTGCCTGTACAGGTACGTTCCCTGTTTGAGATTTGGCGTGACGGGCAGTTGTCACAGCTCAAGCTTTCGGATGAGCGCACGCGCTATAGCAAGCTGCAGCAGTCAACGGACGGCGAGCTGGATACGCTGCGGGAACAGCAGCAGCGCTTGCGTGGCCAGCTCGATCTCACAACACGCAAGCTGGAAAATCTGACTGATATTGAGCGTCAGCTTTCCAGCCGCAAGCCGGGAAGTAATCTGGTGCCTGACACACATAGTTCGGAAGATAACGACGACGACGATAGCGGTACGCCAAACAAATCGCAGCCGGAGGCAAAACCATGACGCAAAGGAAACCCGCGCGCTTACTCTTAGTGGATGATGATCCCGGCCTGTTAAAACTGCTGGGAATGCGCCTGTCGAGCGAGGGGTATACGGTCACCACGGCTGAAAGCGGGGCTGAGGGACTGAAAGTCCTGGCGCGAGAGAAAATCGATCTGGTGATAAGCGATCTCAGAATGGACGAAATGGACGGCATGGCGCTGTTCGCGGAGATCCAAAAAGGCCAGCCGGGGATGCCGGTGATCATTCTGACTGCGCACGGCTCTATCCCTGATGCCGTGGCGGCAACCCAGCAGGGTGTATTCAGCTTCCTCACCAAGCCGGTGGACAGAGATGCGCTTTATCAGGCCATCAACAATGCGCTTGAGCACACGATCATCGCTGGCGATGATATGTGGCGCGACACCATTGTGACCCGCAGCCCGATTATGCAGCGTTTGCTCGAGCAGGCGCGCATGGTGGCGCAGTCGGACGTCAGCGTGTTGATTAACGGCCAAAGCGGCACCGGGAAAGAGATTCTGGCTCAGGCAATACATAACGCCAGCCCTCGCAGCAAAAAAGCGTTTATTGCGATTAACTGTGGCGCGCTGCCTGAGCAACTGCTGGAATCCGAGCTGTTTGGTCACGCTCGCGGGGCCTTTACCGGCGCGGTCAGCAGCCGTGAAGGGCTGTTCCAGGCGGCGGAAGGTGGAACGCTGTTCCTCGATGAAATCGGCGATATGCCAATCCCGCTCCAGGTTAAGCTGCTGCGCGTTTTGCAGGAGCGGAAAGTTCGCCCGCTGGGCAGCAACCGCGATCTGGACATTGACGTGCGGATTATCTCCGCCACGCACCGGGACTTGCCGAAAGCCATGGAGCGCGGGGAGTTTCGTGAAGATCTCTTCTACCGCCTCAACGTTGTGAACCTGAAAATTCCTGCGCTGCATGAACGCGCCGAAGATATTCCGCTGCTGGCGAATCATTTGTTACGCCAGTCCGCCGACAGGCACAAACCTTTCGTTCGGAGTTTCTCCACCGACGCCATGAAGCGGCTGATGACCGCAAGCTGGCCAGGCAACGTGCGCCAGCTGGTGAACGTGATTGAGCAGTGCGTGGCGCTGACCTCAGCCCCGGTGATTGGCGAAGCGCTGGTGGAGCAGGCGCTGGAAGGCGAAAACACCGCCTTGCCGACATTTGTCGAAGCGCGTAACCAGTTCGAGCTAAACTATTTGCGTAAGCTGCTGCAAATTACCAAAGGAAATGTCACCCATGCCGCGCGCATGGCGGGGCGTAACCGAACCGAATTCTATAAATTACTGGCCAGGCATGAACTCGAGGCCAATGACTTTAAAGAGTAGGCTGTGGTAGTGTGAGCAACCGATTACTAACAGTACAAAACGCCGCGCGGGGACACCGGTAATACCATGAAAAAAATTGATGCGATTATTAAACCTTTCAAACTGGATGATGTGCGCGAAGCGCTGGCTGAAGTAGGCATTACCGGCATGACGGTGACGGAAGTGAAAGGCTTTGGCCGTCAGAAAGGGCATACCGAGCTGTACCGCGGTGCGAGTACATGGTGGACTTCCTGCCAAAAGTAAAAATTGAAATTGTGGTGACCGACGATATCGTTGATACCTGCGTGGACACCATTATCCGCACGGCCCAGACAGGCAAGATTGGTGACGGTAAGATTTTCGTGTTTGATGTAGCACGCGTGGTGCGTATTCGTACCGGCGAAGAAGATGACGCGGCGATTTGATTTAAGTTTTTACCCTCACCCAGGCGGACATTGCCTTTACTCCCTCGCCCCTTTGGGGAGAGGGTTGGGGTGAGGGGAAATCGTACTAAACTACATCACCTTGTGCGGGCCAAAGCACTCGTAGTGAATGCTGTCTTTATTCACGCCAATCTTCACTAACTGTTCCGCCGCAAAACGCATAAAGTTGATCGGGCCGCAAAGATAGAACTGCATCGCCGGGTCGCTTAACTTCCCTTCGATTTCCAGCAAATTCATCAGTCCTTCGCGATTAAAGCGCGGCAGGGCACGATCCTCTGCGGAGGGTTCACGGTACCAGACGTGGCTTTCAAATTTCGGCAGCTTCGCGCCAAGTTCGGCCACTTCTTCGCTAAAGGCGTGTACATCCCCGTGTTCGGCGGCGTGCAGCCAGTTGACCTGCGCCTGGTGGCCGCTGTTCGCCAGCGTGTCCAGCATCGAGAGCATCGGCGTCTGGCCGACGCCTGCGGAAATCAGCGTCACCGGCGTGCCGGAGTTGACGTCCATAAAGAAGTCGCCTGCCGGTGAAGCCAGATGCACCCGATCGCCAGCCTGAGCATGATTATGCAGCCAGTTTGAGACCATACCTTTCTCTTCACGCTTCACGGCAATGCGGTAGCTTTTTCCGTTCGGCTGGCGGGTCAAAGAGTACTGACGAATTTCCTGATGCGGGAAACCAACAGCTTCAGCCAGACGCCGAGATATTGCCCCGGCTGATAATCCGCCACCGGGCCGCCGTCCAGCGGGACAAGTTCGAAGCTGGTGATCAGTGAACTTTGCTCTTTTTTCTCTACGATAGTGAAGGGACGCGTACCTTCCCAGCCACCCTGCTTAGCGGCGTTATCCTGGTAAATTTCTGACTCGCGGTTAATAAAGACCTGCGCCAGAACGCCGTAGGCTTTTCCCCAGGCGTCCAGCACTTCCTGCCCGGGCTGAACAGCTCGTCTAACGTGGCCAGCAGATGGCTGCCCACGATGTTGTATTGCTCTGGCTTGATCTGGAAGGTGGTGTGCTTCTGGGCGATTTTCTCTACCGCTGGCAAGAGGGCAGCCAGATTTTCGATGTTGGAAGCATACGCGCAAATGGCGTTGAACAGCGCTTCGCGCTGGTCACCGTTGCGCTGATTGCTCATGTTAAAGATCTCTTCAGCTCCGGGTTGTGGCTGAACATGCGCTCATAAAAATGGGCGGTAAGTTTAGGCCCGGTTGCGGCCAGCAGAGGGATGGTCGACTTAACAACGGCGATGGTTTGTGCGTCTAGCATGGCGGTCTCCATAAACGGCGTAATGTATAAATTGCATTTTAAATGCATCTTATAGAAATGGCCTTATGTTGTAAATGGGTTATTGTTGTTAACGACTGAGTTCACAGAACATGAAAAATACGCATAGCGCTGATGAAGAAATATCCGGCAAAAAGAGGCAGACTTTATTGCATGGAAGCCTTATTTCATGCCTGGGTAATCGTTTGCGTAAAAACCTCTGTCAAGCCCTATCACCCGAAAGGGTTTCGGTTTACACTGTTGCCCGTCGCCCAAATGGGCCCCCTCATTGCAGTAAAATTTTTACCGTTAGCTGAGTCAGGAGATGCGAATGTTAAAGCGTGAAATGAACATTGCCGATTACGATGCCGAACTGTGGCAGGCCATGGAGCAAGAGAAAGTACGTCAGGAAGAGCACATTGAACTGATCGCCTCCGAAAACTACACCAGCCCGCGCGTGATGCAGGCTCAGGGTTCTCAGCTGACAAACAAATATGCTGAAGGTTACCCAGGCAAGCGCTACTACGGCGGTTGCGAGTATGTGGACATCGTTGAGCAGCTGGCTATCGACCGTGCGAAAGAGCTGTTTGGTGCAGACTATGCGAACGTGCAGCCACACTCCGGTTCCCAGGCTAACTTCGCGGTATACACCGCGCTGCTGCAGCCGGGCGATACCGTGCTGGGCATGAACCTGGCGCGCAGGGCGGCCACCTGACTCACGGTTCCCGGTTAACTTCTCTGGCAAACTGTACAACATCATTCCTTACGGTATCGATGAGTCCGGTAAAATTGACTACGAAGACATGGCGAAGCAGGCTAAAGAGCACAAGCCGAAGATGATCATCGGCGGCTTCTCTGCCTACTCCGGCGTGGTTGACTGGGCGAAGATGCGCGAAATCGCAGACAGCATCGGCGCTTACCTGTTCGTTGATATGGCGCACGTTGCGGGCCTGATTGCCGCAGACGTTTATCCGAACCCGGTACCACACGCTCACGTTGTGACCACCACCACCCACAAAACCCTGGCGGGTCCACGCGGCGGCCTGATCCTGGCGAAGGGCGGCGACGAAGATCTCTACAAGAAACTGAACTCTGCCGTATTCCCAAGCGCGCAGGGCGGCCCGCTGATGCACGTTATCGCGGCTAAAGCCGTTGCGTTGAAAGAAGCAATGGAGCCTGAGTTCAAGGTTTACCAGCAGCAGGTTGCTAAAAACGCCAAAGCGATGGTGGAAGTGTTCCTGAACCGTGGCTACAAAGTGGTTTCCGGTGGCACTGAAAACCACCTGTTCCTGCTGGATCTGGTTGATAAAAACCTGACCGGTAAAGAAGCTGACGCTGCCCTGGGCCGTGCCAACATCACCGTGAACAAAAACAGCGTACCAAACGATCCGAAGAGCCCGTTCGTGACCTCCGGTATCCGTATCGGTTCTCCGGCTGTGACTCGCCGTGGCTTTAAAGAAGCGGAAGTGAAAGAACTGGCTGGCTGGATGTGTGACGTTCTGGACAACATCAATGACGAAGCGGTTATCGAGCGCGTCAAAGGTAAAGTGCTGGATATCTGTTCCCGCTTCCCGGTTTACGCATAATCGTTAAGCTGAAATGTTGAAAGGCTCCCAGGCGGGAGCCTTTTTTATTTCTGCTGGCTTAACGTCAGCCCGACATCCCCACCGGGATGAACGGCGAGCAGCGTCTCTTTCGAATAACCGCTCTCGCTCATCAGGCAGGCGCAGGCGGCATCAAAAATCGCCAGCGCCAGGATTATCGACGTGGTCGCCAGCATATTCAGCGGATCCATTTCCTGCTTCACGCCGGTAGAAATCACCAACCTTGCCGACTGGGCGATGGCCGAATCCGGGTTTTCGGTCACGCTAATGAGCGGGACGTTTCTGGCCGCGATGCCCGGCAACAGGCGCGTCAGTTCGTCGGAATTCCCACCCCGGGAAAGCATGATCATCAGATCGTCCGCACGTAAAAAGCCAGATCGCCATGCGCCGCGTCCGTCGCGCTGAGATAAATGGCCGGGTGTTCGACGCAGGCCAGCATATGGGCAATTTTCCTCGCGGCGATGCCGGAAGTGCCGACGCCGGTGACCCAATCTTGCCTTTGCAGTTTCTCAGTTCGGCCAGCAAGGCGAGCCACTGCGGCTCGCTCAAGTGCTGTTCCAGAGCTGCAAGTTCGCGACTACAGGTTTCCCATGCGTTTACGGCCTGCTGCCAGGAGGCACTCATGCTTCCTCCTGCATCAGCTGGCGGTATTTCATGTGGTCGAGGTACATCTCGTGGAACACTTTGTATTTGCGGTCGTAGTACTGCTTGATGCGGTTAGTCTGCGGTGTGACCGTTTTTGCCAATGCGGCTCATGACCGACATCGCTTCCGGGAAGGAGTCAAACACGCCCGCCGCCACCGTGCCCATCATCGCGCTGCCCAGCAGCATCGCCTCGCTCTCTTCCGGCAGCAACATCGCGCAGCCGGTGGCGTTGGCGTGTTCCTGAACGAAAATTGGGTTTTTGGTGCCGCCGCCGCTCGCCATGATGGTGTCGATGGTGTAGCCGCTGTGGTTCATGGTTTCGATAATATGGCGGGTACCAAGCGCGATAGCCTGAATCGTCGCCAGGTACTGCAGCGCCATATCTTCCGGCGTGCGGGAAAGCTTCAGCCGCTGATGACACCGGTTAGCGTCGGATTGGCGCGCGGGAACGGTTGCCGTGGAAGTAGGGCAGGATGTGCATATCCTTCGTCAGGAAGGCGATGTTTTCCGGCTCCCCGGCCATTTTACGCAGCAGGGCGTTCAGCAGTTCATAAATGGTTTGCCCCTGAGTTTTCGCCTGGGCAAGCAGCGTCTCATAGCAAGGGTGAGACTGAATAATATGGTCGATAAGCGCCCCGGTGGCCGACTGGCCGCCTTCGTTTAGCCAGTAGCCCGGCAGCACGGCGGAGTAATAAGGCCCCCAAATGCCGTTAATAAAGCGCGCTTCTTTTGAAATGGCCATATGCCCGTAGAAGTGCCGCCGATGAGCGCCACGCGCGGTCAAAATCTGCCACTTCGCCTGAAACACCGCAGGCGCCGAGCGTACCGAGCGTGCCGGCATGGGCATCAATAATCGAGACGCTGACGGCGGTGCCGGCAATCAGTCCCATCTCGCTTGCGGCGCGCTGCGTCAGGCCGTGGCCCAGAGGCTCGCCCATGGTTTTCACATAGCGGCCAATTTTTTCTGCATCGTGCTCCAGCAAATCTTCCAGCCCAATCTGGCGGAAATAACTGCTGTCCCATTTGTCTTCGTGGCCCATGTAGGTCCATTTACAAACGGTGGAACAGAGTGAGCGGGTATCATCCCCGGTGGCGCGCCAGGTCAGGAAGTCCGGCAGGTCAAAATAGTAGCCGCGTTCGACCAGGTATTCGGCATGTGCTGTTTAAGCCACAGCAATTTTGGCGTCTGCATTTCCGGGGAAATAATCCCGCCCACGTAGTCCAGCACGCGGTGGTGCAGGGCGTTAATTCTGTCGGCCTGGGTGATGGCGCGGTGATCCATCCACACAATGATGTTTTGTTCGCTG